>CAVSZF010000008.1:0-4701 GCA_963732395.1 uncultured Spirochaetota bacterium | reverse complement strand
ATCGGCGATTTGAAAAAGCTTCGGACATCATTCATGCTCCTCGCCCTGACGCTCCTGTTTGGCGTACTTGGCTATCACCTCCTTGAAGGAATGACCCTCTTCGACGCCTTCTACATGACGATGATAACCATAAGTACAGTCGGGTTCCAGGAGGTCCATCCCCTGTCGGTGAAAGGAAAAATATTGACACTTCTTCTGATCAGCACGGGGATAATGATCGGAGCCTATACCATCGGCACCCTCCTCAGGATGTTTCTCGAGGGGGAAATAAGAAAGACATTTGGGAGAAGAAAGTTGGAAAAGAAGATTTCCGTATTGATGAACCACTATATCGTCTGTGGTTACGGCAGAATCGGCAGCCTTGTCTGCAAGGAATTGCAAAGGCACAGGAAAAATTTCGTGGTAATCGAAAACAGCATCGGTTCCATTGAACGGATGGAATCCGACGGTGTGCTCTACATTCCCGCCGATGCGACCACGGATGAAACCCTCCTCCAGGCAGGCATCATGAAAGCGGCGGGAATCGTCACCGCCCTCGGCTCCGATGCCGACAACGTCTTCATCACCCTGACGGCCAAGGGCCTCCGCCCGGATATCTTCATCCTGGCGCGCTCCTCCAACGACAGTAATGAGAAAAAGCTTGAACGGGCCGGGGCAACGCGGGTCGTGTCGCCCTACCTCATCGGCGGAAAGCGGATGGCCCAGGTGCTCATAAGGCCCACGGTCGTGGATTTCATCGATATCGCCATGATGGAAAGCCACCTGGGACTCCAGATGGAAGAGTGCGTGGTTAAACCGGAATCGAAGCTCGTGGGAAAAAACCTCATCGAGAGCAACCTGCGTAAGGATTTCGGGGTCATCATCGTCCTGATCAAGAAAAACAGCGGGGAAATGATCTTCAATCCCAGACCGAGCGAGATACTGGCGGCCAATGACGTTATCGTCGTCCTGGGTAAGCAGGACGACATGGAAAGGATGGTGATGGTCATTTAACCGCGGGCTTCACCCCGACGGGGCGCATTCCCCGTCATGCCGCCTCCATGGTGCCCTCATGAAGGACGGTTCATCAGCCGCGATTTTTCCATAATCACTATCGCGAAAGACCCGGTTCACTCCCCGGATAAAGATTACTCCTGACAGCCTGTTCCAATCCGTCCCATACATGGATCATCCATTAATCATCGCCATCCGGAGAAGCCCATAAAACGATTCGAAGAATCGCTTCTCGGGAAATACCCTGATGCCGGCATGGGGAGGAAGGTGCGATCGTGCATGAACACCTCCGACATGCCGCTCCTCGATAAGAGTGAACAGGGCCCTCTCGTGCGAGCGTCAGGTTACATCCTGACACTCGCGCGAGAGCCCTAACCTCGCAAAGACCAGGGGGGCCCCGAGGGTTATCCAGAACCCTATGAGCCAGTATAAAATGAAAATAACGACCATGTGTCCGCACGCTATTTTCTGCACCGCGAAAAGGGCCCCCGTTACGGCAATCCCGATGATTACCTTCAGTATCTGACGAAGGCCCTCCCCCCGCGTATCGAATTCATTCTTCCCATCGGCGATCAACAACCCTGCGACCAGACCGGCAAATAGCGACATGTTCTTCAGCATGTACATGGCGGGATAGAAGGCGAATACCGCCCATGGCACCAGGGTTACCGCCGCGGCAGGCACGGTTCCGACGGGCCTGAATGAGATGCCTTCGACGGCGTGAAGCAGGGGCACCATGACGGCCATGACGGCGAGTGCGACGAGATATCCCCCGATTACATCGCCGGGGTAATGAACCCCGAGATAGAGCCTGGAAAAGGGAACGGCCACGATTACGAAAATGGCAGCTGCTGTTGCGGAGACGTTCCTCAAGTAGTAGCCGATCGATCCCCACAGGGAAGCCGCGTTTGCCGTGTGCCCGCTCGGAAAACTCGGGCTTCGTGGCGCATATAATCGGTACAGATCGGCCACAGGCTGAATCAGCCTTGTCGGGTCCGGCCTTGGTGTGTTGCATATCTCTTTCACCACCGAATTGAGTATCCCGGCCATGAAAAATATGGCTCCTGCGCGAACCGCGGTCTTTTTATCCACGCACCAGAAAAGAACCGACAGGACTGCCACACTGGCGGGAAGGCTCCCCAGGGCGGTCACCGCCACCATCAGCCAATCAAGCCATGGCCCCGTGGCGAAATGCATCAGGTTTATACTATCCTCGCTGAAAAGGAAGGTGCCCTGAAATAATTCATTCATGCTATTCCGATTCCCTCCTCCGCCCGCCGATTCGCATCACTCCGTTAACCCCGTTTATGCGGGGTTGTTCCATCCCCTTCCCGTTTCAGGAAATGAAAGACGTCTCATTAAGGCCGTTCCGATCACCTTCATATATTCGCCCTTTCTTGTCAATTACTCCATGATTATCCCATCTTGTTACATTATGTTACTATTTCTTACAATGATTTTTATAATTTATTTGACAGCCATCACAACACCATACCCCATGTGCTTTTGGCATATATTCCCTCCCGCACCATAAAACGCCGAGAAGGAGGCAGTAATTATCATTATGAGCAAGCACCAATACGCCGCCATCCTGTTTTCACTATTACTTTTCGCAGGGATGATCCCCCTTCAAGGAAAAGAATCAAAGCCGATCACCATATCCGGCCTTGTCAGAAAACCGATGACGCTGTCTCCGGACGACCTCACTCGTTTTGCAACGGCCACCGTACGCATCAACGCACTCACCCGTGCCGGCGATTTCCGCGGAGTTTTCAACTGCACCGGTGTTCCCCTTAAAGAACTCCTCCTCTTCGCGGCTTCCGGGAAGGAGCCCGGAAAATATTCGAAGCCCATCGATCTCGCGGTGATCGCCACCGGAAGGGACGGATCGAGAAGTCTTTTTTCGTGGGGGGAAATCATGTATGGCCAGCCAGGAAACTTCATTGTCGCCACTGCCTTTTCTCCTGTCATGCCCTTTCATTCATGCGGCCGCTGTCACAATGACAATAAATACAAAAAACGATTCGCCCCTCTCACGAGGAATGTCCCGATGCCATCCCTCGTCGCGGCCGGAGACCGCTGGTACGACCGCGCCATCGAGGGTATCCAATCGATAGAGGTTGTCGATTGCGCCCCCCCTTCTTCCGAATTCAAGCCCAACAAACCGAAATCATTCTCGTTTACCGTGGAAGGCGAAGATGTACAAAAACCGATCACCATCCGAAAACTTGCCCGACTCCCGCGCCGAAGGATCACCGCCGTGCAGGTCGGCGACGGGAAGGGATACCACGGGTATCATACCTTCGAGGGGATCTCCCTGGCGGAGCTCCTTGCCGCCAATGGCGTCAAACTGCGGCCGGAAGAGTCCCTGGTGATATCCGCATCTGACGGATACCGCTCCCTTGTGTCCGCGGGTGAGCTCCTCTATGGCGGAGGGGCCGACAGGATCATCGTTGCCGATACCATGAACGGCGGTCCCGCCGGCGAAAAAGGCGGATTCATCACGGTTATGCCCGACGATCTTTCCGCCGATCGGTGGGTAAAGAAGCTGTCGAGCATACGCATCGTCACCCCGCATTCCACTGGAAAACTCTATATAATCGGCGTGGGCCCCGGAGACACGGGCCTCGTCTCGCTTCAGGCAGTTTCCCGTATGGGCACTGTCGGCGCCTTCGTCTGCACCTCCGACATCGCGCACCGCTTTTCCCACTACATGGCGGGTAAACCCGTACTCTTTGATCCACTGGAAAGCATGCTTCACTACTACATGAAAACCCACCCGGGGGTAACGGGGACGGACGCGCAGAAGGCTGTCGATCGAATCCGCACGGAGGGCGTATCCGGCATCAGAAAGCTTCTCAAAGATGGCAAGAGCGTGGCATTTCTCGATTACGGCGATCCCACCGTGTATGGAAGCTGGACATACTGGCTTACCGATCATTTCAAAGGCGGCGAGATCGAGATCATTCCTGGCATTAGCGCCTTCAACGCCGGCAACGCCATGATCGCCAGAAACGTCGCCGCCAGCGGCTCAGCGATAATCACGGTGCCAGACGGCCTCAGGTCGAATGAAAAGATGCTGGCTGCCGTCGCCGCTCACGGGGATACCCTGGTCATATTCGTCGGCCTCAAGGAGATGTCGGAGATTGTGCCACTTCTGGTGAAATATTACGGAAAAGACGCCCCGGCGGCGATCGCGTACCGGGCGGGATACCGTGCCGACCAGAGGCTGATACGCACCACCCTGTCCGGGATCGTCGAAGTCATAAAACAGCATCATGAAAAATTCCTCGGGATCGTCTACCTCGGCGATGTATTGAAGGACGAGTACGTGCGACCGAAAAAAACTGGCAAAGACCCCCTATGACCGGCACAGCCCCTTCAACCGGCGGCCTCATGGTCACGGACTACAGATCGGTTTAGAAGATCAATAATATTGATGCATAGTAACGGAAGGCTGTCTACGACATGTATGGCAACGCCTTTGCTCGCATTAAAAAATGATGCTGCATTGAAAATCTCAGTTTGACAATCAGAAGTATTTATATTACTAAATATCTTTTATTATTACATTTTATGACTTATTATCTTGATTTTTTTTCTTGACATAATTCTCTGATTTTAATGATATGTTATGGAGATTTTTCATGATCATATTCCGTCATATAAGACAGATCGTCATGCATACATGTTGAAATGGAGAATCCA
>CAVSZF010000007.1:0-1578025 GCA_963732395.1 uncultured Spirochaetota bacterium | reverse complement strand
ACCGTACCATCAACATGAGCTGTTTCTGGGGAGCGGCCGACCATACCAACTGTATGGTTACTTGTGAGAGAAACTTTGCGTCATATCGCAGTTGGTGCCACCATCCAAAGGGGCTCGACAGCTAAGACCGGCCCGCCATTGGTGCTTTTATGCCCGCAGAGTAGCGTGGTCCCGGTTTATTGGCGGTCACTTGTTTGGTGGCACGACTTCTGATGCTCAGGCAAAGGAGGCGCGACCCCGTTGGGGAGATTCTTAAACCGAACCGCAACCGGGCCGAGCCCCATTCACTCACAGGAGAGATAGTATGCCGCGGAAGCAAAGAACGAAATCAAAATCGAAACCTGACCCATTTTCTGGATTACCTCCGTTAAACTTCAACGCTGCTGGAATTGACATAGGGAGCAGGGAGCATTACGTGGCAGTGCCGTTCGATAGAGATCCAAAGCCAGTACAATCATTCAAAACGTTCACATGTGATTTAAATCGTTTAGCCGATTGGTTGCAGGTCTGTCGGATAGACACGGTAGCAATGGAATCGACTGGCGTCTATTGGATCCCGCTTTATCAAATTCTTGAATCTAGAGGTTTCCAGGTTTATTTGGTCAACGCACGTCATGTCAAAAATGTCCCTGGGCGCAAATCAGACGTACTGGATTGTCAATGGATTCAAAAGCTTCACACCTTCGGATTACTCAATTCTTCTTTCAGACCCGCGGATGAAATTGGTGTGCTTCGTTGTTATTTGCGCCAGAGAAACAATTTGATTTCTTCGGCCAGCAGTTGCATCCAGCACATGCAAAAAGCACTTACGGAGATGAATATCCAACTAGCGAATGTCATTAGCGATATCAGCGGCCAAACGGGTCTGGCGATTATTCGGGCAATCGTTCATGGGGAACGAGATCCCAACAAGCTGGCCCAAATGGGACTATCGCATTCATGCCCAGCCAAGAAACCATAGCCAAAAGCCTGCAAGGCAACTGGCGGCAGGAGCTTGTGTTTACTCTTAGTCAGTCTCTGGAATTGTTCGACACATATCAAAGCAAAATTGCCGATTGTGATCGCCAGATTCAATCCCATCTCGGCACATTTCCGAATAATGCAGATGCTGTTGATAAGTGAGCGTCAATTCTTCCACACAGGCTGGCTACTGCAGTTTAACGTTCCAAGGCAGCAACGGATCGAGGGTTTCTCGTCCTTGGAATCCAGATTGGGCAATCTTTCAAATAGGTGATTTAGATAGGAGTACGGATTCAGCCGATTCTCTTTGGCCGTTTCGATGATGCTATAAATCATGGCGCTGGCACGAGCGCCCTTTGGCGTATTGCAAAAGAGCCAGTTTTTTCTCCCAATAACAAAAGGCTTGATAGAGCGTTCCGCACGGTTGTTGTCGATTTCGATGCACCCATCTTCCAGAAACCGCACCAGCTTCGGCCATTGTTGCCGGCCATAATGTACAGCCATGCCCAACAGGCTTTTGGGTAAAATCTCCGGGGCTATGTCATCCAGCCATTTCCGGAGCTCTTCCACAATAGGACGGCTTTTAATATTCCGGATATTGAGCCGTTCCTCGGCTGTGCACTGTTTCAACTCACGCTCAATGGCAAACAACCGGTTAATCCTGTCGAGCAGTTCCTGCGCCTTGGTTTCCGGATCGGCGCAGTTTCACCGGTAATCCCTTCAGGGCTTCATCAGCCTTCCGGCGAAAATGTGCCCAGCAGCCGCAGAGAGTGACATCGGGAATATCATGGTATCCGGCATAGCCGTCCGCATGCAGGTAGCCTTTGAATCCGTTCGAGGAATCTCCTGGGATGTTCTCCCGCTCGAGTGGGTTGATATTCATAGAGAACAATCGGTGGTCCGACGCACCCGGTAGCGATACAGCCACATGTAAGACTGGCTTTCCGCCGGACGGCCGGGTTCCTTCAATACCTGAAGCGTCGTTTCATCCGCATGCAGGACTTCCTGTTCGCAGAAGATTTTGTTTCAACCGGCCGTAGATCAACTCCAGCCATTCGCTGCCTTTGATCATCCAGTTCGAAAGCACACCGCGCGACAAGTCGATTCCCAATCGGGCATAATGCTGTTCCTGTCTGTAAAGCGGAACTCCGTCCACGAACTTCATGGTCATGACGTAAGCAAGGGCCGAAGGAGACGCTAATCCTTTTTCTATTACCGGCCGGGGAGCCTTTGCAGTCTTGATTGGTACTTCGATCCCGTTCTTTTCGCAGTTGCGGCAGCCATAGACGAATCTGGCATGTTGAACAATCTTCACCTGGGCCGGAACCAGCTTTACTTCATGCCGGAGTTCTTCGCTCATCTCATGCAAATGACCGCCACAGGCCGTGCAGATCTGTTCCTCTTCCGGCAACCGGTACTCAATCCGTTCCATCGGAAGATTTTTGGGGATTGGCTTGCGGCCGGGCTTCTTACGATCGTAGGTGATTGTCTGGCGAATGGCTTCTTCAACCGGCCCGGCTTCGGCAATCGCTTCGGCTTCGTTGAACAGATTGGGTTGTTCCTTAATGCTCCGTTCACTCGACGTCCCGAATTGCTTGTGTCGTGCCAGGTGAAACTGCTCCTCGAACCAGCGCACTTTCGCTTCCAGTTGCTCATTCCTCGTCGTCTGGTTATCGAATGATTTTTGCCAGCTCCTGGGGGTTTTCTGGAAGATGTGATGAGCTCGAAGACATGCGTATTATTATACGGAATTAGATAATAAATCGCAAGTGCAAAGTGACCTGAAAGCCCCATATTTACTGGCTTTTATAACAATTTATTCAAATCGCGATTCTGGCATGCACCGACCGATGCGCTTGCTGTTGTTCAATACTTAATCCGTCCAACAACCACTGCAATTGTCGACGGCTGATGCATAATGCGGGGCCGGTTTGCGTCGGCCATTTGAACCGGCCTCGTTCGAGTCTCCGATAGTAAAGCCAGAAACCGTTATGATCCCAGCGCAATATTTTCAGTTTGTCGCGCTGTCGATTGCAGAAAACAAACCATTGGTCCGAGAATGGATCCAGTTCAAATACAGCACTCACCAGAGCCGACAAGCCGTCGATGGATTTTCTCAGATCTGTTACTCCCGGAGCCAGGTGCACTCGCTCAACGGATTCCGGGTTCAGCATAGTGCGTTGATGGTCCGAAGCACATCCGTCAAAAGCGATGGATCAAATCCGGGCTTAATCGCTATGGTGATTCTGCCAATCCGCAGATCGATGCCCGAAGGCTCGTCTTCGCCGATTTGCAGCGGAATCCAGCCGGATTCATGAACTGTCTTGTTTGCCTTTGCTGAAGGATTCAGCTTCTGGCACCAATACCCCAGCGTGGATAACTTGACTTGGTGTCTGTTCACAATAGGCTCTACGAGTGAGCCCACTCTCTTGAAGTGCTTGGATGTGCTGCAGCCAGTAATTTGTCTTTTCCGGATTTTCTCTCATGACTTCCTCCTGTCAGATTTTTCGGAGAGAATCATAGAGGTTTGTCCGGCACCATTAAAATGTGGGGATGTTTTGACGCTTACGTTGATAAACCGCTATCTCCAAGGAAACCGGACAAGCGCCCACGTGGCAATTCACCCAAATTCGATCTTCGCGATGAGTTGTATCGCATTAGCGGCGTTGACCTTACCAGCATCGAAGGCATCGATATTACCAATGCCCAATCGATTATCTCTGAAATCGGCCTAGACATGACACGCTGGAAGACCGAAAAGCATTTTGCTTCCTGGTTAGGCTTGTGTCCGGACAACCGCATTACTGGTGGCAAGGTAACCAAGCGCGGCAGTCGTCATGTAATAAATCGAGCCGCACATACTCTGCGTATGGCCGCAACGACATTGAACAAGAGCAAGACAGCCTTAGGTGCCAATTTCCGACGGCTTAAGGCCCGTCTTGGGGCTCCTAAAGCCATTACCGCAATGGCTCATAAACTAGCACGTCTCGTTTATCGAATGCTTAAATATGGCCGCGGTTATGTCGACAAAGGAATGCAACACTACGAAAATAAATTTCGAGAACAACGCATTAAGTGGCTGAAAAAACAAGCGAATGAATTTAATTTGCAGTTTATTGAAACCGTACCATCAACATGAGCTGTTTCTGGGGAGCGGCCAACCATACCAACTGTATGGTTACTTGTGAGAGAAACTTTGCGTCATATCGCAGTTGGTGCCACCATCCAAAGGGGCTCGACAGCTAAGACCGGCCCGCCATTGGTGCTTTTATGCCCGCAGAGTAGCGTGGTCCCGGTTTATTGGCGGTCACTTGTTTGGTGGCACGACTTCTGATGCTCAGGCAAAGGAGGCGCGACCCCGTTGGGGAGATTCTTAAACCGAACCGCAACCGGGCCGAGCCCCATTCACTCACAGGAGAGATAGTATGCCGCGGAAGCAAAGAACGAAATCAAAATCGAAACCTGACCCATTTTCTGGATTACCTCCGTTAAACTTCAACGCTGCTGGAATTGACATAGGGAGCAGGGAGCATTACGTGGCAGTGCCGTTCGATAGAGATCCAAAGCCAGTACAATCATTCAAAACGTTCACATGTGATTTAAATCGTTTAGCCGATTGGTTGCAGGTCTGTCGGATAGACACGGTAGCAATGGAATCGACTGGCGTCTATTGGATCCCGCTTTATCAAATTCTTGAATCTAGAGGTTTCCAGGTTTATTTGGTCAACGCACGTCATGTCAAAAATGTCCCTGGGCGCAAATCAGACGTACTGGATTGTCAATGGATTCAAAAGCTTCACACCTTCGGATTACTGAATTCTTCTTTCAGACCCGCGGATGAAATTGGTGTGCTTCGTTGTTATTTGCGCCAGAGAAACAATTTGATTTCTTCGGCCAGCAGTTGCATCCAGCACATGCAAAAAGCACTTACGGAGATGAATATCCAACTAGCGAATGTCATTAGCGATATCAGCGGCCAAACGGGCCTGGCGATTATTCGGGCAATCGTTCATGGGGAACGAGATCCCAACAAGCTGGCCCAAATGAGGGACTATCGCATTCATGCCAGCCAAGAAACCATAGCCAAAAGCCTGCAAGGCAACTGGCGGCAGGAGCTTGTGTTTACTCTTAGTCAGTCTCTGGAATTGTTCGACACCTATCAAAGCAAAATTGCCGATTGTGATCGCCAGATTCAATCCCATCTCGGCACATTTCCGAATAATGCAGATGCTGTTGATAAACCGCTATCTCCAAGGAAACCGGACAAGCGCCCACGTGGCAATTCACCCAAATTCGATCTTCGCGATGAGTTGTATCGCATTAGCGGCGTTGACCTTACCAGCATCGAAGGCATCGATATTACCAATGCCCAATCGATTATCTCTGAAATCGGCCTAGACATGACACGCTGGAAGACCGAAAAGCATTTTGCTTCCTGGTTAGGCTTGTGTCCGGACAACCGCATTACTGGTGGCAAGGTAACCAAGCGCGGCAGTCGTCATGTAATAAATCGAGCCGCACATACTCTGCGTATGGCCGCAACGACATTGAACAAGAGCAAGACAGCCTTAGGTGCCAATTTCCGACGGCTTAAGGCCCGTCTTGGGGCTCCTAAAGCCATTACCGCAATGGCTCATAAACTAGCACGTCTCGTTTATCGAATGCTTAAATATGGCCGCGGTTATGTCGACAAAGGAATGCAACACTACGAAAATAAATTTCGAGAACAACGCATTAAGTGGCTGAAAAAACAAGCGAATGAATTTAATTTGCAGTTTATTGAAACCGTACCATCAACATGAGCTGTTTCTGGGGAGGCCCGGCCGTCAGGCCGGGAAAGACGAATGGAATAAAAACGAGCACCGAAGGTGCGGCACAAAAGAGTGTCGCACCTTCGGTGCTCGTCATCAATGCTGCTGCCAATCCCGGCCTGACGGCCTCACTGTACCCCACAGTTGATACTGCGGGTCAGGGGCTCCTCACTCCGTGGATTTGTAATGCGAGACGATAGCCTTGTGCCATGCTTGGCAAACGGCCCAGCCCCCTCCACATGCACGTCGTACCTGGATTATCTTCTTTCCCTCTGCTCAACCATCCACCCATTTTGCCAATCCAGTGCATAGCTTGTTTTGCACTGGGAGCAGTAAGAGCAACTTGGCCTGTTGCCCAAGCGCTCAATACATGCCATTCATCTTCGCTGAGGATTTGATTGCACGGTGTATCGGGTTTTTCTCTGCCCACCATAGTAAACCAGTAGACTCGCCAAGCCACCACAAGATCAATTGCTAAGCAAGCCTGTATACTTTGTGCATCATCTAACCGACGATCCTCGATACGGCATCCGCTTTTGATAGTGCGGTGATAGACCTCAATCCCCCAGCGCCGGGCATACCAGCGCAACCGCTCGCAAGCATCTTCAAAGCTCTCTGTTGTGACAGAAGTCAAAAGCATCCAATCGATAGGTTCTTTGACCTCGATGCCATAGCCAACTTCCCGCGCATACACTGCCCATACACTTAAGGCTGGCAGCTTGCTCGTTGACGGCGGGTTGAGCACCACCTGTGCAAACCTCACTTGAAGCCTGGCTGTCCGAGCCGGACGCGAACCTCGACGCGGGACTGCCACATCGATCAATCCGGCTACGGGTTCACTATCCATTTTCTTCCAAAGCTCTTCCTTCCTGTCTTCCTCGATGATCTTTCGCTGTCGTGTGCGCTCGGCACGGATGAGCAGTTTGGGGCCGGACGGATCCAATGCGGCTTTATGGAACAGCTCGTAAAGGTCAGCTTCCCGATCGCCGACGCTCACAAGCATCGTATCTGGGCAAATTTTTTGTATCTCAGCTACAGTTCGGTAACTGACCAGCCATTTGTTGCTTTCTTTGGCTTCGATCGGCAGCTGTTGTCGGCGATGCTTTTTGCCAATGTCATTGGGATCCCGAGCCCAGCATTGCACGTCGAGCAACCCCAAGGGCGTGCCTGCGGGAGTAAAGGCCATTGTGTCGTGAAGCACTAGACCCACAAGGCCATATTTACCATCGCCAATTGGGCCTATTCCCTCAGGAGGGTGCGCCGTGTAGTTCACCGAGGTCGTGTCCTGGACCGCCAATATCACCTTGTGTGCACGAACCCGTTCAATGGTTGACTCGATGTGGGGCCTGAGCAATGTCTGCATATCTACGTTGCCGTTCTGGAAAAACCGGTAGGCTGCTTTCGTCTTGGCCTCCGATCCGCTGCATGTCTGCGGAATCAATTCCCCAGGTTGAGCAAAAAAATCCCCCGCCAGAGTAAATAGCCGAGATTTGAGCCGTTCATCGAAAAATTGAATCCTGCCAAATTCCTCTTCGGTCCAGTCGTTTGGCGCTTCAGCCTGAGGCGTGATTCCCAGCGCTACCTTTGGCTCCGTACATAGTATCCCTTTCCAATCGCGACGGAGCGGATACAAGTAAATGTCTTTGCAACCTCCAGGTGTCTTCCCGTTGGGATAGGCAGTGTCCTCCGCCGCTGTTTGCCCGACATGTATCCAGTTGGCCGCTCGATAGCACGTCCCTGCAAAACGGCTCGGGTCCACAAAAGTCTCTGCAAGCACCGGTTCATAACCATAGCGCTCTCTCCAGTCATCTGAGAGCCGCATTAGACACTGGCTCAGTACATGTGAAGCCAAGTTCGGAACTTGTGTTGTCGGCAGAATCAGGAATCGGCTGTTACATACGACCCGATTCAGATTGGCACGTCGAGCTGCTTCAGTCCAGCCGATATATTTATCTCGTTTTTTCAAGCGCCACTGTGCGGCGCTGAAAGCCAGCGCGCCAAGGAATCCATGTTCTGAGCTTTCTACCAAGTAGCGAATCTGCGCGCCGCATAAAGGCCCTTTGCCCAAATAATGGAACCGTTCCATGAGAGTGTTCCATATCGTCGAGGCCTTGCTATAACGGCTGGAAACAGGACTAATCCTTATCGTGCCAAGCTTGTCCAGGGTGCACTCCAATTCGGGCAATGCAATCGGCAGGTCAGACACGACTTTGGGACTCGATCGCCTGAAACAGGATTCCTTAGCCGCCGGCAGATTAATCAGGCCACAACGCTGCAGTTTAAGCAGAGCTTTCCGACAACTGACTTCCTTGAATTTGCCGTTAGGCGCTTTCCACTGAAGTAGTTCGCAGACTCGCAGCGATAGAGCACGACGGGAGAGGGATGCGTTAGCGCTCATGATCTCGCCTATCTGGCCGATTACCGCAGCACTGAACTCCCGTCCTTGCAGCCGCATGTGCTATGTATAGCATCAACCACCCACAGTGTCAACTGTGTCCTGAAGTGAGGCCTGACGGCCGGGCCTATTCACTGCCGCCTCTTCGAGGCTCCAAGGATGCCGTCATGGCAAATAACTTTCGGCATTAGCCGTTGAGGGGCAGTCCTCGTTGCGTGAAGGGAAGAAGCTGGTGTAGTATTGGCGCTGGTTAATGCATTGAGTTTCTGTTCCCTATTAGGCAAAGACGATGAACGCGGATCTGAAGGACATTCTCCAATTTTCTTTTGTTGCCCTGAGCTCGGTGTTTTTTATCGTGGATCCGCTGGCTACCATTCCGTCTTTCCTGGTGATGACGGTCGAGGACAGTGAAGAAAAGCGGCGCCAGATGGCGCGCCAGGCAGCATGGACGTGCTTCCTGGTCCTTACGGTCTTTTCGCTTGCCGGGACTCTCATTTTTAAGCTTTTCGGCATCACACTCCCCGCGTTCAAAATCGCCGGAGGCCTCATTTTGTTTCTGGTCGCGATGGACATGCTACAGGCGAGGACGATCCGGGACGCAGGAAGTGACTGAAGAACGCCTGGAGGGCGCGAATCAAGGAAGATGTCGGAGTGACTCCGCTGGGGATTCCGATGCTGGCCGGTCCCGGGGCTATTTCCACGGTCATGGTGCTGATCGGGCAATCCAAGAACTGGTGGCAGGCGATACCGGTTTTCGCCGCGATCGCCATTACGGCGATTGCATCCTACTTCCTTCTGGCGGGCGCCAACCGGGTTCGCAGGTTTCTCGGCGAGACCGGGATTCGCATTCTGATGCGGCTGATGGGATTGGTCCTGACAGCGATTGCCGTTCAGTTCGTGTTGAACGGTTTGGTGGATCTCAAGATCCTCCCGATCCGGGCAGGGGGATAGGCTCCGCGCACCCTTCACGCCAAATTGTCATCCAACCATTGACAGCAGCTTTATCGGGACTGCAGCTGAACCAGTTACTGGTTGCAGGGTACACCGAACATGGGCTCCATACTGCAACTTGTAGCCTGAAACCTGTAACTGGTCCAGACTGAACAGATATGCGTTACGCGGTGGGCCGCCGGCGCGCCTTAATCTCGGTCAGCAGGCGATCGATCTGCTCTTCTTTTTCCAGTGAAGCGAACTTGGTCTCGACCTCGTCGGCCATCAGTTCGGATTTGATCCGGGCAACGGACTCCGAACGGGTGAGTCCATCACCGGCGTGGTCCAGCGGATCGGCTGTCGATTTTTCGCCGTCGGCAGCGAGCGTCTCGCCGGCCGTGCGAAGCACACGGGCGCGGCGGTGCCGCGCGATCAGGAGGTCCCTTTTGGTCTGAGCCTCGGCCAATTTGTCCGCCAGCGTTTTAAGGGAAGATTTCAGCAGCTCTGCCTGAGCCGTCTGTTCGGATTCCTGCGCCCTGAGGCTTTCCACCATCTTTCGTTGCTCCAGGGAGCGTTCTACTGCGGCCCGCGCCAGATCGTCCTTTTCTCGGTCGACGGCCAACTCCGCTTTTTTCATCCATTCCGCGGCTTTGCCCTCGACCTCTTTTCGTTTTTTCTCCAGCAAGTGCCTGTCGGCCAATGCAACGGCAACCTGCGTCTTGACCTGGATCAGCTGGTTCTCCATGTCCAGGATGACCTGTTTGATCATTTTTTCCGGCTCTTCCGCCTTGTCGATCAGATCATTGAGATTGGCCCGTATCAAGGTTGAAACACGCTCAAGCAATGCCATAACAAAACTCCTTTCATGAAACCGATGAGCGCCGCCTCCGTTTCACTGATCCGGAGGCGCGCGCATCCTCCCGGTGCTGCGGCTACTCTTTAGGAGACGGGTCAGCAATACTGTTAAGCAGACAAAAAAAAAAAAAAAAACAAAAAAAAAAAAAAGGCATTGTTAGTTTGCACTTGCACGCCTGCTCACCTCTGGGTGGCGGCGATCCGGTTCTGCTTTCACGGAGCGGATCATGTTCAAGACCTGATGCCGCTCCTCGTGATGCCGACATATGAAACACCCGCTGGATCAGACGTATAAAGCGGTAGTTAAGCGACACATCGAAGACGGCGGCTGCGCGACGTACCATGGGGCATTTCAGAATCCGGCTATAACGCGCTTGGAATCCGACTCGATTATCAGTACCGCGCCTTCGGCGTGCCGGGCCTTGGACTCAAACGCGGGCTTTCCGATGACCTTGTAATCGCGCCCGTCACCCTTGACGCTTGCCCTTATGGTCGCCCCGGAAGATGCGTGCAAAAACCTGGAACGGCTCGCCTCTCTAAATCGAGGCAGATTCGGCCTCTATGGAACCATTGATGACACTCCTTCACTACTTCCTTCTTCTCGCTATCAAAACGCCGTCGTGAAATCTTACATGTCGCATCATTCTGGGATGAGCTTGCTCTGGAATCTGATCTGCTCCTGACCTGTCCGATGCAGAAACGCTTCGGTAGACCCTTGATCCGCTCTGCAAGGCGGCCATGCTTCTGCTTCCAGCAGAAGCGGATACCTGCTGCCATCTCTTTATATGGATACGACCGCGACATCCGAAACTCAAACCGGCAGCACCCCCCCTGAGATGCCCATGCGGGATATTCCAGCCCATAATACCGCAATACCGGAAGTACAGCTTCTTTCGAACGGCAGATACCATGTAATGGTTACAAACGCGGGGGGCGGTTACAGCCGCTGGAAGGGATCGAGGTTACCCGCTGGCGCGAAGACACCACCCGCGACAACCGGGGTGTCTTTCCACATCCGCGACACGGAGAGCGGTGAATTCTGGCTCCACCGGGCATCAGCTGACACTCAAAGGGCCTGAGAACTATGAGGTGATTTTTTCAGAGGGCCGCGCAGAATTCATATGCTGTGATTTTGATATTGATACGCAGACACCTCGATCGTTGTTTCGCCCGAAGATGATATCGAACTTCGCAGAGTCCGGCTGACCAACTTTTCGAGAAAACCCAGGGTGATGGAAATAACGAGTTACGCGAGTCGGACCCGCACCGTCTTTCGCGGACGCGCTGTATCCCGCCTTCAGCAATCTCTTTGTGCAAACCCGACGCCTTTCCGAAGAACGTCATCCTGTGCAACCGCCGCCCTCGCTCTTGCAGACGAAAATGCGACCTGGACGTTTCCCGTAATGACCGTGCAGGAAGGCACGGTAAAAGTGGTCTTGCATGAAACCTAACGGATGCAGTTTATCGGGCGGGGCAACTGGCTCGTCAACCCCCGGGCAATCCGCAATCCGGCTCCACTTGAAGGGAACGAAGGCCGGGTGGTTTACCCTATTGCCGCGATCAGGCCACGGGATTACCCTTGAATCGGAGGAGTCTGCCCTCATCGACACGGTTTCGGGAGTAGGGGAAACCCGTGAAGAAGCCCTGCATCTCGCAGGAAATACCGTGATCGTCGTCTGGCCTACTGCGTGTTCCACCTTGCATGGACACACAGCCAGGTGGTTCTCCGGCAACGAATGCCACCGAAACGGAAGCGCAGTTAACGGGCACCTTGCGGGTTTCATCATACATGCGCATTCATACCTTCGTGCGGACCCACAAGCAACCACCACGAGAAGTAACCTCCGCGGGCACAGATCCTGGGTGGTGGGTTACAGCATCCCGGTGACTCTCGCTGATCGTACTCCTTCAAGATCGAAAACGCCATCAACAGAGACCCGCTCAGAACAGCTCGTCGGCGCCCACGCATACTGGAGCCTTAAAGGGCTTGCGGTAGACCTCGTGATCTGGAACGACGACCACGCCGGTTACCGGCAGATCCTTCATGAAAAGATGATCGGGCTGATTGCGGCGGGCATCGACAACAGGTTCCCAGCGGCACATCAGGCGCAATTTTTGTAAGAAATTCCTACGAGATATTCGAGCGATGGATGAAAATTTCGTGGGACCCATCCGCCGGCGGTATATCACCGACAGTGCGGGGACCGCTGCGTGAGCAGCTCACCAGAAAGAGCGCGCTGGCGCACGTCGGTTCCCTGCTCGCGCCCGCAATGTATCCGCACCGAAGAGTCGAGAGTAGTCTCTACCCAAATCTACCCACAGTTTTTTACGGATACGGGGCTTCATTCCTGATGGTCGTGAAATATCATTACGACCGGACAGGGGCTTGATACCTCCGCTCAATGGGTGAACGTGCTGGCGAACAAAAATTTCGGAGCCGTCATCTCCGAGAGTGGCATGGGATATACCTGGTCTGAAAATGCCCACGAGTTTCGCCTCACCCCATGGGAAAACGATCCTGTATGCGATACGGGCGGCGAAGCTTTCTACATACGCGATGAAGAGCGCGGCCACTTCTGGTCACCAATGCCGCTTCCAAAGCGCGGATTAACCCCGTATGTAACCCGGCATGGATTTGGCTACAGCGTATTCGAACACACCGAACGCGGCATCAGCACTGAGGTGTGGGTGTATGTTGCTCTTGACGCATGCATCAAATTTACCGTGGTGAAGATACGTAATCTTTCAAAACGTCCTCGCCGGATCTCCGTAACAGGATACGCCGAATGGGTGATGGGGGACCTGCGCGTGAAAACCTCAATGCACGTGGTCACCCGGCAGGATCCCCTGACCGGTGCTATTTTCGCGCACAATCCATTCAACAAGGAGTTCGAGGGCCGGACCGCATTCTTCGATGTGGACAATGACACACGCACCATAACCTGCGACCGGACTGAATTCATCGGCCGCAACGGAACTCTCGGGGATCCGGCCGCGATGACAAGAACAAAGCTCTCAAACCGAACCGGAGCGGCCCTGGATCCATGCGCGGCCATCCAGGTTCCCGTTGAGCTTGCCGAAGGGGAGGAACGCGAAATAATCTTCAGACTCGGCTCGGGCGTGGACTCCAATGACGCCAATTCTCTGATGCGACGATTCCGCGGCGCCTCCGCGGCGCACGGCGCCCTCGAAGCGGTCTGGGACCACTGGAAACACACCCTTGGCGCGGTACAGATCGAGACACCCGACAGATCAATGAACGTGCTGGCGAACGGCTGGCTGATCTATCAGGTGCTTGCATGCCGCATGTGGGCACGAAGCGGATATTACCAGTCAGGAGGAGCTTACGGTTTCCGCGATCAGCTCCAGGACGCCATGGCCCTCGTCCATACCGAGCCGGGCCTCCTTCGTGAACACCTGCTGCTCTGTGCCGCACATCAGTTTGAAGAGGGCGACGTGCAGCACTGGTGGCATCCCCCGCTCGACCGGGGTGTGCGTACGCACTGTTCAGACGATTTCCTATGGCTGCCTCTGGCCGCGGCACGCTATATTCTCGCAACCGGAGACACCGGAGTGCTGGATGAATCCGTGCCTTTCATTAAAGGCCGCCCGGTAAATGAAGACGAAGACTCGTACTACGATCTTCCGATACGTTCCGATGAAACCGCCACGCTATATGATCATTGCATACGGGCCCTCAAGAGGGCACAGCGCTACGGCGCGCATGGCCTGCCGCTCATCGGCTCGGGAGACTGGAACGACGGCATGGAATTTATCGGTAACCACGGTAAAGGTGAAAGTGTGTGGCTTGCATTTTTCTTTTATAATACGCTCATGCAGTTTTCAAAGATTGCAGAGATTCATAACGACCGTCCCTTTGCCGAGCATTGTCAGACGGAAGCCGCAAAACTGCGTCGAGAATATTGAAGCTAATGGATGGGACGGGGAGTGGTATCGCCGGGCCTATTTCGATGACGGCACACCCCTCGGATCGGCAAAAAATGCCGAATGCCAGATCGATTCTATCGCGCAAAGCTGGTCAATTTTATCAGGCGCAGGAGATCCCGGCCGCTCGCGTATGGCAATGAAATCACTTGATCGGCGCCTTGTCCGCCGCAGCAGCTCACTCGTACAGCTTCTTGACCCGCCATTCGACAAATCGGATTTAAACCCCGGATACATCAAGGGATACGTTCCGGGCGTAAGAGAAAACGGCGGCCAGTATACGCATGCAGCGGTCTGGGCTGCGATGGCTTTCGCGGCATCAGGTGAAGGTGAAAAAGCATGGGAGCTCATGGGCATGATAAACCCGGTCAACCACGGGAGCACCTTTAACGACATTGCCACCTACAGGGTTGAACCTTATGTAATGGCCGCTGATGTATATGGCCAGGCCCCGCATACAGGCCGCGGTGGCTGGACCTGGTACACTGGCTCAGCCGGATGGATGTACCGCTTAATAATCGAATCGCTCCTGGGCCTTCGGCTTGAGAAAGAGACTCTGCATATAGAACCGTGTCTGCACTCCGATTGGGAAAGCTTCAAGGTGCACTACAGATACCGGGAAACGGTGTATCATATCACCGTAATCAGGATAATCGAGGATAACGGTGAAACGGGTGTAACCATAAATGGAAAACCGCAGCAGGAATCGGCGCTACCGCTTGTCGATGATCGCAAAGAACACTCGATCGAGGTGAGGATACATCAACCACTCTCAGTATCAGGATAGTTGTCGCCTCAAAAGGAGATGGAGGCCGCGGATGCCTTCATCCTCGCAGACCTGTTCGACCCGCTCCGGGTCACTCCGCATCCACGGGTGGGGCACCCCTCCCCCACCCTGGCCAGGAAGCGGCTCGGTGAGAGTATCCACTGCTTCCCGGAATGCTCAATGAGCCGGAACATCTCACAGCAGCAGGAACAGCAGTTGCATATCGCGTTCCCCGCGATCCGGTTTTCCGTCATCTGCACGAGCCCCGCCTCCCGGGAAGCATATTCGCGACCTGCGCCTCCTCCTCCGTGCAGAGCATCCTCCAGACGGTCTGAAGGCTTTCCGAATTCGGGAGTCCTACTTTTCCGCTTAATTATTTGTAGAGTTGGTCGTTGCTTATAAATACCCCCCTTAAGCTGATGGTTCTACTTTATTTGGGGAGTGAGGAATCAATCAAGTGTATATACATAGGAAATAACAACCTCTTCGGCGCCAGTATATGCGATTGAATGAACTTTATCGGCAGTAGTATGTGGCACACCGGGAGGATCGTGACAAGCAAAAAGTTCTGGACAGAATGTTAAAATTTTCATCGAAAAGATTAAGCGGTTGCCTTTATAAGAGGCCCCTGACAGATCGATAGCAGAATTATCTTTGTCGGAAGTTTCCTGGATAATGAACGGGTTCTGGAGGAAAAGTAGTATGCGGATGGGTAGATTGTACATTGTCGGAATGATTTACGTGGTTATTCTCAATATGTCCGGAACGGTCGCGGCAGCTCCGGAATCTATCAACGAGGCCGTGACTGTAAAACGGGATGCCGGATCTTTCATTACACAGCGCACATTTTTTTCCATTGGGCCCACCTTCAGCTTCCTGTTTGAACGAACGGGAAGGGGTTACGCGTACGGCCTCACGCTGTCGAGCGGGACGTTTGCCGGGAAAACGAATTTCTTTTATGGCTTTGCGAACCATTTCGGCGAATTCCCCTCCAGGAGGACGGGGTATTTTGAATTCGCGCCCTTTGTTGGATATCGTTTCGATGGCCTTCGCCACGTCGCCGTTGACATACAGCTGGAGATGAATATGGGAAGCCAGTATGAATCGGGGAATCGGCTTGAGAGAAAGCTCAGGGGAAGCAGGCGGGTGCTCGTCGGGGCGCTCCCGGGGGTATCGCCGGTACTGCTGGTCTCATTTCCTTCAACATATGACTACGATATGAGCATAGCCTTTATTCCTGTGATAAAATTTGGCTCCATGCGGACGTTCCGACGTTCCTACGGCATCCTTGCCGTGACGTTTAATATAAAAAAGCGCTGGCTGATTCAAAAACAGCACTGGAATGAAGGGAAGAAGGAGAGGACGATATGAATTCTGCCCCGTTGCAAATTTCAAGAAGCTTGTCCAGAACTTTTTGCTTGTCAGATAGCTCCAGATAACATCCATTTCGTCCCATGGCCGTAATGACAATTGGGAGAAGTTTCCTGGATAATAATAGATACTTTGCGAGATACTACCGGTATATAAAGGAGAATGACCCTCGATGCGCATGGTACATATCGCAGTTAAAAAATATCTGGTCATCGCAACAATCACAATTTTATCATTATCGTGCAACTCGAGACGGAGCCTGGAGGCGGGCGGGTTGCGCCTCGTGGAAATGGAGAATAGCGGCGTGGCCAGGTCGTTCCTTGTCCATGTTCCAAAGAACGAAACAGCAACCCTCTCACCGCTCCTGGTCGTTCTTCACGGTGCCGGCGGCACCGCGGAATCGGTTGTAAAGCTCACAAAGCAGAGGTTCAACGAGCTGTCGGACCGGGACGGCTTTTACGTGGCCTACCCCTCGGGACTCGGGAAAATCTGGCATGCCGTTGATGACGTGGGGATCATTGCCGCCATGATAAACCGGCTTGCATCAGAGTATACCATCGACAAAGGCAGGATTTTCATAGCGGGCATATCAAACGGCGGCCTCATGTCGCTGCGCCTGGCGTGCTCGCTGCCGGGCATTCGCGGCATCGCCGCCGTTGCGGCCGCACATCTGGCCGGCCAGGAAGTAAAATGCGCCCTGTCAAGGCCGATAAACGTGATGATCATCAACGGAACGGATGACCCGATTGTCCCCTATGACGGCGGAGACGTTAAACTACTCGGGATAAAGCGCGGCCGGGTAGTACCAACAGACGACACGGTACGCTTCTGGGTTGGATTCAACAAGTGCCGGGGCAACGGCGAGGAGGAGTTGCTGCCCGACACAGACCCTGATGATAGGACCAGGGTGAAAAAGATATCGTATAATAGGTGCGATGGCGGCACCCGGGTGGTCCTTTTCCGGGTCGAAGGCGGCGGCCACACCTGGCCCGGGGGATGGCACTATATACCGTCCGGGTTCATAGGATACACGTCGAAGGATATTAATGCATGCGATGAAATATGGAAATTTTTTAAATCTTCACGATGAAAGACGTGGGGATCTGTTTTATTTTTTAGCGGAATTTCCGTGTGTGTCAGGGATCGAAAGGCATATAACGGAAGTGGCGAGACTGTCCTTTCCCCTTCTGATAAATGAACAAGTAGCAGTTAAAATTTCAAGAAGCCTGTCCAGAACTTTTTGCATGTCAGATAGCTTCAGATAGGCTATACCTGCTTCAGATAACATCTATTGGGTCTCTTTGTTGGGAACCCGTTAACGCGAAGTTTCCTTGATATTAAAAAATAAAATAACCATATAGGATTTTGCTCCACCCTGAGGCCCTGCTCAAGAGACAGATTGGACGTTATCGCCAGTAATAATGGCACACAGGGAGGGCCATGACAAGCAAAAATCGCGGGACAGGGGCCTTGAAATTTTTATATCCTGCTCATGCAAAAATTTTAGAGATTTTTTTTAAGAAACGCTATCTGGTCTTTAACTCCTTTATTGAAATTCTCTCCAAAATAGATGTCAAAATGGCCAATAGGGTACTTGACGATCCTGACTCTCTTACCCATAATTTTCTCAATTTTTTCATGAGAGCCGGGAGCGATCAGGTTATCCTTTTCACAGACATGTAATAAAACCGGGCAGCTGACCTTTTCAGCGGATTCAAAGAGGTCGGGACCATGAGAATCAAACAGTATTCGTGCACATATTTCATTTTTAAAGGTCTTTGAGTTTTTTGCAATTTTCTCATAGCCTTCATAAGCACCTGGAGCTAAATGCAACGCAGTAGTTCCCGGTTTCCCCACAGCGGGATACCTGTGTGGAGACAAACCAAATCTTGACCGCCCCTTGTCTCTTTGAGCATGTACGATTAATTTAAGAAGCCATCCTATCCCGTCCCGCTCAACAATCATATTCCCATCTAATTCATGATCAAGAGAAGCCGCCTGTCCAATAACAGCAGCAATTTTTTTATCTTCCGCCGAAATCATGATTCCATAACTTCCTGAAGCTGAAGTCCCCCATATGGCAATTTTTTCAGGATCGACTTCACTCCTGGAGCGGGCAAATTTAATTGCGGCTTTTATATCTTCGAGTTGTTTAGGTATCGAGTATAGCTGCCTGGGCTCTCCCTGGCTATCCCCAAAATGCCTGTAGTCAAAAATCAATGCTGCATAACCGGCTTTAGCAAACCGCAGCGCATATCTCTCAAGAAGCATATCTTTAGTACCACAAAACCCATGGCTTAACACAATACAGGGTACAGGTTTTGCCGTATTCGCTGGAAGGTATAACCAGCCTTTTACGGTTGAGTCATCTACTTTGAAGGTAACATCCTCTCTGCCGGGAGGAGCATCTGTTTTAATATTCTTCAGCTGAATCGGCTGCTCTTCAACTTTTAAAACAGGGAAAAATACAATAATGATTAGATACACAGCTACCAAACCTATAAAAATACCAAGCCCTTTTAAAAATTTCATAACTATTACCATATTGGATTTTGCTCCACCCTGAGGCCCTGCTCAAGAGACAGATTGACGTTATCGGCAGCAATAATGGCACAGAGGGAGGGCCATGACAAGCAAAAATCGCTGGGCAGGGGCCTTGAAATTTGTTACTTAAAGCGGATTAACCGCAAATTGTCCATAGATAATCAGACGATCTGCTGCAAAACCAACGGTTCGATGGCGATAGCCGGTTCGGCAGGGGTGATAGGGGACGCCCTTTTATATCTTGAAGTAATCCACCGCCTGCTTCAGCGATTCGGCCATGGCTGCCAGGTTGAAGGAAAGGCCAATCACGCTGGTTACCATGTTCCCTTCCTTGAGGGGGACGCACATGACCATGGCCGGTTTACCGTTCAGGGGCGAAAGATGGACCCCGCTCAGCGACGTCCCCCCTTTCCGGGAACGATCGATGCATTCGGTTATTTCCGCTTTTATCACCCGCGTGCCGGTCAGTCTCGGCGCTGAGCTGCTCAGTACCACCGGTGCCGCGCCCGCTGTGGCAACAAAGGCGTATTCATAGTAATCGGCTTCGTTAACAAGCTTTCTCATAAGGATGTTATGGAGCCCGATACCTCTGGCGCGCGTAATGCCTGCATCTGCGGCGAGGAGCTTCACCCTGGCTGCCTTTTCATCAAGGAGCGCCTCCACATTTATATCTATCAAGGAGGATCTGCTTTTCATGTCACCCATGAACAAGGATTTAATGAGGCGGTGGTTCAGGTTAAATACTGCGCCGGTTATAAATATTAGAGTCAGGAAAATAAAGGATAGCACGATGTAGGTCAGTGGAAATGAAAGGCGCCTTTTTTTAATTTCTGTGTTTTCAATATCCCGGTTCATGGCTCCGAGCTTGGCTATGGCTTCGACCCCACGTTCGGTCATGCGAAAGTAGATTATGCTGGAAAGGACCACGTTGAATAATAAAAGGGCCCACATGTTGAATTCCTGCAGGAATGTTATATCAGCGAGCAGATGCACAATGAGAATGAATGCTGGCATTACCAGTATCCACCGTCCAACCACCATGATGCTTTGCTTTAACGGGAATCGGAACAGCGCGTTCTGTGTGGCAAGGTATTCGTCATCTGGGATTTCTGATCCTTCCGACCATTTGATAAATGTATTGGTGATATCGCGTGTAACTTTTTTAAAAATGTAGTATGCTACGAAAAAGTTTCCTATAGTGGCGGCAACGAGTAAGCCCAGGAATATAAGGTTTTTGTTTATTCCCATGTCGAGCTGGACCAGAAGGAGGGCAGTCGTAACAGGGACAAGAATTACATTGCTCAATGCATCGGTCTGGATGAACAGCCGCTTGAGGATCCCGTTATATTGGGCGATTTTGTTTTCCGATTCGGTCATGGAATACATCCTTTGTATAGATGATTAGTGACCGATGGGTGCGGCCAACTATGTGCCGGCGATAAATAATCCAGGAAATTCCGACTTATCAAGGTGCCGCCCAGGCGACACAATGCGCTTTTTCTGAACCAGTTTGGGGAATCAATTGAGTAATATCAAGCTGAAAGTCACGCAAGTACGATTAAAAATATCACCATTCTATTCCGCCTCATGTGTTTCAAGACAATCCGGTATATCCCGCGGGATTGATATTTCCGGATCAATAAGAATGTCAGCCGCTGATCACTTCAAGTATCCTGACAGGATTATTCCTGCCCCTGATCCTTACAAGACCGATCTTTTTAATTTTAAACAAGGATGGGTTCTTTAATTTTATAAAACGTCATCGCTTATTATGATTTTGGTATTGAATTTTTTATTCAGGCCTTCAAGGCGGGAAGCAATGTTTACCGCGTCAGATATAACAGTTGTTTCAAGTCTATCCTCCTGCCCGATTGTTCCGAGCATCAGTTCCCCGATATGAATGCCGATTCCGATTGATATCGGGATATTATCCGGCATACTCCCGGATGAATTGAATTCTTCAATTTTTTTCTGCATCTCAACAGCCGCATTTACGGCATCATCAACTCCGCCGGGGAAAAGGGCCATTATCGCGTCTCCGATAAATTTATCGATGAAACCGTTATATGATTTAATAACCGGGACGATATTCGCGAGGTGCAGGTTGAGAAAATCGATATTTTCCCGGGGGGTCATATTTTCGGATAATGATGTGTATGACCTGATGTCCGTGAACAGTACCGGCATTTCCTGAAGCACCTGGTCGCCGAGTTCAATATTGACAATGCTGTCTTTTTTGAGGAGCGACAGAAATTCCCTGGGAACGAAGCGGGAGAATGAGTTTGTCATCTTCAGCTGCTTTTCAAACGCCTCCCGCTGGGCAGTTTCTTTTTCCTTCTGCATTATCCTGAACCGGTCGGCGAGTGCAAAGGACATCAGGACGACCTCGAGAGCTGAACCGATCTGGATTGAATTATTCGTAATAGATGTATACGGCAGAATCCCGAAATTCTTCATAGTAAAAATAATTATCCCCAATACAAAGGCGATCCACGATACAACGTAAAGTCGCGCAGGACGGAACCCTCTTGTCCAGCAAAGTATTCCTGCTAAAATCATTATAAATGTACCAAAAAAAGGAACACCCGTCAATATCTGAATGCTGATGCGATACTCCAGCAACAGCGCGACTGGAATATTAAGAATAAAAACTACGATAAGAATTATTAAAATTTTATCAAGAGCCGGTGTATTTTTTTTAGTCTGAAGAAATTGTTTTGCGAAAAGATTAATGCATATAGAGGCTAATGAACCAAGAACAGGTACAGCATGCATAGACCACAACCGTGCATTCTGCCAGAGATATTCCACATCAAGACCATTTAGTGAAAGCTGGAACAATCCCCAACTTACAACGTAAAGAACATAAAATAGATAATCAATATTTCTTACTGTAGCAAAAAGAAATAGATTTAAAATTGCCATAACAAAAAGAATACCGTAATACAACCCGAAGAAAAACTGTTCATCCTTAACCAGTTCAGTTAATGCCGAAGTTGTCCTGAATGCAAGGGGGACACTCATAGAACCGTCAGTTTGTATCCGCAATAAAACAGTATAGTGTGTACCAGACTGAAGATTAAATGGTATGATAAAGTTCCGGTTTTTGAATACCCGTTCACTATACGGCATAGATCTTCCGGTAGATATTTTCTCAAGCACGCCTTCTTCTGTCACGAGGTAAACATCTATGTGATTAAGCAGCGGATATGCTATTTCAAGAAGCCATTCTCTATACTTTAACTTTTCAGTTTCGTATAAAAAATTAAATCTGAGCCAATAAGCTGATCTTGTAAAACCAAAACTTGCATTTTCAGAATTGTTTTTTTTAAAATTATTTTTCAAAGAATCGCTGCATACATCTTCAATTGATAATTTGTTAGATGTATCTTCCAGGTAGCTGATGAATTTCCCGGGGGAGAAACTCGCATTTTTATCGTTCAAAACAAGTTCATCACCCTTCGTAATGCCGGCAGGATATGCGGCAACTGAAAAAAAAATACCTGCGAGCGTCAATACTGTCAGCAGAAAAATTCGCATGACTGACTTCATGTCGGCAATAATCATGAAGATTTCCTCCTCGCAGATAATTCGAATTCAGGTATAAAATATATTTTAAAATCTACTTATTCATTTTCCACGCCTTCAGTCGAGGAATCCACATCGGTACATTTTCCCTGTACACGTCGTAAATATTGCCCAGCTCCTCCCTGAGATTTTTTTCCTCGTGCAGTGTGCCAATGAGAAAATATATGCTGCCGAGTACCGCGAACTCCAGCCTGCTGTAATTCATAACAGGAGTGACCCAGAATGCAATTAGAAAAAAGAAATACATGGGATGCCGGCAATAGGCATATAATCCCCTGACTGAAAATGACTGCTGCTTTTGCGGAATATTTTTCATTCTTCGCCATATACTTTTTATGCCGAGAAAATCGGAATAATCAATAAACACGGTTGTGGTCACAACAACAGCTATCAGCGCGAAAAACATTGCTGAAACTATCCAGAAATAGATGCCATCCATTCTCCAGAGCTCTCCGCTTACGGGCTGCCAGAAGTAAAGCATGAGAGCGAGAGTAATTCCTGAAGTCAGTACAAAAAAGCTCCTGACGTAATCTGCACCGGCAATTTTTGCGATAAGGTCCCTGACAAATTTTCTCGTTAAAATGCTGTGCGGGATTGCAAATCCCGCAAAGAGGGCGAGATTGATCAGCGCGCTATCAAGACCGCCTGAACCCTCTTTCGGCCGATAAAGTAAATATATCATCCAGAACATCGGTATATCCGCTGCGAGTCTAACGATAATCAGGTAGAAAATTGTTAATTTTGTTTTCATGATGTGTTGTCCTGTCAGTAATAATCCGCCGTCATTATAAGAACTGACGGCGTTTGTGGTTTGTTATAATCTATAGAATTTAATTTCATCTCATCTCATCAGTAACGAAATATTAACGCTGCAATTACTTCCGTGCTGATACTTTTATACTGACTATCGATGAGAGTATTTCTTTGCCGTCGTTTTTGGTCATACCGGTTTCTTTTTTTATTTCTTCAGCCATCGGGTCATTCAGCCACAGTTCTGCCGGCAGTGTCTGTTCTTCAATGATCTTTACGTCTCTGAATCCGGCCGCAGTTATGAGGTCGAGGTATTCCTGTTTTTTTACAGCGCCGGCAACGCATCCTACATAAGCGGCGATCGATTTCGATACAGCTTCAGGAAGTTCTTTTGTCAGCGTAATATCAGAAATCATAATCCTTCCGCCGTCTCTGAGCACGCGATACACCTCTCTGAATACCTGGTCTTTCCGCGGTGACAGATTTATTACGCAGTTGGATATTATCAGGTCGACCGTTGAATCGGCCGCTGGAATATTTTCAATTTCGCCGAGCCTGAATTCAACGTTAGTGTGACCTGATTCAGCAGCATTTAGCCTCGCGCGGTCAATCATTTCCGCGGTCATATCGATACCGATGACTTTTCCGGAAGGCCCGGTTTTTTTCGCGGCAAGAAAACAGTCGAGCCCGCCCCCTGAACCGAGGTCCATAACTGTCTCGCCTTCCCTGATCGAAGCAAACGCGGTAGGATTACCGCAGCCCAGACCCATGTTAGCGGTGTCGGGAACCGACTTCAGCTCGTCAGATGAATATCCTACCCCTTTGCTCGATGTCTCGGTGCATGAATTCACTGATCCGCAGCACGACTTTGAAACACCCTTCGCGATTTTACCGTACGCCTCGCGAACGATTGAATGTGTACTTGTGTTTTCCATGATAGTTCTCCTTTGCTTTATGTTATAAGTTGTATCGTACAACTATATGATCCTTGTTCTTGAAATTTATCCGCCTGATTATATGTTATAATTTAATAAGAGCGTCCTTGCCCTGGCAGCACGATGACGGTTTACAGCAGGATTCAATCGAATCCGTGAATATATCAAGAGCCTGGAGAACATCGTTTTTTTTATCTGTCGGAATAGAATTGTTCATGCCTGCCAAAAAATCGTTAATGCAGCTCCACACCTCGTGATGGACTTTTTTTCCTTCAGTGGTGATGTGCAGTTCAATGATACGCGAATCGTGCAGGGACTTTCTTTTTTCAAGACATCCTTTTGTAATTAAGGGTTCAACCAGCCTGGTCGTAGTGCTCTTCTCAACAGACAGGAGCTCATGCAGTGTTGACATCTCAAGAACGCCGGTTTTCGATACGTAATTAAGGATCGAAAACTGTGTAAATGTCACGTCCCCGCAGAATATTGTTTCGTTCTGGAAAATTCTGAGGGCTGTTATCAGTTTCCTGATCGTCGTAAAAAGTTGTTTATTATATGTTGTATTCATAATGGTTGTATAATACAACTATTATGTGTAAACGTCAAGTGCTTTTTTGTTTTTTTTGAGATTTTATTATCTGAGCTTATATAATAAAAATTTTCGTCGATGTCCGGATAGATTTTAAAGAGTTTTTTTTCATGCAGCGGTTAAAAACATGGTTTTGTTTAAATGTAATATATTTGTCATTGGACTGTCGATGAAAATGAATGATTCTGCTTTTCGCAAATCGATGTTAATATTGTAAAGTTCATGACATAGAGGGTTCCGGGATTATAAAAATCGCATAAGCGATTAATAAATTCTGGTGAAAAATCCCCTATATGAGACATATATAGAAGAAAATATCGGAAGCTATAATGTCTCTTTTTTACCATAACTTTCCGGACTGTGCGGATATGTATTAAATTTTTAATTGAAACTGATTCAGGAACCTATTCTTCAGACGCCCTGGCCGTGATAATGAAATATTACGGAATCTCAAAAAAAAATATTGAAACCGAAAAAGGCAAATACCTTCTGCTGAAAATAGATTGAGATTGTTGTTGACGGCATTAGAGTGCAATGTTGAAACTGGAGTACAATTCAGGGCAAGTATTTACCTTAATAGCAGACTGAATGAAAATTTCAACACCCTGTCCGGAACTTTTTGCTTGTCACGATCCTTCCGGTGTGCCACATACTACTGAACTGATAACATCGAGTAATTGAATAAATCTCCTTCCCGTCTTCATTCCGGATTGAAATAGTCGCATAGCGCTTGTGCAGGTCAATGCCGTGAAATCGTTTATACATAGTCACACCTCCCAATTACATCTTGACAATGAGCCGATGCAGGTGTACCTTGATGGTCTGTATTGATGCCATTCCACTATTCAACATCGTATGGTAAAGATACGTGTTATTTTGCCGGTACGAAAAACAGCAGATGGCTTGCTAAACCGATAAACGTGGTCGAATAATTCGCCACAGCAGTAGTTAAGCCATGTACTGTACCTGATTTGGCCAAAGTCAGGTCATAGTATTGGGCCATCTGCTGTTTTTTTCAACACAGAACAAAAAGGCTATGACCAATCATAGCAACCGATAACGTCCAATCTGTCTCTTGAGCAGAGCCTCAGGGTGGAGCAAAATCCTATATGGTTATTTAACCATTATTCTGTCCTACTGGACATCCATACAAATGATACAGACATCATCTTCGAAGTCATCACAGCCCCTGAAATCAACGAGGTCCCGGTATACCCCCTGTATGAAAAGCTCTGACGGTTTTGTGAAGTGGGCGCGGAAAGAACCGTTCAGCATTTCGTTTTCGAAGTTGATTTCTCCACTCGCGATATGACTGTCAATTTTCATCGCTTCAGTCAGACCATCGGTATATAATATTAATTTGCTCCCTTTTTCCAAAACTACCGTTTCATTAATAAATTTATTATTACGATCAGTTAATTCTTTATTATTTATAATCGCCAATGGAATTGCTTTGCTTTTAATAGTAAGGTATTCTATCGTATTGTTTGTAATAATATAAGGCGGATTATGCCCTGCGTTTGAATAAACGAATTCCCTTGCAGCGGGCTGATACCATCCATAAAAAGCAGTGATAAAATTTCCTGCGGATTGATTAATCAGTATATCATTCAGAATTTCAAGGACATCCGACGGCCTGTTAAGGGAGGACGGAATCTGAAGGAGGGAACTTTTTATCATCGAGGTAATAAATGCAGCAGGTACACCGTGTCCGGAAACATCACTTATAAAAATACCGATCCCCCCGTTATTATCCAACCGGGTAAAATCAAAAAAGTCACCTCCCACCTTCTCCATGGGCTTGTACTTATACGAAATATAGGGAACCGGAGATGTATCCGGAATATAACATTTCTGAATTTTCCGCGCCATATCCAGATCATTTTCCATGATTATATTACGCTGGCGCAGACCGGCTTTTTCATTTTCCAGTTCTGCTGTTCTTTCAATAACCTTCTGTTCAAGACTGCTGTTTAAATCAGCAAGTTCCCTGGTCCTCGCGGATACCTCGGACTCCAGTTCTTTCCGGTAATTTCTCAACAGGTCATTGTAAGCCTTTACCTTGAGCAGGGACCTGACCCGGGCCAGAAGTTCCAGTTTGTCAACAGGTTTTGAAAGAAAATCATCACAACCGGCTTCAATACCCATAATCCGGTCTTCCGTTTCCTTTAATGAGGTAACCAGAATTATCGGCACCAGCCGTTTTTCATCATCCTGTTTTATTCTACGGATAACTTCAAATCCGTCCATGCCGGGCATCATGACATCCAGCAGAATAAGATCGATTTCATTGTGAGAAAGTTTTTCCAGAGCGTCTTCACCGTTTGCTGCATTAATGATTTCATAGCCCTGCGGATCAAGAAATGCTTCCAGAAGTTCAATGTTCTGGATCTGATCATCAACAACCAGAATTACCGGTTTTTCTTTCATCCTTTATCTCTTTTGAATCTGATTTTTCATCATAGTATGAAACTCACTTAATAAAATGACTGATTTCTTCTGCAAAGGTGCGCGTATTTATCGGCTTTCCAATGAAATTCGATTTGTCGATGGCATTTATCTCTTCCCGGCCCTCCATAACTGATGCAGTCACAAAAACAATAAAAATATCCCGTGTCTCATCATATTGACGCAATAGCCTGGCGGCTTCCGTTCCGCGCATATCCGGAAGCCGTATATCCATTATTATTATATCCGGTTTTTCCCGCCTGGCAATGGCAATCCCGCTGACCGCATTTTCAGCTTCAAATACCTCAAAACCGGCAACCTCAAGCAGATCTGTTTCCAGAAGAAGATTGTTGCTATTGTCATCGATAATTAATGCTTTTTTAGTCATTTCGCACCTCGCGGGATACTATAGGCAGAGTAAACCGGACCGAGGTTCCTTTATTGAGCCCCTCCGATTTCACAAAAATCTTTCCGCCGTGCAATTCAATAAATTTTCGTGACAACGGCAAGCCGAGACCAGTCCCCTCAGTTATTCTTGAATAAGGGGTATCCACACGGAAAAAACCTTCAAATATTTTCTCCATGTTTTCCAAGGCGATACCTATTCCAGTATCCCAGACAACAATTTCTATCTCTGCATCGGTCTGTTTCGCCTGTATGCCGAGTTTGCCTCCTTCAGGAGTAAACTTTACAGCATTGGAAAGCAGGTTGTACATTATCTCTTTTACTTTTAGCTCATCCCCTTCGATATCCGGTAAATCTTCGTCTATTTCCAGCAGCATCTTAATTTTCTTTTTACCGGCCATATCCGCGACCAGAAGTGAAATCTCATGCAGCAGGTTTTTCATGGGCAGGGCGGATAATGCCAGCTTCATTTTTCCCGCTTCAACTTTCGCCATATCCAGGATCTGATTTATCAATAATAGAAGGTGCTTTCCGCTGGTTAATACATTATTAACATATTTTTTCTGCTTCTCATTGAGCGGCCCGAATGTTTCATCGTATAATACCTCCGAGAAACCGTTAATTGAATTAAGCGGGGTTCTGAGCTCATGCGACATGTTAGCCAGAAATTCTGATTTCACTTTAGCGGTTCTTTTTAACTCAACGGTCAACGCCTTTAACTCTTCATGGGCTTTTTCCAGGCCGGTTTCTATTTCCCGGCGTTCAGTGATGTCCTCGATAGCCAGAAGAATAATCCGTTCCTTACCCGATACTCTTTGAATCTGCCGGGCATTTAATAGCATTATGCGCCTGCCGATAGTGGTAAAATCATGTTCAACCTCATAATTGTCAAAGGTAGCCTTTTGGGGAAGAATGGTTTCCAGCAGTTCCCGCAGCTTCGGAATATCCCATTGTTTATTGCCCAGGTCATAAATAAGCTGCCCCACTGTCTCTTCAGGTTTTACCTTGAAAAATTCATAGAAGGAACGGCTTGACGGTGACGACCCGTAAATCCTGGTCTAAGAACGATTAAGGGTTCACGTATGGTATTAATTACACTCTCAGCGAACTCACGGGCGATATCTTCAGATAATTTTGTTGCGGCCAGTTCTTTTCGGGTTTTCTCGAGGCCGGTTTCAATTTCCTTGCGTTCAGTGATGTCCTCGATGGCCAGAAGAATGATTCGTTCTTTACCCAATACCCTGTTAATCTGGCGGGCATTTAATAGCATTATCCGCTTGCCGATAGTGGTAAAATCATGCTCAACTTCATAATTGTCAAAGGTAGCCTTCTGGGGAAGAATGGTTTCCAGCAGTTCCCGCAGCTTCGGTATATCCCATTGTTTGTTGCCCAGGTCATAAATAAGCTGCCCCACTGTCTCTTCAGGTTTTACCTTGAAAAATTCATAGAAGGAACGGCTTGCGGTGACGACCCGTAAATCCTGGTCCAGAACGATTAAGGGCTCGCGTATGGTATTGATGATGCTCTCTGAGTATTCCTGCGATCTTGTAACTTTTTTTTTCAAAACATTTTTATCTCCTTGCTTTAAGCAGTGTCAACCTCCGCTCGAACATCACACATACTGCTAATTCAGCGCCTGCTCTCTGATGTCTTGATTTCGATATTCAATAACTTTACAGTAACAGGGAATGGATTATTTGATTCTTGTTTCAGCCTTTGAAATCTTCACTGTTTATTTCCAGGAAAGCATTCAGAATGAAATCATTACTGCTTGACTTCATTTCTGTGCAGGGAAGCGTTGGAAGGTGAGTCTCCTTTTTATAGCTTAATCATTATCCAGGAAACTTCTTCCAATTGTAATTACGGCCATGGGACGAAATGGATCTTATCAAATGTGCTACCTTCTGTCATGGCGTTTATCTCCATGACCATGTTTCCTGTCATGTCCATGCTTGCCGGGGCCTCCGTCCCTTCTTCCCCTTCCCCAGCATCCCCCGAGGGCTGCGGCCATAAACACCACGACCAGTAACAAAGAAATAATTCTCTTCATGACTCCTCCTTACGTATCATGGATTTTTCGCATAATCATCCAGGAAACTTCTTCCAATTGTAATTACGGCCATGGGACGAAATGGATCTTATCTGAATCAGGTATAGCCTATCTGAAGCTATCTGACAAGCAAAAACTGCTGGACAGGGTAGTTGAAATTTAAGAATGCAACAACGCAGGAGATATAACCATTTCCGCGAACGGAAATTCACTCGTCGGTGAATCTGCCTCGGATACGGGCCGTTGTCCTCACTCCGGTTCTTCATCAAAGAATTTCCGCCTTATCAGGAACCTGCCAAGGCGACCTAACGAGCTTTATCGGCAGTATTAAGTCTATTTATTTACAGGCTTTTAGCTTTTAAACGTTCCAGTGCCCATTTTGTATATTTTCTGACTCTGCTGTCGGGATCGTTTAAAAGAGAGTCCAGAATTTCCTTACCGCTCTTTGTTTCAAGTTTTTCAAGAGCCTTAATTACATTTACTCTGACTTCTTCGTCCGGATCTCTTGATGCAAGTACTATTCCGCGGAATGCTGCCTGTGAACCGACAAGTGTTAGAAATTCAGCAGCAGAGCGTCTGATCTGAGGTGAGCGGTGAGCAAGTTTTCTTATTTTTGATTCAACATATCCTGTAGCGTCAAGTATTTCTGCAAGATATGGTTTTAAAGAACCGATTTCCTCTCTTACAAGATCATCAAGATATTTTTCGCTACTTCGTTCCATTCTTTTGAAAACCTGGGAAATTGATTCTCTGATTTCAGAGGATCCATCCTTGAAATTTTCGACAAGACGCATGAGTGATTTTGAATCACTTTTCAGACTAAGTGCGTTTATGGATTTTTCTTTATATTCTGCATCTGCTTCGAGAAACTCAACCATTACATCCACAGCTTCAATTGCCTTTGAAGCTGCGAGGCCTTTCAGTACAGCAAGTTTTACAGGCTCTATTTCATTTTCATCAAACAATACGGATTTCAATTCATCTACTGCTTTTTTTGAACCGAAAATTCCGATTGCCTCGGCAGCGGAAATTCTTACTCTTTCAACAGGATCACGAAGAAGATCCATTGAATGAATTACAGTTGCTGTTTCACCAAATTCGGTTAACGCCCACACACATGAAATTCTGACATCGGGGTCAGCATCTTTCAACATTGAATCAATCTTTTTAATAAAAGCTGTTTCTCCTGTGACGGGCAAAACAGCAATCAATGATGCACGGACTTTGGAATCATTTGTTTTAAGCATTTCATTTATTTTTTCAATAAACGGTTTTTTCGGATATTCATTTAATATGATGAAAAATTCACGCGCTTCTGAAGGATTAAAAACCGGCAGTGATTCTATAATTGTTTCAAGGCAATACTCGACTTTCAATTCACCTAACAGCCTTAATGCTTCTTTGCGCACGGAATATCCATATCTGCTTCTTTCGGATTTTACAATTTCAAATGCTTTGGGAAGAACCAGGTCTTTTGAAAAGCGCAGAAGTGCTTTTCTGACAGTTTCAGCACTTACTGTTTTTTCATCAGTAAAAAGACTGAAAAGATATTCAATAAATATGTAGTCTGCTTTTACGGGAATATTTTCAAGAATCCGTTTAAAAGATTTTTCATTGTTTCTGCGTTTCTCAAGTTCATTTTTTAGAGTGAAACAGCTTTTTTCATTTCCGCGAAGTGCAATACACTTTAAAGTATTTACAAAAAGTTCATCCAGACTATTCTGCTCAGTGTATAGTAAAAATACTTTCTCTGCAAGACTGTTAATATAATCCCTGTTTCCGTATTCCTGAAGCAGAATTGAGCATATATATAAAGCTCCGGGCTGCGACGTATTTTTTACTGCAAGCAGAAAATCGGATACATTCACTTCACAGGATTTTTTTAATAAAGATGTAATGTGCTCCATTGATACCATGTCTGAAAATGATGCAGTTTCAAGAAGCTTCGAAAGACAATTGTTTCTGTTTAGATATAGAGCTGCGATATATCGTAATTCCAGATTATCCTGATCAAGAATAATCATTGCAAGATTTGTATCTTCTTCGTTTCCGTTTCTTAAAAATCTGATATAGTGAAGCTTTTCACTTTCGGTAAAGTCCTTGAAAACAGGGTCGAACATGTCTGCAAAGTCTGCTGTAATCCTTTTCCATGCCTCATATCTTACTTCTTCTGAAGAATCATGCAGCATCATGTCATACAGAGTATTGTAAAGTTTTTCTCTGTCTTCGTCTTTGAATTCCCTTGCAAGGGTTCTGCGTATAAGCGAATGCGAGTCTGACATCATTTCCCATATTGCACGTTTTGCAAGCTGTTCTTTTTCATTGATAAGAACTTTTACTGCAAAATAGCGCGGTGCCCATTCAGGATCACCCGTCATCTCTCTGATTTGATCTAATTTATCACGGAAGATTTTTCCTGCAAGTCTGCCGTTAAAATCCTCACCTTTGCCTGATAGTGCAATGTGTCTCATATAAAGCATGTCGCTGGATTTTTCAAGCCATTCCAACAATATAGGGAGATATCTTTTTTTCTTCAGGCAAACAAGAAAGCATGTGAATAATCCTGTATCAGCTGCATATTTTAATACACGATGAAAATCTTTTCTTTTCCGCTTTTGAGATAATTTATCAATCCATATTTCGTCCATGCCGAGCAGTTTAATTACACTGGAATTTTTATGATTTGCGTATCTTTCAATCACGGATGATTTTTTATAAAGAGCATCCTTATCATATTTATCTGCAATCAATTGATCGAAAAGATATTTGTCTTCAAACACTCTGTTGAGTCTTTTTCTTAAGATAATGTTCTGTGTTATTCTTATCAGAATAAATGTAATAATAACTGCAGCTGCAATACCTGCTGCAATCATTGCAGTAATGAAATTTTCATTTAAAAGTCTGATTAGTTCATTCATGGTTTCTCTCTTTGATTATTTAAAATCCAGTACACTGTAAATTTCGATTGCATTTGATTTGCCTTTGACTTTGACAGGCTCCATTTTTTTTACTTTAAAAATTCCTTCAATATAGTCCATTGTATTTTTTGTGATTATTATTTCTCCGGCATCGGCAACACCTTCAAGACGTGCTGCAATGTTTACCGTATCACCGATTACTGTATAATTCATACGTCTTGAGCTTCCGAGATTTCCTGCTACTATTGATCCGGAGTGCATTCCTATTCCGACCTGGAGTTTTGATGCATCGCCTTTCCAGAATTTTCGTGTCTTTGATTTTACAAGCTGCTGAATTCTCAGTGCGCATGTTACTGCCGACAACGCATCCTGTTTTTCTGTCTGCAGAGGAACTCCCCATGCAGCCATAATACAATCACCGATGAATTTATCAATGTATCCGTTTGTTTCGATCACTATTTCAACAGCTTCATTAAAGTACTCATTCAGAATATTAATTATATATTCCGGATCTTTTCCTTCGCTGAATGAAGTGTATCCGCGTATATCTGCAAAAAAGATTGTTGCTGTTTTTTTGTCTCCGCCCATTTTTACAAGATCGGGAAAATCAGTCAGCTGACGCACAATTTCAGTTGAGAGGTAGCGGGAAAACATGTCTTTAATGACACGCTTATCTTCAATTACTTTATGAACCTGGCTTTGTAGTTCTCTCTCTTTTGTCTGGTCAGTAAACAGAAATGTATTACCAAGAAATTGCCGGTTTTTGCCCAACAGCGGAGAAATGTTTAAATTAAAATCAATTTCCTTTTCTGTTTCCTTGTTATAGAATATTCCCTCAATACCCGGAATTACCTCCAGCGCTGAATTAACCTGAGTAATAGTTTTTAATACTTTTTTACCGAATGAATTTTTAAAATAATCAACAAGGTTTTCCGTGATATTTTTTTCGCTTAAATTGAATATTTCTGCGGCAGTTCTGTTGAAATACTTTATATTTCCGTCTTTATCTGAAGTTATCAGAAGATTGGACATTGAAGAAAAGATGTTTTCCTGATACAGTTTCATTTCTTCAATTTCCCTCAAATAAGCTTTTAGCTCGCTGTAAAGCCGGGAATTGTTCAGCATGCCTCCGGCAAGTTTGGTGAATGATTCAAGAAAGCTTAATTTTTTCCTGTTGTAGAACATTTCATCGCGTGAATTTAAAATCATTATTCCTAGAAAATCTTTTTTTGTCGAAACAGGCAGCGCAATGCCTGATTTCATTGAGTCATGGAGTAATATTTTAATAAACGGACTTTCTTTTCTTTCAAGTAGAACCGCAGCTTCCCCGCATTCTTCAAGAAAATTAATGAATTCAGTATTTCCGGGAAATGTTGCCGGTATTTCAAATCTTCCACGCTGATAAACATTAATGAGATCACTGGAAACATTTTCATGATTCTTATACAAATATAATGCACAGAGCGATGATTCTGAAATATCCTGTGATTGTTCTACAAGTACTGATATGAGAGTTTTGAATTCAAGCTCGCCCGTCAGTATTGAACCTGCCCGTACCAGCTGATCCAATGTCTGATCTGTAACTGTATTCACAATGTAACCATTACTATTTGATTTTCTTTATTACCATACATTTTTTTATAAATGTCCAGTAGGTTTTTAAATATATAGGGAAAAACATCTCATACAGTGTGGGCTGACTTGTACCCACATCTTTAAGTGAAGCACATATTATCCGGAGAAGGCCCCCCTTTCCCTCCCCCGATACATCGCTTTTCATTAATGAAAAGCGATGTATCGAGTATGTCGAGATGTCCCCTTTGAGGGTGTGTTGTTAAAATTTTTCGAAAAACACTGCCGCTGTCAGCATGGTCACATCATGCCAGAACTTCTATAAAGGGACTTACAGTCCCCTTAATATAGTAGCAAGGGCAAGCACCAGGAATCCTATTGCGACAAACCAGAAAGAATACATGGTCGCAAGAGGTATCACGATAAAATGTCCCAGAAGTCCCGCGGCACCGATTACTACCGCCACTACCCATACTGCGAATTTTGGCGCGTTTGTTTGCATTGAAAGCCTCCATTTTTTCGTATTGCTGCTATTATATACTATTGTTTATGAGCGTCTTTTTTATGCTTTATCGGTTCCAGCTGCCATCATTCTGGATTAAGATCTCACACAATGACTTAAGAATCAATATGCATTGGTATTCCCTTCTGTAATAAATATAAGCGGTAATTAAAAAATCGTCTGTGCGATAGCGTACATAGAGAAGGATACTATTCAGGGTCCTTTAACGGATAGATATAAGGCAGTTATAAATTGATCAATGGATACTACTGTGCGGTAATTTCGGGCAGCAGGCGATCGAATTCTGTCTTAACGACCTGATAGCACTCACAGCACACGGCCTCAAGTCCCGGCCGGTCCAGCACCGTGATTATGCCGCGATTGTAGCTGATCAAGCCGGCGTCTTGCAGGTTCCCTGCCGCTGCGGTGACACCTTCACGCCGAACGCCGAGCATATTGGCAATCAGTTCCTGCGTCATCGTCAGCACGTTCGTCGGCAGGCGGTCAAGGCTTAACAGCAGCCAGCGGCAGAGCTGCTGTTCAACCGTATGATGCCGGTTGCATACCGCAGTCTGTGCCATTTGAGTGAGCAGGGCCTGGGTATACCGCAGTAAAAGGCGTTGTATTGCTCCGGCACGGTCGAATTCCTGTTTGAGCAACGTCCCCCTCAGCCGATAGGCGTCGCCCGCGCTTTGCACGACTGCCCGGTTGGGCATGGTCTGCCCGCCCATGAAAAGCGCCACTCCGACCATTCCCTCATTGCCGACAATAGCGATCTCAGCCGATGCGCCGTCTTCCATGACATAGAGCAGTGATACAATAGCGGTTGTGGGGAAATAGACATGATCCAGTTGGCCCCCTGATTCGTACAGCACCATGCCGAGCGGCATGTGTACAAATTCAAAAAAATGGGAAAGGCGCTTCCATTCATTTTCAGGAAGAACAGCGAGAAGATGGTTTTGTCGTGGATTTTCGGCAGGCATCGGCAACCTACATTTTATCAATCAAAATCAAGTTGCTATATTATTCATGGAAACCATCATGGCGCATTCGTCATCCGAAATTATCATGATAATTGACACAACAGTTTATATATAAGGGAACCTCTAAAAATCAAATTAGGATGTTCCTTTGTGGGCACAAATAGCAGTAAAAATAAGAATTTTCAATTATATAATATCGGAAAATTCTTATTTTTAGAGGTGCCCATAATTCTATGATAATAGTGCTGATTGAATATGTAAAGAATAAATTTACACTTGTGATCAAATTTCAAGCACCCTGTCCAGAACTATTCCTGTTCACATGGCCGGGTAGTGCTTCACATAAACGTCATTGTGTCCCGTTATTCATCAAGGAATTTCCGCCTTATCAGGAACCTGCCAAGGCGACCTAATGAGCTTTATCGGCAGTAGTATGTGGCACACCGGGATGATCGTGACAACAAAACGTTCTGGACAGGGTGTTAAATAGACCTGACACTAATTATTGCAACCGCATCATGCCAAGAGATCCGCCATACAGCAGGCGGATCTCCCCACATTTTCATCATTTTCGGTCAACAATGTTTGAAGAAATTCCATGGCTCCCTGCTGCCGCCATGGCAGCCTGAATTATCAGGACAATCTCCTTCTTCTCAGAATGGCTGCTGCCAGCATCGATACACCCGCTATCACCATTACCGACGGCCAGAAAAGGGCCATATCCAGCGGAATGAGTCCGTCTTTTTCCCAATCAAATCGCGCCAATTACCAGCAGCATAAGACCGCAGAATATTCCGCTGTTCCTGCTGCGGCACCAGTGCCCTTCATTCCTTGTACCCGCTTGATTATTGTTGTCTGCATTTGTCATCATTGCCTTGCTCCTTGTAGTAAATATCATTATCTATTCCTACCTGTTGTGCTTCCCTCTCCCTGTCATCTGCAGTTCCCCCCCTGGAGCTGCCAAAGGGGCAACGCCCCTTTGGCTTCCGCGAAAAACCGGCTCCATGGCTAGTCTTTCTTCTCCTGCGCTTTTTTCATCATTTCTCCGCAGCAATTAGACATTTTACCGCAGAACTTTTCGAAATCGATCTTTTCCCCCTTCCCTTCCATGCAGCGGCTCATCATTTTCATCATTTCCCCGCAGCCCTTGAAGGAAAACTCCTTGTTTTTCGGCTCCTGAGCCGTGTTTTCATTTGTCGTCATCTTCACCTCGTTTGATATTTCTATATTTCGAATTATTTCGAAATATAGAAATAATATAATGCCGTCTCGGTAATTAAAACGTCAAGGGGGATGAGATAATATTTCGATATTTTTCGAAATTTCTATAATCGTGCGAGTATTCACCGGAGGAAGGATAATTTCAGCGCCCCGGCTGGTCCTTGCCGGTGAGGTAGCGGACCATCAGACTGACGGTCTCTTCATTGACCACTCAATGGACCGTCTGGCCGTCGCGCTCGCACGTGATCAGGTCCGCGCTTCTCAATTCCTTCATATGGTGGGATATGGTCGATAGGGCCATGTCGAAATTGCTCGCCACGTCACACACGGAGAGCCTGTTCTCGTCGTCAAGGCTTCCCTTGCCGTGGCCGGCCCTGATATATTCGAACATCGCCAGGCGGTTTTCGTTCGAAAGCGCCTTCATGGCTGCGACGACCTGCTTCATCTGTTTCGATCTATTCGGAGTCTGATTTCTTGGGCATGATGGCTTACCTGGAATATAGTGTGATCGTATGATTTTAGATATTTCGAATATATTCGAAACACCATCCGGGTGTCAAGTTTTTTTTATTTCATACTATCCGATTTCATTGGTGCGGCATATTATTTCAAATATATAGGAATGTGCGCCCTCAACAGTAACGGCCCATGGGACACAATGCGCATTATCTGAAGCTGCCCCGGTCATATCAGCACGAAAAAGAGCTGGACAAGGGACTTAAAATTTCGCCAGTCGACACGCGATTCGGGCCAACACGTTGCTTTCAGGGTGTACGCATCAGGGAATGGTGCCGATGAATTACCATCCCGGAGAGGATGAATTGAGTGAAGAACCGCATGGAACCGGTGGCGTTGACGGTATGCCGCCAGGAAGGGATCGAACCTTCGACCCACGGCTTAGAAGTCAAGCCTAACATGTGTGTGCGTACATTCACTCACGAACGAACGCGATCATCGGCGTTAAACCGCGTATTTCAAGGGTAAAATCAAACTACAATCGTACCCGATCCGACCCGTCGATAACCGTTCATTCACATTCGTCCACATTGTGGTGAAGATTTGGTGAACCATATACAAGTTTGTATGTCTAATTTGTATAGCTGTTCGGCACGCTCCGGGCCCCCTACTCCCACACGTACACCCCGGGTCGTACCTCTCTCCTCTTCGCGGGTCGGTCACTGGGGGCCTTGATCTCCGGCTGGTTCACAGGCTCGCCATAGCCTTCACTAGGTACATTGCGTGATGGCTCCCCATTCCCGCTCTCCGTCATCTGTGTGTATATCTCGTAGGCAAGGGCATAGCACGCATTATTAAGCTTGCCGGCGAAGGAGTACATCGAGTATGACATGTGGAATGAGGTGCCGTATGCCGGGAACTTCTTCACCACCCTGCCCGTTCCCCTGTCTCTTATCGAGATATCGGCAACGATGCTTGTCTGCGGATCAATCGTGACATTCGAGAACTGTATTGCATACCCGTACGCCGGGGGCCTCTCCCCGATCTTCGAGGCTCCGGTTACGGCAAAACCCTTGAGATAGTCCCGCACATATTTCTGAAGCTCGCTATTGACATCGGCGATGTCCTTATCCCATTCTCCCCTGGTCGGATAGCCGTACTTCCTGAAGTCAGCGGGCCTGAGATCAAGCCAACCGACATAGACATCCCGGCTGCCGGAGAATTCCTGGCGGACGGAACGGGTGCTGCAGGACAGGATCAAACCGCAGGAAATAAGGATCACCACAAATTGTTTCATATATACTTCCTGATGCTAGTAATATCTACATAGGAAATTGCAACCTCTTCGGCGCCAGCATATGCCACACGATGGGCCTGTGGTGAATAAGGGGTAATTTCTTATATATTAATCTAATTTAATCCTTTTCTTTGTAAATATATTCCAAACTTTTTATCAGTATCGAGAATATGCTCCACCAGCCATTTTTTTAGAAATTCTAAAAGCGAATCATCTAAACGCTCGCTGCCGGTACTGTATTCTTCTATAAATTTTTCAACCTGCGCCGTTAGCTTGTGGTGTTCATCTTTATGCTTATCATAATCCTCGTAATTATGTTTAGTCATCAGGCGTTCTTCAGCGGAAAAATGATATTTGGTGTAATGTATTAATTCAAACAAAATATTTTTCAAATAATAGTGCTTTTCATGCTGCATTACTGCTTCAGATAGTTCATTGATAATTTCAATCAATTCTTTATGATGCTCGTCAAATTTTTTAATGCCTATGCTCAATTTGGAATCCCACTTTATCATGCCTGACTCCTTGTTCCCGCAAAATTTTCTCTTTTCAGGAATGTACCATCTCTTCAGTACAGGCCCAGGTGACATCCCTACTCCCTGGCCCTGTTCTTCCGTATCGAAAACGATTTCGACGAGACCGATGGAAATCCATCGGGTACGACGTCGGGGATCCGTTCGATGAGCCAGCCACTCCTGCGGGCATAGGCGGCGATGCTCTCCTCCTGGCCCGGGGCCGTGAACTCGTCCGGGTTGATGATCATCCTGATGCCGCGGCTGTACTCGATCATCTCCCTGTCCCCCCGGCTGTTTCCCGCGGCGAAAAGGGGTCGCTCCTGTATGAAGGTCTCTATCGCCTCCTTCTTGCCATGGTCCTGCGGCACGGGCAGCACGATCTCTCCGGTGATGATTCCACCGCGAATGACCGACTTGACTCCCACCACCCTTACCGCGGGAATGCCGAGTTCCCTGCTCAGGAATCGCTGGTACATCAGCTCGGGACTCGCCGTAACGACCCAGACCTCGAAACCGTTCCCGTGGAGATTGCGTATCAGCTCCTTCATGGGGGGATATATCTTGTCCCGGTAGCGCTCGCGGAAGCAGCGGTCACCCCGCTCCCGGAGGGATTCGGCCGTATCCCCCTCGAAGAAACGGACCCGATCCTGCACGTAGGGAAGGGAGACGTTCGAGAGACGAATCATCCGCGCGATCACCTCCGGTCTTTTTTTCGGATCGTCGAGGGCGACCCGGTAGAGGCACTCGTCGGCGAGGTAATGGGGGACCTGGCCGAAGACCGTACCGTCCCCGTCGAAGACCGCGACCTTCCTCCCCGACTCTTTTGCCGTTTCGCGGAGGAATTGCTCGAGGGCCCTGTTGGTCTCTCCGCTGAATCCCGCAACGGGGTGAAGGTGACGTTACCGCAGGAAACGAGCGCGACTGCGGCGATGAGCGTCAACAGCATGAACAGTCGTTTCATTTTTAGATAATAATCCCTACGTAATATCAAGGAAAATGCGTTTTATCAGGTACCGGCCCATGGGACACAATGGAGCGTTATCGGTAGTGATAATGGCACACAGAGGAGATCCATGACAAGCAAAAACTGCTGGACAAGTGTGCTTAAGATCTCTCTGTAAATCCCATTTGACTGACCGGTACGGGACCTCAGGCAGTACCTGACAAAAGGGGTGGATCTGGCACAGTGAAGATGCTCCTGGACTGTTTACACAAAGGCCTTTATAATTTTCTGTTATATGAAGATTTTAATATACTCAAACACATGCAAGAGTTACTCAATTATTAATGTTTCAACTTCAATATCTATCCGTTTTTTTGCTCCATGCTTTTTTAAAAGATTTATTAAATTAAAATCTCCAAGTTCATAAGCAATATCCAGCATGCTTTTTTCTTCCCTCCTATGACGATTGATGACTATAATATTTGGGTCTAATTCTTTTTCTAAAAGGTACTTAATTGTCGGGATTTTCAATTGTAACGACTCTCGCAATTCACTTTTTGATTGTCCATAAAAACCTTCAAAAATATATGTCAGAGGGCTTACTGCATCATTAAACATATTTTCATTAACAACAGACAGATCAGCCCCTTTCCCTATAAAAAGATCATAACATTTAATTGCATATGTACCACAATCATATGCTAAAAAATATAATGGTGTCTCCCCATCATATCCAAATTTTAAATTTACATCTGCACCATTATCCAGAAGATATTTTATTAACTCATATTTCTTTTTATCTCCACTAATCCCCTTGCCGCAAGAACGAGTTCCTAAAGCATAATATAGGGGTTGATAATAATAAGTCTTATCTACTCCGGGGATATGCGCACTAGAAGAATCATTAGCGTTAATATCAACACCAGCATCAACAAATTTTTTCACACCATCAAGATTACAATTTTCTACATATTCATGGAAAGCATCTGCATAAGCAAAAGTAAGAAGTGTTAGAATGCTCAAGAAAATGAAGAATAATATCTTTTTCATAATTAGCCTCTTAATTTGTTATTTCTCATCCACATTCTCCGATAAAGAATAAGGATCAGAGTATATATTTTATTAGTTATTCTGATGTTAATTGGAATTCTTATAGTAAATCCATCAAGATTACTTCCCACCGTTTCCCCATAAATGATTGAAATTTAAGACGCTTGTCCAGTAGTTATTGACTTGCAATTGGCTTTCAATAGTCCATTATTTGTTTCGATAAGCTCCAATCTGTCTCTTGAGCAGGGTCTCAGGGTGGAGCAAAATCCTATATGTACATGGTACAAAGTGAGCTTCATATGTACTAATCCTGACGAAGAGACAGGCCTGATTTATTCTCTGTACTCAAACCAATATAAATGATCATGATTTCCAATTGTATTTTTTCTATCGACAGAAGTAATTTTGCTACCAATGAAACCAATGTTTTTTGCATAAAAATTATATACAACTCCAAAAAATGATTTTAATTTATTACCTGAATGGCACGTTCTCATGCCAAGTCACTCCTTGAGTGATCAAAACATTACGATATACTCTACCATGTATATTCACAGATGCATTAGTATGGATAATAGTAGTCGTTTCCGGGTTGTTATCAGAATAACCCGAAAATCCAACTATTCCCAATTTTTACTGGTGATTTTAGTATTATATTATCTTCAACATTATCCCGTTTAATTACAATTTTCTCTTTACTATAATAAATTTTGAAAGCACTATCTGTTCCAAGTAATCCCCTAATTTTATAACTTGTTGGTTTTTGAGTTACATACACAATATTATCCGTAATTCCATTGATTAAGTAATCGACATGACCTGTTTTCTCATTTGAATTTGTTTCAGCAAAAGAAATTACTTTTCGCCAACTTTAACCCTTCAATTCTGGATAAAAGTCTGAAATATTTGACTCAGTCTGTTCTTCTTCTTTTTGATTGATTAAACCACCGAATGCCCATCCCGTTTTACCATTATATTTAACCTCATACCAGTTACCAGAAATTCCATATATAGTTTCTCCTGGTCCGTTTTTATCTATAATTGAAACCTCAGCACCATTGGGAATTAAATCTATTCTTTCTGATACGTACTGGGGTTAGTGACGCAATACTAAGCCACGATTAGAGTTGATAATTCCCTTTGAATCTTTGCAACTGCTGAAGACAAATAGTGAACACAATAGAATTGATAATATTACAAGGTTTCTCATTATTTTACTCCTCAAGAAGATATTGCATCTTTAATCTATAATCTACCATTGATTGTAGAGATAGTGTAACGGAGTCATTGCCGTTTAAACCAGAATCCCAACACCCTCTATTAATCAGAATATTCAAGTCTGATTACATCACTTGACAAGACTTTTCCTGATTCAATTTCGATCAAACGTCTTGTGGTTTGATCAATTGCTTTATCTGGATTTTTGGGAATTTGATATCGGCTAAATTCGATAAAAAGTATATGGGTTGCATTTAGTAGTTTGCCTATTTTGTGCATGGAGCCTGATGATGTTAGTCCGGTTTGTGATAATGAAATTTCCTTTAATATTTCAGAGGTTTTATTTCTATCAACAAGTGTAAAGTCCTCTTCATCTCTAAAGCCAGTCATGATGATATTTTCATAGCCAGTTAGTAAAGAATTCTTAACACCTTCCTTCCAATCTTTTAGATTAGTGGGGCCTGCTCCAATATATTTGACATCAGATACAACAACAACTAATGACATTTTCTTGTCGCTATAAATGTATTTAAAAATAGCTTCAGCAAAAGTTTGAATATCAAATGATATTAATAATTTTACTTTATACTTTTTTATAGAATTTTTTCTAATAATTTCCAATTCAATATCATTACCATAATTTTTCAAAGAACAGGCTTCTATCAGATCATACCTAACGGTTATTGGCTTATTATCAACTGATTTAAGTATATCACCAACCTTTAATCCAGATTCATCTGCTGGAGAACCTTTTATTATATCACTAATTATTACTTGATTTGATGGAGACTTTTTCATTATAATACCGATGGCAAGTCTTCTGTAGCAACCTTGGTTCAATTGAGGTAATTGATCTTTTGATATATTTTCTTTGGCCATTGATGTATCAGTAAATATTATAAGTACCACAAATATTAACAAAAGAATATTAAGTATTTTCATATTGAATCCTTATGAAATATAATATATGTGGAATCTACAACATCTTCAGTACAAGCCAATGATACTGAATAGGCGTTATCTAAACTCGTCTCGGATTAACTATCGCCAAATATAAACATATTTGGCGTCCGAAACAATGCCTTGAAAATGCCAATCTCTTTTATTCTTGGTTGACGGAAAATATTATTTAGCCTTACCCAAATTAACCCTTTTAGCTTCTTGCTCAGACTTGTTATTTTGCGCCGCCTTGGCTTTGTCGCTGTCTTTCTGTTTTTGATCTTTGTCTTTTGACTTCTTATTATACTTGGTGAATGTGTATTATTTAATAAGCACATAACAAATCTGTTCTGTCAATAACATAATTCAGAACCGGCTTAAAGATGGAATGGTCTAATAAATAAAGAATTCCAACTCGAATATATATATTCGATTAGATCCCCCAATCACTTTAAATTTAGCACAAATTAAATTAAGTAAATAGCAGTTGACAGCATAACAATTAGATGTATGATAGTATTCATTCTCCACTCGAAAAGCATTATTTGTAAGCGGGACAGTTCCGCAAATTTATAATATTTCAGATATTATAAATTTGGCTATTGTTTATATAACGCAGTCTCCTGAAAGATTAAAAAATATATAAATTTAAAGGAGTTTTGTATGGAAAAGATTCTGGACAAACTAAAGGGTATAACAAAAATTTTTGGGATCATTCTTTTATCGGGAGCCGGACTTTTGGGATGTCTTGGGGTGCTTGCGTTTGTACTAACAGCTTTGTTGTCATTCTATGACTATTCAAAGTCTAATATTGTTGCGGCTTTCCAGAAAAAAAGCCCAGTTGTAGAATTCTATCTCTCTGATTATTTTCCAGCCGGATCAGAGGAATTAAAAAATGCCAAATCGGTGCGTCCCAAGAGTGAACAACAACTGGTGGCTGAAGAAATTGTAGAAAAAGTAATACCTAAATATTCAGCCAAAGTTGATGAAGCAATGAATGCAGATATTGAAACCATGCAATTCAAAGATGATGAAGAAAAGAAAGAAAAAGTTGGAAATATGAAGGAACAAGTAAAAAAGAAAATAGAGCAGTTTAAAGCTTCAAGCATATATCAAGTCTCATGAAAGCCTGAATGATATAGAAGAGAGTGATTATGATGATTTTGCCGATGGTCTTAATGATTATCTATCCAAAGCTGAAAAAGCAGGGGTTGAAGTTTATACCAACAATAAAATTCCTATTCAGGTCTTTGGGATTTGTTATGTTAAACCATATCACCAATACTTTCAGGAATTTCTTGCCCAGAAAAAAGAATTGAAAAATAACATAGAAGAAGGTGAGACCATCAAGGGAATGTTTGATGTTCTCAAAAAAGAGCTGTTGTTCCTTTATCTTGGACTGTTTGGTGTCTTTGCCACAATGGTTCTAATACTTGCCATGAACAAGTGGGTGCTTTTAAAGAAAGAGTAAATATAGCATTTTTATGTTTGAGTATCGATTAATTTTGCTCTGCTTGTCAAAGAATTGGTGGAGTAGAATTAGTAATAATTTGATTTAATCAATAATTTAAAAATAAAAAGCCTAGAGTTATCTGGGCTTTTATTTACCGTGCCAAAGTGTAGTGCTCCCCATTTGTCAAGCCGCTTGACATGATTGTTTTGCGCGATACTCTTCCGGGCTCAAATAGATACTGAAAAATATCACAGTAACATAAAACCCCGTATAATAGCGGGGTTTTATGTTTTCTTATTCATGCAGAGGTACTATCCAATTTAATTCAATTTCCAATAACTCTACTTCTGTCTATTGAGTCAGAGCCTTTGCTAATGACGCCCTTCCAGTCTCTATAAACGTTCTATGAATATTAAATGGACAGTATAAACCAGAACACAAAAAGAATATATTGATAATAATAATGTATTTATGAATTTAATTTTTGATCCAATTGATCAATATGAGTTGGTACTAGAAAATCTTTATCAAAGTAACTGTTTATATCTTTTCTGATCTTTTTTCTATATAACGCCACTTCAGTATTTTGTGTTTTTGCCAACTTATTTTCAATCAACTGATAACCCTGAATAGCCTTAACAGCCTTTTTTAAATTTCCAGATAATTGTTTATTTTTCCTCTTTAGTTCTCTCGTTTCTTTGGCATCATATTGTAATATAAAACCCGTCACCAGACTTACCAATGCAATCAATATACTGCCAATAGTGACAATGATTTGAAGATTTTCCATACTACTCATTTCCTCCATTTATTATTTGTTTCTACTAATATTATAACATTATTTTTGCAAACACCATAATTATATATACAATACAAAAAATCAATTTGCGATAATTGTACTTGTGTCCCTTGGGCCGGTACCGAAGAGTAAGGTGAATCCTTCGATATTAACAGATTTTATTCATCAAGGAATTTCCGCCTTATCAGACGCCTGCCAAGGCGACCTAAATGCCGTTTATCTGAACCACTACCGGACCATGTCAACAGGAATAGTTCTGGGACAGGGTGCTTAAATCTTACATAAAACTCATTAGGTCTCTTACCAGGACCTTATGGTAGAGCAAAGTCCTATATGTTTAATGGAGATTATCTAGAAGAGATTTTTTTCTCTTTCTGGTTCTCTACCGCTATACATGGTGATATCATGTATCAGGTTTTGACATTTTTTTTTGCTGAGATAAAGACCGTAACTTTCAAAAGAAAAGGCCTTTTTTTGAAAGGCGTTAAATCTCTGTAATATCTTTAATTGTTGAGGTTTCTCTTGCCATTCATCAGGGTGTTAAATCTGAAACTTTTATTGTAATATTTCACTTCATAAATGACTGAATATCTACTGCCTGATACCAGTGTATAATCATAATGAATTGAGTTCACCTTTGACCATTCAATCTCTTCAATAGTTTTTCTATATTTTAACAGCAGGCCTCTCACCGTCACAAGTATATAACTTGAAAAATATTTTCTTTAAAAAAACGATCATCATTATGGTAAGGGGAGAATAAGCAGCATATAATATAATTAAAATCAGCAGAGAATCTTCATTACTTTTCATCATAGAATCTAACACCAAGATAGGGACCTGCAATTAGGATTATAATTATTATAAAAAAAATAATATTGATGGCTGTACCGGTCTGAATATATTCTTCTTCATATAATTATCAAGGAATTTCCGCCGTGTCCAGTATCGGCCCAGGCGACACAATGGGTTTTATCGGTAGTGATAATGGCACACGAGGAGATCCTTGACAAGCAAAAACTGCTGGACAGGGTACTTAAAATTTCGCGCGCCGTGAAAAAAAGGGGATTCACGCCGAAAATATGAAAAAAACGACCTCCGCAGTCTTTGCAACAGCGCTCATTATGCAAGATAAGAAATAGTTCCGGTATCTGACGGCATGATGATTTTGTCACGGCCCCCGTTTCATCCTGAAGTAGCCGCCCACCAGGAGGTGGGTCTTCCAGAGTTTCCTCCATTCACGGTCGGCAAAGTACGCAAACACAACTGATTCGATCATTTGTGCGCCGCAGTCGGGACAGATCTTTGGATTTGTGTCGAAGGAACTTTGAATGGCCTTCGCCCAAGTATTTCGCGTTATCCGGTCAAGCTTGTATTTAATTCCATGCGCGTATATCCCATAATATCGTATCGCTTTACGATGCTTATCAGGGAGATAAAAGAGCATACGGGCCATGAACTCATAGATGTCCATGGTCATTTCCGAATAGGTCTTTTCCTTCGTGTTGCGATCAACCCAGCTCTTATATCTGAAGGTTATTTTCTTGTTATCATGGTCCACGCGTGTTATCATGCTGTTGTGGAAATATCCGGTTGCAAGGTATTCCGCAGTGCGAAATAATACTTCGTTATTGGTGCCGATAATCGGTTGTAGATGAACATGAAAGCCGTTTTTATAGCGCTCCCTGATATCACGAACTTCTTCTTCGGTAAATATGCCATACTTACGGAATAGACGAAGTGCGGCATTCATCCACGTGAAGCGTATCCTTCGGTAGTTTAGAAGTGGAGAGCGCAATATCTCGCCCGTGGTTGTATTGACCAGTTCGCGCGTGCCGATGAGATGGACGTGTGGATTGTAGTTCAGGGAGTTGCCGCATCTGTGGACCGTGGCGATGCCGCCCGATTGCCATTCGCGGCCCCTTTTCCCGGCGCTTTTCAGGAGCTCCTTCCAGTACACGCCGGCCGCCGTGGTGATCATCTCCTCGCAGGGAAAATCCTTCTCGAACAGAATCTTCGTCACCGGGCCAGGGAGGGTGAAGGTGACATGGAAATGTGTGAGAGTCGTATGCAGTATGTGCGACAGGCCCATGGACCAGCCGTAGAGCTTTTTTCGGTAGCATGAAAGGCAGAGGCGCGACTTGCAGGTGAAGGGGACCATCATGACCGTGCCGCACTCCGGGCATTCATGCTTCCTGAACCCGTTTCGGTAGTCACCACACGAAAGGAGTTTGGACACCTCAAAACACTTTTCAGACGTCAGCTCTCCGTAGTGGTGAGCGAAGCGTTCAGGATATATTGACCGGAGGTCGCGCCAGTGCCTCAGCCATACGTTTTTGTAGGCCGATTTTCGATCGAGCCCGGGCCGGTAGGCGGGTACGGTTTCCTTCGTCCGCAGGTACATGGAGGGGGAACGAAGAAGACGTAGTTAATGGAAGATTTTTTATGGGGCAAGTGAGCCAATAATGCTTCGGTGAAAAGGAGCACCCCGTTGTTGTCTCTAAAGAAAGAACTTGACTCCACGGATACGCAAGGCTGAAAGTTCGAGATCGATATCGAAGGATATTCTTCGTTTGGACGGCGCCCATGCCCCTTTTTTCCGTCATCATTCCCGTTTACAACCGCCACGAAATGGCGCGATGGGCCATCGACTCGGTCCTCGCCCAGACCTTCCGGGACTACGAGCTTTTCGTGGTGGACGACGGCTCCACGGACGGCACGGTTCGCCTTGAAGAGGAGTACCGCGGCAGGGTCACCTGGCTCCGCCGCGCCCGGGGCGGGGTGAGCGCCGCGCGGAACGACGGCATCAGGGTTTCCACCGCACCCTGGATCACCTTCCTCGACTCCGATGACCGATGGCTCCCGGGAAAACTGGAGCGGCAGGCCCGCTACATCCGGGAACGCCCGGAGGTGAGGATCCACCAGACGGAGGAAACATGGATACGCAGGGGCCGAAGGGTCAATCCGCGCCGGAGGCACATGAAGCGCGAGGGGGCCATCTTCAGCGAATCCCTCGAACTCTGTCTTATCAGCCCCTCCGCGGTTGCGGTCGCCCGCCCCCTCTTCGACCGGCACGGCCTTTTCGATGAAGACCTCCCCGCCTGTGAAGACTACGACCTCTGGCTCCGGATAACGAAAGATGAACGGGTGGGGCTCATACCCGAGGCGCACGTCATACGCCACGGGGGCCACCCGGACCAGCTATCGTCCCTCCACTGGGGCATGGACCGCTTTCGCCTCTACTCGATCGTAAAGCTCATGGCGCTCCACGGGGACGAACTCCCCGATAACTATCGGGTTCACGCCCTTGAAATCGCGATAAGAAAGGCCCGGATACTCATGGAGGGCTCCCTGAAAAGGGGCAGGACCGGTTTCGCCGGCTCCCTTGAGAGCCTCATTCTGAGTCTGGAGGCGGAACAGTACGATATCGGGGAGTGTCTTTTCCTGTTGAAGGAGGGTGTGTCGAAGGATGGTTGATCGATTGACCGATCAACGGCCCTGCCGCCCTGCAGGTGGTCAGCTGGAAGCCCTGTCAGCGCGCGACGCGCGCGAGACTGTAGCAGAAGAGATTGTCCGACCCGCGCAGGAGAAGGAGCCCCCCGCCGAGGGAGGCGTCGAGGAACGACTCGGAGGGGTACTCGTTCGAAAATAGGACGGTCCCGTCCTCCCTGAAAAGGATCAGCGCAGAAACCCCGTTCGACATGGTGTAGGTCACCGCGTAGACACCCCCGTTGAAACGGACTGACGAGTGCCCCTGGCGTTTGGCGGGAACGTCGATGCTCACCTTGACCCTCCCCGACCTTGAGATCCGCAGCATGCGATCTGAATCAAGGATGACGCAGAACCCCTCGTCGTTGACATGAAGGGATGTTTTTGAATGATGGACGTGGGAAAGCCCGGCATCGTCGTAACTGCCCGATTCCGTGTTGATGACCCGGATGCGATCCTTCCGATTGCCGCCATAATGAACCGCGGCGTAGCGACCGTTCCCGCTGATGGCGATCCCCTTGACCATGTTCCCATCCGGGGCCCTGCCGCCGTGGAGAATCTTCCCGGAGGCGTCAGCGATATGATAGGTCCCGTCGAGGAATCCGGCCCCGCCGAAATCGTTCCTGTCGGAAAATGCGAGTGCCGTGCAGGTCCTTCCCGATATGCCGCCTCCCAGGACCTGCCCGTTGTAATCCGCGATCCGGATGCCGGAATGATCGCCGTTCATCAGGAATATCAGCTTCCCGTTATGCGACAGGTAGGGATACTCCAGGGAATCGATCTTCCAGAACCGCTCACCGGCGGCATTGAAGAACTCCACGTAATCGCCGACCTTCTGGTATTTCACGTGGAAACGGCCGTTCCCGCTGAAGGCCGCCAGCCCCCCCTCAACCGTGCCCGCGACCGCGGTTTCCCCGTTCCCCTTCAGGATATGGTATCCCGTGTCCCCGGTCCGCACAAAGAACTCGGCCCGGTCCGGTTTAACGTGCGGTGATTTTTCAATCCCGTCGATGGCGGCGATCCCGCCCCACCATTCCGGAAGTATCTCCGGGCAGGGGGCCGGGAAGAAGAGGAAAAGCGCGGAGGCCGCGCCCGCAATGAAGCCGGCAATGAGATAGAGCATCGATCAGTCCTGTAAAAAGCTCTTGAGGCTCTGGCTCCGCGAGGGATGGCGCAGCCGCCGAATCGCTTTTTTCTCGATCTGCCTGATTCTCTCCTTCGACAGATTGAACTTGTCGCCTATCTGCTGAAGCGACATCGGGTCATGGCCGTCGAGACCGAAGCGGAGCTTGATGATTTCCCTCTCGACCTCCTGCAGGGTCGTGAGCACCTCGTCCAGCGCGGAGCTCAGGGACTCGTCCAGGACCTTCTTGTCCGGGGAATCGACCCGCTGGTCGACGATCATGCTCACTATCGTCGTGTCATCAGAATCGCCGTAGGATGAATCAAGGGATATATAGTCCTGTGTGATGTTCCTGAGATGGTTGATTTCCTCATCGTCCATGTCGAGGTCCTCGGCGATCTCTCCCGGGGTAGGCTCCCGGCCAAGCTTGCTCTCGAGCTTTTTATGGACCTTGTCGATTTTCTGTATGTCCGCCGTGCGGTTCAGGGGCAGGCGTATCAGTGACGCCTTCTGTGATATGGCGAGGATAATCGCCTGTCGGATCCACCAGACCGCATAGGATATAAAGTGAAAACCCCTGTCCGGATCGAACTTCTCGGCGGCCTTGATCAATCCCATGTTCCCCTCGTTTATGAGGTCGAGAAGGGATATTCCGCTGGTCTGGTATTTCTTCGCGATGGAAACGACAAAACGGAGGTTGGCCTTGATCAGCTTGTTCTTGGCGTTCTCGTCCCCGCTTCGGACCAGACGGGCCATGGTGTCTTCCTCCTCCCTGGTGAGGAGGGGTATCTTGTTTATCTGGTCGAGGTACCATGATATGGAGGAATCCGAGTAGCCGGCGGCGTCCTTTCGCTTTGATTTTGCACGCTTCCTGGGAACGGCTTTCTCCGCTTCCTCCTCGGGGGGATGAAGGTCACCATCAGCCTGATCGTGAACAGACGGCATATCGGGCGTGCGCTTCACCGAATCTTTTCTCACTTTTTTTTTCATGAAACCCGAGTCACCATCCGAATGTTACCGCAACAGTGCGGCGAATCATCAATCCCCGGATCATTGAGCGCGGCGGCTTATAAGAGATCTCACTCTCCTGACATAGTTGTCACCGCACAAGGATCCGGAAAATTTCCCTTGTAACCGATAGTGCATACCGTGAATTCAGTCAAGACATATTCAGGAAAGGCTGAAAGCGGTGCGGGGAAACGTCATCTTCGCCGTTCCCCCGCGATTACGCTGGTGATCTGGCTCTTCTATTCCGCAGACGTGGGGATTTTCAGCACCCATCCCGGTCGAATCAGGTTCGGATTCGCTATCCTGTTCCTGTTGTATTCGTATATCCTCTTCCACTGCCTTCCGTCTTTGTAGAATTTCTTCGCGATGTACCAGAGGCAATCCTTATAGCGCTGGCGCCTTTGCACGGTATAGAGGAAATACTCCTTCTCCCCTGACACCTCTTCCGCGGTCGTCTCCCCGCCTGCGACTTCCGCTGCCCCGGCGTCCCCGCCGGTGACCGCCCGGGCCAGCCGCAGAGCTTCCTCTGAAGCCTCGATCGATTCCCGGTATTTCTGTTCGGCCAGCCTGAGCTTCGCCTCTTCGAGGGACTCGTTGGCCGCGTCCAGTTCGGCTTTTCTTGAGACCGCCAGCTTCGATTGTTCCGCGGCGTTCACCGCCTTCCGGGCCTCGCCGAAACGCTCTTCAGCCGCGCCCTTCAGCGCGACAAGGAGCGCCTCATCGGCGTTCAGCTTTGCCACTTCGACGGCGGAAAATCCCTTCTTGAGCTCGTTTCCAGTGTAGGCCGTCTCCGCAATACCGACATTTTCCACCGCAAGGGCGACCCTGTCGGGGGTGTACCGGCGGGCACCGAGCTTAGTGGCCTCCTCGATGGTGCGCTTCACCTCTATGATTGCGTCCCGGAGCGTCTCCTTCATGCCGAGTGCGGTTGACCGGGCGCTCTTCGCTTTTTCATCGGCCTGCAGCGCCGCCTCGTATGCCTCCGTATAGCTCCTGTTCTGAAAGCTGTCATTCGCCTCTTTCAGCAGATCCTCCGCTGCACGATAATCCTCCACCGCGAGCCTCTCGGCATATGCCTCGCCCGCCTCATCCATGCTCTTTTCGGCTATCGCGATGGTGTCCTTCGCCAGGAGGGGAATCGCCTTCTGATAGGCCGCCAGCGCGAGAGCCGCGGATTCCTCGGCCGACTTTTTGGCCCCGTCGACATCCTTGGTGGCAACCCTGTCGTGGCTTGCAAGGAGCTTCTTCTGCGCCGATATCAGCTCCTGGGGTGCGTATTTTTCCGCTTTCACCTTCCTGGCATCGGCGATGGCTTTTTTCGCTTCCGCCATCTCGCGAACCGGAAGATTCAAACGGCATCCCATGAAGAAAAACACCGCTGTTCCTGCAATGATGAGAAGTGCAAATTTTTTTGTCCGTATCATCACGACCTCGCCTGCCTGTGCGATTTTTTTTCGACCCTTCTGTATATGGGACGGTGAGCCTGCCGGCCGATATTCGGAGGCTCGCGGTTGAATGTCGTTGTTGAAGAACCCTTCAGGGGGCCGGAATTGTTTCCCTCGTCGCCCTTCCGGGCGTTCTATCATTTCACATTGCCGGAAACCGGGGGCCGGCTCGCCTGCTACTGTCATTCAGTGTAAGATTTCCGGGGAATACTGCTATCCGATAAAGGAATTAACGGCCTCTTCCTCGGAATCGAAAATATCGAAAAACGATGTCAATTTCGTCAGTTCGAAGACCTTTCTCACCGATGCGAAAACATTGATGATCTTCAGACCCCCCTGGTACTTCTTAAGGTTCGAAAGGCTCGATATCAGGGCGCCGATGCCGGATGAATCGATATAGGACACCTTTTCAAGGTTGATTACAACATTGTATCTTCTTTCTTCAATCAGCTTATTTATGATGTCCTTGATCTCAGGCGCATTGTACAGGTCTATTTCGCCCGCAATGTCAAGCAGGACGACGTCACCCTTCGATCTGGTCGATATGTCCATGTGCTAGAAGCCCCCTCATTTTCCCAATCTGTATAGTACCCGCACACAACACTATAATTCGTTCCATTTTTTATGTCAAGATTATTTATTTTGACGGCGCCCCGCCGGGTGGATTTTTACGAATTCCGGCTGTCTGGTCCCCCGCCGTAAAGGCAATCCCACTTTTTCACCATTGCGCCGAACTCACCCGCAACTATGCTCCTTGCCGCCTCTTCCATAAAAGTCTTCATGAAAAAAAGATTGTGATGCGTGTTGTATATCAATGCCGCAATCTCGCCTGCGCGGTAGAGGTGGCGAAGATAGGAGCGTGTGTAGCGCGAACAGACATAGCAGGCGCAGGATTCGTCAATCGGTCCGAAGTCGGATTTGTACGCCGCGGATTTTATGTTCAACCTGCCCGTCGAAGTGTAGAGGGTGCCGTTGCGTGCGATGCGTGTGGGCATGACCGAGTCGAACATGTCCGCTCCATGGGCGATCGCGAAGAGAATTTCCATCGGGCTTCCTACCCCCATCATGTAGCGCGGCCGGTCATCGGGAAGCAGGGGAAGCGTGAAGGCGGCCATCTCACGGTACAGATCTTTCGGCTCCCCCACGCTGAGGCCCCCCACGGCGTAACCGGGGAAGGAAAGCCCCCCCAGTTTTTCGACGCACTCCCGTCTCTGGTCGGGGAATACGCTTCCCTGCACGATTCCGAAGAGGGCCTGAACCCCGGGATCAAAGTTTTGATCCCAGTAGCGGCGGGACCGTTCCGCCCAGGATACCGTACGCTCCATGGCCTCCCGGGACCGCTTCGGGTCGATTGGGTAGTCGGTACACTGGTCCAGGGGCATCATGATGTCCGACCCGATCGCCTTCTGAATATCGAGAACCAACTCCGGCGTGAAGGCGTGGAGGGACCCGTCATGTGGTGACCGGAACTCGACACCCCCTTCGCCGACTTTGCAGAAATCGGAGAGGGAGAAGACCTGAAACCCCCCCGAATCGGTGAGAATGGGATGGTGGAAACCCATAAAGGAATGGAGGCCCCCCGCGCGCCGCAGCACATCGGTCCCTGGCCGCATATAGAGGTGATAGGTGTTGGCGAGGATGATATCAAAATCGAGTTCCTCCACGTCACGCCCGGAGAGCGCGCGAATCGCCCCCCTGGTCGCCACGGGCATGAAGACCGGCGTGCGTACGATCCCCCGGGGAGTGACGAGTTTCCCGGTCCGGGCCATTGTACCGATGTCGTGTGCAAGAACGGTGAACTTCATGACGGCATTGGAACCAGGGAGGGAGCGATGTCAAATAGAATTCCATCTACCTCCTCAATCAATTATTGACACTTCCCATGATCGGAAGTAACCGGACTTCAAAAATGTCACATTCTTTTTTACCCCTTCCCTGCCCAACAATGAGCATCCTGATTTGATTTTCAGGGGTTTCCTTATTATGACTTGACCACAAATGGACAGCGATAGATATGGATTTTTTGCCGTTGAACACCCATTACATAATTGATTTTTCAAAAAGACTGTCCTGGAAATGTCGCCTGTTACTCTGCTTTATAATCGTTTGAGTATGGATTATTCCAATAATTATTCCCGTGTCAGTCTGTGTCAATCTGAGGTTATGATGACTACATCGCTGCTGAATGATGCCCTGAAAAAAATCTTTGTCATTTCTCGCCGGATGTAGTACATTGTACAGAATGCCATGCCGCTGCCTGGCGTGAGGATTTTCTCCGTGCGGCGGCATTCTTCGTCCGGAGGAACATCATCACGACGCGATTTTTTTCACACGTTTTCAGCTAAAAAAGACGGATGGAGTTCATACCCGCTGTTGCATATGAGGCCCTTTACGATTTCGCCCCGGGCATTCGCCCACGGGCCTCCCGGGGGCGGAACAATTCGGGCTGGTTCAGTAACGTCATGAGACGAATTCGGAGGAAACGAATGAAAGGTATCACCGCTTTCCTGAATCATTTCTCGAGGCACACCTCGCGCAAGAGTTTCATACGCGGCCTCGCCATAACGGCCCTGGGCTCACTGCCTCTGGCCCGTTCCTTCCTCCCCTCCGCCTTTGCGCAGGGTGGGGGGCTTCCGCCGCGAAGGAAGAGGAAGATCGACACCCTATGCGATCTCGCAGTGGCAAGCGGCGAGAGCCCCGGAGCGATCACCCGGAGGGCCGTCGAGGCCCTGGGCGGGATGAGCCGCTTCGTGAAGAAGGGCGATACCGTGGTCATCAAGCCGAATATCGGCTGGAACCGGGCCCCGGAGTACGCCGCAACCACCAACCCCGACGTTATAGCGGCCCTTGTGCGCCTCTGTTTCGAGGCCGGAGCGGCCAGGGTGCGGGTCTTCGACAATACCTGCAACGATGCCGCGATGTCGTACACCAACAGCAAGATTCATGATGCCGCCAAAAAGGCCGGCGCGAGCATTTCCTACATAAGCAAGGCACGCTTCATCCCGGGAAACTTCCCGAAGGGAAGCGAGATGGGCTCCTGGCCGATTTACCGCGACGCGGTCCACTGCGACTGCTTCATCAACGTTCCCGTGGCCAAACACCATGGTCTTACGAAAGTAACCCTCTCGATGAAAAACCTGATGGGCGTGTGCGGAGGCATGCGGGGCCGGATTCACTGGAACATCGACCGGAAACTTGCAGAACTCACGGCCTTCATCAATCCCGATCTCACGGTTATCGACGCGTACCGCATTCTCATGAAGCGCGGCCCTTCGGGAGGGAATCTGAGTGACGTTAAAACCGTAAAAACCGTCATAGCCGGCACGGACCCCGTCCTCGCCGACTCCTACGCCGCAACCCTCTTCGACCATCGCCCCGGGGATATCGGCCATATCCGGATGGCGGAACAAATGGGCCTCGGCACCACCGATATCAATCGGGCGCGCATCACCAGAGTCAGGGTATGACCCGGTGAGTGCCTTGCACCTGACGGCCCTGCGCCGCGCCGGCCAGGGAATCTCCGTCTTCCTCCTCCTGTACATCATCTGGAAGACACGGTACCCCCTCGCGGAATTCATCAGTCCGGAGCTTTACTTCAAAATCGACCCCTTCGCGATGTTCATCACCTCCATCGCCGAGCGTATCCTCCTTCCGGGTCTCATCTTTTCCATCGTCGCACTGGCCCTCACCCTTCTCTTCGGGAGGGCCTTCTGCGGCTGGATATGTCCCCTCGGGGCACTCCTTGACTTCGTCTCCTTCATTACATCACTCATCACGAGGCCCTTTCCGAAAAAGAAAAAGGAACGGGAGCCTCTCACATTGCGCCACGTAAAATACGGACTCCTTGCGGTCATCCTCATTCTCGCCCTCGCCGGCTTACAGGTGGCATGGTTTTTCGATCCCATCACCATATTCGTCCGTACTGCCTCCTTCACCCTCCATCCGGCATTCAACGCCGCCATTGACGGCGCCATGACCAGGCTCCTTCGCACGTCGGATTACCCCTTCTGGATAGAATCCCTCTATGACCGGATGAGGGAGTCCTTCCTCAGCATCACCACGCCGGAATTCAATCACACCGGTGTCATTCTCATCGTTTTCGCAATTATTCTCACACTTACCCTGGTAACGCGCCGCTTCTGGTGCCGCTATCTATGCCCCCTGGGGGCCACCCTCGCCCTCCCCTCCCGGTTTTCACTTCTCAGGCGAACGACCGATCTCTGCCTCCGGAGCTGCGGCATCTGCAAAAACCTCTGTCGTATGAACGCGATACGGGAGGACAATTCATATATACAATCGGAATGCATACTTTGCCTCGACTGCATGGATGGATGCCCCGGAAGAAAATCGACTTTCTCTTTCAGGGGCAAGAGGGGAAATCCCTTCCCGCATACCCTATCGAACGGGTCAGAGCAACCCATCGGGGTCAGAGCAATCCACCGGGGTCAGAGCAACGACACGGGAAACGGGCCGTCCCTTACCCGCGGACGATTCCTTCTTCTTGGAATCACGACCCTTTTCGCGGGGCTCCGAACCGCCCTGGCCGGCCCACTACCCCGGAAACGGATCCGCTCCGGCACCGCCGCGAACCTGAGACCCCCCGGATCCCTTCCCGAAGGGGAGTTCGTCCAGCGCTGCATACGGTGCGGCAACTGCATGAAAATCTGCCCCACCAATGTACTCCAGCCCGCGTCCTTCCAGTCGGGCCTTGCCGGGGCATGGGCCCCCCAGCTTGACACGAGCCATGGCTACTGCGAATACCAGTGCAACCTCTGCGGAATGGTCTGCCCCACCGATGCGATCAGCGAGCTCGCCGTCGAAGATAAAAAGCGCGTCCAGATCGGACTCGCTCTGTTCGACAAAAAAATATGCACGCCCTATGCGGAGGGAATCAACTGTATCGTCTGCGAGGAGCACTGCCCGATTCCGGACAAGGCCATCCGGCTGGTAGACGCCACGGTGAAGGGAAAGCGGGTGAAACAGCCTGTTGTCATACCCGGGCTGTGCATCGGCTGCGCAATTTGTGAAAACAAGTGCCCTACTGAACCGGACAAGGGGGTCTACATGGTGAGGGTAAGCAAAATCTGACGGGCCGGCCGGATCCCCGCACCCTCAGCCAAATGCGGCGCCCTTCACGATCTCAGGACGCCTTCCCCCCTGAAGATTCTCCCCCAGACAGATTGTCGAGAACCCGGAGACATGTTTTTTTTTCAGGCATCACCACGGGGTACGGACATCATCCTATCCTGCATGTGTAATCCGTCCATAGCAATAGGAAAGGAAGTTGAATAACAGCGACATGAAGAAGGCTATGAGAGCGACAAGGGCGATCCCGTAGGATATCTTCAATACAGCGCCGAGCAATTCCACATAATTGAAGAGACTGCTGCCGTACTGCTGAAAAGCCGCGATCGGATCAGTGTGCGGCATTATCCTGGAGAGTATATCAGTTATATACGACGGCCTCAGGATCGACTTGAAGACCGGCGGGTACCCTGCGGCGATGTTCCACTGGGCAGCCCGGGTAATCCCCGCCGCGTACCGGATTATCATCAGAAGGGGCGCGAAGAGGACGAGGGATGCGACCAACGACCCGAAGGTGTAGCCGATTACGACAAGTCCCTTCGTTTTCACCAGTGCGATGAATTCCGCCGGCGCCCGTTGCGGCTCGATTCCTTCGCCGACCATCGGAGGAAGCAGCACCCATGCAAGCACGGCAAGAAGAATTACCGCGAAATTGATTGCGAACATGGGAAGTGTCAGGAGCGAGACGGCCGCCGGTCCGGCATAGGGGATATACCCGATGAAGGATACGAGCGCCTGCGTCAGGGCGGCGACGAATATCACCAGGACGGAACCGAGAAGAACCGCTCCGAGCAGATGGCCCTTCTTTATTGAATAGACGGCGAGTGAGCGCGCCGAATGCCCGGTCCCTGAGGCATTCCCGCGGTGGATGGAAGCGTATATCATGGTAATGGCCAGGAAGAGCAGGAAATACCCTGCATTCTGGAAAAAATACTGAAGATTCCCTCCCCTGGCGGGGATGTTCGCCAACAGATAGAACAGTATCAGCACGATGATCCCGGCTGAAAGGAAGGCGAAGGCCACGATGCCGTTTCGGATGATTTTTTCCCTGGTGAAATACGCCTCGAGCCCCTTTATATCCATACCATGTTCCTTCCATTATATAAATTGACGAACTAGTCCGTGTTTAGTCTAGATTAACCTTCCGATCACATTTTTTGCAAGTAAATAATTAAATCGCAATTAAAACCGGGGGGGGCGACGAATAAGTGTATCCCCCACCCCCGGACTCCCTCCACTACGGGTCGCCCCAACCTTCCCTTCCTCAGGTCCCGTGAAAAACTGGTTTACAAATTGTCCGCGCACCCCATCATTCTCCGATGGATCAAGGAACCCTCTATATCGTCGCGACCCCCATCGGCAACCTGGAAGACTTCACCTACCGGGCTGTCTCGACGTTAAAGGATAAAACCGATTACGTGTATTGCGAGGACACCCGGCAGACCAGGAAGCTCCTCCATCACTATGGTATTTCCGCCGAGACAAGGTCGCTTCACGCGCACTCCTCGCCTGGAAAAATCGACGAGGCCGTGCGGCTCCTCATCTCCGGAAAGTCTATCGCCTATCTCACCGATTCCGGGACCCCGGGAATATCCGACCCGGGGAACAGGCTCGTTTCTGCGGCCAGGGCCGCGGGCGTCCCGATCTCGCCCATACCGGGCCCTTCCGCACTGTCGGCAATAGCTTCTGTTTCCGGCTTTCACGGAAAGCAGATCCTGTTTGCAGGATTCCTCAGCAAAAAGGAGGGGAAGCGAAGAAAGGAGCTCCTCGCACTCAAGAATCTGAAGGGTATTATCGTCCTTTATGAATCCCCGCACCGTATCGACAAACTTCTTGCGACCATTTCCGAAACCTTTACGGATACCAGGGTCCTGATCGGCAGGGAGATGACGAAATATCATGAGGAATTCATCTACTCCCGCATCGGGGAACTCATGGATGCAGAACGGGCCTTCAACCGGAAAGGTGAATTCACCCTGGTCATCTTCAACGATACCGACGATTGAGATCCCGATCGTCCAGTGGCGTTTTCCGGTTTGAGATCCACCGATCGGCGGGGTCCCCTTTTCCCAGCGCACTATCAGTCTTATAATGTATCCTCAATTCATATTACCCATGTGTCATTCAATAATTTTTTTGACATTCCGTCAATTATGCATATATTAAAGAATATCATCATAATTATAAATTATATTAAAGAATTGACAAATAATGCCGATAAGTATAACAGAATGAAAAGGGGATATGGACATGGTAATCGATAAAATTGGCACTATTAACAATATCGTCGAGCCGAAGAAATCGAGTCCTTCAGCTTCAGCAAAAGTTGCGAAGAAGAATGATTCCATTCTGATTTCTTCCGAAGGAAAAAAGGCCGCCGAGGTATCGAAGATATCCCATGTCGTAAAGGCTTCTTCGGATATCAGGACCGAACGCGTCACCGAGATCAAACAGCAAATAGCACAGGGCGCCTATAATTTCGACAAACCCGAAATACTGGAAATGGTAGCCGACAGGATAGCAAGCTTTCTCGCAAGAAAGTAGCGCGCCGGTCATCGGTTTAACGGGATAAAAGCGGAGATAGCGCGGATATGTCCGCTTTTTTTATGCGAAAACATAAGGACAGCATCAGCGGTGAAATCAGATATCAGACCCGATTTTCACCTCCCGAGCCAGATATACATCAGGCCGGACGTGACGAAGGACATGGGGAATATAATTTCCCGCTTCGGGTCACGTGTCATTCTCGTCACCACATCGAACGACCTCGAGACCTACGGCTCAGTCATTGAACTCATCGCCCGCCAGTTGAAGGACGCCGATATAGGCTGCATCGTTTACGATCAGATCCCCATTCCGACAAACACGGAAGATGTGGACATGGCGGCGGCCTACATAAAGAAAACGAACTCGAACCTGATCATCGGCTTTGGCGGAATCGAGTCGATCAATGCGGCCAAGGCACTCTCCATTCTCGCGACGAATTATTTCTTCTGCCATGATCTATTTTCCGGTCCCACCCTCGCCAGGGACCCCATGACCTTCATCACCGTGCCCGGATCGCCCATGTTCGGATTTGAGATCGCGCCGCTGTTCTACCTGGAAGAAATTCACGATTTATCAAAAAAAATATATCACAACAACATTCTCTATCCCGCGGCCACAATAGTCGATCCGCTGATCACCCTGCTCTGCCAGGATGAAAAGATATTGAAAAGCACTATCGGAACCCTTGCTATCGCCGCAGAATCCGTCATATCCAAGAAAAACAACGATATCGTCAACACGTACGCGCTCAAGTCCATCGACATGATCTTCAGAAACGTTCCCATCGCATACCGTGAACCGCAGAACGGCACACCGAGGACCTTTCTCTCAACCTCTTCCGTGATGTCGGGCATTGCCTTCGCGGTTTCATTTCTCTCGATAACGCTCGGCATATCCCTCGCCCTGGTGTCCAAAACCGGCATCGACATAGAAAGCGCCATGAGCATCATCCTTCCCCACATCATGGAATTCAACCTGACGTCGTCTCCCGGGAAATACGTGCAGATGTCGAAAGTCATGGGGGAAGACGTGAAGGATATCACGGTTATCGAAGCAGCCATCAAGGCTGTGGAGGGGATTCGAAAACTCGCGGCAGATATCGACATACCGCTGCGGCTTTCAAATTATGACATACCAAAAGCTGTTTTTAAGGAAGTTGCCGACCTGGCGGTGACCTATCCATTCATCGAAAACACGCCCAGGGAGGTAAACACCAGCGAAATAGAAACGATACTGACAGCCGCCTTCTGACTCCTTATACAATCGATCCGATTTCTTCATGGGAGAAGAGCTGGTTGATGTCGAGAATCACCACAAAGCCGTCATCCATCTTCGCAATCCCTATGATGTACCTTCCCGAAATCCCTCGCACGACCGGAGGCGGCGGTTCCACGTCATTCGCGTTCACCTTGATGACATGGCTGACCGAATCGATACCGAGACCCACCCGTTTACCGCCGATGTTAACAACGATGGCCCTGCTGTTTTCGGTGTTCTTGTTGGATTCGATGTCGAACCTGCGGCTCAAGTCCACGATGGGGAGCACTTTACCCCGCAGATCGATGACCCCCATGATGTATTGCTTCGACTTGGGGAGCTTCGTCACCTTCGGGAGTTTGAGTATTTCCTGGACCTGCAGAATGTCTATTCCATATTCCTCGCTGCCGATTTTAAAACATACGATCTGGAGGGAGGAAAAGTAATTATCCGTCTTTTTTTCCATAATCAGCACTACCCGTACGTGGAGTGGCCAGCCGCCCGTCGCATTGTATCGATATTTCGATGGTAATGCGACTAGGATAATGTAATTAATCGAATTTACATTTCAAGTATAAAATACATCATCTGGGAGAATTATTGCCCGCATGGACCTTTCAGCGGCCGGGTCCGGTTTAGAAGAAATAGCCCTTTATGTAGAAAGCCCCGCCGGAAAAGAGAAACAGCATGACCTTGATGAAATTCGGTGAGCGATCGCGAAAAAACATGTCCACAAAACCGATAATGATTCCAAAAAATGCGGCAGTAGCACCCATGGCCATGTAGCTGTATTTGAAATACAGAAAAACGGATCCTGACAGGAGGAGCCCCAGGGTAATATCGATGATATCAATGAGTCGGATGCGTCCGAAGAGGCCGCGCCCGTACCGGCTCGCTTCACCTGCGCCTTCACCATCTTCCCGCTTGAAGTACCGGCGTTTGGTCTCCCGGATCAGCTTTTCCTTCTCGGTTCTCGGCTTCTGTTTGTCGGACGCTTTGGCCCGCTGAATCCCGTAATTCCGGTTTATCAGCTTCAGGACCTCGCGGTTGGGGATGGTGTTGAAAATGTCAGCGCGTTCCCTGAATTTGTCGGAAAACCCGAAATTTCTCCCTGTTGACACGCTCCTCTCTGCCGTAATCTTCCCGCTGGTGACGACCGAGTAATACGCATTACCCCCCTCGCTCTCGATCTCCATGTAGAGACGGACCCTCTTTTCCTTCAAATTATAATCGACCCTGAGGTAATCACCATCCTCGGAGTTGATGTAGAAGGTCCTCTGGTAGCCCCGTATCTCTGACGGACGTTTCTTCCACGTGTGCTGGGCGTTATCGAGAACAATGTTGGAGGTTTTTTTCTTCACCATACGACACCGGTTAAACCAAAAGAGATTGGCACCCGTGTCGATCCGCCAATCTCTTTCAGTCAATCACGATCATATTTTCTTTTTATGACGGTTGGCTCTTCTGCGCTTTTTCCGCTTATGATTGGCTATCTTTTTCCTTTTTTTCTTTCTCCCACAGGGCATATGCGGCTCCTTCTTTCTACTCCGTTTCGTTGGTTATTTATCGCATGCCGAGGCATGCTGTTATTTTAAGTTATCGATTTCCCTCGATTGTACCTTTTTCGAGGGTTTCCCCTTCTCCAGCTCCAGCATCTGCGGAACGCCAGTGGAATCCGGCGAAAGTATCAACTTCACATTGCCCGCCATTTTGTCAATATAAATATATTTCAGGATGTCGGGATTGGCTTTGATGAGCCTGGATATCTTCTTAAGCCTCTCGTAAAACTGCTCACTTATTATCTTTTCGTGCACCACCCTGTTTCGAGCCTCGATGATATCCTTCTCCAGCATGTTATCGATGACGCGCAGGTTAGCGGCATGCTGGAGTCCCTCGAGGTGAAGAGCGCGGTCCGGTATGAAAGCGGTACCCGGCAGCTTCACGTCATCGATGCGAATTCCCAGGGCGGCAAGATCTGCCGCAATGGCGCTCCGGGCTCGTGCCACGGCAGGCTCAACATCCGCTGCAATGGCCTCCGGTTGATACACCGGCGCGAGAAACCGCGCCATTTCCCGCTGGAGCTGTGCCTCGATGTACCTCCCGACCAGTTCATCAATGCCCCGCCCGTTTTCGGCCATTTTTCCTGCATCGGTGAATTGTTCGGTGTCTATCCGATATTTCATCCGGACGGGGATATTCACATGATAACGTTCTTTCTTCGATTCTTCAAGACCCGTAATGACGATCACGGCGTTGAATTCAACCACACGACGGGCAGGCACTTCGTAGACAATGAACCACCACGGGAACACCCCCTGCCATGCGATTGAATAATTGCCGACAACGGGCCTGACGATTTTAACCATCTCCCCCGTTCGCAGATCACGTATCACGCAGATACTATTCGGGTCTACTTTCAAGATGGAAAAAAAGAGCACGAGGGCCGTAAAAGCGACGATCAGAATCACAAAAACTTTTCGTAGTGTAGTTTTCATTGAATCGGCTCCACGACGGTTATTTATCCTCATCCTTGTACGGTATCGGCCTTGATGGAACGATCGTCGATACCGCGTGTTTATAAATGAGATTGTGCTTCTTCTCCACTTCCATAAGAAGCGTGAAATTATCAAAGCTCAGAACACGCCCCCGTATAGGCACACCGTTTACCAGATAGATGTTCAACTCTATCTTTTCTTTTCTGGCCGTGTTGAGAAAATGATCCTGAAGATTGTACGAATGTCCTGCCATTATTTTTGACCTTTGCCTGCGTTATTTTTCCCGGCCATCCAGCCATTGCCGGATCAGTGCGTCTATTCTTTTCATATCTGTATTTTTAAACCACTGGATCCGGTCGTTTTTCCCGAACCATGTCATCTGCCGCTTTGCGTATTGCTTCGTCACGGTCTTGATTTTATTCACCGTATCGGCCATGTCCGATTCTCCGTCGAGAAGCCGGTTCACCTCTGCATATCCGATCGATCTCATCGATTTCAGGCCTGGCCCGTATCCCCGTTCGCGCAGCGACCGCACTTCTTCGACCAGACCCCGCGCCATCATCGTCTCTACACGCCGGTCAATTCTCTTCCGCAGAACCTCTCGCTCCTCGAAAATCCCTATATAGAGTGGGCCCCCGGGCCTGTTGTGCCGCCTGTCTCTGAAATAACTCGAGAGAGGCCTTCCGGTCCCACGATATACTTCAAGACCGCGCATTATCCGCTGGGTATCGCGGGAGGAAATCCTCTCCCCGAACCCGGGATCGACTTTCAGAAGCTCTTCATGCAATGCTTCCGGGCCGCGTTCCCTCATTTCATCGCGAAGAATCTCTCGAATGTCCTTTGAAACATCGGGAATGTCGGAAAGGCCCTGGAAAAACGAATCAATGTACAGTCCCGTTCCACCGACCATCATGGCGAGCTTTCCCCTACCCATGATTTCCTGCAGAGCGGCATTCGCTTCCCGGCAAAAATCACCGGCGGTGAATGGATAATCGGGTTCGACCCGGTCGATAAGATAATGGCAAACCCGCTCACGCTCAGAGGGTTCCGGTTTCCCGCTCCCGATATCGAGATATTTATACACCTGCACGGAATCTGCAGATATAATCTCGAATTCGTCCCGTGCCATTTCAAGTGATACGCCGGTCTTTCCGGCCGCCGTGGGTCCCAGAATAACCGCGCACCCGCCATGTTTTACATCGCCGGTGATGACCGCCTATTCCTTGACATCATCCCCGTGATATTCAAAATGCAGATCCTCTTCAAGCATCAGCTTCATGATATGAGGAACCACTTTCCACTTCGAATCGTCCTGCGGGAACTTCTTCATATTTCCTATTTTTTCAACGGCATCCATCGATGCGCGGGTGAAAATATATTTGTTCTCGCTGTAGGTAAGCAGCTTATTCAAGGGAATTATCACGGTTTTCCTCCAGAATGCCGTTAATCAGATGTCTCGACCTGTCCGTCCTGCAAAGCTCCGCGATCACGATAGAGCGCAGGCGGGACAGGGCCTTCTCAATGTCGTCATTGACGACGATATAATCATACTCAGTATAGGCCGAAAGTTCGGTTATTGCGTTGCGCAGCCTGATTTGTATCTGCTCTTCGGAATCGCTCTGCCGGTTGCGCAGCCTCGCTTCAAGCTCTCGTCGTGAAGGCGGAACGATAAAAATATACACTCCGCCCCGGGGCCCGCTTTTCAAGGACCTGGCACCCTGCACATCCACGTCGAATACCGGAATTTTTCCAGCACTCCGTATTCTGTCAATCTCTTTTTTGGTTGTCCCGTAATACCTTCCATGGACCAGGGCCCATTCGACAAATCGATCCTCCCCGATCATCGCGCGGAACCGATCATCATCCACGAAATAGTAGCTTTTTCCGTCCCTTTCGCCGGTGCGGGGCGGTCTCGTCGTGGTCGATATCGAAAACGCGAACGTATCGTCCGATTCAAGAAACCCCCTTATCAGGGTGGTCTTGCCCGCGCCGGACGGGGCGCTTATCACCAACGAAAGATCATTCGTTTTCAATACTCATCAACCGGTTCGCTATCGTTTCCGGCTGCATGGCCGAAAGTATGACGTGATTGCTGTCCATCACGATGATCGCGCGGGTTTTTCTTCCATGCGTGGCGTCTACAAGAAGGCTGTTCTCCTTCGCTTCTTCCCTCAGGCGTTTCCCCGACGCGGATGCCGGCGTGATCACCACAACCACCCGTTCCGCCACAACCGCGTTTCCAAAACCGATATTGATAAGCGTGGTTTTCATTCCGGTCTCCCTTGATACCGCATGTTCGGGCCCTGTGCCGCGACGCGCTAGACCAGGTTCCTCACGTGCTCGCGTATCATTTCAATCTGGTTCTTCACATCCACCACAAGATGCGCAATCTCGGAGCTTCCGGTCTTCGCGCCGATGGTGTTGATCTCGCGAAAGAGCTCCTGCGCCAAAAAATCAAGTTTTTTTCCGGTCTGCCCACCGCCTTTCATCAGCGAGCCGAATTTTCCGATATGGTCCCTGAAGCGCACGATCTCCTCGTTTATGTCGATTTTATCGGCGAGTATCGCCACCTCCGCATAATAACGAATATCCTCCATCTTCGAGCCCATCAGCGTCTCTATCCGTTTCTTAAGCGCCTCTTTTTTCTCCTTTGCCGTCTTTGCCGAGAGGCCCTTGATCAACGAGATACTCCCCGTCAATTCTGCCAGGAGCCCCGCGAGGTCCTTCTTAACAGCTGTCCCCTCTCTGCGCCTCATTTCTTCGGTTTTTCGGATCGCCTTTTCTATCCCCGCGTAAAGCTGCGTGCGCGATTGTCTCGAGATGACGGTTCGTTCCCGCTGGCTCACCCCGTCGAGGGCCAGTATCGATTCGAATTGCAGGGGTCCCGACAGGCCGAGTTCCTTCATGATGCGGTCAAGCTCGACGTAATATTTCTTTATCATGGCGGCGTTGACCCCCGCCGGCCTCTCAACCGTCCAATCGTAGATGTCGACATTCAACTCGATCTTGCCGCGTACAAAGCGCTTTTTCAAAAGTGTATGGAGCTCATGTTCCTCATTCTTAATGACCCGTGGAAGATTGACGTAGACTTCGCAGTAGCGTGAATTGAGCGACTTGATCTCGACTGAATATGAAAATTGCGCTGTGCCGTCTTCAGTAAAGGCGTAACCAGTCATGCTTTCCATGTATGTGCCTATATGACCCTCTCTTCCCTGCCCATCGATTTTATCTTTACCTTGCCCGTGTCCAGATAGAAGTCAATGGTGCGTCCGTAATTTCCTCCCGTATCTTCCGCGATAAGTGCTATACTGAGACCTTTCAATACCTCTTTCACCTTGGCGATATTGTTATTTCCGATTTCCCCCATGACGCTGTTCTCCGACATGCTGAACATCTTCGCACCCCCGACTATCTTCGCGTTCACCCTGCCTCTCGCTGCTCCCTGCCGCTCCATATCTTCAAGCATCATCGGGATGGCGGTGTCGGCGTATTTCTTCATCGATTTCGAACTGTCCTTAAGCGAGGGGAGCATGATATGGGACATGCCGCCGACTTTCGATTTCGGGTCGTAGAGGCAGATGCCGACGCATGATCCGAGAATGGTCCGCAAAATGTTCGGCGCCTCGGATACGCCGAACTCGGCTATCCCCACATTAATGAAATCAAACTCCATTCTCTATCTCCTGGGATTCGGCACGTACACCGGCGCGTCCAGAATTTTTTTATAGCTGAAATTTTCTGATATCGAGTGGAGCGTCTCAGAATGGCCGATGAACAGATACCCGTATTCTGGCATGCACTGGTAAAAATTGGCCACCAACTCCACCTGGTGTTTTTTGTCGAAATAGATCATGACATTTCGGCAAAATATAATGTCAATATCTTTTGGGAATGGGCTTTTGAAAAAATTATGATATCTGAATTCGACCATTTTTTTTATGTCTTCGTTGATCGCAAATGAGTTCGGATCGTCCGGGCCGGGAGTGAAATACTTCTTTAATATGACCGGCGGGACCTTCTCGATTCTCCGGCCGGAATACACCCCTTTCACCGCGAAGTCCAGGACCGAAGGCGCGATATCGGTCGCCAGTATTTCTATGTCCCAGCCGGGAAACAGGTGCTGGTTCTCCCTGACGCACACCGCGATGGTATACGGCTCTTCTCCCGTCGAGCAGGCTGCGCTCCAGATACGGAGTTTTTTCGACGATTTGACCCTCGCCAGCTCGGGAAGGCACTCCTGTGACAGGGCATCGAAGTGCCGCTCATTTCTGAAGAAATAGGTTTCATTCGTGGAAACGACATCGAGGAGCCTTTCATACTCGTTATTCTTTTCCTTCATCGGTAGAGTTTGCATGTATTTGTAATAATCCGAAAATTCCACTATACTGAGGGCGGTGAGACGCTTCCGCAGCCTGTTCGAAAGCAGCGTGATTTTCGAGTCCTTCAGATAAATGCCGCTCTCATCATAGATAAGCTTCGCGAATAAATTGAACTCCTCTTCCGTGAGCCGCTTTATGGTCGATTCCAATCCTTCTTCACCTCGAAACACACTATTCATAATCCATTCACGCACGGTCCACGATCGGAAGATCGACTGCAGGCGGAAATCATTCGCCCGTCCCGAGGGAGCCATTGCTCCATACCCTCCGGATGATTCGAATCCCCCGCCCCGCACAGCACCCGGGGATATTTCAACCATGCTTCAGTATGAGTCTGTGGATGTTTGCCTGTTAAGGTTCAAGACCAGCCGGACCTCCCCCGCGGGAATTCCCGAGTGTCTTGATATGTCATCAATGCCGCATCCCCCTTCGAACAGGATCGACACCATGGCGTACTTGTCTTCGGATTTCCCGACAATCTCCTCGATTTCGCTTTCCGTAAGCGGCTTTCGCTCTTCAGCCGGCGGCTCTGCAATTGACATTGGTGCGATGACACGCATGTCCTTCTCGATGAGAACCGGGACGCATTCCCGGGCTTCTGGCCCGGCCTCTGCCGGTATCGTCAGAGGGCCATCGTCTTCTCCGCTATCGGCATGCAATTGGATTCGCCCGGTTTCCGTTCGCGGAAAAATAGCAATAAACCTATCAAACAATAATAGCAAGCCTTTTTTTACCGCATGGCCCGCAACGAGGGCCGCCTTTCCCGCGCTTTTCATTACCGCCCCGTCCAACTCCCCATTTCGATCATGCGAGGGTTGTACGGGATTTCCTTCGGCTTCACGTCGTAGTACGGGGGCCGGATCCCGCTCCTCCCCTTCCATGACGAGATCGATCGACTTCAGGTCTCCCGATTGTTCGAGCAATCTCCGCATAATGCGTATGCGGCTCTCAAGTATCGTGATGTTTCTTTCTGCAGTCAGGTTGAATTCACTGATGATTTCATCCATTTCTTTCCTGAAACGTCTTTCGCGGTATTCGGTCGCGGTCCGTTCCAGTTTCAGGCTGATGATCAGATAAAGAACGGCCCCCAGGAAAACATTGAATAAAAGCAAAAAGAAAAATTGCATTCTATTTCCCCCTGAATCGTCTTGCATTATGTCTCATATGGCGACAGCAGTGCTGCCTGAAATTCTACATTGCGCGTCGTCCGAACCGGTATGCCTCCCGAGGGTCGCCCCGTTCCATCATGGGTCCCACGCTGGAATCATTTCAGAACATCTATGATATTCCCCATCCGGTCATCGACACTCAACCCGGCGTGCGGGCCTTTCTTCCCCCCGCCGCCTCTTTCCTGACGGGACTCCTCACGGCGCTTTTCTTCCTTTTTCTGCTCGTCTTGAATGACCGCGTTTTCCCCTTTTCTCGCCTCTTCAAGCTTCGTGTTGACAAGACGTGCCTTTTCTCCCGACTCCTTCTGAAGAAGGTGCTGCTGTTCGATCAGAGCCTCGGTGCGCGCCTGCTCGCTACGGCCCACCTCTGTCAACTGGGAAATGTTGCTCTGCAAATCTATCGGCCTTATTGTCATGGGCCGCTCCCTAACGCCTTCTCCTCATCACCAGGGTCCTGCCCTCATACCCGACCGGGGACTCATAATCAGAAATCCGGATCTTGTCCCCCTCCAGGGAGAATTTCACATGATTGTAGGGGTCCCTCAGGGAATAATTCTCGTCCTTTATGAATATCTCGACACCGGGGAAGGCGGTCCGTTCGGCGCAGACCTTACCCTTCTGTTCCGTCATCTGTATGTACGAATTCACTTCCTCGAGCTCGCCTCTGATCTCCTCCATACGCTCGTTAAGCTTGGCGTTGCGGGCCTGAAGGTCCTTGAAGAGCTTCTCCTTATCATTCGGCAATTTTCCGGCGTTCCGTTTCTGCGTTTCAAGCGTCCTGATATTAAGCTTGAGCTGCACCTGCTCTTCTTCGATCTTTACCTTCATGGCGGTAAGATCCGTTTTCTGCTGAAGAACCTTGGGATGGATGCCCACGCGTATTTCGGTGCGCGTGGAAACGTCCGTACCGAGGAGGCGGGCATTGACCTCCTCTCCCGCACGGATAACTCCTCCGAGTATCCGGGCGCGCTTACCCATGGAGAGGACCCGGATGCCCGCGTCGATATTCGAGTGCAGGATGCCCTCGGGAACGATCACATCGTTTTCCGCGAAGACTCTCGCGTTCTGGATGAATTTCGCGTATACCGTGCCACCGGTCGATTCGATCTTCGCCTCTTCCCGGCCGATTATTCCCTGGAAGATGATGATATCCCCTTCCGCTTCCAGATATGCCTTCTGCACCGTTCCCCGCACCTCGATATTACCTGCCGCCTTCACCTCGAAGTTGTCCTGCACATTGCCCGAAATAATAACAGAACCGAGGAAGACGATGTTACCGGTTTCAAGCGACACGTCTCCGTTAACCACGTAAATCGGCTCCACGCTGACCCGCCCTGTCTTGAATACCACCTGCCCGTTTATCTCCGCGGTCAACTCGGTCCCGTCCGCGGAGAGGATGGTTCCCTTGCCATGCTGAATTTTCAAGTCCTTGCCTGACCTGGCGGGCATAAGCCTGTTTGTAATCGTCCTTCCCGGTACTCCCTGCTCCGCGGGGACCTTCACTGCAAGGAGCTGGCCCACGACCACGTTCTCCAGAAGTTCGAGGTTCCGGAAATCGACCTTTCCGGATTCGTCCTCTTCGAATGAAATGTCCTTCGCGTCCACCCTGACCTTGTACTCGACAAAGGCGTCCTTTCCATTTACGGTCCTGACGCCCTCGGCCGCGAGAAGGGGCCTGTTGTAATCCATTCGCTCGAGATAATCCTTGATCTCCTGCTCTTTGACGCCTGTCTTTACATCGGACTTCTTGAGGGCTTCGATCACCTCCCCGTATTCGATATGCCGCCCGGAAAAACGGGGGGGGACGAAATGGATGAAGGCCTTCATTTCATCCTCGGTTATCTCGATGCTCATTGAAGCGTCATATTCCGGATTCGAGGTCCAGGAACCTATCCTCACCGGCTTCCCCGATGCCCGGGCGACCTCCCTTTCTATCTTCGAGGGATCTTCCAGCATTATCTTCATGGAATAGAGCTTGTTATTGACCTCCTCGAGGGCCACGGGTCTTCCCTTCCCTTTCACCGGCGTCACGGTAAACCATATCCCGCTTTTCATCACTCGTATGGAGAAAGTCGAGTCCGCATCGGCCTTGGCGCCCGTGGCGTGCTCCCTGGTAAGCTTGCTTTCAAGGGCTTCAAGCTCTCCATGCTCGCGCAGACCCGCCAGGGGAGACACAAGTACGCGGTAGGGAGCCCTTCCTAATCCGAGAAAGCCCCTTGTACCCTTTTCAAGAATCTGGTAGTCAAGAAGGGAAACATCTATTCCGAGATCGTTCGAGGCGAGCTCAAGTGCCTGCCGCACCGAGTCCGCGCGCACCTCGACGGCGTTCTCATCCACACCGTCGCCGGATACGTCCAGGGTCATGAAGAGGTCTTTGATATTCGCCATCGATGGGCACCGCGCCTTCCGTTATCCGATTATATTCGACTTGATCCGTCCCAGCCGTCCCCTCAACCTCATGATTGCCTTTGTATGCAACTGTGACACCCTGCTCTCGGTCACCTCCAGCACCTCCCCTATCTCCTTCAGGGTAAGATCTTCATAATAATAGAGGACGATGACCTTTTTCTCCTTGTCCGGAAGTTTCTTTATCGCATCTATAATATAATCACGGATTTCCTGCTTTTCAATCAAAACATCGGGATTCATATTTTCCGGCGCTTCAAGTGTTTCTAGTATCGAAAGCTCGTCGCTTTCGTCGCCAAGATACCAGATGTCGTTAAGGGAGAGCATTGACGTGCCGGAAAGCTTTGCCAGAAGGGACTGGAATTCATCCATGGATACCCCGAGTTCCCTTGCAATCTCCTCGTCCTCGACGGTACGCCCCAACTTGTTCTCGAGCTCAGATATGACCACCTCTACCTGTTTTGCCTTCTGCCGAATGGAACGCGGGATCCAGTCGATTGAACGGAGCTCGTCGAATATGGCCCCGCGTATCCTGGTCATCGCGTAGGTCTTGAATTTTATCCCCCTTGCGGGGTCGAATTTGGTTATTGCGTCAATGAGGCCGAAGATGCCGTAGGAGACAAGATCGTCAAACTCAATGTTCGACGGCATCCCCATCGATATTTTCCCCGCCACGTATTTCACCAGGGGAGCGTATTTGATGACGAAATAATCCCTCAAATCCTGATCATTTGACTTGATGAACTTCTCCCAGAGTTTGTCTTCACCGACGACGTCCAGCTCTTTGTATTTTTTGTCGTTCATACCTGCATTCCCGGATTTTATTCTCGTTCCCTGTTCATCATCGTCCTCACCGCCTGCGCCATAATCTTCGGTTCGTATTTCGCCAGTTTCTCCTTCTCCAGTATATGCTTGCCCAGCTTGCCGGCCCTCGTGTTGACCGCCTCGCCCCCTCCGGGCAGGGTTGTATAGCCGGCGAGGTCATCCCTGTCAAGTTCCCTGAACTCTTCGGGAGCAGTGAGTGGCTGCACTTCTCCCTCACTCGATTGCGGAACGCCCTCGCCGCCGCCATTGACACTTTCGACCGATCCCGCCGCTCCGTCATCCGACGCGCTGCCATTCAGGTTCGAAAGCGCGGCAAGGGCCTCGTAAAATTCCGGCACGAACTTCTTCAGTATCATGCAAATGCCGAACCCGATTCCGGCAAAGACCGCCGTAATGATCGCCGAGCGCAGCAAGACAACGTTCCACCGTACACCCGATATAAAGCCGATACCCATGGAAAGCAGAAACGCCCCTGACCCGAAAAGGAGGGCGGACTTCTGCTCAAGGAATATGTTTTTCAAGCCGATCATTTCCGTGTCACCGTTTCCACCCGGTCCGCTTCCTGCCCATGAAAAGTCGCGGTCGCCGCTCAGGCCCGTTCCCTATTCCTCCTCCTCGTTTTCAGGTGAAATGAACAGGTTCTTGAAAAACGACGACAGGCCCGAGCCCTTCGATACTGCCGCCTTGTTGCTTATCCGTTCCGCGATGATCATCACGCAGCCCGCCGCCTTCGACTTGGGATAGCTCACGATAAACGGTTTCTGGTTCCTTACCGATTTGGGAACGTAGAGATCCTCGAATATGAATCCCAGGTTGTCAACCTTGATGTTCAAAAATTGTCCGGCAATATTGATGACCCGCTGTGCCACCCGATTCCCCTCCGCAACGGAAACCACCCGGTTTACGATTATTTTTATCACCTTATCGGGCGCCTGCGCCGCGATCGATTTGATAATGCCGTACGCGTCCGTGATGGCCGTAGGTTCCGGCGTGGTCACGACGATCACCTCGTCGGCGGCTATGACGAAGGAGAGCACGTTCTGGGAAACGCCCGCTCCGGTGTCGATGATCATGAAATCGTCTGAATCGAGCTCCGACACCGCTCCGATAAAATCGTTTCTCTGTTTCGCCTCCAGGTTCGCCAGCTGATGAAAGCCGGAGGCCCCCGCGATGATCTTAATCCCCTCCGGAACGTCGATCACGATGTCCTTCAGCTTCTTCTGCCCCTTTATGACATGGTAAAGGTTGTATTTCGGTATGATTCCGAGTATCACGTTGATATTGGCGAGCCCGAGGTCGGCATCCAGAAGGGTCACCGAGGAGCCGCACTGGGCCAGAGCGATTGACAGGCTCACCGCGAGGCTGGTCTTTCCCACGCCGCCTTTGCCGCTCGCGATGGCGATGGTCTTTGTCTTTTTCTGCTTCCTGGCGTCGTTTTCGAGCACCAGCCTTCTGAGGTTTGCCGCCTGGTCCACAACCGGCCTCCTTATGCTGAGATGCCTTGATTAATTATATACATTGCCTACCATCATGTCAACAATCTTATCAGGTTCCGCGACCACAATGTCGTTCGGGACTTCCTGACCGATCGTATAATATGATATCGGCTTATGGTACTTATCGGCAATATCAACGACATTGCCGATATAAGAAGTTTCATCCACCTTGGTGATGATGACGCTGTCAAAATGCACCGTGTCGAAGGCCCTGAACACATCGTTTACATCGGCTTTTTTCGTATTGGCGCTCACGCACAGTATTTTCTCGCAGTCGTACTCAAGGGTTTCGGCAAAACTCTTTATCTCGGATATTTTGACATCGTTACGGTGGCTGCGCCCCGATGTATCGACCATGATGATATCGGCCTTCTCCCTGCCCACGATCTCCTTGAATTCCTTCCGGTTGTTTACGGCGTGTATCGGTATGTTCATTATCTCCGCGTATTTCTTCAGCTGTTCCGTCGCCGCAATTCGGTAATTGTCTATGGTGACGAACGCCACGGAGCACCCTTCCCGAAGGGAATTGATGGCGCCGAGCTTTGCCATGGTGGTCGTTTTCCCCACGCCGGTGGGACCTATAAACATGACGATCTTTTTCCTGGTACCCGATTTGATAGGTCCGGTAACAACAATCCTGCTTTTCAGGAGGTCCTTCAGGGTCTTTTCGATCTTGTGTTTGTCCTTGAGATCATCCCTTCCGATGGAGTTTCTCATCTGGTTGATCATAATCGAGCACTGCTCGTCGTCATAATCGTTGTTCTTCAGTATCTGCCGCATGGGGCCGATGTTCCCGTCTTCCCCGGCCACAGCGTCCTTCGCCCCGGCCATCTCCCCGCTTATGCGATATATCGCACGCTTGATCTCGTCCAGTTCCTTCTCGAACCTGACGCCCGCAACCGGCGCGGTCTCCCGTTCCAGGCATTCAGCCTGGACCCTGGCCGCTTCCCCCATCCTGTTCTGTTCGGCGATCCCGTTATAGACCTCGTTCAGCTTTTCGTTGAACGCGAAGCCGGCGGACCTTTTCGCCGATCCCCCCCCGGCCGTATCCCCGCCGTCTTCCCGCGCGGGGACCGCCACTTTTCCGCTTCCGACCGTCGCAGGCCTGACCGCGGGTATATCGTCATCGACCAGTATGTCGACCTTCTTCTTTTCGGCGAAAAGAGGGGTTTTAGGCTTCCGCTCCTGCACCGCGGCGGTGAGTTCAACTACTTCGCGGGCGAAAAGTTTGGAATTGAAAAGCCCGCCTTCTTTCACGAATTTATGACTGATAGGGATGGCGTCATCGCCGTGATCCATCTTAAGCTTCATCATGACTTCGTTGTAATTCATCCCGCGGATCTTGATGTATCTCATCGCGTCCTCTCCTGAAAGATTAAATATTCATACTAGACTTGTTGCAAAACTGCGTCTCGCGCTCGCAGTAAGCCCCTGCGGGGGGCTTTTTAAGAGGCTTCGCCCCTTAAAACCCCAATAAAAAACAAGAAATGCGACAAGTCTACTCTACGCCGCGCTTGAAAGAAGCGCGGATACCGCGACCTCGACCTTCAGCGAGCTCGGTATCTCGCTGTACGACAGCACCACAGGCGCGGGCATCTCCCTTTCCAGTAGCGCAAAGGTCACACGGCGAATCTGGGGCGACACCAGGTAGACGGGAACATGCCCCAAGTTCTTCGAGCGGCGGTAGGCATCAAGCATCGAATCCACCACCGTTTGATGTGTGGTCGGGTCCATCGCCAGGACCGGGCCCTCTATCGGATCTTCATGTATGGCGTTGCGGATTATCGTCTCGATCTCGGGATCGACCGTAATGACCGAAAGGGTATTCGTCTGGTCCGTATAGTCCTTCGTTATCTGCCGTGAAAGGGCGATTCTGACGTTCTCCGTGAGGAAGCTCGGATCCTTCGAATAGCTCACATAACTTGCGAGGGTTTCCAGTATCGTGACGATATTCCGGATCGACACCCGCTCGCGAAGAAGGTTCTGCAGCACGCGCTGGATCTCTCCCAGTGCCATCTTGTGATCCTCCAGGAGCTCGCGAACAACCGCGGGGTAGTCTTCCTTCACGCTATCGATCAGCTTCTGGACTTCCTGCCTCCCGAGGATCTCGTCGGCGTGCCGTTTGATGATTTCCGTAAGATGCGTGGCGATGATGGTGGGGCAGTCGACTACCGTATACCCGCGGCTCTCCGCGATGTCTCGCACGTCGGTCTTGATCCAGATGGCTTTAAGGTTGAATACCGGCTCTGTGAACTCCTGTCCCTCTATCTTTTCGCTGACCTCCCCCGAATCCATGGCCATCAGCCTGTCCACCTGGAGCGCCCCCCGCCCCACTTCGACACCCTTGATAAGGATAGAGTACCCTTCCGGCTCGAGCTCCATGTTGTCTCGAATGCGGATCGGCGGCACGATGAGGCCCATGTCGAGGGCGCTTCTTCTCCTGATGTTCGTGATCCTTTCGAGCAGGGTCCCCCCCTGTTCCGGATCGACAAGCGGAATAAGGTTATAGCCGATTTCCACCTCGAGGGGATCCACCTGTACGAGCTGGGTCACTTCCTCCGGCCGGTGGTCCTTCAGGGCGGTCTCCTTCGCCTTCCGCTCCACCTTCTCCTTTTCCTCTGACTGGGACTTCATGAGGAGATAGCCGAGGGCCCCGAGCCCCGCCGAGGCGACAATGAGCGCGATTTTCGGGAAACCGGGAATCACGACCGCCACACCAAGCGTGGCCGAGGTGATGAGAAGGGCCCGCGGCTGCGAACCGAGCTGACTCCCCATGTCCTTGCCCAGGTTCTCTTTCGACACCGCCCGGGTGACGATGATACCGGTCGCCGTGGTGATGAGAAGGGAGGGTATCTGCGCCACGAGACCGTCCCCGATGCTGAGGAGCGTATAGGTTTTCAGGGCCACGTCGAAGGACTCACCACGCATCACCATTCCGACGATGAAGCCGCCGATGATATTGATGAAGGTGATGACGATGCTCACCTTCACGTCTCCCTGCACGAACTTCGAGGCACCGTCCATGGCGCCGTAAAAATCCGCCTCTTTCCGTATCTCCTCCCTCCGGGTCCTGGCCTCGTCTTCGGTGATGAGCCCGTTCGACAGGTCCGAGTCGATGCTCATCTGCTTGCCCGGCATGGCGTCCAGGGTAAAGCGCGCAGCGACCTCGGCGGTCCTCGTCGCTCCCTTGGTGATGACGATGAACTGCACTGCCACCAGTATGATGAAGATGATGAAGCCGACGGCATAATTGCCCCCCACGACGAACTGGCCGAATGCCCGTATAATCTGCCCGTCGAAGGAAGCCCCCTGAAGCAAAATGAGCCTGGTCGAGGAGACGTTGAGCGCCAGCCTGAAGACCGTCGTGATCAGGAGGAGCGATGGAAAGACCGAGAAGTCGAAGGTCCGCTGTATGAACATCACGATCAGGAGTATCAGTATGCCCGACATGATACTGATGACCAGCATCATGTCCAGCAGGAAGGTGGGTATCGGGATGATAAGCATCGTGACCACGGACACGACGCCGATGCCGAGCAAAATGTCGGACTTCTGCATCCACTGGGTATTTTCCACCAGATCCGCGACCATTCCCTTTCCCTTTGCCGCCATTTCGCCGCTCCTGCCCTAAATCGCTTCCTGCATTCTCCGGAACCGTTCCGGGTACTTCTGTATGATTTCTCCGTATACCAGGGACACCGCGTAGAAGAGGTCCTCGGGGATGATGTCGCCCACCTCCAGGCGCCGGTACAATTCCTGCGCAAGGGGGCGGTTTTCAATCATCGGAATGCCGTGTTCCATCGCCACTTCGCGAATCTTCAGGGCGATGCTGTCCTCTCCCCTGGCCACCACCCTGGGGGCGGGCATCTCTTCGCGGTCATACTGCAGGGCGACCGCAAAATGCGTCGGGTTGGTAACGACGACGTCCGCCTTCGGCACTTCCTTGCTCATCATGCTTCTCAGGAGGTTCTGTCGCTGCATCTCCCTGAGCCGGGCCCTGACGTAGGGATCGCCGATGGTCTCCTTCAACTCCTCCTTCATCTCTTCCTTGGTCATTTTCAAAGATTCGATGAACTCCTGCTTCTGAAAATAATAATCCGGTATGGACAGGGCCAGCAGCAGGACAGAAGACCAGATTATTATTTTAAACCCGGTCATCATAATGATTTTCAGGGCCATGGCGACTGACACGTCGGGTGTTCTCAGGAGATCATCAAGATCGGCCATGACGATGAGATAGGCGACAAACCCTATTGCCAGCACCTTGAATACCGACTTGAAAAGATTCATTCCCACCTGTTTGGAAAAAAATATCTTCTTCATGATCGTGGCGGGATCGAACTTGATCTTGCTCCAGTCAAGCTTGAGGGGATGCGTCGAAATCTGGAAGCCCACCTGCACGATGTTCCCCAGAATCGCCGCGACCATGGAGGCGACGAAAATCGGAAGGAGCACCTTCCCTGACTCGAAACTCACCATGATAAACTCCCGGATGAGGCTGCGCTCCGTGATCTGAAGCCGCGAAAACGACGTGAGATAATGCTTCGTGATCCCGACCAGAATCTCGTAGATCCAGGAGGCAAAAATGAGAATTACCATGAAGCCGAAAATCACAACGATGGCCTGAGGCAGCTCGACCGTTTTGGCTACCTGCCCCTTCTCCCTTGCGTCGCGGAGCTTTTTCTCGGTCGGCTCCTCCGTACGCCCTTCGTCCTCTGCCGCAAAACGCTGGAGGTCGTAACGGAACCGGCTGAAGAACGGATCTCCGCTCCACTGCTCGAATTTACTGAATCTTGTGATATATTCCGCCATGTTTCGCTTCTTCGCTCCCTCGATGCGAACGCCGCGGTCCGCCCGGGTTATCCCGGCCAGTACCGTAGAATTTTAAACATAAATGCGAAGGCCCTCTCCAGCGAAACCCACATTATCTTCACGATCATCGGGGTGATCACCAGCATCACGATGAAGGACACCGCGATCTTGAAGGGAAACCCGAGCATCATGATATTCATCTGCGGGGCAACCTTCGCCAGTATGCCCATGCTCACCGTCACCACGAAGACGATCGCGACAATGGGAAACGCGATTTTAAGCGCCACCACGAACATGCCGCTGAAGGCATGGAGCATGTACTTCATGAGCCCCCCGAGAAAGGCCTTGTCCGCCCCCATTATCGGCGCCAGCTCATAGGATCGATACACCCCCTGTAGCATCATGTGATGCCCGTTCATCGCCAGGAGAACCAGCAAACCAATGATATTCTTGAACTGTCCCACCAGCGGCACGCTGACCTGTCCGATAGGATCCAGCACCTCGTTGATGCCGAACCCTATCTGCACCGCAAAAAACTGTCCCGAAAGCTGAAAGCCTGCGAAAATGACCGACACCAGGAATCCGATGAAAAGCCCGATCGCCACTTCCTGTATCACCAGCAAGAAATACCCCCCCATATCCCCGGGCAGCCGGTATCCCTTCGCCGCCACCATCGGGAAGATCACCATGGTTATGAGAAATGAGACAAGCGCCTTTACCCTGAAAGGAATCAGATCGCTCGAGAAAAAAGGCGCGATAATGATCATGGCGTTCATGCGCATCATGATCAGAAGAAACACCTGGAAATGATAGACGAAGTGATACATCGGCCTCCGTTAATCCCTTCCCGGCTCCCGGGCCGGTCACAATTTCTCTATCAGGGAAAACATATGGTTCGTATAATTTACCAGGGTCCGTATCATCCACGCCCCGAAAATGATCAGGACCATGAATATCGCGATGATCTTCGGCACGAAGGTCAGGGTCTGCTCCTGGATCGAGGTGGTGGTCTGGAATATCGCGATCACGAGCCCCACGAACATCCCGACACCCAGGATCGGGGCTGAAACGATCATGACCGTCATGAGGGACTCCCGCATGACGGCGATAACGGTTGCATCGGTCATTGTGCCGCTCCTTTACCTGAACGATCTCACCAACTCATAGGTGATGAGGTTCCATCCGTCCACCAGGACAAAGAGTATTATCTTGAACGGAAGCGAAATCATGACGGGGGGAAGCATGATCATTCCCATCGCCATGAGCGCGCTCGCCACGATCATATCTATCACGATAAACGGTATAAAAATGTATATTCCTATCTCGAAGGCGCGTTTCATTTCACTGATCATGAACGCGGGAATCAGGCAGTGCGTCGGCACATCCTTCTCCGTTTTAGGTTTCTGCAGCTTCGCAAGCCTGATGAAAAGTGCGATGTCCTTTTCCCTCGTCTGCCTGAACATGAAGGTACGCAGGGGATCGAGCCCCTTTTCGAAGAAGGCCTCGTTGTTGATCTTGCCCTTCAGGTAGGGCTGAAGGGCGTCATCGTTTATCTTGGTGAAGGTTGGCGCCATGATGAAAAAAGTGAGAAAGATGGAAAATCCCACGATTACCTGGTTCGGAGGCATCTGCTGTAGTGAAAGGGCCCGCTTGATGAAATCCATTACGATTACGACCCGCGTGAACGCCGTCATCATCATAATGATAGCCGGCGCAAGGGTGAGGATCGTCAGCAGGAAGAGAATCTGAAGGGAGAGGGCCACCTCCTTCGGGCCGGCCGCTTCCTTGATATCAAATGCGATCTTCGGAATCGGCATCCTGAGCCCGCCGATGTCCTGGGCATAGGCGGCGCCCGCCCCGGCCATCACGATGAAAAGCACGATAAAAAGGGTCCTCTTACTCATTATCAAACCCGTTCATGTTTTTCAGCCTTTCCCTCTGCTGCCTGAGGTAGTCGATATCCGCCGGAGGGCCTGACGACTCCAGACGCCCGCCGCCACCCTTCCGGGCGCCCTGCACCCGCTCGACGAACTTCCCTATCTGTCTCATGACCTGCTCCTGAAAACCGCCGCCCCCGCCGCCAGGAGGAGGCTTGCGCGTGCTCATGATCCGGATACGGTCGATCTGATCCTTGTCCGTTATCTCGGAGATAAGGTTGATGGAGTTGTCTGACACGCCGATTACGAGCATCTTGCCCGCGAGGTCGACAACCTGGAGATACTTATTCTGCCCGAGGGGGACCACTGAAAGCACCCTGATCGCATCACCACCGAAAAGACTCATGCCCGTTTTTTTGGACACAAAACGATAAAAAAAATAGAAACCGCCGCCAAAGACCCCCAGGAGAAGGATCATCTTGACGAACATCCAGGCCGCGGACTCTTCCTCGACCCGGGGCTCAAAATCCTTGTCAGAAAAATCCTTGGAGAGGACGCCCCCTGGCTCGTCCGCGCCACCTTTGCGCGGCGCCGCCGTTTCGGCCTTGTCGTCAGCCTTTACCTCTGTAGAAGCTTCGGTCCCCTCGGACACCTTTTTCAGCTCCTCTTTGTTCTCCTTCACGGGCTGACTGCGCTTCGCCTTTTCCGCGAAGGCGGGTGATGTGCGCACCGAAAACGACAGGGCAACGAGAATGGCCGCCACCCATACGCGACCCTGGATGTTTTTTTTCTTCATCATGTATTCCGTGTTATGTCTCATTGAATCCCATAAAAAATATGGCGATGAACGCCACCGCCATATTATTGCAATCCCGTAAGCCTGTCCGCCGGGCTTACGATATCCGTTACGCGAACGCCGAAATTCTCGTCGATGACCACAACCTCGCCCTTGGCGATCAGCTTGCCATTCACCAGCAGATCGACCGGCTCGCCGGCAAGCTTGTCGAGCTCGATGATCGAGCCCTCGCCGAGTCCCAGAATATCCTGTACAAGCTGCGTGGTCCTCCCGAGCTCTACCGTCAGGGTCATCGGCACATCGAGAATCAGGGAGATGTTGCCGCCTACACCCTGCGGTATCCCCTCGTCAAGGGGAGGAAATTTCACCGGGCTTATTCCCACCTGTCCGCCGTGAGACTGATACTGCGCCGGCTGGCCACCCGAGGGTGCCATCATCCCCGATCCGCCCGATAGTCCCTGAGCCATCCCGACGTCCATCAGGTGGTACAGCTTGGAGTTGATCACGCCATCAATCGAAAAATCATAGGTCACCTTGACCACATCGCTGCCCGGCGGGAGCAGCAGCTCGGCGCCCCCGCTCGCCATCGAAAGCGACGCGGGAGTGGTATTGATCCCGCCTCCCAGGACCCCGCTCATCTGCGTCGCCATGGACGACAGAAGCTGGTTGGTAAATTCCTGTATCGTGCTCTGGTACGCCTCGGAAAGTTCCGAAGGCGGCGCACCGCGCTCATCCCCCATCATCAGGGAAGATATCGATCCCGCGTCGGAATAGTTGAAGATGATCAGGTTTTTCCCGTTGAGCGACCCCGAGTAGTCCATCGCCACCTGGATGTAACGGCCCGAAAAATCGGCCCGTACCGCGTCCTGGCTCTTGACCTCAATGAAGGGGCGGGATATCCTGAGGTTCCTGCCGCCCAGGTACCCCGAGAGGGAGGGAGCGACCGCTCCTACAGCGGCATTGAGGGCGTCGCGTATGGAGTTCATATCGCCCTGCGGCAATCCCCCTCTGCCCCGGCCTGATTCCGCCACCGCGGGCGTACTGACCGGGGAGAGCATATCATCGGCGCCCTGTAATAGAGCGTCTATTTCGTCCTGTGATAATGATCCGTCACCCATGTGCTCCTCCCCACGAAGAAAATACTCAGTTCACCACCAGTTCCTTGAAATACACTTCCTTGATCTTGCCCGATACAAGGACCACGTTCACGTGGGCCTTTATCTCTTCCGCCAGGGCGACGGTCCCGCTCACGGAGTCGAGGTCCTCGTATTTCTTGCCCTGCAGAATGATATTCACGATGTGCTGTATCTGGTCGCGCCGCTGCACCAGCTCGTTGTTCAGCTGGACGTTCGGCTCGTACGCCAGGGAAATTTTCATCTTGATAAAATGCGGCTCCGCGTCGGATGTCGTCTTTGAAAAATCGGGAAGCTCGAAGCTCGCCAGCGGAGGCGGCGGCGGAGCAGCCACGATGTCCTGCCGTTTCTGATACGTGCTCTCCTGCACGTACTTGGCCACGAGATATGAAATACCCGTCACCACCACCACGAGCAGTATGCCACCGGCCACGTAGAGAAGCAGCTTAACGATCTTGGAGGCCTCGAATCGCCTCCCCGGCACCGCTTCCTGCGGGGCCTCCTCTTCGTCCTCTATTAAATCATCCCTTTCTTCATCACCCATATTGATCCCTTTCATATTGTATGAAGATCATGCCCAGCCGGCACGGAGTCACATCTACAATATAATCCTTTCCCCTGAATTTATCAATACCGCCGCCCCGGAGTCAGGGTACAGGTGCCCATTTCATCAAGGGCGCCGTGAATATACACTTCAATCAGTATAACAAAAAAATATGTGACATAATAAGCTTATCTGACTATTTATGTCAATTAATTTATTCATTTTCTGAAAAGTGTTATGAACTTTTTTTACCCCTCAAATCGGCACCCCTGTTCCCTTGGCTGCATACGAGCCGGCAATGAGCACAGACCGACTATTATAGTTATCGGCAAATCACATTGACGATAGAACTTATTTTTCGAAATGATATCCCGCCCGCACCCGCTCCATGAAAGGATGGATTGTGCGCGCTCCTATCGGGACTATCGGGCAGAAAGCACAATGGCGGGAAGAAGGGTGATCCGGCGTTATGGTCATTCGGGTCGAAACGGCACCGACCAGGTTGGGAGATGTCGCCCCCGGCCGAGCAGCGCCCGGGGGCTGGCGGGTCAGGACTCCAGGTACTCCATTTCGAACTGGGTTCTTGACATGACTTTGAAGAAATTGCCAAGCTTGGCGGTCCTGAATACGCCGATTATGCTCTCGCTCAGGTCGAAAAACACCAGCTCGGTTTTCGATTTCATCGCATTGTTAAGAAATTTGACAAGGATACCGATGGCCGACGAATCGATGTACTTTATATCCCTGCAATTGATCCCCATCACCTTCGGGCGCTTTGCCATCTGTTCGCCCCACATCTTTTCAGCGTATTCGATGCTTTCTATATAGAAATCACCTCTTATCGAAAGAACGATGACATTCCCATGCATCTCTGACGAAAATGAAACCATGCCTCACCACCTCCGGGCAACCGTGGGAATATGCTCCCAAAAGTAAAGATGTAGCCCGCCCAGGCGGTCAATCTTTTTTGATTATTTTCTTTGTGCTCTTCTGCTGGTACTCGATTATTTTCTCAATGATCTCTTCAGCGGATTCCTTCACGAGGTATTTCTTGTCGTTTGTGAGGGTAATAACGGTGTCCGGGGTTTCCTCGATTGTTTCGATATGACGATCATTGATGATAAACTCGGTTCCGTTCAGCTTGTGCAATACGATCATCACCTTCCCTTCCTTCGCCTTTTTCCCCCGGCGATAGTACCAAGAAATCGTGCCAATTCAATTTTTGCAACATATTTTTCGGAACATCCGGGATTGCTGCAATCATATACACCCTTGCGGCCTTTGAAAAGATCCTCGAGCCACATTTTCGCGGCGAGAAACTGCCGGGTGGTGTAGAAAACCGTTCCGCCCCGGACAAGACGGTACTCCATTGCGCGGCGGGAAAGACCCATCTCTATCGTCTCCAGGGGAACGATCCTTGCCGGTGCGGCCCCGGGGCGAAGATGGGCGGCGGTTTCCCTCGCGTAGAATCTGTCAGAAAAGCCAAGGTCATTCCCCGCCATCACAAGCCCGGCGATACCGCACCCGAGGGCGAATGCAACCGCCTGGGTGGTCACCAGGCCGCCCGTGGCCACGAAACCGAGGCCCATCCCCGCCCTTTCCCACAGTGTATCGTATTCGGGACGCCGTATCATCCAGTTGTAGAAACTGACATCTCCTTTCCATTTACGGAGATTGATATGCGCCATACAGCTGAACGCCATGAGTCGTATTCCCGAAGTGTCAAGGCCACCGAAATAATCCACCGGGCTTGTTTCGCAGGAGAAAACATATCCCGGCCTGATGCCCTGTCTCAGGAGTGGCCGCAGGGCCATATCGGTCGCGATATACGCGAGCTCCCGGTGATGCTGATATTTCCTCAATACATCGTAGTTCGGTTCGAGTGAAGGACCCGCGCCTATCACTATGGCGGTCCGTCCCTTGAATTCAGGCACAACCGGGGCGAGGCCGCCGAAACGACCGATAAGGGGCAGGTTCCTGCGAAGGTTTCGCTCGAAGGCCCCGCGCCGTTCCTCCAGGACACCTTCATTCAGATTGTGGTAGAGCAGGGATTTATCGATTGTGGGGTCCATCATGATGGTAGATCAAGGCCGCGCACCGGGGAGGCCGGGAGTGCCGGGCGGCCCTCGACCGCCTGACGGGCGTCATGCCCGGAGAAGAGTGGTAACAAACTTTACGATCTCCAGATAATCCATCTCACCGGGGTCCGAGGGATCGATCGATTCGAGCAGGCCTATGAAGAGAACGATTGTCTGTGTTATCCTCGAGAGATATTTCGACGACAGGTCCGACTTTCTTCGGGATTTGTCCGCGTTTGTAAGCTGCGATATGATATTATCGTAAAAATTCCTGTGCAATCGAATATACTTGCTGACGATCTTCATGATTTTTTCCTCCTCGAAGGCGTAGAGGATGATATTCATGATCATCTTGATATTTCGCTTCTCGATGATGAAATTCTCAGCCCCCACAAGGGCGGATATCGGGGCCACCTCCTCTGTCCCCAACTCCCATTCGAGTATCGAGCTATGAGCCCTGACAAATTCGGTGAATATTTCTTCGATTAGTTCGAGATAAATGTCTTCCTTTGTAGGGAAATAATGGAGGATGCCTCCTTTTGAGAATCCCGCCTCATCAGCGATCTCCTGTACCGTAATACGCGAATACACCTCTCTGTCCAGAAGCCTTTTGAGGGCTTCGATGATTATTTTTTTTTTCTTTTTTGCCTTTTCTTCCTTAGGAATAACCGCCATTTCAACCCCCCGGCAATAGATATGGAAGGCATTTTTTATAAGTGTATCATATTTAATCAAGACAAAATTACAAGATAAATATACAATTACGGAATTTTATTTATACAATATAACCCATCATACCCATCATACCCATCTCGGTCTTCTAAACCATTTACTCTGACCCCATAGTGACATGGCCCCCCCGCGCGATCGATTTTTCCTTGCCATGAAGGGGGTCGCCGGTAGAGTGTCTGCATCATGGTGCGCAGATTGATATCGGATTCGGAAGAAATGACCCTCGCCATCGCCGGGGAACTGGGGGCAGGTGCATCTCCAGGCACGGTCTTCGCCCTGATGGGCGGCCTTGGCACGGGCAAGACCATTTTCGCCAAGGGAGTGGCCAGGGGAATGGGGATCACGGAAGAAATCACAAGCCCCACCTTCACCCTCCTCGAAATATATGAGGGCAGGGTACCCCTCTATCATTTCGACCTGTACCGTATAGAAAGAAGCGATGAACTGGACCGGCTATTTTTTGAGGAATACTGGGAGGGCGACGGAGTGTCCGTCGTCGAATGGGCGGAGAGGGCCGGAAAGCGACTTCCCGACAGGCATGTAACAATACGCATTGACTACATCGACGAAACCCGCAGGAGCATAACGATTGAAGATACTGGTGATTGATTCCGCCTCACCCCTGGAGATTATCGCCGCATGTGACGGCACCAGGTCGGTCGAAAGCTGCGAACCCGTCGCCCTGTCCCACTCGACCACCCTTCTCCTCTCCATAGATGCCTGTCTGAAAAAGATCGGCCTCACCCCGCGCGACCTCGACTGCCTGGGGGTGGGCGTGGGTCCCGGCTCCTTTACCGGCATACGCATCGCCGTTTCAACGGCGCGTATGCTCGCACAGGTACTCGGGAAGCCGCTGGTGGGCATCCCCACACCCCTCCTGTTCGCCCTCTCCGCAGACGCGTGCCCGGGCGACACTATCCTGGTCGCCTTCGATGCAAAAAAGGGGTGCGTATTCGGCGCGCTTTACCGGCGCGGCACCGGCGCCCTTGATATAGAAGAGCTCATTCCGCCGGGAGACTATCCCTTCGAGCACCTCCTTGACCGGGCGGACCCGTCAAAGACGATCCATTTAATCGGCGATGGCACAGAGAAATACCGCCCTGAAGCTGAAATACTCGAAAAGGCCCTTTTCATCAAGGATTTCGCCCCCAGGGGGGACCTCATCTGCATGCGAGCCCGTGATCTATTGTTATCGGGGATATCAGGCAACTACAGGGAAGTCGTGCCCCACTACGCAAGAAAATCTTACGCGGAAACGGCACGGAAGGCGAAGACAGACGGGTGACGGAGCCCTAGCGGGACGAAGATGGAGGCTCGGCCTCCCTTTTGCGGTTTTTCATCGATTTCAGGAGTCGGGCCTTGTAGTCGGCCTCCATCGGCTTCAGTATCGAGTAGTATCTCTTCATCTCGTCTTTCCGCGATGAGTTCCCCTCAAAATCGACGCCCACGAAAAGGTTCCCCTCGTCGTCCGTGTAGGAGACCTTCACTTCGCCGAAAATCGTGATCGGGGCCTGCAACTTGAAGACAATGTCGAAAATGAAGCCCTTGGACCGATGAATGTACTTTTGCAGGTCCTTGTCAGTAATTCTGAGCTTCACCCCGCCCCTGCTGATGTCCACAACCCTCTGGTGGAGGGGGATGAGATGGGTGTTGGCGTCGCGAATCCGGTCGACCAGCTTGAAGGAGTGCTCTTTTACCTCCAACACATCATCAATGGTAAAGTTCTTGCTTTTCGAAATGAGCTGTATATAGGCGAAGGGAATCGTCGTGGATTTTTCAGTTATATATATAATCGGAACTGCGAGAATCGACTTGTATCCGCGCTCAATGTAGCGTTTCATTACCTTGTCGATATCATTTTCGTAGAGCCCGGCGAGGTCAACGAAATCATCATTTATGGCGCTGTACGATTCAAGATCGGCAGTAGAGGGTATCCAGAGGGTTTTCCCGGTTTTCTTCATGTGGAGGAAGAGCCTGTCCTTTTCATCCGGCTTGAACACGTCAACCCGCACGACATCACTCATTTTTGAGTTTTTTGACTGGAATTGTTCAAGCACGACCTTGATGCCCGTGGGGATGTTCAGCCCCGATACGTCAATAGTATGTTTTGAGACCCTGAAATTGGTGGCGACAACATCGTCGGGAGCCACTTTGAATCGAAGGTCGCGCCTTCCGCTGGTAGCGCGCCGCGCGCTCTTTACCCTGCAATGGAAATATCCCGGTCCACGCTCTTCTATCACATCGAGATCAATCTCGATGTACTTGTCGGAAAGGCCGTATATGATAATCGAATCCCCGTCGTATTTGTAGTTCTGATCGGTGACCATCATAATGGTGCCGTCGGGTAGGTATTCGTTGATCGACACCTCCGTTTTATCTACGGCATATTTGATGAACATCTTCCGGTTGGTGAACTGGGACTTGATAATATCGACGACATCATCGATAGTATCGAACTCCTGAAAATCCCGTCCCTTTCTCTGGTTTACCTGAATCAAAACAGATCCCCCCGGGTAGAAATTGTTCCCGCGCCTGACGCGATGATTCCCTGTATATATTATCGTACAATCCCTATACGATCACCAAAAAAAATCAGTCAATTCGGATAAATATCCACCACCTCACCGACCCGCGCCCGTGGGATATTCAGGACCAAAAATAAAAAAAAGGAGGGCTAGCCTCCTTTTCATCGATAGTACATCTTTTCGCTGGATGAAAACCCTCTACCTTCTTTTTTTTGCCTTCGGTTTTTTGGCGCTGGCCTTTTTCGCCTTCGCTGCCTTGAGGGCCGCTTCCCGTTTCTGAGCGACCTTCATATCACTCTTCAGCTTCGCTATCTGCTGATCCACCTGGCGAAGCTCCTTCCCGAGGGTCTTTTTTCGGGACTCCTTGCCTTTGAGAAGATAATTGATGAGACTCACTGTTTTAGCTGCCATTGATATTGCACCTCAACAATAAATTTTCAGCGCCGCGCGACGCCCCAGGCGTCCGGACCGGCATTATGCCGGCTATCCGCGCCCGGTGCGGCGCCACCGCGCATGCTGTACCGGATCATCGTTAACTTCGGTAATCATAGCACAGGCGCATAATAATTGCAAGAAAAAAATTATGTCTCATAGCGCTTGTTATTTGCTTGTATTCAGTAAGGGGCGGCTGAATACTGCCGAAAACTTTACAAGACGGAGCACCATGAGCGGTCTACCCATCGTCGCAATAGTCGGAAGGCGTAATGTCGGCAAATCAACCCTTTTTAACGCGTTAATCAGGCGAAAAGTGGCCATCGTCGATTCCATGCCGGGACTCACCAGGGACGTATTATCATATAACGTGACGCATGATTCCTCGGTCTTCACCCTTGCCGATACTCCCGGACTCGATCTGCCCGACTCTTCCAATCTCTCGGCGCCCATCCTCGAAAACGCCCACTCCTACCTGGAGAGGGCATCCGCCATCATCCTCCTCCTGGAGAACCCGGCGCCCACCGCCTTCGACATGAACCTGGCGGATATCGTAAGAAAGATGTCGAAACCGTCCCTCGTGACCGTAAACAAGATGGACGGTCCCGGGGAACTTGAAAACATGACGAATTTCTACGAAATGGGACTCAATGACATCTCCCCCGTTTCGGCGAAAACCTTCTACAATGTCACCCTGCTCCTGGACAAGATCGTCGCACTCCTCCCCACGAAAAAAACAGCCCGACCGGAATCAGACCTGAAGATCGCCATCGTGGGACGCCCCAATTCAGGAAAATCGACCCTCCTGAACGCCCTCATCGGATACGATCGGGCCGTAGTCTCGGAAATACCCGGCACCACAAGAGACTCGGTGGACGAGGACTTCATCTACCACAAGAAGAGGATAACGGTGATCGACACTGCGGGGATGAGAAGAAAAAGCCGGATATCGGAAGACGTGGAGTACTATTCCCTGACCCGTACCATTGATTCGATCAGGCGGAGCGACGTTGCGGTCCATCTCATCGACGCCCCCGCGGGGCTCACCGAGACGGACAAAAAAATATCGGACGAGATCATGAAAGCGCAGAAACCGGCGATAATCGCCATCAACAAGTGGGATCTGGTCGAAAAGGACCACAAGACCTTCGACGCCTTTACCGACCGTCTCCTTTTCAAGTTCTACAAGGCAGGAGACTTCCCCATAATCTCCATATCGGCGAAGAACAAGCAGCGAATTCATCGGATCGTGGACACGGCCCTGGCTCTCAGGGACAGGGCCGCCCTGAAAATCGACACGCCCCGTCTCAACCGTATCATAGCCGGGATCCTGAAATCGCACCGGATCCCACAGATGCAGGGGAAAATCAAGATCTACTATGCCACTCAAACGGGCTCTACCCCCCCCACCTTCAGATTCTTCGTCAACAACCCGGAGCACTTCAGGAAGGAGATCATCCGCTACCTGGAAAAATCCCTCCAGAATGAGTTCGACCTGAAGGGTGTCCCGATTACAATTCAAATCGAAGGAAAAAAGAGGAACAGGTAATGGCCCCGGACGGGGCCGGAATGTCCAGGAACGGTGAAACCATCGCGATTCACCCCCATTCCCTCCCCTGGTGAAGTTTTTTGTTTGATTTTTTTCCCCGCAGGTGCTAGTATCCACTAAATCGTTTATGTCATCATCACATGCCATTGAAGGAGAATACGCATGCTATTCAACAAGAAACCGGCCAATAACAGGGCGTATCCGCGTGTCGATTTTTTTCAACCGTCCTACTTCATAGTCGAAAACGACGCCGTTCCTTCTGCAAACGACTGCTGGTTCAATAATATCTCCCTCGGCGGCCTTAGCTTTGAAAGCGAAAAGAACGACCTTGACAAGGCGGTAGTCAGCGTTTTGTATAAAATCGGCGCCCTCATGAGAAAAGACATGCTCCAGGTGCGGTTTTCCAGAAAATTGATGACAAAATGGAGATACGGGTGCCAGTTTCTTCTCCCCGATGAACAGCGAAATGAACTGATCGAAAAGTACGTCGAGCAGAAAACAGAGAAAGGAGGAGCCCTTTAGATCTTCACCCTGCCCGCAAGGGACTTGATGATCGTGGCGGCATCTGCATACTCGATGTCGGAGCCCACGGGAAGTCCGTGGGCGATCCTGGTGACAATAACGCCGGAAGGGGCGATGAGCCGGGCGATATAGAGGGAAGTCGCATCCCCCTCGATCGACGGGTTGAGCGCCAGAATGATCTCGCGAATGGACCCTCCGCGGCATTTTTCAATGAGGGGTCCGATATTGAGCTGGTCCGGCCCGATACCATCAAGGGGCGATATCAACCCGTTGATCACATGGTAGAGCCCCGGATATTCCCCCGTCCCCTCGATCGTGAGCACATCCTTGGCATCTTCCACCACGCAAAGCATTCCCCTGTCGCGCGCCAGGTCCTGGCAGATCGAACAGACTTCGCCGTCGGAAATACCGCCGCATTCCGCGCAGGTAAAGGTGTTTCTTTTCAGATCGATCATGGCGGCTGCCAGGCCCCGTACATCATCATGCGTCATGCCCAGCAGATGGAAGGCGATCCGGGACGCGCTCTTCGGACCGATACCGGGGAGCTTCGAGAATTTTTTTATCAGGTTTTCAAGATAAGCGGATGATTTCATCATGCTCCATTCCAGACCATTGTACATCCGGGCGTATGATTCGATTCCGGGAGGGGCTCCCCGGCGCTTCTGCGCCCGCAAGGGAACATCCTAAATTGATTTTTAGAGGTTCCCTTATTTCAAAAATGCCCCGAGGCCCGGGATGTCGAGCCCTCCTGTGAGCTTCTGCATTTCTGATACGGAAAACTCTTTGATCTGATCAACCGCGTCGTTGGTCGCGGCGACGATCATCGTCTCGAGATCGCGTGGCAATACGCCCTTCAGGTAATCCGGGTCGATCGAAATCCCCATGAGGCGGTACTCTCCGTTCATGACGGCCTTCACCATTCCGTTCGGGCTCGTCCCTTCCCTCGTTGCGCCCATGATCCTCTTCTGGGCCACCTTCATATCCTTCTGAAGCCTCATCAGATTCCCGATATCACCCAGTCCCTTGAGCATCACCTGTCTCCTTTATCAACGATCCTGCCGTGAAAAGCGTTCTTGATCTTTTCGACTGCAGGGTTCACCGGATTGTATTCATCGACGCCGGGGTTTTTGATCATCTCCGCCTCCGGCATCGGGGCCCCACCGGTATCGGCGGATGCAGCTCCGTCAATTCCGTTCCCCCGGGGCGTTCCACCTTTCTTCGCGGCAGCCTCCCCCGGCAGGACCTCCTCGCCCGTGTCGGCGCTCACGACGACCTGAATCTTGCGCCCGAACAGGGCGGACATCTCCGTTTTGATGAAATCCATGTTGCGCGCCTCAAGAATGCGCGAATAATAGGCATGGTCGGCCTCGCCCGGATAGGTGATGCGCAGGACATCCTCCTTCAGGCTTACCTTCGAAGGCTTCAGTATGCAGTGGAGATACTGCTTCTGGTCCTTGATACCCTCGAGAAAGGCGTCCCACTGCCTGTGCAGGGATATCTCGGCGCCATTCCCCTCGCCTGCCTTCTCCCTGACGGGGGCTTTCACGGCAGCGGTCTTCGCATCCTGCCGGATCCCGGCGGGCTTCGGAGGGGGGGACGCTCCGCCGTCGAGCCTGCTTATGATGGCAGAGAGGGAGGGCGATGTCTTCACACCTATCATGTCCAGGAGCGCCATCTCGAGATTGATCCGTTCATTGGTCGAGAACTTCAGTTCAGACTGGAGCTCCGCGGAAATGCGGAACATCATCGAAAGCTCCTCGTCGTGGAACGCCGCGGTTACCTCGCGCACCAGCCCCACCTCGGTGTCGGAAAGGCCCAGCAGATCGCCCGCCGATACGCCGTTCCTGATGAGCCTCACCGTGCGGAGCATGTCGGCGAAGCCGCTGACGTAGCGCGGTATGTCTACGCCGAGGGTCGACACCCTGTGCACTTCCGACATGGCAGCCGCGGCATCCGCCGCGGCGACGGCGCCCAGAACGTTCATGTAGCTCTCGACGGGCACGATGCCGAGTATGGAGAGGGCATCCTCCTGACCGATCTCCTCGTTCCCCTCCATGCGGTGGTCTGAAAAAGATATGACCTGGTCCAGAAGCGATTGCGCATCGCGCATCGATCCCTCCGCGGCCCTGGCGATCGGGTAGAGGGCCAAATCGGATATCCTGTGGCCTTCCCGCTCCACTATATGGCGCAGATGACCCACGATGGAATCCACGGGTATTTTCTTGAAGAAAAATTTCTGACAGCGCGAAAGAATCGTGTCGGGAATCTGGTGGATTTCCGTCGTTGCGAACATGAAAACCACATGGGGCGGAGGCTCTTCCAGCGTTTTGAGGAGAGCGTTGAAGGCTTCCTTCGTCAGCATGTGAACTTCGTCGATGATGTATATCTTGTACTTCGACTTGAGGGGCGCGAAGTTGACGTTTTCCCTGAGCTCCCGTATGTCGTTGATGCTGCGATTCGACGCGCCGTCGATCTCGATCACATCGAAGGAGGTGCCGGTCCGTATCTCGAGGCAGTTACTGCACGTGCCGCAGGGCTCAGGGGTGGGGCCTGTCTCGCAGTTGAGGGCCTTTGCAAGTATCCGCGCCATGGTGGTTTTCCCCACACCGCGGGGCCCGGCAAAGAGATAGGCGTGTGATATCCGCCCTTTCTGAATGCTGTTTTTCAGGGTTCTTGATACATGGTCCTGGAATACGACATCGTCGAAAACCTGGGGACGCCATTTTCTGGCGGTTACCTGATATCCCATCGAATTGTACCGCCCATCCCTATGCGTGTAGATTCTCCGGAAACTGGCATGGTGCGGAGAGGGGGGGATTCGAACCCCCGGTAACTTGCGCTACACACGGTTTCCAACCGTGCTCCTTCGGCCGCTCGGACACCTCTCCAAAAGACCGCCGCATCGTCCAGCGCAACGGAAGGGCGGTTATCCCGCTCCGACACCCGTTGCCAGGGATCCGTTCCGGCGGCGACGGAAATATACTCCCTGCCGCTCCAGCGGGAGCGGTGCTATCGGAGAGAGAGGGATTCGAACCCTCGGTGAGCGAAGCCCACAACGGTTTTCGAGACCGTCCCCTTCGACCAGCTCGGGCATCTCTCCATAAGCGACAGCGAAAGATATGCCCCGGTCGATGCCCCGGCGGGCCTTTCACGCGCTTGACAGCTTACTTCATTGAAAAAATCGGAATATTTGTAAAGTATTTTTTCCATCACCCGGACTCCGGATTACTTATGGGTGCAAATTGTATGTGGGAATAGCAGTGGTTGTGGCAGGAAGACACAGAAGCATGCTGTTCATATAGAAATAGTATCAATAAAACGTCATTTTCACGTACGTTTTTCCCCTTTCACCGGTAAAAACACAAACTGTTCTCTTGATGACTCCGGGCCAGTGTGGTGAAAAAATCTTTCTTCACCGAAATTAATTCTACATCCAGCGCCAACTCCGGATTTCGAAAAGGTTCCATCCCTGCATAAATGGGAAAAAAGAATACCGCGCGATAGTTATCGTGACCGCACTCATGTATCAATCTGCAGAAAACACGCAGTTGACTCCTGAGAGACACGATGTGTCCGCGAGATTGGAATCAATCAAGATATGCAATGCCCCGCCGGGCATGGGAAGGGTGGGCGTGGGGATATGGTCAATGTCCGGTAAAGGCGAGTATCGCGGCCAGCACAGGCTCCTCCTTGAGGGCCGATACCGAAATGAATGCGGGGTCGTTTCTATAGTAGTCAATGAGAGGCTCCGTCTTTTCAACGTAGATCGCGAGCCTGCGACGGACGGCATCCTCGGTCTCGTCATCCCGCTGGGCAGTGGGAGATCCACACCTGTCGCACACTCCCTCCCTGGCGGAGGGCTTGGTATTGATATTATAGATAGCCTGGCAATCGGAATTCGTGCAGGTCCTCCTGGAGGCAAGACGGGAGACGAGGACATCCTCCGGCACCTCGAGGTTCACGATCGCGTCGAGGGACATGCCGAGAGACGCGAGGGTTCCTTTAAGCGATTCCGCCTGACCCAGGGTGCGGGGAAAACCGTCCAGAATAAACCCCCCGGCGCAGTCCGGATCGAGAAGTCGCGATTCCATTATTCCAAGGATGAGGGAGTCGGGAACGAGCTCGCCCCGTGTCATGTAGCCGGCGGCGGTGATGCCGAGCTCCGTACCGGCATTTACCGCGCCGCGAAGCATGTCGCCGGTTGATATCTGCCTGATGTGAAAACGATCGACAAGAAGCGCCGCGACGGTCCCCTTGCCGGCCCCCGGCGCCCCCAGGAGTATGATTCTCATGCGATACGTCCTATTGTGATTTCAGCCGGGGTTCATGCCCACTCGATATCCTTGACCCGTTCCCGCACCACCTCTTTCACCGGATAAATGTTACCGATGATTTCGGCCGGCGTGAACCAGAGCTTGATCTCGTGTTCCGCATCCTCTGTGCTTGACGACGCGTGTACCACGTTTTCAAACACCCCCGAGGTGGTGATTCGCCCGTAGGCCCCCCGTATGGAGACGGGATCCGCCTCTTCGGGATTGGTGTGGCCCACGATATCCCGTACCCTGGAAATGGCGCCCTCTCCCTGATAGACCAGGGCCAGGACGCGGTGGGTGTTATGCACGTCCCCCATTATGTAGTGAACCAGCTCGCCGAAGAAGGGCTTGTCTTTCAGGTGGGTATAGTGTTCGCGCGCCAGCTCCTCCGTCACCTTGACCACCCTCGCCGCGATGATGATCAATTTAGTCTCTGAAAGCCTGGAAAGGATGTTACCGGTGAGCGATTTAACAAGCCCGTCGGGCTTAACAATAACCAGTGTCTGTTCGATTGCCACGGATTCTCCCCTTGATTGGTAAAAATATCTTCTACTGAAAAAGGGCCCGATCGGCGGCCCGATATTCCGGTTCCAATTCAGAAGGGCTGCACCGCACACATCCGCAGTCGGCGCACGGCACCCGGTTCTCCAGGGCCCCGCTGCCTCCATGTGTCCGGGACAGCCCCTCGTATATGCCCAGGGCGGGACTTGAACCCGCACAGGATCTCTCCCACATGGCCCTCAACCATGCGTGTCTACCAGATTCCACCACCTGGGCCTGTATCGATGAATCCATCGTACAGAAAATTTACATAGTTGGGAGGGCCCTGTATTGTCAAGAATAAATTTCACTGCGGCATGGCCCTCGCCATGAATTCAGGAACTGCGCTCTTTGAGGGAACGGACGATGACCCACATTCCATCGGGGCTTCCCCCGACATCGCGCAGCAGGCATCGCTGCACCTCCACCGGGATCACGGTTCCATCCTTCGCCCGATATTCCTTCCGATAAACATCTGAATAACCCCTCTCGATCACCTGGGTCGCGATGATCTCCCTTTCAAGGGAATGCCACTCCGCCGGGGTGATTTCCCAGACCGTCATTCCAATCATCTCATCCCGCCCGTATCCGAGGAGATCCTGAAAGGGCGGGTTGAAATCGATAATCCTTCCCTCCATGTCCACGAGGGTGGATCCGTCGTGGATAGTATTAAAGAGTTCCCGGTAGCGCCGCTCCGACATCACGAGGGTCTCTTCCATGGCCTTATGGGTGGTGATATCCCGCACCACCGCAACCGCGCCATCGAAGTTCCCGTCCCTTACGATGGGTGAAAGCTTCGTAGAAAACCATCTCCGCCCTCCGGCTAAATCGAGCCAGTATTCAAATTCGGACTCCCCGCCCTGGCGGATTCGCTCAAAGGCCGGCTGGAACAACTCATTGATTTCAGGGGGCATGATCTCGGCGTGGGTCCGGCCGATAAATTGGTCGGGGATGACGTAGAGCGATTTGACGTCGGAGGCATGATAAAAGATAAAGCGCGAATCGGCGTCAAAGGCGAACACCATGTCCCCCATCGATGAAAGGATGCCCCGGAGTCGCCCCTCGGACATTTCGAGGGCCTCTATCGCCCTGCGCCGTTCGCTGATGTCGGTGACAACGCCGTCGAGGCGTACCCGGTTTTCGCCTATCCCATGCGCCAGGACGCTGTCCCTCACCCAACGAAAATCGCCGCACCCATGGATGATCCTGTAGCCGTCCTCCATTGCGCTTGACTCGCCGGTGATGAGGCTCCTGTACCGTTCCCGTACCCGCTCCCTGTCGTCTTCATGAATGATTCCAAACCAGGCATCGAGACCCTGCCCGAAATAGGCGGGCCGGCGGCCCGTTATCGCCTCAACGGCGGGAGACTGGTATATATACGAGAACCCGCCTGCCGGATTGACGATGCCGCTCCATATATAAGCGGAGACTGAATCGAGCACGGTCTTCATCTTTTCGAAGGCCAGCCGCAGTTCGTACTCTAGGGCCTTCCCGGCGGAACTATCACGTGAAAGGCTAAAGACCACGTCTTCGCCGCGCCACCGCCCGGGGATGATCTTCGTCTCCACGGCGATGAGTCTCCCGTCCCTCGCCTGGAATGGTATGCCGCAGACATACCGCTCACCGGCGATTATCTGCGAATAGATCTCCTCCGCCTCAGAGCGCCTGTCAGGACGATACAGGTCGAAGATGGTCATGGACAGCAGCTCGTCCTGGGAAAAACCAAGCTTGCCGGCAGCCGCGGGGTTCGCCCTGACTATGGCGCCGGAGGGGTCCATGATGAAGAGAAGATCACCGAGCATCTCCATCATTACCCGCCATTCATCACCCTCCTCCCGTTCCGGAACCGGAGGTCTATCCGCCTTTCCCCGAGGCCGAGGCTCTCCCTCGATTGCCTCTTCCCTGTCCCTGTGGTTATCGTCCATCTGATCCTTCACCGCGAGGGGCCCCGGGGCCCCTCGCGGTGATTCCCCCGCTTCAGCTGACATACCTGAATGATTTGACGGCCTCTACTTCCGAGTTATAGATTTTAATGAAGTTGTCGAGATTGATAACCTTGAATATCTCGCGCATCTCATCCGAAGCGTTGGCAAGCACGATGTCGCCCTTATGCTTGCGAATCAGCTTCGCGGTGTTGATCAGAATACCGATACCGGAACTGTCAATATACTCCACGTTTTTCAGGTCGACATATATTTTAAGGGCGCCCCCCGTCACGAGGGTCTTGAAGTAGATCCAGAGGTCCCTGGAATTGTCGATATCGATCTTTTTCGGCAATTCCGCCTTGAATATAACGGTGCTATAGTCGATCTTAGAGGATGAGATTTGCGAAATCTTGAAAATGTCGAATACTACAATCATGGGTCATACCCCCGGGCGTTTGAATAGTATATCCGTGCGCGAGCGGGCAGGGCTCTCCGCCCGCGAGGAGATACCCGGCGGAAGCGTTCCGAAATTCCCTCCATGGGGTCCATCGTACGCCTATACCAGTCGGAAAAACGAGAGTCCATCTTCCTCAGAGGCGAATATCTTAATGAAACGGTTGAGCTTGATCGGCTGAAATATAATCTGTATCCGTTCCGGCACGTTGAGGAGGGCGATGTCTCCCTGGCCCTGGCGAAGGAGCTTCGCCGACTCTATCAGCACACCGATACCGGAACTATCGATGAAATCAAGCCCCTCCATGTCCACCATCACTTTTTTTATTCCACCGAGAATCATCGTTTTCAAAAAGGTCCACAGAGCATCCGAGTTGTCCATATCCATAACGTCGGCCGCGCGCACCTTGAGGACGATTTCGTCATAGTTAACGACATCGTCCTGCCGCCTCACCAGATAGAGTATGCGAGAGACCATCATGCGCCCCCTTCGATCATGGGCCCCTTCACAACGGGTCCCCGTGAATCCCTTTGCGTCGGATACTCACGACGCGGACCGCCGCAAATGAAGACCCTTCATTATGGCCAATAAAATAAGCAGTGCAACCTTTTTTTCAGCGGTGCGGAGATTTTCAGACGATCGGGCAGCCCGCCGTCAATGGTGGAAGGACGATCACAGAAGAAAATCGAAGGCCAGGACGGTCAGATCGTCGCCAAGCCCTCTTTCCTCGCCACCCGCAGTCCATTCCCTGACGCTCTTCAGCACCTCTTTCACGAAGAGACCGGCGCCGATATCCTGGTGACGCCTGATGAGAGCGTGGAAGCCCTCCTCGCCGAACATCCTGTTTTCATCGTTCCTGGCCTCGATCACCCCGTCCGTGTAGAGGATGATCCGGTCCCCCGGATCAAGATCCGCCTCGACCTCGGGATACTCATCCTCGACCGCCCACCCGATCGGCATCCGGTTTTTCGATTCGATGATCAGCCTCCCTTTCCTCTTCCGCCAGATGATCAGGGGCCAATGACCGGCGCTGGCATGAGACAGCTTCCTCGCGGCCAGGTCGATGCGCGCGTAGCAGGCGGTGATGAACTGCCCCCCGGTGTAGTGGGACATGGTGGAGCTGACCTGCTTCATAAGCTCCGAGGGGCGAAGGTCGTCCTTTATGTGAAAGGAATAGGCCACCTTGAGCATCGCGCATATGAAGGCTGCCGGTATGCCATGCCCGGACACGTCCGCCAGGAGTATGCCCACGGCGTCGGGTCCCGCCATCTGCACATCGTAAAAATCACCGCCGAGCTGGGCCATCGGTTCGTAGCAGAGCCCGATCTCAACTCCCTCGATCACCGGGAAATCCTGGGACAGGACCGTCTTCTGAATATCATGGGCGATCTGGATGTCACGCCTGATCAGCGAAAGCTCGCTGCTCAAAGCCGCCGACTCTTTCAACGACACGAGGGCCCCCACGCGGGCCAGGAGTTCACGCCCGTCCACCGGTTTGGTGAGATAGTCGTTGGCGCCCGCCTCAAGGCCGTACACGATATCCCCCGGCTTATTCCGCGCGGTGAGCATCAGGACAGGGAGATCATGGAGGGAGTGCCGCTCCCTGATCATCCGGCAGACCTCGTAGCCGGAAAGACGGGGGAGCATTATGTCGAGGAGCATCAGGTCGATCGGCTCTCGCTCCACCGTCTCAAGGGCCTCGGGACCGCTCGTCGCGGTCAACACCACGTAGCCCTCGAGGGAAAGATAGTTCACCATCACCTGCAGATTTACGGTCTCGTCGTCCACCACAAGGATCCGTCTCCCCCTTCCCGCCACGCCGCTCCGCCCCTCCCTTACCGGGACCTGCTGCATACCCGCGGGGAAGAGGCCGGTGGCTTCCCGGGTCGGTAATGTCCGGACGTGCGCCCCGTCACGCCGCTGTTGCGGCAGGGCGGCGCAAATCGAAAAAGAGAAGCGGGACCCCCTCCCCTCTTCTGACTCCACCCATATCTTTCCGCCATGCAGCTCCACCAGTTTTTTTGTGATAGAAAGCCCGAGACCCGTACCGCCGTAGACGCGGGAGATGGAGCCGTCGGCCTGCTCGAAGCTCTCGAAAACCCGATCCCTGCTCTCCACCGGAATGCCGATGCCGGTATCGGCCACTGTGACGATCAACATGGCCACGTCGGCCGGGTCGCTCTTCGCCGTAACGGTAACCGAACCATGCTCCGTAAATTTGAGGGCGTTCCCGATCAGGTTGAGCATGATCTGCTGGAGCCGGTCCTCGTCCCCGTCGGCGAACCACGCTTCCGGCTCTATCATGTTACGGAGATCCAGTGACTTTCCTTCGGCCGCGGGCCCCAGTATGGCCATCACCGCCCGGACCAGGGAATGAAGCTCCACCGGGCCCCTGCCAAGCTCGATATCACGGTGCTTCAGCCTGGAAAAATCGAGGATGTCGTTGACCATGGCGGCAAGTCGGCGGCCGCTTGACACGATGAGCGAGAGGTGGTGAACCTCGTCCTCGCCCGGTGGGCCGGCCGCTCCGCCAATCAGGGAATCGGCGATACCGATGATCCCGGAGAGGGGGGTCCGAAGCTCATGGGATACGTTGGCAAGGAATTCATCCTTAAGGGCATCGAGACGCTTCAGCTCTTCGTTCGCCGTGAGAAGCTCGCTTATCTCGAGTTTTACGACCTGCGCGAGGTGATTGAACGTGGTTGCCAGGATGGCGAGCTCGTCCCTGCCGTTCACCGGAATGCGGTAATCCAGGTCCCCCCCACCGATCCTCTCGACACCGCCGATCAGCCTTCCGATGGGACGAAACATGACCTTGCTGAAACCAAGACCCAGGGCTATGGCCAGGGCTACCGTAACGCCTATCGACACATAAATGATCTTTCTGAGACGCCAGATGGGGGCCAGCACCACCGATTTCGAAAAGAGGAGCCTGCCGATGCAAAGGGGCGGCCTCCCGACCGGCGCCCCGACGGCGATGAATTCGTAGCTGATCCCGCCCTCGCCGTGTCGGGCAATTTCCCGATGGCCTGCGTTCCGGATGAGGTCCTTCACCGATTGAGGAGATATCCGGTCGGGACCCCTCGCATCCCCGGCCGCTGATCCTCCCGCGTAACGCGCGAGGATCAGCCCGTTATACCCCTCCAGTTCCGACACCAGGATCGCCTCCGCATAGATGAGGCCATCGCTGGCAAGGGGCTTCAGTATGGAGAGCATATCCTTGGCGTCGACCATCGAGCCCCGGATGTCTCCCCCGTTCATGAGGAGTATGTTGAAGGTCGCACGCGCCAGTATCCGGCTGTTGATTTCACCCTGATGCATGATCATCTCGAGCTTCTGCTCTTCCTGGCGGTTAAGAATGAAAAGGGAGAGGGGAAGCGCGGAGGCCAGTATCACGAAGATAAGTACGATTGTGAATTTATATCGGATCTTCACTCCAGCTCCCGTTCCGTGCCTGGATACGCGTCGCACGAGGCAGGGGGTATAGTTATCGCTTCGGGGTCATTAATCAACCCAATTTTGGAGCGGGTCCGATTTTTAGGCAGTCCCTTTCACTATGATCATCGCGCCTGTCGCGAGGAAATCACTCGATCGGAAGGCAAAAAAAGAGGACCGGTGTTGCGCCGGTCCTTTCAGAAGTATTACCTTGAATCTTACCGGACTATCCGGCAGGCAAGCTGAATAAAGTGATTAAACATATTTTAGGAGGATTTTGCCTAAAATAGTAACAGCATTTCGCTGCTTACATGATGAAATTAGCAGAAAACCGTGCCTTTGTCTCTCAAGTTTATAAATATGGAACAAATTATAGTTGCGGATTTATAAAACAGCAACTGTGGAGATGAATAAAGGGAACAGGGGGATGCCCGGAGTCAGGATCTTCCCCTGGCGTGCTTTTTACGGAACTCGGCGGGTGAAAGGCCTGTCGTCTTTCTGAAGGCGGAATGGAAGGCGGAATAGGAATTGAAGCCCACGGCAAGGGCGACAGAAAGGGTGTTCCTGTCCGGCTCCCCGATAAGGAGCATCCGGGCGTCCTCAATCCGGAAACCGTTCACATAGTTGTTGAAGTTCTTGCCGTAATGCTGATTCAGAAACTGGGAAAGCTGATGGGGCGTCACCCCGAGTGCCTGGCTGAGCCTCGGCAGGTTAAGATCCTCGTCGCAGTAGAGCTTCTCCTGCTCCATCATGGCATTGAGTTGACGTCCCAGGTTATCGAGGTCCATGCCGTTCAGGTACGATTTCGAGTAGGACTCGCCGTTGACGTGCACGGTCCCGTACTGTACCAGGTAGGGATACCGCTGACCCATCAGATAGAAGCAGAGTATCACCAGGCTGACCAGGAGATTGATTATTTTCAGGGCCGGAAGTGAGAGGGCGATGGTACCCCCGAGCCCCGCTATCCCGGTTATGAGCCAGATGATGAGGAACGCGAAGAGGAGTACGATTTTCTTCTCGGACTGGCTCCCCTTTTTCATCTGCAATACGATCCGAACCGCAGGCGCCGCGATATAAATGACGGGAACGATGACGCTCGCGGTGAATATCGACCTCAGCATGATATGCCTGTTGTTGTTTAATAGCTCGTACACGATCTCGCGCTGAACATTCGATGTGTAAAGAAAGTAGGGGATCATGTAGAGTCCCGCCAGCAGAAGGGGAATAAAATGGAACACATCGCGCCTTCTGAGCCTTTCCTTCCCGCCGGTGACGCTCAGGAGATAGAAGTAAAGAAGCGGGCCCAATGAGAGGACCACCGGAACCTGGAAAAAGAAAAGGATCGGGTGGTCGTAGACCTTTTGCGAATGAAGAAGATAGAGTGAAAAGGTGATGAAGGCCATGAGGGCGAGAATCACCGCAAGGATGGCATTTCTAAAGTAGAGGGGACGCACCAGGAGGCCGAGGGCCATTACGAGTGAGAGCCCGGTGGCGAAGATAATGATCAGATCGGTTATTGGCATTTCAAACTATCGTGACCCGGTTAGTCTCCGTGGCTTAATATAAGGGAACCTCAAAAGACAAAAGTGAATGTTCCCTTGTGGGCGCATACGTGTTATAGAGGTATAGTCCACAAACGCGCTAAAATATGCAAGAAAAATTACTGCCCGCCCCCTTTTTCCGGCGACGAAGACGCAATCGGCCTTAAAAACCTTGACTCACATGATAGAAGGGTGGTATTCTTTCCCCTTGTTACATTACGCCGAAATGCGATCACAATAATCGATGACAACGGAGTTGAAAAAAAGGGATCGCCGTTTCGGCAAAGGAGCATGCCGCCCCGGGGAAGGAAAAAACCGTGAGCTTTCCCGTGGCCGTCTCATCGGCGTGTCTTTTCGCCCTTTCTGACGTTGAGCCCCCACGAACTGTTTCATCGGCACTCACGAAGGGGAGGATGCTCTTCAGGAAAATCATCGACTGGCTCGAGAGGGACCGATGAAAAAAGGCAGAACCGTTTCCATCACCTGGATCGACGACACTGAAAAATATATTCTCGTGCCGCGACTCGTTCGGAACAGGGTGCTCAAAAAAATGAAACGTCTTATCAAGGTCAAAGGCAAATGCTTCTTCACGCAGGGCGTGTCCCACGGGCTCATCGATTTTATTTACCGCGCCGTGATTCGTCTCGGCCTTCGCGACCGAAAATTTGTTTTCTCCCGTGGTGCGGTGAAAACCGGCGGCCGGCCCACCTCAAACATGGTGGAGGTGCTGGAGCTCGACTGGGACCTCGGCACCTCGATCATCATCCCGTTGAAGCGCAACTATAATGACCGCCTCGACTTCACCATAGACGGGAAAAAGCACTCCCTGCGCCTTATGGAGATCATGACCCTTTCGGGTCTACTCAGGCTGACACATCCGGATAAATCGGAGCTATGGCGATCCGCCAGGGCCGCCTCAATAATCGCCCTGGGCTGGGGCGAACTTGATAAGCCCGCCCCGCCGCCGGTCCGGCGCGTCTGAGGGCGTCCGGGAAGATTCCGGGTCGTCTAAATCCATCCCAGTATTCCCGCGAAGAGGGCCAGCATCAGGGCGTTCAGCCCGAAGAGGGAACCGATAATTATCTTTTGCATTCTCGGCTCCCAGTCGTAACTGTACATCGACACCACCCAGAAAGGGATGTAGACCGCGACGAAGACCGTGAGGGAGCTCCACCAGGGGTAGACCCATACGAAGGCGGGCGTCCGTACGAGAAATATCTCGAAGACGGAAAAAAAGGCAGCGTTTACAATGGCGATGAGAAAACGGTTATTCACGCCCAGGATCTTCGCCTTCGGGTCGGCCGGAAGCAGCTTGCTGAATATCAGACCGGCGACCGAGAACATCAGGCTCAATTCCACGCCCACGCCGACCAGGAGCAGGAAGGCGGTGCCCGTGGGCACGGTCCACAGGGCGTGCCCGGAGAAGTGCTGTATGAGGGCGTTTATGATCTCGAAGAACCAGTGCACCATGTAGAGTGAGAGTCCCGCAGCCACATTCCTCCAGTTCCCTTTCGAGATTTCATTGAAATAGATATAGACCACGAAGGCCAGCATCGGAATGACGTACCACTGGAAGTCTGCCCCGCTCCGCAGTATCTGTAGCGCCTGTTCGGTCGCGCCCTGATTGTTCAGCATACATGCCTCCTCTTTTCTGTGATAAGGCTCATCCTACCCGGACAATCCGGGTATGACAAGAATTATTTCAATTCTTTATCCTGAAAGAGAGGGGGGACAATGAATGAGATGTCTGGATGGTAATGCACATGTTTATTCTTAAAGGCGTAGCCGCACCTTCTCCAGCTCCGCCAGGTCCCATTCCAGCCCCATCTCCCGAAACATGGCCTCGGCCTTCTCCAGGCACTCCTCGGGTGTGATGCCTATATGCTTCGTCGCGAAGGCATGGGCCCGGACGATCCCACGGGGAAGGCGCGCGTGGTGGTGCGCGATACCGCCGTTCGGGTCCGCCTCCACGCGGAGGAACCGGCCCCCCAGGCGCTTCCCGATCTCCACGTAGGTGCGCGACAGCTCCAGCTTCGCGCCCAGGCGCGTGCCCATATCGATCGACTTCTTCCACCAGCGGACCGCGGCCCGGTAGTGGCGAAGGGCCCGGAGCCCGGAAAGGAATTTCCCGGGGAAGAGGAGCCAGTCGACCGCGGCCGTACCGAGGAGCCAGTGGCGTGTGCCCGCGAGCTTCAATGCCTCAGTACGGTCACGCTTGAACTTGCGGGATATTTTCAGGGAGTGCGTGCCGCTCTGCTTCGCTCTCTTTCGGTATTCACGAATTCTATTTTTATCCTCTGAATTGAGTGCGTCTTCAAGCTGATGCATATCGAACATGAAGCGGGCGATGCGGTAGTCGCTCTTGTAAAAGGGGATGAGGTCCATTTCATGATAGAGCTTTTCGAGATAATCGAGACACTCCCCTGCGCTGGAAATATCGCCGCTCAACAGTAGGGCCCGCGCCTTGAAGGTGTGGGACTCGAAGTGCAGTATTCTCTCTCCGATTCTGTCGAAGAACGCAATTGACGTATCGAATTCGTTCAAGGCATCCCGGAGCCGCCTGGTTTTCATGAGAATACGCAATTCGAGAATGCTTTTAAGTCCTTTTGTCTGGAGGTGATCATAGGTTTCGCCAATCTCGGACATTTTTTCTACCATGCGTGAAGCTGATAGAATATTTCCAGTTTCAAGAGACCAGAAACCAATATAAATAATATACGAATCTGCGAGAAAGATCTCTCCGTTATCTACAAGGCATTTAACTGTCGTTTCATCAAAATTATTGATTTTCCATAAGCCCACCATGAATTCGTGCGTTGCCGTACATTGGTTCAAAATTGCAAATCCAATTTCATTTGGTTCTTTTAATCTATCAGCACTAAAAGAGAGTATAGCTTTACTTATACTGTATGAGATACTTGGCCATGAGAAAAGCGAACTGAAACTCGGAAGCATTCTTAACAGGTACTGATCATTCAAGATGTTATAGTTCAATATGAGATTGATTGAGCAGTTAAATTCGATAAAAAATCGATGTGGATCAGGATGAACCAGTGCAATGAGTTTTTTTCTAAATAAATTTATACTTTCTATGACCTTGTCATTAAGAGGTTTTCTCCATTTCAATACAGGCAAATAAAACGCGACGATAGTATTAATAAAACCCCAAATGAATTTTAAATATTTTAATATGCAATTTTTAGGTATTTTTTCCCCATTGTACTCCAGTACCCTGGTAAAAAAATCAACCGCCTCGACAAAATCGCCGTGGTTGTAGTATGCCATGGCTATGTTTTTCTCCAGTTCAACAATCTTTGCCGGGTCCGCGCGGTCGCCGTACTTGGACTTGTATAACTCCATGGTCTTGATGAAATACCCCAGCGCCTCGCTGGAGGCGCTGGCCTTCATCGCCTCTTCGCCGGCCTTGAGCATGTACTCCTCTGCCCTGTCCAGGTTCTCCCCCATGCTGTAGTGCCATGCCAGCATGCCGTAGAACTCGTGGAGCCGCTCGCCGAACACACTCTCGATGGCCTGCGCCACATGGAGGTGCAGCTCCTTTCGCTTTTGTATCAACAATGACTCGTAAGCCGCCTCCTGGGCCAGGGCGTGCTTGAAAAGGTACTCCAGCTCGTCCAGGCGCTTACGCTCGCGGATGAGCTGTATGTCCTCCAGATGGGCCAGGCGGCTGTCGATGTCCGATATGTTCTGGGCCACCTGCGCGATGATCTTGTAGAAGAAGTAGCGGCCGATGACCGAGGCGGTCTTGATGAGGTTGCGCGTCTCCTCGTCGAGCCGGTCGATACGGCTCATGAGCACCTCGTTGATGGTGAGGGGCACCTTCACGTCGTGGATCTTGTTCGTGACGGCGAAGGAGTCGCCCTTCCTCACCACGGCCCCCTCGTCGATGAGAGAGCGAACCACTTCCTCGATAAAGAAGGGATTGCCGCCGGCACGGTCGGTGATCTGGTCCCTGAGAGACTGCGGCAGGCCCCTGATGTTCAACAAATTCGATATCAGCGTGGCCGATTCCTTCCCGTCCAGGGGCTGAATGACGATCTCGGTATAGATCCTGACCTCATCCCCCCCGCCCCCCTTCTCCCAGGGGGAGACGGGGGGAGCTTGGCAATGAGCCACCTTTTTCTAAACCCCTCTCCTTCAAGGAGAGGGGCGCGCCAGCGGCGGGGGTGAGGTCTGATGAGTACTCCTCCCTGCACCCCTTCACCACCCGGTCGCCCGTATCGGCGTAATTGGGCCGGAAGAAGTTCAGGAACAGGATGCGGTTGCTCTGCGCAAGGCGAAAGAGCGATGAAAGAAGCTCTATGGAAGACGTGTCCGCCCAGTGGAGGTCCTCCACACGGATGATCATGGGCCGCAGTTCCGCCCCCCTGATCAAGAGCGCGCGCACGTTCTTGAAAATGAGCTTTTCAAGTCCTTCGCCCTCGATGCCCTTCACGCGATCGGCGAATTTTCCCGAGAGCTTCATCCCCATCATGGTAGCCACGAATGGGACGATCTCGTCCGCTTCTGCCGGATGCACCGCCCGCACGGCCCGGTCCAGCTTTGCCAGCTGGGCGCCCTCGTTGTCCTCCTCGGAGATACCCGCCCAGTTTTTGAGCAGATCGATGATGGGGTGGAAGGAGAGGGTACGGCCCATGGAGATCGCCTGTCCCTCGAGAAGCGTCACCTGCGTCATGGCCGGGTCGCTCTTCAGCTCCGCCATGAGGCGCGACTTGCCGATACCCGCCTCGCCGATGACGCTCACAATGCCGCCCTTTCCCCGGACGAGGCCCGTCACGGCGTGGCGCAGCTCGTTCATCTCCTCGTCGCGGCCCACCATCTCTGAAAATATCATGCGGTCCGGGCCTGTGGCGGTCCCCTTCTTCTTCCGCGGCCGGCAGGCGCGCCGGGGCCCGACCGACGGGCCGCCGCCTCCTTCACGGACCGCACCTCGTAGACCGGCACGGGCTCGGCCTTGCCCTTGAGGGTCACGGGAGGAATCGTCCTGTATTCGAAATCATTCTGCGTGGCCCGGTAGGTGTCGGGCCCCACGAGGATCTGGCCCTTCTCCGAGGCGCCCTCGATGCGCGAGGCCAGGTTCACCGCGTCGCCCATGACGGTGTAGTCCTTGCGGCCCGCCGAGCCCACAGTACCGGAGACCACCATGCCGGTGTTGATACCGATGTGGATATCCAGGGGAATGGCCAGGTTCTTCTCCCTGTTGAACTGATGCAGGCCCGTTTCTTCATCGCGATGGCGGTATTGACTGCCGCGATGGGGGCATTTTCAAGGGCCCTGGGCACGCCGAAGCAGACCATGACGCAGTCGCCGATGAATTTGTCGATGTGTCCGCCGTTCTTTTCATCTGCTCCCCGAGCATCTCGAAGCACCCGTTCATTATCCCCGTCACTTCCTCCGGGTCCATCTTCTCGCTCATGGCCGTGAACCCGGAAATATCGGCAAACATCACCGTTGCCATGCGGCGCTCGGATTCGGCTTTCGACTATCGCCCTCACCCCGGGCCCCTCTCCCCGAGGGAGAGGGGAGTCGGCGACGGGCGTCGTGTCCGCCGCGGTGAGGGCTTTTATCCTATCCATCAGCTCGCTTTTCCTCACCGGCAGATCCAGGTAGTCCGCGCCGCAATCAGCGCATGCGGAGGAGAGATTGTTATCGCCTTTCAATCCCAGGAAGAGCACCGGCACGGATTCCAGCCTTGAATTCTTCGCAAGTTGGCCGATGAGGCCCATGTTTCGCTGATACAGTGCCGCGTCGTTCTCCTCCGATGTCCCGGTCACGATGATGAGGGCGAGTTCTGCCATGGGGAGGATCTTCGCGTTCAGTTCCAGCGCCATTGGCTTGATGCCCGGATATTTCTTCACGGCCATATGCATTTCGTCCGCAATAGGCTCGAACAGGGCGTCGAATTTAGGGTAGGAGTTGACAACGGCGATGGTTGATGGTGGGCATGATGTCTTATACGCACACATGAGAGAGTATTATGAAACTGAGAAGTGCCAACAAAATGCCGACAGGCTACATAATGCTGCCCCATCCGGCCGCCGGAACCCTCCCCCTTACCATAGCGGGTGTGGCCTGTGTGGGGCATTAACCGGCAGGACATTATCGCGAAATGTTGACAAAAAGCTCGCCGCGTGCCACAGTGAGGACCTCGGCTTTATAATCACCAGCTAAGGAGGAAACCAATGTACAGTCCCTTTAATTTCATCATCCCCCCGTTATGTATCATCTTCGTGATTTTTATCGCCGGCATCAGGATCGTCCGGCCTACCCACCGGGGCCTTATCGAACGCCTGGGAAAATATGTACGGTTCGCACAACCGGGTTTCCACTGGATCATCCCTGTCGTTGAAAAGATGTACCGGGTGAATATCACCGAGCAAATGGTCGATGCGAAACCCCAGGAGATCATCACCAACGACAACCTGAACGCCAGGGTCGACGCCCAGGTCTATTTCAAGGTCAAATCCGAAGAGGAAAACGTCAAAAAAACCCAGTACAATGTCAACAATTATGAATTGCAGATCGTCAACCTGGCGCGGACGACCCTCCGTAACATCATCGGCACCATGACCCTCAAGTCCGCCAACAGTGAGCGAAGCAGCATCAACATGGAACTCCTTAAAACGCTGTGCGTCGAAACGGAAAGCTGGGGGATCGACGTGGTCAGAACAGAACTGAAGGAGATTGACCCGCCCAAAGACGTCCAGGAGACCATGAACAAGGTGGTGAAGGCGGAGAACGAGAAGATCGCGGCGATCGATTTCGCCACCGCCACGGAGACCGCCGCGGACGGACAGAAAAGGGCTGAGATCAAAAAAGCCGAGGGAGTCAAACAGGCCCGCATTCTCGAGGCCGATGGCGAGGCCCAGGCCATCAAACTTGTCAATGAGGCAGCTGAAAAATATTTCGTGGGCAACGCGCAGATATTGAGAAGGATCCAGATGGTGGAAGAAGCGTTGAAGAACAACGCGAAGGTGGTGGTGCCCACCGGCTCCGATCTCGTGAACCTGCTGGGTGAAATGGGGGGAATTGTGCCGTTGAAAAAGGACGACCAGGAGTGAGCGCCATCCGTCATGCCCGATGATTATCTTCCGACCTGTTGCAGCCCCTTCTCTATGGCAAGACGCCGCCGGAGGGCGTCCGCCTCATCCCCGAAAAGACCTTCCTGGAGTTCTTTTATTTTTTGTTCTCTTTCAGCATTATCGAGGTTCGGATCGTTGCGTATTCTCTCCTCCCTGGAGCGGTACACCTCTTCTTTTTTCCGGTCATCTGCGATGATTCTGTCGACATCTTCAAGCCTCGCGACCTGTTCCGGAGTAAAGAGATCCTCCCTGAACTCCCGTATTCGTGCCTGCCTGTCCTTATCAGAACCCAGTTCGGCCAGGTCCTTTTCGTAAATCTGCAGCTTCTCCTGGTAGCGGGTGTAAGGCTCCGCGTATGCCTCGACCGCCTCCGCCTCCTCGGCCCACATGTCCCTGTTCAGTTCTCTCAGCCTCTTCTCTTTTTCGGAGCCGTAGAGGTCCTTGTTCCCGATGATCATGTTTCTCCTAATCGGATATTCCTGGGCCTTCACACTGACGCCGAAAAGAATGTCGGCGGCCTCCCTGCCGAATACCTCGCGTCGATGTTCCTGGAGTTTATGGAGAAAGGCGATCGCCTCCTCCGGCGTCGACGGGCTCCCCCATTGCGACGTTTTATCCGCGAGGTTGACCTGGTAATTCATATACGTTTTGTACACGACAAGGAGCCGCTCCGCCTCGTCCGGGGACATTACCGAGTAGAGATACTGCCGCGCCTTTTCCATGTGGTCATCGATATTTTTCGAATCCTTGAACCTCTCGTCAAGCGACATGAAGAACATGAGGGTATAATTATTGATCACCCCGTTCGTGAAGTAATCCCTGGCATCTTCATCGTCAAACCGGATAGTGCTGTGGAACGTTTCAATATCCTTCAGCTTGATGGTGTGGTTTTTGTCGACTACATATCCTTCACCGCTCCTGTTTCTCAAGACGAGATTGAGAACAATGATGGCGCCAACCGCGATCCCGACCACGGCGATGATCTTTCTCCTGTCCATCAAAACTTCCTCCGGTATGAAAGATGCCAGCACGCACGGGATTATGACTAACATGAAACAGCTTGCCCGTCAATAGAATTTCTCCCCGATAAACATATCCGAATGATCAGAGTAAATCCGACCCGGTTTACTCCAGGCTGACGTCATTCCTCAAGCGGGAGTGACGTCCGATGAAAAAATCCTTGCCATATCCCGCCATGTCGCCATCATCCTCAGATCGTCCCACTCTACAGCACGGGAATACGGGCGGTCCAAACAGAATGAAGGTCTGCTTCATCAATCCTCCGGTCAGGGACTTTTACCTGACCTCAATTAGACGACAGCCCCTCGGGCTTCTCTACATAATCGCATCGGTCAGGGCCGCGGGATTCGAGACATCACTCATAAACGGTCACTCCCCCCGGAAAAAACGCCTGGATCTACCCGGCGAATTCCTCTATCTGCGGCGGTACATTGAGAATCCCGGCCCCGGTCTCGCGTTTCCCTTCAGCCGTTATACCCATTTCGGCATGAGCTACCAGGAAATTGAACGGAGGATCCGGCTCTCGGACGCCGACGTTTTCTTCGTTCCCTCCATGTTCACCGCCTACCACAGGGAAAGCGACGATATCATGGCAATGGTGAGGCGCCTCCGGCCCGGAGCACCTGTCGTCACCGGCGGACATCACGCCTCGCTTCATCCGGAAGAGTGCATCACCATGTCGGGGGCCGATTACATCATCCGCGGCGAGGGGGAAACGGGCGCAACGGCCCTTCTCAAAAGCCTGAAAGAAGGCGGCGCCCCCGCGCATTTTCCGGGCCTGGTCTGCAGGCGGAACGGAAGGATCCACCTGGCCGAAAGGGGGGAGTCGGCCGACATTGATACCATTCCCATCCCGGCACGGGACACCCTCCTTCCCCGTGATTTCATGGTATACCGGAAGAGGGCGGTATCCATGATCACCTCCCGCGGCTGTCCGAATGACTGTTCCTTCTGCACGGTCCGCTCGGTGTGGGGGCGCGGGTACCGGGAAAGGAGCGTTGACATGGTGCTCGGGGAAATCGACGAATGCATCACCCGGTACGGGGCATCCCTCATCAATTTCGAGGACGACAATCTTTTCCCCTCCCGAGATCGGGCCGCGGCGCTTCTCGACGGCCTCACGGCCTTCCGGAAAAAGCACGAATCCCCCCTCGACCTGACGGCCATGAACGGCGTATCCATCGAGGGGCTCGATCCGGATATCGTCTCTTCAATGCATCGGGCTGGCTTCCGGGAGATCAACATCTCCCTCATGAGCCGGTCCGGGAATCTGCAGATGCGATACAGGAGGCCCTTCGACTCCGCTGCCTTCGCGCGGATCGCCCGGACAGCCCGCGCCCTCGGCATGAACGTGCGGTCTTATTTTATCCTCGGGCTCCCGGGACAGACGACCGGAGAGGTGCGGGACACCATCGCCTTTCTGAGGGATTTGAAGATCGCATTTTTTCCATCGGTCTATTACAACGTGCGCGCGCCGAAGGAAGAGTGGCCGATGCAGCGCTCGTCCGCCTTTTACAACGAAACGGGGGAAATGAACCGGGAGGATCTTCTGCGTCTCTTCAACGAATGCCGGTGATCAGTACACGATGTCGAGGACTTCGTCGAAATAATTCACGAAGTGTGCGGAGAGCCCCTTCTTGATGTACTCGGGCAGCTCGTCGAAATCCTTCTTGTTCTCGAAGGGGAAAATAACGGTTTTTACCCGCGCCCGCTTGGCCGCGATGGTCTTTTCCTTGACCCCGCCGATGGGGAGCACCTTGCCGGTTATGGTAAGCTCGCCGGTCATGGCCAGATGGAGCCTGGTGGGCTTGTTTTTTGCCAGGGAATAGAGGGCCGTCGCCATGGTGATGCCCGCCGAGGGGCCGTCCTTCGGCGTTGCGCCGGCGGGCACGTGGAGGTGAATGATATGATCGTTGAAGAAATTTTCCTTTATGCCGTAATCCTTTATCCGTGAACTGATATAGGTGTAGGCGATTTCGGAGGATTCCTTCATCACGTTCCCGAGCTGTCCCGTCTGCTTGAACCCCTTGTTCTTCGCCGGGACGGCGGTCGCCTCGATATAGAGTGTGACACCCCCCATACTCGTCCATGCGAGGCCCATCACCACACCGGGGATCCTTTTATCATAGAGAGACTCATCCTGAAAACGGGGATTGCCCAGGTACTCCACCAGGTTTTCCGCGGTAATGTGGATCGGCTCAATGCGGTCTTCAACGAACATGCGGGTCGCTTTCCGCATAATCCTCCTGATATTGTTTTCAAGGCTCCTCACACCGGCCTCCCTCGCGTAGCCGTGTATGATTTTTTTCAGGCTGGCGGTGTCGAAATCCACCTGCCCCTTTTTGATGCCGTGCTCTCCCAATTGCTTGGGAACCAGATACCGTCTGGCGATCTGAACCTTCTCTTCCAGGATATATCCGGAAAGCTTCATGACCTCCATCCGGTCGAGAAGCGGGGTGGGGATGGTGTCAAGCTGGTTCGCCGTGGCGATGAAGAGAATGTTGGAGAGATCGAACCGGAGGTCGATGTAGTGATCGAGGAAATTCGCATTCTGCTCCGGATCCAGCACCTCGAGCAGGGCCGAGGCGGGGTCTCCCTGGAAACTTATGCCCACCTTGTCGATTTCATCGAGCATGATAACGGGATTGGCGACCCCCACGGTCTTCAGACTCTGTATTATTTTGCCCGGCATGGCGCCGATGTAGGTTCGCCGGTGCCCCTTTATCTCCGCCTCGTCGCGCATCCCTCCGAGTGAAAACCTGTAAAACTTCCTGTTCAATGCCTCTGCGACCGATTTCCCTATGGAGGTCTTCCCCACGCCGGGAGGGCCAACGAAACAGATGATCGACCCCGTGATATTACCCTTCATCTTGCCCGTACTGATGAATTCAAGTATTCGGTCCTTGATGTCATCCAGGCCGTAGTGGTCCCGATCCAGGATCCGCTTTGCTTTTTTGATATCGTAATTGTCCTTCGAATAGACCCCCCACGGCAGTGAGGTGATCCAATCGAGATAGTTTCTGCTTACGCCGTATTCCGCTGAATGCGGCTCGAGCAACCGCATTTTATTCATCTCCTCGTCTACCTTTTTCGCGGCCTCTTCGGACAGGGTCAGCTTCGCGATCCGCTCCTCGAAATTTTCGATCTCAGTTGTTTTCTCGTCCTTCTCAAGGCCCAGCTCTTTCTTGATCTCCTTGAGCTGTTCCCGGAGAAAAAACTCCTTCTGCTGCTTCGTTATTCGCTGTTCGATCTGCTTGGTGATCTTTTCCTGGAGCCTGGAAAGCTCGACCTCTTTTTTCAGGAGGACCAGCACCTTTTCAACGCGCTTCCGGACGTCGAAGGTTTCCAGTATCTCCTGCACTTCCGACGCATCCGCCGAAGTCATGGACGCGACGAAATCCGCGAGCTTCCCCGGGTCCTCGATGGTGAAACGGTTCAGAAATAGCTTCAGCTCCTCCTGGAAGAGGGAGTTGGTCTTGATCAGGTCCTTGATGGAAGAGATGATGGCCTTCGAGTAGGCCTTCATGACCTCGGAGCCGGTATGGTCCTCCTCATAGTAATGCTCCACCTGCCACTGTATCGTCGGCTCGTCCCTGACAACCTTTTGCATGGTAAATCGGCCGAGGGCGTTTATCATCATCTGTATGGTCTTCTCGTCGATGGGTGTCACACGGAGTACTTTGATGGCGACCCCGACGGTATAAAGCTCGTCGGAGCGGATACTCCCCTCATGCTGTTCCCTGGCAAGGGCCACACCGCCAATTTTGTTTTCGTTTTCCAGGATATTATTGGCGGTTTCAATCATAAAATCCCCGGTAAGCACAATCGGCATCATCATGCCGGGAAATATGGGGCGGTGGGATAACGGGATGATGTGAAGAACCTCGGGAAGAATCTCCCTGGCGACTATCAATTGAGCGGAATCGTCCGCAGCCTTATCCTCGTTGATGTTATCGGCAGTGCCGGAGTTGTTCGAATTGTCCATGTCCCTTTCACCTTGATGGTTTTCAGCCATCGTCGATTTTTTCGCAACCCCGCGACAATCGACCCGGGTGTCACATTGACTATTGCCTCAAAATAGAAATCTGTCAACACTTTACCGGGAATCGACGCCGGCAGCTGCGGGTTACCCCTCGTCCTGCCGTCAGGAAGCGTGCCCCTCACACGCAAAGGGCCATGCGGGTCACTTCTCCTTTTGCCCCTTGAATTGATCGATTGAGGTAATAAAAAATTTGTCGATGTTCCATTTATCCGTGCCGAAGATATAGGGGCTTTCAGACGATTCGACAAGATACTCGTTCCGCATCAGGTATATTTTCACTGTGATCTCTTTTCGGTCCGATTCCACCCTCACGATACACAGGGGCCTGGGTAAGGCATGCCTCCGGTAATCGGGGAAGGATTTCGCCTGTAAAGGATTGAGGGATGCCAGGAGGGATTCGATCTTCCCGCCGTCAAGCGTCACGGCTTCATTGCCGTTTAGTATCCACCGGGGCCCCGCTCCTTTGACCCCCTTTGCCGGTTCACCGTCCGATTTCCTGGCGAATGAAAAAACCCGTCCCAGGTATTCTACTGCCAGGGATGAAACCGAGCCGGGCTCGATCCTTATGATCTCCCTGTCCCTGAAATCCTCGATGGATTTGTTCATGACGATGTCAAAAATCCCCTCGGCAAGGTATATTTCAGGGCGGTCGTCGATCCTGATGAAGGTATGCCGGTTCGTGGGGCTCTTTTTTCCTATCATGAAATGGCGGATTGTAGCATCGCCTCTTTTAAATATGATTTCGGCATATTTGTCGGGGGTCAGGTCATATTTGATATAATACCCCCTTTTAGATACCAGGTCCGTCAGCACTACTTCCCTGAACCGTTTTTCAATTTCATCGATCTTTTTGGCGTCCGCGGGAAAGGCCTCATCACCCGCAACCCATTTCCCTTCCTTCTTCAATAACTTGATGCTCCCCCCGGCCCACGTGATCAGTATCTGGTCAGCGACGCCATCCCAGCTGGGCGTTTCGATCCTATCAGAGGATCGCCTCAGGTTCACGGCCAGAAGATACACGAGAAGAACCGCAATGATAGAAAGACTCCATATAATCTTTTTATTCATTGTCGCCCCCCTTTGCGAATTGATGCTGTAGCGATTTCCGTCTCATGGATCGCCGCTTCCAGATTATCAACCCGGCCAGGATGACGAGAATCGGAATTCCGGCGATATTCAATGTCTTCAACGCGATTCGTATCCGGTCGCCGCTCCTTTCCAGGGGATTGTAGTCGAGATTCTTGCTGGCCATCTCGGGGATGAAGGAATTGCCGAGCAGATAATCAGCCATGCTGTGGATGAAGAAACCGTTTGCAAAAACCCCGTCCTGCTCATCCCGCTCGGACATGACGCTTGCGATGATCCTTTTCGAGTTATCGAGGAAACCAGACCTGGTGATCTCCGATGTGCCCACGACAATGACGCGCGTCACGCCGGCCTTGACCGTACCGTCCAGCTTCTGGGCGGCTATAGCCCCCGCGCCGCCCCCTCTCTCATCGGCGGGAGGTGCCTCACTCTCATTGAAGTAGCTTTTAAAACGACCGGAAAGGAGGACCGCAAGGGGAAACCGTCTCAATTCATCGCTGTTTTCAGGCGGCGACATGAAGAAGGGGTTGAAGTTTATTTCTCCCGTCATCTGCCAGCTCTCTTCGGACGATGAAACCAGACTGGTGGCGGAAAGACCCCCCTTGCCGATCATCTTCTCGTCGACATCTACCGACGAGACTTTCATGAGGGCCACGCCTTTCAGATACTTCGTGACGATATTTTCCCTGTCGAAGCCGGCTTTCCTTATTATGGGAACATGGTAGAAATCCTTGAGGGCGCCGGCGACCATCCCTCTGGCACAGCTCTTGTCGAGAACGATATTCTTATTCACCGTAATCCCGTAATGTCCGAGCAGGGGTTCAAGACCGGTGGTGACCGGAAACACCATCGGCTGCCGGGCAAACATGCCCTGCTGGCCCAAATTGATTTCATTGAAGGAATCGAGAAAAAAGACGGCCGCTTTCCCCTTCATGAGGTACTGGTCGATCTTGTACAGCTCCCTCTCCGAAAATTCTCCGCGGGGGCCATTGACGATAATGAGCCCCAGGTCCGCGGGGATATCTTCCTTCGCGAGTTGTATCTCGATTATATCATACACGTCAGAAAGAACCTGCTTCATGAGCGCGCCGCCGGCAGGGGACTGCTGATCGCCCAGATCCACTTCGCCGTGCCCTGTGATGTAGCCGATGCGGGGGTTGACGCTCACCAGGGAGGAGACCGCGCCGTTGATCCTGTCTTCAAGCGCATCAAGGCCTGTTATGACATTTTTACCGGTGATTGTGGGCGCGATCGAGATATCGATCAGCTCCGTCTTGTTTCCGTTTTTCAGTACGATACCGAGGTGCGCCTCTCCGGCGGGGATGGCCCTTCCGAAGCGATCATGCCCGCCCTTCCAGTTAAGCCTTGCGACGCCGTATTGATCGGCGGTCGCGGCGACGGCAGCGTCAGCCGACGGATCGAGGGCCTCGAACTTCAGCTTCCCGTAGTTCATGGTATTGCACTTTTCCACTGTGGCGGACACCTTCTCCTGCAAACCGTCTATTCCCTCTATGGGCAGCACTCTGAGTGCGCCGCCCATGAAAAGGCGCACCGCTATCGGCTCCTTGAGGCCCAGAAGCCCGTCGATCTTACCGGACATCTTTTCGATAAGGGATGTGATGGAATACTCGAGACCGGTGGCGTCCCTGATGGATTCGATTTTTTCGATCACATCGGATTGCTGAACCACCAGGCCCATATAGGCCCGGCGCACCTTCACCTGGTCGCTGTCGAACTCCTGGATCTGTACCGGCCGGATACCATAATCGCCCGCGGTTTTCTCCAGTTCTTTCTCGCCGATGATCTCGTAGCTGAAATACTCGTTACCGTAGTAATCATACTCGTTGAGCATATCCACCAGGTAGCGGTACACGGAAGCCTGGGGCGCCGGGAGGTCCCTGGTGAAGAGGACTTTGATTTTCAAATTTTCCTTGAGGTTCGCCACCGCTTCCTTGCTCTTTCGGGAAAGCGAATAGGCATCATTCCTGGTGAGGTCGCACCTTAACTTGAGTGTCATGGCCGCAATGTTTACAAGCACCAGTATTACGATATAGAGGGCCAGCTGGACGCTTTTCCTGCGCTCTGACCCTGTCGCTTTCTTCGCCCCCTCGCCCTGTCCGCGCCGCAGGCCCCGTACGTATCCGGCGAATGATGAAAACGCCATCTTTATCCTGCCCATACTGTCATGTATTCTCATTTCGCGCTATCTCCGATCATCAAGGATTTTGGTCGTCAGAAAAATGGAAACAAGGATAATCGAGAGAAAATATATTACATCACGGGAGTCAATGACCCCCCTCGATATATTTCTAAAATGGTAGTCCGTACCGAGATATTCGAGAAATCCAAGTCTGGCGGGCAGGAATATCGTTATCTTGTCCACAAGCCAGAGAAAAAAGCAGGCTGCGAGACCGATGATGAAGGCGACTATCTGGTTTCTGCCGAGCGAAGAGGCGAGAATACCGACGGACGAATAGGTTCCTGCCAGCAGGACCGCACCCGCATACCCGCCGATTACCGGCCCGGGATCGGGCGAACCGACAAATATAATGGTGGCAAGATACACCAGAGTCGGTGCCAGCATGATCGAAACAAACGCCGTCGCCGCCAGGAACTTCCCCGTTACGACTTTCATCGTGGTGACGGGAAGGGTCATCAGATTTTCAATGGTGCCGCTGTGAATCTCTTCGGCGAACAACCTCATGGTAATGGCCGGCACGACCAGGGTCAGAATCAGCGGCAGGAACTGGAAAAAACCGCGCATTTCCGCCTGATTGAAATAGAAAAAATCCTTGAAAAAGAAAAATCCCGTGACCGCCAGGAAGACGGTAATGACTATATACGCGATGGGAGTATAGAAATATATCATGAGCTCCTTTTTCATGATGGCGACCGGTTCATGTACAAAATGGACGATCTCCTCCCCGGCGCGTCGCGCAAGTGCCCTGACATCAATATCCTTTATATTCACTTCACACCTCCGGTCAATTCCCTGAATACCCGTTCAAGGCTTCTCTGCTCCTGGGTCATTTCATATAACACCCAGTCATTTCTGCTTACCAGCCTGAATATCTCCGGCCTGATATCGGCCTTTCCGGAGGCAATGACCCTCGCGCATACGAGATCCCTGTCCTGCACCTCCTCGACCCGGACCACACCGGCGAGAATCGCAAGTTCCCTTGAAAATGTTCCGTAATCAGTCCCGGAAATTCTGACCACTATTCTCTTATCCTCGCCGGCCGCGATCTGGAGGTTTTCTGTACGATCATCGGCCACTATGGCGCCGCTATCGATGATTATAACCCTGTCGCAGGTGGCCTCCACCTCCGGAAGAATATGGGTCGAAAGGATTACCGTTTTCTTTTTGCCGATTTCCCTGATCAGATTTCGTATCTCGATAATCTGGTTTGGATCAAGACCGCTTGTCGGTTCGTCAAGTATGAGGATGTCGGGATCATGGATCATCGACTGCGCCAGGCCGACTCGCTGTTTGAACCCCTTGGAAAGCTCTCCGATATTCATGTGCATGACTTCATTTATACCGCACAGTTCCCCGATCTGTTCAATCCGGCCCTGTCCGCCGATTCCTCTCACATCGGCGATATAGTCGAGATAATCGTAAACGATCATATCGCCGTAGACGGGAACGGATTCGGGAAGATAGCCGACGGTTCTCCTGACCTCGACCGGATTTTCCATTACGTCATAATCGCCGACGGTAATGGACCCGCTGTCGGGTTTCAAGTAGCAGGTGAGCATCCGAAGGGTCGTGGTCTTTCCGGCGCCATTGGGACCGAGCAGGCCGGTTATTTCCCCCTCACGGATGCTGAATGAGATATTGTTAACGGCGGTAATATCCCCAAACTGTTTCGTTATGCCCTGAACGGTTATCATGGATAACTCCTGGCTTGAAATCGTCTCTCCCCGGTGATAAGAGCCCACGAATAATTGCACGGAAAAAATCGATCAAGCAATAATAAAAATGTAATAATGAAAGAAAAAAAGAGCCTGTGTATCGCCAATGCTACATTGGAGACATATCGACCGCACCTGTTACAGCGCAATCTTTTTTTCACACCATCATTATGCCCTGCCGAAATCATCATCATAACGCACGATATCGTCTTCCCCGAAATAATCCCCTGTTTGGATCTCTATAAATACGAGGTTCTCAGATCCCACGTTCTCTATCCGGTGCCTGTCGCTCAACCCGATATTGACCGCTTCCCCCGGTTTCAGCCGGATTGCATCGTCGTTGAGGTTAAACAGGGCTTCCCCCGCCACGATGTACCAGTGCTCGGAACGCCGTTCATGGCTCTGCAGGCTGAGTCTTTTACCCGGATAAACGGTTATGCGCTTGACCTTGTGGCCGGTCCCTTCGACAAGATTTTCATAAAATCCCCATGGACGGTGTGAATCGTTATCCTTCAATTACTTACTCCCTTGTCGCATATTCCTGCTATTGAAAACATCCAGAAATATTTTTTTGTATCAATATTTCAAGCAATTAATCAACATGAATCATGGAAATGGCGAAACCCGCATCCCTGGATACGCCCTGCGGGCTGCCCGAAAAACGTAACGTGACGGGTCGCCCTTTAGCGGGACTCGAACGAAGCACGCGGCACTTTTGCCGGGTAGCAAAGCGTATCGAGGCAACCGCAGCAACCGGAAGGCGCCCATCCTGACACACAAAATAATACTTGACCTTCATGCAACCGCATATGAATACATCGCAGTATCCCAATCACCAGCCGGCAAGCCGATTGTATGAAAAATGACATTTCACCCCGCGTACTTGAAATTCTCGAATGGCCGATACTGGTTGAAGAGCTGCAAAAACGATGCAGGACCCTGCCAGGTAAAAAGGAAGCCGCCATCCTCTCCCCCCCCGGCATCGACGGAGTCAGGGCACGACTGAGAAAAATCACTGACCTGAAAGGGATGCTTCGGCAGGACACGCCTCTTGATTTTTCCGGCATAACAGACATCGAGCCACTGGTGGAAATCGCGGGGAAGGAAGGAATTCTGAAAATTGAAGAACTCGCTTCCATCAGATTATTTTCCCGCACGTCCCATTCCATCAAGCGCACCCTCAAGGAAACTATCGAGGAATTCCCCGGCCTGAAAGACGAATATAACCGCCTGGATACGCTGACCGAAATCCGGAACCTGTTGGAAAAGTCGATAACCGAAAGCAATGAGATAAACCAGAATGAATATCCCGTACTGCGTACAATCAGAACCGATCTATTTGCAGCGAAAGAGGAGCTCGAGCGAAGCATCACCAGGATTATTCATTCCCCCGCATCCGAACATGTTTTACAGGAAAAGATATTCACCACCAGGAACGATCGGTGGGTGATTCTGGTAAAATCCGGCATGAAAGATCGGATAAAGGGAACGGTCCACGACATTTCGGCCAGCGGCGCCACGTACTACATCGAACCGCAGGAGATAACCCCGCTCAACAACCGCGTGCGCATGCTGGAAAAGGAACTCCAGGCCGAAACGATCAAAATACTTCGCCGTCTCTCCGGAGAGGTGGCCAGGAATCAGGATGTTCTCATAGCCAATCTCCGCGTGATAAGCACCCTTGACTTTCTGACCGCCGCGGCTTTTTTCAGTATCGACACGAAGGGGTCGGAACCGCATATCGTGGACGAGCCTGTAATCGACATCCTCCAGGCCCGGCATCCGATACTGCATCTCATGGCCCCCGACTCAACCGTCGCCAACGATATCGCGGTGGGGGGCGAACACCGGTGTCTCATTATTTCCGGAGCGAACACGGGCGGTAAAACCGTTATACTCAAAACCATCGGCCTCTGCGTTCTTTTTACCATGCTCGGGCTCCACATTCCCGCCGGTCCGGATTCCCGAATCGGCGTGTTCACTTCCATTCTCGCTGACATCGGGGACGACCAGAACCTCTCCCGTTCGCTTTCCACCTTCTCGGGCCAGATCGTCTTCATCAATGAAATGCTCGCCGGTGCTGACGAAAAGACGCTCGTCATCATCGATGAAATAATCGTCGGTACCGATCCGCACCAGGGAGCGGCGCTCGCGCAATCAATCCTTGAATTCCTCGTTGAAACCGGCAGTACGATCGTGGCCACGACCCACTATTCCCGGCTCAAGGAGCTGGCGACAGCCGATTCCAGGTTCCTGAACGCCTCCGTCTCCTTCGACATTGAGACCCTTCGTCCCACCTACCGCCTCATCAGCGGATTACCGGGCGTGAGTTACGCACTGGAAATCGCGGAAAACTACGGACTTCCCCCCCTGGTCATCTCACGCTCCCGCTCCCTCCTGGACAGCCGGGAAATCAGCGTCGATTCCCTTATCGAGAAGGTTCAGCACTATGAGCAGGAAATGAATGCGGAGAAATCGCGCCTGGAAGAGATTGCAACACGCCTTGCCGGGGAAAAGGATGAGATCGACAGGCTGGTGAAAACCCTGGAAAAACGCGCGGAGGAGATACGATTAAAGGAAGGCATCGAGTTTCTGAACGAGCTGAAGGAATACCGGAAGCTCGTGGCCGGGCGAATCACCGACCTCCAGAAAATGAGCCGGAATGAGGCGGCAAATGCCCATACCCAGTTACGCGAGATCGAGCGTTCCGTCCTGTCCACGCTCGAGGAGAACAGGGACAAACTCTATCATCATAAATACGCCCCCGCAGACCCCGGCTCCATAAACCCGGGCGACCGCCTCTTCATCATGTCCCTCGAGAAAGAAGGGAGGGTTGAACACGTCGATTTCTCAAAAAAAGAAGCGATCCTCCTCCTGGGGAGCTCCATCAGGACCACCCACAAGTTCGATGATCTCTACCGGGCCATCGGCATGGGCACGGGTAACACGGGGCGGGTAGAGAAAAATGTGAAAAAAAAACCCGGCCCAAGTGTCCCGCGAAAAGAGGGCATACCTCAGGTACTGCAGACGTCCTTCAACACCGTCGACATCAGGGGAAAGCGCGTCGATGAAGGAATCGAGACCATGGAGAGGGATTTCGACCGTATGATACGGGCGGGGATCGACACCGCCGTGGTGATCCACGGTCACGGCACCGGCGCCATGAAATCCGCCGTACGACAGCACCTCAGACAATGCCCCTATGCCGATGATTTCAGGCCCGGGGAATCCGGCGAGGGTGGTGACGGCGTTACGATCATACGTCTCGGGATATGAGGGCCCATTGTCGAAGCGGCACCTCGACGCCACCGGGGAATCTTCCCCCTCGTTTCATGAATGATAAATTATGCCGTCCGGCATAGATTCCTTGACACAACGGCCCCTCACCGGCATGATTTGCCTGGCAATCGAACGATCATGAAACCGGGAAGGTAGGGAGTATGCGCCGCTTCACCTCATTTGTCGAAATGCTGAAATGTTTCACGGACATCTTCAGGGGCCCCACCATGCTGATGACGTATCTGCGCGTGGACGGGATTCTTCGGGAAAAAATTCTTATCACCGTCAGCTCCGCGCACAACTGCTACCGCTGAATGAGACTTCACTCCGCCGTGGGCGGGAGGCTCGGCATCTCGGAGGTTGAAATCGAAAAGCTGGCCACCCTTGATCGAGATTCCTTCGATTACAGGGAATGGCTTGTCCTGAAATTCGCAAGGGACCGTACAGATGCCGGGGGCCGCGATCCCGGCGGGGCGTATGCCGGTGATTACCGCCGGTTGTATACTTCACGGGAAAGGAAGTACCACCTGAAGCTTCTTCGCATGATGCGGTTCGCGAATCTGCTCAACAACACCATCCACGGGAGGCCATGGCGCGCGACCCTTCCGGGATTCGGAGATTCATGCCCCATCGACGCGAGAGAACCCCATGGGGGGGACGGATCGAAATGACACACGGCCGCGGCCAGTCTCCCTACGCACTGGTGCACTTCGACACTGCTGACCTGTTCGATATCCTCCGTTCATGCACCGCCCCACTCATGGAAATAGAGCTACTCCGCGTTCTTACCGGCGAAACAAGGATGCCCTCCTCCAGAAAGCGGCTCTTCACGATTCACTTCTCGCTTTATCATGCCCTCTACAGGCTCAAAGAAGAAGCCGGCACCCTCGGTTTTTATCTTCACATGGACCCGATGCGGATCCGCCTGGCGCGCCTTCCCGGACGCCGTCGGTGCCACCATTATATCGAGGCATCGGGCGACTATTGCGCCATGGTATCGGACAACGGACTGTTATGTGACATCCACGTAATGGAGTCCGGCAACGCGCTGCCTTCTTTCGACCCCCTTCGCGATTTCTACACCAATCCGGAAAATATTTCCTTCGGCGGAGAAACCATTCTTGAAAAACTCATGAAAGGGGTCATCGTGTACGCCCTCAAAAGCGGCGAGATCGAGTCCGCCCTTACGTTCTTCGGACTGAGGAGACCCAACCTGAAACGCGTCAAGCAGAGGTACCACGAACTGGCCCGGGTCTACCACCCTGATCTGAACCGGGGGGACGATTCGATGATGAAGGAGTTGAATCGCTCGTACCAGGTGCTCATGGAAGTATATGTCATATAGCCGCCGTCCCGTGAACGAAGGGCGAGACGGCATGGAGGACAACGGAATGACTGGAACGAACGGCGTGATTCTCGAAAAGCTCCTCTCCGGCGGTGGGGGCGTTGAAACGGCAGAACAGGGTTCTTTATCCGAATGGATGCAACGATTCGAAGCCGGGACCGAAGGCTGGGAAGAATCCGTAGACCGCGCCCTGCTGGGCGGCAACATGTCGGACCGCCTTGCCTATGCCTTCGCCGCGGGATATGAATGCGCCCTGAGGCGCCTCGTCCCCGCGCTGCCACCCGGGACGATTGTCTCATTCTGCGTCACCGAGGAAAAGGGAGGGCACCCGTCGTCAATAGCGACTGCCCTGACGCGGGACGGCGAATCGCCAGGAAAGACCTGGATGCTTGACGGAAAAAAAAGATTCGCCACAATGGCCCCGGATGCCGGCCTGCTCCTCGTGGCCGCGTCAACAGGAATCACCCCCGAAGGAAGAAACATGATCCGGATGGTCCTTGTCGACCGGCCGTCGCCAGGCCTTGCCGTCACCCCCATGGAAGGGATCCCCTTCATCCCGGAGGTATCTCACGGCACGGTCGAATTCAGCAAGGTGCGGATTGACGACGCACGACTCCTGCCTGGAGACGGTTACGCCGATTACATCAGGCCGTTCCGGACCATTGAAGACCTTCATGTTCAGGCCGCCGTGCTGGGCCATCTTCTCCGAATCGCCGGGCGTTACGGCTGGCCACGCGAAGTAATCGAGAGGCTCGCGGGGCTCGTCGTCTGCGTCCGTACCCTTGCACGGGACGATCCCGGCGCTCCGTCTATCCATATCGCCATCGCCGGGACCCTGACTCTCGCAGGGTCGCTGATAAGGGATATTGAACCGCTATGGGACCGGACTGACGAAGCGACGAAAGTCAGATGGGTGAGGGACAGGGCGCTCCTCGGAGTTGCGGAGAAGGCGAGGAATATGCGCATTGAAACGGCATGGGGAAAGATCGGGTGACTTCCTCCGGTTATTTCCGAGAAGAATCCTCGATCGACTGGTCCTTGAACTCCTTGATCATAGTTTCATCATCAGCGGCATTCCTCGACACGATATTCCTCAGATGTATAAATGAATCGAGATCGAGTTCGGTGAACCTGATCGCAATCCCCTCTTCAGATTTGCGCACAACCCTGCCGGCAATATTCAGCGCAAGATGGGAGCTCGACCCGTAAAGAATTATCGACATGGTAACGGCCGCATCAACCGGGATCTCATCCGTCGTGTTGAAAAGCATGCCTCCCGTGCTGAGGTTAACGACATCGCCTTCCAGCACGTGCGTGTCATATTTCACTATCGACCGCACATGAAAGGGAACCCTTAGCGTATTCCTTTTTTCCATGACTGACCATCCATGAAGACAATTTCCGCCGCGATGCCGGGAAACCGGGAAGAGGAGACATATATTTCTATTTACTGTGACATTCCCCCTGATGAATGTCAAACAAAAAAACATCCGGTTCCGGAGGACGGCCCGTCGATTCGCAAAGGGAAGGTTTGACCGGTTGTACGGGCATTATGCGGTACAATTCCCCACATAGAAGGCATGCAGCTCTTCGCGTACCGGAAGAATGTATTCATTTTTCATCGCAATAGGCTTTTCATGATAAAAATAGTATTGAAATCTTCTTTGATTACAGGGATAATGTCCATAAACATATCATGAATCGAAATATAAAAAGGCCCAAGAAGGATACCGTCGTGGAACCGGAGTCCATTCAACCCGTCCACGGAAATCCCTCGACCCCGACACTGCCCCGCGCTCCCGGCACCAACGAAAATGAAAGCGAAAATGATTACCACCACGTGCTCGATCAAATCGAAGACGGATACTGGGAAGTCGACATAATGGGCATCCATACTCACTGCAACCTGGCCATGTCACGCCTTACCGGATATGGCATCGATGAGCTGAGGGGAAATAGCTATCGGCAGTATATGGACGACAAAACGGCCGGAGAGGTTTTCAAGCACTTTAACGCGATCTATCGAGGCGATTCGGGGAAGAAAACGATAGTATATGACGTACTCCGAAAAGATGGATCGAAAATGACCGTCGAAATCTCCGTATCTCTCATAAGCAGCCGGACCGGCGGTCCCATCGGTTTTCGCGGCATCATGCGCGACATTACGGAGCGTCTTCATGAACGGGACCTGAAAGAAAGCTTCAACCTCATGAGAAAGGCCCTCGGCCAGGCGGTCCAGGCACTCTCCCTCGCCCTCGAAATCAAGGACCCCTATACCGCCGGCCATCACCGCCGCGTTTCAGACCTTGCACGCTCCATTGCGGACGAAATTGGATTGTCCCGAAACATCATCGACGGCATACGCATCGCCGGATCTATCCTTGACATCGGCAAAATATCCATACCTTCCGAAATACTGAGCAAGCCGGGGAACCTCACCGAAATCGAATTCAAGCTTATCAAGACCCATGCCGAAATGGGATACGACATCCTCAAGACTATCGATTTCCCCTGGCCGGTCGCCCTCGCGGTGTATCAGCACCATGAACGAATGGACGGCTCCGGTTATCCCGCGGGACTTACAAACGACGACATCCTGCTGGAGGCAAGGATCCTTGCCGTTGCGGACGTGGTCGAGGCCATGTGTTCCCACCGGCCCTATCGGCGGGCCATCGGCATCACAAAGGCCCTCGAAGAGATCGCCAGACATCGAATGACCCTTTTTGACGCGGAAGTCGTTGACGCCTGTCTCGCACTTTTCCATGAAAGAGGATACTCCCTGAAGGATTGAATTCGGGCAGGCAGTATCCGCGCCTCGTGAACCGCACACCATACTTCTTGACATCCGCACACACCATGGTACGGTTGAGCCCGCATCCAACATCCCGTACTATCGGATACCCTATGGAATATCTATTGCTCGTACTGCTGGGGCTGGCGCCTCCGATAGGATTTCTGCTCTACATTCTGCATCTTGACAGAATCGAGCCGGAACCCCTTGGCCTGATAGCAAAGCTACTCGCACTGGGAGGCCTTGCGGTGCTTCCCGTCGGCGTCATCGAGCTCGTCCTGTTCAAACTTCCCCTTTTTTCTGCGGGAGGACTCGCAGGATCTGCGGTGAAATCATTCCTGCTGATCGCGCCCCTCGAGGAAGCGGCCAAACTCGCGGTGGTCATGATCTTCGCTTGGAAAAACCGCAACTTCAATGAGGAAAATGACGGCATCGTCTACGCCGGAACCGTGGCCATCGGTTTCGCCATGGTGGAAAACGTGTTGTATGTGGTCCAGTTCGGACTGGCGACCGGCATCATGAGGGCCATGACCGCGATCCCGCTCCATACATTCACCGGGGTGCTGATGGGATATTTCATCGGCATCGCCAGGTTCGCTTCCGCCGCACCGGAAAGAAATGTGAAAGTCGCCCGTGGATTTTTCATGGCATACGGATTCCATGCGGTATACGACACCTTCGTGCTTTCGGAAACCGTCGCCGCGCTGTTCATGGTCCCCCTTGTCGTCGCGCTCTTCGTCATGGGTATTGTATATCTAAAAAAAGGAAAAAAATCTTCCTTCCTCAGATGGAACTCCTCATTCCATGAAGCTGGCGCAGTGCCGGTCACTCTGCTGCAACCGGCTGCACCCTCATCGGTGGGACCTGTAGCGATCGATGAAGAGGTCCCGCCCCCCGGGGCCCCGTTGCATGGCTCTTACAAGGCGGTGGTGGCCCGCATCCTATTCGCCCTCTGCGGAGGTTTCTGGGCCCTTCTGGTCATCGGCATCATACAACAAACCGGACAGGCCATTAATATCGTCATCGGGGGCATTATCATTTCGGCGGTTCCCCTTGTGGTCGGTATCGTGCTGGAACTGTCTTATCAGCGGGACAAAGCCGGACCTGCCGCAGGTTGAAGCTCGCCGTACTACCTATCCCGCACTGATCCCGGGCCTTGACGGCATACCGTTTCATCATATGAAACCCGGCGCCGCTCCGGTTGCGGAAAAGGCATCACGCCAATTATCTGTTGACAATTAACGATCAGGGTGCTAGCCTGATTTTCGACATCAGAACCTCCATGGCAGTACGACACCATTGCAATGGCCGCACAACGCACCATGCAAACACCGGTGCCACTGTTCATAGCACGTGATCGATGGTTTCTTCTTTATTAATTAGCGCCATTGCCTGATAGTTTACATATAACACGGCCAGTAATGATCCTTATAAGTAATGTGAAACGCGCAGAACCCGCATGAAGGGCAACTGAAGAGACATTAGGCGCTATCATCAACCGCCATGATCCGATAGCCGAAGTCATTTTTTAGCAAGGAGGGTGGCATGGCCGACTTTTTCCAGAACGGATCCATTACCACGCTGCAAAACATCACGAAAAGGCCCCTGGAGCAGATCGAGGGAGAATTGCGCCAGTTTGCCTCCATACGAAGCATGGTTCTTCTCCTCCCGGCCCTCTACTCTGAATTCGAAGGGCCCGCCATGCCGAAAATCATCGAGGAGCTGAAAAAGGCGGACTACATCTCAAAAATTGTCCTCTCTCTCGACAAGGCGGAGAAACGCCAGTTCCAGTCGGCGCGAAAAATCATGTCTACGCTTCCCGTGGAGACGAACGTCGTCTGGCACGACGGCCCGCGCCTCCAGGCACTCTACGATGAACTGCGGCAGGCCGGTTTCAGCCTCGACAATCCGGGGAAAGGGAGATCCGTATGGATGACCCTGGGCTACATTCTCTCCCTGCGCAATGTCTACGCGATAGCCCTTCACGACACCGATATCGTCAATTACACAAGGGAGCTCCTGGCGCGGCTTATCTATCCGGTGGTCCACCCCGCCCTCGACTTTGAATTCAGCAAGGGATACTACGCGCGTGTGACCGACAGGCTCTACGGAAGGGTCACGCGGCTATTCTATACGCCGCTCATACGGTCCCTGAAGGTGATACTGGCAAAGAATGATTTCCTCGATTTTCTGGACAGTTTTCGTTTCGCCCTTTCCGGGGAGTTCGCCTTCCTTGCCACACTGGCCAGGGGTTTGAGGATATCCCCCACGTGGGGACTCGAAGTTTCGACGTTGAGCGAGATATATGCGACCACCACGTTCCAGAGGGTCGCTCAGGTCGAGCTCCTTGAGACATACGACCACAAGCACCAGAACATCGACAAGGCCGAGCGCGAATCGGGGCTTTTCCGTATGGCGAATGAAATCGCCAAAACCCTTTTCAGGGTGCTGACGCAGGACGGCATTACCATGTCCGGCTCTTTTTTCAGAACGCTCCTGGCAACATACATCCAGGAGGCCCGGTTCGCCATCGAAAAATACAATTCCCTCGCACTGATCAACGGCATCAACTACGACCGTCATGAAGAAGTCATCAATACGGAGATATTCGTCGAGGCCCTGCGGCAGAGCGTGAATGATTTTCTCGAAGATCCCATCGGCGTACCGCTCCTCCCCGCATGGGTGCGGATCAGGGCGGCCCTTCCGGGGTTCCAGAGCAAATTTATGGAGGCGGTCGAGAAGGACAACAGCTGAATCCACGGGCCCGCCATCCGAGGCATTACCTGTCCTCGCGGGATATGGTCAGGGCTGCCCCTTCCCCTCACTCCCGAACCTGAGCTGGATATGCACGACCTCCGGCACGGTGCCGACCCGCACCGGCGGTCCCCAGGTGCCATATCCGCAGGAAACGTAAAAATGGGTCCCGTCGATCTCCCTGTATCCGTAACTGATCTCGTATATCAGTCTCGTAATCAGACTGGCCGGCCAGACCTGACCGTGGTGCGTGTGTCCCGATACCTGAAGGTCCACTCCGTTCTTTACAGCCTGGGAAAGGCGGAACGGCTGGTGATCCATCACGATGACGGGCCGCGACGTATCGACCCCCTTCATAATCTCATCGAGGGACATCCTCCGCGCGCCGGTGAACTGCGTGATGCTTGCGTCTTCGCGTCCCACCAGGTAAAAACTGCCGTCAACGAGCAGGGTGCGATCCCTGAGCACCGTTACGCCATGCTGCGAGAGATAGCGGTGCGCCTTTTCCACTCCGCCGATATATTCATGATTCCCGGTCACGGCGTAGGTGCCGTAGCGGGAACGAATGGCGCCAAGAAGTTCGCCAAGGTTGTTTTCTATCACCGGGGCAAGGTCTTCATCGACGATGTCGCCCCCGAGAAGGACGATATCAGGCCTCAGCACATTGATCATGTCGACCATTTTCTGTAGACGCGAATTGCTGATAATCGTGCCGAGGTGGATGTCGGTCACCAGGGCGATATCGAGAACGGCGCGCCCGGCTGCGTCTTTCGGGACACTGATCGATATGGTCCTGATCCTCGGATGCAGGGTGTTGAAATAGCCCCCGATGACTGCGATCAGCGCCGACACCGCCACGACCGAGGCCGCAGTCTGCCTGGCGAGCAGGTACCGCTCCGACTGGGAGGGAATCGCCTGCACAATCCAGTTTCCAAGGCGCAGGAGGTCACAGGCAAGAGCCCCGATAAAGAGATAGAACATCATTCCCAGCCAGAAGGATCCGACCCATATGAGACATTCGCTTGCCGTGCATATGGTGTAACGTTCAAGCACGCGGCCGGCTATGTACGAAAGGGCGAGAAGGATGAAGACGGTGAGATAGGACGCCTTTACGGCCGGAATCCGCGGGAGGGCCTGCCATCCCCTGATGAAAATGTAGTAATTCGCCGACACATACACCACGAGAACGATGCTGAAAAAGATAATAAAATTAGTGATTTTCATCGCCGCAGATAATCCTCCCTAAAATGACGCCATTGATGCTCGACTGGACCAGACCGCGAGTGATACCGGCACCGTCACCCGCGGCATAGAGCCCCCTGTAACAGGTCTCAAAACGCCTGTCGATCCTGATTATGTTCGAATAAAACTTGACTTCAACGCCGTAGAGCAGCGTCTCATCGCTTTCAAGTCCGGGAAATATTCCGTCGAGGGCCAGTATCATCTCCTTAAGGTCAAGCATGATCCTGTACGGAAACACTAGCGACAGATCGCCCGGCACCGCGTCGTGAAGCGTGGGACGCAGCCCATACCGACCGAGACGCTCCACAGTGGTCCTTCTCCCCCGCCGGAAATCTCCGAAACACTGCACGATAATCTTGTTGCCTGAAAGCATGTTCGCAAGCCTCGCGATATACTTGCCGTATTCGATCGGCTCCCTGAACGGCTCGGTGAAATAATTCGAGACAAGGATCGCAAAATTCGTGTTTCCGGTTTTCATGGACGCCGACTTGTAGCTATGCCCGTTCACCACCGCCAGATTATTCTCGTAATACTCGGTGGATACGAAACCTGAAGGGTTCTGGCAAAAGGTACGCACCCTGTCGTCAAAGGTAGGGGTGTAATAGACCAGCTTGCTCTCATAAACCGTGTCATTCACCTCCTTCATGATCTCGTTACTCACTTCGACGCGGATTCCAATATCGACCGCGCCGTTTTTTGTCTCAATGCCGTATCGAGCGCACATGTCCCTGAGCCATCCGGAGCCTCTGCGTCCGACGGCGAGCACGACCGCCTCGGCAAATAAATCTTCACCCGCCCTCACGCCCGCCACCGCGCCGTCGTCGATGATAAGATCGGTCACTTCCGTGTTGAATCGCACCTCAACACCCCCGTCCAGGAGCTCCCTCTGTATGTTCGCGTATACGCTATAGCTCCCCTCGGTACCCATATGGCGGACGGGAGACTCGACTAGTTTAAGGTTGTTCCTGACCGCTTTCTGGCGCAGACTGCTCATAATCCCTTCCGCCCCACCGACGCCGTAAAGAGCGGTATCCGCGCCATAGGACAGATATATATCATCAACATAACGGATCAGCCCTCGAAGCTCCTCATCGGGCATATATTCGTTCAGTATACCGCCAATCTCCGGTGATAGCATAAGTTTCCCGTCGCTGAAGGCCCCCGCCCCGGAGAAACCCGACATAATATGGCAGATAGCGCAATTATGGCACCTGCCCGTCTCCCGCATCGGACACGAGCGTTCCTCAATCTGCGGGCCCCTCTCGAGAATCAGAATTTTTTTCCCGGAATTGCGCTTCAGGCATTCCAGGGCGGTGAATATCCCCGCCGGCCCGGCTCCAACGATTATGCAGTCATATTTCAACGGCTACTCCGTCATAATTATCGATCGGTCGGCCATTCATGCTGTGATCAGATTTGATTACATCCCTCCCGGCATGCGGAGGGATGACCCGTGACGTCCTGCATTTTCTTTCAGCATCTCCCCATGGTTCGAAAAGGACTTGAATGGGCGTAACGGTGCAGACCGGCGCAGAGAAGGCCGGGGCGATCACGAGTTTGAGAAGAGGGCGGATAGCACGCCGTATTTTTTTATTGCTGGAAATACAACCGGGCTGTGAAGAAAATAACTTCATACCTACGGTTACTCTATCGGGAGATCGATGTAAAGGATTTTTTCACACGCCTTGAGGACAGCCTCTTAATCTTCTCGCAGGTTACTTGACAATTACGGTTATACCGAACTCCTTAAGCGGCTTTGCTTCATCTTTCCAGGCCTCAATATAATTAAGATTCAATACTTCTTCGCCCTTCTCCATGGCCTTAAACTTGAAGGTCTGATAATCCATTCCTCCCGGCTTCTGATCCACCCTTGAAACCTGTTCCGGGACCCCTTTCAGAACGAGGATCCTGTTTCTGGTGATCACTTTCCAACCATAGCCGGTGCCGAGCTGCGCGGAAAGCTTTACCGCCAGTATGTCGCCCCTGTCTATTTCGATTTTTGACCCATTGTCGTCATCACTGATCGTCAATGCCGGTTTGATGGCACAGGCAGCGAAGAGGGCCGCGGCAGCGATAAAGGCCCATACCGGCAAAACCCCGACAATAAATGAACGTATCATACTTCCTCCCTGCGTGCGCGACCCCATACAGAACAGCATGCGGTGTGCGCTTACCTTGTGCTTATCACGGCCCATGCGGCGCCGTAACCGATGTTATTGCATCCGTACTTGATCCAGAAAAGACCCTTGTCCCCCCACTGGACACCCCATGAATTTTTAACCAGATATGCGCCCTTTCTGTCATCCCAGCCAATGATCGTAATGGCGTGGTTGATGTCACGCTCACCGCTGCAATTCGCGAACTCGTCAAACACGCCACTTTTATAAGCCTGGAGGGCCGGTGTCACTTTTACGCACGCCGCGATGGGTCCGTATCTGCACAGGGCCTCTTTCATCTCCCTGACAGTCGGAATGCCTGCGTTCGGTTTCACATACCCCCATGCGGAAATCTTGAACTGGGACGAAATCGGGGCGGGACATGTCGATTCCTTGAATGTATAAGGGACCCTGCTCTCCTGTTCAGCGCTTCGGGACATCAGATAATCGAACACAGGGCCGTACCACCCACCCTGGCAGTTCCCCGCTTTGCTCTTGATATAAACCAGCTTTCCGCGCTGATAAACAGGCTGCTGCGCCGACGCGCAATCGAGGATATGTTGTTCCGAAAGGTCCAGGTTTTTTCCCTGGCGAATCAGGAAATTCGATTCAACCACGGCACAGGCGGTAAAGGCCCAGCAACTGCCGCATTCGCCCTGGTACTTGATAGGGGTGATGCCGTTTCGGCTCATCCAGTCGAAGGACACGGAATCGGGCGAGGGGGGGCTTTCAATATCGGTCTGTTCTTTTTTATAAGAATCCTCGCTCTCCTTTTTGTCGTCTTTCAGGTCTTCCTTGTCATCCTTCTTTTCATCGTCCCTGAGGATATCCTCATAATATTCCTTTTTTCTTTCATTTTTATCCTTACGATCCGGTCTGGTTTCATTCAGATACTCGCGGTATTTTTTCATAAGCTCGTCCCAGAGGCGATTCCCAAGCTCCGACTTGACTTTCGCCTGTGTCTCGATGTCAGAGGGAACCTGCGCTCCGGTAATCTGGGAAATTTTATACTTCATCATTTCATTGATCTCAACGATAAAGCCCATATTTTTTTCTTTGATCTGTTTTTGTATCTCAGCCATCAGGTCTTTAATTTCCTGTGGGCTCCGGAGGAGACTCTCCTTTTGATCCCCGTATTTTCTCAGTATTTCATCTTTTTTTTGCTGGTATCGAGATTGTGCGGTATACGAGTCGGGAAAGTACCGTTCCTCATTACCCTCCAGGCCCCTGCCGCTCCAGACAAACGCAAGAACTGCCGTTAAGGCAGAAATGATAATAGCACGGCGATCAAGGTGCACTTGTCTCTTCATATCGCCTCTCCTTGGGTAACGCTCTCCAGTCGGTCATCTCATACGAAAATTCAAACTGGAGCGTTGATCTGCCTGCATCGCAATTACTGCATAAGACATGAATCCAGCTACATCATTTTTCATTAAAAAGGAAACCAGGATAATCAGACATCCGTATTTCTTTATAGGATGAAAAATATCCGCTTGGCAAACGATTTTTTCAGGTGCTCTTTTTTTTTGATTACTGCATATGTATATGAAATCAGGCATAAATAAATGCAGAAATATATGACATAATTGATTATTATTATAGATATATTTATATATAATTATTGTGTTTTGTATCTATAGAAGAACATGCATGGTAAGAGCAGAGCGGCAGCGGTTGATTCTTATACATCAACGACCTGGCGGGGATGAAAGGAGCGGGTCAGCCATCATTACATCGACCAGACGCTTCGTGCGGACCTGTCGGCCGGTTCCGTTCAGATGAAATTCGTTATCGAAGAATAACTCCTGAGGATAGATGTTCGTGATGGAATTACCGACGAATTTTGTCTTCAATCGTTTCCGCATATCTTTCTCGAGCCTGGTCAGGATTTCAACCTGCTTGGGGCGGTCCTGCTCCATGAGAGGCGGAAAAGAGATGTAGAATTCCACTCCACGCCCGGTGCAAAATGAGGAAAACTCATTCACCCGTTGTACCAGCGTATCGTTTACACGATCCGGAAGAAACCTGGTGAGGTTCAACTCAGCAGCTTGCGGAAGTAGTCGGGCGATATAATCCTTACCCTTGAACTCGGGCTGAGTCGCTCCTACATGTCCCTCGTTGTCGCCGAACTCATTAAACCCGGAACGGCGATGTGTGGGGAGCTCTTTCGTGGGTGCCAGTATTCCACGCAAACGACGCTGAAAGGTCAGAGGGATGTTGCCAATAAAAGGCATGATGTTTTCCTGTGAATAGTAGCAGAAGAGCCATGGCATCAGGATGGTCACCTCGACCAGGGTGTTATCGCCGATACCGGTACCCATATAATGGGTATAATCGGGGATTAGAACCACAATATCCCCCCGCTCAAGATATGGCGTCAATTCATCCATGCTGTAGATAAGCCCCAGCCCGCCATGGAGACCCATGTTCACCACGTTATAACCGGTTGCTTTTTTAATCATTCTGCTGTCAAGACCAAAGGCCAGGTTCGAGTCCCCGGCGAATATGATCCGGGGCCGGGGCGTATTTTTAAGCAGGCGATGCTTGTCGACAAGCGCCATGATGTATTTTTCGTCGCTAACCGGCGGAAGATAGATTACTCCAAAAATCGTTCCCAACACGAGAAAGCTGAATATAGACGCTTTGAGAATCAATTTTTTCATTGTCGGCACCGGACCCGTCTTCGATCAGAATTGAAAATATATGAACTGTGATGTCTTTTGCATGCCGAGAAATATCGTCATGACAAGCAGATAATAGAGAGTCCACCGTACTATGAGCGGTTTGGTTCTGATCATATCCCTGATGCTTCCCTTTCTCTCCTGCACCAGATGGACCGCATTGAGAAGGACCACGACACCCAGCATCAAACCGAGATCCCCCAGCTTGAAAAAAAGCGGCAGGTGCAGGAAATTTGTTCCAGGAAAATGGGTAAGAATATACCAGGCATCGGTCAGGTCTTTAGAACGGAAAAATATCGCGCCAAGTGTGAAAAGGTGAAACGTGACGACCACCATCCACAGCCGTTTCAGCCCCACCAGAAAATGATCGATATCGTCCGTACGGGCCTTCATCACCGCGAAGGTCAGGAGGGCGAGGCCCGCCGCTCCGGCGGCTATACGAGAGCCCGCGCCCGCCCCGATAGAGCCGCCGGCGAAGGCGACAAGACCGAGGAGAGCGCAGAGGAGAACATAGGCCGCCACCGGCACCTTGCCGATGAAACCGAAAACTGCGTTACGTATCGCCGTGCGCACCCTCTCGGTCACCTGGCTGAGGACGATAAGTACGCCATTCAGCGATCCCCATATAACGAATGTCCATTGGGCACCATGCCAGAGACCGCTCACGGTAAACACGATCAGGACGTTGAGGTACCAGCGGAACCTGCCCACCCGGTTTCCGCCCAGGGGGATGTAAAGATAGTCCCGGAGCCATGATATAAGTGAAATGTGCCACCGTCGCCACAGGTCCCCGATCGACGAGGCGAAAAAAGGACGCCGGAAGTTCGGCATCAGCTCATAGCCCATGACCTGAGCGGTTCCGATAGCTATATCGGTGTATCCGGAAAAATCACAATAGACCTGAATCGCGAAAAAATAGGTGGCAAGAAGAAGAGGCAGACCGTCCAGCAATTGTGGATTTGCGTATACCATATTAACGTATTGCGCGAGGCGGTCCGCGATCACGAGCTTCTGGAAAAAACCCCAGGCCATCAGCACAAGACCGTTCACGACACGATCATAATTAAACTCCACCTTCCGATAGAGTTGGGGAAGGAGCCGTGTTGACCGTTCGATGGGACCGGCCAGTATCGTCGGGAAAAAACTGACATAGAGGGCGAACATCCCGAAGTGGTATTCCGGCTTGCGTGATCCTCGATAGAGATCCATCGTATAGGAAAGCGCCTGAAACGTATAAAAGGATATCCCCACTGGCAGGAGGAAATTCAATTCCGGGACAGAGTACTCCATTCCCATGGCGGCGAACAGGTCCCGAACGCTGTTATTGAAAAAATTGAAATATTTAAAGACAAACAGGATACCGAGATTCGATATAACACTCAGGGCGACACAGAGCTTCTTTATTCTTTGCGATTTATCATGCATCAATATGCCGGTGGCATAGACGATAATAGTGGTTGAAAGCAGGAGAAGCGCGTATTTCGGATCCCACCACATGTAGAAAAAATAACTGGCGGTCAGAAGAAAGGCCCATCGAAAGCGCTGTGGGAACGCGAAAAAGAGGGCCACCACAAGGGTGAAAAAGACCACGTATTGAAATGATATTAATGACATATGGCAGGCTGGACCTGTATAAAAAAGTTATCCAGCATTACATTAAAAGACGTGATATTGTCAATACAAAAAATCATACAGAACGATCGCGCGATAGCAGCACTCCGGCGCAGAGTAACTCGACAGAATGGCCGATTCCCAGGTATCCGCGGGTCATCCCCAGTGTCGCATCGCGATCGGACCTGGTCTTCCTGATGCGGTTTCTCGTTCGGGTAATGGTCCCCTTCAGGTTTCTCCCGTACCATTTGAATTGCGCCTCAAGGAGTCCGAGCTTTTCCTCAAGCTCTTCTATCTTCCTGTCGTAGGAGCCCTGTATCTTTTCAAGTTCAGGATCGATGCTTACATCAAGGTCCTGCCGGAGAGACCCTATCCGCGCATCGATTTTCATTCGTATGCGTTTCCCCGCTTCGGCGAAATAGTCATCGGCTTTCGCAGCAATTATCCCCGCCCTGACATCCTTAACAGGCACGGCGTCAAGGTGTTCCTGCCTGATAAGTTCATCCTCGATTGTCGCCAGACGCTCGGCGGTGAACCCCCGATCAAGTATTGCAACAACGGGAATTATCTCGCGTATTTCGGTCATGGATGTAAATGAAGCGAGATAATAAAACACCATACCGGCGAAAGAAATGTCGGATACGACTGACTCGATCCCGGTAAAACCCCCGAATGCGGGGCCACGGCAATGCTCCACCAGACGGTCGACCGCCGGATGACCGAATGCCAGAAAATCGAGCCCCTCATCCTCAAGCGCGGCAACGCTGTCAAAAGTTCCGATTGCCTCCCCCGAACCATCGTCAGAGACTACCCGATAGAGTCCCCTGGCTTTCCCCGGTCGCAAGAATTGAGCGGCATAGCTGTCGACACGCCCAAGCGTATTCACAAAGCATTCTATTCGCCGATTTGAGAACATCCTTTCCTTCATGGTAACCCGATAATATTCATCATAGTTGAAATCCATCCTGTCCGCAACCGCCAGCTCGGATATTTTCTCATAGCCCTGACGGGCCAGCTCGATCCTCCGTTCCACCTCACGGCTCATTGATTGCGTGCTCCGTATCCCCGCGGCCATCTCCATAAGAAGCGAGTTCAGCTTAAGCTCATCCTCGATCTGTCCCAGCAGAACATCCGGAGCGCCTATCGATTCTTCGAAGAGTCGCAATTTATTGTTCAGAATTTCCAATACGCGTTCGGCCACGGTATTTTTGGTTGAAAAATTATAGATAAAGACATCATCAGACTGACCGAAGCGATGAAGCCTTCCGATTCGCTGTTCGATTTTAAGAGGTGACCATGGAAGATCATAGTTGACCAGTATATGGCAGAATTGCATATTACGCCCTTCACCGCCCGCCTCGGTGGATATCAGTATCTCCGCCTCATCCCTGAACCGTGCGATGGCCCACTCTTTTTCATCCCTATTCTGGGACCCATGGAAGACTTCTACATCATAGCCTGAAAGATATTCCCTCAGATACTCCTGGGTAGTCCTGAATTGCGTAAATATTAGTACCTTTCTATGCCCTTTTTTTCTGAGTGTGCCGATAAGCCCCTTCAACTTCTCAGCCTTTTTATTCACTTTTATCATGTGCGACATGTCGACCAGCCGTCGCAGAGTCTCGATCTCCATCTTTAATTCCGTGATGGTCTTGGCTGATGAAAGTGAAACAATATCATCGACATCCTCCATCTCGTCAACCAGATCCGCATCGACCCCAAGGTCATTATCGAGTCGACGCACCAGGTCAACCTTTGTAAGGAGTTCTTCCAGCCGGCCCATCCGACGCTCAAGCGCACAACCAAGAGCATGTGTCGAAGAATCAAGCAGTTTCTGGAATATCGTCATGACAAATCCCACGGCGCGGTTTTCACTCTGCATAGCCCGGTTGAATTCCTCCGCGACATACAGGGTCGTTGCTTCATAGAGTTCACGCTCGTCCGGGTAAAGCTCAAACCGCACGGTACGGGCACTTCTGCGCGTGAACCCTCCCACCTCGAGCTTGGTGCGGCGTATCAGCACGGGCGCAATCTTCCCGCGCAGGGATAAGAGATCCGCGTTCTCCAGACAGTAGTCGTTATAATAGGACTGAAAGGGGCCGAGGATATTCGGGTCGAGAAGAGCAATAAGATAATAGAGCTCCTCGAGGTTCCCCCTGAAAGGGGTCGCCGTCAGAAGCAGTAGAGCGCGTGTACGTTCAGAAATCATCTCCGCCGCCTCATAGGCAAGCGTGGCTCGGCGACTGTCGCGCCGCAGGCGATGTGCCTCGTCGAATATGACCGTATCCCATGATGCCGTCTCCAACGACTTCAGGTATCGCCTGTTTTTCATGAAATCAATCGAGCAGATGATTCTCTCATGAGCCTCCCAGGGATTGACGCTGTGACGCGGCCCCGACAGCCTGTTCAGTTCCTTACGATCCATTATGACAAAGCGGTCGTTAAACTTGCTCTGCATCTCCTGCTGCCACTGATATTGAAGCGAAGCGGGGCAAACGATGAGCATCCGGCGATGACGGTGCCTGTATTCGAGCTCTTTGATGATCAGACCCGCCTCGATCGTCTTCCCTAGTCCCACCTCGTCAGCGATAAGGAAGCGTCGCTTGAGAGAGGTCATGACACGGTGGGCGCATGATATCTGATGTGCAAGTATCCGCGTACGCGAATTAGAGAGTGAGAGCATCTTGTTGTGCGAATACGCAAGCTGAAGGGAAAAAGCCTCGATTCTGAGCAAGAAATTCCAATTAAATTCGGGCATTGCCGATTTCATCATGGAGTGGATACCACTCTCTCCATGCGTCTCCCCGGTTTCCGTGTTATGCTGGTTTTGGTAATCATCAGGAAGCCGGGAGCCGGGAAGGACGGGGGAATGCTCGAAAAGTATTTCATCCATGAAAATACACCGCGTCAAGCGCTTCCTGTTTCAGTAGAAATTGGCCGTATCACACTTTAAAAAAATCCCCCCGCAGGGGGAAAAGGAGAAATTAATCAAAAGGAGGTATCCATGTATAACGTATGAGACATAATACATCATAAAGAAATAATTGCAAGCACTTTTTTGCCGGAGTGTAAATATCACTGGCGGTCAATCCATCAATGGCATTGAGAAATGAAATCAGGAATCGAGCACTACTACTCTTTTTTGATTTTTTTCTCTCCCCCTTCGTATGGCATATATCACATTAGATTGATGAGGCTTTGTTGCCATGGAAACGACGATCAATATTCACATTGACGTATTGAAAATAATTGCCTGCGCGGCCGATGCAAAGGGTTTATCCAGATCCAAGATAATTCATACATTATTGAAGAAGGTGATGGTGAAATCTTCCGAAGTATTGAGGATGGGACGACTGGTTCAATACCAGGAAAAGCATCCACCGGATGAGTGGCATACATTTCACATTGTTTTAAGGGAGGATGAGTATGAATATTTTATGGACTTGAAGAAGCTTTTAAAAATGTCTATCTCCCTAATTCTAGCAATAGCCGTAAAAAAATATATTAGCGACCTATTGAATTCAAATCTTACCGATAACAATCGGTTTAGAAACTATGTAATTGTTATGGAGACCATTGATTCAATTATATGTTGGAAATTGTACTGGGGATATCCGCCTGAGATTATGGACGCCATCCCAAAAACCCATCAAAAAACGAGGATATCGGTTTAACAATTATTAATTCTATAGATTAGCGGCCATCACGGCGGCGCCGATGGCACCCATGACCTGCGCGTACTCAGACACCTCAATGGTCATGCCCAGCTTCTTTTCCATCGCCCGGACAACTCCGATATTCTTCGCCACACCACCGGTCATCATGATCGGCTCCCGTACGCCCACACGACCCGCCATTGCTGCTACGCGTGTGGCGATAGATTCGTGTATTCCCGCGATGATATTGTCCCTTCCCTCGCCTTTAGATATGAGCGATATCACTTCAGACTCGGCAAACACAGTACAGAGACTCGATATCTTTCCCGGGTTCTCTGCCTGAAGAGAGATATCTCCGAACTCTTCCAGATCGACCTGAAGTGCCCTTGCCATGACCTCAAGGAAACGTCCCGTGCCCGCTGCGCACTTATCATTCATTGCAAAATCCTTTACTCGACCCGAATCATCCATCACTATTGACTTACTGTCCTGCCCTCCGATATCAATTATCGATCTGATATGAGGGGCGCAGAAATGGACCCCCGCCGCATGGCAGGTGATTTCGGTCACCGCCTTGTGGGCCTCGTCCACACCGTTTCTTCCGTATCCCGTGGAAATGATCTTTTCCATTGCGGAAAAACCGAGTCCCAGATCCTCCAGAAGCTCTTCTGTCACGTGTCGCCAGGCCTTGCCAATATTGTAGCCTGTGAAACCCACGCGCGTGCCGAGGAGCTCTCCACCGTTCATGATCGCCGCCTTGGTGGTGATTGATCCGATATCGATGCCGAGGCTTAACATGGTATAATCCCCCGATATGATCTAAAAACATACACCTACTTGGATCTGCACATTCGGTTTGCACGTGAAGCATAATGCAATACTTTTTTTCCGAGTATTTGATCCGGAGTGTGGGAATAACATGGATGAGAGTATTGTCTTTCAGCACCAACAAGCGGGAAATGAAGATGTCTGTTAGGCTGTTACGGTACAACATGTGCATGTAATACCGATAACTATCGGGTCGTAATTGCCGAAATGAGTAATTATGAGACTCCCGGAAAGCTCACATCCATGTTGGATAAACACTGAAATGGTTGCAGGAAATTAAATATGACGCGAGCTACGACGCTGTTGATCCTCTCTGTCCGCAGCAGCCGAACATCGGTCATCGTCCCGCGTCTATCCGCTCCATCAGCGCACCGATCCGGGTGAAGGCCTGCTCCTCGCTGTACATGCGGGCATCGGCGTGGTCCACATCTATCATCACGCAGGGCACTCCGGTATCGCGTTCGATGAAACGCATCTGGTCCATCTGCATGAGGGAATAGACCTTGCAGCTCCGGTTGCTGGCGAATACCGCGCCATCGATACCGTTTCGGATTATCGACTCCGTCATGGCACGGCGGCGATTCTCAAGGCCCATTGGGCATACAGAGAAGTTCTGCATACGGGCCAGGTAAGCCAGCGGATCACCGCCATCATACTCAAAAAGATCGAACTCCCCCTCTACGCTCCCCATGCAATAGGTATAACTCGCGGCGATGATATTGGCGCGCATTCCGGCAAGGCGCCTCGACATGGGGCGCAGCTGGTGCCAGGGGGCAATATTGTCCCAGAGGAGCCGATACTTTTCGTCGGATACCGGAAATATTCCTTCCGCCATCCTCGATTCGGTCTCGTCTGCAAGGAGCCGGTAATGGTCCGCGAGCCTTCGCGTTCCCCTGTCAGTGAGGAAAGGCGCCATCTGGACGAAAGAATCGAAAGCGGTAATGCCGCTGGGGCGGTTTTCGGCGCACCGGAGAAAGCGCTTCCAGTGGCGGTTGGCCTCGGCTGAATGTCCCACGGCCTCCCGCACCCGGTCGATGTCGAATTTCCGCCCGCTCATATCGGAAATAAGATCGATAAGCCCCCGGAATTGCTCGATAATATATCCTCGGTCCCTTTCCCTCTGCTGACCATAGGCAAATGGAACATCCAGCACGAAATGGGGCACGCCGGATATCCGTCGGTGTACGTCGAACCATTTCACCAGGAGCGAACAGTTGTTATTATTGGAAACCAGGAGGTGCGGCTTCGGAAGGCCGAAGGCAGGAGAGTCTTTTCCCCCGTCGAATGCAGTCCCAAGATCCACACGTGCGTAGGAGCAGAGATCCCTGCTATAACCCCTCGCCTCGGCCTTCTCGCACTGGAGGGATCCGACCCCCTTTCCTGCGCTCATGGCGGCGTGGCTTTCCGGCACGGCATATATCACATTCTCGAATCCGGCGAATAGCTCCGCCGGAACCACGATGGCGATCCAGATCGTGAAGGCACCCTCACCGGCGCGCCGGTGCAGATCAAGATATGAGGAGGCCATCATTCGCGACAGCCGCGCCCCCGATTCGGTCTTCTGAAATCCACCCTCCTGTTCCGTCAATGGGGTCACCTTCCCTGCGTATTAAAAGGATTTGACGGGCCCGCGGGCTGCGTCCTCCTGCAACAGTTCCGCGAAGGCCTCGATCCTGGTCTTCACCGAAGCCGGGTCGATATCATCTATCGAAATCTCAATCTTCAGTGTACGTATCCCCTCCCCGTTCAGGGCCTCTTCAAGGGCGGGTATTTCGAAATACTCGTATTCGCAAAATTTTTCCCCGACAAAGATGAACCCGGATGCCCCGCGTTCACGCGCCAGCTGGATAACGGCGCCAATTCGCCTGTCTGCCGATGGCAGGATGGTAGTACAGGGAAATCGGTGGCGGTAAAGGTCCGCATAATATTCTTCCGGATCGTCTTCGAGGGACGAAATTGATGCGTATGACCGGTGCATGAGGGCAATGTCATCTCCCGCCACGCGGAGTCCCGACTTCTCAATTATTTCCACAACGGCCATCGGCGGTGGAAGGATACCGCTCAGAATGACCCCCGGCATCGGGGCCCGCCGGGGGTCGGACCCAGCGCAATCCCTGTTGCCAATTAGTGATCCGAAAAGGTCGATCTGCTCCTCCACCGTCATCATGCATGCTGCAATCGCCGCGTGCCGGTATTCTCCGAAGCTCAGGAGCCCCCGCGCCACAAGGGCTTCAAGCCTGAGTGCGCGTGAGCGCATCTCCCGGAAAAGTGCGGCGCTTTCCTTGAAGCGCTCACCTGAAAAGGACGTCCCGAAGCTGCATTCCACTTCTCCGATTAAACCTCCCACCTCGCTTTTCATGAACTCCCCGGTCACATCGCCCGCTGAGTGGCTGGAGGCGGGAACGTGCATCCTCAAAATCGGCCGCCCTTCCGTTCCGCGCTCCCCCATCCCGCATGCCAGAATTTCCGGCAGATTGCGCAGGGTGTCGCATGCATTGTACATGAAAAAACCGTCAAGGAGCGCTCCGCATTCAGAAAGAACGAACTCGGTGAGACGTCGGGCCACAGAGCAGGTATACCCCTGAAGGTGACGGTCACTTCCGGTCGTGGTCCGGACGAAATCGCCACCCCCCCACAGAACTACGGGCGTAATCCCCATGGAATGAAAAAGCTCGAGGGGCGGATAGAGGGGGAAGCAGCCGATGACCGGCTTACCCCCTTTTTTCAATTCAATAATTCTTTCATGAAGGATGTTCATAGCAGCGGGCAGTCCCCGATTCCACGAGGGATCACCTCCCTGAACGCGCGGTCATCTGATCGGGCCCGCCGCGAAGATTATATCCCTTCACACCCGGGATGGGGTTATCACGACTTGTAAATCTCGGAGCCGTAGGTTCTGACCCAGTTTTTTTTCAGGATCTCCTTCGCCTCTTTGATCTTGTCGACCTCAAGAATAAGAACCGCCTCACCGTTTTTGAGATAAATGAAGGGGTAGACGGCGTCGATGTTCACGCTGGACTCGATAAGCGGCCGGAGTACGGCATTGAGTCCGCCGGGATGGTCGGGTGTGATAGCGGCGATCACCTCTTTGGTGGAAACAGTAAAGCCGTTCATGCGAAGCACCTTTACCGCTCGGTCGGGATCGTCAACGATCATATTGACCTGGACGGGAGCAAGCTGGGTCGCGGCCATGATCCCCTTTATGTTGATCTGTTCCTTTTCGAGAATGGTGGTCGCCCTGTAGAGGCTTCCCGGGGCGTTCTCGACTGCGATTGAAACCTGGGTTATCGTCATTGTGGTATCCTTCCCGACAGCACATGGCGTTTTCGCCTTATCGATACTCGGCGGACCGCCCTCCTGGCTGTAAATGGGTTCTCTATTGAAACGGGAACTCTTCGAATCCCGTCCGCAGGGCCCTGATGCTCATTTCCGCGACTTTCTTCTTAGAGCCCATCATCATCTCGATGCTCTTGATGATCGTTTCGATATCGAGTATGTTTATCATCTTCGCGAGGGCCCCCAGCATGACCATGTTCGCCGTGCGCTCGTTTCCAAGACGGAGTGCAATGCTGTTTACTGGCGCCGCGATCATCTCGACATCTCCCCGCTCGGGGACCGATTCCACGAGATCGGCATTATAGAGGAGCTGGCCGCCCGGCTCGAGCCTGGTGATGAATGCGACCAATGACGGTTGGTTCATGGCGACCAGGATATCCGGTGTCGAGGCTACCGGCGATGCCACCTCCTCGTCGGAGATGCAGACCGTGCAGTTGGCGGTACCCCCGCGCATAGCGGCCCCGTAGGAGGGGAGGTAGGTCGCATGTAAATCGTCCATCATGGCCGCGTTGCCAAGTATGTTACCCAGGGTCAGAACTCCCTGCCCACCCGAGCCGGCCGTGAGAATTTTCAGCAGCATATCAGTCCTTTTTTTCCCGTTTATCTGTCAATACGCCCAGGGGATACTCTTTCGCCATAGTCTCGGTAATCCAGGTGAAAGAATCCACGGGTGAAAGCTTCCAGTTCGTCGGGCATGCGGAAAGCACCTCGATGATCGAATACCCCAGCCCGTCTACCTGCGTCCGGAAGGCGGTCGCGATAGCCTTTTTCGTTTTTCTGATACCGGCCGGTCCATCTACGGCAACGCGCTCGGCATAGACCACGCCGGGAAGTTGCGCCACCATGTCGGTAATGTGGAGGGGATAGCCGTCATATTTGGGGTCCCGACCCGCCGGGGTGGTGGTGGTTTTCATGTCGATGAGAGTGGTCGGCGCCATCTGTCCGCCCGTCATGCCGTACACGGCGTTGTTGATGAAAATAACGGTGATATGCTCGCCCCTGTTCGCCGAGTGGATCGTTTCCGCAGTGCCGATGGCGGAAAGATCGCCGTCTCCCTGGTAGGTGAAAACGAAAAGATCGGGGCGCGCGCGCTTGACGCCCGTTGCGATCGCCGTTCCCCGGCCGTGTGCGGATTCGATTACATCAAAATCGAAGTAGAGGTAGGCGAGGACCGCGCACCCGGCGGGATTCACGCATATGGCGTGCTTTCCCAGATCCATCTCCTCGAGGACTTCAGCCACGAGCCGGTGCACGATGCCGTGACCGCACCCCGGGCAATAGTGGGTAACCACGTCCTTCTTGTAATACTTGGGCCATTGATTTTTAAGTTTCATTGCTGCGTTAACACCGATTTCTGATACTCGCGGTAAATGATCCTGGCAAACTCGATCGGTGTGGGGACCACGCCGCCCGGGCGGCCATGGAAGATGATCTCCGCCTCGCCCGCCAGGGCGATCTGCACGTCCTCCAGCATCTGGCCGGTGCTCATCTCGAAGACCACGAACTGTCTTATCCTCTTCGCGAGGTCCGCTAGTGCTTTCTTCGGGAAGGGCCAGAGTGTGATGGGGCGGATCATGCCGGCCCGTACACCGTCCTTTCTGACGCGGTTGATGGCGCCTTTGGCGATCCGAGCAGTCGTGCCGTAGGCGACCACTACAATCTCCGCATCATCCAGCATATATTCTTCATACCGAGTTTCGTTTTTTTCGATTTCCCCGTATTTCCGCGCAAGCTTCCAGTTGTGTCGCTCCATCTCCATCACATCGAGAATGAGGGAGGCCATGTAGCGACTCGGGCCCTCGCCACGCCCTCTGAGGGCCCACTCCTTCTCGGGAAGCTTGCCGATTTGGTCCGGGAAGACCACCGGTTCCTTCATTTGACCCATCATTCCGTCGGAAAGCATCATGACAGGAGTGCGGTAACGGTCGGCCACATCAAAGGCGTAAAAGGTGAGATCCGCGATTTCCTGCACCGACGCCGGCGCGAAGACCGGGGTGCGGTAATCGCCGTGTCCACCACCCCTGGTGGCCTGGAAATAATCCCCCTGGGCCGGAGCAATATTACCGAGCCCCGGACCGCCCCGCATCACATTGACGATAACGGCGGGAAGCTCGAACCCCGCAAGAAAGGATATCCCCTCCTGCTTCAGGCTTATGCCCGGGCTGGAGGACGAGGTCATGGTCCGGGCGCCCGTGCACGCCGCTCCGATGACCATGTTTATGGCCGCGGTTTCACTCTCGGATTGAATAAAGACGCCCCCCGCTGCGCGGAGGTGGGAGGCCATGTATTCCCCCAGCTCGTTCTGCGGCGTAATCGGATACCCGAAATAGCATGAGCACCCGGCGCGGATTGCGGCCTCGGCGAAGGCGTGGTTGCCGCTGATGAAGAGCTTATTCATCGTACACCTCTATCGCCACCTCCGGGCACACGATCGTGCATATCATGCATCCGATGCACTCCTCGTTGTTCACCGGCTCGGCAAAGTGGTAGCCTGCCCTGTTCAGTTTTTCTGACTCCACCAACACGTTTTTATTGCAATATGTGACGCAGAGGCCGCACCCCTTGCAGTATTCGCTCCCGATGACAACATGGAATTTCTTTGTTCTGGTCATTGACCCCGAGGCTCCCTTTAATCGCACACCGCTGAAAGAGACAAATGCTATAGGGTGTCGGTTTTTTTTCAATACAAAAATTTCCGGCATCCGGGAAAGAGGCGTTCGGGAAACCCCGCTCATGGAAGCTCTCAGTTTTTCTTTACCGCACCGATCTTTTCCCCCATACCAGGTCATTGAGCACGGTGATAAGATCTTCGGCCACGAATGGTTTGTGCAATATTTTTTTCATCCCGGCGGAAAAAGCGCTTCCCCTGACTTCATTTTCGACCAGTCCCGAACAGAGGACGGCCTTTACCTGAGGATCTATCGCTGCAAATTCCCGAAACAACTCGATGCCTGATTTTCCGGGCATTGAAAAATCTATCAGCACAGCTGAAATGTCATTATGCTTTTCTTTAAAAATGGATATCGCCTTTTCAGGTGTAGCGGCAGTTAACGCCTCCCAGCCGAATTCTTCAAGAAATCCACTGACAACATCGAGCATGTATGCTTCATCATCGACAACAAGGACAGTCCCTGATCCGGCTACGGCATTCATCTCCGTCAGGGCGGGGATCTTATGAATCGTCGGAACCACCGCTTCTGCCAGGGGAAGATACAAACTGAATACCGATCCCTCATTCCGCGTGGATTCCACACTCATAAACCCGCCATGCTGTTGTATGATCCCGTATGAAATCGCGAGACCGAGACCGCTGCCCCCCTCGTTTTTTTTGGTCGAATAAAAAGGTTCGAAAATCCTGTCAAGATTTTCCTCAGGTATTCCCACTCCCGTATCAATCACTCGTATCCGGGCCCATGAATCCGCCTTGAATGATTCCGGTTCATTTCTGACAAGTGATTCATCCGTGACCATGATTTCCGGTATAACCGTAAGTCTACCCCCCCGCCTTTCATGATCCCCGCGCATGATGGTCATTGAATGTGCCCCATTGATGCAGAGGTTGAGGAGAACCTGCTCAATACATACAGGATCCGCCATCACTGGGATGAGCATGTCGGTGATCCTGAAATCGAGGATGATGTTTTTCGAGAAACTGTTCTTGCAGATGGGCAGGATATTTCTCAGCGTATTGTTTATGTCCATGGGCCCGAGGGCGATTTCCTGCTTTCGCGAGAAGGTCAACAACTGCCTGATAATGTTGGATGACTTCTTCGATGATTCAATACCGACATCAAGATACTCCCTGATTTCTTCCCTCCTTTCGAGAGACTCTTTTTCCAGAATAATTTCGAGCAGGTTGAAGCTTCCTATTATACCTCCGAGAAGGTTGTTGAAATCGTGGGCAAGCCCGCCGACCAGGGTTCCGACCGCCTCCATCTTCTGGGAATGAGCGAGCTGTTCCTGGACTTTTTCTTTTTCAAGCTGGGAATTCAAATATTGCGCGGTGGTCTCCTTCAACTGTTCAAGGGCGCTTTTCAACTCGACATTTTTACGCTGTATCTCGTCGGTTCGATCGGCCACGAGTATTTCCAGGTTGTCACGATGAAGCTTGAGCTCGCTTCTGTCCTGGTCAAGGGCCTCTTTGTATTCTACCCTGACCGATTCATAATAATAGGTAAGAAAAAAAACGAACAGAAGCGTCCCCAGGTGACGGCCTGCAAACTGATTTGAATAGTGATACATGCCGGGAATATTGAAAGGATTAAAAAAGATTATCGCGCACATGACCGCCATACTCGCCGACCAGACGAATCCCTCCCTTTTGCCAAGAAGAAAAAAAACGAGAATCGGATAAAGAATCGCCCATATGCTTGCATAACCGTTCATGGGGGCGGTATATACCCAGTAAAAAAGCAGAAACCAGAAAAGGAGGGATACCGTTCTGTAGAGTACCACACCTCGTTTGATCCTGTTCATGCCAAGAACGAAACCGATCAAACCAATCGATACAAGGATATTTATAATCCCATACTTCAACAAGCCGGCGAGCACATGATTCAATCCTACAAAAAACAGGGGGATTCCGAGAAGGAGTAAAAATATAGCGAAAAGCTTTTTTCGCGCCCGCTTTTCAAAATCCGGCTCATCATCCTGAAAAAGTCGGCGGAAAAATTTTTTTATAGATGTTTTTACCGAATATCGCGTTCTCAATGCCTTCGCCCATTGCCGTTGCATGTGTGTGTAGTATCAAGACAATCGCCATAATGCACGTATGTGCATATGATAGCATCGATGTTCAAATGTAGCAATAAAAAAATTTGACTTCCCAATTATTGGCGGTGATACAATCAGCGTTATTGAAGCCTGGCAGATTCGGGAGTGTCATTCAGGTCTGGTACCTGGTCGGCAGTTTCCCATGAAACGGTCCCGGGGGCATGCGGAGCTCGGTACTACATGGAATCCCGGATCCATTATTCCCGATCCTCAATCTCCCTTCCATGTCGCACGATACTCCACTGTTTCTGGAAGCTTGATATCGGGAGGGGTTGCGACCTTCCAGACTCCGGACATCCCCAGCTCCGCGGCGGCAAGATCGAAGTGACAGATGGAAATTCCCATATCGACGCGCTGAAGGTCCTCAAAACCGAAGAGGGACCTGTTTCTTTCAAAATATTTCTCCGTTCTTGCTAAAAAGAAGTGATAACTTGAATCGTCCTCCCCCTTCACAATCCGCCAGGGCTGTTTATTCGAAGCAGAGGGCGACAGGCGGACGAGCTCCAGCACATCATCATAGGCGCCGCTTTCGCCCGGCTCCAGGGGCCGGCCGAAGTCTCCCGAAAAGAAAAGCTCCCCGGGGTCTTTCCGCCGGTCGGAACCGGCCGAGAGGCGCACCAGGGAGTCGAAAAGACGTCTTGAATCGGCGGCATAGCCGATTGACGTCACCGCGGGAATTGTCTCGTCTTTTCCGCGGGACATCCTGTCGGCAAAAGCGCTCTTACTGAAGGTGCCGCCGAGCCAGCATGTTCCGAGACCCATGGCGTTCGCATAGAGGTGTATCCGCTCCATGGCATAGCCGAAATCCTCAAGGTACATACCCCCGCGCACCGCGGCCCCGGCGATAAAGGCGGGGGGGTTCTTGATGAACCCGTAGGTGCCCAGCCCTTTCAAGGACGCGGCGTCGTTCTCCCGCGCTGCGATGAGGGAGAACCGAAGTGTTGTTCCGAAGGGTGTGCCATGGTCGGAGACAAGGAAATCCTCAAGCTTTCTCCTGTCCACCTCGGAGAGGGTCCTCTTCTCGTAGCTTCGGCAGGAACGCCTTCGCACTATCAGCTCGCGCAGTGTATGATTATTCCACATAATGCCGCCTTTTGTCGCATGGTGATTCAATCAAGATGGAGAGCCGTCTGTTCGCGGCGTGCACCCCTCGTGCATCAAAACACCGGGCTGCAATTAAATCAAGAAATAATCAAACGCGGGGACGATGCTCCGGTTGAACGCGCTGATGATTCACCGCCGGCAGGGAGAAGGCGGTCCCTACACTGATTACATGCTCCTCCGATACTGCCCGCCGACCTCGTAGAGGGCATCCGTGATCTGACCGAGGCTGCAGTGGCGCACCGTGCGCATCAGCTCCGCAAAAATGTTCCCATCGGAAAGTGCCGTCTCCTGGAGGCGCCTGAGGGCCGCCGGGCCTTCCGCCGCGTTCCTCTTCTTGAAATCCTCGAGACGCCGGAGCTGGGACCGCTTCTCATCCTCCGTTGCCCGCGCGAGTTCCATCTTCAGTACGTCCTCATCGTCAGCATGGTCGTCCATGAATGTATTCACGCCGATGATCGGAAGCTCCCCTGAATGCTTGAGGTGCTCGTAATGCATCGATTCCTCCTGTATCCGGCTCCTCTGGTAGCCTTTTTCCATCGCCCCGAGGACCCCTCCCCGCTCGGTAATCCGTTCGAACTCGACAAGCACCGCCTCCTCCACGAGCCCCGTGAGTTCCTCCACGATGAAGCTTCCCTGCCCGGGATTTTCGTTTCCGGCAAGGCCCCACTCCCTGTTGATGATCTGCTGGATCGCGAGCGCCCTCCGCACCGACTCCCTGCCCGGCGTGGTGATGGCCTCGTCGTAGGCGTTCGTATGAAGGCTGTTGCAGTTGTCGTAGACCGCGCAGAGCGCCTGGAGGGTGGTCCGAATGTCGTTGAACTGGATATCCTGGCTGTGGAGCGAGCGACCCGAGGTCTGGATATGATATTTGAGCATCTGCGAGCGGATCCCGGCGCCGTATTTTTCGCGCATGGCCACGGCCCAGATGCGCCGGGCCACCCTGCCAATTACCGTATACTCCGGGTCCATCCCGTTCGAAAAAAAGAAGGATAGATTGGGCGCGATGCTTTCCACGGGCATCCCCCGCGAGAGATAGTATTCGACATAGGTAAAGCCGTTGGCGAGAGTAAAGGCAAGCTGGGTGATCGGGTTCGCCCCCGCCTCGGCGATATGATAACCGGATATCGAAACCGAATAGAGATTGCGCACATCATTATCGATGAAAAAGCTCTGGATGTCCCCCATCATCCTGAGGGCGAAGTCGATCGAGAATATGCATGTGTTCTGACCCTGGTCTTCCTTCAGTATATCCGCCTGCACAGTACCGCGGACATTCGAGAGCACGTCCGCGCGCATCCGATCAGACTCTTCCCGGGATGGATCGCGTCCCGTCTGCGCGGAGAAACGTTCCGCTTTCTGATCTATGGCGGCGTTCAAAAACATGGCGAGCATGATTGGCGCCGGTCCGTTGATGGTCATGGACACCGAGGTGGTCGGCGAGCAGAGGTCGAATCCTCCGTAGAGCACCCTGACGTCGTCGAGGGTGCAGACGCTCACGCCTGATGTACCTACCTTGCCGTAGATGTCGGGACGCGTGTCCGGGTCCCTTCCGTAGAGGGTCACCGAGTCGAAAGCCGTCGAGAGCCTGGTTGCCTCGAAATTCGCAGAGAGGAGCCGAAAGCGCGCGTTGGTCCGCTCCGGGTTCCCCTCCCCGGCGAACATCCGTGTCGGGTCCTCGTCCATCCTTTTAAGGGGGAAGACGCCGCCGGTATAGGGAAAGCGTCCCGGCACGTTCTCCTCGCGAAGCCATCGATATATCTCCCCCGGATCGATGAAGCGCGGCACGGCGACCCTGGGTATACTGCTCCCCGCGAGTGATGTGAAGCGAAGGGGCGACCGTATTTCCCTGTCCCGGACCTGGTAGGCGAGATCGTCCCCGCGGTACTCTTCGCGGAGGGACTCCCACAGGGACAGGAGGGATTTGGTCTCCCCGTCCAGTCTCTCCTCCTCCCGGGACGCCCCTTCAAGAAGGCTTCCGGACGCCGCGCCGTTCTCCTTTTCAACCAGCCGCGCGGCCTCGCGCAGGTGCCACGCCCGTCGCACGGCGTCCGCCTGCTCTTCGGTGCGCCGGTGATACTCGCGCACCGTATCCGCGATCTCCGCGAGATAACGTGTCCTCCGGGGGGGGATGATTATAGTCTTCGACGAAGAGGCCCGACCATCCGGCCGCGGCAGCGAGGACGCGAATGAGGCCCCCTTCCTCTCATTAATGAGATCGAGCAGATAGTGATAGAGCGCGGTCACGCCGTCGTCGTTGAAACGCGAGGCGATGGTCCCGAAGACCGGCATCTTTTCCGGGGGAAGGGCGAACTCCTTCCGGTTCCTCTGAACCTGTTTACGCACGTCACGCAGGGCATCCTCGGCGCCTTCCTTCTCGAATTTATTGATGACGACCGCGTCAGCGTAATCGAGCATGGTGATCTTCTCAAGCTGCGAGGGGGCGCCGAATTCGCTGGTCATCACATAGACGGAGAGGTCGGCGATATCCGCCAGCCCCGAGCTCCCCTGCCCCACACCCGCCGTCTCGGCGATCGCCAGGTCGAACCCGGCGGCCCGCACGACCGCCAGCGCGTCGGCCAGGGCGTCGGAATAATCGGGACTTGCATGATCCGCCGCGAAGGAACGCATGAATACGCGCGGACCTGCGATGGCGTTCATTCGGATCCGGTCTCCCAGGAGGGCGCCGCCGCTTTTCCGCTTCGCGGGGTCGCTGCAGAGTACGGCCACTCGGATATCGCTGAAATCACGCAAAAGGCGGACGATAAGCTCGTCGATAAGGGAAGACTTTCCTGCCCCGCCGGTGCCGCTTATGCCGATAACCGGCATGGCGTTCACCGTCGCAAGCCCGGCCACCCTCCCCCTTATCCCGTCGTATTCCTTCCGGCCGTTCTTCGCAGCGAATTCCGCCGCGGTGATGAGGCGCGCGATCATATTGTTATCACCCGCCGGAAGTCCCTCGACGTCAGCCTCGGTCGCCGCGGGAACGGGCCGGTCGACATGCTCCACGAGGTGGTTGATGATACCCTGGAGGCCCAGGCGCGCCCCATGCTCCGGAGTATAGATCGCCGTCACTCCGTACGCCTCGAGCTCCCGGACCTCCTCGGGGACGATTACGCCTCCCCCGCCGCCGAAGACCCGCACATGCGAAGCCCCCCTCTCCTTTAAAAGATCGATCATATATTTGAAAAACTCCATGTGACCGCCCTGGTAACACGAAACCGCGATGCCCTGGACATCCTCCTCTATGGCGGCGCTCACGATCTCGTCTACCGAGCGGTTGTGCCCGAGGTGCACCACTTCCACCCCGGTCTCCTGAAGTATCCGCCGGAAAATATTAATCGACACGTCATGCCCGTCGAAGAGCGACGTGGCGGTGACCATCCTGATGCGATTTTCCGGCGTGTAAATCCGATCATCCATGACTCATTCCTCGCTGAATTGGTTCCCGCATGGCTGCGGGCGGTTCGCACAGATCATGCCCTCTTCCCCTTCGACGGCGCGCCGTAGAGGCCGAGATATGAAATCCGTCTGAACGCGTATATATTCGTCTATCCCGTATTTCCGGCCGAAAAACCATCGCCGGAAGGTCCACATGTGACCCAGAACGGTGATGGTATGCGCCGTTACCTCGACGGCATCGTCATCGAGATTCGGGAGGTCTCCGGAAGAGATCAGCATTTTTATAAGGGTGATGAAAATACCGGCAATACGCACTTCGTTCTCCAGGACCTTCTTGCGCCACTGCCGGGGCAGCGACTTGCTCTCCTGATAGATGAGGAGAATATGATCGCTCATCCGGTCGCAGACAGCGAAGTATTCGCGTATGGCGCCCGCAAGAATGTTTTTCCCCCTGCTGGCCCTGGCCATCGCTTCGATGACCCCCCTCTCGACTTCGGCATGGATCGCCTCGCAGACCAGGAATAGTATCTCCTCCTTGCTCGCCACGTATTCGTACATGGAACCGATCGGCATTTTCGCCGCGGCGGCGATCTGTCGCGTCGTGGTTTTATGGAAACCTTTTTCAATGAAAAGCCGGACGGCCGCGTCGACGATCTGGCGAATCCGCCGATCGATCAGGTCCTGGTTCTTCCTCCGCGATGTCCCGCCCGTCTGTGCTCCCTTTCTCTTCATTACTCCCCCGCACGCGCCGCGTCTTTCCAACCATGAATTCGCGGCATCGGTCGCGCCCCTCCGGCATGCCACATGGGCTCAGATATATCCGAACGAGCGCTCGGTCATTGTTGCTCTCCGTCCCGGTTCTGTCAAGACAATATTTGATGCGCCGCAGATCATTCCATCATTCAACCGCATCGAAGTAGTCCCCGAGGCGTTCCCTTATTTTCCGGACAATCTCCCTTTCGATCTTCTTGAGCCGATATACCGATACGCCCCGTTCCCTCGATACGGTGATCCTTTTGCGGTCGCGAAGATGTTTATCGATAAAAACCGACTTCTCTCTCTCCGGGAAGGAATCGATGACGTCCCTCATGGTCGAGATGATTTCCCCCCTGAGATAATTGTTTTCGATATCCTCGTAGAATCGGCGGTCCATCATCACCTCATCGAGATGCATGCTCCGAAGCTTTTCCCGTTCCGATTTTTTTCGGCGCAGGTGGTCTATCGCGGTATTTTTCGCGACGGTGAGAAGAAACCCCAGGGTCCGGGGCGAATGAGGGTCGAGAATCACCCCCCGCTCCCAGACCTTGAGAAATACGTCCTGCCGCAATTCCTCCGCGAGATCATGATTATAAACGAAGCGGTTAATGAACCTCGCCACCGTCCCGGAAAACCTGAGATAATTCGCGCTAAAATGGATTTGATATTCCGCCCTGTCGTCTGTTCTGTTTTTCATGCCTCCTCCGGCCCGCTATCCCGGGTGATGATTATTCCAGTCACATCCACTGGTCCCCGCCGATGGCGCCGGCCTGATGGGCGGCCGGGACCCCGATGAAACTGCGTCTTCGCTTATAGCAGGGTTGCCGGCCGGGCACAAGAGAATCGGAAAAAGTGATACGATTCCCGTAATGAACGCTACAGGAAAGTCAATAAACGATTTTACTGCGGGGAATGAAATTTTTTATCAAATAGTGATGGATATCCCGGGTCGCTTCGCAAGATTCAGGGCCTTTGCTCTGACCCCGAACCCGGTTCTTTTACCTGCCCCTCCCACGGGAAAAAATCTTGCTTTATTCGACGTCCTGGAGAAAAGTGAACGCCATGAAAGTCAGGATCATTCTTTTCCAGAAGGCCCTGGGTGAGCCCGTTACCCGGAAGGACGCCATGGAGATGCGAGGATTTAAGCCGCACTTCATCTGCTTCCCCGAATACTTCTTCGTGAATAAAAGCCTGGGAACCCATGTCCAGACCCCTCACAATCAGGCACGTCAGCTCCAGCGGCTCGCAACGCTCTCCAGGGAGCTTTCAACAGTGGTGATCGGCGGCACCATGCCCGAGCTTGCCGACGGAGGTCTTTATAATACCTCGTTTGTTTTCCGGGACGGAGAAATGCTGGGCCGGTACCGGAAAAAGCGGCTCTTTTTCGCGGAGGTGGGGAAAATAACCCCGGGAGAGGATTATCGCGTCTTCGAAGCGCACGGCATCACCTTCGGCATCCTGATCTGTGCCGACGTATTCGACGATGATGGATTCCATTTCATGAAAGACAGGGGGGCACGCATAATCTTTTCGCCCACCTTTTCCCCCAGGAAGGAGGAAACGGTGGAGGACAAATTCAAGCGTGACAGGGATATTTATGTAAGGGGAGCCGGGCTCTCAGGGGCCGTGATCGTGAAGGTCTGCGGCGTCAAATCGGAGTTCAGGAATTTTCTCCAGGCCCGTAGCCTCATCGCGGACAGAAACGACGTCATATTCCGGGTAATGCCCGACCGGGAGGATGCGGAAATCATCATCATGCGCGAGATTGAAGTCTGACGCCGTTCATCACGCCCATAACCAGATCCTCGAGAAGTTCGAATGAAAAATGATCCCTCGCGACCGCGAAATTATTTTCCGCCATCCGACCGCGCTTCTCATCATCTTCCAGAATACTCCGGACTTCCCGTACGGTGCCTTCGGTGATGAACCCGTCAATGAGGCAGAGATCGAAGCCTAGGGGCTCGATATCGGCGATGAAGACGGGATAACGGTTCACCACGATCGGCTTTTTGAAATAGAGTGCCTCGAGGAAAGCGTTTCCGAAGCCCTCGCAGGCCGAGGGGTAGGTCACCAGGTCCGCGGCGCGATACACATCGGCGATGGTGAAGGGGCGCGATCCCAACGCCCGTCCCGGGGACACGACATGGTCGATATATACGATGCGAACGTCACGCATCCGTGCGTATTCCTCCAGCCTGTGACGGTACTCCCCTCCCTCGTCCCCCGAGGGATGGGAGATCACGAGCTTCCGACCCGCCCCGGGAAGCCGGTCCACCAGGTCGATGGAGCGCTCGATGGCCTTGCGCTGCACCACGCGCGTGGGCTGGAGAACGAAGTATTCCCCCGGAGACACCCCCGCCTCCCTTCTGAGCGCCGCGATCATCTCCTGATCGGTCGGCCCCGGGGGCGTACCGTAATCGAACGTGTTGGGGATGGTCGTGCTCGACACCCCCCTTCGGTGGGCCAGGGAAACCCTCGCAAGGGAATTTATGACCACGTGATGAATCGAAGGCAGTGAGGGAGGGAACGCCATCTGTATGTAATCCGCGACTCCATTCACGAAAAATCGCTCCCGCTCCCACGCGAAATCGTGATGATGCGCAACCGTCGGGATGCCAGTTTCAGCGATCAGCTCGGTGAGGGCGATCCCCAGGGGAATATTCATCGGAATGGTCAGGGAGTTCTCCGCCACGATGCAGTCGGGCCTGAAGGCCCTGACGAAGCCGTCCAGCCCCTCCCTGATGCGTGAGGCCACATCGAGGATCAGCCGTGTCGTTTCCCTTGTCCGGGTGACGGTTCCGAACACCCGGTCGTTGATCTCGATGATGTCCGGATGGGAGAAGTGGGCCTCGTCGACAACATGGCTTCTTTCCCGGGGCCTGTCGCTTTCGCCGGCACAATAGGAACAGGCATATCCGTTTCGTTCAAGAATCGCGGCCCATTTCTCGATCTCATGGCTTACGCCATCGGTCCCCGCTATGCGGGTTGATATGAATCCTATATTTTTCATGTTCCTTGCAGAAACGACGCGACCCCGTGCAGACCTATGTACCGCGCGCACACGCCTAGTCGATGGAGCTCTTGAACTTCTTGATATCCGGCTTCACGTCCTGCAGAGTCTCCTTCGCCTCTTCCTTCCGGCGCTCGACACCCTCCTGCGCCTTGGCAGAGGTTGCATCCGAAGTCGCCTTCAGCCTTTCGACGTTTTCCCTGTCGCGCGCCTTCTGGTCCTCGACCTTCTGAATGTCCTCGGCCTTCCGACGCTCCACCATGTCCATGTCCTTCTGGCGCCGGTCCTCGACCGATTTCCTTATCTCCTCGCGCTTCTTTTCGAATCGCTCACGGATCTCCTTCTTCATCTCTTTGAAATCCTTCTTTATATCGGCAAGGAGCTTCCTGTTCTCCTCGGAGAGATCCCGCACGGTCATCGGCTTGTCCTTTTCGACGACGACCTCCTGCTCATCACGTATCAGCACCGGCTCCTGATCGGGTGCGGTCTCGTTCTGCACCTCTACCGATCCATTCAGACAGGCAATAAGGCTTTTCACCTCATCGGAAACCACGAGAAACTCGGTGCCCCGCACGGCCGCGACCATGGTGGGCGAGCTGACCTCGAAACGATCGTTCTTCACCAGCTTTTTGACCACTCTGTTGAAAACCCTGCCGCTTGTAACATGGAGGAGGGAGGTGACTGCGTCGCCGGGAAGGTTTCCGCCAAGCACCCGGATTTCCACCACGCTCTCCTCGAGAATTTTAATGGCGCTGTCATCGAAATATATGTCCACGAAGGAGAGCGTGCCGGTCTCGATAATCATGCCCTGCCGGATCGCATCCCCGATCGCCGCCGGTTTCCTGTCGCCGCCGTCGACAATGACGACCGTGCCGGCCATGAAATTCACCAGTCCCTCGCGCACAATATTTTTCTCTTTTTTGCACTGGACGCCCATCGACAGGAGGGCTATCATCGTAAGGTATAACAATCGTTTCATGGCATCCTCCCGATCCATCGATACTATCGTCGAACACATTACCGGTCCATAATGGACAACCCCTTGTGGGGCAAGATGGTAATTGATAGCAACGGGACGGCAAAAGTCAAGGAGAATACCAAGTCGTCCAGGGGCCGTCATATGAGACCGCGATCCGTTCCGAATGGTTCTCATTCATCCCTCATCCCGGGGAAAACAATTCGGCCACTATAAACGCAGGTCTGGCCCGAATATCCCGTTCAGCCGGGCCTCGATATTTTGACTATCAAAAAAACAGTAATTGACAAATGACCCGATGAATTGAACAAAAAACAAAGGAACCTCAACAAGGACTACATCTATGAAACGAATCAACGTCGGTCTCATCGGCTTCGGCACTGTGGGCGGCGGGCTCTACCACCTCATTGAACAAAACGCCGACATCATAACCCGCCGCACCGGGATATCGGTGGCCATCAAAACCATATGCGATCTCAGGACTGACCACGTGAGGGAACGGACGACCGGCGCGGACATCACCGCCGACTGGAAATCCGTGGTCGATGACGACGGTATCGATATCGTGGCCGAGCTCATCGGCGGGAGCGAACCGGCGCGTTCGATCATCACCGGGGCGCTGAAACGCGGGAAGGGGGTGGTCACTGCCAATAAGAAACTCCTTGCCGAGGAAGGCGCCGGCATATTCAGGGAGCTGAATTCGGGCAACGTTCACCTCGGTTTCGAGGCCGCGGTCGGCGGCGGCATCCCCTGCGTGTTGGCCCTCAGGCACGGACTGGCGGGCAACCGCATCGAGTCGATTATGGGGATCCTCAACGGGACCACCAATTACATACTCACGAAGATGCAGGAAAGCGGCATGCCTTTCTCCGAGGCCATCAGGGTCGCGCAGGAAAAGGGATTTGCCGAGGCCGACCCGACCTTCGACATAGAAGGATATGACGCCGGGCATAAAATCGCCCTTCTGGCGATGCTCGCATTCAACAGGGAAATTCAATACGAAGATATCCAGATCGAAGGGATATCCCACATCGGCAAAAGCGACATCTCCTACGCCGGAGATATGGGTTACGTGATCAAGCTCCTGGGTATCGCCAAGTGCATTGACGGAAAGATCGATATTCGGGTCCACCCGACAATGATACCCTTCGACCATCATCTCGCATCGGTCCGTGACGAGTACAACTCCATCATGTTCGATTGCGACATGGCAGGGCCGGTCATACTTTCAGGCAAAGGGGCGGGCGCCGAGCCGACCGCCTCCGCCGTACTGTCGGACATCCTTCAGATGGCTCTCCAGGGCGATGCGTACGCACCGCCCATGGTCATGGAGGGCCGCGCCGATCTCATCGAGCCGGGAAAACGTGTATCCCGCTACTATATAAGGATGCACACCGACGACGGGCCCAACATCCTGGCGCAAATCGCCGGCGTCTTCGGCAGGCACGACATCTCCATCGCCTCCGTCATTCAGAAGGAAACCCATCCCGAGCACGTGCCCCTCATCTTCATGACGCATGAGGCCGTCGAGGAGGGAATGCTCCTCGCCATCAAAGAGATAAAGGAATTCACATTCATCCATGGCGACGTCATGCTCATCAGGGTGGAAAACTCGCAACAGGGAGGTGACGCGGAATGAGCGACTACAGGGCGGAATTCCGCTGCATCGCGGGTTGCGGGGAAACATACCCCCTCGACGAGGTGGTATACGAATGCAGGAAATGCGGCGCCCTTCTCGAGGTTTCCCATGATCTCGACCTTCTTCGGCGGAAGACCGCGGGAGAGTGGCGCGCCCTCTTCGACGGCCGCGTGGGCACCACCCGCTGGCCCTACGGGAGCGGCATCTGGAGCAAGAAGGAATGGGTGGCACCGGCCGTGAGCGACGAGAATATCGTCTCCATGTTCGAGGGGAACACCAACCTCTTCTGGGCCCGACGCTTCGGGGACATGCTCGGCATGAAGGACCTCTGGATCAAGATGTGCGGCAACAGCCACACCGGGTCCTTCAAGGACCTGGGCATGACGGTCCTCGTCTCCGTGGTGAACGACATGATACGGCGCGGAAAAAACATCAAGGCCGTGGCGTGCGCCTCTACCGGGGATACCTCGGCCGCCCTGGCGGCCTACGCGGCGTATGCCGGCATCCCCTCCATCGTTTTCCTTCCGGCGAACAAAATATCCACGGCCCAGCTTGTCCAGCCGATGGCCAACAACGCAATCGTTCTCTCCCTGGACACCGACTTCGACGGCTGCATGCGCGTGGTGCGGGAAATAACCAGGGACAACACCATCTACCTGGCCAACAGCATGAACTCCCTCCGGATCGAGGGACAGAAAACCATTTCCGTGGAAATGGTCCAGCAGTTCGACTGGGAGGTCCCGGACGTGGTCATAATCCCCGGGGGGAACCTGGGCAACGTCTCCGCCCTGGGGAGCGGTTTTCAAATGATGCGCGACCTGGGCCTCATCGACCGGACCCCGCGCATCGTCCTAGCCCAGGCCGAGAAGGCGAACCCCCTCTACCTCTCCTACCTGAATGGCTTCACGGAATTCGCCCCCGTGACGCCGGAGAAGACACTTGCCTCGGCAATCCAGATCGGGGACCCCGTCTCGGTCGAGAAGGCCATAAGGACCCTGAAGGAATTCGACGGCATCGTGGAGCAGGCGAGCGAGGATGAACTGGCAAACGCCGCGGCCCTGGCGGACCGCACGGGCATGTTCTCATGTCCCCACACGGGGGTGGCCCTGGCCGTCCTCATCAAGCTCATCGAGAAGGGAACACTTTCAAAAAATGACCGGACTATTGTCATATCGACGGCCCACGGCCTCAAGTTCTCCGAGTTCAAGGTGGGCTATCATGAGGAAAAACTGAAGGAAGTGGAAAGCCGTTACGCCAACCGGCCCATCGCCCTCCCCCCCGACGTGGATACGATCAAGGAGGCCCTGGAGAGGGAGTTCCGGGCGAGGGGATAGCCCGGAGGCATGTCGCTTCCACAGGTTTCGGCAGGTAATAGTATACCACGCCTTCAACAGGGGCTGTAAGTTTCTGGCGGATGTCGTATTCAGGGTCATAGTCGGGGCCGTAGATCTCCTTGAGGGCGTTTTACGGACCGCAACCCCGTTATACTCGAAGCCCGGGTCTTCCGTTTCCATGTGGATCCCTATCTTCATGTCATCGGTCACTATGCTCGCCTATAAACCCATGTTATCCCCGATATAAAACGCCCGCCAGAGGCCCTCCATACTTCTGTTATCAGTAACGGGCATTTGTTCATCCACCCTGTTATCCATGAAAAATCGGAACCTTACGCCACCCGGCATTCCCATGTTCCTCTCCAATACCAAATGGACTTGATGCCAGAGTCCCCTGGTATGCAAAACGAGGTTCAGTTCTTGCGTGCTTATTCCATTGGTTACCAGAGCAATCCTGACATCACTCACCACGATGTAGTGGTTCGAGCCGCTAAAATGAATACGGCATTCCTGTTTTTTCTGCCGATAGTTATCGGTACGATAAATACTTTCAATACATGCTATCATCAGCAAACGACCGCCCATCCGGGCTTTCCAGCTGAAGGAAACCGTCAGCAATTTACACCGCCCAGTAAAATTGTTGACTACGATTTCGATATTTCGAATTATGTGGCAGATTTTATGATAGGAATAATTGCACGATAATGAAACGATATATATCAGCCATCATCCTGGCATCGGGTCTCATCATCTCGATGGGGCAAGCCGCCTCGGGCATGGGGCTCGCCCTGAACATGAAGGACGACCCGCCCGGCCTTCCCCCGATCCCTGAAATATCCTTCGCGTCACCCTTCGCCCGCCTGGCTCACAGCCTGACAGGGCTGGAGATAGTGATGGACACGGCGGTGGCGAAGAACAGGCTCTTCAATTACCGGCTGAATATCGAATGCGGGAACTACCTGATGCAGAAAGACAGTATCTTCTCAACCCAGACCTACCAGGTAAACCGCCTCCTGTGGGCGAACACCTTCGGGTTCGGCATCGTGAGGACCCGTTTCCTGAGGATATGGGCGGGTCCTCAAATCGCCCTTGCCTACGAATTCAAAAACAGGGACAACTACATTTTCGACGGTGTTATTTACAACACGATAGGTCCGGTGGTGGGGGCGAATCTTCATACCGGGGAAAATGTTACCCTCAGTTTTGAAATCGGCTTCAGGACCGGCCTTGGCATCGACATGAAAAAATCCCTTACCGGGATCATGCCTGAGCCGATTGCCGCGATCCGTCTGATCTTTCGCGGCTCCGACGTCTATGTCCCCGGGGTCATGTAGCCGAGGGCATCCTCACATCAATCCTTTTCCCCGATCAAGTATCGCGGCCATTTTTTTCAATGTCTTGAGGTTGAAACGCGCACCCTCCAGCAGGCCTCGGTAGAGGTAACGGGAGCGCTTGGCCACCAGGGCGTCACTGCCGAGATCCCGGTCCTCCTCGTCGATTTCATGACCCTCCGTGATGGTATGCACCACCCTCTGGATGGTGATGCTGATCATGTCCTTCGCGTGTTTCTTGGATTCCACGATCCCGTCGGCCTCTGAAAGCTTTTTCAGCAGATACCCCACCTTGCCTTCATCCCCGGCCACCCCGTCAGGGCTTTCCTTTTCGCTCATGAGGGTGAGCAGGGTGTCGGAAAATCCAACGGCGCGCTCCAGGACCGGCAGAAGGGATTCGATTTCGTCAAGGATAAGGCCGACCCGCTTTCTCAGACCCTTTCCTGAATCCTGTGCTGCAATGGCCTCAGCCGCCGAGCGATAGAGATCGTCGACGCGTCCTTCGATGATTTCCTTTAGATCAGGCAATACGATCCCCTCCGCATCCGCGTGCTTCACTCCTGGAATACATGCGCCGTCGTAGCTCGCGTTGACCAGACCCTCATCGCGGCGCTTTTCAAACCAGGAAAGAAAAATCATCATCTTTTGATTGGTGTGCACGGTCCCGCCCCGTATACCACGCACGTAAATCTTCGGCAGGGCGGTCAGCTGAAACCGGTTGAACATCTCCGCGTTGTAGAGCCTCCCCGTCCGGAGGTGGACCTGTTCGTCCAGGTAGGAACCTCGCGCGTGGGCGTACCCCCCCGTGAAGGCGAGGTCCTGGCCGACCAGGATCACAGGGGAGGCCCCCAGGCGCCGCGCGAAGTCGTAGGCGTTCGTCGAAACGGACCCGCCGTGCACGATCTCCCCCTTTTCGCCCGAAAGTCGCTCGATCCACCGCATCAGTTCGAAGGCAACGCCGGTGACCGCGACCCTGCCCCTGAAAAGCCGGAATACCGAGGGATGCACGGTAGGGTCGGCTATGAGTATGGTGGATCCCGGCGACGACCCCTCGAAATAACGCGCATTGATCGCCTGGGGGTCCACCACAAGACAGAAATGCGGATCGATCCCCCGTTTCCGTAGAATTCTGTAGGAGGTGTCAACAGCGATGATAACCGCGCGGTTCCTGTTCGCCCGGATGAAATCTATGCTTTGATGGAGTGACGGCCCCGCCGCCGCCACAATGGCGGGCACGCCCGTAAAGGCGTTATAAAAGGCCCCCGCACCGGGGGACCCGGTAAAAGTCCCTATGTTTCTCGCTATGTTCGACGCCCACGCCTTCTCGAATTTTGCGAGCGTCGCGATATTCACTTCCTTCGTGGACAGGTACGATTTTACTATACCCTGGACGTTACCGTAGTAGTCGGGGTCCGTCTGGAAGGACCCGCGGTGCAGGATCAGGGTGGACCTGCGCGACGACTTCCCTTTCAGGGCATTGGCAATTTCATCCTCTCCAGGATCAAGGAGCAGTATAAGGCGCTCGTCCCCGAGAACCCGGGCCAGGTCCCTCATCTCCAGCGCCGCCTTCAACATACGGGGGTCGCGCTCGATCACCAGGGCGATGGAGTCCCCGCCCATCCCGTCGAGAAGCCTCTCGACGTGGTAGCCGAAGCCGAAGCCGAAGACAATAAAGAGATCATAGGCCGCGGCGTCGATCACGCCGATGAATCGTTCCGCCTCCTTCGCCGGATCGAACCTGCTGTGAACGAAGACCCGCCGATCGCCGGTCGTAACGGCGGGCACGAAATCGCCCCCCTTTGTCTCCACGACCTCGACGCCGCCGATGCCGGAGAGAACGGCGATACGCTCCCCGAGGTCCGGGAAGCGTTTCTTCAGGAGTGCCCTGTTACGCTCTGATTCCGCCATATTCTTCATATCGTATCATTCATTCGGAAAATTCAGGGGAAAATATCCGGGCGCTCACGGGCCCCGTCATTCAATGAAGAAGAGGATCACCTCGCCCCCCTCCGCGAGGGGGGCGCCCGGCGCGGGCCTCTGGGCGTGGACACGGCCGGTGCCTCGAATCACGTACCCGGTGCGAAACGCGCGCTTCATCTCTATCAGTAAACCGAGAGACTCCGGGAGCCTTTTCCCGGTGAAGTCGGGCATGGTCTTTCCGTCAAAGGCCGCCTTCACCGCGGGCATGGTGACAGGTTTACCCGGCTTGAGCCGCGGTCCACCCACACCCTGGCGGACCAGCACGCGGTCGATCAGCTTTCCGAAAACCGGCGCGGCGATACGCCCTCCGGAAAGCTTGTCGGCCGGATCGTCGATGACGACGAGGATGCAGACGGCAGGGTCGTCGCAGGGAGCCACGCCGATGAAGGAGGAAAGAACCCGATCTGAATAGCCCCGGGCCCTGACGAACTTCTGCGAGGTACCGGTCTTGCCCGCCACGCAATAATGGGGCGACCATGCGTTCCGTCCCGTGCCCCGCTCCACCGCGCCGCGCATCATCCCGATAACGGTTTTCGATATTTCCCTGCTCAGCACCCGTCCCTTTACCGATGGAGCGAATCGCCGTACCACCGTGCCATCGTGCTCCTCTATCGATTCTATGATGGAGGGTGTGATATAAACCCCCCCGTTGGCGATCGCCGACACCGCCGCCGCGAGCTGGACCGACGTCACGGAAATTTCCTGGCCGATGGCGATTGAATACTTCGAAAGCCCGGACCACTTCTTCAGCGGCCGCATGATACCCTCGCTCTCCCCCGGAAGCTCGACATCGGTTTTTCTACCGAACCGAAATCCTCCGAGCGTGGCATGGAATTCCTTTTTCTTGATCCCCCTCATGGCCTCGATGATGCCCACGTTGCATGAATGGCGGATGACATCCTTCATGTCGATCGTGCCGTGTTCCCCGGTGCAGTTGATTCGCACGTCCGCAATGTCGATATATCCCCTGCACCGGTACCGGTTTCCGGCCACCGAGGGCCTGTGCTGCAGCATCGCCGCAAGGGAGATTATTTTTAGTGTCGAGCCGGGTTCGAAGGAATCGATAAAGCCGAAATTTCTGAGGGCAAAGGGTGGGTATGAATGGTAGCGATTAAGATCGAATCCGGGGCTCTTGGCCATGGCCAGTATCCGTCCGGTTTTCACCTCCATGACGATCACAGAGCCCTGCCTCGCGTTATGCAGTGCGACCGCTTTTTCGATCTCCCTATGAGCGGTCTCCTGGATAAAACGGTCAATGGTGAGAGTAACGCTCCTGCCGAAGGCAAGCCCGTCCACCTCCCGCCTGAAGCCCCCCTCCCTGCCTGAAAGGTCGGCGTCGAAGGAATACTCTATTCCGGCAAGTCCTTCATTGTCCATACCCACGAAACCAACGATATTCGAGGCAAGGTCATCATGGGGATAGACCCGCAGGTATTCTTTTTTGAAGTAGAGACCCCGGGCACCAAGTCTGTCGATCTCCTTCGCGGCCCCGTCATCCATCTTCCTTTTTATCCAGATGAAGCGCCGTTTTTTTTTCAACTTCTCCAGAAGATCACCCGCGGGTATATGAAGAATACGAGAAAGGACCCGGGCGGTCTCCTCCGGGTCTGCGATCTCCTCCGGATTGGCGAAGAGGGAGCGGGTCTCGATGGATATGGCCAGGATGAATCCATTACGATCCCTGATGACGCCGCGTCGCGCCTCCGAATACCTGTCGTCGGGGAGAACAACCCTGGAGGAAAAATGGAGATTGAAAAGCCTGATGATGAAGGCAAGGGAAATCAGGGCGAAAAGAAACCCGACTATATAAATCCGTCGCTTGAATACCTTCTCGTTCATACGATACCCGGCGCCTCCCGGTACGGGGTTTCCCGGAGCAGGGCGGAACAATCCCGCCGCAGGACGGGGGGCACAGGGATCTTTCCGCGGCTCACCGAATCAGGCCAAACCTCGAAAAGTCAAGCTTGAAAACCTGGCCGGTGTTCCAGTAGAGGATGAATGCCCTGCCTTTGATCCGTTCGATGTCCAGATAACCGAAAAACCTGCCGTCCTGTGAGTTCTCGCGATTGTCGCCCAGCACAACGAGTTTTCCGGGAGGAACAACCCCCTCGATCCCCTTCTCTCTCATTACGCCGAAGCTAAAGGACTTCGTGAATCCCTTAACGTACGGCTCCTCCGACGGCTTCCCGTTGAGGTAAACCCGACCGTCCTTGATCTCGAAGAGGTCGCCAGGTACCGCGATGCATCTCTTGATGTAGTCCTTGTCCTCATCATGGGGTGGCCGGAAAATAACGATATCGCCTTTTTGTATATCACGCAGCCCGAGGCATGAAAGATGGAGCGGGCTTTTCATGGAAAGCATCCGGGGAATGATCGGGCCATACGTGACCTTCTCGACGAAAAGATGGTCACCCACCTTCAGGGTGTCCTCCATAGATCCGGTCGGAATATAATAGGCCTGTATAAGAAACTGGATGATATGCACAGCCAGTACCAGGGCCACGACGATGGCATCGGTAAAATCCCATATCTTCCCGTAAATAACCGTCCTTCGGGGCGCAAGGTCCTGGAAGAGGGAAATCAACTTCGCCCTGTCGTCTTCTTTCAGAAGCATGAGAGGAAACGATGAGACACCGTCCTTCCGTCGTACCAGGAGATTCCCAAAATAATTCCGTTCAAGATAGGTGATTTCCGCAACGGGAATCTTCACAGACCCGAACTTCCCGGCCAGGAGAACCCCCTCACCAGAAACGGAAATCGATCCCTCCCCGTAACGGGCATATCCGACGATATAATTGATAAACCTGATCAGGAACACACTCGTCGCGAAGGCCCCGAGAAAATAAACGGGGATGAAGGGGGTCTTCACGAAGGGAAGGGCCGCGGCCAGGAAAAGGGTACAATAGACGAATAGGACCAGATAGACGGCCCGTTTAATAAAAAAGAGAGACAGGTCCCTGCCGGAAAGGATGTCAAAGCGGGACTCTTCGATCGATGAGGAGGTAAACCGCAGAAACTGAATCATTACACTGCTCCTAAATTGCGACAATACGGGGTCATGGCCTTTCTGCCCCGCGCACCTGACTGACCGTCATCCGTTCGGCGGGAGCGGGGTGGCCAGGGATGCCTGGTGGGCAATACTATACCGTACTGCCCGCCGGGGGAGGCCCCACATGCTTTTCCTGCCGTCCATCCGAAATAGAAAGGCCACTACATCGCTCTATAACGCCTTTAATCGAGATTTTTAGAGGCGTTTTTCACGAAGCCAATAAAATGTATTGATAAAATAACAGCGTCTATTTAAAATAGACATATTCAAGTGTCTACATTTTTTTTTCATATGAAAGAAATAACAGAAACCATCAAGAAATTTTCTCCTGAAGAGATCCGGGAACTCGGTTCCAGGCTCGGCCTGAAGAAAAAAGCCAAAAAGGACCTTATAAGCGCCCTGACAACCATCACGGGACTCCACAACCTTCTCAAGACCCTGGACACCGGATCACTCAGGATACTCATGGCGATCTACGAAACCCCCGAAGGTGTCACATTCGTCGAAATTCAGAAGAAACTGAAGATTGAGATCAATGCCATAGAGAAATCGACTGAGGCCCTTTCCCGGGGCCTCTTGATCTACACGATCAAAAACAGACAGATGCTTCACAGCAAAATGGACAAAGCGTACGGTATTTCAGAGATCGCCGAACTGCTTCACATCGTCGAACCGGCCGCCATCACCGACAGGCTCCATAAAAACTATCTTCATCTTGAAACGAGCAAGATAAACAAGGAACACATCCAGCCTGTCAGGGACCGCGAGACGAAAGAGTTTTTGAAGTTCATGGCCGAATCGGGATGTGTCATATCCCTTGACACCGCCAGGGACCACCTGCCGTCGAAATCGGCGGAAAAGATCCTTCACAGCCTCCTCTCGCAAAACCTGGTCCATGTCTTCCAGTGCTACCGCCCTGAATTCAACACCTACCTGGTGCTGAACGAAAAGGCCTGCCCCACCATCTCGTTTCTCGACGACACCGACGAGCCGGGGAAAAAACTTGCGGTGTGCAACCGCTACTTTATCCTGAACAACCTCCTGCACGCCTATGATGTCATTTCCACCTTCGGTCTCTTTCTCACCAAGCAGCAGGAGTTCAGGAAAATCGACATTCGAAGAATATCTGAGGCCATGCTCCCTCTAAGGGACATGGGCGGTACGGATCTGCCTGTGGAGGAATCCGCCCAGCTCTCAATGTTCCTGCTCAATCGCCTTGGCTGCCTTAAAATGAACAAGGATATAGCCGGCATATCGCTCTTCGACCTCCGCAACGACATTGGTCAGCCGCTCATGCTGTTGAGGAGGATATTGAAATCCATCGAGCCAGGGACGGAGGGCGGTTATTTCACGCCACCATTCGAGATGCCGCGCTACGAATGCGTGAAATCGATCATCAGGCTCCTGCACAAGCTCAAATCGGTATCGCACCGGTATCTTCAGATCACCCTCCTGACCAGGTCCCTGAGCGAATCGGATGAGCCTTCTTTTGGTGACAGGCTCATGGATCTTGCCGCGGAACGGGAGCGATTCGGCATCACCCTGAACTTTCTCTGCATAACCGGCATCATTGACGTCGACGGAGGAAGGATCTCGCTTTCCGATATCGGCATGAACCTTGCCAGCCACATATTAAAGGCCTATTCCTCCGCTGAAGAGGAGCCGGCACGAAAGAACATCTACATCAATCCCGATTTCACCCTTGTGATACCGGCGAGGGAACTCCCCTCGGACGCCCTCTATCATCTCCTGACCCATACAGACATCATTAAGCACGACATTATAATAAACGCAATCATCAGCAAGGCCTCGATCGTGCGGGCGCAAAAACGGGGAATGACTCTGGACCGTTTTCTTGAATCGCTTTCGGTTCACTCGAGAAACGAGGTCCCCCAGAACCTGGCGTTCCTCTTAAAAGAGTGGTCGAACCAGACCATTAACGTGGGAATTTCCCAGACGATACTCCTTACAACGAGTCACCCGGAATTCATCGATGAGCTTCTGATGGGCATGGCGAAGGACGGCATAACAGAGCGGATTTCTCATAACCACGCCCTGCTGAAAAAGGAATATATTGACGAAATCATCAAGATAGCGAGGAAGAAAGACGCGGTCATTTCGCTTTTCAACGAGATCGAAGAGGAGGATTAACCGGACACGAGCCCTCGGGCAGCCCCGCCCTCATCGTGTCAATCCTTGGTGACCCTGATGACATTTTTCGCCTTCCAGTTGATGTACTGTTGAAGGGCTTTGACGGTATTTTCCCGCACAAAAAAAAGCTTGTTGTTCAACTTGACAAGGGCCCCCCGGTAGTGAGTGTACTTCAACTGGTGGTCGACCCATCCGAGGAGTTCAACTTTTTTCCAGTTGGTGGTCGTCTTGAGCACGGGTAGCTTGCTCAAATGCAGTTCGCGGATGGAACCGTTCTGCACCGCATCGGCCAATATCAATTCCCATTCCATCTGCGTTGTCCCGTAATCCTGAAAACGATAATCCCGGTATCGCGCGCCGGCGGCGGCATACCGGTCCTTCCACCCCGGCGTGTTGTCAGGGTGTTCCCTTGCCCTTCTTCATCTCGGCGACGAGCCGGTCGACCTCGTCCGCAAGCAGCTTGTTGCGTTCCCTCTGCCTGGTGATTTCCTTGTGGAGCTCGATGATTTCGTTCCTGGTCATCTCCTCTACCCTCTCCCTGGCGTCGATGATCTTCTTGGCCTCATCCAGTTCCTTTGCGGAATAATTGATAACCGACTCCTGGGCATTGATCACGTCCCTGGCGTCCAGCATCTCCCTGCGCCTCAAGTCTGAGAGCATCTCTTCGGCCTTAATTCTGTCACGCATGTCGAAAAGGTCCATCTGCCGCAGCAGGGTGAAGTCGCGAATAGCGGTGCTCAGATTCGTCTGCTGGCGTATGAGGTTCTTCTCGAAATCGATGATCCTCTCGAATGCCAGCTTCTCCTTTTCGGATTCGAAGACATTTTTACGGCTGATATCCATAAGGCCCTCGTAGGACTCGATGCGCGACTCCGCCTCTTTGGATATGAATCTCATGATTTCGCGATACCGCTCCACGATTATCGACTTCTCAAGTAGAAGAAGGAATTCACGCTTGTCAACAGGTCTGTTGAGAAACTCGAGGTGCATGAGGTTGTAGTTGAGCTTGGTGACATCCCTGACCTGACTTTTCTTGAGCATGAGAAATTTCAGGAAGCCCTGGAGGCGCGAGTCTTTCGATAAATCTTCGACCAGTATTTTCGGATCGAGCTCGGTAATGTCGAAAATGAAGATGTTGATCTCATCCTCGATGATATTCGCATGTTTTAATCTGTACCCTGCAATAATATTAATGGTGAGACCGAGTCCGGTAATGGCGTTAACCAGCTTCGTGCCGCTCTCGTTATCCCGCAGATACCAGATCGTCACCTTATCCATGTCTATGCCTCATCCCTCTTCATTGAAGAAATAGTGACACGCTATCACCAAAAATTACAACTACTTTTTTATCAGGGACTCCCCGCCCGCACACTTCCACCGCCGGCCCCCCTTCCGCTCCCTTCAGTAGACATTGAGAACGATCTCACCCCTTTCCGCCCTCTTTATCACCACCTTCGATTTCCGGTCCCCGGAGAGACGCGGATCGGAGGACCTGAGTTTCAGGAAGTCGCTCTTTTCAAGAAAATCCCTGAGGAGTTCTATTCGTTCCTCGAGCACCCCCTCCACATCGTCCGTATCGAAATAGGCATCCATCAGGCGGCAGTATTCTCTTTTCGCCTCCGTTTCGATGCAGTGCTGATTCAAATGAAGATTGACAGTGACGTCCATGCCCGTGCCTCTCCCGTCCCGTAATGACGCAAGAGTAGAGCATGACATTTTTTTTGCAATTAGGAAAAATGAAAAATTGCTGAATTTCATTCGGTAAATGTATAAATGGTTTATTGCCGCGGAGACCAGGCACGGGAAGAACAGACCGGGGATTGACTATCCTTGAAAAACTGAAACGTCCGGGATACCCTGCATGCTTTTATTTTCGATAAAAATTACGCGTGCAAAATACGGTTTCAACCTGTCACTTGCTCCTCCACTGAAAATCTCCCGAAAAAAAAACGAAAATTTACTTGCCATTACCCCGTCACTGCGTTTCTTTGACCAAAATCGTTGCAACCATACCACTTGATATGAAATCCCTTAAAACACTCATCATCACGACAGTCATATGCGGGTTCCTGATGGGGTCCGATACGACGCTTCTCTCCTGGGGACTCTTCAACCTTTTTACGGACAGTGAGTTCAGCGCCGAGGGGCTGGAAAAGGCGGAGGCCTTCGATCCCAACCGCGACATCCTCTACCTGCCGCAGATCGGCGGAAGAGATATCTTCGAGTCCACACGGGACTTCTCGATATGCAGAAACCGCGAGGTCCGTCGACACATTTACCTCTACCTTACAAGCAAGAGACCCTATCTGGTACGGGCCATCGAGCGGTCGTACCTCTACGAGGACGCAATCAGGGAGGTATTCCGAGAAAACAGCGACCTCCCCGCGGATCTTTTACTCCTGCCGCTCCTTGAAAGCTGCTTTGATCCCTATGCGGTTTCGACCAGCAGGGCCGTGGGCCTCTGGCAAATCATGAGCAACACGGCAGGACCTCTCGGCCTTCGGGCCAACAGGTGGATCGACGAGCGCCGCAACGTGGAAAAATCGACCTTGGCGGCGGTGCGCCATCTCCGGGCCATGCATTCCGTTTTCGGTAGATGGGACCTCGCCCTGGCTGCCTATAACGGGGGTGCCGGATACGTGAAAAATACCATCGAAGGCACCGGGACAGGCGATTACTGGAAGCTGAGCGGGGGCGGCCACCTCAGACAGGAAACGGGTGAATACGTGCCGAAATTCATCGCCCTTATGCTCATATACAACAACAGGCGCCTTTTCGGCATACATGACGACATCACCGTCCCGAAAAAAATGGAAACCGTGCACATGATCCTTGCGCGCCCGGTTGACCTTCGCGACGTTGCGCGCGTATCCGGAGTGAAGCTCGAAACGTTAAGGATGCTCAATCCCGAGCTCAAGACCCTCATGACCCCCCCCACGATGCCTCGCTACCGGCTCCGTGTGCCCCTTGAGGCAAAGAAAAAAATCGATGCAAACCCGAAAGAACTCTATAAAGCCGGGATCACCGGTGTTATAACGCACCGCGTCAGCAAGGGGGAGACCATTTCGCAGATTGCCTCGCGCTATAAAAAAAAACAGCTCAGATCATCAGGTTTAACCGCATAAGGGACCCCCGGGCCATCAGGCCGGGCCAGATCATCTATATTCCCTATTGATTCCCCCGCGGGACAGGCGGAGCGGCAAAAAATCTCTTGTCACAGCACGGGGACCTGCTACACCTGTATCATTCACCAGAGGAGCGCGATCACCCATGGACATGTACGCAATAAAAGGCGGAAAAAAACTCACCGGAGAAGTGCGAATTTCCGGGGCGAAAAACGCCGCCCTTCCGATTATCGTGGCAAGCCTCCTGGCCGACGGGGAGACGATCCTGAAAAACGTGCCGGACCTTAAGGACATCCGCACGATGCTCCAGGTCATAGAATGCCTTGGCGCGAATTACGAATTCGATACATCGAAAAACATCCTCAGGATCAGGGTTGGTTCGATACGGAACGCGGAGGTCCCGTACGACCTTGTAAAGACCATGCGTGCCTCGGTCTACGTGATGGGACCCCTCCTGGCGCGGCTTGGTGAGGCGGATGTCTCCCTTCCCGGCGGGTGCGCCATCGGCGAGAGGCCTGTCGATATCCACCTCTCCGGCTTCGAGGCCCTGGGTGCAACCATCGAACTCGAGCATGGCTACATCAAGGCGCGCGCCGGGGCCCTGAAGGGCGCGGAATTCAAGATGCGAAACGTCTCGGTGGGCGCAACGGCCAACCTCCTTATGGCGGCGGTGTTGATCCGGGGGAAGAGCGTCCTCGAGAACTGCGCCATGGAGCCGGACGTGGTGGACCTTGGAAATTTCCTCATCAAAATGGGTGCCCGGATTACGGGCCTGGGCACTGAAAGGATCGAGGTGGAGGGCGTGAAGAAGCTCGTGCCGGTCAGCTACACGATCATGCCAGACCGGATTGAGGCGGGCACCTACCTCATTGCCGGGGCAGCCACAAGGGGCGAAGTAAAGGTGACCGGCGCAGAACCCGCCCACATCGGGGCATGCATGGAGGCCCTGTCCGAAATGGGGTTCCAAATCGATTCAGGGGAGGACTGGGCCTCCATCAGGCCGGCCACATCACCACGGGGAGCCATCATCAAAACACTCCCCTACCCCGGCTTCCCCACGGACCTTCAGGCACCCGCCATGGCCCTCGCCACCACCGTCCCGGGGATCAATGTCATCATCGAGACCATCTTCGAGAGCCGTTTCACCCACGTGGCGGAGCTACGCCGAATGGGCGCGGACATCACCATTGAAGGCAACGTGGTCATAATCAAGGGGGGAAAGATACTCTCCTCGGCCCCGGTCATGATGTCCGATCTCCGCGCGGGCGCCGCCCTGGTGGTCGCTGCCCTGGCGGCGGAGGGGGAAACGGAAATACGGCGCATCTACCACTGCGATCGGGGCTACGAACGCCTCGACGAGAAGCTCTCGTCCCTTGGGGCGCTGATACAGCGCGTCAGTGGCGGATCCGCCTGAACTGTCCTGTCCTGCCCTGTAAGCCGATCAGGGGCCGGCACTGGCAGCGGGAGAGTTCCATCATGGTTTTACTATAGATGAATTTCCCGCCCTTCATGGCAATTTCCGGGTTCCGGTACGCCCTCACGTCGGTCAGCGGGTTTTTCCCCAGCACCGCCATGTCCGCATATTTCCCTTTTTCGATCGATCCAATCCTGTGTGCCATCCCGATTATTTTTGCGCCGTTGATGGTGGCGCACCGCGCTATTTCGTCGTTCCTGAACCCGGTCCGGGAGAAAAATTCCAGCTCGCGTTAGAGGCCGCCGAAATAGGCAAGGGGCATCCCCGCGTCGATTCCGGTCCCGATGGTTATGCCGGCCTTCTTCATTTTAATGAGGTTCCGCGTCCCGTGGTGGATCATCCCGAAATAGAACTCGGGATTAACCAGGAATTTCTTCTTCCGCCAGATAGTGTCAATTCCGATGTGCCGCTTCGTTGCCCAGTGCACATCCTGATTTGATTTTTAGAGGTTCCCTTTATATTCTTGACAGCAAAAACCGGTCAATATATTGTACCGAACGGTCAGTACATATTCAGGAGCATGCCATGAAAGCGGCTACGAAGGGAGACAGGACACGCGCCAGGGTCATCGCGGAGGCAACCGCGATCATCAACCGAAGGGGCTTCGCCGCCACCAGCATCAGCGACCTCATCGAGGCCACGGGCGTAAAGAAGGGCAACCTCTACTTTCATTTTTCCAGCAAAGAGGAGCTGGGGCTGGAGCTCATCCGGCAGGCAAGGGACGAGTACTTTCTCTACCTCGAGGAACACGCGCGGGGCACAACGCCGGGCGCGATGGTACGAAACGTCCTCGATGCTATCTACGCCATCCACAGTAAACGCGGTTTCGTCGGCGGCTGCATCTTCGGCAACATGGCCCTGGAGATGGCCGATATGCACGGCGATTTTGCGGGGCTGATCCGCGAAATATTCGAGGAGTGGATATGCCTCCTGGCAACACTCATCCAACGGGCCCAGGAATCCGGCGAGATACGTCCCGATCTTCGTCCCGAAGCCGCCGCAAGACTTATCGTGGCCACGCTCGAAGGCGGCATAATGATGGCGCGCCTCAGCAAGGACGGCGGGGACATGCGTGTGTGCCTGAAGACTATCAAGACCATGCTTGGGATGCAGGTATAGTGCAGGGCACCCGACGCGTGGATATTTCATTCTCATGGAGAACACGATGATAACAAAAAACGATATACTCGAAAAGGCACGCGAGTTCGGTTTCGCCGACGCGGGATTCACCACGGCCGAGCCCTTCGACACACACCGTGAGCTCCTGATCGAGAGAGGCGCGGAGTACGCCTGGGCGGAGAAGGTGGGGCTTGCGCTCCTTGACGGCTCTGATCCACGCAGGGTCCACCCTGAGGCGAAATCGATCATCGTCCTGGTTGAATCCTATTTCACCGCGGCCTTCCCCCCTGAAATGGAGCGGATATTCGGGCGCTGTTACCTCGACGACGACCGCATCACGAAGGACGGCCTGTCACGGCGCATCAAGACCTTCCGCCAGTTCCTTCGCGATAACGGAATCGAATCGAAAGTGCCCTTCAACCTGCCGCACCGCGCCGCCGCCGTCAGGGCGGGACTCGGCGGAACGGGTAAAAACTGCCTCTTCTACTCGCGTTCGGCAGCGCGGAAAAGCTCCTGGGTGTTCCCCTTCACGGTGACGGTGGACAGGGAGTTCGTTCCCGACAGGCCTTCGGAGGGCATGGAATGCCCTGAATGGTGCCGCAACGCCTGCGTCGCAGCATGCCCCACCCGGGCCCTCAAGGGCAACTCCCGCGTGGACCCGCAGAAATGCATCTCTTTTCTTTCCTATTTCGGAAGCGGCCTCACTCCCAGGGAGCTCCGGGAGCCCATGGGCATGTATGTGTATGGCTGCGACCGCTGCCAGGAAGTATGCCCGCGCAACGCCCCGTGGCTCGCCCAGGATTTACCCGTGAACGAGCGAGTCGCCGCAAAAGCGCAGTACTTCGACCTCCCGAGACTGCTCCACATGGACAGAGAGTACTTCACCGCCCGCATCTGGCCCCACATGTTCTATATGCCTCCCGACGACATCTGGCGCTGGAAGATGAACGTGGCGCGCGTCATGGGCAACAGCACCGACGAAAAATACACCGGCGACCTCTCCCGGGCCTTCAGGGAAAACGACGATCCCCGCGTGAAGGGCATGGCGGCCTGGGCACTGGGAAAAATCGGCGGCGCGGAAGCGAAGTCGCTACTCCACGGGTTTATGAAAGAGGCGGGTGATGATACGATTCGCGACGAAATCGGACATGCCCTGACGATGTGCGGTTGACGAATCCCGACCCGCCGCGTCCTCCGGCATCCCCCGGGGCACACAGGGCCACACCCGCGCAAAAAATGCTGAACGGGCGCCCTTGATCTGCCGATAGTATAAGCGACATAGTACCGGGGGGTTCCCAATGATACGTGGACTATACACCGGCGCGAGCGGCATGATGGCCCAGCAGGCGCGCCTCGACACGGTTTCCAACAACCTGGCGAACATCGACAAGACGGGGTTCAAGAAGGACCTTACCCTGTTCAAGGCCTTCCCCGACATGCTGATTCGACGCCTCCGGGAGAGCGGCCTCGGCGTGACGCCGGCGGGCTCCTACGATTCCATGCCCTACGTGGGAAAACTCGGCACAGGCGTCGAAGTGAACGAGGTCTACACCGATTTCGAGCAGGGCTCCCTCCAGCGAACGGAGAACAGCTTCGACCTGGCACTCGAGGGGCAGGGGTTTATGGCGGTCCGGACGGAGCGGGGCGACAGGTACACGCGAAGCGGCGCCTTCACCCTCAACCAGGAGGGGATCCTGATGACCCACACCGGCTATCCCGTACTGGGTGAAAACGGTATGATACGGGTCCAGCAGAACAATTTCATCGTCAACGAACGGGGCGAGGTGATCGCGAACGCGGCCATCGCTCCCGGCGAGCTGGCGAGCATGGCCAACAACGACTGGAGCCAGCCCGTGGTGGTCGACCGGCTCAGGCTCGCGGATTTCGAGCATATTCGCGAACTCAAAAAGGAGGGCGATTCCCTCTGGCGCGAGACAGAGTCCTCAGGGCCCCCGCTTCCACCCGAAAATCTGAAGGTAGTCCAGGGTTTCCTGGAAAAATCCAACGTGAACATGATCCGCGAGATGGTCGATATGATCGAGGTCCAGCGCAGCTACGAGGCAAACCAGAAGGCGGTCCAGACCCACGACGCGGAACTCGGAAGGCTCATCAACGAAGTAGCCCGCTGACAGCTCCGGCCCCGGTGATCGACGCCGGGGCCGCACTCCCATTCCTCCCCGCGCCGCAAATGCTTGACAAAAGAGGCGCCATCATCCACTATACTTGAATAATGCGGATAATTAGTGGCCCCTGGCATTGTTTATGCATTATTTATTATCGCGGATTGATGATACCGGCGATCATCATCCTTGTATCCCATCTTCCCAGGGGTAATGCATACGCCGAAGCGATCGAATGCTGGATCGAGATACAGAAGGGCGGGGTGATGTCCGGCTCCCCTTCCCCGGAAACCGGGCCCCCGATCTTCGCCGCGCTCCGGAGTCGAAATCTCCCGGAGCCTCGCACAGGCCCATTCGCGGTCCTTTCCCTGCAAACCGACCCGTCGACCAGATACAATCAATGGAAAGCAGCGCCCTGGCCCTGGTACGTCTGTCGGAAAACGCCGTTGAGGTCACCCCTCACGGCAGCAGGATCCTCTCCTTCGCCAATACCATCAGCGGGAAATCCCGTAAATTTCAGGTACTGATCGAGGAGATATATTAACCGTCCCGGATGGGCGTTATTTTTTGACGAATTGGGCACCAGAGTGTACATTGGACATAGCGGCGCACACCGCAAGGTAGGTTCGATTGTCCGACAGACCAGAAAACAACCCCTATACCTTTAACGAGTTTCTCCAGTGGCGAAACGGCCTCGACTACTACCGGGACGATCCCTTCATCCGGAAGACCATCAGGCGCTTCGCCGGGGATGAGTGGGAGTCGATCGATGCCGAGGCGCGACGGCTCTCGCCCGTGGTTTCCTTCCGATGGCGGGAAATGGCCGAATCGGCGGCCCTTCCGGAAAAACGGCCGTGGATGGCCCACTACGACGGCCACCATAACCGGATCGACCGTATCGTCCGCCCGCGCGAAGCTGAAATCATGGAACGGGAGATATTCTCGGAGAAACTCTTCTCATCCGGAACGTCGCCCATGACGAAGCTGATGAAGATGTACCTCATTTACCAGAACGGCGAGGCCTGCATCGCCTGTCCCCTCACCTGCACCGAGGGGATGGTCGCGATACTCGAACGGTTCGCAGACACTCCCGAAACAAAACGCATACTCGAACACTGCAGGGAAGGAATCGACGGTGATTTCGCCATAGGCGCCCAGTACCTTTCGGAGATACAGGGAGGCTCGGAGGTCCCGGCCAACGTGCTCGAAGCGGTGCGGGAGGGTGAAACCTGGAGGCTCTACGGCACGAAGTTTTTCTGCTCCGCGGTTCATGCCGACTACGCCATCATCACCGCACGCCCCGCGGGTTCCGAAAAGATCGCCCTCTTCGTAATGCCATCCTGGATGCCCGGGAAGAAGGAGAAGCGCAACGGCTACACAATCGACCGGATCAAATGGAAACTCGGCACGAGCGAACTTCCCACGGCCGAAATAACCCTTGACGGCGCGGTGGCCTACCAGGTGGGACCCCTTGATCGCGGGGTCGCCAATGTCGTGGGCATCGTCCTCACCTACTCACGCCTTACGGTGGGGCTCTCCTCGGCGGCCATCATGACCAGGGCCGCGCGCGAGGCGAAGGGGTACGCGGACTTTCGCGAGGCCTTCGGCGTGAAGATAGGGCGGTTTCCCCTGGTTGCGGGCCAGCTCGAAAGGGTGGACCACTGCGCCAGAAGGACCACGGCCGGGGCCTTCAGGCTCTACCGCGAGTTTCTCGACATGGGAGGCGAGCTGCGGGGCGGGCTGGAAAGCGACGAATCGGCCGGCATGCGCGCGCGCCGCTTCAACCTCCGTGAGCTCATCATGCTTCAGAAAATCGCCTCCGCGACGGACTGCACCGACACGGTTCGCGCCGCCATGTCGGTCTTCGGGGGCCATGGCGTCATCGAGGACTTTTCCTCCCTGCCCCGCCTCTATCGCGACGCGGCGGTCAACGAGCTGTGGGAGGGACCCAGGAACGTACTCCTCACGCAGATCCACCGGGACTGCCGCCGCGCCTCAGCATGGCGAAATCCCCCGGCTTTCGTTGCGGATATCCTGGAGGGCGCGGACCGGTCCCTCATCCGGGAACTGGGCGGCGAGATGGACGAGCTCGTCGCGCACCCCGATCTCATGGGCGAGGACGACCGGACCAGGGAGGTGTGCATGCAATGGGATGATTTCTGCCACCGGCTCTATCATGCGTACCAGGACCTGGCCCTTGCCGAGGTGGAGGGCCTGTGAGCGCAACAATGCGCAGGATATGGAACGCGCTCACCGCCCCGAAATCTTTCATTCTGGACGAATCGCGCCGTGAATACCTGACCAGGGTCGTCACCCTGATTACCGGCATTGCCTCCGGCGGGGTCATGCTCATTTTCCTGACCGGATGGCTTCACGGCTCCCTGCCCATCGACTCCCTCCTGATCTCGACCGTTATTTCGATCATCCTTTTTTCCGCCTGGCTCTTTTCGACACGCGGCTGCTGGCGCTTGGCGTCGTATATCCCTCCCTCCATCATCTACATCACCGCCATATACGGGAGCTTCATCGGCGGCGCCGGGGCGCCGGCCATGATCCTCTACGTGCTTGCCACGATACTGGCCGCGGTGCTGATTGGACAGAGGGGGCAGTGGGCGTTCCTGGCCTTTAGCATCGCGGCATACGGCGGCATCGGGGGCGCCCAGTACCTGGGGCTCATCACCCAGGTCCGGTACACCGCAACGTCATTCCCGAACCGGATCATCATCGTGATCGCCGTCTACCTTACGCTCTCAGCGCTGATCTGGCTCCTGGTAAAACAGTATCGCCGCGCCCTCACCGAAACCCGCACCGCGGCAGCCGAGCTCGAGGCCCTCGCCGAGGAGCTGATGGAGACCAACATCAATCTGGAATCGGAAATCGCGGAACGCCGCCGCACGAGGGCGGCACTCGCTGAAAGCGAGGGAAAATACCGCATGCTCGCCGAGGCATCCCCCGAAATGATCTTTTTAGTGGACGGAGAAGGGATCGTGCGCTACCTGAACGGCGCGGCCGCGCGCATGTTCATGACGAATTCCGAAATAATTGAAGGAAAAAACATCGCGGAACTATTCCCGCCGGACCTCGCGGGTCGCCACATGAAAGCGGTACGCAGGATAATGGAAAGCGGGGAAACCATCACCACGGAAATCTACGAAAAATTCCCGTCGGGAAACTGCTGGATCGAGGCGTGCCTCTCCCCGGTTAAAGACGCATCGGGCGGGATCATCGGTGTGCTCGGGCTTTCCCAGGACATCACCGGGCGGAAGCAGGCGGAGGAGCGAATACAGGACTCCCTCAGGGAAAAAGAGGTGCTCCTCAGGGAAATCCACCACCGGGTGAAAAACAATTTCCAGATTATCATAAGCCTCCTGAGCCTCCAGGCGAGAAATATCAACAACGAAGTAATGACAAAAATATTCAACGACTCGATGAACAGGATACGGGCCATGGCACTCGTCCATGAAAGCCTTTACCAGTCGATCGACATCGCCGAGATCGACTTCGCGGCTTACATCCAGACCATATCGGAAGAACTTTTCAACAATTACACCGAAATACACCGGAGGCCGGAACTCGTCATCGATATCGAAGATATCCGCCTCGGTGTCGACCAGGCCATCCCCTGCGGACTGATTGTGAACGAACTGATAACCAACGCCCTGAAATACGCGTTTCCCGAGGGGCGGGACCCGGGCCGGATATCCATTTCAATGCACCTCGACAAAACCGGGGTGGTCGTGCTGAAGGTATGCGACAACGGCGCGGGAATCCCTGCGGGCTTCGACGTCGCGAACTCGCCGACCCTCGGTCTCGAGCTCGTGCATCTCCTGAGCAAACAGATAAAGGGCAACTGCACCCTCGAGCGCGAGGAATGCACCGCCTGGACCATTACCTTCCCGAGTGATCGCGACCGGCCGCACCGCCCCTGACGAAATACACAAGCAGGACCGCCGCGGGGATTGTGATCGCGGCGAGAAGGAGAGGGTCGCGCTCCGCTATCGACGGATTATATATGACCGCGAAGGCGATTCCGGCCAGCGCGCCGCCCAGATGCGCCTCGTGGCCGATAGTGGACCCCCCCCTGCCGATACCGTAGAGGGACACGGCCATGAAGATGACGGCGAAGGCCCAGGCGGGTATCGCCATCGGAATCGGAAAAACGTAGATGCTACCCCCCGGGAGGAGGAAAATCGACGCGAAGATGATCCCCGCCACGGCGCCCGACGCACCCGTCGCGGAATAATCCGCATTTTTTCTGTTGACTGCCAGGGAAAGAACGTCGCCGGCGAGTCCGCTTGCGAAGTATATACCCGCGGTGACCGCCGGGCCGAACGCGATCTCGACATGGGCCGAAAAGGAATAAAAGCTGAACATGTTGAAGGCGAGATGCGCCCAGTTGACATGAAAGAGAAGCGAGGTAACAAGCCGATAGAACTCATTGCCGCGAAGTATGGCCCCCACGTTGAAGATGCCCTTCCGGTACGCCCTTTCATGCCTGAAACCGATGACCGACGCGAAGACGGTCACTGCGATCGTGGTGAAGGTAAATACGGGAACCTGCACGGCGTTACTCCTCGAGCTCATGAAATTTCGATTTACAAAAACATTCCGGCTTTCGGCTCCAAGGACGGATCCCTATCGTCCGGGACGCTTCCCCGTCATAAGGTCGTTTTCCATGCCGGTGGCGATCCGTTCTATGCCTTCACACCCGGCATCCCGAAGCCATTCGCGCATCTCCCCCTCGGTATAGCTGTCGCCGCCGGGGGTGTTGACCAGCATGTTGACCGCGAAGATCGCCCCCCTGGCAGGCGAGGTCCTGTCGTCGTTCATGAGATGATCCTGAATCACGATCCTGCCTCCGGGATTCAGTGAATCGAAGGCCCTGCGTATAAGGCGGCGGTTCGCTTCCGGGGAGTTGATGTGGATGATGGCGGACATGAAGACCATGTCGTACCCTGCGCCGAAATCGTCAACGTGATAATCGCCCTCCATTACCCCGATGTTTTCGTCAAGGCCGCTTTCATCGATGTAACGACGCGCAAGGGCGACCACCCCCGGCAGGTCAAAGACGACCGCGCGGATATCCGGCTTCCTCCGCACGATGGCCATGGAGTAGACCCCCGACCCGCCGCCCACATCGAGGACGCGCGAGACGCCGTCGAGGTCAATGTGCGAGATGAGTTCATCGGCCGTTTTTTTCGCCCGGTGGTGCATCGCCTCAATGAAATGGGCGAGAGATGTTTCATCATACTCCCGGGCCGTCACCGAGGTCCCCTTCTTCACCGCCTCGGTGAGGGTACCCCAGGTACGGTAGAGGTTGAGCATGTGGCCGATACGGGAAAGGTACTCATCCTCTCCCTTGACAAGGTAACGCGCGGTGGTGTCGGTGTTCGAATAGCTGACGCCGTTTTTCACGAGGAGGCCGATGGCGCAGAGGGCGTTCAGAAGCCGTTCAGTCCCCCGGGGGTCCCCACCGATCCGGGCCGCTACCTCCCCGCCGGTAAGCGCCCCGCCGCCTATGGCGCTCCATACCCCGAGCTCGAAGCCGGTCAGGATCAGCCTGCTTCGCTGGTACCCGGAGGCCAGCGCGATGATCTCCTCTGGGCCGTATGATGGCGTGACCTGTTTTTGCTCTTTCATGGGAATGTCGCTCCTTGACGGGAATTACTCACGCTATCTCCCCGAGCGATGATTTGGCAACGCTTTTATTATTCGTGTCATCACGAATTGAAATGGCTGCGATAATTTCAGGCCAGTTGCCGCGGAGGCACATAGACACAGATGAGAACATACAATTTTGATAGTATCGATTAGATCAAGGTGCCACATCAGTGGTCGGTTTTTTATCAGTTGCACACAAGTCGATCAGACTCTGTGCCTCGGTGGTGAAACTATTCATACGAAGTACGATTGAATGTTACGGGAGCGTCCCGAAGGTCTCATACGCTGCACTGGCGAAGAATTTCTCCGATAAAGGCCCGGTAACATCGGTTTGCCTGGATTTCCGTGGCGCCTTCCAGCATGAATCGTATGATGTGCGCGTCCTCGACATTGAAGAGTATTCTGGTGGACGAGCCCATTATGTGGATGACAGTTCTTTTCCTCAACATGACGACCTCCCGTTTCCAGGTGTCTGTTACTACTATCGGCAAAAACCGCCGCAAACTCTCGGATTAATTTCGGGACTGTCCCGGAACGCCCCCCCCTACCCCCCCCGGAGGGGGGCTTCCCGGTTGTTTCTGGTTTGAATCGTCCCCCTTCCGGGGGATTGGGGTATAACCCCGAAATCGCCCGCCCGTTATCCCTTTTTACCCCTGAAATGGGACACTATCCATTTTCTCTTCCAGACGAGGAGGGCCGCGACGGCCGCGACGGGAAGCAGATATATCAACCCGAAAAACAACACGAGCATTCCGTTCGCGAGATCGACAAAGGCATCCCCGTAGCGGGGTACATCTATCCGTTCCGGAAGGTCCGGGCCCCTGATTTCGACGTGGACCGTCGCCCAGGCCACTCTGTCCCTGATACCCCATTTCTCCTGCTCCGCCTGGTCGAGCCCGTTCTCGCTCTCCTCGAGGGATTTCTCGATCACACCCCAGTTTTTCGCTGCGGGAGCCGTGCCCGCCGAGGCGGCCCTTCGTCGGGCGATCCGCATCTCTTCGCGCCGCGCGGTCCGTTCTTGAAGAACCATATCTTCGGTATGGTCCGTTACGGTGATCGTCTCCGTTTTGAGGATGCCCACCCTGTCGATATCCCCGAGGGCGTCATAGAGACGTTCCGATTTCACCCTTATTTCCGAGGTCATGGAGGGCCGATTCCCCTCCATGGTGGAGCTGCTCGCCCTGACGAAGCCGTGGCGTGCCACGACTCCCAGGAGCTCCCGGCGCGACTTCGGCAGATCGTCGCTCTCGTAGGTGAGATCCACCCTGTATTCAAGAAGGCGTCCAAAGGCCAACTCAACCGGCGCGATAAAATGGCCAGTAAGTCCCGGCCCCCCCTCTCTCTTCGCGTCAGGCGATTCTTCATCCTCGGCCATGACCGCCCGATCAGCGGAGTCCATCTCCATTTCTCCCGCCATCTCGCTCTTCATGGCTGCGGGCGCGGCATCCTTGGAAGCCTCTTCCGCCTTTTTGCACGAAAAGGCAAACACCGCGAGCAGAAAGACGACCGCCGCCGCGATCGCCCGCAATCCGAATGTCTTACTTCCTGAATCCATTGCTTCCTCCTGTAAGTGCGGTGGATCGGTTACAGACATGGTCGTCTGCCGCGCCGCATCACTTTGACCGTATTCCCCGGATATGGTTCATAAAAAAAGGGCGGCGAATCCCCCGGAGACGGATACCGGGGACGCTCTTTCCATGGTCTTCAGTGAACGGCTATCTCGATAGCGCAGGGGTTGCGGCCTTCTCCGCCGCGGACCCGGTCATGGGGGCCATGCCAAAGAGATAGTGGGCGTAAAAATACATCTCCTTTCCGAGAAAGGATATCCTGCTCCCGAAACCACGGTAGCGGCTTGTTGGCGTGGGGGCGCGGTGGGCCTCCATGCCGAGTTCACCCGCGAGAATCATCGCGCGCTTCATATGAAGCGGGTCACTCACGATCAGGTACGAGCGAAAGCCGTTGCGGCGCCCCACCTCCCTGGCCCGGTAGAGATTTTCCTCCGTGGTACGGGACACCTCCTCGATCATGATGTCTTCCGCGGGAACGCCACTCCGCAGGGCGTAGCCCCTGGCCACCACCGATTCCGGCGGCTCCTTCGGGCTGTCCGGGGCGCCTGTGAAGATTATCTTTTCCGTATATCCGTTGTCGTGGAGCCAGATGGCGTGCCGTATCCTCTCCCGGAATACCGGCGAGGGCTTGTCACCCCAGGTCGCCGCTCCCAGCACGATCGCCGCGTCAGCGCGCACCGGCGCGGCGATCCGTCCACTGTAGATGACGCTCCCCGCCACGAAGGCGATAAATCCCGCACACACGCATAATATGGCTGCGACGGCCACGGCTATTCTCTTGCAGATCATGGACACATTTTCACCAGGAAGGATAAATATTCAACCGTAAAACAGTCACGGGTGATAATCTCGGGCGGGTATGAACCTTTATTTCATCACGTTGCCGCAGAGGCAGCGAGAACGCAACGGTTATGAATTGTAATTACTGTGCAGTGAGCCCGACTTTCATGCCACCTTGTGGTGTATGTATCGGCGATCCTGTCACAAACCCATTGTCCCTGCGCCTCAGCGCCGCTGTGGAAAAAAAAGCTTTTTATTCGTGCCGAAATGAACGGTACAACCCGTTCAGACACCCTCATCAGAGATTGACCGCTTTCGGCTCCTGCTTCTCGCTGTCCCAGTAGGGGGATATATCGAGAAGGCGGTTGACCACCTCGGGCATTACCGCCAGGACATGATCCACGTCATGCTCCGTCGAGTAGCGGCTCAGGCTGAAACGGATGGAGCCATGGGCGGAGGTAAAGGGGACCCCCATCGCCCGCAATACGTGGGAAGGCTCGAGAGAGCCGGAGGAGCAGGCGGAGCCGGAGGAGGCGGCAATCCCCTTTTCATCAAGATAGAGAAGGATCGCCTCCCCTTCGATGAACTCGAAACCGACATTCGCCGTGTTCGCCACCCTCTTCGATCGATCGCCGTTGACATGAGAGTTTTTGAACAGGCCGAGGATGCCGTTCTCGAGCCGGTCCCTGAGCGCCCCGACGCGGACGTCGTACTCCGGGGCGTGCTCCATGGCGAGCCCGGCGGCCTGTCCCATGGCGACTATGGAGGGGACGTTTTCCGTACCGGGCCTGCGCCCCTTTTCCTGGTGTCCGCCGAAGAGAATGGGCCTGAGCCTGGTCCCCCTTCTGACATAGAGCGCGCCGATCCCCTTCGGGGCGTGAAATTTGTGACCCGATATGGTGAGAAGGTCGCACTGGACCTTCTTGACGTCAATGGGCGTTTTACCCCCCGCCTGGACTGCGTCGACATGAAAGGGAACGCCCCGCTCCCGGAGATACGAACCGATTTCATCCACGGGAAAAATCACTCCCGTTTCATTGTTTGCGTACATGATCGTCACAATCGCCGTATCGTCGTCAACGGATCCCTTCAGGATTTCCATGTCCAGGTTGCCCGCATGGTCAACGGGCACATAGGTAACGCGATATCCGTCCTTCTCCAGCTTCTTGCAGAGGGAAAGCACGGCCGGGTGCTCCACGCGGGAGGTGATGACATGGCGCTTCTCCCTGTAGTAGGCCAGGGTGCCCTGGATCGCCATATTGTCGCTCTCCGTTCCCGTGCCGGTGAACACGATCTCGTATTCATGTTCCGCGCCGAGAAATTCCGCGACCTTCATCCTCGCCTTTTCGACTTCCTTCGCCACAGCGCCCCCGAAGGTATGCATACTGGAGGGGTTGCCGTAGGAACGGCCCAGAAAGGGAAGCATGGCCTCCACAACCTCGGGGGCAACCATGGTCGTTGCGTTATTGTCCAGGTACACTATCCGTTCCATGTCGCGGTCCCCCTTCCCCCTGCTTTTATTTGACTTCATGAACGACGATCTCCTCTTCGACGAACTCGCGGAGCCTGCCCTCCACCAGGTTCTTCAGTGTCACGTCCGATACCTGGCAGTTGACGCAGTGCCCGCGCAGGGCCACGTGGACGTTGCGCCCGTCGATGTCGACGAGCTCTATGTCGCCGCCGTCCTTCTGGAGCATCGGCCTTATCACGTTGGCGATCGTCTCCTCCACCATCTGCATGCGCCTGATATTTGTAAGGGGCTTTTTCTGGGCCGGCTCCCCTTCGTCCCGCATCGACTCGACCTCCATCTCCCGGAGGATGTCCTCGATCTTCGGGATGCAGGAACCGCACGCGCCTCCCGCCTTGGTGAAGTTGGTCACGTCCTCCACGGTTTTCAGGTTGTTCTCCCGCACGACGTTCCGTATCAGGCTGTCTGTCACGCCGAAGCAGTGGCAGACGATCTCTCCTTCCGTATCGACATGATCCGTCACCTTCTCCCCGCGCCAGTCGGCCAGGGCCTTTTCGAGGGCCTCGTTCCCCATCACGGAGCAATGCATTTTTTCTTCCGGCAGGCCCCCCAGGTAGTCGGCGATGTCCCTGTTCGTGAGTTTTTCCGCCTCTTCAACGCTCTTCCCGATTATCATTTCCGTGAGAGCGGAGGATGACGCGATGGCGCTGCCGCATCCGAAGGTCTCGAACTTCGCGTCCCTGATGATGCCGCCCTCGTCAATTTTCAGGTACAGCTTCATGGCGTCCCCGCACACGATGCTCCCCACCTCGGCGAACCCGTTGGCGTCCTCGATTCTGCCCACGTTCTTCGGGTTCATGTAAAGTTCTTTCACCTTGTCTGTATATTCCCACATAGGGATCCTCCTACGGATTCGGCACACTCTCTAGCACCGGGCGCGGCACCTGTCAACAGAAAAGCCGCTTATATCATGGCCCATCACAACCGGCGTTTCGACGCCAGTCATCGACCCCGGTCAATCTCCCCTTCATGAGGTTGACAGCGGCCACGGGTAATTCCCGATCATGAAAATCGCCACAAATATAATATATTCTAAAATAATAAAGAGGTCAAGTATTATCTCCACCCTGATCGCCGATGATTTCCAGCAGATCCAGCGGCTCCTTCAGGAGACGTTTTGCCCCGCTTGCCAGGAGTTCTTCCGCGCCGCGGAAACCCCAGAGAACCCCCAGCGGGTACATACCTGCCGCGACGGCGGTCTTCATGTCCGTACCGGTATCGCCCAGGTAGACGAATTCCCCCGGGTGGACATCCATGTCGCGTGCGATGGCCAGGGCCGCGGCCGGGTCGGGCTTTTTCGGCATCCCATCGCGCGCTCCGGCCACGGCCGCGAACTCCCAGCGGCCCAGATAGCGGGCGCTCATCTCAAGGGTGAAGTCGTCCGGCTTGTTCGAAAGGATGGCCAGCCGGATACCCCTCCCGACGAGAGCATCGAGCATCCGGTCGATCCCGGGATAGGGCGCCGAGTGGCGGTCCCATCGACGCGCGTACTCATCCCTCATCACCCCGATACAATCCTCCACCATGGATTCCCCGTGATTCTCCGCGGGGAGAGCCCTCCTGACAAGGGTATCCATGCCGTCGCCGACGAAGATCCTGTAGAGATCGATCGGATGAGCGGGAAAGCCCTTCGCCTCGAGGACGGCGTTCATCGATTCGGCGATATCACGCAGGGTGTCGAGGAGGGTTCCGTCCATGTCGAAGAGCACCGCGCGAAATTTCATGACCCTGTTCCCTTATCCGAAATTCTACAACAGCACGCTGCCAGATGATAGGCCGCTATCCCGTAGGCCACGGACACGTTCAACGACCCCTTTGTGCCCCGCATCGGTATTTCCATGGTCATGTCGCAGAGGGAAAGCATCTCGGGGGTGATCCCCCGCACTTCATTGCCGAGGACCAGGCACGCGGGAAAGGAATACTCCGCCTCGTTGTAGGGAACGCTCCCTTCGGTGCGCTCGAGGGCGATGATCCGGTAGCCGCGCCTTCGAAGGCCGCGCACCGCCTCAAACTGGTTCGGTACATACTCCCAGGGAACACTCTCCACGCTTCCCAGGGCGGTTTTCTCGATTTCGTTTCGGGGAGGACGTCCGGTATAGCCGCAGAGGTAGAGTTTCTCTATACCCGCACCATCGGAGGTCCGGAAAATCGATCCCACGTTATAAAGGCTCCGGATATCCTCGCAGAGTGCCACGATGGGGAGTTTCCCGGTCATCGGCGTGCACTCCGGGGAACGAAACGGAGGACCGGCCATCCCCTCTCCACGGCGCGGGCTTCCAGCATGGGATCAGGATTGACGGCGAAGGGACGCCCCACAAGCCCCAGGAAGGGGGCGTCGTAGATGCTGTCGCCGAAAAAGGCGCAGCGCGAGAGGGGAACCCCCGCATCCTCCGCGTACTTCTGCCCGAGGAGTACCTTGCCTTCGCCGAAGCTGTAGGGCCTTACCGGCGCCCCGAATCGGCCGCCCACTATTCCGAAGCGGTTGGCGATCATGCCGTCCATTCCCAGGCTCCGCGCGAAGGGACCGGCGATCATCTCGTTCTGGGCAGTGAGGAGAACCGCCCGGCACCCGGCGTCCCTGATTCTTCCGATCACCCCCTCCGCATCGGGATATATCCGCCCGATTCCCGATTCCCTGAAAAAATCCTCGCCCATTCCGCGAAACTCCTCCGGTCCGAGGCGGCCTATGCGGAAGCGCTGGTAGCGGATATATTCATCGATGTCGAGACGGCCCTTCCGGAAATCGCGGTAGAGCTTCACGAGCCATGCGCGCTCCGCCCATCCCCTGAGGCTCCGTCGGGAACGCCAGGCGGCCCAGAGAAAGTCGGTGTCGGAATCGGTGATGGTTTCGTCGAGGTCGAAAAAGGCGATGAGGCAGTCGTCCAGGTTTGCTTCAATTCCGTTCATCGGTTCACCCTCGGGGATAGCGTCGCAACGAAGTCCCCATTTGAAAGAGGGGGAAGGAATAATCAAGAAGATAATTCCGCCGGGTATGAAAACGATGGTGCCAAGTACGACAACGGCATTGGTATCGGTATCGGTATCGGAAAACATGGTGCCCCAGACGGCGCTGAAAAAACCGATGAGGAGGGGGAGCTGTACATCGAAATCGATACCCCGAATCATTCACGCTTCTGATGCTTTTGAATAATAGACTTGTTGCATATTGTATTTCTTCATGGGGTTTAAAGGGCGAAGCCCCTTAAACAAGCCCCCCGCAGGGGCTACCTGCGAGTGCGAGACGCCAGTTTCGCAACAAGTCTAATATTTATTCCTGAATCAGGCACATGGGATAAATGAACATTCTGCTGTTTTATGATCATATTCATGATCCCCGCATCGGTAGTGCTCCATTCACGCATACTTTTTACTCTGACCCCATCAGAAATGACCTTCTCTACTCTTAACCGTGCCGTTATGTCGCATAACACTGAAAACGGCGCCATTACCGGGCCCCTGTATCTATTAATCCCTCCCCATCCAAATTTCCATTCAGTTTATCCAGGCACCTAACGATATATTAATCAGCCAGACACCGATACGGGTATGATACATATGCTGCAATTAAGCGACATCACATCAGCAAAAAATAACGCTCTCGATTTATGCGCTCGTAAACCGCTGAACGGTAGCAGTGATTTTTCCTCCGACGCGGGATTTTTCAGCCTTTTGAAAAACCAGATCGAGCCGATTCAGCAGCCCCCCACCATCGCAATTGAAAATCCGGACAATTCGAGTCGCCACGCAATCGATAACAACCGGCCCGCGGGGGAAGATGAAAGGCCCAAGGCCATGAACGACGAAAAAACACGGGCCGACTGCAAAGCCGCCGAAAATCCGCGGGAACGAGAACTCTCCGCTGCATCGACGAAGACGAAAACCCACGACGATACCGGGGCATCAGCGGAACAGATTCGGAACGTGACTGAGAAGCAGGGGACCGGAGCGCCCGTGGAGAAAAATCTGACCGTGCGCAACGATTCAGACATGAAAACAGGCCGTAACGACATACTGCAGATAAGCAATCTTCTGAAGAACCTGCGGAATATGATTGACGATGCTGCCAGGAGCGGTGCCCCGCTCCAGGAACTCAAGCAGTCGATCAAAGAGCTTCATGACTCTCTCCGGTCCGTCAAGCAGGGTCCGGACAGGGCCCGGATGAACGCCGCCCTTGATACAATCGCCCGGCTGCTCGAAAAAAATGACATGTCCAAAACGCCGCGGCTCCTCCACCAGCAACTCGCAAAGACCATGGCGGGGATGCGCGAGATGCTATCCAGACAGAAGACGGGAGACGGAAAAGACCTGAAGCAGTCCCCCGCCTCCGAACCGGGAGTGGCCCAGGCGAAAGAGTCCCTTACGAGGATCGCAGCGGTCCTTGAGGGGATGAAACAGGACGGAGCGGAGACGCGCCAGGGAAGACAGGGATCTGGAGGGGGATCATATGACACCCTCACCAACATGAAAAGCGACCCCGTCATGAGACAGACCGACGGTCCGGCGCCGGGACACCACCGGAACGGCCTCTTTCGGGAAAACCTGGAGAGCATCATCCAGAAGGCGCAGGTCGCGGTAAAGGACGGACGTAACGGATCGTTCTCCGTACGACTCAATCCACGGGAACTCGGAAATGTCAGTATTCATCTCGGGCTGCGCGACGGCGTGGTGCACGGGAGATTCCTGGTTACCACCCAGGAGGCCCGGGACCTACTCCTTGTCAATATCGAGCATATCAAACAGCAGCTCGGTGATGCCGGAATCTCGATCGGGAATTTTCAGGTGAACGTGAGCGATCAGCGTGAAAGAATGCTTCATGATGAGGAACGGAATGGCATGACCGCCGTCGTTCCCGTCGAACAGGCAGCCGAAATCAAGGGAGAATACAGGGCAAACGCGTTGATACGCCATGAAGGGCATATCAACGTAATCATTTAGGAGGATCGCATGGAACTGGGAAAACTGTCAGCGGAGCAGATGACGGCATCGACGAGGGAAGCCGATCTGGTCAACAAGCGAATCAACCCCGGCAAGGACCTGAAGATGGGAGGGCTGGACAAGGACTCATTTCTGAAGCTCCTCACTACCCAGCTGCGGCATCAGGACCCGACACGGCCGATGGAAGACAGGGAGTTCATAGCCCAGATGGCACAGTTCTCCTCGCTTGAACAGATGACCAATATTAACAGGGAAATCGGCAGTCTGCTCCAGAGCTCCCGCTCCACGGAGGCCTTTTCCCTCCTTGGCAAGCATATCGACTCCTTCAATGCCACGAGCAACCGCCGGGTATCGGGCGTGGTGTCGTCGATACAATTCGAGAATAACGAGCACATCCTGATGGTAGGCAATGACAGGGTCGGCATGGCCGACATACATGCCGTCCGCAGGGCCGACGACGCCTCCGCTCAGGCGGAGAGCGCCGTCATAAACGACGCGACGCGTCAGCAGACTTCGTACAGGGACGCGGTCCCTGCCAAATAATTTTTCAAGAGGAGAACCGCCGTTATGATGCGCGCACTCTTTTCCGGCGTTGCCGGTCTGAAAAACCATCAGACCAGAATGGATGTCATTGGCAACAACATCTCGAACGTCAACACCTATGGATTCAAAACCGGAAGGGCAACCTTCCAGGACATGATATCGCAGACCCTTTCCGGCGCGTCCAGGCCCGAAGAGAACAGGGGCGGCGTAAACCCGAAACAGGTGGGGCTCGGGATGACGATCGCATCCATAGACAAAATATTCACACAGGGAAGCCTCCAGACCACCGGAAACCAGACGGACCTGGCGATTTCGGGGGACGGCTTCTTCGTCGTTTCCGACGGCGACAGGAACTACTACAGCCGGGCCGGGGCCTTCGGCCTCGACCGTGACGGCACGCTGGTGAGCCCGGGCAACGGCCTCAAGGTTCAGGGATGGATGGCGACGCGTAACCAGGAAGGCGAGATGGTAGTCAACTCGAGCGGCACGACCGAGGATCTCATCATCCCGATTTATGGCAAAGTCGACGCGCGTGAAACCACGAACATCAAATATAAGTGCAACCTCGATTCGCGCATACCGGTGGTTCCGCCCGATGCAACGGGCAGGATGCGGGCCTCGGCGGGCATCACCACGAACATCGACGCCTACGACAGCCAGGGAAACACGCACCGGCTCAGCCTGGTATTCTGGAAAACCGGCCCGAACCAGTGGACCGCATCGGGCGCCATTACCGATTCCACCACGCCACTCACCCTGGACGTGCCCGCCGGCGCCGGTCAGGAAAACAACGTCAATCCATCCAGCAGGATCAACCTGCAGTTCAGCCCCGATGGGAAGCTGGTTTCCGTGGCCGACGAGGCGACCCCCGACGAACTCAACCAGGGGGCCCTGGTTTTAAATGCCAACTACCGGGCGGCAGGCGACCCCGCGATCAGGACCATACAGCTCGACCTGGGTTCAGCAGGCCTGCTCCAGGGGATCACGCAGTTCGCCTCGGCCGCAACGACCAAAGCGGTTGAACAGAACGGATACAACATGGGATACATGGAGTCCTTCAACGTCGACAACTCGGGTGTGATTACCGGGGTCTATTCAAACGGGACGAAACAGACCGTGGGCCAGGTGGCGATGTCGGTCTTCACCAACCCGCAGGGCCTGACCGCGACGGGAGACAATCTCTTCGAGGTATCGAACAACTCCGGAATGCCTAACACCGGTGCGGCGAACCAGGGGGGACGGGGCAAGATCGTCGCGGGTACCCTTGAAATGTCAAACGTCGACCTTTCCGACCAGTTTACCGATATGATCATCACCCAGCGGGGCTTTCAGGCGAACTCACGCTCCATCACAACCTCCGATCAAATGCTTCAGGAACTTCTGAACCTCAAGAGATAGGACGGTTGTAATGCATGAGCGACCAGGCGGCCCCCCGAAGGGGCCGCTTTTTTAATGCCGTTCAGTGGGAGGGTGCCGATTCCTTCGGTTCGGCCGGTTTTTTCACGCCTTCAAGGGTGTCGATCTTCAGCAAATCATACAGCGAGCAGTATTGCGTATAGGCGGTGACAAGAAGCACCAGGCCCAGTGCCAGAAACACGAAAGTACCCAGACGGCCCGTATCAAGGGAAATGATATTCATGAGCAACCCGAGCCCGATTATCGCCCTGATATAACGATCCGTAGTGCCGATGTTTTTTTTGATCTCCATACCCGACCCCTTTCAAATGGTTTTGCCCTCACCTGCCCCGGGGGGACGCGATGCCCGGATACCACCGGGTCGCACCGATGGTTCACAGTGCGGCTTTCATTACACTGCAACGACCCGCCGCGCGAGGCAACAAAAATTTTATTATTGACTATTTTTTTTCCTCTTTAAACCCTTGTGCCTTGAAATTCCCCGCCGATTTTTCATGGTTTGATTTCGAAGGATGGGAAAGGAAACGGGAAACCATACTTACAGGACCTGTTATGGCACGAATACTCTCTGGCATACAGCCGTCGGGCACGCTTCACATAGGAAATTATTTCGCGATGATGAAACCGATGATCGAGCACCAGCGCGATCACGAGCTCTTCTGCTTCATCGTCAATTATCATGCGATGACGAGCATGCAGGAGGGCGGCCAGCTTCGGGAATACACCATCGAGGCCGCCATCGACTTTCTGGCCCTTGGCCTTGACCCGGAGAGATGCTATTTCTGGGTGCAGTCGGACGTACCCGAGGTGACGGAACTCACCTGGATACTCTCCTGCCATACCTCCATGGGGCTTCTCGAAAGGAGTCATAGCTACAAGGACAAGGTGGGCCGGGGAATCGTGCCCAACGCGGGCCTCTTCACCTACCCGATACTCATGGCGGCCGATATCCTCCTCTACCAGGCGGAAATCATCCCGGTGGGGAAAGACCAGAAACAGCATGTGGAGATCACCAGGGACATCGCCTTGCGTTTTAATAACCTCTACGGCGAGGTGTTCACGATTCCCGAACCCAGAATCGCTGACGACGTGGCAGTCATACCCGGTATCGACGGGCAGAAAATGTCGAAGAGCTACGGCAACACCATCGACATATTCGAAAGCGAGAAATCACTTCGAAGCAAGGTGATGAAGATCGTCACCGATTCCACCCCCGTTGAGGGGCCGAAAGACCCCGACACATGCGGCGTCTTCGCCCTCTACCGCCTTTTCGCCGATGCGGAATCAGCCGGGAAGATGCGCGAGCGTTACCTGAAGGGCGGCGTCGGTTACGGCGAGGTGAAAAAGGAGCTCGTGGGCCTCATCCGCGACACCTTCGAGCCCTACCGGAAGCGGAGGGACGAGCTGGCCGGGGACCGGGGGGAGGTGGTCAGTATTCTGAAAAAGGGTGCGGAGAAAACCCGCGCCGTCGCCGCGAAGACCCTGGACCGGGTGAAAGGGGTCACGGGGCTCGGCTATGCCATTACATGACTTTTATCATCAAGTAAACTGCACCCTGTTCAGCAGGGGCCAATGAGACTGAATGGCTTTTATCTGAACATGCTTGTATGCATCCGACGGGATCCCGGCTATTTGAATTGGAGCAGGTTTGCTTCCACGCGATAACAGGTGCTCCAGAAGTCAGGCTTTTCGACTTTGATGATCTGTACTGCATCGGCGCCTATTTCCCTGGCCTTTTGTCTTGCCAGATACAGTGCATCGGTATATCCGCAGCTGTGCGAGAATCCCGTTTCGCCGAGCCGCACTTTACCCAGGATCGTGAATTCTGCCGAGATCGGGTCGCCAATTTCAAAAACAGTTATTTTTCCCTCCGTTTTTTTCTGTGGTGACGGCTTCCTGTATTCCGTGTATTTAACCGAATGCGAACAGGAAATCGCGATAAATGAAGTGAATAATAATACCGCTAACAATAATTGTTTCATATGAAACAACCCTCCTCTGAAAATGAATGACTGGCACTTCCTTATAGTATTGGTGGTGCCGGTCTTGCATACATAGGAAATTGCCACCTCTTCGGCGCCAGCATATGCGACTGAATAGTCGTTATCGAAACAAGTATGGGACGTCATAGTGTTTTCTTCAACACAAAAAGCGCCGGACAGGGGGGCTTGCAATTTAATCGCAAGGAGCAATTTTTATTGATGATTCCCTCCCTCCGCCGTATATTTCTATCATGCATAATATCAGTAGTCGTTTAACAGGAACCGGACGCCAGGCAGGACCCCGGAAGGCGGAATGTGCCCGGTTCCGGTACCCCTGTTGTCTGTTTCCGGCAGATTACACCGGTTTATCACCCCGGGGTAATGAGCTTACATCATCAATCACATAAATGCGGAGGTCCTGTCATGAATCTGAAGATATTTCTGTCATTCAAGGCGGTCGTTTCGCTTGTTTTCGGTCTTATCAGCCTGTGCATACCCACAATCGTGTTCCCCTATTATGATGTGCATTTGAACTTGCACGGCATCATTTTCGCCCAGTGGTTCGGCGCGATGGCTATCGGCGTGGGCCTGATCTGCTGGTTCGCCCGCACCGAGCCCAGGAGCGCCCTGCGGCAGTCGATCCTCCTGTCGCTCTTCATCTGCGACACGATCGGTTTCGGCGTGGCCCTGGCTGCCCAGCTCCAGGGACAGAGCAACATGCTGGGCTGGAGCAACGTCGCGCTCTGGCTGATACTGGCGCTGGGGTTAGGGTATTTCAGGTTCTTGAAGAAAGAGTAGGTAGTGAGTTGGCCTCACCCCCCTTTCCTCAACAGGAGAGGGGGGTGTGCTAATCAAGTTCATTCCAGTTTAACACACTTTTTCTTTGCATCTCCCCCCTCCCCCCCGGAGGGGGGCATGCGTGAAACAACTTTTCAATCTGGATAACAATCAATCGTATAAGAGGCCAACCATGAAGAGGATTGCGTCCGCGGCCGCCTTGCTGATCAGTGGATACTTCATCTTTAACATCGTGAAGCACATGATCATGCCCGGCGACAATATCGGGTACACGCGCATGCTCATGTTCGCCTGCCTGGGCACCATACCCATTTCGTTCATGATGATGATCGTGGGCGGGCCTGACAGCTGGCCCGTTCTTTCCGGGCACGCCAGGGACGCGGCAGGGGACAGCGGGCCGCTGTATGTACTGGCTCTGGCCGGGCTTATCGCCGTGACAGTGGTCCTGCCCATCGTCCTGCTCGCGGCCGCATGGTACATGATGGGCCTGCGCGTCGGCTTTCTTTTTATCCTCTTCTTTGCCCCGGTCGTGATGCGGCTCCTGACCGCGCCGGCAAAGGAATGCATCGTGAGCGGCGTCATACAGATCCTCCTGTTTTTCGCGGCAATGCTGATCGGGGTCGGGATCGTGGCGTTTTTAGAAAAGCACTCTTCAGCCGGCGAGTACGCGAAGCAGGTGCAGGGAGTCTGGGAGGGGTACGACTACGCGTCCTCGGCGCGCATGTTTTTCGCGGCCGCGGTATTCGCGCTTTCGAACCAGCTCATCGAGTTCGTGTATGCGGCGGCAGGAGTGCTGGGGAGGAGGTAACCCCCCCTGTCCGCCCTCATACATTCGAAGATTTTTTGAAACTGCCGGTTTTATGATCCAATAAATCCATGACTTCTTTTATATTTATCAAAAATCAAAATAGGGGCATGCTTGCCTGTCCTGATTGGTGCGTATATTTCCATGGAACCATTATCGTCGTCATCTACATGGGAAAATTCTTTTACGCTGCTTTTATCCAATAATAGTGTTTTGAAAAATTGATATTCTTTCTGATTACCGGAATATAATTGGGCAGTATATCTTTTTTTCTTCATCAAAATCGCTATCGATGCAAACAAAAGAATCCTGGCTGTTACAGGTGCTGCTTATTACAACCTCCATTGAATGGTATTCTTTATTTTGAGATGATATGATACACATTGCGGGGCATCCGGCTGACGTCGCAGATAGAAGTGTTCCTGATCATTGGGAAGGTGGCGTGATCTTGGAGAAATGGCATACAAGCGCGCGTGGAACAATAGTGGAAAGAAAAACGCGATCCTTGATTCTTGTCCCACCCGAAGGAAGGGATGCTGCGACAGACAGGAAAGCTTTTGAGCGTAAAATGAAAACCCTTCCCGAGAAAATGAAATTATGCTTAACATATGACAAGGGGAAGGAGGTGGCCGAGCACAAGCTCTTCACAAAGAATACGAAGATCAAGGTGTATATTTCTCATCCCCGGAGTCCCCGGGAACGGGGAACAGATGAAACTACAAATGGTCCATTGCGGCAATTTTTCCCGAAAGGTACCGATTGTACGAAAGTAAGCCGCAAGGAGATCAGCAAGGTACAACATTTTATAAACACAAGCCCCCGCAAGATTCCTGGATAGTATACACCACAGAAGAAGATGGCGAAACTGTTGTGTTAAAAATTTAAAACCCCCATCTATAAAATTGTTGAATTCTACCTATCCAACTAGTATTATACAACTAGTGGTCAACAGCGTGATGGTCGCAGGCCGGCACTAACGGGTTATTCTTTAATAAATCTCCGGAGGAGGATTTCAATTCTTAACTCGCAAGAACACTATTGCGGAATGAAATCCCGGCGCGCCGCTGCATATAATTGCATTCCACGATTACTGAAGCATGCCACTTTATTCTTTTTCCGTTTGCAAACAAGCTTAATAATTCACCGCATGGTCAAGCTATCGACTCCGGAAATACCGTGCGCAACAGAAAGACAGGCACGAATTAATACATGAAGAATGACATGGAAAAGACCAAAAATCAAATGGCAAAAGAACTGGCGGTTCTTCGAAAAAGAATTACGGAACTGGAACCGGGAAAATCCGGACAGTGCGGAAAGACTATTGAGGAATCGGAAACAAGATACCGGACCATATTTCAGAGTGCGGCGGAAGGCATACTGATCGCGGACATCGAAACAAAGAGATTCATTGACGCCAATCCCGCCATCTGCAGAATTATGGGATATTCGAAGGAGGAACTGTTGGGGATGGATGTGAGCCAAATTCATCCCGCAGAAGATCTGGCGCATATTGTATCTGAATTCGAAGCCCAGGCCAGGGGAGAAAAAACACTGGCCGCGGAACTTCCTTGCCTGAGAAAGGACGGAACCGTGATCTTCGCGGATATCAATACGGCCGCGGCGACCATCGACGGCAGAAACTGCAATATCGGATTTTTCACCGATGTCACTGCGCGCAAGTCCGTCGAGGATGCCTTGCGTAAAAGCGAACAACGGTTCCGCGACATTGCCGAGAACGCCCTGGAATGGATCTGGGAAGTTGACATGGAAGGCAGGTATACCTATGTCAGCCCGGTTGTGAAAAAAATACTTGGATTCAGTCCGGAAGAATTGGTTGGCAGGTATTTCTACGATCTCTTCCATCCGGACATAAGGGGGCAACTCAGGGCGACGGCGTTCCATGCGTTTGAGAAAGGCCGGCCTTTCCGCGAATTCATAAATCCCAACGTCCATAAAAATGGAGAAACGGTTTGGCTTTCCACCAGCGGAATTGCCATGCTCGACGATCATGGCAACAGGATCGGCTACCGGGGGATGGATACGGACATAACAGAACGCAAGCTGGCGGAAAACCAATTGAATGCCGAAAAGGAAAGGCTGGCCGTTACCCTGCGAAGCATCGGGGACGGGTTGATGGCCCTTGACGAAAAGGGAAACATTGTCCTGCTCAACAAAGTTGCCGAAGTAATAACCGGCTACAGTCAGAAAGAAGCCCTCGGCAGACCTCTGGGGGAGATATTCCATATCATCGATAAAAAAACCAGAGAACATTATAATGATCCCTTAGAAAAGGTGATGGCCGCGGGAAAGAGAGGGTTGCCAAATCAAACGGTTTTGATCGGCAGGGACGGCATTGAAAAGATTCTATCTGTAAGCGGTGCTCCCATTATGGACAGGGACAGCCAGACTATCGGGGCGGTATTGGTTTTCCGGGACATCACCAAACAACGACGAATGGAAGAGGAACTGCAGAAGATCCATAAAATCGAATCGATCAGCACCCTGGCCGGCGGCATCGCCCATGATTTCAACAACATACTCACCGGGATTCTCGGCAATATATCCCTGGCGAAAGTTATCGGCACGTCAGACAGCAAGGTGCTAAACATCCTGGATGCTGCTGAAAAAGCCGCATTCAGCGCCAAAGACCTGACCCAGCAACTGCTCACTTTTTCCAAAGGCGGAACGCCCATGATCAAGACGGTTTCCCTGGTTGATCTGATCGAGGACGCGGCAAGTTTTTCTACCCATGGCTCCAATGTTACCTGCCGGTTCAGCCTGCCAGTTGGCCTCTCTCATATCCGGGCCGACGAGGGACAGATCAAGCAGGTGCTCAACAATCTGCTGATCAATGCCACGCAGGCCATACCCCATGGCGGCGTGGTCGAGGTGATGGCGGAGAATGTCAGGATCGGAAAGAATGACATTCTCCCCCTTGACGAGGGTGAATATGTCAGAACATCGATTGCCGACAAGGGTATCGGTATCCACCCGGAAGATCTGCCGAAAATATTTGACCTCTATTTTACAACAAAACAGAAAGGGAGCGGACTGGGACTGGCCATCTCTTACTCAATTGCGCGGATGCACAACGGGCATATTACCGTGGAGTCGAAACCGGGTGTGGGAACAACCTTCCATGTATACCTGCCTGCCTCAAAGGAAAAACCGGCACCAACCGGTGATACCATGGAAGTATTTACAATAACGGATAAAAAAATCCTGGTCCTGGATGACGAGGAAGTGATACGAGAGACAATCCGGAAGATGCTGGAGCACCTGGGCTGTGGGGTGGAGATTGCCCGAGAGGGGAAGGAGGCGCTGGAATTATTTCGGAAAGCCCGGCAAAGAGGGGAACCGTTTGATGCGGTCATTCTGGATTTGACCATCCGCGGCGGAATGGGAGGCAAGGAAGCAATCAGGGAACTTCTTGCCATCGATCCAGATATAAAGGCGATTGTTTCCAGCGGTTATTCCAATGATCCGATTATCGCGGAGTACGGCAAATACGGCTTCAAAGGAGCAATCATCAAGCCCTTTAAAATTAATGAACTTGGCAAGATCCTGTACAAAGTAATGACCGGCAACGATTAACGCATCCATCCTTTTCATACCCGGCGTTCCGGTTGTCTATTTTAAAAAGGCTATGTATTGTACGTGAACCTTGAATTGAGCCGCCTTTATTAATCCCGGAAAAAAACGCCCCGTTATGACCGTTGTAACGCCATTCTGCTAAAAGTGGTCACCATTTATCATCAAGGAAAATTCATCCTATTAAGAATGGGCCAATGGGACTGAATGGCTTTTATCTGAACCACTGTCGGAGCAGTGCATACCTCATGACAGGTGTGAAGTGCTTACTACGCGCCTTAAAATTTATGATACTGAATGAGTTTTTTCTGCACCTGCTCCCTCTCAAATGAGGCCCCCTCAACCACAAAAATCGCCGGACAGAGGCTTAAAATTTCGCGCGCCGCGCGGAAATTGAGAAAAATTATAAATAACATGCGAAGAATGCTTACTCGTAGAATACCACAACAACGGTTAGTTTTAATAGCAAAAATATTTTTTCAAATAGCATCAAATAATTCATCCCGGCCCTTTCTTCATCCTGAAATAGCCGGCGGCGAGGTATTCCGCAGTGCGAAATAATACTTCATTATTTGTGCCGATAATCGGTTGCAGGTATACGTGAAAGCCATTTTTATATTGATCCCTGATAGCACGAACTTCTTCTTCGGTTACTATTCCTGTTCTTCGGAACAGGCGAAGTGCGGCATTCATCCAAAATGCGTATCCTCCGGTAGTTCAGGAGCGGTGAGCGCAGTATTTCGCCTGTCGTGGTATTCACCAGCTCGCGCGTGCCGATCAGGTGCATGTGGGGGTTGTAGTTAAGGGCATTGCCGCATGTATGGAGCGTGGCGATGCTGCCTGATTGCCATTCTTTCCCGGGGGGCTGCCCGCGCTTTTCAGGAGTTCCTTCCCGTACACGCCCGCGGCGGCGGTGACCCTTGACCCGGTGAAAAAAACGACGGGGCTACTCTACGATCCGGACTGACCGGCGCTGCAACCCGTGTCCCCCCCCTCATGAAAGACGGGTTATCTTTTCAATGAAGGCCTTCATATGGGGAGGGTGATCGACCTCGAAGGAGAGCATCCTGCCGTCCTCAGGGTGGGCGAACCCGAGTCCCACCGATGCGAGGAGCAGGTGGGGAACACGATATTTCTCCCACTTCTTCGAGTAGACCGGATCGCCCACTATCGGCACGCCGATGGACGAAAGATGGACCCGTATCTGGTGGGTCCTCCCGGTATGAAGGTCGATGTCGAGGAGGGAGAACACGCCGGGCCGTCCGTTCCAGACCCTGGACACCCGGTATTCCGTGACCGCCTCCCTCCCCTCATCGTCGATGGTCATCTTGTGGCGGTATTTCCGGTGACGGGCGATGGGCCGGTCGATGATCTCATGGTCGGTCCGCGGTTTCCCCACCACCACGGCCGCGTACCTCTTGCGTACCCTCCGTGCGGCGAACTCGCCGCTTAGAATCCGGTGCGCCGCGTCTGTTTTCGCCACCACCATGAGGCCCGAGGTGTCCTTGTCCAGCCTGTGCACGATGCCCGGCCTCACCACTCCGCCGATCGACGAGAGGTCCCCCAGGTGATAAAGGAGCCCGTTGACCAGGGTGCGGTTCCAGTTGCCCGGGCCCGGGTGCACCACGAGCCCCGCCTGCTTGTTGATCACCGCGATCGAGGAATCCTGGTAGATGAAATCGATCGGCATCTCCTCCGGCTCGAGCTCAAGGGGTTCGGGTTCGGGGATGTCGATTACGATCAGGTCGTCCGTTTTCACCTTGTAGTTCGGCTTCACGGCGCCGCCGTTGACAAGAATATGGCCGTCCCTGATCAGTTTCTGAAGATAGCTCCGGGAAAAATCCAGCTCGAGGGAGGCATGGATAAACCTGTCCGCCCTGTCGAGGTGGAATTCTTCCGGTACGTGGATTTCTATCTGTTTTGTCTCCATACTGTCATTCCCGGGAGAAAAAGAACCCGGCCTCCGCGCACAGATCCCCGGGCGGAAACCCACCTGCGGAGCGCTCCTCCCGGAAAATAGGCGGAATAGCCATATATCGTTCATAGCCCCATCGGGCATATACCGCAATAACAATTATTGCTCAAATTGGAAAATTTCGGCATCATGACCGCGGAGACGGGTGCGCCGGAATAATTTTTGTTTTGACAATCCGCCTGTAATCGAACTAACATAAAGCAATCGAACGTCGGGCCAGATGCCGGATATCTCGGAGAACCTCCATGAAAAAAGCCATCATTTCATTCTCCATCGCGTGCCTTGTGACGATTCCATTCGTTTCATCAAGGGCCGACACACTCATCCTCTATGAAGGATCGGTCCTGGTGGGAAAGATCATCTCCGATGACGGTACCTGGGTCCTCCTCAGGAACTATTACGGGACATACCGGATAAAGATGAGCCGCATTAACGACATCCATCGTACGAGGTCATCAGACGAGGATATCGCTCTCCACCGGAAACTGAAACTCCCTTTTAATAAAGAAGAGATAATCCTTAACTACAACGCGGGCCAGGGGAGAATCACTCCCCACGCGGAAGATGGAGGTACCGCAGATTCAGCGGAGACGGTCCCGGCCGAGCCTGAAAAGGAGATTGCGGGTCCCGGAAAAGAATCCCCGGGGGAAGCTGACCGGTGGACAGGGGGCCGCATCTCACTCTCCGGATCATTCCTTTACAACCTGGGCGGCAACACCGCCGCGCTCCCCTATGGTTACGGTGGACATGTCGCGATTGACCAGGGGCTCGACTTCCTCGCGGGAGGTCCCCATTCCCTGATTCCCGGTCTTCGTCTCGAGGGGGGATACATCTATTTCAAAAAGTCGTCCTTCTCCATCTCCGGCTTCTTTGCCGGAGCCGGACCGATGTGGGCGATCCCATCCATGAAAAACAGGCGTGGCTGCTTCATTTTTGCCCTCATGCCGGGGGCGTCATATCTCAAGACAAGATCGGGCGGCGCCTTCCTGGGGGGAACAGGCACACCCTGGACCATCAATTTCGCCGGGCAGGCCATAGCGGGATACCAGAAATCCTTCGGCCCGGTATCCATCTTCCTGCATGCCCGGTACCTGCACGTATTCGGCAAGGGATCAAATTTTTTCTCGGTCGGGGGGGAAGCGGGGATCGGTTTCAACGCCTGGTAACGGGCACGTTCGCCCCTCAGGGCTGAGAGACGCCCCCCTCAACGCCCCCATCAACCTTTTCGATAATTCCTTTCTCTTCGAGGAGCCGTATCTTATCGAGTTCAGCCTCGATGATTTTCATCGTTTCAGGGCCGATTTCGACCTTCTCATTTGTGACTTCCCCGCCTGAAACGTCGGCCCCGTCCGGCTCAGCCGTTTTGTCTTGAGGGAGCACTTTGTCGCCTTTGTCGCCCGGAGCCCTGAACCGCTCCATCTCCTCACCCCGCGATGCGCCCGATAGATCGATACTCGACATTGCCATGTCGAAAAGGCCGGAAAGTCGCCCGAAGAGCCTCACCGGGGCCCTGCATTCGACGGAAAGGAACCTCTTCCCGTATTTCACCAGCAGGGAGCGCTGGAGGAGTCTTCCGCCCCGCGAGGGATACTCGAAAACGACCAGTCTGAACACAACCCCCTTCCCCGCTTCAATCTCATCCGTTTCAATGATCTTCATTACGCTCCGTCCGATTTCCACGGCGTGCCATGCGGTGAAGTTTTCCCACTTTCTCTTTTCGAGATCGCCGAAGGCCGAGGCCGAGGCCGCGATCTCGCCCCCCCCCTTCCCAGAGCGGGCACATATGCGGCGGGGCCCCTCGTCGGTAAAGAGGGCCTTCCACCCCCCCGGAAGGCAGATGCTGTATCCCGACACGTCATCGGTATACCGCTCACATTCGCCGCCCCGCGCGGGAACGAAAAAAGCGAGCAGTGCGATGAAACATATGTATCGTGAGGACTTCATAAGGTGTAGTGTCATAGCGCCTGGTGAGCCAGTGCCGTTATGGTACGTATCACACGGATAGTCGCCTGTCCACACTATTTTTTTCAGATCGGGCCGGCTGCCTTCTTTTTGCCGAGGCGATAGGACGCGTTTATTGTATTGACAGGGCCCCGGCAGCTGCACATTGTGAAACCCGGAGGAGACGCTCGTGACGCGGGTACAAACAACCGGATCGACGGTACAGGGAAGGCCGGGACGCCTGATCCCCTATATTCTTACGCTCTATTATGTCGAGATAATCTTTATAATGTTCGGCCTTCTCTTTATCTACGGCCGGGCTGTTTCGATCGCCACGGGGTCCCTTCTCTCAATTTTCTGGGCCTATCACATCATACGCTTTCATTTCGGGAACGAGCTGCACAGAAAGATACAGATTTACGTGATTGATCTTCATGCCGCCTTCACAGCGGGGTACCTCTTTTATTGTGCGGTGCACGGCATCGACGGCGACCCGGCGGCCCCCTTTATTCTGGCGGCCCGGATTCTGATACTCGCATGCGAGCTTCCCCTCCTCTGGATTCTCACCGGGGACAAAACCGCAGCGGAGTTCCGGCGGGGAGCGTGATCATTTCCTCCCCTCGGGCTCCTTTATCTGCGGGATCACCGCCGATACGTACCGTTCCTCCCTGACGATTTTTCTCAAATTTACCAGGGTATAGTAGGGAAGGTCCACCACCGCCATATTGGCGAGCCCCGGGGGAAGTGACCCGCCCGGATCACTGTGCATCTGGTAGACCACCATGATCTCACCCGATTCCAGGGGCGTGAATGACCACAGCCCCCGCATCATCGGCACCCGCACCATCTTTTCCCTGGGGGGCACCTGATCCGCCCTGGCTTCGAGGCGTATCGCAATGGCGAGGGTTGCCGGGTCCTGCCGTATGATCGAGTGGGACACCATGTCGCGGTTCCATACCGGCCAGGGTGCCCTGGTCACGGTATAGGTAAAGCGTTCGAAGAGGCTGATTTTCTTCAGCAGCCTGGCCTCGATGCACTCGTGCATCCAGCGGGTATAGGAGGGGGTATCGTCGAAGGCGGCCAGGAGGCTTGAAAGACGAGTGTCGGCGATGCGCATGACCCCCCTGAATTCATCAAGCTTCGACCCCGGCACGCTCCTGACATACACCTCGATCCCGTCCTTCTTTTTCTTCAGCTTCCAGGCCTCCTGCGCGGCCCCATCCTTCAAACCGGCGCATAGCATGAAGACGGCGCCCACTGCCACCGTACAGATCATTTTTATCTTCATTACAATCTCCTTGCACGACGGGCTGTATTTCGTCGAACCCGGTCTTGTACGCGACTCCTAAAAAAAATTCGGCTCCGAAATCAGGTTGTTCTCCACCTTCGCGTAACGCTCCTCTCTGATGACCTTCTTGAACTTGCTCATGGTATAAAAGGGCAGATCCAGCACCGAAAGATTGAGGAGAAACTGGGGGAGGGGCCCGCCGGGATCGGTCACGGTCTGGTACACAATCATGACAACGCCCGATTTGTATGGCGTGAAGGTCCAGGTCGCCTTCATGAAGGGGGTCCTCACGCGCCCCCTGACCCTCGGCATGAAGTCCGGCATGGCGGTAATCGTGATGGTCACCGACATGTTATCGGGGTCCTGCGTGATGATCGAATGAACTACCGTATCGCGGTCGCTTGCGGGCCAGGGTGCGTGTGTAACGGTATAGGTGATCCGCTCACGAAGGTTGATATATTTAAGCAGTCTCGACTCGGTGCAGTTATGCATCCATTTCGTATAGGATGCGGTGTCGTCGAAGGTCGCGATCATGCTCGACAGGCGCACGCCCCGGACCTGCATAACGCCCCTGAACTCCTTAAAGCTGGTCCCCTCCGCGTTCCGGAGATACGCCTGTATACCTTCCTCGGATTTTTCGAGTTTCCAATCGGGCCCCGCAACCGCTGTATGCCGCGCTGACGGCAAAAGGGCCACCGTGAAGACAACCACTGCCGCGATCATTCTAAATTTCATATAACGCCGATGCTCCTTTGTCATGTATGGTAAAGGCCCCGTTGTGGGTTTTCAGCCCGATCATCATCCTGCAGGGAAAACCCACGTGGTGGACTCCTCCGGGCCCCCTGCGCATCCGGCGGCGCCGATGGAATCGTAAACCATATATCTCGTGGGACCCCATTGCCCTTATTACGTTCTCATTTTTTCATCAGGGCAACACCGGATTACGGCATTTCAACCCGCCGTCGCGCCTGAAGGCGGACCCGACCTCGCAGAAGGGTCGCAGACTCGGTCTTCTTTTACTATCTTCAGCTCACATGTTTTCCGCGACTGCCCGGCCAAACTCCGAGCACTTCAGGAGCGTCGCGCCTTCCATCTGGCGCTCAAGGTCGTAGGTGACCCGCTTTTGCTCTATCGTTTTTTCCAGCGCGGCGATCAACCGGTCTGCGGCCTCACGCCAGCCAAGGAAACGAAGCATCATCTCCCCCGAAAGAATAAGGGAGCCGGGGTTGACCTTGTCCTGTCCCGCATATTTCGGTGCGGTCCCGTGAGTCGCCTCGAAAACCGCCTCGTTGTCACCGATATTCGCCCCGGGCGCCATGCCGAGGCCGCCCACCTGCGCCGCCAGGGCGTCGGAGAGATAATCGCCGTTAAGGTTCGGTGTGGCGATGACGTCGTATTCATCAGGCCGCAGCAAGGTCTGCTGGAACATCGAGTCGGCGATCCTGTCCTTGACGAGAATCATCCCCTCGGGGAGCTTCCCGTCATGTTTCTTCCAGAGATCGTCCTCGGAAATAGTCCTGTCGCCGAACTCATCGCGCGCCAGTTCGTAACCCCAGTCGCGGAAGGCGCCCTCGGTGTACTTCATGATGTTTCCCTTGTGAACCAGCGTCACGGACGTCCGGCCATTGTCGATGGCGTACCGGATGGCCCGGCGAACCAGGTTCTTGGTGTTCCTCTCGCTGATCGGCTTTATGCCGATCCCCGAGTCGGCCGGGATGAGGGCGCCCATCTCCTTTGTTAAAAAATCGATCACCCTACCCGCCTCGGGGCTCCCTTCTTTCCACTCGATGCCCGCGTATACGTCTTCAAGGTTCTCGCGAAAGATTACCATGTCCACCTTCTCGGGAAACCTGACCGGGCTCGGGACACCGGCAAAATAGCGGACCGGCCTGACGCAGGCGTAGAGAGACAGTTTCTGGCGGAGCGTGACGTTGATACTCCGGATTCCACCCCCCACCGGTGTCGTGAGGGGCCCCTTGATGGCGATCTTGTACTCCCTGATCCTGTCGAGGGTTTCATCGGGGAGCCACTGCCCGTTGTCCTGATAAGACTTTTCCCCGGCAAGGACCTCCATCCACTCGATTCGCCTCTTCCCGCCGTAGGTTTTTTCCACCGCCGCATCAAGGACGATTTGGGCGGCCCGCCATATATCAGGACCCGTTCCATCGCCCTCGATGAAAAGAATGACCGGATTGTCAGGCACCGCGAGCCTGCCGTTTTCATATTTTATTTTTTGACCTTTCATGGCGTACCGCACAATATATATCAGTTTTCAGGGGCGCCCCGTTGATGGGACTGCGCAACCTGTTGAACTCCCGCGGAAAACGTCGTTTTCCGCGAGGTATCCATAACAGGTGACAACCTTTGATAGCAACATTATTTTGTCAAATCCCTATTTTTTTTCCCTGACGCATGGCCCCTGCCGTCCATCGGGGGGACCCGCACGACGGGTCAAAACCGCTGGCCGGATCAGTGTCATATTTTCTTGACAAATTGCCTGCAGCCGGATAACCTTACCGGTCTGCCGCATCGTCGAGTATGACGGCTCATATATCCCGGAGAAGAGGTTTATTTTAATGAAGGTAATGCACGAAAGCAAGGAATACAGGGACTATTTCGAGGAGGTTCAGGGCTACTACAGCGACCAGGAGAAAAAAGAGGAGATCGCTCCCATCGGAAAGCGCCTGAAGGAATTGCGCGAGATGCAGAGGATGTCCCCCGAACAATTCGCTAAAATCTCCGGCATCGACCCGGACAAGCTCAGCGACATCGAATCCCAGAAAATTCTTCCCGACCTGGGGACCGTGGTCAAGCTCTCGAAGGCCCTCAGGATAGGCACGAGCTTCCTGCTTGGGCAGGAATCCGGCTACAGCTATTCGGTGGTGAAAAAAAATGACCGCCGAAACATCACACGCTATTCGACCGGCTCATCCGAACGCCCCAACTACACCTACCAGTCCCTGGCCAGCGGAATCAAGGACAAGCACATGGAGGCCTTCCTGGTGACCCTTGCACCCGACGGGGATGGCGAGGAGCTTTCACGCCACGACGGCGAGGAATTCATTGTCGTCATGGAGGGATCGATAAAGGTGATCCTGGGAAACAAGGAGGAGGTCCTCACCGAAGGCGACAGCATTTACTACCTTTCACCGATACCTCACAACGTCATCAACATGTCAAAATCCGACAACGCCGTCATCCTGGCCACGATCTACACAGGACGCTGAAAACCTCTGTGAGCGGCACCCCACCCCCCGCCCGCAGAGGCACCGCGCCGCTTTCCACCCCCGCACGCTCCAGTCGGAGGTCTCGACGTTTGTGCTTGACGCCCCCCCGCAATCCTGGTATAATCATGAAAAAAGAGAATTGCACCGTGTCCCATTAAAAGGATCGATTCGGGAGATAATGGCATGACGGCTGAAATGCTGGTAGTTCTGGCGGTCATTCTCGTCGCCGTCGTGCTCTTCGCGACCGAGAAAATTTCCGTCGACCTCACCGCAATTATAATCATGGGGATTCTCCTCGCAAGCGGCATCATTACGCCGCAGGAGGGGGTGGCCGGATTCAGCAACAGCGCGACAGTGACCGTAACCGCCATGTTCATCCTGAGCGCGGCACTCAAGGCGACCGGCGCAGTCAACTTTCTCGGGACCATCACTTCGAAAATATTCAAATACAACTACTTCGCCGGGCTCACAGGAACCATGGCGATCGTGGCCCTCCTGTCCGCGTTCATTAACAACACCCCGGTAGTTGCCGTCTTCATCCCGATAATGATGAGCACGGCGATCGACAACAAACTGAGCCCGTCGAAGCTCCTGATCCCAATCTCATTCGCCTCCATGTTCGGCGGTGTCTGCACACTGATCGGGACATCGACCAACATACTGGTCAGCTCCATCGCCTCCGCGCACGGTCAGGCCCCCTTCGGCATGTTTGAATTCTCCTCAATGGGCATACTCTTCTTCGTTGCAGGAAGCGCCTACATGCTCCTCGTCGGCGTCCGGCTTCTTCCCCGGCACGATTTTAACGCCGGGCCCGTGGAACGGTACGACCTCGCGGAATTCATGACGGAAATCGTGCTTCTGCCCGAGGCAAAATCGGTCGGCACCCGGCTGACGGAAGCACCCCTCATTGAAGATATTGATATCGACGTGCTCGATGTAATCAGAAACGGAAAGCGCCTTCTCATGCCCTCCATGTTCATCACCCTCAGGGCCGGCGACGTATTGAGGGTGCGATGCGACGTAAAACAGCTCCAGACCATGAAGGACAGAATGGGGATCGCCCTCAAGTCCGACCGGCAACCGGGCACCCTCGGCCCCGCAGAAGAGGACCTTCTCCTTGTCGAGGCGATCGTCGCCCATAATTCCGCCCTTTCCGGAAAAACCATCAGATCGGCGCAGTTCAGAACCAATTACCGTGCCAATGCCCTGGCGATGCGGCACCGGGGCCGGCTCTTTCGCAAGGACTTTACCGATACCCCTTTGATGGCGGGGGACGCGCTCCTCATCGAGGTCGGGAGGGAGCACTACGACTGGCTGAAAAGCCACGGCGATTTCGTCATCGTGTCCGACGTAGAGACGCCGAAGTACCGCAAGAGGAAAATCATCCCCGCCCTGCTGATCGTACTGGGGGTCATCACCGTGTCAGCCCTCGGTGTGGCGTCGATAATGGTGGCCGCTATTATCGGATGCGTTCTCATGGTCCTCCTGCGCTGCATCACCATGGAGGAGGCGTATCAGGCCATCGAGTGGAAGGTCGTCTTTCTTCTGGGGGGGATACTCTCCCTCGGAATCGCCCTCGAAAAATCGGGCGCCGCCCTCTACCTGGCGGACACGCTCATACGACTTCTGGGGGACATGGGTCCCGTCGTCATCCTCGCGGCGTTGTACCTGCTCACCTCAATCCTGACCGAAGCAATGTCCAACAATGCGACCGCAGTGCTGCTGGCGCCGATCGCGATCATGATAGCAGAATCCCTGGGTGTCAGCCCGCGCCCCTTTCTGGTGGCCGTGACCTTCGCGGCCTCGTCGAGCTTCATGACGCCCGTGGGTTACCAGACCAACACAATGGTATACGGAGTCGGCGAATACCGGTTTTCCGATTTTCTGAAGGTCGGGACACCCCTGAACATCCTCTTTCTGGTTCTGGCGACGATACTGATTCCATTGTTCTTCCCTTTCTAAGGAGACATCATGAAAGACACGATGAAAAACATCTTCGAATTTCTCAAGGAGCTCGCCGGTTATCTGAACGTTCCGCTTTTGACCATGGGCGACGCCTCCCTCACGGCATGGAACCTGATATACATAACGGTGATCCTGATCCTTCTTATCTTCGCTACCTCCCGCCTGAACCGTCTGATCGTTTACCGTCTCATGTCGAAGAGCAGCATCCAGCTCGGCGTCAGGGTCGCCGTGGCAACGATTCTCCGCTACTTCATCATCACGATCGGCTTTTTCATCATCCTCCAGACCGCGGGGATCAACCTCACCAGCATCACCCTTCTCTTCGGGGCACTCGGGATAGGCATCGGCTTCGGGCTCCAGAACATCACCAACAACTTCGTCAGCGGTCTCATCATACTCTTCGAACGGCCCATCAAGGTCGGCGACCGCATCGAAGTGGCGGGGGTTGCGGGCGACGTAATCAACATATCGATGCGCGCCACCACAATCCTCACCAACGACAACATTTCCATCATCGTACCCAACTCGGAGTTCGTCTCTTCCACCGTAATCAACTGGAGCCATACGGGACGCAACGTACGGTTCAATTTCCCTGTCTCGATCTCATACCGCGATGATCCGGAAAAGATCCGCGAGGTGCTGGTCGAGGTGGCACGAGAAAACAAGGGAGTGCTGAAGAGCCCCTCCCCCGACGTGCTTTTCAATGAATTCTCCGAAAGCTCGATCACCCTGAATCTCAGGGTCTGGACCAGGGAGTATACTGACCGGCCGGGGGTGCTGAAAAGCCAGCTCTATTACGCAATTTTCAGGAAGTTCAGGGAGCGGGGAATCGAAATACCCTACCCGCAGAGGGACATACACATCCTTGACGTCCCGGAAAAAAACGGGTGTAAATAATCCCCGGCATGCAATGTGTACGCATACAATCCCATGGAGGAGAAGATATGACATGAAACGACAGGCCTCATCCGCGAAACGAAAAAAAATTCCGGCCAGGAAATCGATCCCCACCGCCCGCTCCTTCACCGCCTTCATCATCGTCATGACCCTCATTTTCGCGGCAGGTGGCGCATCGTACGGAAGGGAACAAAAGACCTATGTAGATCAGCGCCATTATGCAAGGGCGAAGGTGGAAAAAATCGAGCGAAGGAAAAAGAGCGGAACCCACCCACCCCTGGTGGAAATACGCGTACATTTGCGGATCCTGGACGGCGAGAAGAAGGGCCAGACGCACATCTCCACCTTCTACGGGGAGGACGACATGCCGGCCGGGATGTTCTATCATGAAGGCAACACCGTCTTTATTGGTATTTCAAAAATGGAAGGGGTCGATGAGGTCGAGTACGTATCGATATACGACGTCGACAACACCCGGGGTATTCTAATCCTCGCCCTGCTGCTCATGGCGGCAATCGTGTTCGTCGGCCGACTCAGGGGTATCCTATCGATGGTGTCTCTTATCGCTACGGTTGTCCTGGTCTTTTACGCTCTCATCCCCTTGACTCTCCAGGGCCGCTCACCCCTTCCGATGGCCGTTGGCATCGCCCTCCTTTCGATCGTGGTGACCATACCCATTCTTCTGGGATTCAGGACAAAGACAATAGCCGCGATTCTGGGCGCCTCGACGGGGGTCCTCCTGGCGACGATCCTCGCGATATTCTCCGGGTGGCTCATGCACCTTTCCGGCATCGTCACTAACGAAATGATGACGGTGTTCTATGCTTCCGAGATAGATGTCGACCTTCGCGGTCTCGCCCTGGCCGGGATCGTCATCGCGGCCCTGGGGGCCATCATGGACGTGTGCATCTCGATTGCGTCAGCGACCGAAGAGATATTTCGCGTTCATCCGGAGATATCGGTCAGCGAGGCCTTTAAATCCGTTTTTAACGTTAGCTCCGACATACTGGGGGCAACCGTCAATACACTTCTCTTCGCCTACGTGGGGAGCGCCCTCCCGATGGTGCTCCTCATCGCAATGCGGATAGATCCCGATATGCCCTTCTGGCTCGTGTTCAACTACAACCCGGTCCTGAGCGAGCTGGTCAAATCGGCTGTTGGGTGTATCGGAATGTTTCTCAGCATGCCGGCCACCGCGATTATATGTATCGAGCTGCACAAGAGGAAACGGGCAGCGGCATAGGGGCGGGACCCCTGTCGCAGGAGGTCTGTTATTCGTACCTGCTTTTCTCCAGGTTTTGCAGGCGGTTTTTTTCCAGAAAATTTTCGATTGAAAGCAGATGGCGCCCTGCCCGGAACAGCAGGAAAAAACCGGCCATGAAAAGGAGATCACGCGCCAGCACCCAGGGGCCCACGGTTTCTCCGATTCCCAGCCCCAGGCGCTCAAGACCGAAACAGCCGCAATCGAACCTGCGTCCCCGGGCGATGTTGATCCCGATAAAAACGGAAAAGGCGGCCATCAGGGCGATCCCGATGAGCGCCGACGCCCGTACCCTGTATCCGATGACGAGGAGAAATCCTACCGCCGCCTCCAGGGCCGGCACCAGCACCGCCGCATAGGGAACGAGCGCACCGGGAAGTATATCATAGCGCGCCACCACCAGTGCAAACCCTTCCGGATCGACAATCTTGATAATCCCCGAAAATAGGAACAGGACGCCAAGAAAAATCCTCACGGCCGTCGTGAGGAGATTGCCGTACAGCGTGCTGGTGATGCCCCTTCGGATGCCGCTCTCGCCGTCCATTTATTCCCCCCGCTCCACCGGAAAGCCCCGCGCCTCCCATTCAGGGAGCCCCTTGTCAAGAATGTACACGCTCCTCGAGTACCCCGCATCGATCACGCGCCGGGCCAGAATGTCCGAGGCGCCGCAATCAGGCCCATCGCAGTAGATGACGATCTCCGCCGGCGCGCCGAGGACCGACGTATCGCGGCCTTTCCCGGGAAGGGGCCCGTCCAGTGCGGGAATACTGACCGCGCCAGCGATCCGGGTCGTGTCGTACTCGTGAGTTTCACGGGCGTCGATAAAGCGCGCGATGTTCGCGTCGTATTTCAGCTTCGCCTCCACAACTGTGATGGGAAGGATCTTCCGGTACGCCAGAGAACGGCGGGGCACCGGCTCGAATCCGCGAGGGTTACACAGGTTGATCGCAAGCCCGATCGCGGCCGCGGCGATAATAATAACGAGGGCATCGAAGAGAACCCTCCCCATTGTCCTGCTCCTGTTAACCGGCATGCTCCTCCATATCCCCTCGTTCCGGATCGCGGCGGATCATCTCGTAAATTTTATTGTCGATGAAAAGCGCCACCAGGTCACCGTCAAGAACGCCCCGTGCCGCCTCCTCCTTCAATATCTCAAGGGTCCGCGTAAGGGGGACGGCCTTCTTGTAAGGACGGTCACCCGCGGCAAGGGCGTCATATATGTCGGCTATGGCCATTATTCTCGATTGTATAAGTGTGCTCTCCCTGCCTCTGAGCCCGTCGGGATAACCGGTGCCGTCGAGCTTCTCATGATGACGCAGGGCGATCTCCGGTATGTTCCGGTACTCGGGCGGCCATGGTATCTTGCTCACGAAGCAGTGGGTATGTGTTACGTGGCTTTCGATTTCCTTCCGCTCCATCTGGTTAAGGCTACCACGTCTGATCGACAGGTTCAACCGGTCAAGGGGGGATATGACGCTGACCTGCCCTCCGTCAACGCCGATGCACTCGATCTCATCGACTTCCCCGGCGATGCGGGCAAGGATCTCTTCGGGGTTATCATCCGTTACGGCAGGCTCGTTCAACTGGCAGAGCTTTTCCTTTATTTCTATGATGCGGCGGAGCTTGTCCTTCTTCTCCTCCATAAGGGTTTCGCAGGCAGCGGCCGTGCTTCCCTCCCTGTCGGCGCACTTCAGAAGATCCGTTTCCAGAGCATAATAGTGGAGCTCGAGAAATCGATAGAGGTAATCAAGGCGAAGACAGAGGTTCTCGTAATCCTTCGGATAGAGCTTCTTCGCCTTTCTGAAGACGGAGAGGTCGATATAGACCTTTCCGAAATCGTGAAGGAGCGCCGCGAACTCAAGTTCTTTGATCTGCAGGTCCGAGAAGGTGATCCCTCCGAGGTATCCCTCCCGGGCTTCGTTCACGCCCCGGGCCACGGCGACGCAGATCTCGGCCACGCGGAAGGAGTGGCCCGAGGTGGCCGGGTCACGCGATTCGATCGCGGAAACGGATGCTTTGACGAACTCCTCGAACTGGTTCTGTATCTGAGTAATCATGCGGTTGTTCTCGATGCCGATGGCCGCCTGGCCGGCCACTGCTTCGAGCAGACTGTCGTATTTATGGTTGAAGGTAACCACGTGCTTCACGAAATCCATCGGCTGAAGGAGCTTCACGGAGAATGCCACATCCTTTCCCTGGTCACCGTGAGGATCGGCCTCCTTGCTGTTGATGAGCTGTATCACGCCGATGATCTCGTCCACATGGTTTTTCATCGGCACCACGAGCATCGAGCGGCACCGGTAATTGTTTTTTTCGTCGAAGGATGAATTGAACGAATAGGGCGCGTCATCGGGGAGTTCGTACACGTCAGGGATATTGAGGACCTCTCCCGTCACGGCCACATATCCGGATATGGATTTCTTATCAATGGGGATGACATGCTCTTCGAGGGGAATGTCCCTGGAAAAGGTGTGGGAATACTTGAAGCGGAGTCGCCTGTTTCCCCCCTCGTCTTTCTCCACAAGGTAGATGCTGCCGGCGTCGGCGCCTGTTATCCGCTTGCTCAGGAAGAGGATCAGGCGCAGGAGCTTTCCCTGGTCTTTTTCAAGTGAGAGGGCCCTCCCGATATCGATCAGGTCCTCCTGGTCTTTTTTCGTGTCGACAAGTTTCGCCAGGTACTCCTCCTGAAGGGAGCGGTTGAGATAAAGGTCGTTCACCACGGCGAGGGTTTTCCTCACGATGAAGACGAATTCCGACCCGGTCAGGGGGGCGTGCCTGAACTCTGATATCTCCCTGAGATTCTCGAACTGGAGCCCCTTTACGGCGTCTTCCCCGCCGAATATGATGAACTGGTACGACATGTCGGTGAAGGAGAGGAGGCTCAGGAGCTCATGAAGCCCGGCGTACTCATCATAATGGATGAAAATAGCGGCCATGATATGTGCATCAGCCCCGCTGCCGTCGATATAACTCTGCAGATCCGACCTTATATCGGTTGATTCGATGATGGTAAAGCCATGCTCCGCCGGGATGGAAACGAATGGCCGTGCTCCGCCCGACACGATCACGACACTTTTGCTGGCTTCAAAAAGATAATTCATTGTTAAGGGTCCATAGCATGTCCAACAGCATGCTATCTCCAATAAAAACCGTCAATGATATTTTTTCTATCCGCGCCTGTTCCCGTGCCCGGGTCGAATAATACTTGACACCGGTGTTCCGTCATGGGTCTACTATCGGCACGGACGCGGCACTCGATTCCGCGATCAATCGATCCAGGTGTGTCCCTATGGGTGAGCCTTCGGAACTGAACATACCCAGAGCTCTCGAGGAAATCGGCGAGGCCGTGCTGGCGTCCCTCGGTTACCGCCGTTATCCCCTGGACCGCCTCGATAAACTCACGGAAACCATCGAGGAAATCGTCTCCCACCCTTCCAACCGCGCCCGATGCGAGGAGCACCTGAAATCATCGGGGAGTAATTATGTTCTCTTCTTCCTTTCAAACATCCTCTACAACCTGAAGCAGCGGGGACAGCTGGTTCTTACCGAAGACGTGCTGAAATGGCTGGGAAGCGTGTGGAAAAACTTCTTGAAACGGAACAGGGCCTACCAGGAAATGTATCCCCGATTCGACGAGTACCGGATCAAGCTCCGCAAGTACTATCCGGGTGCAGGAACCTTCGTCAACCAGATAGAAAACGTCAACATGATCAAGGACGATTTCAACCTCGACTTCGATTCGGCAGACAGCCCCATCAGAATGCTGGAACGTTTCCATAATTCGACTCAGGAAGTACTCATGGCAATGAAACCGAGTTACTTCTTCCTCCTCGATTATCATTATGAGAAAAAAATGAGCACCGGCCTCGACACAAGCGAGGCGGTTGCCCATGAAGCCGGCGGCCTGGCGAAATTCGGCCACATGGGGTACACCTATCTCGACATCACGGTCCTTGCCTGCCAGTCACTCGGAATTCTCGAGGCGGCGTACCTGATTCTCAAGAAGAAGAAGTCCCAGCGGAGGCTTGTCGTCGTCGACGGCAAACAGAAGTTCCTTACCACGCCGGAGATATACAACATGTTCCTCGAGAAATTCAACTCTATGAAAAAGGAGCTGACGGGGCTGAATAAATAGGCCCGCCGGACCATACATGGAGAATTATAACGACAAAGAGATCATCGGCATCCTCGGGAACATCCCTATTTTTCAAGGCCTTGAAAAAACCGATTATGCGGAAATCCTCCCCCTTCTCAGGCTGGAAAAATACCCTCCCGGGGCGCAGATCATCAGGGAGGGGGCCCAGGGCGACTCCATGTGCATCATCATCCGGGGCACGGTAAGGGTGACCAAGACCGACGAATCGGAAGTGGAAATACCCCTCGAGATCCTCTACCCGGGATCATATTTCGGCGAATTTTCCCTGGTGGACAACATGCCACGCTCCGCGAACGTCATGGGCATTGATGAAACGGAGCTCTTCCGCCTCGAGAAGAGGGACTTCGACGCGCTCCTTTTGAAGAATATCACGATCGCAAACGCGTTCTACAAGAACTGCCTGGAGGTGACCTTCTCCCGATTCAGGACGATCATATCCAATTTCGCCTTCTCGCAGGGGGATTTAAGGGTAACATCCTCAAAGCTTGACGCGATTAACCGCGACCTCTCCCTGGCGAAGACCATCCAGAACTATTTCATCAACCGGGAGCTGCTGGACCACGAGCACCCCTTCCTGCCAGGTGTGAGGCATTCCTATATCTACAAGCCGTGTCTCGAGATAGGGGGGGACTTCCTGAATGTCACCGGGATCAGACCGGGAGTGGCTGCCATCCTCATCGCCGATATCATGGGCCACGGCATCACCTCGGCCCTCGGCACCGGCGTGTTGAAGGGCGCCTGTTCCCTCTCGATGGAAAAACTCGGAACCAAACCGACCCGACTCATGAAATACCTGAACGCGCACTTCCTCAAGGTGATACCCCAGCTCTACGGGACATGCTACTATGCCCTCGTGGACATCAAAAGAAGGAAGGTCAAGCTGTCGAAAGCCGGTCACCCCCACCCCCTTTTCTGGAAGGCGGGGCAACAGGACTTCATCCCGATCGACTGTCAGGGCACGGGCCTGGGACTCATCAAGAAAGCTGAATTCGGAGAGGCGGTGTATGACATCGCCCCGGGGGACAAGATCCTGTTCTACACTGACGGCATCATCGAACAGCGGGACCGGCAGGGAAAGGAATACTCGGAAAAAAGGCTCATGGAAAAGTTCCGGCAGCTGGCCGCCGGGGATGAAGGTGGCATTGTCGATCGGATTTATGACGACCTTAAACGCTACGCGGGAAAGACGCCGATAGAGGATGACATCACCCTTCTTCTTCTCGAATTCTAGGGCCGGGACGAGGGCGGGGCCGGACCCGCCGTCCCCTCAAACCCGCCTCATCCCCGCACGCGAACCCTACTTGAAAAGATTCTGGATTATCGGAAGCATCGAAATGTCGTTGATGATGACGAAGGCCCCCAGCATGATTAGAAGTGCAACCCCCACCGTCTGGATCCGCTCCATCACCTTCTGACTCATCGGCTTCCTCCGTACCATCTCGACAAGAAAGAATATGATGTGGCTCCCGTCCACCACCGGTATGGGAAGGAGGTTCATGACCATCAGGATGATCGATATCTTCGCCATCAGGAGGATGAAATCGGGGGCCCCTTTGTAGTAGGCCACCTGTCCGGCGATCTGGACAATCCGAATGGGACCGGAGAGGTTTTCCCTGACCTTCAGCTTGCCGGTGAAAAACATGCCTATCGCCTTCAGATTCATGGCGATGAACTCGTAGGGTTCGATGACGGCCTGCACCATCGCTTGAGCGGGACCGTACTTGACAAGAACCTGGTCCGGGGCCATGGCCTGGAAGACGCCGATCCGCCCTACCCGTCCCACCCGGGCCGTGCCCGTGTAGGTCTCGTTTTCAATCTGGAAAGTGATCCTTCGTCCCGCGCTCCCCCTGGCCTCTTCGGCCAGCGCCTCGAAGCTCCCGGCTTTTTTCCCGTTGATTGAGACGAGACCCTTGTCGAGATACTTCTGGAGGGCCTTCGATTTCGCGAGGGGGATGCTCTCCCTGATCCTGCCTTGCGGGTCGATTACCGTGAAGACTATCTCATGGTTCAGCTCCGGAGTGACCTCCGCCTTCAGTCCTTTCCCCTTTCTGACGAGCTCGAATACGACAGGCTTTCCGGCTCGCGTGCCGACGTACCTCGTCAGCTCAACCTCGCTTTTCAACACGACACCGTTGGCGGAGACGATCTCATCCATTTCCCTGATACCGGCGGCCTGAGCCGGGCCGCCATCCACAAGTCCCGCCACCAGTATGCGGGATCCGTAAGGCATGACGCCGATCTCGTATCGGCCGGTCCCCTCCTGGATCCTGGGAGACACCATGAAATTGACCGGCTTCCCGTCGCGAAGTACCGTTATGCCGGTGGTCCCGCCGTCACTGAAAAAAACCGCGGTCTGGACATCCGAAAAGCTCATGACCTCCTTGTCGCCGATCCTCACGATCCGATCGCCGCTCCGTATCCCCGCCTCGTAGGCCGGTGAAACGTTCTTTCCCTGCCTGAGGTGATCCGGGATAATCACCCTATTGGTTTCCTTCGAATAGCCGACTAGATTCATAACGAGAAATATCAGCACGCCGAAAAACAGGTTGAAGAGGGGCCCCATCGCGACCGTGACGATTCTCCGCCAGGGCGCGGCGGAGAGAAACTCGTACCCCTTGCCCGTCCGTTCCTCCGATGGATCCTCCCCGTAGAACTGGCAGTAGCCGCCAAGGGGAATCGGGGCTATCTGATAGGTGGTGTCTCCTATCGTCTTCTTGACAATCCCCTTCCCGAAACCGATCGAAAAGACCCTGGCCTTTATGCCCACCATTCTGCCGCCAAGAAGGTGCCCGAACTCGTGCACGAAAATACATACACTCAGGAGAAGAATTCCGGCCCCTATATAGATCACGTATTGCATGGTTTAGCTCCCTTTATCATAAACTGTTTTTTTCAGTCCTGTATCGCGCCATCCGCGCGTTTCCCCGGCCTCTGCCCCGTGAAATGGAGCGGCCTCCCCCTGTAGTGACGATCCCCGCCGCGGCGGGTAATTGATAATCCGGGTTATAAAGAGTGGCCCGAACGTTCCTTGTTACGATTTTTTCTGAATCATCTTCCCGGCGACGGCACGGGCCTCCCTGTCTGCCTCAAAAATATCATCGATCCCGGGCTCGTCAACCACGACGAGCTTCGACATGGTCTTTTCCACCACTTTTACGATATCGGTGAAGGGAAGACTTCCATCGAGAAATGCCCCCACCGCAACCTCGTTTGCGGCGTTAAGCACGGCCGGCATCGTCCCGCCCCGCCTTCCCGCCGCGTAGCAAAGTTCGAGGGCCGGATAACGCCCCCTGTCGCATGGAAAAAAGGTCAGCGACCCCACATCCTCCAGCCTGAGCCTCCCGAAACCGTTCGGCCTCCTTTCGGGGTAGGTCAGGGCGTTCAACACGGGGAACACCATGTCCGTCACGCCCATATGGGCGTAGAGGGCCCCGTCGACAGTCTCCACCATTGAATGCACGACGCTCTCGGGATGGATGAGTACGTCAATGTCCTCATAGGGAGCATCGAAAAGGTGGTGCGCCTCGATCACCTCGAGACCCTTGTTCATCAACGTGGCGGAATCGATGGTAATCTTGCTTCCCATTTCCCACGTGGGGTGGGCCAGGGCCCGTTCCGGGGTCACACCCGGAAGTTCGCTTACATCAAGGCCCCGGAGGCTCCCCCCCGAGGCGGTGAGGATTATCCGTTCGATCTCCGAGGAGTCAAGCCCCCTGCAGAGGGAGAAGATGGCGCTGTGCTCGCTATCGACAGGTACTAACTCGGTGACAGATTCAGCGATTCTCCGCTTCACCACATTCCCCGCCATTACGAGGGTCTCCTTGTTGGCCAGGGCGATCCGGCCCGCTGCGCCGATTCCCGCGAGGGTGGGGCGAAGTCCGGCAGCGCCCACGATGGCTGAAACGAGAACGTCGACGCGCCTCCCTGCCAGCTCAACGACGCCCTCTTCGCCTTCAAGAAAACGGGTATCCGGATACTTTTTTCTGAGTCGCGCGTAGTGATCGGAAGCGAGTGCTTCTGGACACGCCACCACGGCCACATCAGGCCTGAACTCGCCTATCTGCCCGTCAAGCAGGTCGAGGTTTCCACCGCAGGCAAGGCCTCCGACACGAAACTCGCCGTTCAAAAAACGGAGGACCCTGAGCGTCGTGCGCCCTATCGATCCTGTTGATCCCAGTATGGAAACGGTCCTTGTCATAGGCCCGACGATCTGTCAGGATACGCCCTTCAGCACCAGATAATGGTAGAAAAGGGGAATGGTGAAAATGAGCGCGTCGAAAACGTCCCACATGCCGCCGTGTCCCGGGATGATCGAGCCCGAATCCTTGATCGAACCGTCCCTCTTCACCGCGGACTCCACCAGGTCTCCGAGGTTCCCGAAAACGCTCAGTGCGATGCCCAGGAGAACCGATTCGAGCATCCCGAAGAGATGGACGCCGAAAAAGACCGCGTAAACCTCGTTCGTGATGACCATTCCGAGGATGCTGAAGAGCAGACCCGAAAAGTATCCCTCCCAGGACTTGTTCGGGGAGACGGGAAACCCGGTTTTATGCCTCCCGAATATAACGCCGCCGAAATAGGCGAAGGTGTCATTGAGCATAACCACAATGTTGAGTATGATGATATAATAGACGCCATTGGCGAGTGATTTCATCAGGATGATGTGGGAAAATGAAAATACGATGAACACCAGCCCAAAGAGGGTAACCCCCAGCGAATAGGACGCGCCCTTCAGAGGCCTGCTGAAAAGCTGGAGGGCGATAATGATCGAAAGGAAAAGTGCGATCCCGCCCATGACGATCCTTGCATCGAAGGGTGTGATATAGCGGGCATAGCCGAAAAGCCTGCCGTAGGCGAAAAGGTACATGAGGATGTTGACGGCGACGGCCGCGGCCATCCCGGTCTTCACGAAGGCCCGTCCCTCCTCCCCCCGGTCGGTGATGGAATAGTATTCCCACAGGCACGCCAGCGTGACGATCAACGAGCAGAGCAGCATCGGGATCGCCTGCGCGAAATCCGTCACTATGGTAAACACATAGATGGGGAGCGCAACAACGGCGCTCATAACCCTCATCAAAGTCGCTTTTTTCACATCCGTCATAATCTTCCGAACCTCCTTTCCCTCTGCTGGTAGTCGTATATCGCCCTGTGCAGATGACGGACCCTGAAGTCGGGCCAGAGCACGTCCATGAACACGAGTTCGGAATAGGCCGCCTGCCAGACCATGAAATTGCTTATCCTGAACTCGCCCCCTGTGCGGATGAGAAGGTCGACCGGCGGAAGGTCCGAGGTGAAGAGGTTCTTTTCAAGCTTCGCCGGGGTGATCTCTTCCCCGCCTTTCCTGCCGTCCAACCAGGTATTGACGGCAGATACGATTTCCTGGCGCCCGCCGTAATTGACGCAGAAGTTCAGGAAGAGGCGCCTGTTGCCTCTGGTCTCGTCCACCGCCCTCCGGATCGTCCTTAACGTTGATGCGGGGATCCGCCCGGTGAAACCGCTGTGCTTCACACGGATGCCCCTGCTTTTGATGGTATCGATTTTTTCCGAGAAAAAATATTCCAGAAGTTTCCAGAGGCTCGCGATCTCGGTACGTGGCCTGAACCAGTTTTCCGTGGAAAAGGCGTAGAGCGAAATCGCCTTTATGCCCAGGTCGATCGCCGCGTCCATGAGGGGTTCGATCACCTCGGCGCCCCGTCTGTGGCCCTCTGAACGGGGAAGGGACTTTTTTTTCGCCCACCTTCCGTTGCCGTCCATGATGATGGCGACATGGGCGGGAACATTCTTCTTTTTGATCAGGCGGCCGTAGTCTATCATACATCGCTCGATTCATGGTACGGCCGAAGGGAAAACGCCCGGCCCATCATATGTTCAGGATCTCTTTTTCCTTGTTGTCCATCAGCTTTTGTATTTCGTCGATGAATTTATCGGTCGTTTTCTGTATCCTCGCCAGGGCGTTCTTCGACTCATCCTCGGATATCTCCTTTTCCTTCTCGAGCTCCTTGATCGTGTCGTTCCCGTCACGGCGCACATTGCGAATTGCCACGCGGTTTTCCTCCGCCTTCTGCTTCGCCTGCTTCACGTATTCCTTCCGCCGCTCCTCCGTCAGGTCCGGGATCTGTATCCTGATGAGATTCCCGTCGTTGGAGGGGTTGAGTGAAAGTTCCGATTTCAATATCGCCTTTTCGACCTCCCCGAGGCTACCCTTGTCCCAGGGCTGTATTACCACCAGCCGCGCCTCCGGGCAGGAGATTGTGGCGACCTGGTTCAGCGGCATCTCCGAACCGTACACGTTGACCTTTATGCCCTCGAACATGGCGGGGTTTGCCCTGCCGGTGCGAATGGCGGTGAAATCCTTCTGTAGATTCGCAATGCTTTTTTTCATTCTCTCTTCGACATCGGACAGTACATCCTCGATCATGGCATCCTCCTAAATCAGGAAATGAGAGTTCCGATTGATTCGCCGGAGACGATCCTCTGCAGGGATCCCCTGTTGAACAGGTTGAAAACTCTTATCGGCATCCTGTTTTCCATGCAGAGCGACACGGCCGTCGAATCCATGACCCGCAGGCGCCCCGCAAGCACGTCAATATAGGATATGGATTCAATTTTCCGCGCGTCCCGGTCCTTTTCCGGGTCGCCGGTATACACGCCGTCGACCCGGGTGGCCTTCAGGAGCAAGCCGGCCTCAAGTTCCACCGCCCTGAGGGCCGCGGCTGTATCGGTCGTGAAAAATGGGTGGCCGGTGCCCCCGGCCGCGATAAGCACGCGGCCGTGCACCAGGTGGTCAAGGGCCTTCCGGATGATGTAGGGCTCGGCGATCTCCTTCATCCCGAAGGGGCACATCACCCTCGCCGGTACGCCCATCCCTTCAATGGCGCTCTGCAGGGCCAGGGAGTTCATCACGGTGGCAAGCATGCCCATCTGATCGCCGGTGACACGCGGTATCCCGAGTTCCCCGGCGCTTCCGCCACGGAAAATGTTCCCGGCTCCCACAACCACCCCTATCTGGACGCCGAATGCCTGCACGTCCCGGATCTCCCCGGCAATCGCCGAAAGGACACCGGGATCTATACCGCTTCCGGCCCCGCCGGCAAGTGCCTCGCCGGAAAGCTTCAGCAGTATCCGGCGATAGAATGGCCCGGACTCCGAACCGTCCGTTTTCATGCTATATGCCTATCTGGTAACGGGTGAATTTCCCCACCTCTATGTTTTCGCCGAAGGTGGCTATCTTCTGCTTGATCAGATCCTTGATCTTTACGGCTGGATCTTTGATGTACTCCTGCTCCAGCAGACAGACGTCGGTGTAGAACTTGTTGAGCTTTCCATCGACGATCTTCTCGATGACGTTAGCAGGCTTGCCCGAATCCTTCATCTGCTCGGCGTATATCTCGCGCTCCTTATCGATCACATCCGCGGGCACGTCTTCAATCTTTATGTAGAGGGGACTCGCCGCTGCGACCTGCATGCAGAGCTCTCTGGCGAGGGTCTCGAACTCCTCGTTCCGGGCCACGAAATCGGTGACGGTCAGAAGCTCCACCAGCACGCCGATTTTCTTGTTGGTGTGCACGTAGGAGGCCACGATTCCCTGGGTCACTTCCCGTCCCATCTTCTTGTCCGCCGAGGCCAGTCCCTTCTTCCTGAGAAACTCGACCGCCTTATCAATGTCACCGCCCGTTTCGACCAGGGCCTTCTTGCAATCGATCATCCCCGCCTGGGTCTTCTCGCGGAGTTCCTTTATCATTTCTCCTGTTACTTCAGCCACGTTATATCTCCTTCAAAAAATAGTTCCTGTCCTCCCGGCTGTTACGCCCGGTACACCCCGTCATCCTCTTCATACTCTTCGGATGCCGCCGGCGCCGCATCTTCCCCGGCGACCGCCGCTGGTTCGTCCGCATCTGCCCCCGGTTCGACTGCGTCCGCCTCGACCTCTTCTGCGACCTGCTCCTCCTGCACGACGCCGCCCGATTGTCCCTCGAGGACGGCCCGCGACATCACATCGAGAAACAGGGCGATCGCCCGAATGGCATCGTCGTTTCCCGGTATCGGAAAGTCGATTTCGTCCGGATTGCAGTTTGTGTCCACGACTGAAAAAATCGGGATGCCCATCTTCCGGGCCTCCTGCACGGCGATCGCCTCCCGCTTGGGATCTATGATGAAGAGTGCGTCGGGCATGCGCGTCATATCCTTGATTCCGACAAGAATCTTGTTCTTCTTGTCAAGTTCCCGCTGAAGGTCCAGACGCTCCTTCTTCGTTTCGGCGTCCCAGTTATCGCTCTCCTTCATGTGCTCCAGATCCTTGAGGCGTCGGATGGAGTTGCTCACGGTTTTGAAATTCGTGAGCAGGCCTCCCAGCCACCTCTCGGAAACCCAGAACATGCCGCATTTCTTCGCGTATTCCTCGATCGCGGCCTGGGCCTGCTTCTTCGTCCCGACGAAGAGCACCCGGCCGCCCTTTTCCGCCGTATCCTTCATGGCGGCATAGGCGATCTTTATCCTCTGCATGGTCTTCTGCAGGTCGATTATGTGAATGCCGTTTCGCGCGGTAAAAATAAACTGCGACATCTTGGGGTTCCAACGCCTGGTTTGATGGCCGAAATGAACCCCCGATTCCAACAATGCTTTCATCGATACTACTGACAATGATAGTACCCCCTGTTTTCCTAAGTTTCGATATCGTTACCGGACCGGTCACAGGCCTCCCATCGGGACAGGCGTGACGGATCCGCTGTAAATCCTTGCACTAAGGCCTCATCATGACCCCGCGGCATGATGTACGCTCGATCAGCCCGACTCCGGATCACACCCATCGACGGGATGGGAGCAGACGAAACGCCCCCCCCGGGGCAGACCGCGCTACCTGAGTCTGTTCGCTATTGCCTTTTCACAATGGAAGGAGGCAACCGGCGTCAGCCGATTTATTCTTCACGACCGGGCATCGCCTGGTCGCTGAATGATGACCGCGGGTGCGGCCTATACCTTCCTGAAAAGAAGCGTCCCCAGCAGGAGCCCCACAATCGAGGAAAGGTTCAATCGCACGCTGAAACTGACGATCTCCAGGTTGAACCCTATCGGGCCGGTCAGGCTCTTCTGTATGACCGCCAGGCCGGGGAAAAAACCCGCCAGGAGGGCCCCCAGGGCCGAACCGAGAACCGCGCCCACCAGCATGAAGGCGAGCAGATAGCCGATAGTGTGCCTTTCGAAGGTCATATCACCGTTACGGAAACTCTGGTTAATTAAATAGAAGGGATAAATTTGTCAAGAGAAATTCCCGGAAACCGCACCTCATCCAGTCGTTTCATCAATGGGGGTATCGCTACCCTCTTCCCCATTATCGCTCTCTGCGGTATCGCTTTCTACGCTTTCGTTCTCTTCGATATCGCCCTCTCCGCGCTCGAGCTTTTTCTTGCGCTTCTCTTCCTTCTTCTTTTTCTTTTCCAGTTCCTTCTTCCGCTTTTCAAACTTATAGTTGTTTCTTGCCAATTCCCCGTCCTTTTACGACTGAAGAGCGGTCACTCATGAATCAAGCGATAAAAAGCGCCCCCAGACGATGATTGTTTCATGGGATGCCGACGTATTCCCCATGGGCACATTACACCGTCGGGGGGCATCTGTCCATTATTAAATTCCCGCAAAGTGCGGCATGCTCCATATTTACGTTCCCGCCGCGTGGCCGTCAAAAAAAACATGCGTCGGTTTTAACCTATTTGCGTTCCCGCCCGTATAATCATCTGAAGCCGGTCACTACAGTGTACGGGGGAGGGTAGTATGTTATCAAAGGCCGTTTCCTTCGGCATACACGGGATCGACGCCCGTATCATCGAGATAGAGGTGGACATCCTCCGCGGACTGCCCAACTTCATCATCGTGGGCCTGCCCGATTCCACCATTCGTGAGTCGCGCGAGCGTATCCGCTCCGCCATTGAAAACAGCGGGTTCGAGTTCCCGCCGAAAAACTTCGTGGTGAACCTGGCACCCGCGGGCTTCAAGAAACAGGGATCGACATTCGATCTCCCTATCGCCCTCTCCATTCTCCACGCAACGGGGCAATCGACGGCAGACCCCTCGTCCGTTCCGATGGTGGGGGAGCTGTCCCTTGACGGCAGGGTAAAACCGATCAGGGGGGTCATATCGATGGCCATCGCCATATACCGGGGTGGCTACCGCTCCGTCATCGTCCCCCATGAAAACAGACACGAGGCCGCGGCCATAGGGGAGATCGAGGTGTTCCCGGTAAAAACGATCGGTGAGGCGATTGCCGCACTGGAGGGAGGGGGGGAGGCCTTCACCCCGCCGCCCGCCGCCGCAGACGCCTTCCCCGGTCCTGACTTTTCCGACGTCAGGGGCCAGGAAACCGCCAGGCGCGCCATCGAGATCGCGGCAGCCGGGCATCACAATTTACTCCTCTATGGCCCCCCCGGATCGGGTAAAACCATGCTGGCCAGGCGGATACCCTCGATTCTCCCCCCGATCGAAAAGGAACAGGCCATCGAAACCACCATGATTCATTCCGTGGCCGGCGGATTGAACGACACCCGGGGGCTCATCACCGCGCCACCCTTCCGCTCTCCCCACCACACGGCATCGGACGCCGCCCTTGTGGGGGGCGGCGTCGTTCCCTCCGTGGGCGAAGTTTCCCTTGCGCACAACGGCGTGCTTTTTCTGGACGAATTCGTCGAGTTCAGGAGCAACGTCATTCAGGCCCTGCGGCAGCCACTCGAGGAGTGCGAGATTACGATATCGAGGGCCATGGGGACTTTTCGCTTCCCCGCCGATTTCATGCTGGTGGCGGCGAGCAACCCCTGCCGGTGCGGATTCCTCCTGGATCCGGAGATATCCTGCAGCTGCCTGCCGCACCAGGTAAGGGGCTACTTCCAGAAAATCGCGGGCCCCATACTCGACCGGATCGACATCGAGGTGCCGGTGAACCGCGTTCCCCATCGCGACCTTCTCGATGGGAGCCCCCACGAAGGCTCCGGGAAGATCAAAGCGCGCGTCGAGGCGGCGCGGGAGATCCAGAGGAAACGGTTCGCCGGGAGAACCACGCGCTACAACTCGCGGATGACCCAGGAAGAGATCAAGTGCCACTGCCGCCTCGGTCCCGATGCCGAGCTCATTCTCGAGCGGGCAGTCAAGAGGACCGGCATCACGGCCCGTTCCTTTTTCAAGATACTGAAGACGAGCCGCACCATCGCAGATCTGGCCGGGGAAGCTTCGATCGGGAAGGGGCACCTTCTTGAGGCCCTTTCGTACAAGAACCTTCAGAGAAACTACGACCTGTAAGGGGGCCGGCAGTGGCTACGCCCGCTTTCTCCGGTATGACCCGAGCAGGTAGTCCCGGGACTCGTCCGCGTCCAGGGGACGGGAAATAAGCATCCCCTGGCCGAAATCGCACTCGAGCTCCTTGAGGAGGCGCATGTGGGAATCCTCTTCTATTCCCTCGGCCACGACCCGCATTTTAAGATTGTGCGCGAGGCCCACGACGGAGCGGACGATATGCTCGCTCTGCTCGTCCATGTGCATCCATCGCACGAAGGACCGGTCGATTTTAAGGGCATCAACCGGAAAGTGCTGCAGGTAGCTGAGGGAGGAGTAGCCGGTTCCGAAATCGTCCATGTAGATGGGGTGGCCGTCCGCCTTCAGGTTGAGAAGCTGAATATTGGCGCTCTCCATATCGTTCATGATCGCGCTTTCAGTGATTTCAAACCCGACCGTCTCCGGGACGAGACGATGATCGGATATGCTCCTTCGTATCCGGCTGGAAAGCTCCGGGTGCACGAACTGGTTTGCCGAAAGATTTATCGAGACATGTATCGAATCGCCGATCGAGATCGTATCACACCATGACTGCAGCTGCCGCGTGGCCTCTTCAATAATCTTGAATCCGATCGGAATGATCAGGGGGGTCCTCTCTGCAAAGGGAATGAACTCCGAAGGGGCAACCAGCCCGCGAGACGGGTGCTCCCACCGGACCAGGGCCTCAAAGCCGGAGAGACGATCCTCCTTCAGGGATATGATCGGCTGGTAATGGAGCCTGAACTCCCCCCGCTCGAGGGCGAGGAACAGTTCTCGCTCGAGCTGTTCCTCTTTATCGGTCTTCAGCCGCGATTCGTTGAAAACATCCGCCCCGCAGATATTCCTGTGAAGCAGGTCCTTACGCTTCATGAGTATCCCGAGCGCCGACGAGTGGGCCAGGGTGTCGTCCAGCAGGGAAAGAATAAAACCGGTAAGCTGAGCGGGGCTGGCATTAATCGAATATTCAGAACCCCGGTACCTGCACCGAATCGCCACGGGCCCTTCGGGTGCATCGATTCGGCCGCGGGTGAGTATATCCCGTATCCGGGCTACAAGGGAATTGGCGCTGAAGGGGGCGATGATTGCATGAGAGACCCCCCGGTCAAGGGCCCGAAGATAAAAATCGGCTCCCACGCCGGATGAGATGACCACGAAGGGTATTCCCTTCATCGCGACGGCATTTTGAAAATCGCAGAGGTGGCGCTCCTCGCTGATCAGGCGCGCGCTGGCCCGGCAGATCACGAGGTGGGGCCCGAAGCGTTCGAGATCCAGGGATGCCTCTATTTCATTTGCTGCGACATGTACGTTGAAGCCGTTTTTTACGAGTACATCCAGGATAACGTTTTTCCCGATGAATCCGGGATCGAGGATCAGGATATTGTACACGCCGCCGCTCATATGTCACACGCCCAGATGTATGCCATGGTGAAGTCTCGCACGACGCGGGCCATTCGTCAAGCCCATTCAGATCTCCGGAGAAAGGAATTTTTCTTGAAATATTCAGGCTCCCGGAACATATTGATAAACGCGGTGACAAGAAATGTTACCCTCGGGATGTGCGGCGCCCGTGCGCTCTTTCCGGGGATGGGGGAGGATCTTCAATGGGAATGGAAGGTGATTTCAACCTGTATAAGCTGATCATCCAATCAGTGGAAACGCAGATCAGGGAAAACGACCCGCCGGCGACCAAGATGACCTACGAGCGGCTTATTTCTGCGGGCCACGACGAGGCAGCGGCTAAAGAGAAGATCGCCTCCCTTATCGCCGAGGAAATTTACCTCTCCATGAAGGATAACAGGAAAATCAGCGAAAAAGAGTTCTCGGCGAGGCTTTCGGAGCTGGAATAGAGACGCTACCGCATCATTCCCCGTAACGAATGCAGCGGACGGCCCTGCCATGGGGATCGAACGAAAAGTCAACATGCGCGTGCGTGCAGGCCTCGATCCCACGATAGCATCGGGGAAAGAAGACGCACCCCTCCGGAACGCTCTTCATTTCAGGGACCATGCCGGGAATGGTCTTTAGCTCCTTCAGGTGGTCTCCGATCCGCGGTATCGCGCTGAAAAGGCCCTGCGTGTAGGGATGCCCGGGACCGTCGAATATTTCCGATGTCTCGCCGCGCTCGACAATCTCTCCCGCATACATGATGGATATCTCGTCCGCAATGGCGGCCGCAACCCCCAGGTCGTGCGTGATCAGAATCATGGACATGCGACGCTCCTCCTGTATTTTCAGAAGAAGGTCCAGTATCTGCGCCTGGATTGTCACGTCGAGGGCGGTAGTGGGCTCGTCCGCGATCAATATCGACGGCGACGTGGCGAGGGCCATGGCGATCATGGCGCGCTGGCGCATGCCGCCTGAGAGTTCATGGGGGTATGATGCAAGACGTCTGGAGGGATCGGGGATTCCCACGCTGTTCAGAAGGTCAGCTGCGCGTTCAGACGCCTCGCGCTTTCCCATACCGAGATGGAGCTCCAGGCTCTCCGAGATCTGATACCCCACGGTGAAAACCGGATTAAGGGAGGTCATCGGCTCCTGGAAAATCATGGCGATCTCCCTGCCCCTGATCTTCCGCACCTCCTCCTCTTCCATCACGAGGATGTCCCTGCCGCGGTAGCGGATGCTTCCGGAATCGATCACCCCCGGGGCCGGCACCAGCCTGAGGATCGAGTAGGCCGTGACCGATTTCCCGCACCCCGATTCGCCGGCAAAGGCGATGGTACGCCCGCTCTCGAGCGAGAAGGAGATGTTCCTCACCGCCAGCACATCGCCGCCGGACTGGGGAAATCGTACGCTCAGATTGGTTACCTCGAGTATCGCCGCCATCGGGCCCCTCAGGTGATATTTCTGCTGCGCCGGGTCACATCGAAGCCTTCCCCCGTCAGGCGTCTGTAGAGTTCGTCGCGATCGACATTTTTTTGGGTGCACTTATGGATGACGGAATCGCGATACGCGATCAACTCAACACGCTCGACATTGACCACCTGAAGCAGACCGGGCTCGACCTGCACCGGGCGCTTTTCATTCGTCTCGCTGAAAGCGATCGAACCTATGTCGCTTTCGCGCACTCCCCTGATAAAGTTTTCGAGGGTGTCATAGAAAATTTCTCTTTGCATTATCCTCCCCGGTCCACCTTGGTTTACGTCCCCCCGGGGCGGGCCCGGTCCCATGGGTAACCATATGCAATGCCGTCCATACTGTCAAGATTTTACTTCCTGAAACATCTTTATGCCCCGACACTACACCATCTACCTTTTACTTGCTTTTACCTGTCGCTTCCCTCCCCCCTTCCGGGGGGGGGTAGGGGGGGTCCGGGGCCTGTGAGGTATATCGTTCTCCACCGATGTGTCATCCCCGCGGTCATGAGAAAAGGAATTGACGTGGTGCGTGAAAGGCGCGGTAAATGCGGGTATACGGGGCACACCGGCATCCCCATTCCCCGTGAAGAAGAGAAGAAATGGAAAAAGAAGAAAAGCCGCCCCTCTACCGTTTTGAAGAGATCATTGCGACCCTGAGGGCCGAAAACGGCTGCCCGTGGGACCGGAAACAGACCCACCGGTCGCTCCGTCCCCACCTCATCGAAGAGGCCTATGAGCTCCTTGACGCCATCGAGAGCGGCAATCCCGACAATCTGAAGGAGGAGCTCGGCGACCTCCTCCTCCAGGTCTATCTCCACGCCCAGATCGCGCGCGAGGAGGGACGGTTCTCCATCGACGACGTTGCCGAGTCGATAATCGGAAAAATCATACACCGCCATCCCCATGTCTTCGGCGAGGACCGGGTACGGGACGCGGAACAGGTCCTCGAGCGGTGGGAGGAGCTGAAAAGAAAGGAAAAGCCGGAGCGTGTCTCCATGCTTGAAGGCATACCGAAGGGGCTCCCCGCCCTTCTCAAGGCGTACCGGGTCCAGCAGAAGGTCTCGCGGGTCGGCTTCGACTGGGAGCGGATCGAGGACGCAACCGCCAAGCTCGACGAGGAGGTTGCCGAACTGAAAGAAGCCCTCGCATCAAAGGACAGGGACAGAATCGAAGAAGAAGCGGGTGATATGCTTTTCAGCATCGTCAACCTCTTGCGCTTCATGGAGGTAAACCCGGAGGAGGCGCTTCGCATGACGGTGGAAAAATTCAGGGGCCGCTTCATGCATATCGAAAAGCGGGCCGACGAAATGGGAAAAAGGCTGGAGGAGATGCCGATAGAAGAGATGGAAAGCCTCTGGCGCGAGGCCAAGGGTGAAAAATAACTGCCGGAAGGCCCGCGCGCAGACTCATGCCTGGCGCTGACGGAGTTCCATTAGCTCGTCATGGAGCCGTCGCATCTCTTCAGGGGAAACACTCCCGCGGCCGTACTTGTACCCGTAGATCTCCCCCCTGATCCTCGCCATGGCACCCTCCACATCCTCCGGCACGCGGTCGTCAAAGGCTCTTCTGATCTGGTCGAGGGATTTCTCCGCCGCCTTCAGAAAACCGTCGCCGTCACGCCCGGCGGCGAAACGGGCCGCCGTCACGAGATGATCCGGCTCGTCGGAAATTCCGGCCGTCTCCTCCCGTTCCGCACCCCTGCCGACGACACCGGCCGCCAGGCGGTAGCGCTTCCGCTCCCACATCACCACGAGAACGATCCCCCCCGCGACGGCAAGCAGGATGAGGGCAATATAAAGGGGGTTCAGGTTCATGCGCTCTTCTTTTTCGTTATCGAAGCGCGCCTCGCGCGCCGCCGCGTTTCCCGTCGCGGTGAACGCAATCTCCCGTGTTTCCGCAATGCGGTATGCACCGCCGTCCGGATCGAAAAAAGCGAGCCTGATCCGTCCCGGCTTCACCGCCCCGGCCGTCTCCGGTATCAGCGTGTAGGTGAATCGCCTGCTACCGCGCAGCGTCCCTCCCTCTACCTTCAGGGAACTCTCCCCCTCCTCGGCGATGACCTTGAGACCGGGCACCTCCCTTTCCAGCACCGGCCTCGTCATCGTGAGGAGGTTCCCGGATCCCTCAACCGTGACCGTGACCTTTTTTTCCTCGAATACTTTTACCGGATCATCGGTGAATTCGGCCCGGAGGGTAAAAGTCCCGACATCCCCCTGAAATATGGCGGGCCGGCCCTTATCCGGGAGTGGGCGAATGGAGAGGGGCCTTGTGTCGAACTCCATGACCTGCGACCGGGACATGCCGGGCATGCTGAATCCGAAAAAATCATCCCCGCCCCGCTGTGATGGCGCCTCCACCGACACGACGGCCGACCCGCCGCCTACCCGATAGGTGCCCGGGCCCGCCGGGATCAGGGCGAAAGAAACGACATGGCTCCTGTCATAAGCCCCGTCGCGCCCGGACCCCTCCACCGCGGGCTCTTCAATCAATTTGATGGCAAACCCCCTTGTGTCGGGATGCTCGTTGATCTGACGCACCGCGGCTCGAAGGCCCGACGAAAGGAGGTAATAGCGCATGATGACCGGTTGTCCGACATAGGCGGCATCCGCGGAAAGCCGCACCGCGGTCCGCACGTCGGCCTCAGTAGCCCCTCCGTCGCCTCCCGCGATTACGGCAAGGACGGTCTCCCCCGACTGAAACGTTTCCTTACCGCGCCGGAAGATGAAAGGCGGAATCCGGTAGGTTCCCTTTCGCATGCCGGTCACCCTGAAAAGAAGCTCCACCCCCGACCATGATTTTCCGTTCACGTACTGAAAGCTTCGCTGCATCCCGACATACTCGATCCTCAGACCCTTGACGGAGGGATACTTGACCGGTTTTACGGTATCGGCGTCGCCGGAGATTTTAATTCTCAGGGTGGTGTCGTCACCCACCACTATCGACGGGTCTTCTATCACCGTCTCGAGGACCGATGCGCCCAGGACGAGGGCCGGGCAGAGCAAGATGACCGCGCAGATGATTATTCTACCAATCCTTTTCAAGGGTCCTCCTCTCATCCGGGCCTCCCTTTTGTCTCCTCACGGGGCTTTTTTCAAGGGAACGGAGTATGTTCTTGATCTGTTCGGGATTCATTTTATTTTCCCCCCGACTGCCCTGCCCGCCTTCGGGTTTCCGGGCTCCCTTCTCCCTGTCTGCCCCCTTCCTTGGGTCGCCCCCCTTTCCATCGTCCTTTTTTTTATCGCCCTTCCGGTCGTTCCCGCTTTCGTCGTCCTTCTTCTCCTTCCGTTTGAGCAGATATTCCAGGTTCTTCTTCGCCGGAAGGTAATTCGGGTCGAGTTTCAGGGCGTTGATATAGGCCTCGACGGCCTCGCGGTAGTTTCCCTGCTTTACATGGGCGTTGCCGATATTGAAAAAGGCCTTCTTCTGCACCTCTCGGTCTTCCGACTGAACGGCGCGCTGGAATTCGGAGACGGCGCTTTCATAATCCTCCAGCATGTACTCGGCATCGCCCGAGTTGAATGACAGCTTCTTTTTCTCGTCCTGCCCCGGCGCGTAGCGCTCGGCCTTCCGGTAGTACCGCTTCGCCCCGTGGTACTTCTTGGCATGGAATTCATCGTTGCCGTCGGTTACGGCGTCACGGTAGGGATCGAGCCACGCGGCTGAAAAAACCGCAAGCACGATGATGAGGGGCGTTGTCAGGTATTTCATTTTTTTCACGACAGGGATCTCCCCCGGTTGGGGCGTTACACGCATTGTACGCCGGCTGCATCGCCCTCACCGTCCGTCATACGGATTAGACGCCATCGGGCCCGCTATGTTACCCCGGCGGCGGACGGCCGCGCGGGAGGCGAGTCTCTCCCATGGTATGGAATTGTCAACCATCATATCGCCGGTGCGCGGCGCGTTCCCGCGGCACTCAGCCTTTCCTTCGCTCCGGTATCATCAGTTCAAGGCCGAGAAGCAGTAACAGAAGCAGGGCAAAGGCCTGATACTGCTCGCGCGGCTCCATGACGATACGACTCCCGTACCGGTTCCGCTCCTGGTCGCCGATGATCTCCAGAATGAAATGAAGTCCTGAAAAACCGTCGGAGATGTCGATATACGCACCACGGGTAAGGGCGGCGATCTTTTTCAAAAATGACGAGTCCTTGGCGCTCTTCACCAGCTTCCCACTGCCGTCGCGGTAATATCCTTCCGGCGCTTCGCCATCGCCCTGCATGGGGATGACTTCGCCCCCCGGACGCCCGACGCCCACCGCATACACTGCCACGTCCATTTTCCTGAACTCCTCTGCGGCGGCCTCGGCCGTTCCCTCATGGTCCTCGCCGTCGGTAATGAGCACCAGTATCCGCGACGTGAGGCGCCTGTCCTTAAATACACGGCGTGCCTCCCTCATTGCCCCGCCGATGTCGGTGCCCCTGAGGCGTATGGAGTCGGGCGTTGCGGAGTCGAGGAACATCATGAAGGCCCCGTAATCGTTGGTGAGGGGGCACTGGAGAAAGGCGTCTCCGGAAAAAAGGATGAGCCCCACCCGGTCCCCCCTGAGCGACTCGACGATCCACCGGATCGCGTCCTTTGCACGCGCAAGCCTGTTTGTACCCACATCGCGCGCCAGCATGCTGGGGCTCACGTCGAGGGCGATGAGCACGTCGGAGCCCTCGTTATGCGCCTCGCGCGCTATTTCCCCCCACTGGGGACGGAGGGCCGTAATGGCGAAAAGCACGATACAGAGGGCCGTCAGCACGTGCTTTATCCCCGCCGCGGTTTTCGAGCCCCTTATCAGGTTCGCCGCCGGGACGCCCCTGGTGAGAATCCCCACCGCGCGTCTTTTCCAGACGAGATAGAGCAGGTAGAGGGCGAGCGTCACCGCCGCTACTATCGTGATGTATGCCAGATAGTGATAATTTCCGAAATGAAACATCATCTTTTCCTTGCCGCCAGTTGAGGCGCGGTCACGCGACCCCGCCTTTCGTCATGGCACCTTCCTGTAAAACACCGATCGGAGTGCCACCTCGGCGAAAAAGAGCGCCATGGCGGCATACAGGAACCAGTGAAACCGGTCGTAAAACTCATGGTAGCGCTTGATGTCCACCCTTCTCTTTTCAAGCCGGTCGATCTCCTTCATGTGCTCCCAGAAAACGCCGCTCGAAGTTGCGTTGTAATATCTCCCGCCGGTGATTTCGGCTATCTTCGTCAACATTTCATCGTCGATGTCGATCATGACCTGCCGCTTGACCATGGGTATTCCCGTCGGATAGGGGACCGACTCCCCTTTTTTCCCGATACCCACGGCGTATATTTTAATCCCCAGCTCCGCCGCGGCCCGGGCCGCGGTCTCCGGATCGATGCTACCCCGGTTGTTCATCCCGTCCGTCACCAGGAGTATCACCCTGCCCCGCGATTTGCCCTCCATCATTCGCGACGACGCCAGGGCGATGGCGTCGCCGATGGCCGTCCCGTCGACGTGGACGGATTCGGAATCTACCTCGTCCACGATGTCGACGATCATCCGGTGCTCGAGGGTAAGCGGGCACTGCAGGTACGCCTCCCCGGCGAAGATCACCATTCCGATCCGGTCGGAATTACGGCGGCCGACGAAATCCTTGACCACCTCCCGGGAAACGGCCAGCCTGTTCTTCGGCTGGAAGTCCTCGGCAAGCATCGATAGTGAAACGTCCATTGCTATCATTATGTCGATGCCAAGATTCTTGATGCTCGAGTAGCTGATACCCTTACCCGGCCGCGAGAGTGCGATGATGAGGAGGAGCATCGCCGCGAAGCGAAGCGCCGGGAGAAACCGGTAGGTCCGCGCCCGTATCGAGGACCGGACCCTCATCACGCTCTCGGAGGAAATCGCCACAGCGGCTTCCCGGTAATAGAGCCTGCGCAGGAGGAACCAGGCAAGCGCCGCCGCCCAGGGTACAAGAAGAAGAAGGAGGAGCGGGTTCTTAAACTCGAGGTAGGTCATCGCCCCCCTCCTCGGAAAGCCGTTCCGCCAGCTCGACCGTCTTCGCGAGGCTGGCGTGCAGGCGCTCCTTCGCCGGAGTGAACTCGGCGAACTTTGAGAGATCCCACAGGTTCAGGTTTTCCATGATCTCGTCATGGCTCCGTAAATAGAGGGACCTCGGGAGGGCCTTCCGTATCTTTCTCTCAATTTCATGGCTCGTCATTTCGGTCGCGTCAAAGCGGAACCGGGAGGAAAGAAACTTCCGGAAAATCATCGATATGCCGAACACAAACTCCTCTACCCTGCCGTCTTCGATCAGTTCCGGACCGCCGAGGGCCTCGATCTCCTTCAAAAAGGTCTCGATCGGGGGGACGACGACGATCACGCTCCGGCGCTCATCCAGTTTTCTCCTGATTCTCCGCCATGCAAAAAATGCGACCGTCGCCAGCGCGGCCAAGGCCAGGACCAGAATGACCAGGCGTCGGTGGTTGCCGCTGAGCTCAAGGGGGGGCTCAATTTCCTGGAACTCCCCCTTTTCGTTTGTCGCTGAAATCTCGACCCGGGGTGTTGCATATCCCATCAGCATCCCGTCGGCGCCCCTGATCTCAATATCGGGAAGGGCCCAGGTGCCGGGACGGTAGAATGAAATCTGCACGGCCACCGTGATGTCGGTCATCTCCTGGTCGGAGCGGTCCTCTTTTTTAACGGAATGGATAACGTAAAGGGGCACATAGCGCGAAGGGTCCCCCTCCGTTTCCCCGTCTCCTCCCTCCTTCTCGGGCCCGGTTTTCGCGTCGGGAAAATACTCGCGTTGTTCAGGAGGAACGATAGTCGGGGCGGGGGAGGCCTTCCCCGTAACGGCGATCCTGTATTCGATGAGCGACCCCACGGTGGACTTCGCGGGACTTACCGAGGCGGAGATTTCCGGGACAGGGGCGTCATTCCCTGCCATGGCGGCACAGGACAGAAAAAACATGAAGATTGCCAGGGCGGTCATTCTCATGCGGTCATGACCTCGTAAGCCTGGTGCGGTTACGCTTCTCGAAAAAACGGAGTATCGGGATATCGATGGGCTCGTCCGTTCCGAGGGCGATGCCGCTGAACTCGGTGAGAACCGGGAAATTCCCCTTCTCTGGCAATGCGTCGGAGAGAAATACTTTTCCGGTCTCGAGGTCAAGGAACTCCGTGAGGCCGAAAAACCGCGCCTCCTTTTCCAGTGGGTCGGAGACCTGGACGGGTATGACGTCATGCTTTCTTGCAAGGAGCTTCATCTTCAATAGGAAGCCGCCGGTATCGAGGAAATCGGATATGATGAAAACGATGCTCCGCTTCTTGAGGACTCGCCTGATGAAATCGATTGCTCCCGATATGTCGGTCTTTCTGCTCCCCGGTTCGCACTTGAGTATCTCGTCGAGAACCTTGAGCACGAACTTCCTCCCCTTCCGCGGCCGGATATATCGTTCCACGCGGTCCGTAAAAAGGCAGACGCTGACCCGGTCGTTATTAACCTGTACCAGGTTCAGGAAAAGGGCCGCCGTTTCGAGGATGAGGTCCCTCTTCCGCCGGCCGCCGCCGAACTCCGTTGAGCCGGACATGTCGATCATCAGCACTACCGAAAGCTCCCTTTCCTCGATGTACTGCTTCACGAACAGGTTGTGCATCCGCGCGGAAACGTTCCAGTCGATGCTGCGTACGTCGTCGCCGTACTGATACTCCCGCACCGAATCGAAAGAAAGCCCGTGGCCCCTGAAGGCGGAATGATACTCCCCCATGAAGAGGGTGTTGATCTTTTTGCCCGGCTGGAGCCTGATTTTCTTGAATAGCGCGTATTCCGGCGTGTCCAATCAGGGGACCTCCACCGAATCGAATACCATCCTTACCACATCATCCGCGGTCTTGCCGTCCGCCTCAGCCTCATAGGAGAGGATGATGCGGTGGCGGAGCACGTCGGCGCCGATCTCCTTGATGTCGTCGGGATTCACGAAGCCGCGACCGCTGATGAAGGCCACGCAGCGCGAGGCCTTCATCAGCGCTATCGAGGCCCGGGGGCTCGCGCCGAACTCGATGTAACGTTTCAGGTCCCCTCCCGAGGGATTCCTCGTCCGGCCCACGATCGTGACGATGTAGTCGATGAGCCTTTCATCTATGTATATCTTTTCGATGATCTCGGATTTCTTCGCAATCGCCGCGGGGGACACCACTTTCTTGACCTTGTCGAGACTGATGTCACCGAAGCGGTTCAGTATCTCCTTTTCCTCCTGATGCGAGGGGTACGCCACCAGCACCTTCATGAAAAAACGATCGAGCTGTGCCTCCGGCAACGGGTAGGTCCCTTCCTGCTCGATCGGGTTCTCGGTGGCCAGGACCATGAAAGGCATATCCAGGACATGGGTCTCCTCGCCGATGGTGACCTGCTTTTCCTCCATGCATTCCAGCAGAGCGGACTGGACCTTGGCCGGCGCCCGGTTGATCTCGTCCGCCAGGAGGAGGTTCGTGAAAATGGGGCCTTTCTTGGTGAAAAAATCGAGCTCCTTCGGGTTGTAGATGCGGGTGCCGATCAGGTCCGCGGGAAGAAGGTCGGGCGTGAACTGGACACGCTGGAAGGAGGTGTCGATTGCGCGGGCGAAGGCACGGACCGCCAGCGTCTTGGCCAGCCCGGGAAGTCCCTCGAGGAGAACATGGCCACCCGATATGAATGAAATCAGTATCCGGTCCACAAGGGCATCCTGACCCACGATGACCTTCGCCATTTCTGTTTTGATTTTTTCCACAAAACCGTTCTCCGCCTTCACCTTCTCGGTGAGTTTTTCTATCTCGGCGTATTCCATTAGATCACTCCTGGCATGATGGTTCCCGCGGGGCGCGACCCCCTGTCTGATTCTTGAAATCAGGGGGATTTTGTCCACCATAAATATGCGATTTGTGCACCGTACCTTCTGATGTTGCGGGGAGTGGATTTGTTACAAAACAGAATGTGATTCCGGCGTGGGACAGGAATTGCATGACCCGCGGGTCATATAATTTTTTTCTCAACGATCAACAAAACATTTGCATTAAATATTGATATCCGCCAGTATGTTTTCCTCGGGCGGTGCGCTCGCGCCATGCCCGGCTCGGAACAATCCGTCATTCCCGTGCGGGCGGGAATCCCCCAGATACGATTCGAACCGGATTCCCGATCAATGACAAGAAGATTACGGCAGGAGGATGCACTATGTCCCACCATGACAAGGAATTCAAAAAAGCCCTTGAAATCGGTCGGCCGCCGAATATAACGCGACTCTTCCCCCATTCCCGGGCGCTCATCGTCAGCGGCAAGATTGTCGACCGCGCCATGCTCGCAAAGGGCCAGTGCATGACCATCGCCGCCAACGGACGCAACATCTTCGTCATCCGCGGGGCACTCGCGGCCGCCCAGAGGGCTAACGCAGCGATCATCATTGAGATCGCCAAGTCCGAGGGGGGCGCCGGCGCCTACTGCGCGGTCAACTACTGGAACATGGCGACCTACGTTGACGCGGTCTGCAATGAGCTTGGCATCACCGTGCCGGTGGCTATTCACGCCGACCACTACGGCATAAAGGGGGACAAGGACATCGCCGCCGCGAAGACCGAGATCCCGAGCATGTTCGACGCGGGCATCACCTCGATAGCTATCGACGCGTCGCACCTTCCCGACGACCGGAACCTTCTGGCGAGTATCGAGCTGAACGGCCTCATACCCGGATGGGCGGGCCTGGAAACGGAGGTGGGGGAGATCAAGGGCAAGGAGGGGCTGTCGACCCCGGAAGAGGCGTTGTTCCTCATCCAGGGGCTTAACGCCCACGGCATCTTCCCGGACTGGATCGCCCTGAACAACGGCACCACCCACGGCATAGAAGAAAGCGACGCGGGCATCAACCTGGACCTCACCATCGCGATCCACAATGCCATCGAAGCCTACAGCGTCTCCGGCGCACAGCACGGCACCTCGGGTAATAGTTCCGAGCGCCTGAAGAGAATCGCGCGGGAAACGAAGACCACCAAGGCCAACGTGGCCACCGCCCTCCAGATGATCTCCTGGGGCCTGGAGGTCAACGACTACGGCAACGCAATTCTCGACGATCAGAAAAGATTCAGGAAAGTGAAAAACAGCGGCGTCTCCGACGAGATGTGGGAGCAGATGGTCGCATATGCGACAGAGAAGGGATGGAAGGCGGGGGATTACAAGAAGCTGAATCTTCCATTTGAAAACAGGCTGACGAGCCTCCCTGCAGACATCCGGGAGCGGATGGCCAAAAATGTCGAGAATTTCGTGTACCACATCCTGACCGATGTGTTTAACGCGAAAGATACCGCCCCCCTCGGCATCGAGGCGATACTGAAGGCCGGGTCATTCAACCCGGGGCCCAAGGGAACCCGCATTGAGGACCCAAAGGAGTGGACCGGGGAAAAAATCGCCGAGAAGGCCGGTTCCCTGACAGTCAAAGCGCCGGACGCATCGGGGAAGGACTTCAGCGATTAAGGGGTCCATGTAACAAATCGTTCCCAATGGCCACCATATGGTGATTCGGCGGGACTACCAAGGAATACCGAGAGGCTTCAATGAAACGATTGGCTATTATAACAATGTCGGCGATTATCCTGGTTACGGCAGCAGGGTACGCCGTCGTCCTGGATTTCAGCGGAAGGTTCGACAAGCTGCCGTCCATTACCGATCCATGGTGCGGCAGATCGATCGAACTGAAAAAAATAAGGCTCAATAAATACAGGATATCCTGGGAACTCCTTTCAGGGGAAGTTACCACGGTCGTGCTTCAGGGCACCCTGGACGGCGATACCATCGATTTTCGCAACAAGAACTACGGCTACACCTACACGCTGACGGACAACAAGAACAGGCTTGTCGTAAACCTCACGGTACCGAACAAGACCATCGTCTGCGAGTTCACGAGGACTGTTCATGCCAAAAAATGATCCGCCGTACACCGCACACTCACGTCACCTCAATCCCGCGACATGCCTCACCTGGGCCGCCAGGTTCATGATGTAGGCATTCCGCTCCTGGAATATCTCACCGCTTTCATCATACTCCCTGCGCGTCATCGTTTCAATTGCCCTCTCCAGATCTCCCTTCGCATCATCGATACATCTCTCAATTACAATTCAACAGGTGGCGGTGCCCACGCCGCACGTATCGAATTATTGCTGCGATCGCAAAAAGAAAGCTTGATAAAAAAATTCAAATTGAATAAATGACTTATATGGTCAACTATTCAATAATAAGCAATGCATGAAAAAAGAGACATACAACAGCAGGATATCTTCAAAGCCGCCTCAACCATTTTCGCCCGGTTCGGTTTTAAAAAAACCTCTGTCGCGGATGTAGCTGATGAAGCAGGGATGACAAAGGGCAATATTTACTTTTACTTCAAAGATAAACGCGACTTGTATGAGAAAACCGTGAAATTCGCTTTGCAGCAATGGAGAGACTCGATTGCCGAATCGATCTCCCGTGAAGCCGATGCTGCCAATAAACTCGCAGTCCTGGCGAAAAATTCGTTCGAATACCTATCCAGCCATGACGACCTGCGCGCCATTCTGATCAGCGATCCGAGCATATTCACGATTTCCAGTGGGGACGACAGGTTTGCCGATGTTAACCTCGGCGCGATGCATCTGCTGAGGGATGTTATTATCCAGGGAATCAAGGAGGGGGTATTTCATCCCGTTAACGCGGATCGAACCGCCGAATTTATGTTTTCCGTGTATATCATGTTTCTTATCAAAGCGTATGTGAAACCCGAGGGGTCATCCTTTGAAGTATTCAATGAAGGAGTTTCGCTGGCCCTCAGGGGATTGCTAAAATAAAATCTCTGAATAAGGAGGATTATATGACAGAGGCAACGATTCAGGCATTGAACGGGCTCAGGGACCTTTCTATGCTGAAGTGGTACGTTATCCCTTTACTGGCGATCGTTATTTATATCTACTCGAAGGAGATCAAGCTTGCCCGGAAAGACGGCAATTGGGACGCGGTGTTCTGCGGCCTGGCGGTTTTCGGGGTTGATTTTTTTAACGAGACGTGGAACGGCTGGGTAATGCATCTTTCTCAACGCTCGGCATTCTGGACCACGCCGGGAGACACGGCCCTTCGAACCATGGTCGGCTGGAACATCGAAATCATGTTCATGTTTTCCCTCGTGGGTATAATCTTCTACAATACCCTGTCTGAAAGCACCAGGGAGAAAATATTGGGTATCCCTGAAAAATGGTTCTGGGCTGTCACCTATTCCGTGTTCTGCGTTTTTGTTGAGGTACTCCTCAATATCGGCGGGCATCTCGTGTGGGAATACCCGTTCTGGATGCGTTCATTCAGCGGCGTATGGCTGATTTTCTTTATCGGATATTTCCATTTTTTCTGCGCGGCAATTCTCATGATTCATCTTAAAACCATGAAGGGAAAACTCACCATGCTTGGCGTCGTGTATTCAGTCCCGGTAATCATGAATATCATCGCGGTTGGTTTTCTCGGATGGGTATATTGATTGATTCTTCAGGCTGATCCGCTTTTAGCGGGGTTCAGGGGCTCAGAACAGGCCCTCTTCCTCTACCAGGGTGATGATTGCCATGGCGTTCAGGAGGGCCTTCGGTATAAAGGATGACGGTACCGCATATTCCTGTTCCTTCCCGCTTTCAGGGTCGGCCTCCGAGCAGTGGGGGTTCCCCCCGGCGGGCCCGAGGCCGTCGATCGTGGGTATCAGGTCCCAGGTAAAATTGCCGTCACTCAGGCCGCCCCGTTTCTCCTGGCGTGCATCGCCGCCGAGCAAGCGGGCGGCCCTTTGCCAGACTTCAAAAAGCCTGTCGGACCCGACGTTTACAGGCCAGGCGGGAACACTCCGAACCAGATCGACCCTTGTCCGGCAGGCGAAGCCGCCGTCGGCGCTCCGGACCGTGGAATAGCCATCAAAGGCCATGATATCCCCCACTGCAGCGTCAAAGACTTCGGGGTCAAAGGCACGGATCTCCGCCCGCGCCTCGGCAAGGTGGGGTACGCGGTTGATCTGGCCCCCTCCCTCCATACTACCCACATTTACCGTGAGTCCGGCTTTGTAATCGGTCATCCCTTCAATTGAAATGACAAGGTCCGCCATTTGCCTGATCGCACTGGCGCCCTTCCGGTGGGCCACGCCTGAATGGGCCCCCCTCCCCTCGACGCGAAACCTGAACTCGGCCCTCCCCTTCCGGGACGTCACCAGATTGTGGCCGGAACCACGGGCGGTGCCCGCCTCGAATACCAGGCAGGCCATCGCACCGGGGGTGCCCGCCGGGGCGAGCCGGGCCCTGCAGAGGGCGCCGAAATCATCCGATTCCATCTCCTCGGAAGCATCAAAAAGCAGGTGCCAGTCGATCGCTTCAAAAACGGCGGGCGCCCCGTGTCTGAGGGCCTCCAGCGTCATCAGCATCACCACCGTACCCCCCTTGATGTCCGCGGTGCCGGGGCCGTAGGCCCGGTCCCCCTCTACGCGCCACCGGAATCCGTTCCGCTCCTCCTCCTCCATGGAGAAGACGGTATCCAGGTGCGACAGGCAGCCGATCCTCATCCCCGAATCGCCGGGCCGATTGAGAAGCAGATGCCGTCCATACCGTGGGTTCGCGGATGGTATCCGCTCCGCGGAAAAGCCCATTTCACTGAAGAGATCTGCGGTGCGGTCCCCCAGGCTATCAACGCCCGCAGGGTTCAGGGTGTGGGAATTGATTCCCACCATTTCGCGGAGTATGTCGAGGTAGCGGGGAAGCCCCTCCTCGAGAAGGGAGCGGATCTCACCCGCGGTGTCATGGCGTGAACCCTTCATCGGCAGCGCTGCCTTTTCCATTCATCGGCTCCGTCCACCTTTCATCCGGGAGTTTCCCGGGGAACCAGGTACGGGTGGGAGATCATCGCATGCTGAAAGTGGTAATTCTCCCGAAGCATTATTGAAGGCCGCCGAACTCCCCCGTCAAGCGATAATTCCGGGACCGGTTGAGAGAGTTTTCAATAGAGACGCCTATCTTCTTCTGGGGAACGATCTTCCAGCTTCCCTTCACGCCCTCCACGATTTCCCCGATAAGCGTTTCGATGATCTCCACGGAATCGACCCTCTTCAAGAACCTGATCACGCCCACAGTCAGGATTGCCACATCGTATCGCCGCCGGGTCCGCACAGGCTGACGATGACCGGATAGTCCGGCAAACTGAGATCGATATCGCTGATATCAGGCGGGAAATCATGGCCGTGTGATACGACAGGATTTCTCCGCATCTGTCACCGGGAGCCCGATGCGTTCTTCCTCGCGAGACATGAGAGACAGGGGCTCGGAAATTCAATAGCGGAACGTGGGCCCGCAGAGAACAAGGCTCTCCCTCCGGTTATAAAAACTTCCCATCCGCGAATAGCCGTTATAGTAATAAATCGAAAACTCGTGCGGTTCATACCCGTCCGGTGCATGTCCGAGAATCAGCGTGTTTAAAATGTATTTTACATATATCCCTATTCTCACTCCGAAGTTGGGCGGATAGAATCCCGCTATCAACTCCAGCTCCATTTCCATGAAAAGGGGAATACCCGCTGCAAGAAGATCGATTCTGCCTCCGAGGAAAAATGAAAGAGGATAGAATATCACATCCGACGGCCGGCGTGAAAATTTGTATTCAACTCCAAGGCTCATGTCGAAAACCGGCGTTACATATGACATATACTGCCTGACGGCTTCCCACCCGGTATTTCTGATGGGGCCCTGGTCGTAGAGTATATAATCGTCCCCGAGGTGGGAGCTGGTATGGTAGACCGTCGTCTCGAAGAGAAAATCCCGGTATTTCAGATCGACAAACAGGGCGCCGGTAAAATCAGCGTGCACGAAATTGAAGGACTCGGAAAAAAGCTGGAAGCGGGTGAAGATACCCCCGCCGCCCCCGATATCAGCCTCCACCGGGCCTCCCCGAAATGATATGCCCGGAATCCTCGCGCCGAAGTCGTAGGCCATGTAATGCTTGTTCGTATCCGTCGAAAATACGTACAGAGCGTTAAGCGCCGGCGAACGGAGCAAGGCACCGTGAGGGATCTTCGATACTTTTTCCGAAGAGAAAAATTTGACATCAGCAAAGAGCGACGAGGAACAAAAATTCATCCCCAGGAAAATGCAGATGCTGATGCACCGTATCATGCCGTATTAATATAAGCTGTTTTATCATGTGTCAATGGTATTATTTACTCCGGCAACAGGGACGCGGGAAATCGATCGGCCGGGGGAGGGTTAACTTCGCAATTCACCCCCGCCGCACCGTTATTTCTTGACAGATCCCCGGCGTCTCCCCCATACTATGGTCGTCGTATAGATCATGGTATATCCAGGAGCGCGCCATGAATACAAAACCGCACACCGGACTCAACCCGGCCCATATCGAAGCCACCACACTGCCGGACGCCTGGTTCCAGGCGGTCTACCTCTGCCTGGAGGCGGGCCGAGACTTCACGATCGACCGCGGCTCTTACGCGGGAGAGAAACGACTCGAGTTCGACTACATCACCGTGCGCATTAAAAAACCGGGCGAGCGGCCCCTCCTCCCCCAGATCCCCGGGCAGTACAACCTCCCCAACCCGGTGGCGGACGACTACCTGAACGGATACCTCCCCTATCTCATGACCGGCGAGGCGAAGCCGGGGGAATCGTACACCTACGGCCAGAGGATATGCAGATACGAGATCCCCTTCGGCGCGCCGGACACCTACGGTAACGATGATTACGCGCACATCCTGATCCAGGATCGCGAAGCGTGGGAAAACCGCGGTATAATCAGCATCGAGGACGGAAAGACCTACCTGAACCAGATGGAGCTCCTGATCTGGACCTATAAGAACAAGGGACACAGGAACAACCAGATGGTCCTCCAGGTGGCGCATCCGGCGGATATGCTGCTGCAAGACCCGCCCTGCCTCCGCCTCATCGACACGCGGATTCAGGACGGACGGCTCAACTTCATCATCTATTTCCGCTCCTGGGACCTCTGGGGCGGCTTTCCGGCAAACCTGGCCGCCATGCAGATGATGAAGGAATATATCGCATCCGAGGTGGGCGTGGAGGACGGCGAGATCATCGCCGCGTCGAAGGGCCTGCACATTTACCGCTACGTCTGGGAGCTGGCAGAATGCATCAGGGGCAAGACTATAGAAGAATTCCGCAGGGGAGGATGAAGGGCCGATGGACCAGTTTCATGAAATCATCAAATCGATCAACGGATATCTATGGGGACCGCCGATGCTGGTCGTTCTCTTCGGGACACACCTCTTTCTCACCTTCCGTCTCCGTTTCATCCAGCGCTACATCTGGCTGGGGATCAGGCTCTCGATCCGAAAGGACGCGGATGGCCGTGGCGACGTGACCCATTTCGGCGCCCTTTCGACCGCCCTGGCCGCCACGATCGGCACCGGGAATATCGTGGGGGTGGCCACCGCCATCGCCCTCGGGGGGCCCGGCGCGGTCTTCTGGTGCTGGCTCACCGGGGTCTTCGGCATCTCGACGAAATACGCGCGAGGCGGTCCTGGCGGTCAAATACCGGGTCACCACCTCCGACGGCACCATGCTCGGAGGGCCGATGTACGCCATCGAGCGGGGAATGGGGGTGAAGTGGCCGGCCGTCCTCTTCTGCGCCTTCACCTCCATTGCCGCCTTCGGAATCGGCAACATGGTGCAGGCCAACGCGATTTCCTCACTGGCGAGCGAATCCTTCGGTATCCCGGGCTGGGTCACCGGCCTCATCGCCGCATCGGCGACGGCCCTCGTCATCCTCGGGGGGGTCCGGTCGATCGCCAGGGCCTGCACCCTCCTTGTCCCCTTCATGGCGGCCTTCTACGTGCTTGGGTGTCTCGTAATCCTCGGGATCAACCATGAGGCGGTGCTACCCGCCCTCCTCCTGATCGTAAAGTCGGCTTTCAGCCCACAGGCCGCCGGCGGGGGGTTCATCGGGGCGTCGTTGATGATGGCCGCCCGGTTCGGTATCGCGCGGGGCCTTTTTTCCAACGAGGCGGGCCTCGGCTCCGCCCCCATTATCGCCGCAGCGGCCCAGACCAAGAACCCGGTCAAGCAGGCCCTGGTGTCGGCCACCGGGACCTTCTGGGACACCGTGGTGGTCTGTGCCATCACCGGCCTCGTACTGGTGAGCACCATCATCCTCCACCCGGAGGACTTCGGCGCGATCAACGGCGCGTCGATGACCAAACGCGCCTTCAGCGAGATACCGGTGGTGGGCCCGATCATCCTCTCCATCGGCCTTCTCACCTTCGTCTTTTCCACCATCCTGGGATGGTCCTACTACGGCGAGCGGGCCATCGAGTACCTCTTCGGCAAGAGATCGATTCTACCCTATCGTTTCCTCTGGGTCGCCGCGGTCATGGCCGGGGCGGTCGTTTCCCTCCCGCTGATATGGGACATGGCTGACATGATGAACATGCTGATGGCCCTGCCGAACCTGGTGGCCCTCATTGTTCTGAGCGGCGTCATCGTCGCGGAAACGAAAAAATACCTGTGGGAAGGCGATATCGAGAAGAACGCGGAGGATTGAAGACGTGAATCACCCTGCCGGGCAATGAGACACTGCCACGCAGAGATCATATATATCGCGCATTGATCGTTCTATCGATTGATCATTGCTTTCACATCAATTACCTGGAAGACTTCAAACCCGCCGTTCACTCGGTGTCTCCCTGGTAAAAATAATCCGTTATCCATGCCCGAAACATATTCTCGCCCGTGATTACCATCGGCATGAGGAATTATTTGTATTGACATGCGCAGAAACCGGTATAGTATACATATAATTTCACTGGGGGTACACGGGGAATGGGACATCTCGGACCGAAAGAAGTTTATCTGAAGCTGGGAGAAAAAATCGATTCTCTGGGCACCAGATCCCCACAGAGCGAGACCCTCAATGAAATCCTGAAGGAGCTCTACACGCCGGATGAGGCCGGACTCGTCGCGCGAATGCCCTATGGCCTCTCGACCCTGGACCGGGTATCCCGCGTGACGGGCCTCGATGAGAAGAGAACCAGGACCCTCCTCGAGTCCCTGGCGGGCAAGGGCCTGGTGATTGACCTGTTCGTCAACGGCGAATACCGGTACATGCCCTCCCCCATGATCATCGGCATCTTCGAGTTCACCATGATGCGGACCCGCGGCGAGCTGAACCTCAAGAAATGGGCCCGCCTCTTCCATGACTACCTGAACGAAGATTTCTACGGGGCCAATTTCGGCGACGGCCAGGTCATCTCCCTCATGCGGGCCATCCCCCATGAAGGCTCGGTCGCCGAGGAGGATTTTACCGAGATACTCGACTACGAGAAGGCCTCGGCCATCATCGATTCCCACGACACCTTCTCCATCGGCACCTGCTCCTGCCGCCACGAGAAAACGCACATCGGGACAAGAACGTGCAAGAACCCGCTCAACACCTGCTCCACCTTCGGATACGCGGCGGATTACTGGATCAGGAACAAGCTGGCGAAAAAGGTATCCCGTTCCGAGATGCGGGAGAATATCGCCCGCTCAAGGGAGCTGGGTCTCGCCTTCTGCGGCGACAACGTCAAGAACAACGTGACCTTCATCTGCCACTGCTGCAAGTGCTGCTGCAACGCCCTGGCCGGCATCAGCACATACGGCTACGCCCATACGGTGGTGACCTCGAATTATATCGCCCGCCTGGACACGGAAAAATGCAACGGCTGCGGCGTGTGCGCGGCGAAGTGCCCGGTCAACGCCATCGAGATGCGACCCGCGGAATCCGCGCTGACGAAACGCCGCATGACCCCCGTCATCGACGAGAAATTCTGCCTGGGGTGCGGCGTCTGCGCCGTGTCCTGCGGCCAAAAATGCGTTGAAGCTCCATCCCCGCGCACAACCGCGTCCTTCATCCCGAAACCGTCTTCGAGAAAGTGATCCTGGGGGCCCTCGAGCGTAACACCCTCCAGTACCAGATATTCGACGACCCCGAAAGCGTGACCCAGAAGTTCATGCGCGGGTTCCTGGGAGGCTTCCTCCGCCTGCCTCCGGTCAAGCGGGCCCTCATGGGGGAGCGCCTCCGCTCCCGATTTCTCTCCGCCATGAAAAGGGGGGTGGATCTGCAGGGAAAAGGGTGGATCACGGAACTATAGGGCAAGGAGCAAGGACATGCGGCAGGTACTCATCACCGGCGCCACCGGTTTTATTGGAAGCCACATCGTCGACGCCTGCATCTTGAAGGGGGACCGTATCCGAGCGCTGTCCCTCCCCGGAGATCCGGGCGCGGAGTCGCTCCGCGGGAAGGGCGTGGAGGTCGTCTTCGGCTCCATCGCCGACTATGACGCCGTGCGAAAGGCCGTCGACGGCGCCAAGGTCGTCTTCCATACCGCGGCCCTCGTTACCGACTGGGCGCCCCGGAGTCTTTTCAGGGAGGTAACGGTCGGGGGCGCCGAAAACATCTGCCGCGCCGCGTGCGAGGCCGGCGTTTCCCGCCTTGTCGACATCAGCACCAACGACGTATTCGGCCTCGACGAATCCGAGATCATGGACGAGTCTTTTCCCCTCCGGCCATGGGGGGAGCCCTACCCCGACTTCAAAATAAAATCGGAAGAGATCATGCGGCGCTACCACCGCGACCATGGCCTCCCCGTGACCATTGTGTATCCCTGCTGGGTCTACGGCGAGCGGGACCGCACCTTCGTCCCCGACCTGGCCGACGCCATTATAAAAAGGGACCTCATATTCTGGAGAAAGGACGTCATCGTCTGGCCGACCTACGTGAAAAACCTCGTCGACCTGTTGATGATGGTTTCGGAGGATCCCCGCGCGGTGGGCAACGGCTACATCGCACACGACGGGGAATCGGTCACGCTCCAGGAATTCTGCGCCGAGATCGCGAGGACCCTCGGGGTCCCGCCGGTGACGACCCATATCCCCTACGGCCTGGCCTATGCCGCCGCCGTCATGATGGAGCTGGCATGGAACCTGTTCAGAATCCGCTCCCGGCCCCTCCTTACCACCTACATCGTCAAGAATCTTGGTTCGCGTCTCAGGTTCTCGATCGACAAGGCCCGGCGCGAGCTCGGATGGGTGCCGCGCCTTTCATACCGGAGGGGGATGGACGAGACAATGGCATGGCTCGTCACGCTGGACCGCGCCACCCTCAAGACGAAATGACGGCTGGTCCGTCATTACATCCCCTTGCGGAGGTTCATGATGGAAACCAATAGACGCATACGGGCTATCGCCCTCCTTGAGATCATCACCGCCGCGGGGCTCGCCCTCTTCTGGATCGCCTTTTTTACCGTGGGCCTCGCCCCGGAGAACGCCCCGCCCTGCTACATGGCCTACGAGCGCTCCTTCCCCCTCCCGGACGGCATACTGGCCTGCGTGATGGCCTGGGCGGGTGTATCCCTCATCCGGCGCCGTGGTCCGGCCCGCGCCCTCACCCACGCCTCGGCGGGTGCCCTCATCTTCCTGGGGGTCCTCGACTTCAGCTTCAACATACAAAACGGGATCTACGCCCTCTCGTCCCTCGACCTGGCCCTCAACGCCTTCATCAACCTCTGGTGCGTCGGCTTTGGCCTCGCCGCGATAGCGGTGACGCGGGAGGAGTGAGCGCGATCGAGCACCCGAAGTAAAAAAAACTTGCGGAAAATAAGGGACTCGCCGATCTTCGGACAAATAGTCGAAGAGGAGAAACCCTTGTCCGCACCGGACCCCACACGACTTGCCGACTGGCAGATAGCAGAGGAATTCGAGAAAAGCATGAAGACCGTGTACCAGCTCGCCGACGAGCTCGGTATCCGGAACGATGAGCTCCTGCCCAACAGCCACTACTACGGAAAAATAGATTTTGAGCCGGTCCTCGAACGCCTGAAAGACAGGCCTGACGGCAAATATATCGACGTGACCGCCATCACCCCCACGCCCCTGGGCGAGGGCAAGAGCACCACCACCATCGGTCTTCTTCAGGGTCTCGGCAGGCGTGGCGTACGGGCCACCGGGGCCATACGCCAGCCCTCGGGGGGACCCACCATGAACATCAAGGGGGGCGCCGCGGGCGGGGGTCTCGCCCAGTGCATCCCCCTGACCCCCTTCTCCTTCGGCCTCACCGGCGACAACAACGACATCATGAACGCACATAACCTCTCCATGGTGGCCCTCACCGCGCGGATGCAGCACGAGTTCAACTACGACGACGCGATGCTGGCGAAGAAGGGGCTCCGTCGCCTCGATATCGAACCGAGGAGCATCGAGAAGGGATGGGTGATCGACTTCTGCGCCCAGTCCCTCAGGAAGATCATCATCGGCATGGGCGGCCCCACGGACGGCTTCCTCATGGAGTCGAAGTTCCAGATCACCGCCAGCTCCGAGCTGATGGCGATACTCGCCGTGTCGTCCTGCATGGCGGACATGAGGGAACGTATCGGAAAAATCGTCATGGCCCACAGCAAAAGCGGCGCCCCGATCACCACCGCCGACCTCGAGGTCGACGGCGCCATGACCGCCTGGATGTTCAACACCCTCAAGCCGAACCTGCTCCAGACACTGGAGGGCCAGCCCCTCTTCGTCCACGCCGGGCCCTTCGCCAACATCGCCATCGGCCAGTCCTCCATCGCCGCGGACAAGCTGGCCCTGAAGCTTTCCGATTACCACGTCACGGAGAGCGGGTTCGGTGCCGACATCGGATTCGAGAAATTCTGGAACCTGAAATGCCGTATCAGCGGCCTTCGCCCCCACTGCGCGGTCATCGTGGCGACCGTGCGGGCCCTCAAGAGCCACGGCGGCGGCCCACCCGTGCCGCCCGGCCAGCCACTCGACCCGGCCTACATGGAGGAGAACGTCGGCATGGTGGAACGAGGCTGCGCGAACCTGATACGCCACATCCAGACCGTGAAGAAGGCGGGAATCAACCCGGTGGTCTGCATCAATCCCTTCTCCACGGACACGCCGGCTGAAATCGCGGAGATCCGCCGCCAGGCCGAGGCCGCGGGCGCGCGCGTGGCGCTGTCACGCCACTGGCTGAAGGGGAGCGAGGGCGCCCTGGAACTGTCCGACGCGGTCATCGACGCCTGTGAGGAAAAAACCGACTTCAAGTTCCTCTACGATCTCGACATGCCCCTCTCCCGGAGGATCGAGATAATCGCCAGGGAGGTCTACGGCGCGAGCGGCGTCAAGTACCTCCCCGACGCGGAGGCCAAGCTCGACGCCATTGAGAAAGACCCGGAACTCTCAAAGCTCGCCACCTGCATGGTGAAAACGCACCTTTCCCTTTCCCACGACCCGAATCTCAAGGGGGCCCCTTCGGGATGGCTCCTGCCGGTGCGCGATATCCTGATCTATCATGGGGCAGGATTCGTGGTACCCGTGGCCGGGGCCATCAGCCTTATGCCGGGGACCGCGTCCGATCCGGCCTTCCGTCGCATCGACGTCGACCTTGCACGGAGAAAGGTAGTCGGCATTTTTTAACCCTTTGGCCCGGGCCTGCCGGGTAAAGACTCATTAATCACCATTATTCCAGAAATTAATCTTGACACTGAAGGGTTCGTATATTACTATATCAATATATCTTGATATAGTAATATAGTTTACGGCCAAAAAAAAGGCGTTGAACCTTCGCTACGATAGGACATAGCATGATACCTATCGGGGATAAACGCTACGAGAGAAGGCGCCAGGGCATGTCAGAGATAACCATCACCTTTCTTCCCGACGGGGTATCCGTAATGGCCCGCGAAGGGGAAAACCTCCTCCGGGCGGCCCATGCGGCAGGGATTCATGTCAACTCCTCCTGCGGGGGCCAGGGAACCTGCGGAAAATGCCGCGTGCTGATCAAGAGCGGACAGGTGCGGGGTGGCGGGAAGGAGCTCATCGGCGACGATGCGTACGTCCGCGGCTACCGCCTGGCGTGCAAAAGCGTGGTGGACGTCTTCGGCGGAGATCGAGGTCCCGCCGGAGTCCCGTCTCCACCGGGGGTCCCTCGACAGGGACCGGGTCGGCAGAGCGACGGGCCGCCTGGCCGCCCTCACATCGGGCGCCGCACCCTCGGGTGCGCCCTCGCCCCCGATCGTGAAAATGGCGGTTACCGTCGACCCTCCCACCACGGGGGACAACGCGAGCGATCTCACGCGCACCCTGCGTGCCCTGAAACGCCTGCCGGGACATGGATCCGTCACCGTCGATTTTCACGCTACCCGACTCCTCCCGGACGCCCTCCGGGACGGTGCCTGGACCGTCACCGCGACCCTTCTCCACGAAGAGCCACGGGAACCGGGAAGCGAGGGGACGTCGAGGGTCATCCGGTTCGAGCCGGGCGACACCGCCTCGCGCCACTACGCCGTGGCCATCGACGTGGGCACCACCACCCTGTGCGGCGAACTCATTGATCTCGGGACCGGTGAAATTGCGGCCGCGGCCTCCGATTATAACGGGCAGATCGGATACGGCGATGACGTCATCACCAGGATGGTCCACGCGCGGAATCCGGAGGGGAGGGAGTCCCTCAGGAAGGCCGTCATCGGCACCATCAACGGAATCATCGATGAACTGACGGCAACCTCCGGGGCGGACCGCTCCGATATTTCACTCGTGACCGTGGCCGGGAACACCGTCATGATTCATCTCCTCCTCGGGCTCGACACCCGCCATCTCCGCGCCGCCCCCTACACCCCGGTCCTGAGCCAGACCCCCTTCCTTGGTGCCGCCGAGCTCGGCATCCACCTGGGGGAGCACGCCCTCCTCCGCGCCCTGCCGATGGTGGCGAGCTACGTGGGCGGCGACATCACCGCCGGGGTGCTGGCCACGGGGCTCCACCGGCGCGATACGAACTCCCTCTTCATCGATATCGGGACCAACGGCGAGATCGTCCTGGGCAACGCCGAGTGGCTGGTGACCGCCTCCTGCTCCGCGGGCCCCGCCTTCGAGGGGGGCGGTATCCGCCACGGCATGCGCGCCACCTTCGGGGCGATAGAAGAGATACGGATCGACCCGGAAACCTGCGAGGCCGTGGTATTCACCATCGGCAACGAAAAGCCGAAGGGAATCTGCGGCTCCGGCATCATCACTATCGTGGCCGAGCTCCTCGAGTGCGGCATCCTCGAACCGAACGGAAAATTCATTCAGGGCCTTCCCCCGTCCCGCCTTCGTGAAGGGAGGGACGGAATGGAATTCATCCTGGTGGGGGCGGAACAGAGCGGGATAGACGGCGAGATCGTCATCACCGAAGCGGACATCGACAATTTCATGCGCGCGAAGGGCGCCCTCTACGCCGGATACATGACCCTTCTCGAAAGCGTGGGACTCGACAGCGACGATCTCGACGAGATCATCATCGCGGGGGCCTTCGGCGGCTATATCGACATTGAAAAATCGATCATCGTCGGCCTCTTCCCCGATCTGCCCCTCGACCGCTTCAGCTTCATCGGCAACGGCTCCCTCGCGGGTGCGCGGCTCTGCGCCCTCTCCGGCACGATGCTGGACGAGGTGGAAGGGATCGCGGCCCGGATGACGAACTTCGAGCTGAGCGAGAACAGGTCCTTCATGGACCACTACGTCGCATCCCTCTTCTTCCCCCATACCGAAATGAGGAACTTCCCGACCGTCATGGAGCGGTTCAGGAATACGGGCCGGCCGTGTCACGAGACGACGCGGGGGAAGGGAAAGAACGGCGGCGGGGCCGTATGATATTCCGGGCGGAGGGAAACTAGTGTGGGAACGATAATCGCCGTAGCGGGAAAGGGCGGCACGGGGAAAACGACCGTCGCCGCGCTTCTCATCCGCTCCCTTGTGAACCGCGCCAGGACGCCGGTGCTGGCCATCGACGCCGACCCGAACGCAAATCTCGCGGATTCCCTCGGCATCGAGGTGAGTGAAAGCATCGGCGGCGCCCTTTCCGATTTTCTGCGCGACCGATCGAGCATACCTCCGGGCATCACGAAACGCGCCTATCTGGACACGGTGCTTCACCGCATCGTCGCCGAGGGGAAGGACATCGACATGCTGGTGATGGGGGTACCCGAGGGCCCAGGATGCTACTGCGCCGCAAACGCCATGCTGAAGGACTACTTCGACGGCCTCACCGGCAACTACCCCTACGTGGTGGTGGACAACGAGGCGGGCATGGAGCACTTCAGCCGGAAGACCGCGGCGCGTATCGATACCCTCGTCTTCTGTTCGAACTACTCCCTCAAGGGCCTCAAAACGGCAAAAATACTCTCCGATATGGTGGATCAGCTCGGGATCGAGGTGGCACGGCGTTTCCTCCTGGTCAACCGCACCCCGGAAAAGCTGGGAGTGCGCTTCCTGGAGGGAATCGAGGAAACGGGCATCCCCTTCCTGGGGCACACGGTGATGGACCCGGAAATCGAGGAATCAGAAATTCGGGGGGTACCCCTGACACGCCTTCCCGATACGTCGAAAACGGTCATGCGGTTCGAGGAAATGATGGAAAAAATACTCTGACGGGCGCGTTTTTTTGCATGTCCGGCGGGGGGATGATTTTTTTACGCTGCCATGCAAATATTATTTGATAGATAGTCGTATAGTATATAGGTGCCAACTAATCGGGAGGAACCAATGACGGCGAAAATCATAAGCGGCAGGGAGATTGCCGACCAGATACGGGGGGAGTTGAAGGCAGAGGCCGCGTTTCTAAAAGAGCGTCACGGAATCATTCCCGGTCTCGTCACCATCCTGGTGGGCGAGGACCCCGCCTCCATGAGCTATGTGACGGGAAAGCAGAGGACCGCCCGGGAACTGGGATTTCATTCGATCCAGGACAACCGTCCCGCGGACATCACGGAGGAGCGTCTCCTCGAAATAATAAGCGGCTACAACGATGATCCCGCCATCCACGGCATCCTGGTCCAGCTTCCCCTGCCGAAGCATATCAGAGAAAACCGGGTGCTCTACGCCATCGACCCGGACAAGGACGTGGACGGCTTTCATCCCGTCAACGTGGGGAGGCTGATGATCGGAGACGCGCGATTCTATCCCTGTACCCCCTACGGCATCCACGAGCTCCTCGTCCGCTCAGGGGTGCCCATCGAAGGAGCCGAGGTGGTGGTGGTGGGCAGGAGCAACCTGGTGGGAAAACCGATCGCCATGATGCTGGTCCAGAAACGGAAGGACGCGAACGCGACGGTGACCATCTGCCACACGAGGACAAGGAACCTGAAGGAGCACACCCTGCGCGGCGACATTCTGATCGTCGCCGCCGGGGTCCCCGGCGCCGTGACCGCGGACATGGTGAAGGAGGGCGCAGTGGTCATCGACGTCGGCGTCAACCGGATCGGGACGACCCCCGAGGGCAAGGCGATCCTCCGAGGGGATATCGACTTCGACGCGGTGAAGGAAAGGGCGGCCGCCGTCACCCCGGTCCCGGGGGGCGTGGGGCCCATGACCATCACCATGCTGATGCTCAATACGGTGCGGGCCGCGAAACTGGCCGCGGGAATGATGCTCGAATGAGTTCCGCATCCCCCCTCTCCCCGTGGGAGAGGGGCCGCGGGTGAGGGCACAAAGGATACAAGAGGCGTGACAATGGAATTCAAAACAATCGAAAAGAAAGATCATACCGGCAGAAAGGTCAAAGTCCTCGCCGAAACCTATGAAGCCGGCACCCCCGACACGATCGGGGTGGGCGAAAACATGGGCTGGCGCGGGCACTTCGCCACGAAAGAAGAGATGCTTCGCTACCTGAAAAGCGGGGAGCGCTACTGGTACTCGGACGAATGGTACGGAAGCGAGAAGAAGAGATAAGGAGAAGAACCATGGCATACGAAATACCTGCAATAAAATACACCGGATCGATAAGGGAGGTGACCCTCGGCACGGGGCCGAAGGCGGTCACCGTGGGGGGCGCCACCTCCTACCCCTTTCATCTTTTCGAGGGCTCCATGCCCCACCCGCCCCGGATCGCCATGGACGTACCGGACCACGCGCCGGAGGAGTGGCCCGATGCCGTCCTCGAACCCTTTCGTGACGTGCTCGACGACCCCGCGGCGTGGGCGAGAAAAAACGTCGAGTCCTACGGCGCGGAGCTGATCGCCCTTCAGATGACCAGCATCGACCCGAACGGATTGGACCGGAGCGCCCGCGAGGCCGCGGATATCGCGAAGAAGGTCATCGACGCCGTCGAGGTGCCGGTGATACTCTGGGGGGTCGGGAGCCACGAGAAGGACACGGAGTTCCTGCGCCTCGTCGCCGAGGAGTGCGAGGGGAAGAACATCGCCCTGGGCCCCGTCGAAGAGGCCGATTACCGGCAGATCGGCGCCGGGGCCCTGGCCTACCATCACCTGGTCGTCGCCTCCTCGCCGATCGACGTGAACCTTGCGAAGCAATTGAACATCCTTCTCGGAAACCTGGGCGTACCCGCCGATACAATACTCGTCGATCCCACGACGGGCCCCCTTGGATACGGCCTCGAGTACACCTACTCCGTGATGGAGCGCGACCGGATGGCGGCCCTGGTCCAGGAGGACGACAAGCTCCAGCACCCGATCATCTGCAACGTGGGGATCGAGGTCTGGAAAACCAAGGAAGCGAAGATATCCGCGGAAGACGAACCGGCAATGGGTGACGCCGGGCGTCGCGCCATACTGATGGAGTGCATCACCGCCATGAGCCTCCTCGTGGCGGGGGCCGACATACTCATCCTGCGCCATCCTGAGTCGGTGAAGCTGGTGAAGGGTATGATTGACAAATTGATGGGATAGCGCACGCTCCCTCCCCCTTGACGGGAGAGGGAATGGGAGATTTATTTGAAGGAGCACAACATGTCAGAGGGAAAGAAACTGTTTGCCGACAAGGCATCACAGGAGATATACGAAAAAGTCAAAAAGGACTCGGTTGACACCGTGTTCAGCCGGGCGGCGGATATGAAGCCCTGCCCCATCGGGGCGGCGGGCGACTGCTGTAAAAACTGCGCCATGGGGCCCTGCCGCGTGCCGGCGCCGAAGAAGGAAGGGGCCCCTCGCAAAGTCGGCCTCTGCGGCGCCACCGCCGAAACCATATCGGCGAGGAACTTCATCAGGATGATCGCCGGCGGTGCCGCGGCCCACTCCGACCATGGCCGGGGCGTGGCCCAGACCTTCCTCGCCGCGGCCCGGGGGGAGATACCCGGCTACTCGGTTAAGGACGAGCAGAAGCTCCTGGCCGTCGCCCTCGATCTGGGGATCGCCGTCGATGACGGGGACATCTCTCGCATCGCCATAGCGGTGGGCGAAGCCGCCCTCGCGCAATTCGGCCAGCAGGAAGGGGAGCTCCACTACGTCAGGAAGGCGCCGAAGCGGCGGCAGGAGATCTGGCGCGCCGAGGGCGTGACGCCCCGCGGCATCGACCGCGAGGTCGTGGAGATAATGCACCGGACCCACATGGGCGTGGACCAGGACTACCGGAGCCTCATGAAACAGGGGACCCGGGCGGCCCTGGCGGACGGATGGGGGGGATCGATGCTGGCCACGGACCTCCAGGACATCCTCTTCGGCACCCCCGTGCCCCTCTACTCGGAGGTCAACCTGGGCGTGCTCAGGGAGGACCATGTCAACATCATCGTCCACGGCCACGAGCCGCTCCTCTCGGAGATGATCGTGATCGCCTCGCGCGACCCCCGGATGCTCGACCTCGCCCGCGCGAAGGGGGCCGCGGGCATCAACATCGCCGGCATCTGCTGCACGGCCAACGAGGTGCTGATGCGACACGGCGTCCCCATCGCGGGGAACTTCCTCCAGCAGGAGCTCGCGATCACCACCGGCGCCGTGGAGGCGATGGTGGTCGACGTGCAGTGCGTGATGCAGTCCCTGGCAAGCGTGGCGGCATGCTATCATACGAAGCTCATCACCACGAACCCGAAGGCGGACATCACCGGCTCCACGCGCATGGAATTCAACGAGCATGACGCCCTCAACAGCGCCCTCGGAATCATAAAGGCGGCGGTGGAAAATTTTCCCGCAAGGAAAGGGGAAGTCCTGATTCCGAAGTCGAAATCACCCATGGTCGCCGGCTTCAGCCACGAGACCATCAACTACATGCTGGGCGGCACCTTCCGCGCCTCGTACCGCCCGCTGAACGACAACATCATCAACGGCCGGATCCGCGGCATCGCGGGGGTGGTGGGATGCAACAACGCGCGCACCGTCCTCGACGGCAACACCCTGACGCTTATCAAGGAGCTCATCAAAAACGACGTCCTGGTGCTCACCACGGGCTGCGCCGCCATCGCCTGCGGCAAGGAGGGGCTCCTCACACCGGAGTCGGCGCGCGAGCACGCAGGGCCGGGACTGGCAGAAGTATGCGAGACCGTGGGCATACCGCCGGTCCTCCACATGGGCTCTTGCGTTGACAACAGCCGCATCCTGATCGCCGCCACGGCGGTGGTGAGGGACGGCGGACTCGGCGAGGACATCAGCGACCTTCCTGCCGCCGGGGCCGCCCCGGAATGGATGAGCGAAAAGGCCGTGTCGATCGGGCACTACTTCGCCGCCTCGGGCGTCTATACCGTGTTCGGCGTGACCTGGCCGGCGTCGGGAAGCCCGGAGCTCACGAAGCACCTTTTCGAGGAAATGGAATCGACCTACGGGGGCCGGTGGGACTTCGCCGCTGACCCGATGGAGATGGCCCGGAAGATGATCGCGCACATCGACCGCAAACGGAAGGAGCTCGGGATCGACAAGGCCCGGGAGCGCGTGCTTTTCGACATGGCCGACAGAAGGGAGCTGGCGTGACCTCATCCCCCCTGCCCCCCTTCTCACGCGGGGAGAAGGGGGAGCGCCACAACCTCCCCCTTGTGGGAGAGGGGGCCGGGGGGTGAGGGATACCACCACAAAGAATCGCAGAGGAGTTTTACATTGTCCAAGATAATTGCATCAGCGGCGATACGGGGCGCCTATTCCATCGTTGACCGGGCGGAGAAGGAGGTGAAGAGGGCCATCGACGCCTACGGCCCCTCGGCGGAAGTCGCCTTCCCGAACACCGGGTACTACCTCCCCGTGATCTACGGCATACTCGGATACAAGGTCCGGAAGCTGGAGGACATGGAGCATGTTATCCGGGTCAGCAGGGACCTTCTGCCCCCGCCGGTCAGGGAGCACCATCACCTCCCCTTTCTGGGACCCGCCCTCGACGCGGGCATGGCGACCTTTTTCGCCGAGGAATTGATCGAGGCGATACGCTACATCGACGACCCTTCGGCCTACGCACCCGGAGAGGACCCCACGGATAAAACGATATGGCTCGGGGCCGCGGACGACGTCATCCTCAGAAAGCGGGGCGTCGAGTTCGTGGACGGCACGGCCCCCGGTTTCGCCGCGATGCTCGGGGCGCCGGAAGACCCCGCCGTTGCGGCGAAGATCGCCCTGGAGCTCCAGGAAAAAAACCTCTACGTCTTCATGAGCGCCGCCACGGAGGGCGGGACCATGTCGGAACAGCTGGTGAGCCAGGGCGTCCAGATCGGCTGGCCCACGCGCCTCGTCCCCTTCGGGCGTGACGTGAGCGCCACGGTATTCTCGATAGGGTTCGCCACCCGCGCCGCCATGTCCTTCGGCGGGATAGAACCGGGCGACTACCGGAAGATACTCATCTACAACAAGGACCGGGTCTTCGCCTTCGGCATCACCTTCGGCTTCGTCAGCGACGAATGGTACGCCAACGGGGCGGGCTGCATCAACTACGGCTTCCCGATCATCACGGACACCCCCACCCCGCAGATACTCCCCTCGGGGATCTGCACCTACGAGCACGTGGTGTCCAATGTCCCGCATGAGGACATCGTCTCCCGCGCCGTCGAGGTGAGGGGCCTCAAGGTCTCGATCTCGAAGGTCCCGGTCCCGGTGGCCTACGGGCCCGCGTTCGAGGGGGAGCGGGTGCGCGGCGACGACATCTATCTCGAGGCGGGGGGCGGAAGAACGCCCGCCGTCGAGCTCGTGGTATCGGGCGAGATGAACGAAATCACGGACAATAAAATAGAGGTCGTCGGCCCCGAAATCACCGACATGCCCCCGGGGAGCACCCTCCCCCTGGCCATCCGCGTGGAGGTGGCGGGACGGAAAATGCAGGCCGACTTCGAGCCGATACTCGAGCGCCAGATTCACCACCTGATCAACTACGCCCAGGGAGTGATGCACATCGGCCAGCGCGATATCGCCTGGCTGCGTGTCAGCAAGCAGGCCGTGGAAAAGGGCTTCCGCCTCTCGCACCTCGGCAACATCCTCCACAGCAAGCTTCACCAGGACTTCGGTTCCATATTCGACAAGGCCCAGGTCTTTATATACACGGAAGAGGAAAAGGTGCGCGAGGTCCTCGCAAGCGCCCGCGCCATCTACCGCACCCGCGACGAGCGGATCGCCGGCATGACGGACGAGGACACGGACCCCTTCTATTCATGCCTCCTCTGCCAGTCCTTCGCGCCGAACCACGTATGCGTGGTCACGCCGGAGCGGACCGGACTCTGCGGGGCCTACAACTGGCTCGACTGCAAGGCATCCTTCGAGATCAATCCCACGGGGCCGAACCAGCCGGTGCCCAAGGGAAGGGTCCTCGACGAAAAATACGGGCGCTGGCAGGGCGTGGACGACTTCGTGGCGAAGGCCTCGCGCGGCACCGTCACCACCGTGGACGCGTACAGCATCATGCGCAACCCGATGACGTCCTGCGGCTGCTTCGAGTGCATCGCGGCGATCCTCCCCCTCTGCAACGGCGTGATGACCGTGGACCGGGACACGGCGGTAATGACGCCCTCCGGCATGAAGTTCACCACACTGGCGGGCATGGTGGGGGGCGGCAACATCACCCCCGGCTTCGTGGGCCACAGCAAATATTATATCACGAGCAAAAAATTTCTGATGGCGGAGGGGGGAATCAGGCGCGTTGTCTGGATGCCCCGTTCCCTCAAGGAGGAGATCCGTGAGCGCTTCAACGAGCAGGCCGCCCGGATCGGCGAGCCGGACCTGCTCGATAAGATCGCCGACGAAACGATCGGCACCACGGAGGAGGAGATTCTCCCCTTCCTGACCGAAAAGGGACACCCGGCGCTGACGATGGAGCCGTTGTTTTGAGCCTCACCCCCCCGCCCCCCTCTCCAACGGAGAGGGGGCGCGAGGCAACCTTTTCACGCATGAGGAAATATGACTTGTACTCATTGTATGATCGATACTGACTGAAAGAAGAGGAGCAGTACCATGGCGCTGACCGGAATCGAAATCTACAAACTCCTGCCCCAGACCAACTGCGGCGACTGCGGGGTCCCCACCTGCCTTGCCTTCGCGATGAAGCTCGCGGCGGGCCAGGCGGAGCTCTCCAGCTGTCCCCACGTATCCGAGGAATCGAAGGCCAAGCTTGAATCGGCTTCCGCCCCCCCGGTCGCGCCGGTGTCGATCGGCGGCTTTAAAACGGGTGGAGAGACCGTCCTCTTCCGCCATGAGAAGACCTTTGTAAGCCCCACGGGAATCGCCATTCTCGTCACCGACGACATGCCCGCCCCCGAGATCGACCGCCGGCTGGCCGATTTCAAACGACTCCGGTATAACCGCGTCGGCATCGAGATCGCCGCCGACCTGGTGGCCCTGAAGTCGGTCACCGGGGATTCCGCCGCCTTCAAGGCCCTGGTGGAGAAGGCCGCCGGTGCCGTGGATGCGGGACTGATCCTGATAAGCGACAGCCCGGCCGTGCTCGCGGCGGGCCTCGCCCCCGTCGTGTCGAGGAGGCCGCTCCTTTATGCCGCAACACCCGGGAACGCCGCGGAGGTGGGCGCCCTTGCCCTGGAGAACAAGTGTCCCGTCGCGGTGAGGGGCGCGAACATCGATGAGGTGATCGACCTGACCGGAAAGCTCTCCTCCATGGGCGTGAAGGAGATCGTCATCGATTCCGGCGCCAGGACGATGAAAAAGGCCTTCGAGGACCAGGTGGTCATCCGCCGCGCGGCGGTCAAAAGCTCCTTCCGCGCCCTCGGCTACCCCACCATCGTCTTTCCCTGCGAGATGACGGATGATCTGATGGAGGAGACCCTTATCGCCTCGGTCTTCATCGCCAAGTACGCGGGGATCGCGGTGATGTCGGATCTCAAGGGGGAGAGCCTCTTCCCCCTCCTGGTGGAGCGGATGAACATCTTCACCGACCCCCAGCGCCCCATGGCGACCGAGCAGGGGATCTACCCGATCAACAACCCTGACGAAAACTCACCGGTTTTGATCACCACGAACTTCTCCCTTACCTATTTCATCGTCTCCGGGGAGATCGAGGGGAGCCGGCTTCCCGCCTGGCTCCTGATAATGGACGTGGAGGGCCTGAGCGTCCTCACCGCCTGGGCGGCGGGCAAGTTCGTCGCCGATACCATCGGGCCCTTCGTCAAGAAGTGCGGCATCGCAGAAAAGGTGTCGCACCGGTCCCTGGTGATCCCGGGCTACTCGGCGTCGATCAGCGGGGAGCTCGAAGACGAACTCCCGGACTGGACGATCACCATCGGCCCCCGCGAAGCGGCGCATATCCCGGCATTCATGAAACAGTACAGGATATAGGCATATGCAGACATTCATCCGCGTGGGCGAAAACCTGAACGTCATGTCGAAGACCCTGGGCCCCGCCATGAAAGCGCGCGACCCGGAGCCGATCCGGGAGATGGCGCGGCGCCAGGCGGAGCAGAAGATCGACCGGATCGACGTAAACATCGGTCCCGCCAGAAAGGACGGCCACGAGCTCCTTCCCTGGCTCGTCGGGACGATACAGGAGGCGACGGACATCCCCCTCTCCCTCGACACCACCAACATGGAGGCGGTGGAAGCGGGCATCATGGCCTGCGCCAGGCCCCCCCTTATCAACTCCGTGTCCCTTCAGACCTCCCGGTTCGAAAAAGGCCTTGAGATGGCGACCCGCCATGGCGCCGACTGCATCGCCCTTCTATGGAGCGACGAGGGAATGCCGCGGGACGCCAACGAGCGGGCCATGCTTCTCGTCGACTTCATGCAGAAGGCGGGCGAAACGGGCCTGCCCATGAACAGGGTATGGGTCGACCCGATCGTCACGCCCGTATCGATGGAGACCGCCCAGCTCATGGCCTGCCTTGAATTCCTGGCCATGGTGAAGGAGATCGCCCCGGAGGCGCGCACGATCTGCGGGCTCTCCAACGTTTCGAGCGGGGTACCGGACCATCTCCGCCCCTGGCTCAACCGCGCCTACCTTATCATGCTGATGAAACAGGGCCTCTCCTCCGCCATCGTGGACGCCTTCGACGACGTCATCGCCGAGATCGCGGCGGGGGAGAAGAAGACTATCGTGAAACTGGTGCACGGGATGATGGAAGGGGAGACGGTTGACATGGCCTCCCTCGACGACGAGGAAACCATCTACGCCAAGACCGTACGCGTGCTTACCGGTGAGTCGCTCTTCTCAGATTCATGGCTCGACATTTAACATCCGGGGGACGGGACCGAGTGAGGCTTTCAGGACCACTATCCGCGCTCATCATCGCCCTATGGCTATGCGTCCCCGGGCACACCGCCGCGTTCCCGGACGATGCGCCTACCCCGGAAAACGACCGGCACTCGTATCATAATGGGCCGCCACAATTGGCCCATCCCGATTCAACAGGCGACGGATGGCTCCCGGGGACACGCCTCATGCCCGCCTTTATCGCCGACCCACGACGTACCGCCTTTTCGGGGGGGATCCGTTATCACGACGACGCATTCAACGACTACCGCAGGCGCGACGGCGTCAACAGCCGGGTCCTCGGCAGGGACGGCATGTTCGGTGCGGTCTCCCTCGGATCGCGCCTGCCGATCTACCGGTGGGACCTGCCCGCCGGGGAGCTGCAGTTCAACATAGAGGGGGGGCTCTGGGCCCTTTTCGCCTTCAAGAAACAGACGGGATGGCTCGGCGACGCATCGACCCTCTTGAACACAGACTACTACTTCGCCTTTCCCACGACCTACCGGATCGGCACCGTCGCGCTCCAGTTCCGGTTCTGGCACATGTCGTCCCACCTCGGCGACGAATTCATCCTCCTCTACCCGGAAATCCCGCGCCGGAACGTCAGCAACGAGTGCGCCGACCTTTTCGTCTCATACGAACCGATCCCCCAGGCAAGGTTTTACGGCGGCGCCGGGGCCGTGGTCCACTCCTTCAAGGGGGCGCGCTTCGATCCGTTTTACGTCGAATACGGCGCCGAGTTCAGGCCCTTCGGCGCCGTGACCGTCGCGCGGGGCCTCTCCTTTCAGCCCTTCCTCGCCGGCCATCTCAGGAACTGGCAGAACAACCACTGGGCCGTCGGCGGCCACTACGCCCTCGGCATGGAGTTCGCCGCCCGCCGCGGGGACTACCGGCCCACCATCCAGCTCATGCTCTCCTACTACCACGGCCCGTCACTGGATGGCCAGTTCTACCACAGCAGAACCGATTACTTTGCCCTGACCCTCGTGTTCGAGCTGATATGACGGGGCCGGAGCGATGACGCGCGCGGTGCATCTTTTCATGGCACTACTCATCGCAGGCTCCGCCGCGTTCGCGGCAGAGGAGGAAACGGCGCCGACACGGAAGAAGTGGATGGCCGGCGCGGCCTTCAACGGCATCGCCGCGGGCCTCCAGGCGGAGTACCGCCCCTTCCCCCTTCTTGCCGCCAGGGTGATGGGGGTCTGGGTCTTCGGCACCGGGAAAAAAAACGGGCCCATCGTCTCGAGGGGAGAGCAGCTCCTATCCGTCCTGGCCGCACCGGCCCTCTACATCCCGACCCCGGTCGATTTCCTTGAACCGGTACTCTTCTTCGGCGTGGCCCATTCGTCCTACCGCTGGAAATCCCCCCGCATCAACGCACGGGGGGTCATCAACGACACCACCTTCGGCGGGGGCGGAGGCATCGGCTTCATCGTCGCCCCCTTCTGCCGTATCGGGATCAACTGCTGGATCAACTACGATTATAAAATCGAGAAGGAGTTCGGCAGGAAGAGGAAGGGGGGGCGCCGGGGGCTGGTGATGCCGTTTGTGGATGTGGGGTTTTTGTTTTAGCATCCCATTCGATTATACATTACCGACAAACTCGAATTCCAAAATTGAGGATGCCAGTCTCTGGGTGAAGGGTTTTGTGCACTGGTATAACTACGAACATATGCATTCAGGTATAGGCTATGTAACGCCTTTTGAAAGGCATTATGGAAAAGACATTAAGATACTGGAAACTCGACGGGAAACATATCTAAAGGCGTACGAAAAAAATCCCGGGAGATGGTCAATGAAACCAAAAAGCTGGGTACATGAAAAAGTTGTTGGCATTAACTACCAGCAGGATAAAAAGGAATTAAATAAAGCGAGTTAAAAAGGCGACATCTTTCCAGAAAAATTTCATTATGTTGATTCAATAATTTTAATTTCATCAGATGTAAGACCATATGATTGATAAACTAAATAATTAATTTTTTCATCAAGATATTTGATACTGTTTTGGCAACTTGATATATCTGATTCACTTTTTAGTTTTTCCATTGATTCATATAAACTTATTATTTGAGTTACACATGTTGATATATTTGATGAAATATTTTGTTCAACATACGGTATAGGAAATTCTAAAATATCTCTTATCATTATTTGCGGAAAAGTATCATCATCTGATATTTGAAATTTTTTTCTAAAATACCATCCAATTAAATATGAATTAAGAAAACCAGTTAATGCAGGATATGATATAAAGTTATCTTTAATCTTTAGTACAAATAATAAAGTATTACAATAAGATGTATATGGTATATACATTGACAATAACGTTTTCCCGGTAATTTTTCTGATTAGAATTTTTTCTCCTTCAAAATTTTCTGGATTTCGAGGTGCAGCTAGCCACTGACCATAGTTGATCCAATTATTTTCTTTCCATAGAAGTTGATATCTACCAATATGTTTTCCGTCATATAGTGGTTGCCAATCAGAAGACAATTTTTCATTTGATGTAAATGGCTTTGTATCCCTAATATTCATAGTTTGTGGTGGTGTTCCCTTGCCAACTTCATAGGCTTTTATACCTGAAAACATTTCAGAAAAATCTTTTATTTTTTTCTTATTTAATTCTATTTTTTCTAATAATTCGGTTTCTATGGAATCTGTTTTAACGTTAAATGAATCCTGATTAAACCAAATTTCCGTATTAATTATAAATTCCTTATCTGGTTGATCAATTTGAGTAATTGTTCTTTTTTTATTAAAAGTAATAACATTAACATCAGATTTAATAAAAGAATCATTTTTTTCTTCTTTTTGTACTGTTATTATTATTGTATCCACTGTTGCACCAGAAAATATATTTGAAGGTAATAAAATAATATTTTGTATAAATGAATTTTTCAATATGAAATTTCTTAATTTTGAAGTAAAACCAAGATTAAGTAAAGTATCTGGGATAATGAAACCAAATAACCCATGTTTGGTCAATATTTGTAAAGCTTTTTCAACAAAAAGCAAATAACTTTCACCTCTCCAAACAGAATTAGAATATTTTATCTTGTAATATTCTAATTCTTCTTTTGTAAAAGAAGCACCATAAGGTGGGTTACCAATCACACAATCAAAACCATTAATTTTTAATTCATTAAAAAATATTTTATCCCAATCGAACGGTTTGATATAATTAAATTCTTCCATTGAGAAATTTAATCTAGAATCAAAATATTCATTTCCAATTAAACTATTTCCACATTTAACATTTTCAATCATGTCTGGTAAAATAGAACCTTTTACAAAAAATAAATCTCTTTCCCCTTTATCAAAACCATCATCAAGCATTTTTAGATAAAGGCTCATTATTGCAACTTCAGTTGCTTCTTTGTCTATATCAACACCGAAGATATTGTTTCTTAGATATGTCACCACGTTTTTCAAGACGTGACTTTTATTTCACCATCTTTGGTTTTATACCAATCAGCTTGGTACGTTTTATTTTTATGATTTTCAGTATACCATTTCTGGTGATAATCAAGAAGATATGCGTATGCTCCAATCAAAAAACTTCCAGAACCACAAGCAGGGTCAACGATTTTGATTTTCTTTATTTCTTCTGGCGTAAGACCTTCAATCTTTTTCCCGACAGTATTTTCTACAATATATTCAACAATATATTCAGGAGTATAATAAACACCACCTGCTTTTCTTACTTCTATTTTTTCTTCAATTTTGGCTCTATGGCTGTCTGTTAATCGAATTTTACTCCCAAGAAATTTTTCATAAATACGACCAAGTATTTCAGGTTCAATAACATCAAATTGAAATGGGGAAACAGGATAACTCATTTGACGAATAATATCATGAATCGTTTTATCATCAACAATGATGTCTTCGGAAAAATGCTTTTTAAAAAGAAGACCATTATAGGTTGTATTTAAAGAATTGAATATCGGGATTAATGATTTATAAATGTTCTCTGATTTCTTCGTTTTATCGAGGAGAGTGTTCTCTGGTTCAATTTCTCTATCTTCAAGGTTGCGAATAAAAACAAGTCGGTCTAAAATTCTTTGAACTGCTTCATTTATTTCATCAACATTTAGATTTTCATTTCTTATAGCAATATTTTTAGCAAGTAATTCACGCCAGTTTGTTATTTGTTCAAGGAAATCGACATCCATTGTTTTGGTGTTCTTGTCGATTTTACCTCTGAGTTTATCAAGACTTCCATTTTCAACAGCTTCTCTGGAAAAAGTGTCCCAAAGTAAGTCCCATTTTTCAAGATAATCTGTATATCTCATTGTATGAGATTTTAATAATTCTCTGTCAGTATTGTCCATCAATGGGGCTTTTATAACATTAAATACCCGAAATTCTTCAAAGTCAGTTAAAATGACAATAGGAGCTTTGCCATTTGAAGAATAAGCATATCTTTTTGCCTGGTAAATGGCAGATTTATCTTTTTCTAAATCAACGCTTGCTTCTTTTGCCTCGATAAAGAATTTTAATTTTCCATTAATTTTAAAAGCATAGTCTACTTTTTTTGTTCCGCTATCAGTTGATTTATCTCTCTGAGAAAATTCTCTGACTACTTCATAATGACTTTTCATGTTCCAGCCTAAAGCCTTGAACATGATGTCAATATAATTTGAGCGAATATTTGTTTCCCCGTGACCTTTTTTGGTCAGAATTGCTTTATTCTTTTCAAATTCTTCAACTCTTTCCGCTATTATTTTTCTTCCGGCTTCTTTGTTCATTATATTTTCCTAAATATTTCTATTTGCTCAGAACAGAGGTGCAGAGGCGGTTCCATTCATTCTGTAATTTCTTTAAATGCATTTTTCAATATTTATACTTTTCACAGTTATATTTTTTTTGAGATATTGCCAGCTATTTTGTTGGTAATAGTTGTTTAACTCTTGCGTCACAAAATACTTTCTCTTAATAAATATCCGTGTATAGAACCTCGTTCAATCATGAAATCAAGAATCGGAATAATCTTGTTTTTCAGTCTAATTTCTTCCTTGATTTTTTGTCTATTTATGAAAATATATTTTCTTAATAACTTCTCTAAGTAGTATAAAGTGTTAGATTCTAAATCAGCAAGTTTTAAAGAGCTGTTATTCAATACAATTGTATTAATCCAGTCAATGCCTTCATCTTGAAAGTTAGTTCCTATTGAATTTAAAACTCTGACAATAGAATACAATACAGCAGGTATGTTTCCCATATCTTTTGAAGCGTTGGCGTATAGAGATGAATTCTCTTTTTTTAAGCTTCGCCACTCTTCAATATCTTCACGCCACCAACACCATGCTAATAAATAATTTATAATGATTTCTTTTAAATGATAGCCACGAGGATTAATACATAGTTCCTTTATTTTCGGATACAGGCTATTCCAAATAGACCAAAATTGTACATGATTATTTAGGTAATCTTCTGCACTTACAAGTTCTCCAATAAATGAAGCTGTCTCTTCTGTTGAAGAAAATGAATCAAGAAATGGTTTAAGAAACGTGTCAATTTCACTTTTATCTCTTTTTAATATGAAGTGTGAAAACCTTTTGAAAACACTTAAACGTAATGAATAAATGTTAGAATCATCTTTATAACTTCTTCTGTCTTTCAGCAACTGTGAAGCCAACAGTGGTAACGATTTTTCGTAGATGTCTAAGTGAATTTTGTCTTTTGTATTTGAAGGAATTAATTGATGAACTATTTCCAAGCCATGAATATCAAGTGAATCAATATCATTTATATCAAATGATATATTTACAAAAGAAAATTCGGTATTTACTTTCTCCAATTCATTTAATATTGAACTTTTGGATATTTTCCCCCAATAGCCTTTTTCTACCCTTTTTTCATCTATAATATTTTTATAAAGAGGCTTTAATTTTATATATCCGAATAATATTGATTGAGCAACTTTTTGATTTTGTTCCCATAATTTTGATTTATGAATAGATTCAATAACATAATCACATATTCTTTTGTATGCTCCAAGAGGCATCTCATCAAAAAGAACTATTACCATGAAAGAAATATATTCTTCTACTTCACCGGGATATTCATTTATTAATGATGGAATCGCATGAACAGCGGCTTCAACACCATCACCTATTTGATAGTTGTAATCATCTACAAGAAGATTAGACAGAGTAGAAAGAATTGTTTCCTTGCAAAAGGTTTTATCTTCTTTTGTAAGCTTGTCTTTGTGTTCAATCATCAATTTAGAACAAGAATAGGCAGGTATTGAATAATCAAACATTCCAATACCATTTCGCCTCGATTTCAGTTCTTCAACAAGTTGTTTTGTTTCTTCCAAAGCTAAAAGAGGATTGTTGTCGTATTCTTCTTGTTTTTTATTTTTATTTTGACTTCTTCCTTCAATCAAGAAATCCGACCACATTCTTAAAGAAGAATATTTAAAAACTTCTTGATATTGATTTTGTGCTTGCTCGCTTTCCTTTTTTAAGCTCATCTGGAAGTTCTTTTGGACTAAACTCTATTAAAAGATTGTTGTCGTCTTGCTTTGACACTTTTGGTATTAAATTTCTTCTATCCATTCTCGCTAACAAAATTCCATATGATTTACTTGTTGAAATGTTGGATTTGTGTTGGTTAATTATCTTAAATAGTTTTTCAATGAATTCTGCATTCTGTTCTTCTGTAAATCCTTTAACACCAAAAAATTGATAATTCAATAACAATGATTCTAAATTTGAATTCCGATGTTTATCCTCTCATGTTTTTAATCTTTCATCTGTGTACAAAATGTCTTTGATTTTATCCATTCCATACCCTATTGAATAAAGCGATTTTGCTTGGAACTCATTTGTGCTTCTGATAGTATCCAAATGAAATAACTCTATTGTTTTGAATAAAATCAATGCGACATCATAAAATTTATCAGGATTTGCAAGCACAACGCTACAAACAACAGAAGTAAGAGAAGCTGATTTTGACTTAATGAGAATTTTAAGAAGTATTGTTTGAACTATTTCTGACTTCAATATTTGAGCGAACTCCAAAAGAATTTTTTCCAATGCCATGTGTATTGATTGTAGCACATTTGGAACAACGGGACTTCCGTTACCGCGATACATACTCCAAATTGCCCAACTCAAATATTGCGTTACTTCCTTTTCATTTATATATAATGTAATTTTTACAACATCTTCTTTTCCATAGTCGGATTGGCTATAAGATTCAACCGCCTTATTTGTAAATTCTATGATAAAATCAAGTGTTTCATAGAATGCTATTTGTAATAACCATTTTATTGGTGTTTGATTGGCACTTGAAGGAAAGTAATTGAATTGGTACTTTTCAGCTAATCCATATCGGCTTTCCATGGAATCTCTATCGTATCCAAATCTATCATGTTTTTTCGGTTGTTTTTGCCAAAATAAATCACACAATTGAATAACGGATAGTGGAAGTGTTTTTAGTACTTCCGTTGCTAAGTATGGTTTTTCTAAAATTTTTGAACAAAGTCCTTCGTATGGTTCGTTGTGGTTAGTCCATTTATTAGCAAAAACTTTATCAAAGATTTCTTTTAATTCGGATTGCAATTCATTGGCTGAATTGAAAACTACTTTCAAAATATTTTCTTCTTCAACTTCATGAATATAGAAGTTTTTTTCGGTTTCAGTTTTTTGTATTACACTCAATACTAATAAGCCGGCATTTCTTGTTGTTACTCCTTTTTTATTGAAGTCGCACCAATCCGTTAAAACGGGTAAAACAAGTTTTAGATTGTTGTCGAAAAAGTCTGATTTGTGTTTGCAAATAAGGGAAATTACTTCTTCCCAACCTTTGCCCTTCGGCTTTATGACTTCAATATTTTGAACTGCTGAAATGTCTGTGCATGCAATCCTTAATAAAAATAAGATACGTTTTAATATTTTAAAATCATTTGCAATGATTTCTTTCTCGAAGAAATTAAAAAACGTCTTTGAATACTCTGACAATAAAACTGAAACTAAAATTTCATCTTTCCAAAATTGTGTAACCTCAACATTTGTAAATGCTCCCTGAACAAAGACTTTCTATTTCTTTACAATTTTCTGATAAATGGTCGGACAACCACAATCTAAATGCTCTACGAATGGGTAATGAATTTCCTAAATCGTCAAAAAACTGTTTTGTATTTGAATAATTTGAAAAGCTACGGGAAACTATTTTGTCCAACGTCCATTCTTCATAAATGTCGTGAGTAATAAAATATCCGTTATGAGTATCGTCATAACCAAGTATTTCGTCTTGCTTTAATTGAAACAATGCTGATTGAGGTAAGTCATCTGCATTTATATAGAACCGACCTGTTTCACATCTTTGTTTGGCAATATTGATAATGCACTTTTCTCTTTCAAGATGTAAGTTGTCTTTTTAAACACGTATTTTGGATTCGCTTTTTCCACAGCAAGTCAATAAATCCTTTATAGTTACCTTGTTTGTCAATGTTTGAATATTGTTGAACATACTCCCTTAAATAAAATAAGTTTCTGAGTCGTTCTAAGAATTTTTGATTGCCGGGAAGTGAGAAACTGAATTCTTCTGCTATTGATTTTAATTCATCAGCACCAATCAAAGAAACGTCATTCACGTCAAATGGCAACTGATAATTCTCCTTAATGTGAAATGTTAAATCATTAAGATAAGCATAACGTGTTGTAAAGATGATATTCCAAGCATTCTCTTTTAACGTTTGTATTAGTGTAGTAAGAATGTCGTTGTTAGAAATCTCTGCAAGTTTTTCTGCGGAATCAATTACAAAAATTTTAAGTGGTTCATCTTTAAAAGCATTGAGAAATTGTGTAAATGTAAATTTGTGGTCAAAGTGAAATATTTCGTTGATGTGATTTACATTAAGTTCGTTTGCTTTAAAAACACAAATTGGTATTTTCTTAAAATATAGAATTATAAAACTCCTTGAAAATTGCGGTTTTACCGCAACCACCTTCTCCTGAAATAATTATGTTTTTTCTCATTTTGAGAAGCATTTGCTATTGCTTCAACAACAGAATTTCGGTCAATTTTGATCTGGTTGTTCCCCGAAAGTATTTCTGTCTGAATTGCTTGTAAAATATTTTCATTGTGTTTGGAAATTTCATCAAGCAAATCTCCTTCGTTTGGTTCAAGGCTGAAAAAAATGTCATTTATGTATTTATTTTCAGGCAAAGACAATTGTAATTCAATATGACTTGGAACTCGCCATTGAATATTTACTCACTTCTGTCTTAGCGGCTTTCTCAATGTCTAATTGGTATTGGGGTTTCTTTTTGCTTTTAGTGGTGCTTTCTGAAAGTTCTTGGTTGATGTATAGAAATAATTCGTCTAATTGTTTGTTTTTGGATTTGGCTTTTTTAATTGAATCGATAATGTCGTCTTTGTTGTCAGCGATCGAGGTAGTGTAGATATTTTGATTGAAAGCCATAATATTTTCCATCTTTTTCGATTGGTTCTGTCTCAATTCCTGTTTGATTTTTATAGCGAAACAGTCCAATTCTATTATTAAACTCTGCACAAAACAGCAAATAAGACATTTGTTCAAATGCCCACGTCTCTCGTTTGTCGTATTTTAACACCAAAAACTTTCCAATTCATTTACTTGAATTCTTCCTTCGTTTTGCGTACTAGCCCGGCACGGACGCCGGGCTTCTTAAAGGGGGCATGGGGATTTTTATTTTTCAAATCTATTTCCTTAACACTGAAAGATTGGCGCCCTAATTGCACTTAACGTCTCCGGGGCATGCGACGTTTTCACCGTAGCGATAGCGAAGGTGAAAATGTGGCGAAGCCCAAGCGAACGCAGTGAGCGCCGCGCTTGCCCCGTGTTATACGAAGAAAGCGCGCGATTCCACATTAAATTCAAGCGAAACACGGATGTTGAGCTTGATTGCTTAACGTGGTTCTCTATTTAGCAGCTCTCTGTATATTTTTATTCCCAAATGCTTATCAAGTTTACTATTATCAAACAAATCAACAAATGCCATTTGACAATACCTATCACAGTATAAATCATTCCGAAATGGTTTTTTAGACATTGTATTTAATGTTGTTTTAGGATAAAGAAGAATGCTCAGATCAGAATTATAATGTAAATTGTATACAAACATTTGTTTTAAATCACTGTCAGATGGTTTATCTTCTTTTAAGAGTTTCCATTTGGTATCGATAACATAATTTTTATTGTTTGTTTCAATTATTATATCTGCTCTAATTCCTCTATTTTCCCAAAACGGTTTTCTTTTTTGCTTATGTACCTTAATATTTGATATGTTTATATTTATTTCTAATAATTTAATTTTTCTGTAAATATAGGTTTCATATAATATATTCATATCAAATAAAATAGCCAAGACATTCTCTTTGCCGCATTTTAAATCAGGTGAATATTTTAAAATAATTAATTTTGCAAGCTGGATAGCTTGTTGATAGCGTTCACTGCTTCTATTAAATATTATTTTAGAAAAATCATTTTCTGAAATATTTACTTCACTAATATTCTCAAAATATAACAATAGTTTATTAATTCTATTGATAAATAATGGATTATTACTCAGTTTTGATAAAATTACTAATGCTTTTAATATTATACGATTTAACAAATGATCATTATCATAAATACAATGTTCAACAAAAAATTTTTCTTTATGGATATAGTTAAATTTTATTTGTCTTTCAAATTTAATTTTACCTTTTACTTTATTAATATTTTCAGAAATATTTCTGTAAGCTTTTTTAAAACCATGCCTTGCAATACGCTCTGTTTCAGTTAGGAATAGGTCAAAATAAAGATCCAATATAGTAGCAGATTTAAGTTTTAATTTTGCATTTGTTATTGAGTCCAGTTTAATTAGTTTGCAAACATTCAACATTTCCAGTAAAGCATTATGCCATTTATTTTGTGTCTCTTCTGAATTTTCACTAAAATCTGCTTTTGGCAATATTTCAATTGTTAAGTTGTTAACTTGAATAACCCCAACATAATTTGAAAATTTAATTCGATTGTTACCCACAGAAAAATACTTTTCTTTTGTTTTATAACCATATACCTCTAAAGCTCGGAAATGAGACGATTTGAATTTTGATTCACTATCTACTTTTAAGGTCTGGTGTTCAAAAACCCTGATTACATTCTTATTGTTCATAAATATTTACAAATGTTTCGATTGTCCAAGTTGAAGGGTCAGTGAAGCAATATATTGGCTTTTCTTCGTATTCTTCAAAATCTTCATAATCGTTTGTCGAGATAAATTTTACTGAATCAGAACGTTTTTCAATAAAACTATTCCCTAATATTAGTTGAATTTTACCCCAGTCACCATAAAAGTATTCTTGAAGCAAAGGTAATATTTTATTTGAAAAAATTGCCTTCAATTCATCAGTAGGTTTTTCTCGATTTTTGATAGTCATAAAATAGGAATGGCCAATGCAATAGTCCTTATTTAATAACTTTTCTATTCTACCATTTATTGCAAATAGTAATTTATCAAGTTCAACACCAGTGCATTTATAATTAGATTCAGATAGTATTTGTGGTTCTGGATTCATTTGAATAAATGAAAATCTTCTTCGCAAAGCAGTATCAAGTGCTTCGACACTCCGATCAGCTGTATTCATTGTACCAATGATATATAAATTGTCTGGTATTCCAAACTCCTCACCTGAATATGGCAATTTTACTGGTATATAATTTTCTCTTTGAATTCGTTTATCGTCTTCAATGCTTGTTATCAATTCACCAAAAATATTAGCAATATTTCCCCTGTTTATTTCATCTATAAAAATTGCATGCTTATTTGGATAATCATCAATTGCCATTTTTACTATTTCTTTAAAAATACCAGGTTTGATGTCATAAATTATTTGCTTTTCAAGTTTCTCATCTTCATTTTCAATTATTATTGGCTTAATACCCTCAATGAATTCTTCATAACTATAAGACTGATGAAAAGTTGTGAAAATATATCTTTTCCTAGTTTTCATAATTGGCTTATAAGATTTAAATTCCTGAATTAGTTCAATAACTTCAGGTGCTTCAACTTTAAGTATTTCTTTATCAATATGCCACTTACCGTCATCATTTTTGTAAAAATATTGAGGCGAAGTTCTTTTTGTATAATTTACATTAGGGCAGTCATCCATTGTGTGTTGTTGTAGCATTGCCCAAACCATTGCCCGATTATTTTTTTGATTTGATATTCGTATTTGAGCTTGAAGTAAATCGTGATTCAATATATCAGTTACGCTACATTTATCTAGGTCATAAACAACTGCTGAAACAACAATCCACCAATTATACTTTTTGACAATATTTTCCAGATATTCTTCTTTAGTCTGTGTTGATTTCTCATCGGTAAATTCTTTAAAATAATCATTTTTCAATCTGTAAGTTTTTCCAGTACCTGGAGGACCATATAAGATTGTATTTAGAGATAAATTCATTTGCATCGCTCCATTTATACTATTCTCATTATCGATTTTAAATAATATTTTTAATTTACTAACATAATCAGGGTATGGTGTAATATCAGTTAATGTTTTTAATACAATACTATGATCAGATTCCCATGATCCATTTACTTTCCAATCTACTTTTCTACATTTTTTAAATCGCTTTCTATTTTCATCATAAAAGTAATCAGATTGGACTATACCATAACCTAAAAATTCCGATCGTCCTTTTTTAGCAAAAATAATATCGCCAATGCTTATATTATGTTTGAAATCCCAACATGCAGTGGCATCATTTTTTTTTGAACTATCCGTTGATTCAAGTTCTTGTAATTTTTTTACAATTTCTGCTTTCGTTTTATAATTATCTAAATTGCCAATTTTTTCCCATCCAAGTCCCATTATTCCAGCTGAATAAAACTCATTCCAAAATGAAGCATTTTCACCAGGGGCATAAATCCAATATTTTCTTGAACTTCGTCTTTCAATTATTTCTAATAGAATATCATATTCATCTTGAGTAGAAGTAAAATTGGTACCTTGATTTCCAATTTTCATATCTTCTAATTCTGGAATGTTTTTTAGATCTTCATGATATATTGGATGATCTAATAAATTATGAGTAATTGATATACCAACTTTCAATTGATTTTTATCGCCTTCTTTCCACAAATGTGAATCTTTAGATTTCTCAATAGTTTGTGGTTTGGAAGTAACTTGAGCTAATGCATAACAACCTGACTTATCACCAGTAATCCAAATAATTACTTTATCGCCGGGGACAATTTTATCTTTATGAGCAGTTACCGTCCAGTTATCTAATATATCTTCCTTATAATGCAGTTTTAAAATCAAATATCTTTGGATTACCTTGGAAAATCCAATAATTTACATTATTCTTTAAATTGTTCCACTCCCAAGCTTCAAATGAAATTTCATAAAACTTTTTTGATGATATTTTCTTAATTTTTTCAAGAATGTTAATATATTCAGTGTAGTTATCGAATTTGGGTTCTATTCCCAGTTCTTCTTTTAAATATGGTTTAGTAGGGCCATTTATTGGGAAATATTTTTCTGGATTAATGTTAAAAAGGGCTTCGGTTAATTTTGTTTTTCCTGTACTTTTGATTTTCAAAACATCTTCAAATAATTCATCATTTAGTTCATCATGTATTGCACTATTGAAAAATTCCCATAATCGATTTATCTCATCATTATTACGTTCAGACTTATAAGGAAATAGCCATACTTTTTGTGCATTAGATGAAGGAATACCTGAATCATCAGTTGGTATTGGATAAATATTTAGTTTATCTGATAGCTTTTGTAGTATCTCTAATCTCTTTTTACTGCCATATTTATATATATAGCAAAAAAAAGTAAATGGGTCTATTTCATCAAGTTCAATAGTATTATTATTGCTATCTTTATCATTAAATTCTGTTACTCCAATATCTTTCAGTAATTGAATTAATTGTTTTTGCGAATTTCTATTAGAAGACAAATACTCTACAATTTTTTTGTGTGTCTCAACCCATGAATATTTTATTGTACTATCACTCATTTATTATTTGTCCTTGGTAAAAATTTCTTACGAGGCCACGGATGGCCGAGTTACAAAAAATTCGCGCGCTTTTTTCGTATAACGTTCCAAGCGTGTGCGACGCAGGGCGTTCGCGAAGCGAATGACCTGTGTAGCGGATAGTTTAAGCATGCCGCACCGGCGATAGCAACACATTTTTGAAGCCAGCCAGATTGTAACGGTCAATAAACGAGCGGCGCGCACGCTTTGTTATACGCCGTTTTCGATTTGGTATTGGCCGGGATTCTGTTATAGATAGTAAACTGCCAAACCCCTGGAACGGGTATGAAAATTTCTCCCCTTTGACTGTTATCGAGTAGGGGAGTCTAATAGCGATAATAACATAAACAAGGTATAAGGGAATAGAAAGGAATTAGAAATACTGGTGCAAGGAATATCCATAAGAAGCCTGCACGCAAAACCCTACTACAAAAAAATTATAGATGGAATCGAAAATGGCGCATAACTATCATTAAACGTATTTCCAATACTACCCATACGATTGATTTAATGTCAATAATGATTTAAAATACCGAAATACCACAACATCCCTCAAATATTTCCAGAAAAACATATAAATCGGAATTAAGGTTATAGTATACATACAATTCATACTTTATGAAAATAGTATACATGCCTTTCCGAATACCGACCCGCTCCTTACCCACTCCTAACTTTTAGCACTCTTGCGAGATACGTGCTAAAATAACTATTCATCTGGAATAGTAGCGGGCCTAAAAAAACAGCAGCGTTCTTCCTGTTGTAAATTTCTCTTTTTCTTAAAAAATTTTTTAACGTCTTCCCGGCCCCTTTCGTTATACCATGCAACTACACCAAAGGAGGCCATCTATGGCAACTATCAAGCTTAACCCCATCATTACTGACATCAGGAAGAGGATGGGGAGCAACGTTTTTTCCAAGTGGAAGGGGATCAACTATGTACGAGGGTATGTTGTTCCCACGAATCGAAACACGGAGGAACAGGCATCGGTACGTTCAACCTTTTTGAATCTGGTGAATGTATGGAAAAATCTCGGCACGACGGTACAGAATACCTGGAACGCCTTCGCCACTGGAAAAAATCTGACCGGCTACAATGCCTTCATCGCCGAGAACTTCCGGAATATGAAATCGGATCTCGCCATGATCATTGCAAAGCCGATGGATGAGGAACCCCTCGCGGGATTTTCCGCGCAGCCGGGGACCTCAACCGGCGAGATACGCTGTTCATTCACTTCAACGCGTTCCGGCCGATGCAGGGTTTCAGAACCCTTTGGCATCGGGAATACCGATAACTATCGTTCGAAACCCTTGCTCCCGCAATTTCAAACGATAACTATCCGTAAATCAGTACTCTGAGCCCATAACGAATACCAACCCACTTTAGGCTGACCGGATGGATACACAGAAAACCTGTTCTTCATGATCACAATGAGGACTCAAACCATTTTTTAAAGAATATCCTCTTGAAATAAAAGTAAACAATTATTCATCATTTATACTAATTACCTCTCCATAAAAAAAATTTGTATTTTTCTTTCAAAATTTATGCTTATTTATAGCGCCCTGCACGTATAACTCATGAATTAATAAATTAAGTGGAGAGCCGGCACCCGACAGGGTTGTCAAAGGCCCATATGAGTTTTTTTTAAATTTCTTGGAGGGTTAATGGTTATCAATTGCAGATTCCGATTATTATACGCCTGTATTTTCGTAGTAATCAGCAGTATCACAGCCATCGCGGATGTTAATCCGGACGGTTCATTCAGCCATTCAATTCAAATAAAGATCCCTGATGGCGCACGAGGCGTTCAACCCGCACTATCTCTTGTTTATAATTCCAACCAGAGAAATGGAATTGCCGGCTCAGGATGGAGTCTTACGGGATTCCCCTATGTAACAAGGGACAATTCTTTCCAATTAAATTACGGTGGAAATGACCGTTTCATAGGGCCCAATGGCCGTTTAATCAAGGTCGATGACTATTACCACCATGAAGAGGAGAATTACTCCAGGTTAGAAGCTTCCGAAGCAACGGCTTCAGGCCCTTTTTCATGGATTGAGTATAAGCCCGATGGGACAAGGTTTTTTTATGGGACTTCTGAGAATTCACGGATTTATGCTATAGATCGTCCTGGAGCGGTAAGAGTCTGGGCTCTTGAAAAGGTTCAAGATATCCACGGCAATTCCTATTCAATAGAATATACCCATGATAGGGGACAATATTATCCATCTCATATTATCTACACTATCGGTAAAGGTATTTCTCACAAAAGAATCATTGAATTTGAATACGAAGAACGCCCAGATCCTGAGATTACCTTCGATCAGTCAACCTCGGTCATCACAGCACTCCGGTTGAAATGGATTATCGTAAGAAGCGGTGTAACATCTATATTAGGCACCACCTTCGGCGGTGAACTCGTCAGAAAATACCATTTGGATTATTTTCCAAACGACGCTATCCACAGCAGCAGATTGATGAATGTTCAGGAGTTTGGCTCAGATGGTGGCCAACTGCCGCCAGTTGTGTTCGATTATGACATTGGAGATGGACAGGTCACATTCACTTTATCGTCTATGATCCCATCCTCTGGATTTACAACCTCACAAGGGACCTGGCATAGCGGAGACATCAACGGGGATGGGAAACTGGATCTGATTCAATTTGGTCCTAAATCCGTTATTACATATGAATCAAACGAGGATGGAACCTTCACGACACTCGGAGGAAATTATACCCCATGGAGCGGCTATAAGACCGGCTCAGGTGAATGGTTCGGTGGAGATTTTGATGGAGACCGGAAAACCGATTTTTTTCATATAGTCTCCCCTGTTTTATCAAGTTCATATGCACATGTTTGGATCTCAAACGGTGATGGCACCTTCTCTGTATCTCCGTTTTCTCCAGGCAATAAGTATCCGGTAGGGAAAGGAAAGTGGATTTCCGCTGATATCAATGGAGACGGCATAACCGACATGCTCCACCTCTACCTGGATGGCAGTGGAGATTACCCGCTCTATTTCAATTCATGGATATCGAATGGGGAAGGTATATTTACGAAAAAAAGTATTAACCTCAAATCATCGGGAATACCCAAGCTCGTTCTCAATACACTTTATTATGCAAATAAATCAGCCGAACATCTTGTCCCGGTACAAAGCGGTGATATTAACGGGGACGGTATGGATGATTTTATTATAGCCTGGTTCGGCGAATCACCTGATTTACCACATGTGACAATATACACGCTCATTTCAAAAGGAAATGGAGAATTCAACGTTGGTTCATACAGGCCTAAAAATGAAAAATACATTGATCGTATCGCATCGAATAATGTCGGAAGGCCAGGGGTCCATTTCTTAACAGGCGATTTCAATGGCGACGGATTAACTGACATTCTTCTTGGCAGTATAACTAACACAAGATCATACGTGTTGTTATCAAAAGGAGATGGCACTTATCAAACAGAGCTGTCATGTGCCGATGGAACCGGCTATGATAGTGGAAAGTGGAATGTAGTAGATTTTAATGGAGATGGGAAAAGTGATATTATACATTGCGTAAAAAAAAGGTCAACCCCATATAGGGCTTATATATGGTTATCAAACGGATCGGGTAATTTCTTCATTCAAAAATACTCGATTCCTTCAGGATATCCTGTCACCTCGGGACTTCTCCTCGCAGGTAATTTTAAAGGTAATAGCAATGCGGATCTTGTACATATACAGACATCCGGTAATAAGAGAATCAATTTTTTTGCAAACGGTATCGCCGATTCAGGACTCATCACATCCATTAGGGACGGGATGGGAGGCATGGTACAAATTAAATATACTCCGGCAGCTGGTGTCCAGGGAGCGATACAACCCTCTCGTTCATCATTCCCTTATGTAACGAACAATGCCATTCGACATCTTGTGACGGCCACCACCTCTCATGACGGCCGGGGCTCCCAAATCAGGACAGAATATGACTATTGGAATGGAATGACGTATTCAGGTTTCACTTTTCAGAGAAAAGACCTTCTTTTTGAAATGGTTACTGGTATTAATGTTGCTACGGGTGGAAATGAAAGAACCACTACCGGCTTCATGCAAAGTGATCGCAGGTATAAGGGTTGCCCGGTTTATGCCGAGCACTATAATAAAAATGGAGCCCTGGTGAAGAGGGTAGACTATCAATATTACGACAACCCAGCAACATGTTTCGGAACGTACCGCGCCTTCATACATTCGACGAGCCAGACAAATTATGAATCAGGCGCAATCGCTACTGTCGGGATCAAGGAATATATCTACGACGATTACGGCAACATCATTCGAAGCGATGACCATGCGACTAACACAGAAACAATATCGGTTCTCAAGGAGTACGATATCGACAAAGATGGCTGGATAATCAGCCGCCTTTCCAAGTCTATTACCATGTCAAACAGCTTGGAAACAGAGCGCCGGAGATTTATCTACAGTAACAATAACCTTACCCAATCGGATACTTTTTTCGCCACCGAAGGGAGGTGGATAACCCAATCGCATGAATACGATGATATTGGCAACGCAGTAATGACCACCGATCCACTTGGTAACGTTACACACTTGTACTATGATGACGAATACCGCATGTATCCGATTAGGAGGATAATCCCACTTGGGCACGTAGTTTCCGCTCGGTACGATCATCGTTTCGGTTTGAAATTATCGGAAACCGATGAAAACGGAAATACGACTCGCTATGAACACGATCAGTTCGGTCGGGCAACCCGTATGATTCAGCCCGGGGATGAATGGACAACGGAAACAGTATATTATTTTACCGGTGATGCGGATACGCAATATATTGAAACACGCGTGAAAGATGATTCAGAACAGGGATACCATTATAAGCGACGATACTTTGATGGCATGGGTCGTGAATACCGGATCGTTCAAAAAGCAAACGAATCTAACGGAACCGGTTTCGAACAGGTTGTTGAGACACGGTTTAATAGTAATGGTCAAAAAGAAAGTGAAACGATCCCGTATCTGATTGGAACTAATGACGAAAAGCATTATTCAATTAATTATTCACATGATGAATGTGGCAGGCTTCAAAAAATTGCATATCCCGATGGGTATATTAAATCAATTTCTTATTTTGCACTTGGCAACGGAAGATATGCCGAATCGTTCACCGATAACAGGGATTCAAGAAGAGAATATATCGTCATCCGTGATGCCCGTGGAAGAGTCGTTGAGAAGTTAGAACCGAACAATGTGCGGATACTATACACATACAACAACCTTGGTTTGATTTCATCGCTGAGAAACACGGACGGGCTCATTACCAGGGTCGGTTATGACTCCCTGGGGAGGAAACGATCCGTGGACGATCCTAATTCTGGAACGTCCTTATATGAGTATGACGATGTGGGAAGGCTTATATCTTCGCGTGACGCAAAAGGAAACATCGTCAGTTATCGTTACGACGAAATTGGAAGAATACTTGAAATCGATCATCCCGTTGACACGCCGGATACTCGTTACTATTACGACGATACTGCCCTAGCCAATGGCATCGGTAAAATCACGAAAATCGACGACGGCGTCAGCGTTTCTACCTTCGCCTATGATAAAAAAGGCAGGCCGACCGTCAAAACACAAGCTATTGATGGGAAAATCTTCTCGTTCCGCATGGAATACGACTCGGTGGGAAGGGTGAAACGCCTCACCTATCCTGACGGAACCGTCATCGACCGTGATTATTGCACTATGGGCACCCTAAAATCTGTAAGTTGGGATGGGCATCCGATCGTACGATACGGCCGTTTCAAGGAATCCCAGGTGGATGAAATCGCGAATATGGAACATAACCTCTACAGGCTCACCGGCGACGGAATTGAAAGCAAGATAATATATAACCCGAAGACCGGAAAGCCCACGAGGATTATTTCTCGAAAGGAAGGTGGAACGGGCAGTATGGTCGAGGATATCAATTATGGGTACAATGATATTGGCAACGTGGAGGCCATTACCGACAATCTCGATCCGTCAAAAACCCAAAAATTCGAGTATGACGACCTGGGAAGAATCGTATCAGCGCAAGGTATCCAGGGCAATCTCCGATATAGGTACCTCAACAACGGCAATATGATACAGAAGGGAGAACTGCGGCTCGAGTATGATTCAACACATCCCTATGCGGTATCAAGAGACAGCGAAGGGAACAGATACGAATACGACACGAATGGAAACTTGACGCGGCGAGGAGAAAGCACTCTTGCCTATGACGCGTTGAACAGGCTTGTCGCCATTTCGCATAATGGAGCGGTCACCGCATCCTATGCCTATGACCATGCCAACAACAGGGTTAGAAAAGAAACGAGTGACGGTGTAATCATGTATAACGCCGATCGCCTATATGAAATAGCGGTCCTTCCAGGAGGCGAACAACATACGAAGTTTTTCTACGGAATCAATAACGAGCTGGTCGCCCAGATGTCCGTGGAAAATGCGACTCTCGCAGCGCATGACGATCCCGGCATTATCAGCGCAACATACGCATGGGACAATCCGAGGGGTCTTATTCTCTGTTCCTACCGATACCTGAATTATCTCGTACACGATCGCAAAACCTACCGTAGCTTCGCCGCGGCTATAATACTGTTGTTTATTTTCGGGCTTATTATACTTATCGTTCACAGCATACGCGAAGGCGATCATAGAAAGCACACCATTCCGTCGTGGGCCGTAAAAACCGCGCCGCTCCTGTGCGTCTGCGTATTCGGTTCCTTCGGAATACTCGGCTGCTCGAATTTCCTCGACCATGACACTGCAGGCGTACCGCCATGGATCATGGCGTTTCCACATGGCGGGGATGGCCCGGTAAAACCACCCCCCGGGATGTTCTTCTTCCATCCCGATTATAACACCAACATAAGCTATATAACCGATCACCGTGGTGAAATTGTAAGCAAACTTCATTACAAACCCTACGGCGAGATAGCTTTGAAAACCGGAAGTGATCCGGCCTATCACAAATTCAACTCCCACCGTCTCGATGACGAATCCGGTCTCTATTACTACAACGCTCGCTACTATGACCCTCACATAGGAAGGTTTATTACACCGGACACCATCGTGCCAGATCCTGGAAATTCCCAGTCCCTGAACCGCTACATGTATGTAGAGGGTAATCCAATCACACTAAACGACCCGAGCGGTAGCCGGCCCTCATGGCAGATCGATTTCTACGCCGAACAGCTGATGAGCAACTGGAAGCAGCAGGCGGACCGGCAACCGGACAATGTCCTTACCCAAATGTGCAAGTCCCTCCTCAATTCAGCCTTTTTCGGCATGATCTCGCTGATCGATGGTGGAGGATGGAGTTTTCTGGCCCACTGGGTCACGAATTTTGCCAACATCCCTGAATTCAACCTCTCCTATTCCTACAGCGAAGGCTGGGGAATCACCGCCGGTGCGACCTACAATGGCTGCGGCGGAGGCTCCCACTGGCAGCAGCGCGGCCCCAACAAGGGTTTCAGCCAGTGGGGAACCGCTTCAATAAGTTATAAAAGCTTCTCAATTGGCTTGACGACTTCATTCAATTTCAATAAACATACAATGACAAACAGTCTCCGCGTAAGCCTGAGCGGCAGGTACGGGGGCGTGGGCCTCGGGTACACATGGGTCAACGAGCTCAAGGGAATGAAACTGGTGCAGCGGGGAATGACCGGGTTTGCGGGTGTCAATATCAGCGGGATTATCGGTCAAGTTCCGACAAAAATGGCAGGAGCAGGGAACAATGACAATGACTCCGGACCGGATGGCAACGAAGACAATCATTTTTTAACAAGATACCGGTCGATCAGGTTCCTGACATTATCAGACCTGATGAGCGGTATATCCGTATTCGGTTTTCAGGAAAGCGGGAAGTTGCTTTCAGAAAACACCCTTGGGTGTCAGGTAATATCAACCCTCGGTTTTCAGCCAACTGCTGTTCTACATGACTATTGGGTCAGTGAATGTGGGTATGATTCAGAAATCTCTCCTGGATCATTTTATGGTTCGATGATTCCTTCATTCATAGGAGGATCAATTATTGGAGTATCTGATATGATGTTCAATAATAACAACAACAGATGGATGCTTGGCTTTTGACATGGACATAATCAATACAGAATGAAGGAGAATCATCTGTGATTAATAAATATTTTACAATAATATTTCTCTTTTCATGCTTCATTGTTTCCATGCCATGCGTATAAAGTACACCCAATAATAAATAATATACATCCGAAAAATTCATGCATGCAAAAAGAATTGTATCTAAATATTAATATCAAAGCAAAACCACGAGATGAACTTGAATTAAAAACAATAATTATAAATGCTTTTAAAGAAGAAAATTTTAATATAACCGATGAATTATCTGAAATACCCAATTCTAGTATTCTCTTAAAAATAGATGTTCTTAGAACAAAAGAAACCGGGAAACATACGGGTCTAATATGGCTGACAGGACTTTCATTGGGTATAATACCGACATATTCATCGGATATTGCATTATACAAATATAATTTCCAATTATACTTCAACAAAAAACTGATTCATTCAAAGCAATACACATTATCAGTAAGCTCGTTTGATTGGCTTTTTTCCTGGCCATTTGCTGTACGGACCAAGGGGTAATAATTATCGAGAAAAAAATGAAATTACAAAAATGACCAGGGACTTTTTCAACGAAATTGATTTCTCGAAGCTGAAACGAAAAAGCCCTGTCACCGACCCATAATGAACTTCCATCATCGACGCAGGAGCAGAAAATGATCCGAAGACTTACAACATTTATCCTGACGCTTTCGCTCATCTCCGCCGCATACGGCGAGGAAGCCCCCTTCGAGGGTATCCGGCCTCACCGGGGTCGCGACCTGAGGATAGACGGGAGCATTGATGTCCCGCGGGAACCTGTCGCGTCGCGCGAGGACGCGGCTGGCGTCGACCCGAAAAGAAAGCACGCCTGTTACAACATCTACGGCTTCACCTACCTTTCGATAATGCTCGGAATACCTCTCGGCACGGTAGCCGGTTTGTTCTGGGCCTTCGGCAAGGAAAACAAAACGATATGCATGTCGATTTCACTGACGGGATGGGGCTTCTGCATCATGGGCATGATCGTTGGCACGGCGTGTTTCAAAACATACTGCAAATCGGTGCGGATAAGCCGCGGAGCCGGTTTCTTCGAAAAATATGATTTCTCTTTCATGTACGATTACAAAACAGGGGACTATGGCGTGCGATTGACCTGCAGAATATAAGCGGAGGGCATACCGATGAAATTGAATGCGTCTCCCATCCCTGTGGTACCGGCCGCGGCACTCCGTTCAGCGGTCCGCATCGTCATCGCTGCGGCGGCACTGGGCACCTCCTCGTGCGCGGGCATTCCGCCGAAAGCGGCGCACCCCGAGGCCTCGGCCGTCGCGATCACCGTCTCGATGACCGTCCACACGCACCTCACCACCTGGGCGGCATTCGAACCGGAGAGGGTTTATTTCATACGGCTCACAGAAGGCGACATCAACGACGCCGCCCTTAAAAAGAAGGAAGCCTACTATTCGAACTACCACGCGGCGACCCTGGCAACGAAAAGGCGCTTCGGCGGCCCCCTTTCCTTCGCCATGAATCTCAAGGCGGGACGCTATGCCGCGGTGGCCGCCGTGGGAACCGCGGGAAGGCATTCCTACGAAAAAAGCGTCCTCGTTCTCTTCCCCCGTGAAATGGTGACGGCGTCGGTCATTACCCTTGAGCCGGGGACCATATCGTACATGGGGGCCTTCGAACTTGAAACTGTCTCGCACCTCTCCGACCCGAAGGAAATGGACGATATCCAGCGGCATTACCTCGGGCTCATATGCCCCTCGGTAAAGGCCATACCACGCATGTCACGGGTCATGAGTTGGACGCCATTCCTGCACCTCATGCCGGGGATGATGAAACACGACTCATCCCCCGCCATCCACGCATCCTTCAGGGAGTACGCGCGCGGGATATTCCGAGGCACTGCATGGGCGGACCGGCTTCGGTGAGCCAGTAACCCTTTGGCAAGAAGAGGCCGGCGAGCACCCTTCGCCGGACAGGACGTCCGGCGGTGCGAGGAAAGTTTTTTCCTTTGCAGGGGCTTCGCCCCTGCACCCCATTACTAGGCCTGGAATTGCAACCGCACCTCAAAACATCCGCCCGCAGGGAGCGAAGCATATATGCGCTGTTAGCCGCCGTGCAAGATATATTTCTCTCATATCCCGGTGATTCTTTGATTTTTTATTTTATTGATTCTTTATTGTAAATAACTGGTGTTTTGTATTTCCATTTTTCCCAAAGTTTATCATCTTTTAGCAGACTTACCATGAAATCTGCAACATTAATTCTACTTGTTTTGCCAGCATTAAATATTGGACTTCTTATAGGTGAAGGATGAACAGTATATTCCGACACTTCATCTTCATTTATTAACGTATCAGGTCTTACTGCAATCCATTCAATGTGTTTATTATTTACCCCTACAGTGTCAATTAAATATCCTATTGCCAATTCATTGTCTCGTTGCGGTGGCAATAGTATTCTCACAATCTTCATTACAAAATTCTCATATTTTTTAAGCTTTTCATATTGTAGTTTATTTATGCATGCGGTAGTGTTCATTAATATTATTTTCATGGTTTTGCTTTTATTAATTTCATTAATCATACTGACAATTATTTTTAATGCATCAACCACAAGAGTATATGGTTTTCCATATATTCCTTTTAAAGTAATATTATGCCCCAGACAGGATATTACAGCATCTACATCATTTAAATATTGTTTCAACATTTGATTTTCAATTTCTAATATGCTGGCTTTTATTACTTCAATATTCTCACTACTTTTTATTAAATTAAATTTATCTGCATTTCTTGTTAATGCTTTAACATTAATTCCTTGTTTTAATAATTGAGTAACAACGTTAAAACCAGTCGCTCCATTAGCGCCTAATACTAATACTTTCATATACTATCACTCTTTTTTATGTTTTTTATCTGCACTACAATTAACTTAATTTTTTCCATGCCGGCTAACGACGAAAAAGCGTAGCCGACGTTTTCGCGGTGTAACACCCTGGATGCTACATCAGGAACCAGCCGAAATTAAGCAAAATCCATGAACCAGGAGCCGGCACCGTGAAAATGTGCCGAAGCCAGGACGGCGAAGGCATTTCCAAGTCAATCTCTTGAAAATTTCAATGGACCATTAATCTTATCAGGTATATCTATATCTGAGATAAGCACCTCTCGAATATTAATAAATGATTTGTTTGATAAAAATACTTTGTAAGTATTTAATTGATATTTATTGCATGCTAAAAAGAAAAAGAGTGGAATAAGTAGAAGATTTAAAATAATCAATATTATTTTAAATTTAAATTATACTTCTAGCCGCCACGGATGGCGGCGCTATAATAAAAAGATAGCAAGCCAATGGCGTCTAACGTCTCAAACATGGGCGACGAAGCGCCCATGTTTTGTTGGTCGAAGTGACCGCAAATACTATAAAAGCCTATGCGCTTTGAGCCTACGGATGGGCGAAAAGCGGGAGTTGAAATCAACTTATATATGTTGAATTGATTCAATAGATTTTATAGTATTTATTTCTTTAGATTTAAGACTTATTTCTTCCCGAAGATCATATTCAATTTGCAAACCTAGCCAGAAATCTGGTGTTGTCCCAAAGAATTTTGAAAATCTTAATGCGGTATCAGCTGTTATGCTTCTCCGACCTTTTAAAATTTGAGATATTCGTGTTGGAGGAATTTTAGTCTCTTTAGCAAGTCTATAGGCAGAAATATGAAAAGGGACTAAGAACTCTTCTTTTAATATTTCACCAGGATGTATATTCGATATTTTTTTCATTTTAATAAACTCCATATTAATGATAATCTATAATTTCAACTTTAAATGCATCTGAATTTTCCCATGTAAAACATATTCTAAATTGGTCATTTATTCGAATGCTGTATCGATCTTTTCTATCACCTTTAAGCTTTTCAAGCCTATTGGCGGGTGGGATTCTTAAATCCTTTAATTCTTTGGCCCGCTGAATCATGAAAAGTTTACGCAACGCTATTTTTTGAATAGTATTTGGGAACTTTTTTGAATAGATTTGATTCCATATTTTTTCAGTTTCTTTACATTTAAATGATCGGATCATATATAAATAATAACGCATAGCGTTATTAACGTCAAGCATTAAATGTAAGGATATTAGTTTATTTTAATTAAGCCGGGCAGACGCCCGGCGGTGCGAGTAAAGTTTTTTTCTCTTGCAGGGGATTCGACCGTGCGAACAGGAGGTTCGCCTGCCGGAATGAAACAGGATGTTTCAAAAATGACGGCCTGCACCCCATTACTATCCCTGGAATTGCAACCACACCTCAAAACATCCGCCCGCAGGGCGGATACATATCGGCGCTTCTGTGTGAGCCGCACCGAACGAAGCGAAGCGAGGTGAGCGCAGCGCATGACGCCATGCTATATGAAGGTGGTGCGATTGTTATAGAAAGTCGGCAAAATGCATGGAAAATAATTGAATCATTGTTCACTATATGCTATATTCACAATAAGCATTACTTTCAAGGGGGCTGGTATGGAATTATACACTACTCTTAATAATGATGAACATGATATATCATTGGAACAATTCGGTGAAATTCTCAAAGCGGGAGATTTTATCGTTCGTAAATTTATTGTGGGAAAACATTCTCTTCTGGATGGAGTGTTGCTTAAGAATAGCAATATTCCAGTAAATATATTAATCGGGCCGCTCGTTAGAGAAAATGAAATACTATTAGCTGATGGGAATACCATTCTTCTTAATAATGATATTATTATTCTAGTAGGTAAAAAAGATGATATTGGAATTTTTAAAGGCCAATTTAAAAAAATTGGAATATTTAAAAAAGTAAAAAATTATATCAATAAACTATTCAGAAAATAATCATTGAAGTAGTTGTAGTTATATATACACTTTTCAAGTGACTTATTTTTGTTACGTTAGAATTAAGAGGAGGTAATGTGCTATGGGTCAGATTGATACAACCAAAGAACAGCTTGTAAAACAGGCAGCCGGGTTTTTAACAGGAAAGCCCATCTGGATATGGTGGATAAGTTATACAGTTTTAGTGGGGCTTTTATTCGGTTTATTTTATTTTGCATGGGTACTTCTAACTGAAAAATGGTGGGCCCTTGCTATACTTATCCCCAGTGCAGGTGTGGTGTGGGGAACTATTTTATACTTTAACCAGAAACCATCATCAGCCATTTCACCTTCTGATAAATGAGCACGTAGCAGTTATTAACGATACGGATATCGCAAGAGGACCCTCATTGCTTTTTTTTAAATTATGGGCACCTCTATACATTGGAATTTTCCGAAATTGCATGATTGAAAATTCTGATTTTTACTGCTATTTGTGCCCGCAAGGCGACATCCTAATTTGATTGTTAGAGGTCCCCTTATAACTGCTTCCTGACAAATGGGATTCTTATTGTAGTAATCAACCAGCATTATTGCACATACGCATTACTATGGCGCATGCATGTGTATTTTCTTGAGCCCGGAAGGATGCCGGGCTCTCCGTTCGGTTGAGCTGACGAAGGCAAATTGTGCAAGGATTATCCAAGAATGATGCCGAGCACAATCCACAGAGACAGCGGTGCTTCAATACCATGAATAAGAACTGCCATCCAGTTACTCCGAAACCGCCTGGACGGATAACTCAGCAGGAAACCGGAGAACAATGCCTGACTAAGAATCCCAAGTGGTTTGTGCAGGTGATACAGGGCAAAAAAGACACCATTGAAAAACCAATCCCACTTTTCAAACACACCATTCATCTTCGGGAGGAGGATTCCCCGGAAAAGAAATTCTTCACCCAGAAAATAATTGAACGGGATGGTGATGAGCGTCAGGACTAACAGCAACCAGACGCCCTGAAACTCATGAGTCATCAGTTGCATAAGATTGTAGTGCGGGAGCGTTCGTAAAAATGGAAAGACCGAACCCGGGATATCGGGGAAAACAACGACCTGCAAGAGCAGACTGAGTCCGATAAAGTGAAGAGCCTACAAAATTAAACGGTTGCCGGACTCACCGGTTTTAGGATCACGGGGTGTGGTATAACACATCCTCTCTTTCATGATCTGCCAGCCGAGCTGACCCGTTTCCTGACGAATGATAATAAGCGAGAGAATAAACTGCCATACAAGGCCCAGTATCATAAATGGCCAGAAGACCAAAAAAGCAGGAATACCTGCCGGGATCGAAAAATATTTGGTCACCGCAGGAGTAATAACAAAGGCAAGGAACGTCATCGGTGCCGTGGCCAAAGCCCAGATGACTATTATCTTCTTAAGACTGTATTGAGAATCATCCGGGACGACATTCCCGCGGGGAGAATGGTGGGGAGAGGTGGTTTCGGCTTCCATACTGGCCCCCGTAACTGAATGGTTTGTGTGAATCCGGGAGAGACTACGTTAAATTTTTTTGACAACTCACCGCCATGAGGGAACTATTTTCTTGAATAAATCTTTTGGTATTCATATGATATGTTATATGTCACATACGGGGAATTCTTGTCCAGTATGTAATAATCGCTTCAGATAGTTCTCTACTCCCGGAATCCTCTGTAACATGAACTTTCCTATATTTTTTAAGGTATATAAACCTTTTACCGGCGAGACCGCACATAGGCTTATTATTTATTGCTCTATTCGAAGTCGTATCTCGTTCCACTGAGTAATTGATTTAATACTTGAATTTTTAATATTAATATACCATCTCCGGTTTTAGTTTTGGTAATAACAAGTTGATCCCCTGTATTTATACCCAACTCTGATCGTAAATCAGCCGGGATTACTATCTGCCCTTTTGGACTTACCTTACCGACACCATAGACTTTTATCTCATTATTTTTCTTTCCCATATATCTCCTCGCTTAATTATTCTAACACGATATGAAAAACGGTTAACTGTCAAGAATATATTTTAGATATATAACATGTGCAATTTGTTTTACTTTTTATACTTGACAAAATCAACCTTTAAAATATAATCCAAATACAATAATTCGTATATTGAAATTATGTGGGATTTAATGGATATAAAATAAAAAAGAGAATTCCAATTCTTGATAAAACCATGGAGTACGCAAAACTCACAGTATCTCAATTAATCGTTAAATTATTATTAAAAACTGTATTTAAAAAGATTAAATATGGATATTCAATTTATTTATTCAAATATGATATATAACTTAAAGTTTAGGCATCACCTTCATGGAATTTTGTATTTTTATCCATATCAGATGTCACACCCTCTTAAAAATATCGTATATATTAATATAAACCGGCTGGTCTTTGATGAGTATAATAAAGATTAAATTTTTTTTATTGGAAGAACAATTCAAATGAAGCATAATCCTTTTTTAAAAAATGATAACAATGAAGACAATACTATTGTTTCAGAAGCATTAAATGGTGATATTGATTCACTTGAGACGCTGATCGTTCGCCACCAGACATGGATATATAACATTGCGCTCAGAATGGTTTTTAATCCGGATGATGCTCAGGATGTCACGCAGGAGATCCTGATAAAAATTTTAACAAAATTATCGACCTATGATTCAGAAAAAGCTGCATTCAGAACATGGCTTTATCATATTGTTGCCAATCATGTTCTGGATATGAAGAAAAAAAAATATGAAGTTTTAGTTACCGGTTTTGAAGACTATTACAATCATGCTCAATTCCCGGATGAAAGTCCTGAATCTTATCCTGGCTATCAAATACTGATTGAAGAATCAAAAATTGGCTGCTACATAGGCTCCCTTCTTTGTTTCGACAGAAGAGAAAGGCTTGTCTTTATTCTTGGGGCAATATTTAATGTTGAAGATTCAATCGGTAGTGAAATCATCGGGATATCAAAATCAAATTTCAGAAAAATCCTTTCACGATCAAGAAAAAAATTATATAACTTTGTTAATCAAACCTGCGGTTTGCTGGATGATACAAATCCATGTCACTGTTCAACTAAACTTTTAGGACACATTAAGGGCGGATGGCTTAACCCTGAAAAGATAAAGTTTTGCAGGGGGGAAACTCCAAAAATAAATGATTTTATCAGTATCGATGAATTCAGTAAATCAGATTACAGTAAATATTTACAATTATTCAGGGAACACCCTTTTTATAAAGACAAGGACTTTGTCGGATGGGTTCGCAAAACAATTGAAAATGAAGAATTTAAAACGATATTTCATTTAAATTAAATTTATTAACAATTTTTAAAAAAGGAGAAGCAACGTGGAGAGAAAAGTCAGCGAAGGAATGTGGAATATTGTTCAAAAGCAGCTGGAATATAACGATGATGAAATGAAATATTTCCGGAATAATAAACGGAATGAAAGTGCAGTTTCAAAACTCCCTTTATTGATAAACATGAAATTTGTTTTTGAAATCGTCAAATCTCACGGATGCGGTTGTAAACATAAAAAAGGTGATAAGATTTATTTTGACGGCCTTGGGCAATTGATACCGGAACTCAGCCCGAAGAGAATATGCGCTTTCACCATATCCGCTATTTCACAATTAATATTTACCGCTCAGGAACTAGTATATGCAGGGGTTGATCCAAATGAAATGCGGCTCAACAGGGTTGGATGTTATGATGTGGGTATTAATTGCGGTGGTTGGGGAAATGTTATTCTTGAGATTACGGTTGAAAATTCATCATTAAAAAAAGAATAGGCGGTCTCTTCCATGAAAACAATAAATCTTGAGTATACAAGGCGACCCTCTCTTTTTCCAATTTATATTGGTGCGTTGCCCGTCCGGCGCAAGGGTCTAAAACCCGGAGAAATATTTCCATTAATTACAACCAGGATGAGATCAGGCGAAATCGATATCAATCACCTGAATAAATTTTTAAAATTTTTTGACACTAATGAAAATAGCCCGATTCCAATATCGTATCCACTAACCCTGATTTTTCCTCTTCATCTGCCGATTCTCGGTCATAAGGAATTTCCATTATTATATGTCAGGATGATGCAGATACGTAATCATATTATACAGCACAGGCCGCTTGAACGGACTGATATTATTGATATTAATTGCAGGATATTGACGCAGCGAAGGGCGTCAAAAGGAATTGAATTGGACGTCTTAAGCATTATCAGCGTTGATGAAAAACCTGTCTGGGAGAATCTGAATACATACTTTTTTCCCGGACGATTCGGCAATCCCAATGAACCATCACCTCTTTCGAAGATATTACCTCTTCCTGAAAAACATGAAGATCATATTTTCAGCATTTCCTCCACAGGTGGTTTTAAATTCGGTCTTCTGTCTGGCGATTATAACGGCATTCATTATTACTCGCGTTATGCCCGCTGGATGGGTTTTGAACGGAGTTTCGCGCAGTCGTACATGAGCCTGACAAAATGTCTGATGCATATCCCTGACTTCGAATCAAAGAATCCACTCAAGCTGGACGTTGCCTACAAAGGGCCGGTTTATTATGACAGGCCGTTAACAATGAAAAACAGCAAAATTAATAATGGATTCCGTTTTGATCTTTATTGTGAAGGGAATGACAGGCCGAGTGTCGTTGGTTCAGTATATGAGATGAAAAGGAATATGCAGCAGCATTTTTAATTATTAAATTTAATAAAATATCTGGAGGAACTATCATGAAGTATATTTTTTTAATAGCAGCAATTTGGAATTTATGGGGCGGCATTAATTTTCTTTTTCCAGAGAAACAGGCAAAAAGCACGGGGTCTCCTCTTGGAAACAGATGGGAATCACAATATATAGCTATTATGGCTTTTGTCTTTTGTGCAATATATGGAATGATTTTTTATTCTCTGCCTATAGGCTATCTTACCTTTGTACCATTTTTTGCAGCAGCAAAATTCATGATAGGAATAAGCGCGGCAGTTTGCTATAAAAAATATAAAATGCCATTTATTTATGCAATTGTTTTCGGAGGCGGGAATTTTATTATAGGGACGCTTTTTATTATATATATGATTTTGATTTAGAAGAAGTCTATGGCTGGGCTCATTTTTGGAGCGCACGAATTATTCTATGCCGGTGTTGATTCGAACGAGATGCGTTTCAAACGCACAGGCTTTTTTGATGTGGGAGTTCAATGTAGCGGCTGGGGCCACATTGTTATGGAGATGTTATGAAATACAAGGTAGTGAGGAAACAGGAAAATTCCAGGATGTGTCTTATTTGCGGTTTGCAAAACCCTCTGGGATTTAAGGCCGCATTTTACGAACTAGAAAACGATGAATTAGCTTCAGTCTTTATCCCTGCTGAACAGCATCAGAGCTATCCAGGCATTCTCCACGGAGGAATGATATCAGCGATACTGGACGAAACCATTGGGCGGGCCATTTTAATTCAAAGTCCAGATATCATGGGTGTTACGATTGAAATGACTGTCCGATACCTCAAACCAGTACCTCTTAATAAAGAAGTCAAAGCTTATGGCCGGGTAACTCATGAAGATGCAAAATTCTTTGAAGGTACTGGAGAAATTATTCTGGACAATGGTGAGATTGTAGCACGGGGTCATGCAAAATTCATGAAACTTCCATTAAATAAAATCATGTCCGATTCCATTGACATTGGATGGAAAGTTACACCTTTGCCGACAGACCCGGCAGAAATTGAATGTGCTTGAAGAAAGAAGGAGAGACCATTGGATAAAATAAATGCTGAAGAATTCTGCAGCCTGTGGCTGCCTGCATGGACGGGAAATGATCCGGAAAAACTTGCCGGTTACTATTCCGACGATGCATTTTACTCGGACCATCTGGTTCCCAATGGGGTTAAAGGAAGAGAACAACTCCTTGCCCATTTTAAAAAATGCCTGGGCCAGAACCCAAACTGGGTTTGGACCCAGATCGAAGCCATTCCCATGGAAGGCGGTTTTCTCAACAAGTGGCGGGCATTGATACCCGTCGGGAAAAAAGTAATCGAGTGTATCGGGGTCTGCCTGGTACAGTTTGATGCCCGCGGGAAAATAAAACGCAATGAAACCTATTTCGATCCCCGCGAGGTCGTTGCGGAAATTATCAAATTCAATGTAGCGAATAAAGCGGCCGAGTAAAATTCGCTGAATATTGGATCGATACAGACACAACAAGGCATCAAAATTCAAGAAAGCCTCTTGGCTATATTTTTCCGGACCAGAGGCTTCCGATATGAGACTTTATGTCGGGAGAAAACCTGTACCGTAGGGAGAAACTTCCTGGATATTAAAAAAGTATAATTAATTTACCCCCAAGGAAATATATATGAGTACCAATAATTTAAATGATAAGATTTGGAAGTACTGGCAAAACCATCTTCGGTATACTGATGATGAAATTGCACTTTTTAAAAAAGATCCACGATGGGAAAAGATCATGTCCCGCGCCGGGGGGTTGCTGAATAAAACAATTATCTTTGAGGTTATTGAATCTCGAAACTGCAATATTGAACACAATGTTGGGGATAAATTTTATTTTGCACCCGAAGGATATATGCTCGCTCATAAAGGCCCAAAAAAGGTATGCCCGTTTATTATGACGGCAATGGCACGGATAGTGTTTGTCATTGAGGAGCGTATATATGAAGGCCTTGATCCTCTGCCGCTTTTTTATCGCGCACATTGCGATGATGTCGGCTTTGAATGCGGAGGCTGGGGACAAATTCTGATCGAAACAAAAATTGTTGATCGGTCATAATTATAAAATGAAGTTTATTTCGATACGCTGAATATAATCAATTATCAATATTATGTTAGTAGAATATCCATTAATGAATATGAAAAATATGTGATGAAAACAGACCAATAATTATTGTAATAATAATTACTGTAATTATCATTTCTTTCTTAAAATGAAACATTTCACTTGTTTTTGGAGAGATGTAATTCTTTAATGCATTCCAGTTGAAAAATAAATGAAATATTATTGAAATTATAAATATGACTGCACTCGCATTATGAATGCTCATTAAAAAGTGCCCAACAGTGGCGAGATCATTATGGCCTCGAACAAAATGGAGCGGAATTCCAGAAACAGGCAAAATAAGGAATGAGAATAACATAAACATTGAAACTAATGCACGTTTGTTAATTGTTTTATTAACATTTTCGCTCATAATAAATTATCCTTGATTTATTAAATTTTAAGAAATTGTTTAATTACATATCAAACTGATACAATTATATCTTCAATAACATCCAAGCTGTCGCCTAACGTCTCAGCATAGCCGAATCTGGCCGCAGGCCAGGTTGCCGAGCGTCCCGCCGGCCAGGGGAGTTATAACCCCCACAAATCCTCCCCGCAGCCGTCGGGTTAAGCGCGAGTTCCGAGCGACCGAAGGTAGCTAAGGGAGCGAAGCGGCTATGATTTGTTAGGTGCAGTGTTTTGCAGTATTTTTCTTTACTATATATCTGTATCGATTGCCACCTTTAGTTTTAAGTGTCTTTAAAACAGCATCACCTTCTTCAATAATATCGTAATAGATTTTTTCTGATTGTTCATTTATAAATTGATTCTTCAATACATTTGCATATTCTATTGATCGTTCCCAGAGAATGATTTCATTTTTTGATATGTCACTATATTCATAGTGTATGCCAATTTCATCAAATATATTTCTTATATCATTGTTACCGGAATAGTAAATAATTGCCTTCCCATCTTGATTCAATAATTGCATTATATTTTTTAGGGATTGTTTCTTATCATCTACAAAATATAACACATCAATCACTAGTATTAGATCATATTTAGATTTTATTGTATTACAATAATCTAAATCATCAAATTCATATTTTAAGTTAGCTATTTTATTAATACTATTTAAATAGTTAACAACTTGTTCTGAAAATTCAACTCCAGTACATTGAAGATTATAATCAGTAGCGATTTTTCTAATTAACTCTCCGCAACCACACCCAAAATCTAAAACATGTAAAGGTTTATTTGCTTCAATGTATTCAAGCAACTCATCCAGATCATTTTTTATCAACATATTCCCTAATCTAAATTTGTAACCATAAACTCTAGCACAATATTCTAAAAAGACATTTGATTTTAAATTCAATAGAATAGTTTCACTAAAATTACGTCTTAAGAATTCTTTATTATTTGGCATTACCATTCCTGCTTATGAATATATGCAATGCAAAACATTGCACCTAGCGTCTTGCTTACCTGACGTTGCGGCGGTTTTTTTGCCGTAATGTGGCGAAGCCCGAAGCGAACGCAGTGAGCGCCGCGCATTACGCCGTGTTATATGAAGCGACGTGCCCTTTTGGCAGCCGGGCGGGCGAATACAGGACGCATGAGCCCGATAAACACCGGTTGAATTATTTATTTTTTAATATTAATTATTTTCCAATTATATTACTGATAAATTCCAAATTGTCGAAAAAAAATTGGATGTTTACATAAAATGCCTTGCCGCTGTTGCAGCAACCTTCAGCCATACGGAAACTCTATCCTCGGCGCACAATTTAAAAAATAGGAATAATAAAAGATTTCACTGCTGGTTCGTTAATGTATATCGGTTTACTGATATTTCTACTCACATTACGATAGTTTCTATTGGAATTCCATGCAAACATGGCTGCTGTCATACTTCTTGTCTGGCACAAAGTATTGAAAGCTTTTCGCAACAAAACCGGCACAGTATACATTTGACGGTTGAGTGACTCCATTGTTTGTTGCAATTGTACCGATTCCAAACAGCCCGGACTAAAAATAACTTCTGTCATATCATAGTGCTCCCAATCTTGAGGATAATTGGTATAAAGCAAGCGTCCTTCACTCTGATACCGGTCAAAAAGACGTGTTCCGGGAAGGGGGGTTAAAAACGTTGTCTGCATGATATCGATTCCACTGTGGTGCATTATATAGTTAACACGTTTTTTCAGTTTTTCAACCGTATCACCTTCATTACCGAAAATGAACGCTCCCAATACCGCGATGCCGGCCTGTTGAATGTTTGAAAAGGCTTTATCATAGGAATCTATACCTCGTTGCAGATTGAGCTGTTTATGCATTTCTTTTAATGCATTGATTTCATCAGACTCAAGTCCGAGAAAAACCATTTTGCAGCCTGCCAGGCTGGCCCATCTCAACACTTCTTCATCGTCGCCAAAGTTAAGAGAAGCTTGGCAGAACCACCACTTATGCAGCTTGCGCTGCACCATCCCTTTAAAAATAGCCAGGGCCTGTTCCCGTGATGACTGGCCATATCCAATAATATTGTCATCCACGAAAAATATCATTTTCTGCGGGATTGACTCTAATTCATCAAGAACTTCCTCGGCCGGACGGCGGCGGTAACGTCTGCCATTATAAGCCGTGACGGAACAGAACTCACAGTCCATCGGGCAGCCGCGTGAAGTTTGTACAGATGCAAACATATAATCAGCATGAAACAAGTCGCGGCGAGGACATGGCATACCCTTCAGATCAGACCACGCGCCATTATATTTTTTCTGGAGGCATCCTGCTTCAAAATCAGCTACTACCTCAGGCCAGACGGTCTCGGCCTCACCGATGACTATTGCGTTTACAAATTGCGAGGCCTCATCTGGACACATTGAGGCATGGATTCCTCCCATGATAACCGGCACTCCATGCTGCCGGTAGAGTGAAGCAATTTCGTATGCCCGATTTGCTGAGGCAGTAAAGGCAGTAATACCCACAAGGTCTGCTTCCTGATAGGTAAAAGGTTCCCAGTTTTCGTCTATCAGCTTGATCTCCCATGATGCCGGTGTCAATCCGGCGATTATGCCAAGACCGATAGGAGGGAAACGCGAACTTTTATTAATTGTCAGTCCGATACGTGCAGGATTTACTGGATTAACTAAAACTAATTTTTTCATTATTGTTATCTCTTCAACTATCTATATTTATGACAGATTCATAACAGGTAACGCCATGTCGCTCAAAATGAAATTAACCACTATAATCCTGACATGGTAAAAGACGTTGTAATTGCCAACAATGCCTTGCATAATATGATGACATACTGACTGCGATCACTATTCTCACGCGATAGTTTACAGCAAATATATAAGCTTAATCCATGTGAATCACATACTTAATCTCAGCGGCGGGCACGGATGCCCGGCTCTTTCTAAAAAGCTTGGCACGCCGTTTCATATAACGTCTCCGGCATAGCCGAACTTGGCGAAGCCAGTTTGCCGAGCGCCCCGCCAGCAAGGCGCGCTCACAATTTCCCCGGATTCGTGCCGTAGCTGGCGGGACAAGCGCGAGTGTCGAGCGCCGCAGGCGCCCTTAGGCGCCGAGAAGCGGAGCGGCTATGTTTTGTTGGGCGACGTTGTGCCCCTCTTTTGCTTGTTGTGAGAATAATGTATCATCAGTGCTGCAACCAGTTCATCATTACATTAAAAGCCAAACCCATATTGCCGATCTGACAATGATTTTGAGCATTTTCTTTTTTTGTGAAAATTCTACCGGTTACCGATTTCGCATTCGATAAAGCTTTTATCTGTTTAAAAAATTGATTAAATGGAACATAATGGTCTTCTGCACCGGCAAGAACCAAAACATCCTGTGAAACAAATTTAGATATATCCTGGCAATTGAAAAGTTGACATTTTTTTAAAAATTCATAAGGGCTTTTGCATCCCATTGTATACATGCCATGTTTAAATCCCCATTCAGATAAAACATCCCTTTTCATTAAAAAACCATTTATTATAAAATTCATAATAAATGATAAATGAAAAAACAATCCGATCTTAGCCATATATCGTAGAACAAAACCTTTTTTACCAATAATGCACTCCAAAAAATTATACAAAACATCAAAGGAAATTACCTTTTTTATTCTTGGCTCAAAAGCCGCAGAACGAATTGCAAAATATCCACCCAGTGATGCACCGATTATTATAACTTCATCGAGTTTAAAATAATCCAAAACACATTTAATTACTTTTTCCCATTCATGTGTCATGGGTGTATTTTGTTTTATTAAAGTAGCACCTTGTCCCGGGCCATCGAATGAAATTACATTGAAACCATACGAACGCATTAAATCAAAAAAATAATACCCTTCTTCAAGAAGAGAATCGAAACCATGTGTAAAAAGAATAGTTCCTTTACTTTTCTTGGCAGGCAAGTAAACAGCTGGTATAAAAGTATTTTCATAATGAATTGAATGTTTATTTATAATAACAGTTTTAAATGCTTTTTCAATATGAATTATAAAGTTGTCATATGCATATTCTTTATCAGGATCACCTGGAGATATATAAAATTCTGCGAGCCGATAATAATAGGCTGCATTGAGATGGCGTTTTTCATTCGAAGCAGTTGACGCAACCGAAAGCAATTCCCTCTTCCAGTCTGAGAGATTTTTAATTTTTGGGGAAATTGCCTTTATCTCATCGATATCGACACCCATGATAAAACGGTTGAATTGTATATCAAATTCAAAAATATTTGTAAAATCGTGCCATGTGTTTGGTAATTGGATTTGTTTCATGCCGCAAGCCCCTACTCCTTGTAGATATTTCATTCCGCTAATTTACTAATTCCTTCTTTCTTCCTTCTTGGAGCAAAATGTCGTCTAACTGCTATTAAATTAAATTCCAATAAAATATCTCTTATGTCAATAAATAATACAATTCGCAAGATAATGCTGAAATGCTGTCCGCACGTATAATCTCAACAGCGTCGCTTCAACCTCTCACTTCAGTCTACCGTCGCCGGACAGGACGTCCGGCGTTGCGAAAAATTTTTTTTCCTTTGCAGGGGCTTCGCCCGTGCGAACAGGAGGTTCGCCTGATGGGAGCCCACAGGATGTGGGCCTGCAGCGCTTTGACAGGATGTCAAAATGTGCGCTGCCATGAAACAGGATGTTTCAAAAAAGCCGGCCTGCACCCCATTACTACGCTTGGAACTGCAATCACCCCTAAAAACATCCGCCCACAGGGCGGATACATATCGGGCGTTGGATTGGACATGGATGTCCAACTGGCAGACGCTTTTCGGACATCCTGTCCGGCGTCTGCAGGCGGTCATCATGACCGCACCCGCGCGTCGACAGGATGTCGAAATCCGCGCGGCGCTGAGTCGAATCCCGCGAAGCGGGTTCGACGAGTTACGCCCGGGTCACCCCCCCCGCCCCGGGTGGGGCTACCAACCTCACCCTCCCTTGGCAAGGGGGGGCCGGGGGGGGGGAGGAGGAATCCCCCCCCAAAAAATAATTGACACTATCCCCTCCGGTCCCCAGCATACCCGGGAAAAAGCACACGGGGGACGCACCCAATCGTGAAAATCGTCATCATCAACGGCAACCCCGAGGGGGGCGACGGCGCCTTCGACCGCTGGTGCGAATCATTAGCGGCGGGCCTCGAGAAAAAGGGCCATCATACCCCTGTATTCACCCTCCGCGACATGGATATCCGCTACTGCACCGGCTGCTGGACCTGCTGGTGGAAGACCCCGGGCCTCTGCATGCACCATGACTCGATGCCGGAGATCTACCGCGCCATAATGGCCTCCGACCTTATGTTCCTCGCCTCGCCGGTCATAATGGGATTTGTGAGCGCCCTGCTAAAAAGGGCCAACGAAAGGCTGATCCCCCTCCTCCACCCCTACATCGTGCTCGACCGTGGCGAGTGCCATCACCGGGGCCGCTACGAGCGCTACCCGGCCATGGGGCTCATCCTCGGGAAGGGTCCCGATGCGGATGACGAGGACATTTCTATCATAACCGACATTTACCGGCGTGATGCCATTAACTTCAAGTCCCGGCTCCGGCATGTCTTACTGACCGATAAGCCCGCAACCGAGGTAATCGATGAAATTGATGCTCTGTAACGGCTCACCCCGGGGCGAGTCCGGGAACACGGCCATATTACTGAAGCACTTCACCGACGGCTTCACGGCCGCGCCGGAAAACAGCTTCGAGGTCGCGTACCTCCGCAGGGTAGGCGAGCACGCGGACGTCGCCGCCCGGTGCCGCGAGGCCGGGGCGGTCATCATCGCCTTCCCCCTCTACGCCGACTCCATGCCCGCCATCGTCAAGGACTTCATCGAGGCCCTCGGAACCGGTGGACCCTGCCCGCCCGTCGGCTTCATCGTCCAGTCCGGCTTCCCGGAGGCGGTCCATTCCCGTAGCGTGGAAAAATATCTCGAAAAACTGGCCCGTCGCCTCGGGTCACGGTATCTGGGCACCGTGATACGGGGTGGCGTCGAGGGGATACAGATCATGCCCCCCCTCATGACCAGGAGGCTTTTCATGGCCTTCAAAAGCCTGGGACGCCATTTCGGCGTGACAAGGGAATTCCATCCGAGAATCACCCGCAGCCTTGCGGCAAAGGAGCGCTTATCAGCGATGGGGAGGCTCGTCTTGAGGTTGATGCGGGCCGCGGGGCTCGCCGATTATTACTGGAACATGAATCTGAAGCGGCACGACGCCTTTGCCCGGCGCTTCGACCACCCCTATGCCCCCGGTGAAGAACCTGCCGATTGAAGCCGATAATAATTATTGACAAATATCTCAGCGATTCTTAGAGTCTTTTTTGTTTACGACACACCCTGGCGTCGGTCATGATGCCACCGTCCGGGGAAACATTCCCACTGGAGGAAATGAATGATCACGTATAATACTATTCTCTGCCCGCTGAATCTCGACTCGAGTAATTTCACTCACATACCCGACGCGGTAGAGTTCGCCATCACATTTAAAAGCACCATACATTTTTTATACGTGAACGATCCCCTCGCCGGATACCGGCACCCGACCGACTTCCAGGATGCCGTGGCCCTCAAGGTCAAGGAGATTGTCCCCGCCGAGCTCTACGAAAAGATGAAGGCCGTGTACGCGGTGTCCAAGGGCGACCTTGCGGATCAGATCAAGGAGTACTGCAAGCAAAATGCCGTCAACCTTATCATTACCGGTCACCATTACCACACGAAATTATTCTCATCCTTCTTTGACACCCCCGACGTCAGCATCATCGACAACGTGAGGGTGCCGATACTGGTCATTCCCAAAAAGGACTGACCGACGCCCGGACGGTGACTTCATGGCCCGGCATGCCTCCCGGCGCATGCGCCATCTCGGGACCGATTGGAACCACCTCGAATGACTTCACAGGATCGCACATTCCAGGGACATGCGGGGCCTTCAGGCCTGAGCGGCGGCTACGAAACCGCCTTCCTCGAAGCCGCCGAAGTGCTGGGGGCCATGGACGCGGGCGATGTCGCGAGGTGGTCGGGTGCGGCATTGACGCCCCGGGGGGAAGGTAGCACCCTTGTTCTCAGATTTATCCGCGACGACATTCTGATATCCCACCCTGCCGTGACGGTTTCCTGCGCAGATGGTGAGACCGGCGTCCCTCTCTGGCTCCAGATACTCTCACTTCACTACCTGATTCGCGCACGGGGGGCCCCCCACGGTGGAGAGAGGATCGGCTTCATGCAGCTGGAGGGGGGGATGGGATATCACCCCGCCTTCCAGCGAAGGACCGTCATCCCCCTCCTCAAGACCTTCGGCACCGACATTGAGGGCTTCATCAGGGCGGGAATCGCCTCAGGGGGAAGAAGGGACGGATCCGGCGCTTATGCCGTGGCCTTCCAGGCCTTCCCGAGGGTGGAAGTCGTCTTCATCCTCTGGGAGGGGGACGGCGAAATCCCCCCGTCGGGCGGCGTGGTCTTCGATTCCTCGATAAGGGACTACCTTTCGACGGAGGACGTGGCGGTGCTCTGCAACATGATCACGGTGTCGATGTTGAAGGCCATGCGGTAAGGGGTTTGATCACGAAGGATAGCCTTTCTCCGGCAACCGGGATACAGAACAGAATCCAAGGGAATTTTCATTTGGAAGACGAGGTGAAACAATGAAAATAGCGGTCACCGGCAAGGGGGGCGTGGGCAAAACGACGGTCGCCTCCCTTATCATAAGGGAGTTTGAACGGCAAGGAAAACGCGTCATCGCGATCGATGCGGATCCCGACGCGAACCTCGCCTCGGCCCTCGGGTTCAGCGACGAGGGCCCGCCGGTCCCCATAGCGGAGATGGAGGGCCTCATCGAGGAGCGCACCGGCGCGAAGGCGGGGCAATCGGGCTCATTTTTCACCATCAACCCGAAGGTGGACGATCTTCCGGACCGCCTCTCCCTCAAAAGGGGAAACGTGATGCTCATGGTGATGGGGACGGTCAAGAAGGGGGGTGCCGGGTGCGTCTGTCCCGAGAGCGCCCTTCTCAGGAGCCTGCTGGCGCACGTGGTATTCTACCGGGACGATGTCGTGGTAATGGACATGGAGGCGGGCATCGAGCACCTGGGACGGGGCACGGCGCGCTCCATGGATATCCTGATTATCGTGGTGGAACCGGGTATGCGAAGCATCGAAACCGCGGGAAAAATCAGGACGCTTGCCGAAGATCTCGGGATCAGGCGAATAGGCGTGGTGGGCAATAAGATCCGCTCGCCCCGCGACGAGGCCTTTATCCGGAAACATTTGAACGAGGCCGACATACTGGGCTTCCTTCCCCAGGATGAACGGCTCATCGAGGCCGACATCGAGGGTGCCTCACCGCCCGACCTGGAGGCGCCGATGGCGGCCATCCTGGCAAAAATCGGGTAAGGACGCCTATTCGTAATAGGTGGCCCTGGCGTTCTCCGACTCCCACACGGTCACGCCGGTCACGTCTATGCCGTCGGGTAACCGGTCCCTGATCAGAAGGTAGACGTGGCGGGCGATCAGCTCCGAACTCGGATTGCGGTCCCGGAAGCCCTCGACCTCGTTCAGCATCACATGGTCGAGGGGGTCGATGACTTCCTTCAGGATCGCCTTGAGGTCATGGAAATCGACGAGAAGGCCGATATCGTTCAGGCCATCTCCTTCGACCTCCACCTCCACCTTCCAGTTATGCCCGTGAACGCCCTCGCATGCCCCCCGGTAACCCTTGAGCTGGTGCGCAGACGAAAAATAATCGTGTATGGTAAGACGATACATGGCTCCACTCCCCGGGTCAAGTCCCCTTCCTACGGCTCATTTGTCCGGGACATTTTCTCTGATGTCAATAAGAAAGGAATGTTTTTTCAATTTTTGTATTGACAGGGATATCGGCGGCCTTTATTCAATTCATCTGGAAAAGGGCAATTAGCTCAGTCGGTTAGAGCGCCTGCCTCACATGCAGGAGGTCGATGGTTCGAGTCCATTATTGCCCACAGAAAACGGCTTTTTTTTCAACGAAATCGGCCGTAATCAAGCCTGCCATTCAATCTCCCCCGAAAACCGTCAGAGCAACGCCGGGCGCACCGGGGTGGGATAGCTGTTGTTATTTTTCCACGTTTTGCGGGAACAGGACCGAGGCCAGAATCGATACTACGAGCACCCCGCCTATGACACCAAGGGCCATTGATACCGGTAGTATCAGGAAATCCGCTATGAGCATCTTGACGCCGACGAAGACCAGGATCGCGGACAGGCCGTAGTTGAGAAAGTGGAACATTTTCATCACGCTCGACAGCGCGAAGTAGAGCGCCCTGAGTCCCAGGATCGCGAACACGTTGGAGGTGTACACGATGAAGGGGTCGAGCGTAATGGACAGTATGGCGGGGATCGAGTCCACCGCGAAGACCACGTCGGTCGACTCGATCATGATGAGTACGATAAAAAGCGGCGTTGCCATTATTTTCCCGGCTTCTTTAATGAAAAAGTCGCCGTCGCCTGTATCGTTCTTCACGGGGATTATTTTTTTTACAATCCTGATCACCATGTTTTTTTCGGGATGTATTTCCTTTTCCTTTTCAAAGGCCATCCTGATCCCGATGTAGACAAGGAAAACCCCGAACACATAGATGATCCAGTGGAGGCTGTGGATCAGGGTGATGCCCGCGAATATGAACAGCGCCCTCATGACCAGCGCCCCGAGGATGCCCCAGAAAAGTATCTTGTGCTGGTATTTTGCGGGAGTGCCGAAGTAGGAGAAAACCAGGATGAACACAAATATGTTGTCCACGCTCAGGGACTTTTCGATGAGGTAACCGGTTAGAAACTCCAGGGCTTTGGTATGGCCCATGAAATAATATATTCCGACATTGAAAATCAGGGCCAGGATTATCCAGAAGAGGGTCCACAGCAGGGCCTCCCTGACGGTCGCCTCGTGGTCCTTTTTCTGGAACACCTTCAGGTCGAGAACGAGCATTCCCACTATGAAAACGATAAAGCCAACCCATAATAGATACTGGCTCATCGGTACCTCCGCATTTCATGCAAGGCTATTCAGTGCCCTGTCAGAATCAAGCACTTTAACGCGCACCTCGCATGTTCCATAAAATGAATCACTACATTTACACACCGCCCCATTGGCAGGCTAAAAATTACACTATTGCAGTTGGAACGCCATGTGCAGGATGGCTTCTGTACTAATGCAGGGGCCTGGTCACTCATGACACCGCTTGTAGTTTCCGCGATCGTCATTGTATCAATGATAGCGCTGAAGGATTTTTCTCCATGCCGGAAATGGCGGGTGTTTCGTCCCGTACGTTCTCGCTCAAGGTGAAGGCCGCGGAAGGGCACCACATTCCGATATTAATATTTTGACTTTTAGACCCATGCCTGCCAGTATCTGAAACGTGGCCGAGATGCGTGTGACCCGAAGAGCACATCGGCAGTCATGTAAAGGGAACTTCTAACAATTACATCAGGATGTTCACTTTCAGACACAAAAGCGGTATATCTTTGCATTTTCAATCTTTGCATTTCGGAAAAATACTATTCGTAGAAGCTCTCTTAATTCAGGAAGGACATACGCATGATCCAGATCATCGGCACAAAGAAATGCAAAGATACGCAGAAAGCCATCCGGTTCTTCAAGGAAAGGCGTGTGTCTTTCCAGTTCCTCGATGTGGGAGAACGCAATCTGAGCCCCGGGGAGCTAAAAAACATCACCCGGTCGATTCCCGTCGACGAGCTCATCGACAGGGAGGGACGGGAGTTTGCCAGGAAAAATCTGCACTGGATGAAATTCGATCCCGCCGTGGCATTGCTGGAAAACTCCCTGCTTTTGAAAACGCCGGTTGTGCGCTCCGGGGGCAGGGCCGTGCTCGGCCTCAGGATCGAGGAGTGGAAGAAGCTGGCGGACGGGGGCTAGGCGCCATTATTTCCCAGGAGCCCTGCTGCCTGATGAGCGTGAGAAGGGTACCCTGTACTGGTATACGACGGGCCGCGGAATTTCCGCGGCCCGTCGTGCGATTCACGTTGAAAACCGGCGCGTTACTTGTAGCAGGCCTCGATCAGGTCCTTGTACTTCTCGAAAACCATCCGGCGCTTCAGCTTCATCGTCTGCGTGAGGGTCCCGTTCTCGAGAGAAAAGGGTTCCGTGATGAAGATGAACCTCTTGGGGAGTTCATAGGCTCCGTAGCTTCCCTTGATGGTGTCGATGATCTCCTTCTCGAGGAAGTCCGTGGTCTCCTTGCGCTTCACCAGCTCGGCCGGGTCGGCGGGAAGGTCGTTCTTCTCGGCCCATTTTTTGAGGGCGATGAAGTCGGGGATGACGACGCACACGTTGTAGGCGCGGTTCTCGCCGTAGATCATGGAATTCTCGATATAGTGATTGAGCTTGATATCCTCCTCGATGGCCGTGGGAAAGACGTACTTGCCGTTCTCGAGCTTGAACTGCTCCTTTATTCGCCCGGTGATGTAGAGAAATCCGTCTTCGTCGAGACGCCCGCGGTCGCCCGTGCGAAAGCCGCCGTCCGGGGTCATCACGGCCGCGGTGGCCTCGGGCTTCTTGTAATAGCCCTGCATCACGTTGGGTCCGTAGATTATGATCTCGCCGTCCTTCGCGCCCGGCTCCACCACCGACTGGTCGATGACGATTCTGCACTTGTCGATGGCCTTGCCGACGCTGCCGATTCGCCAGGCATCGAGGCCGTTCATCGTCGCGGCAGGTGTGGTTTCCGTGAGGCCGTAGACATCGTAGAGGGGAACGCCGATGTCCCAGAAGAAGTGGGATATCTCCACGTTCATGGCGGCGCTTCCGGTCATGGAGCCCTTGAGGCGGCCGCCGAGCTTGGCGCGCACCTTGCTGAAGACAATTGTATCTGCGATGGCGAACTTGAGATTGGTCTTGAAGTTTGATTTTCCCTGCGCGGCGAGTTCCCGCTTCTTCTTCCCGCTCTCGACGCCCATCACGAAAAGCTTCTTCGGGAGCCCGCCTTCCTCGTTCATGCGCGTCCAGAGGCCGTCATATACGCGGTTGAACACACGCGGCACGGCGATGAGAAAGGTCGGCTTCACGCTCGCGATATCGTCCACGATGGTGGCGGGACTCTCGGCCAGCCCGCTGGAGGCGCCGATCTGGCAGAACGTGAGCATCTCGCCCAGGCCGTAGGCATGCGCCCAGGGGAGGATGTTCAGCGTGCGCTCGTCCTCGTTGAAGCGGGGAAACATCTTGATGCGGGCATGCGAGTTGCTGGAAAGGTTACCCTGCGAGAGGAGCACTCCCTTCGGGTCCCCGGTGGTACCCGAGGTGTAGATGAGAACGCCGATTACCGACGGGTCGGGATAGATGCTCTTTACCGGCTTTTCCGCGCCCTTCTTTTCGAGCTCCTTCATGGAGTCGGGCCCGTCGCCCTCCATGACAATGATCTTTTCGATTCTGGGCGCATCGTCGATAAAGCCCTTGATCTTTTCATAGATGCTTTTTTTTGCGACAAAGAGTACCTTGATGTCGGCGTCAATGATGATATACTTCCACACCTGGATGAGCTCGACCTCGTACATGGGCACGAACCGCGCCGCGAGGCCGCCGGTGGCAAAAAACGCCGCGGCCCAATCGATGCTGTTGTTGGAGATGATGCCCACCGCGTCGTCCGGTTGTATCCCCAGCTGCGCCAGGCCGGCACGGCAGTTGTCCACGCGCGTGCCGAAATCACCATAATTGATCCATTCATAAGCGCCCTTCTCGTTTTTTTGGCCCAGGAAGGGCCGCTGCGGGTACTTCGCGATAGTGTTTTCGATGAATTCCACTACATTGTCAGGTTTGTCAAGCTGGTACATACTACCTCCCGAAGAATTGTTTTCGATGATTGTATTTTTGTATTACATTGTGTATCGATTGCTGTTCGCCGTATAGAATGTTGTTCATCCATTACCGGGCGACGTACCGGTCTTTACAAGAATAATTTTTCCCCCCGCATATCTTTTTTTCTGATGGCGTGCGGTTATCGGGTATAATCATTACGAACCGGTCACCCGCGACACGACATGGGCGTACCCGGCGGAGCGGGGATAACGTGATAAATTGTGATTGCAATTACGCCCCTGCCCGGAATCCTGCCATCCGGGATGGTTCCATCGATAATAGAATCGCGCCATTCCCGGGCGCCTTGCGGTAATTCACTATCGCCCCTTCAGAGAAGAAAAGCCACCCGTACAGTACAGTTGAGTTGCGTCGTAACATTGAACATTTCGTGGCGGATCCCGGTCGGCGCGCTGATTGAGATCGGCACTGGCGGACAGGCCGAATCAAATGCAAGAACCGCTTTCCAGGGTCACGATGGGAGGAGATACAATAGAGTTCGATGATTAAAATGAAGCGTAATTATCCGGTTTCTGCCGGTGTATCCCCGTTGAAGCGCGTCCGCAGCGGCTTTTTGCGCGCGGGGGGCGTCATTGTATTGTACGGCGTGCTGCTGCTGGCCGTGTGCTATTTTTACTGGCACGGCGATGTACGGCCCATCCCCAGGGGACCGGCATCCATGTTTCTTTCTTCTTTCCGGGGCAAGCCCGCGCTGTCCGTGCCCCTGGAACCCCAGAGTATCCCGCAGCACCCTTTCATGGCGCCCAATGGCCGCAACAACATGCATTCCAATTCATACCTGACCGGCACCTATCCCTTCGAGGGCCCCCTGGGGAATGAACTCAAAAAGGTGAGCGCCACCCTCGGTGTGGTGGGGGGCATGGCCGCCTCGGTTCTTTTCGACCGCAAGGGGCGAATCGTTACGGTGAGCGGAAGATTTTCCGGTTTCCGCCTGCTGGTGCTTCATCCTCGCACCCTGCGGGTGCTGGCCAGTTATCCCCTTCCGCAAAGACCGGGCCACGGCCTCAGCATCCGCAAAATGGTCCACGACACCTCCGGCGGGGCCTACTTCTATCTCGATCATGAGGACCGCGCCATCCTGGCTACCGCGGATCGGAAAATACAGGTCATCCGCCAGGTCGAAGGGAAGGAAGGGCTGTCGCTTCAGCTGGAACGCAGCTTTGACCTCAACCCCGCCCTCCGCCTGCAGGGTCATCCGCACGATAGAATCACCACGGCCCTGCCCGACTGGCAGGGCCGATACTGGTTCATCAGCCGTCATGGCCTGGTGGGCACGGTACACCCCGGGACGGGCGCGGTAAGCGTGATGAAACTGCCGGGCGAGGAGATCCAGAATTCCTTCGCCATCGGCCGGGAGGCCGTGTACATCGTATCAGACCACGCACTCTATCGCTTTGAAGCCGATCGCTCTACAGGAGTTCCCCGCGTCATATGGAGAGAACTCTACGATCGCGGCTCCCGGAAAAAGCCGGGCATGATAAACCAGGGTTCGGGCATATCCCCGACCCTGATGGAGGAAAAGTATGTCGCCATCGCCGATAACGCGGACCCCAGGATGCATGTCCTCGTTTATCACCGCGGTAAAATGGGGCCGGGCAAACAATTGCATTCAAAAATTCCCGTGTTTCAGGAGGGCCGCAGCGCCAGCGACAACTCATTCATCGCCTATAAAAACTCGCTCATAATTGAGAACAACTACGGCTATGACATCTTTCCCACCATGATGTTCGGGAGGACCAGCGAACCCGGCATAGCCCGCATCGATATCCGTCCCGACGGCACCTGTTTCCAGGTCTGGCAGAGCCGGGAAATATCCCAGACCACCGTGCCCAAGCTTTCCATCGCCAACGGGCTTATCTATCTCTATACCAAGGACCCTGACATGCCCCGGGGACTTGACGCCTATTACTTTACGGCCATCGACTTCAGGAGCGGCAGGACAATCTATAAATTCCTGACAGGAACGGGCGTGCTCTATGACAACTGCTGGGCCCCCATCACCCTCGGACCCGATGGTACGGCCTATATGGGTACGGTCAACGGCCTGGTCGCCCTGCGTGACTCAAGCCGGGCAGACTCGGGCCTCTGGTGGCGCCTGAAACGGCAGAGCTACTTTTTTCCCCTCATCTTTGCCATGGTCCTGACGATTGTCATCCTCATCAACAGATCCCGGATAAAGCTCCTGTACCCCCGCTGGCTGGCCCCTAAAGCCGAATGAAAGGACGATACCGCAGCGGGAATCCATCAGCAGAACCCGGGGTTCTGCAATGTTACCGGGGATGACCATCAGCTTTCGTAGCTGTAATCCTCGATTTTTTTCTTCAGTTCGTAGACAAGATCAACAAGATTTTTCGAATCGTAGGCCATCTTGACCGCATACGCGGTGCTGGTAGTGGACTGGTCACTCATCGCGGCCATGCTTCCGGCGATTTCCGCGACCGCGTTTTTCTGCTCCACGGTGGCCCTGCTTATCTCCTCGGATCTCTCTTTTACCACAAATGCGTTCTCATTGACAAGCCGGTTGGTATCCACCTGCTTTTTCTTGTAATCGTTAAGGCTTTCAATTTTGTTGTCCACTTTTCCGATACCTTCAATTATGCTCTTCATCACCTCTACGGCCCGGGTCGAGCCCGAGAGGCCGCGGGATATCTCCCGCTCATTGTTGCTGATGAGGTTTTCAATGGACTTGATGCTGCTCACCGTACCGTCGGCAAGCTTTGAAATCTCGTCAGCCACAACGGCGAATCCGCGCCCCGCGTCTCCCGCCCTCGCCGCTTCGATGGCGGCATTAAGCGAAAGAAGGTTTATTTTGTCGGATATGTCGTTTATAATGGCGATAATGTTCGTCATCTCCTGCGAGCTGGCGTTTACATTCCTGATTCCCTCCTCCATCACCCTCAGGAAACGTTCCCCCTCCTCGGCCTTCAAAGTAATCTCGTGCGTCGCCTCCAGCGATTCACTCATAGATACATCGATGTCTCTGATGATATGAGACAGATCATCCAGAACTACCAGAAGCTTTTCCAGGCTCTGTGTCTGCACTCCGGCGTTGTTCGCGATCTTATCGATTCCAGAAGAAAGATAATTCACCGTCTCGTGTATCCTTGTAAAGCTAAATGCCTGATCGTGTGCGCTTTCCGAAAATTCGTCGCTCTGTACCGACATTTTTTTCATCGCCTCGACGACCTGCCGCGAACTCTCTCCGAGGACCTGGTTGATAAAATGGTAGGCCTCCGAGTTTTTCCGTGACTCCTCATTTGCAAGAGCAACGCTGCGTTCAAAGACCTTGAGAATCAGTATGGATATGAGATAGAGGAATCCAATTGAGAATAATATGTTGGTGAAAGCAATCGTGACCAGCTTTATGGCAAAAGGGTGCGGCAGGATTCTCATTATAACAAAGACAGCCGTATTGGTTAACGCCATTATCAGTGAAATTATTGTAAGAAACCTGACTGTGCTGAAAATGGCGCACATGGCGATACAGGGATAAATAAAATATATATACGATGTAAGGGAAAGTTCTATTTCCATAAAGGGCTGGCGGATAAGACCTGCCACCACGGATATCGCGCTTACGGCAATGAGCGTATTCGCCGCAACCATGTATTTTCCCTTTCGAAGGAAAAGCATTGCCGGGACGAAACCCGTCAGGAGGAAAACGGTCACCGGCAGCGTAACGAGAAAATCAAACCACCCGGCAAGAAGCATACTGGATTGCATGAGCAGTGCGAAGAAAATAAATGCCGTGAGGAAATACAGAAGAAGTTTAGCCCTGGTGCGGTGCAGGTAATCCTGTTGCTGATATGATGAGAGAAAATAATCCGTGTATTTCATTTTCAAACTCCTTGCTGGTTATAATCATGCATAACCGCCGGCATCCTGCGACATTGGACGCGGTTGTGATGCCATGTCCCTGATAAACAGGCACGGTCGCGAATGTGCGGCAATGCCGGCACGCCAAGTCATTCAGGCACAATTATGGAATGGCCCTGGAGAATCATATCTCCCCGGGTCAAGAATGTCCGCCCTTAATCCCTCACTTGCCGCCGCCGTACCGCCCGAGGGCCTGGGAAAGGATCTCCTGCTGGTACCCGACATACACCCGATCCCCCAGGATGAAAACCGGCACGGGCACCTCCTTCTTCACGGTCGTCGTCGCGGATAATTTTTTCTCATAATAGGGCACCCCCCGCACCGCCACGAAGGGATAGGCGGTCCTGCGCTCATAGATGAAGGGCGCTCCCTTCGTCCTCAACTGGATGGCCTGGAGCAACCGCATCAGGGTTCCCATATTACGCCGGTGCAGATCTGTCACCCGGTTTTGCGCGTCCCTCACCTCGTAGGTGCGCAACTCCAGGCGGGGATATCGCCTCAGCATGGCGGGCAGTTCCCTTCCGGCCTGCTTGCAGATCGGGCACACGCCGCTCGTGAAGAAATACACCTGAAGCCTCGCTTCCTTCGACCCGTCGGCCCCCTGAACGACAAACCCCGCGGCGGCGACGGCCGTCAGGGCTAACGCGATCATTCTCTTCATTATCTGCTCCTCTTTCCCTCATTATCGGGGATGTATCATTTCATCCCCCGTTTTCCAGCCTGCGGGACAGTAGCCCCCGCCCCCCCTGCCCACCGAGACCGCCGCCGATAGCTTGCGGAGAAGTTCATCAGCGCTCCTCCCGATGGAGTCGTGATGCGCCTCGAATGCGACGACGGCGCCCTCCGGGTTGAAGATGAAGCTCGCACGATGGGCGGTACCCTCCTCCTCATTGTAGACACCGAGGGCCCGGGAAAGGCGCCCGTTCCGGTCGGAGAGCATGGGGAAGGCGACCCTCGCGAGTGACTCCTCGTGCGTGCGCCAGGCACGATGCACGTGGGCCGAATCGGTGCTCACGCTGAAAACCATTGCGCCCAGGTTGCTGAATTCGGGATGGTATTCGGCAAGCTCTTTCAGCTCCGTCGGGCACACAAATGTAAAATCCGCAGGGTAGAAAAAGAGGACTACCCATTTCCCATGGTAATCTGCGAGATTCATCCTGGTAATCTTTCCTTTATAAAAGGCGTCCAGGGTGAGAGAAGGCATGTGGGCGCCGATCGCAGGACCACGGGGTCCATCCCCGGCCCCGGGCATGGACGGTTTCTCTCCCTGCCTGGAGCAGGCCAGGACAAGGGTCATAAACGGAATACAGATCGCGACGAATCGTTTCATGGAACCGCTCCTCGACTGGTATGAATACCGGCGCGAAAGCCCACCGATTCAGGGCCGAAACAGGGACCCCAATCGGCCCATGACTCCTGTTACGATATATGCATCTTGATAAACAATAGTAAATTAAAAAATAACTATTAAAACATCAGATGACAAATAAATGGAGGGGTATTCTTTACCGGCATCAGACCCGGTGGTGATAATGTGGATCTTAGAAAAAGAAAACCTCAAAAAATAAAATCAGATTGTTCCCTTATGGGCACAAAAGCGGTAATAATCCGAATTCTCAATCTTCGATTTGTGGTGCAATTCTCGTCCATGCCTGTATATCGCGAATTTAACAAAAAAAGGGGAATAATCATTAAAAATCTTCTTGCATTATTTCATCAAAAAATAAATTTTTCATGTAGATGCTTTTTCTCCCGCCAATCGGGAGCAAAGGCGATACATAGCGCACAATCAATCATCGAGCATATCTCAGGAGGTACCGTATGCCTGTTTCCCGGAGAGATTTTCTAAAGCTCACGGGAATGACCGCCGCCGGGACGTTTGTAGGCGGATCGTCATTTCTTACCGGCTGTAAATCTGCCGAAAAACTGGGCGGATCGAAGGAATCCACCACCATATGCCCCTACTGCGGGGTCGGATGTGGATTGATCGTATCCGCCAAAGGCGGCAAAATCATCAACATCGAGGGAGACCCCGATCATCCGATCAACCAGGGATCACTCTGCTCCAAGGGGAGCGCCCTCTATCAGGTCGCAGTGAACCAGCGGCGTCTCGACAAAGTCATGTACAGGAAACCGTTCGGGACCGAATGGCAGGAAATCAGCTGGGAAGAGGCGATGAAAATGATGGCCCGCCGCGTAAAGGACACCCGCGACGCCACGTTCATCGAAAAGGACGGGGGGGCCACCGTCAACACGACGCCCGCCATAGCAAGTATCGGCGGCGCGGCCCTCGACAACGAGGAATGCTACGCCCTTACGAAGTTCATGCGCACCCTCGGGGTCAGCTATCTCGAACACCAGGCGCGTATTTGACACTCCGCCACGGTCGCCGGTCTGGCGGCCTCATTCGGACGGGGTGCAATGACGAACCACTGGATTGACCTTAAAAACTCGGACGTGATCCTCATCATGGGGAGCAACGCTGCGGAAAACCATCCCATATCCTTCAAGTGGGTGATCAAGGCGATGGAAGATCGGGGCGCGAAACTGATCGTCGTCGATCCGCGATTCACCAGATCGGCATCCCTCGCTTCGATTTATGCCCCGCTCAGGTCCGGATCCGATATCGCGTTCCTTGGAGGCATGATCAATTACGCCCTCCAGAACAATCGCATCCAGAAGGACTACGTGGTTGAGTACACCAACGCGGCCTACCTCGTAAATGCGAGCTTCGGGTTCAATGACGGTCTTTTCACCGGATACGACGCGGGCAAACGCAAATACGACAACAAGCAGTGGGCATACCAGGTCGACGACAGCGGTGTTCCGAAGAGGGACAAAAAACTCGAGGATCCGCGCTGCGTCTACCAGCTGATGAAAAAACACTACAGCCGTTACACGCCGGAAATGGTGGAGCGGATCACCGGCTGCCCGAAGGGAACGTTCCTCAAGGTCGCCGAAACCTTCACCTCGACGCATAAACCGGACAAGGCTGCCACCATCATGTACGCCATGGGCATCACCCAGCACACGGTGGGGACCCAGAACGTGCGTGCCTTCTCCGTCTTACAGCTCCTTCTCGGCAACATCGGACTGGCCGGCGGCGGGATCAACGCCCTCCGCGGCGAATCGAACGTACAGGGCTCCACCGACCACGCCCTCCTGTTCCATATTCTGCCCGGCTATCTCCCTTCGCCCAATGTAAAGGATCATCCGACCCTTGCGGAATACGTGAAAAAGACCAGTCCGGTGACCAACGACAAGATGAGCATCAACTGGTGGTCCAACAGGTCGAAATACATTGTAAGCCTGTTGAAGGCATGGTATGGGGACAGCGCCACGGCCAAAAACGATTTCGCGTACGAGTGGCTCCCCAAGAGCAAAAAGAACCTGTCCTACATGGTCCTCTTCGACGACATGTTCAAGGGGGTCATCAAAGGGGCCTTCTTCATGGGCACCAACCCCGTGGTCGGCGGGCCCAACGCGAACCGGGTGGCGCTGGCGATGGATAAGCTCGACTGGCTCGTGTCCGTCGACATCTGGGAGACCGATTCATCTGTGTTCTGGAAGCGCCCCGGTGCCAACCCGAAGCAGATCAAAACCGAGGTGTTTCTCCTGCCGGCGGCATCGTCCGTCGAAAAAGAGGGAAGCGTTTCCAATTCCGGCCGGTGGGCCCAGTGGCGTTACAAGGCGGTCGATGCCCCGGGTGTCGCCAAAACGGACCTTGACATCCTCGACATCCTCTTCAAGGATATCAAGAAGCTCTACGCCGCTGAAGGCGGCAAGCTCCCCGATCCGATACTGAAATCGACCTGGAACTTCACGCCCGAAGGCCACCACGAGGCTGACCCGCACATGGCGGCAAAGGAGATCAACGGCTACACCTGGTCCGACAAAAAGCAGATGGCCTCCTTCGTGGACCTGAAGGACGACGGCTCCACGGCCTGCGGCAACTGGATCTACGGTGGCAGCTACCCCGGCAAGAACATGATGGCGCGTCGCGGAACGAAAGATCCGGGCAAGCTCGGCATGTTCCCCGAGTGGTCGTGGTGCTGGCCCGTCAACAGGCGGATCATCTACAACCGTGCGGCGGTAAACCGGGCCGGCGAGCCATGGTGTCCCGACCGCCCGATCATCAAGTGGACCGGCAGCAAGTGGAAGGGTGACATTGTCGACGGCGGTCCCAAGGCGGGCCCGAAGGACAAAAACCCCTTCATCATGAACGCCGAGGGCGTGGGGCGTCTCTTCGCGGCCTCTCTCGCCGACGGCCCCTTCCCCGAGCACTACGAGCCGATGGAAAGCCCCATCAGAAACCTGATGAACAGCCAGGCGAACAATCCAGCCGTACAGGTTCTGGACTCATCGAAAGGGACCTTCGGCAAACCGGGACAGTATCCTCACATTGCCACATCCTACCGTGTGGTGGAGCACTGGCAGGCGGGGGCCATGACCAGGAACCTCCCCTGGCTCACGGAGCTCGTGCCTGACATGTTCTGCGAAATCAGCACCTCTCTGGCGAAGATGAAAGGCATCAGCAACGGGGACAGGGTTGCCATCTTCAACGGACGGGGCAGTGTATCGGCCTACGCCCTTGTGACGGAGCGGATACAGCCGGTTGTCGTCGACGGAAGAAAGGTCGAGCAGATCGGCATGATCTGGCACTTCGGCCAGGGCTGCGCCGTATCCGGCGACGCCTGCAACCAGCTTACGCCCACTGTCGGTGACGCCAATACCATGATCCCCGAATACAAGGCGTTCCTGGTGGACATAAGGAAGGAGGCATAAACCATGTCAGTAAAAGGGTTTTTAGTCGATATCACCAAATGCACCGGATGCCGGGCATGCCAGGTTGCATGCAAGCAGTGGAACAACCTTCCCGCGGAAAAAACGACCTTCTTCGCCGGGCCAGAATACACGAACCCGGCGCAGCTCTCGGCCATCACCTTCAACCATGTCCGCTTCTCCGATCTGGACATGGCCAACCCGGAGAAGCCGGTCTGGTCCATCATGCACAAGAAGTGCTACCACTGCGAGACCGCCAACTGTCTGAGGGTCTGCCCGGAACAGGCGATAGAAAAACGGGACGGCTGGATCGTCATCAACCAGGCGAAATGCATCGGTTGCGGCGCCTGCCAGAACGAGTGCGTTTACATGGTTCCCCATGTCCTCTATGAAGACATGTCGACCTACGGTTCCGAGCAGCCGCTAAAAAAGGACAAGTCGTACAAGTGCCATGCCTGCACGGTCAACAAGAGGGATGTGCCAGCGTGCGCTTTCCACTGCCCCACAGGAGCCCTCACCTTCGGCTACCGGGACAGCCTCCTGAGAAAGGCGAAGACGCGTCTCAAGCAGGTCAAGGCTCAGTATCCGAACGCCACCATCTATGGCGAGCATGAGTTTGGCGGCCTTGGGGTCATTACGGTGCTCAAGGACAAGCCGGATAAATACGGCCTCCCGATCAATCCTGTGCCGATCGAGATGAGCAAGGCAGAGGCGATACGGGACACCTACCATCTTCTTTCGATGTTTACCATGGGCATCCCCACCCTGAAGAGGGTTGCCTACAAAATATCAAAATCGATGGTCGGATGACGGTCGCATAACTTAAAAATCAGAACGAAAGACACCGGCCCCGAAGCCGGTGTCTTTCGTTTATACAATCCTGGATAAGCGGTCTTGATGGATAGTACAGCTTTTATTATCGCAGGGGGCCGAAGCAGCCGATTTGGGGAGGACAAAGCCCTCTTTCCCTACGCGGGCCGCACCCTTATCGAACATGTTATCGAGACGATTCGGCCCGCGATCGGACGAATCGCCATCGTTGCCGATATCGACGGCCGGTACGACTTCCCGGGCGTTCCCTGCTTCGGGGACATCGTGCCCGGATATGGACCGCTCGGGGGCCTTCACACGGCCCTCCACCGATCGGAAACGGAGAGGGCCTTTCTTTTTGCCTGCGACATGCCGGGGCTCGACGTGCATTTAATCCGTTACATGTCCTCCATCTCTCAGGGGTTCGACGTGACCGTTCCTTTTTGCGGGGGAGAGTATGAGCCCCTGCACGCCCTCTATTCGAAAAAATGTATCGGTCACGTGGAAAAGTGCTTGGAAAATAACCGTCGGCGCATCATCAGTTTTTTTGGCGATGTTTCGCTGAGAAATGTTACCGAAGAGGAGATACGAAGGTTCGTCGACCCGAACCGGGCCTTCAGAAACATCAATTTTCGCCATGATATCGATGGTGAAACGATCTAAAAGGAGTTGGCCCGATAATGAACGACCATCTGAATCATCTTGAACGCCGCGAGGGTGAAGCCCTGAAGGAAGGGGCGATCACCGCTGAAATGATCACCTTTTACCGAATGCTCTACGACTACCAGCGAGGGGAATATGAGCGATATGGCGTCTCTGCGGGAATCCCGGCGCTCGGCCCGGAAGACCTTCCGATCCCGTCAATGGGAAAGAGCGTCCTGCTGCGGGAGGGGACCTGGCGCCTCCTCATCCCCGGCCTCGACCCCCTGGTGGAAATCGTCAGCACCCAGCATCCGGGTCTTGAACTCGCTCCCCTCCGGGACGCCCTCACGAAGGGACCCGATATGTGGATCGATATCGCCTCGGCGATCTTCGACAGGGACCCGGACGCCTTAAAACGGCACGCCCTCGCGCACAGTGCGGGAACTGACGAACTTCTTTTCCTGATGATCAACTGGCTCAGACCCTTCATGGTACGGCTTCGCGAAACATACGGGGAGCAGATAAGCGAGGACGACACCATGAACTCCTGCCCCTTCTGCGGCTACTTTCCGGAAATCTCCCTGATCCTGGGCATTAAGGAGGGCAAGCGTCACCTCTCATGCTCTCTCTGCGAATGTCTCTGGCCCTACAAGCGGATTGCCTGCTCGGTGTGCGGAATGGAAGACGCGAAGCAACTCGAGTACCTTACCGCTGAGGGAAATGATCGTCACCGGATAGATCTCTGCCATGAGTGCCATGGATATATCAAGACCGTGCGATTGGTCAAATTCGAGGAGCCGGAGGAATGCGATCCCGCAGTCGAGAACATACTGACTGTTCACCTTGACAGCGCAGCCCTGAAAAGGGGTTTTCACCGCCCCTAGGAGGGACCTTCCTTCAACCGACGCCTATCGAACCCGCGCCGCTGTGGACATAGAAGCCGTCTCTCTTGACCCCCGTCACAAGGATGAGACCGATCTCTCTGGCCATGTCGATCGCCATACTCGTGGGCGCCGCCCTCGTGATAAGTGCCGGTATCCGGGCCGCCGCCGCTTTCGACACGATCTCGCTCGATATCCGGCCCGTGCTGAAAAGCATCGCGCGGTCGAGTCCGATTCCCCCGGTAAGGGCGAAGCCCAGTAGCTTGTCGACTGCGTTGTGCCTGCCTATCTCGTCATAGAAAGCGATCCGTCCTCCCTCAATGCCGTAGAGGGCCGCGCTGTGGACGCCGTGTGTGCGGCGATATATCTTTGAAAATCCGAGAAACTCCTTCGCCGAATCGATGATCACCGCAGGGTCCACTACCGGCGGGGCGGGAAGCACGACGCCCTCGCAGCCCCCGCCCGTTCCGCCCCCGGCGCATCCGGACACGAGGGTGCGCACCCTGAAGAGGCGCCCGATGATATCCGCCCCCGGCGCGGTGACAACATTGACGGTCATCGCCTCTTCGTCTATGTCGATCCGCTCTATCTCCTCCCTCGACCTGATGATTCCCTCGGATAGCAGGTGGCCTGCGGCGAGATGATCGAGATCCGATCCCGAACAGGCGACGGTGAGGTAGGGCCTCCCGTTCAGGAGAAAGGTCATGTGATACTCGACGCTGACGACAAGCTCGACCTCCTCAATGCCGGCATCGTGGTAGCGGTGCGCAAGGGTCGTTCTTGTCTGTTGTAGCATGGGGTGATCCTCGGCGGTTTTGTACCAGAAAACGCAGGTATCCGGCAGGGTCAAGCAGATTATTCCATCCCGGCGTTGCGAAACTCCAGGCTACGGATGAGTTTCAGCATCGTCTCATTGAGGGGGCATGGCAGGCCAAGGATCGCGCCCTCCCGGACGATGGCGCCGTTGATGAAATCTATCTCCGTCCTGCGGCCATGCCTCACGTCCTGGCACATGGAAGAATAATTCCCCGATGTGAGCCTGCAGACCTCCTCCACCCGCGCCACCGGGTCGCCATAGGTGGGCGAGACGCCCTTCCGCCGAGCCACGTTGAAACCCTCACGCACCAGCCCGGCCATCAGTTCACGGGCGGGTTTGATATCGAGGAGCCTGCCGTTTGTCACTGACAGGAGGGCCGTGAGGGGGTTGATTGCCGCGTTCACTATCACCTTGCTCCAGACAAGCCGCTCAGGGTCGTCGTAAATCGAGGCGTCAAGCCCCCCCCCTCTCATGATCGAAACCAGATCGTGGAGAAATGCCGTGCCGGGGGCCCCGGGCCTTACCGGGCCGAAAACGGTTTCACCCCTTCCCGCGTGGCGGACATGGCAGGGGTCCACGAGAGACGCCCCCTCTGATGTGGTCCCGGCAATCACCGCGGAATCGGGGCAGTGGTGACCGATGATTTCCGCATTGCCCGCCCCGTTCTGAAGGGTCAGTACCGGCCCCCGGTATCCGGAATCGGCGATCTGCCCTGCGGCAAGGTTCGTCTGATACGCCTTGACGCACAGTATCACCAGATCGATCGATCCGGGGTCGGCCATGCCGACCGATACAGGCAGGGTGAATCGGAGGTCACCGCCGGGGCCCTCCCAGCGGAACCCCTCCCCGTTCAGAAGATCGGCGCGATCTTCATCCTCGTCCACCAGCCGCACCTCGGCGCCGCCCAGGTGGAGATATCCCGCGAAGAGAAGGCCCACGGCCCCTGGCCCGATTATCGCGATCCTCATGATGTCCCTTTCTTGGTCGGCATACCTTCCCCTTCCCGGGAGCGGGCCCCGTTGGCGCGGGCGATACGGTCCTGGAACATACCCGCCGGGATTATCATCCATTCCCCACGCACCGTACCCCCTCCTTCCCGAATTCGAAGCCGCGCTTCAGCTCCGCAGGCTTCCCGAGTATGTCCCCCTTCTCCTCCGCCCTGCAGAAGAGTCCGCCTCCGTAGGACTTGTCAAGGGAGTCGAAAAAGTATTTTGCGGTCAATTCCCCTCCGATGAAGAGATGAAGACCGTAAGCCGCACCCGTCATCACCAGGAATCCGCAGCCGCCATCATACCACCTCCGCTCTTCCGCGGTTTTGTTGAGTCTCCGCCTCCGCCAGAGGGCCTGGCATCGGTCAACCAGGGCCTTCGCCTGTGCGCTCAGGCCATAGAAAAAAACCGGCGACGCGAGGAAGATGACCCTCGCGTCAAGGAGGAGGGGGTAAATGTCCTGCATCCCGTCGTCGATCACGCACACGCCCGTGTCATCGCAGCCCCCGCACTCGGTACAGGGCGAGAAGGCGATGTCCCTCACGTATATACGGGAGATATCCACACCGGCGGTGGCGGCCCCCTCCAGTACATGATCGAGCAAAATGTCACTGTTTCCCCCCTCCCGGGGGCTCCCGTATATTCCGAGCACCTTCATGAGTGCACTCTCCCCCCGAGGCACCGGAAAATCAAGAATAAATACAGTTTGCAGGAAATGCATCCAGAATCCATTGTCCTTGACGCCTTTGCATTCGCATCAACTTGACAATACCTCCTTATGCAGTATATTTGATATGCTACAGACAGTAGTGCCGTGTCGGGCAATCGTATCAAGAACCCAATCGGGGGAATGATTGTTGAGTAATCTGACGGGGAGTTAAAAAGCGATGAACAGGACCAGGTGCCCGGGACAGGATACGCGCTACTGGCGTCCCGATGACATATTCGAAATCCCCTGCCCGTCCTGCGGCGCGGGGATCGAGTTCTTCAAGGACGATGCGTCCCGCACCTGCACCGCCTGCGGGACACGCGCGCGAAATCCGCGTCTCTCGACCGGGTGCGCACTCTGGTGCGACCGCGCGGATGAATGCCTCGGTCACGACACGAAAGAGAAAGGTTCGCCTGAGACGGGAACGGACAAGGACCCCTCGTAAGAGAAGGGGCTCCCCCTCATTCCCTTGACCCGAGCTCCTCTTTAATTCTCTCCAGCAGTTTATCCATGTGAATGGGTTTTTGAAACAATCCGTTGCAATCGAGCCGATAGGCGTCAACATTCTCTGCGGTAAGGCGCCCGATATCGCTCAGCAGAAACAGGGGAACGCGGGCATCGATATCACGCACGTCCCTCGCGAACCGTATGCCGGAGTCTATCTTCTCCATCATGATGTCGCTGATGATCAGGTCGGGCTTCCCTTCCATGAAGAGGGCGAGCCCCTCTGCGGCACTATGGGCCGAAATGACGCCGTAGCCGGACGACTCGAGGGTGAGCCTGAGAGAAGAAATAAAATCCGCGTCGTCGTCGATTATAAGTATCAGCTTCATCCTTCCCGCTCACCCCTGCGCAGGAAGACTGAAGGTGAAAGTCACGCATTTACCCGGCTCCGAATCCGCCCAAATCCTGCCATGATGCTTTTCGATGATCTTCCTGCAGATATACAGCCCCAATCCCGACCCCTTGACGCCTTCGGTGCCCTTCTGTTTGATCCTGCTGAACTTTTTGAAGAGCCGCTGATCGATATCCTCCCTTGAAATTCCCACGCCCTCGTTCCGGATGGATACGAGATAGTCACCGCCTTCCTCCCTGACGATGACCGATACGGTCGTCTCAGGCGTCCCGTACTTCAAGGCGTTGTTGATGAGGTTGGTGACCACGATCTTCAAAAGGTTGGGGTCGCCGATGATCTGCGGCCTTACCTCATAGTCGGCCTCGATCATAATTTTTTTGAGATTCTCTTTGTGCTCGGGAATGTCGATGGCAGGCTGGATCACATCGTCCACCAGGTTGATTTTCTGGGTGAAGGATTCAAGGTTATCCAGGTCCATTTTCGAGAGGTCGAGATAGTTACGGATGATGTCCTCAAGATACTGGCAATTCCGGATAATTGCGGCGATCGTTTTCTGCTGCTCCGGGTCCAGGTTCCCCAGGTATCCCCGGTAGAGCGTCTCGGCCGTGGTGTGTACCGCGGAGACCGGGCTTTTCATTTCGTGCGAAACGATCGCCATGAGGTCGAGCATTTTCACGTTTGAATTCTCCGCCCGAGCCTGGACCGCGTTCTCCACCACACTCTTGAGCTCCTCGTTGGTGAAGGGTTTCGGGATGTAGTCGAAGGCGCCCATTTTAAGGGCCTCCCGGGCGTTCTCGACCGTGGCGTATCCCGTGAAGATGATCACCGTCACTTCCGGCTTGTTTTTTCGCAGGGAGGCCAGGACCTCCATACCCCCGATACCCGGCATCTTCAGGTCCGTGATGACGATATCGTACTCCTTCTCCCCGGTCCGACGCAGGCCATCATCACCCGAATTGACCGTGTCAATTTCATAGTTTTCGTTCCTCAGTATCCTGAGACAGCTCTTCAGTACGATATCTTCGTCGTCGATCAGCAGAATTTTCGTTTTATGGTCCATTATGTTCCTCAGTTGACGGTCGATGTGCTTCCGTTCGGCTCGATTCCGGCATTGACGGGAAATTCGATAATAAATGTCGTGCCCGCACCCACCGTGCTCTCGACAAGTATGGTGCCGCCATGGCGCTGAACGATCCCGTAGGTGACCGCAAGGCCCAGGCCGGTCCCCTTCCCTGTGTCTTTGGTGGTGAAAAACGGGTCGAATATCTTGTTCAGGTTTTCCTCTTTGATGCCGCTGCCGGTGTCGGACACCTTCATGATGATCTTCCCGTTTTTCTCGTCAAATACGGTCGATATAGTGAGATCGCCCCCGTCGTCATGCATTGCGTCCGCGGCGTTCACCGCAAGATTGTTCAGAACGGACTTGATCTGGTTTATATCAATATTAATATTCGGAATGTTATCCGCCAAATCTTTTTTTATCCTGATATTCTGGAAATTAATGTGCTTTTCGAGTATCGACATGCTTTCGAGTATTACATGGTTGATGTTTCCGGGGCGTTTCTCGATTTTCGTTTCCCTCGCGAAATCGAGTATTCCCTTCACTATTTCCCGGCACCTGAGGGTCTCATCTATGATTACCTTCAGGTCCTCCCGGTATTCGGTTTCCTTTAGCTCGTCGTAGAGCACAGTGCTGTAGGAGAGAACGCCGGTCAGGGGGTTGTTGATCTCGTGCGCTATCCCCGACGCAAGACGACCCAGGGAGGCCAGTTTTTCCGACTGGACGATCTGCATTTCCGTATGCTCCTTCAGCTTCCTGTCCCGTTCCGCTATCGCATCGATCATTGTGTTGAAGGTCTCGCAAAGATAGCCCATCTCATCGCTTGATTTCACCTCAATTTTCTTATCGTAGTTTCCCTTCGCGAGCCCCTTCGAGGCCTCAACCAGGCTGCGAAGAGGGCTGATGATGCTTCGAATCAGGTACGCCGAGAGTACCACCGCGACGAAGGCCGAGATCAGGGTGACAAGGAGCGCGAAAAGAGTCGCGTTGCGGCTGATATGGTTGTACTTCTCCTCAAGTATTCCGACGTAGAGTATTCCTATCACCCTGTCCTGGATGTCGTATATCGGGCTGTAGCCTGAAAGATACCAGCTGTTCACCACGAAGGCCTTATCGAGCCAGACCTGCCCCTTCTCGATGACCTTGCTGTACACCTCCTCGGAAACCTGGGTCCCGATTGCCCTCGTGCCGTCCTTCTTTTTTACATTGGTCGAGATGCGCAGGTCGTCCATGAAAATGGTGACCGTCCCGATATCGTAGCCGCCGATCCGGTCGTCCTTGAAGAGGAGGTTCTTGATCCTGTCCACCAGCTCGAAGTTATTGTTGAGCAGCTTCGCGCCGTAGACCACCCCGATGAGCCTGCCGTTGTACATGATGGGGGCCGCCGCCTTGATGCACATGCCGGTGGCTTCGAATGTCGTCTCCTTGTGACGCGATCGTGGGGTGGGTATGACGGTGATGAAGGCCCGGTCGGCGAGCTCCCTCCCCTCCCTCTCGAGGGATTCACGTGAAACGATGTCCGTGCCGGAACAGACCTCCTTTTTATCCAGCACGTACCGCACGAACAGGTCATCGCTCACATCATCACCGACCTTGTCGTAACCATTGGCTCGCGCGATGACCCTCCCCGAAGCGTCGGTGATGGTCATGATGTCGATTTCAAGCTCCCGTTTTACCTCGTTCAGCTTTTCATGCATCAGAATGCGATTGTTGTTTATGATGGCCGCCTGAAGGTAGCCGAGGGAAGCGAGGTGCTTGGTGAAGAGATGTATTATGTTGATCCGTTTGAAATATATGTACCGGGCGGTTTTGAGGTTGCTCCGCACGTCTTCGTAGGCCTGGCCCAGCACGTTTTTACTGATTATATTGCGGCTGATAACGACGGAGCTTATCCCGCTGATTACGACAACCGAGAGCAGGCTTATGACGAGCTTCGTGCTGATTCTGGCCTTGATCCTCCTCAACATCGGTTACCGCACCCCCGGCATGTCATGTGTATTTACGGAGCTTTTCAAGGAGCAGATCAAAATTCACCGGTTTTGTCAAGAAATCATTCACTCCCGGCAGGAAACTCTCCTTGTCGTCAAGGGAGAAACGCGAATTCGTCACCTGGTTTATGGCGGTCAGCATTATTATCGGTACGTCTTTCATCTCTTTGTATTTCGAGGAAGGGCGGTCGCTCCGTATCTGGTAGGCGAACTCGAAGCCCGCGGTGTCGGTCTCCATCATGACGTCGAGCAGTATGATGTCCGGTTTCACGGTGAGAATCTTCTTCAGCGCCTCGGCGCCGGAATGCGCCTCGACCACCTCGTACCCGTTCTTTTCCAGCACCAGGGAGATGCCGGAACAGGTGTCTATATCGTCATCGACCAAAAATATTTTTTTTCCCATTGAACTGCTCCCTCGCATGAATTGGTTGCTTCATCCCCGCTTTCCCTGCACGCCGTTCGCGCCGTCAGGTGCTTTCCGGGAAACCCTACTTGTCCAGCACCTTATAAATCACATTCCTTTCTTCATAGGCCCTGTTATTCAGGTACATATCCACCGGGAACTCGACCTGCTTCAGCTCCACCGGAGCCGCCTTCTTGTCGACGAGCCCGAGTGCGAGGGCCACACCGTATATAATCGCCTCGGGACGGGGCGGGCACCCCGGAATGATGTAATTGACCGGCACCGCCTTGTCGGCGCCTCCGGCTACATTATAGGTATCGAACCAGCATCCCCCGCCTGCGGCGCATGATCCGATACCGAAGACCAGCTTCGGTTCCGGTATGGCGGCGTATGCCTTTTTGACCAGGGGCAGGGTCGGTCGGGTCACCGCCCCGGATATCAGCATCACGTCGGCGTGCCGGGGGGAGGCTACGAGTTTCATGCCGAAGCGCTCAACATCGTAATAGGGCGTCAGGACGTTCAGGATCTCGATATCACACCCGTTGCACGCCCCGGAATTGCAATGATATATCCAGAGCGATTTCGGAAAGGCTTTCTTACACAGTTTGGCCAGCATATCCCTTCTCCTTTATTTCTGCGGTCTCTTGTAGCGATCCGATTCATCAAGCAATTTCCCGTCGAACCGCTCGGTCGCCGTGGGAATCACCGCGCGCGCCTCGAGATTGTCGTATCGGAATCCCCGGAGCCCCATCTTGTCGATCATGTTGGTGGTTTCCATGTTGTAACACCTGCCGCAGCGCTGGCATGTCAGCATAAAGAGCTCCATGCTGAGCGTAATGTCGTTGCGGTCGTTGGTGGCGAGCTCGAACTGATCGGTCATTGTGATTGCGTCCTCGGGGCAGACGTCGGCGCACCTGCCGCAGTAGGTACAGCGCGAGCCGTCGTAAAGCATGATGCGGAGATCCTGGCACATGTCGCGCACGAGTATCGTTCGCGCGGGACAGTGGGCCGCGCACCCGCCGCACCCGACGCATTTGTGATGGTCCCACAGGGGCTGTCCGCGAAAATTCTCCGGAACCGGATGCGGCTCGAAGGGATACCTGAGGGTGACGACACCCGGCTTGAGGACCATGAGCACCTGTTTTATTTTACTTGTTAACCACACAGCATGTCTCCTTTCACAATCGTGTTATATGCCGTACACGGATAGCCCGACAGCCGCAAGGGACGCCGCGATGAGCACCGCGTAGTACCTCACCGCCTGGTCGATCCTGAGGCGCGGGTTCGTCGATCCAATCAGGGCGATGAACACGAATACGGCAAGGACCCCGACGAGCTGAAGTGCCAGGTCCGCCGGATAATAACCGGTTTTCAGGAACGGCATGAATACCGTCACGAAAAGAACCGCGTAAAACATCTGCTTCAGCATCAGGTAATATTTGAAGAGCCCGTAATTGGGGCCGCTGTACTCGATGAAAGGGCCTTCGAGAATCTCGACCTCCGCCTCCGCGATGTCGAAGGGCTGGCGACCCACAAAGGCCTGGAGAGCCATCAGGTAGATCGCCAGCATCAGGCCCGCGGACCAGGCCCACCCGGAAGTCGCGATGCTCGCCGTGGTGATGTCGATACCCAGGCTTTTCATTTTTACCGCGCCCATGATGAAGGTCATGGCAAGGACCGGCTCCACCATTATCATGGTGACCATTTCACGGCTCGAGCCGAGGACCGCGTAGGTGTTCTTGCTTGAAAGGGAGCCCAGGAGCACCGCGACCCCGCCGAGCGTAAGGAGGTAGATCACCGTGATCACATCGGCGTAATGCGTCAGGAAGTTCGCTTTGAAGCCGAGGGGTATGAAGGCGATGACGCTTATGATCGAGGCCAGGGCCATCAGGGGGGCCAGGCGAAAGGCAACGTTGCCCGCCTGGAAGTTCTGCTTGCCCAGGAGCTTCAGGATATCGTAATAGGGCTGCACGAGAGGAGGACCCTGCCGCGACTGCACACGCGCCGTTATTCTCCTCACGACCCCCTCGAAGAGGGGCGCCAGTGCAAGAAACAGCAATATATTGACCGCGATATAGAGGATATCCATCTTCTCACCTTCCCGCGAATTTTTTATCTCGAGACATCTTTTCCAGCTCGGCCGCCGAGAGCCGGTTCACGGCGCCGGATTCGACATCGATCTTCACTACACGGTCGGTGCAGGAAAAGCAGGGGTCGATACTGCCAATGATGATCGGCAGGTCGGCGAACTGATCGTTCAGGAGCATCGCTGGCACGCCTTGAAGGTTCGGGTAGGTGGGGGCGCGTACCCGCCACCGCTCCGGCCGATTCTCCTCACCGGTAATCAGGTAGTGGACAACCTCGCCCCTCGGGGCCTCGACCGCAGAGATCGCATGCCGCAGGGGAACGACATTTTCGTCGAACTCGGTCATGATGGGGCCGCCCGGCATTTTGTCCAGTGCCTGGCGGATGATTTTGATCGCCTCGAAGGTTTCAAGTATCCGGACAACCACCGTGCCCCACACGTCGCAGCTGTCGACGACCGGCACGTCGAAAGTCATCTCATCGTAGGCGGCGTATGGATGGTCTCGCCGTGCGTCGATATCGACCCCACGGGCGCGGGCCACGGGACCCACCAGGCTCCAAAGAATGGCCTCCTCCTTCGTAATGCGCCCCACCCCCTTTGTTCTCCGGTGGATGGCGGTGTCTCCGATGATCGATTTCTTTATGACCAGGAGCTCCTTCTCGATGGTCTTGAGGACCCCGAGTAGTTCGTCTTTAAGCTCCTGCGTGATGTCCCGCCGCACGCCGCCAACCACGATCATGCCGTAGGTTTTCCGGTTGCCGGTCAGCTTTTCGCCGAACCACATGATGCTCTCGCGCACGCGCCATGCCTGCATGAAAACCGTGTCAAAGCCGATCAGGTGCCCGGCCACGCCGAGCCAGAGGAGATGAGAGTGAACCCGCTCTATCTCGAGCATGATGGTGCGGATATATTCCGCCCGCCGCGATATCGTAAGCCCCGCCGCCATCTCGACGGCCTGGGAGTATGAGCAGGCGTGCACGGAGCCGCAGATGCCGCAGATCCGTTCGGCGATAAAGGGAACCTCGTTATAGGTCACCTGGGTCTGGCAGAGCTTCTCGAGGCCGCGGTGGACCATGAAGCCGCGGTAGTCGCACCCTTTGATGGTCTCGCCGTCCACGAAAACCGCGAAGTGGGCGGGCTCGTGAAGGGTGGGATGGAAGGGGCCCACCGGTATGGTCGTGCAGCCCTCCGGCGCCTCGTCAAGCTGGTAGGCGACGTTCTCGGCCGCCGGGGGCATCAGGTTCCAGGGCACTTCTTTCCTCAGGGGGTATATCCCCTCGGGCCAGTCGTCGGCGAGGATCAGGCGCTTCGGTTTCGGATGATCGGTGAATTTCATCCCCAGGAGATCAATATACTCACGCTCAGACCAGCCCGCGTTGGGTATGTCGGGGGTGATGGAATCGAAGACAGGGTCCTCAGCCGGGGCCGCCGTGCGGATGCAGACGAACATATCGTCCCGATCGAGGCTGAAGGTGTGTATCAGCCCCAGGGTGCCGTCCCGCGAGATGTTGTCGTACCCGACGCTCACCAGGTAGCGGCCGCCGATCTTTATAATCTCGTTGGAGATGTCGCGTACCTTCTCCCTCTTGATATCGACAAAGAGCCGGGTGGGAAGGGGTTGTTCGAACTTCACTACGGCGTCCTTGTAGGCGTCCTTCAACCTTTTTTTTACATCATCTATTGTAAGCATAGTCAGGCTCTCCCGTTATGGTTTTTTCGCGCTCTATTTCTTCACGTTGCCGCCGGTCCACCTGAAGATGCCCTTCAGGGACGCGTACATGTTACGGTCCCGGTAGCGGTTCAGGTCGTTAAGGTCCTGGTAGCCGCAGAGCCAGGTCGGCGCCTCTTTCTCCTCCGCCCCCCCGGATCTTTTGAACAACCAGGAGAAAAGGAAAGCCGCGGCCACTACGATAAACACCACAAGCGGCACCGCGGCGGATGACACGTAATTCAGGCCCGGCACCTGTACGGACACGCCCATCATGCCGGATGAGAACCCCGCCCCGGTCTCGAGATCCCTGAATGCGGCGGCGGCGATCGATCCGGGGGATTTTCCGAACATGTCGATGATTACCTGAAAATAAAAGAACGGGATCAGCCCCTGGACAATGCAAAGGAGGGCAAGCAGAAGTTTCGGAATAATCATCATTGCCGGCACCTCTTTCGCCTCCTTCTTCATGTTCCACTCCGACCCCACAGAGGTGAAGGTCATGCCGAAAAATTTGACATAACAGGAAAGTGTAATCGCGCTCGTAAAAAGTGCGACGATGCCGAATATCACCAGAAAGAGCACTTCGCTTCCGCCTATGAGGGAGGACGATATGATTGTCCACTTGCTTGCAAAACCGCTGAAGGGCGGGACACCCGATATGGAGAGTGAGGCGATCCCGGCCGCGATCGCGGTAAGCGGCATGAACTTGAGGAGCCCCCCGAGGCGGTTCAGGTCCTTGGTGCCGGTGGCATAGAGGACGCTTCCACTGACGAGGAAGAGAAGACCTTTGAATATTGCATGATTCAGGATATGGTATACTGCGCCTATGATCGCGACGGCCGCGAAAAGCTTCGCGGAATCACCCGTTCCGTGGAGCATATAGAGGGCCGCGCCGGCGCCAAGAATGATGTAGCCAACCTGGCCAATAGAACTGTAGGCGAGGAGGCGCTTCGCATCGCTCTGCTTCATCGATTGTACGGTCCCGATAAAGAGGGTGACCGCGCCGAAGGATGCGATGACTGCGCCCCAGAGCGCCCCGTCAATATGAACCCCTTCGCCGTGAGGCGCCATCCAGAAAAAGGTCCTGATGATCCCGTACACACCGGTCTTGATCATGACACCTGAAAGCAGGGCGCTGATGGGGGACGGCGCGATGGAGTGTGCGTCGGGAAGCCAGAGCTGCCCGAAGGGGAAGATACCCGCCTTGAAACCGAAACCGGCGAGGAGCAAACCGTAGACGATGTAGACGGCCGTTCCACCGGTGGCGCCGATCTTGGCCGCGATTACATGGACCGGATCACCGATGCCGATGCCGTTGACGAAGAGGGTACCCCCCAGCACGAGGACCCAGGCCAGCTCCATCAGCAGGAGGTATTTGTTGGCGTTTCTGATGTTTCCCTTCTCACGGTATTCGAAGCGTATCAGGAAATATGACGCGACGGTCATGAGCTGCCATGCCACGGTGAATCCCGTGGAGAGGTCATCAACGGTAACGATCCCGATCATTCCGATCACGAAAAGCGGGAAGCAGAGGTAGTAGCCCCAGAGGCGGTAATCGGGATAGTGCTCCATGTACTGGATCGAGTAAAAGGCGCTTATTGCCGACATGAAGGCCATGATTCCAATGAAGAATGCGGAGAATCCATCGATCATGAAATACACCCCCGCAGGCCCGATCTGTATGAGGCGCGATGGTTCGCCGCCCCCCTGGAAGAGGACGTTATAGCTTATATACAGAAGGAGGAGCGCGGCCGCGGTCGTCAGGATGAAATTCACCCATCCCGCCATTTTCCTCCTGGCCGACACGAGGGGCGCGATAACCGCCGAGGCGGCCAGTATCGCGACTGCAAGGAACAGGGTGCCGTAGAGATCAATGTTCATACAGAAGCTCCTTTTGATCACAATTGATATATGAAAGTAACACATCGAGGATGATATCGGCGCTTTTCCTCACCTCTTCGGAAAGGCCCGTTCCGAACTCTATGTCACGCGCTTCGATGCCCAGAAGCCACACCTTCTTGCCATGTGCCTCGAGCATTTTCCCCGACAGAAGGAGCGAAAGCTTGTGCGTTGAAAAATTATTTATAATCTCGTCGAATTCATTCAGCCTTCCGAAGATGACCGAACCGGCGTCGGCGCCGGACTGGAGGGCGTCGACGATGATCACATGATCCGATTCCCCGTCGGCGATGACGCACACGTGGTTTTCAATAACGTCCTCCACATTCAACGCAGTGACGCAGTCGGAGCGCCCCCGCTCCCTGATGCCGTCGACCACATGGAGACCCACCGCATCGTCGCCCAGGAGCGGGTTGCCCATTCCGACAAAGCATGTCCGCTCGCGCGCGAGGCGCTCAATGACGGGAAGGAAATCCATCAGATGTTCTCCCCCAGGGTCTTGATCTGACGATAGGTATAGACCGGGCCGTCCGTGCAGACCAGGGTCCGTCCGATCGAGCAGTGCTGGCACTTCCCGATGCCGCATTTCATGTGCCGCTCAAGGGTCGAGATAATACTCTCCTCGCCGATTCCGATCTCGGTGAGTTCCTTGATGACCGCGTTGAACATCACCGGGGGGCCGCACACGAAGGCGACGGTGTCCTTGACCGGAACGTTCGATTTTTTGATCATGGTGTGCACGAATCCCGTTTGGCCGTCCCACCCCGGCACGGGATTATCAATCGTGATATTGGTCTCAAATCCCGGGGTCGTTTTCCACTCATTGAGGTTGTACTGGTACATCAGCTCCTGGGGAGTCCTGGCCCCCAGGAAGAGGAGAATCCGGCCGAATTTTTCCTTGTTCTGCATCACGTGCATGATGGAGGATCGCAGAGGGATGAGGCCGATTCCACCGGCCACGTATACCACATTTTTTCCCTGAATCTCCTCGAAGGGGAATCCGTTGCCGAAGGGCCCCCGCACCCCGACCTTGTCGCCTGCTTTCAGGTCGTGCAGGGCGTTCGTCACCTTGCCAACCTTTCGGACCGTGATGTGGAACCGATCGTTTTCCGGGCTCGGTGGAAGTGACACCGCGAACTCTCCGGCGCCGAAGACGGTGCACATGATAAACTGCCCTGACTTGAAGGAAAATGATTTCCCGCCGGTTCTTCCGTCAAAGGAGAAATAGAAGGTTTTTACATCGACGATCTCGTCTTTTATCTCTTCTATCGTCGCTATTTCCGGGATTGTCGTGTTCTGTATCTCGCTCATGGCACCCACCTATTTTTGAATCTCTCGCCTGATGTCCGTGACCACGTTGGGCAGGCCGATATCGCCCGGACATACCCACTGGCAGCGGCCGCAGCCGACGCAGCCGGGCCGAAGGTATTTTTTCGACTGGGAATATGAGAGCTTGCAGAAGAACCGCTTGTTCCTCCGGTCCTCAACGGGCTTCCTGGGGTTGTGCCCCCCCGCCATCCGGGAGTACCCCTCGTATGAGCAGGAATCCCAGGTCCGCATCCGTTCCGCGGCGCCGGGCCCCGTGACCGGGTCGACGATATTGAAGCATGAGCAGCTCGGGCACACGAAGGAGCAGGCGCCACATTCCAGGCACTGGTCCCCGATATACTCCCACACCTTCTCATCGATGAGCCCCGTGGTGACCCTGTTCACCACCCGGGATATCCATGCCTTGTTGTCTTTGGCCAGGGCGTCGAATTTCGATATCGAGAGGTCGACCGCCATCTCCTTCTCTTTCAAAAGGGAGGCATCGGCCTTTTCGAGACCCATTTTTTCCGCCAGTCCGCGGCCCTTATCGCTCCCGGCCTCAACGAGATATCGGTCTCCCAGCAGGGTGAGGTTCAGGTCGTACCCCTCGTTGGCGGCGGGACCGCTATCGGTACAGACGCAGAAGCACTGCGGGAAGGGGACGATACACGTGTTGGCGACGATGAAGAGGTTCCTGCGATGATTCCGGTATACATCATCGACGAATTCCTGGCCGAGGAAAAATCGGTCCATGCAGAGGATGCCGGTAAGATCGCATGAGCGGATACCGAAGAGTGCCTTCTTCGATTCGTCGAAATCGGGGCGAATTTCCACCTTCTTGCTTTCTCGATCGTATTCGTACGACATGATTCGCTCGTAGTGGGGGAAGAGCGCGTGCTTCGGGGGAATTGCGGGAATCGGGGCCCCGAGGTCCACCTCTGCGATATCATCGACGGGGATGAACATCGTCTGTTGCGTCTCCTTCTCCACGACCGGACCGAAGACCCGGTGCTCCTTCCGCAGTTCCTCGGCGATATCCATTACACGGCTTTTTGTTATCACATACATGGTCACACCTTTACGATCCTGACTGGAATTGTTGCGTCCTCGCCTCGTTTAAAAACATCCCGATGCTCCAGGAAAAACTTTGTCGCCATGTCGTGGACGAAGTAGGCCGCGTAGGCCGTTTTCGGCTTCAGCTTGTCAGTGACCTGCACCATCGCCTCCATGGATCCGTAGGGGGAAACGACCTTCACGGGGAAGCGGTCCCTGACCTGGAGTTCCTTGGCGTCCTCGGGAGATATCGCCACGTACCCCTCCGGGTATAGAAGGAGGGTCGCGTTATATTCACGCAGGGGGATGTTCGTTTTTTTCATCAGGTTGTTCTGGTGCCAGTAGTGCTGGGCCTCGCCCACAAGGAGAAGCATCGGGAACTCCTCACTCGTACGCGGCACGGAGAAACCGCCATCCACCGGCGCGAATGATACCTTTTTCGCGGCGTCCTCGGCGTTAAATCGCGCCGTCCCGTTTGGCATGTCCTTTCCGCAGGGCCACTGGATGCCGAAGGTCCCCTGGAGTTTCGCGTGGGAGATGCCCGAATAGGATGGAGTGAGCTTCGCGATCTCGTTCATCACTTCGGCGGGGGACCCGTAACCCCACTTCGCTCCCGCCTTCTCCGCAATGGCGGAAATGAGCTTCCAGCCGGGAAGGACGCCACCCGGGGGATCGAGCTTTTTCCTCGAAAGCTGCACTCTCCGTTCCGTGTTGGTGAAGGTGGCGTCTGACTCGATGTAACTCGCGATCGGGAGCACCACGTCTGCGAGGTCGGTGAAGGCGTTCCGGTACGTGCCGATGTAGGCCACGAAATCAGTATTTCGTATCATCTCGAGGTTACGGATGATCGTCTCGTCGTGATCAACAACCACCAGGGCCTTCAGCTTCCCTCCCACGGCCATCATGTCATGTATCGATGCGCCCGGTTTTGCGGGAAGCTTAACGCCCCATTCCTTGTTGAACTTCTCCCGCACCGCGGTGTCTTCAAGGGACTGGTAACCGGTGAGCAGGTCGGGTGCGATGCCCATGTCGTAGCTCCCCTGGAGATTGTTGATCCCGGTGACCGGATTGACCCCGCACCCTTTCCTGCCGACTTTTCCGGCCAGGAGAAAGAGGTTGTAGATAATGCCGACCGTGTCCTTGTCGAGGCCAGATATGCCAGAGGAGAAAAAGACCATCGCGGACCCCGCGGCGGCAAGCTCCCGCGCTGTTTCCCTCAGCTCATTCGGTTCGAGACCGGTCTTTTCCGCTACTTCGCCCTCGCCGAGGGTCGAGAGGGAACGGGAAAACGCCTCATAACCTTCCGTGTTGCGTTTTATGTACGCCATGTCGCAGAGGCCTTCGTCCAGGAGGACCTTCGCCATGAAGGCCGCGGCGATCCTGTACGCCCCGGGCCGGGCATGAAGAAATTTCCCTGAAAGCTTCGCAATCTGTGTGGCGCGCGTGTCGAGGACCACCAGTTTCGCGCCGGAGCGCGCGGCCTTGTGGATCTCGCTGCCGATGATCGGGTTTTGCTTGGTGATGTCGATCCCGACCGTCATGATAAACTCGGACTCCGCAATTTCCTCGAGGGAACCGAGCATTCCCGCCATACCGGTGCCCTGGCGCATTACGTCGATGCTGATCCGGTGCCCCGGATCGCAGTCGAGGCTGATATTGTTTGTGTTGAAGACCGAGCGGGCGAGCTTCATGAGAAGAAAATTCTCCTCGTTCGAGGAGCGGGGCGAGGCAAGAAAGGCGATCTCATCCGATGACTCTCTTTTGTGCGCCGCAAGCTTCTCCACCAGGAACGAAATCGCCTCGTCGTATCCCGTCTCGACAAGGACCCCCTCCTTTCTCACGAGTGGGGATGTGATCTTCTCGGAAGAGTTCAAAAGCTCGTGAACGTGCCACCCCCGCACACAGAGGCGCCCCTTGCTCACCGGATGGTTCTGTACGGGGAAGACGCCGCGCACCTGCTCACCGCTCACGTCAAGAAGATGACCGCATCCCGTGCCGCAGAATGTACATATACCGGGTTTATAATTCATACGAAAATCTCCTCATCGAAGAATAGTTATCTGCGGTCCGTTCTGACGAACCCGGCAGGCTTCGCCTGCCCGAGCGAACCGTCATGTTGATTTCAGCCTGTACCCCCCTCGCGCCCATTGAAGCGCCGGTTGCCTGCGCAATGTACCGTCCCCCGCCGAAAGCGGCTTTGTTACGAATTCAAGGTAGCATGAAATTTGAATGGAAGTCAATGCCCGATAATTGCTATTTCCCATTAACAAAAATCGGTGAAGGGATCATTACCTGGTCTGCGTGATGACCCACTGGATGGCGTACTTGACGAGATCCGAGGAGTTTTTCAGCTTTAGCTTTTCTTTTATGTTTTTTTTATGGCTTTCTACAGTATAGATGCTCAGATTCAGCTTCTTGGCCATCTCTTTTGTGCTGAAACCGTTGCCGATAAGCTGGAAAATCTCAAATTCCCGATTGCTCAGGTGCTCCACTGAAATTCCGACGGTGTCAGCGGAGCCACGCACGAGCTTGTCGATGATCCGCTTCGATACGGCGTCACTCATATAGAGCTCGTTCTTTAAAATTGTGCGGATCGCGTTTATGATGTTCTTCGAGGCGACCTCTTTCATTATGTAGCCCCGGGCGCCGGCGCGGATGGCGCGCTCGGCGTAGAGCGACTCGTCATGCATGCTGAGGACCAGGGTCTTGATTTCCGGAAAGCGCTCGTTCAGAGACTTGACCAGCTCGATACCACTCACGTTTCCCGCGAGGGTGATGTCGACGATCACCACGTCCGGCATCTCCCTGTTGACCAGGTCGATCGCCTCGTTCGCGCTTGAGGTCTCGCCCGATACCCTGAGATCGTCTTCCAGCTCGATGACCTGCTTTATCCCCTGACGCAGGAGGGGGTGGTCGTCGACGATGAGTATTTTTGTAATTTCTTTCGCGCTGTCCGGCATTGGTCCTTCCCGCGCCGCCTTTATGTACCCCGAAATGGCGGCGACATGTTTATCACACTAATATTACCGATTCACACCCACCCTGTCAATACCGGAAAATTGCTATTTTTTCATCCCGCGCAATTCCGTATCTGCTCCAGGAGGGGGCTTTTCACCCTTTTCGGTCCCCTTTTTTTTATTCCGGCGATTTGATGACGGACGAAAGCTCCTTTATGATTGTTACAATCGACGATCCCTTCAGTGCGCGCTCCCCTACTCGGACACCATGACCCTTTCCGCCTTTATCCGCACCATCACTTCGAACCCCCCGTCCTCCATATTCCCGGCGTTGAAATCGGCGCCTACGAGACCGGCGCGATATTTCATGATGCGAAGACCCAGGCCCGTGTCCTGTTTCTCCGCGGGGGCCCCGGAGCCGTCGTCGCGAATGATCATGGAGCGGTTTTCATCCTCCTCCTGGAGGCGTATGACGATGCGCCCGGCCTTTCCGTGCTTGATGGAATTGGTCACCGCCTCACGGGCGATGTAAAAGAGGTGGGTGGCTGCCTGGTTTTCCTCCACGAAAAAATTCCCCTCCAGGAACACCCTGCATGACACCTGGTATATCTTTTCGGTGGACGCCGCCATCTCGTCGAGGGCGGTACGGAGTCCATTCCGTTCCATCTCCACGGGTGATAATATACGCGATAGACTGCGCGTCTGGATGATGGCGTTGCGGATCATACCTTCGATATTCTCGATGTCCGGGAGGCCCTCGTTGTACCGATCGGCCGTCTTTTCCTTCAGCGCCTCGATCAAAAAGGTCACGGCGGTGAGGTTCTGCCCCAACCCGTCGTGAAGGTCCTGCCCGATTCGCTGCCGCTCGATCTCAGCGATGCGCATAATGCCGTCCTGGAGGGTCCTTGTCTCGGTGATATCGGTGAAGCTCTCTATGACGCCGACGACGGTGCCGTCCTGAGAAAAATAGGGGGAGGCGTGAACCATACAGATGATGTCCCTGTCGCGGATGCGGGCCCGCATCTCGTATTCCATATACCTCTCTCCCAGGGGTATCCTGTGCATCAGGGCCCTGTCGGTCTTTACCATTTCGCGGTCCAAACCGGTGCGCACGCCCTTGGCGAAGTGGCTCGAATCCAGGTCGAACATCTCCATGAAGCGCCGGTTGATGTGTATGGTATTGTAATCGCGGTCGACAACCCTCATTCCCACCGGGGTTGTGTTGAATATCTGCTCCAGCTCCGTATAGGCCTTGACCTTCTCCTCCTCGGCCCTTTTCCGCTCGGTAATGTCCTGCAGCGTCTCGATGGCGCCGGTAATCCTCCCCTCGGCATCCCGAAGAAGGGCCGCCGTGAACAGAAGCCATCGCCCCTCCCTCCCCAGCATGGGGAAAAAGCTTTCGCTGTGCCCGGCGCCCCTGATTACCGCCGAGGGCTTCAATTCCCCCTCGTACCTTTTCGCCAAGACGGGATCAACCGCGCCATAGATAATGATATCCGCCATGGTGGGACGCTTCTCCTGGTAAAAGGGCTCCCATTGCCTCCTGGTCCCCACCATCACCGCCGAGGAAAAACCGGTGAGCTTTTCGCAGGCGCGGTTCCAGTGCGTCACCACATGATTTTCATCGATCACGAAGGCGGGAATCGGGCTCCCGTCGATGATCTGGGAAAGCATCAGCCTGTTTCGCTGGAGCGCCATCTCTGCGTTCTTGATTTCAGTAATGTCGTTCAGGAACCCCTCGGCGCCGATGATCTCCCCCCGGTGGTAGAGGGGCTGGCTGTAATAGGTCTGGTAGGCCACACTCCCATCCTTTCTCTTGAAACCGAAATCCCCCCTGATGGTGTCGCCGGACATGACCAGTTCCGTCTGTTCCACGATCCGCTTCTTCACATCCCCGGGCTGAGTGACGGTGATATGACGACCCATCACCTCCTTCTCGGAAAACCCTAGCATCCGTTCCCACTCCGGATTGACGTATTCGAAAAGCCCCCCCCTGTTTATGCGATAATAACCGAATGGTGCGTTCTCGACAATGAGCCGAAAACGCTCCTCGCTCTCCTTCATCTCCTCGAGGGTCACCTCATGCTCGTCACGGAGAGCAAGGCCTCCGAGGGCGTACTCGATGTCAGCCGCAATCTCCTCGAAGAGGGACTGTTCCTCCCGGTCGAAGATCAGGCGCTCAGGCATCGACACGTTCAGCATGCCCCTGAGCTTCCCGCCCGGGTAAAGACCGATGGTCATCCGCCCCTGATCAGGGAACTGGACGGAGAGCGGGCAGCCGGCGCACTCGATATGCGGGTCTCTGGTGATGACCACCCCCCGCTTGTACGCGGAGCGTTGAACGCAGAGGGGCAGGGAGCCGTTCTTGAGCATATCGGCCATGGGCTGGAATCTTTCCTTCAGTCCCGCCTCGGCGGACGTCACCATGCGATCATGCTCGTCAATGAGGGCAATCCAGGCGAAAAAGTAGCTCCTGTTCTTCACCATTTTCTCGCAAATCCCCTTGATGAGACGATCCTGGTCCTTTTCCTTTATAATGAGATGATTGATGTCGCGGATCGATCGAAGCACAAGGTTGAAGTGGGTCATCCTCTCCCGCGCGCTGTCCGCCCGCTCGCTCAGCATGGATACCACGATGGAAATGACAATGAACATCCCGGCGCGGATATAATCTTCCGGGGTGGCGATATATCTCGTCAAATGCAGGTTCGCGGCCACCAGGGCCGACGCCAGTATGACGGCCACGGCAATTCCGCGCCGGCCCCACCAGAGGGACGCCAGGATGATCGGTATGTAGAAAAAATGGGTGAAAACAGTCCCGAGATAGAGCACATAGTGGAAATAGAATACAAATAGAATGGAAATCACCACAAGGATGGAAATCAGGATTAATCGGTAGCGGGCATGGTTCCTCTCGATCAATTGGACACCCCTTTCAGCGCGTATCGGGTGACCAGTATGGGGCGCTCGGGGGTTTCGTCAAGATTTATCTTCCGAAGCGCGTCGAGATCCCTCTGAAAAAAAATCCCCTCCCGCCGCGTCTGGAGGCACACACTGCGGGAGAGGATCACACACACATGCTAAACCAATATGGCGACAGTGCCTGAACCCTCCCTCGATACGTCTGAACGGTACGCACCTCCACAGTGACGCATCCGATGGAGGGCACTTGGGGGAGTATTCAGTGATGCACGTTCCTCTTGCCGAATAGCCCCCGGGGCATATCGAGACAAGCGGAAAAAGACCACAAAGGCCGGAAGCATCTATTCACATTTTGGGGGAAAGAGGCGTCTGTCAACTTCCGGCCCCGGGTCGTTAATCTTTCAGATTTTAAAGAGCATCTCGATCACGGGCGATGCGCCCGCTTCCGTCATCTGAATACAATCAATATACGCAAAAACGCCCCCGGGTCAATCCCGGATATTGGTGAAAAGGGAATAGCAAAAAGCTACATCGCGATATTCCGTGATGATCGCGGAAATCGCTATGGAAACCGCCGCCCGTCGACGAAAATATAGTACAGGACATATAGTTGAGGTTCAACATCATGAAAGCGATCATCACCGTCGTGGGTAAGGACAGGGTGGGCATCATCGCCGCAGTCAGCTCGGCATGCGCCGAGTCCGGTGTCAATATTCTCGACATCAGCCAGACTATCATGCAGGACAACTTCACCATGATGATGTCGGTCGACCTCGATGGGGCCTCGATCTCCCTCCGGGAGCTCAAGTCCCTGCTGGGAGAAATCGGCGGGCGGATGGGGCTCGTGATCAACATCTACAACGAAGAGCTTTTCAACTCCATGCACAGGGTGTAGGCAATGAACACGCACGAGGTCATCGAAACCCTGAAGATGATTCAGGAGGAAAGGCTCGACATCCGAACCATCACCATGGGCATTTCCCTCCGGGACTGCGCGGACGAGCGTGCGGAAAGGTCGTGCAAAAAAATACGCGCAAAAATCGAGCGTCTTGCGGGAAAGCTCGTCGCCGTGGGTGAGGAAATCGAGGAAACCTTCGGCGTGCCGATCATCAACAAGCGAATATCCGTAACGCCGGTGTCTCTCGTCGCCGAGAGCTCACGGTGCGACGACTACGAACCCTTTGCACAGGCTCTCGAAGAAGTCGCCGGGCTGGTGGGGGTCAATTTCATCGGCGGATTTTCGGCCCTGGTGCACAAAGGTATCACGACAGGGGACCGGACCCTTATCGAATCGATACCCGGGGCCCTTTCCGGCACGGAGAGGGTCTGCGCCTCGGTGAACGTGGCAACCAGCCGCTCCGGCATCAACATGGATGCCATACGGATGATGGGAAGGATCATCAGGGAGACCGCCCTCGCCACCGCGAGCAGGGGAAGCGTTGGGTGTGCCAGGCTGGTGGTCTTCGCGAACGCCCCTGAAGACAACCCCTTCATGGCGGGCGCCTTTCACGGCGAAGGAGAGGCCGAGGTCGTGATCAACGTGGGCATCAGCGGGCCGGGGGTCATCAAGAGCGCCCTGGAAAAGGTGAGGGGCGAGGACCTGGAGACCGTTGCGGAAACCGTCAAACGGACCGCCTTCAAAATCACGAGGGTGGGCCAGCTCGTGGCGCGTGAGGCGGCCCGAAGGCTCGGCGTCCCCTTCGGGATCGTCGACGTGTCCCTGGCCCCCACTCCGTCGGTGGGGGACAGCGTCGCCCACATACTCGAGGAGATGGGCCTCGAGCGCTGCGGCGCCCCGGGCTCCACGGCAGCCCTCATGCTTCTGAATGACGCGGTCAAAAAGGGGGGGCTCATGGCTTCGTCCTTCGTGGGCGGGCTCTCGGGGGCCTTCATCCCTCTTAGCGAAGATCTGGGTATGATCGAAGCCGCCGAGGCAGGCGCCCTCTCCATTGAAAAGCTCGAGGCGATGACCGCGGTCTGTTCCGTGGGACTTGACATGATCGCCATACCGGGCGACACGAGCGAGGAGACCATCGCCGCCATTATCGCCGATGAGGCGGCCATCGGAGTGGCCAACAACAAGACAACGGCGGTGAGGATCATCCCGGTGGCGGGAAAGAATGCGGGAGACTCCGTCGAATTCGGCGGGCTTCTGGGAAGGGCGCCGATCCTCCCCGTGAGTGCCTTCTCCCCGGCGGGCTTCATCGCCCGGGGCGGGAGGATTCCCGCCCCCCTCCAGAGTTACCGGAACTGAGTAATCACCCTATCCCGCAGTATCGCGGAACATGTCGATGTATCGGGCCGCCACCGCCCCGGCGTAAAACCGTTTCACCGCCTCCCTGTTGTTAGCCGAGCAGGTCGCGTAGAGCTTCCGGTCAGACGCAAAGCGATCGATCGCCGCGGCACATCCATCGATGTCCCCCACGTCGACCAGGAGGGCATTCTCCCCGTCCCTGAGGAAATCCGTCTGGCCTCCGTTATTGGTGCACACGATCGGGAGGCCGAAATACATCGACTCCATGAAGACAATACCGAAGCCCTCGTGAAGGGAAGTCAGGGTGAAAAGGTCCGCCACGGCGATATGGCCGAACTTCTGCTCGTCAGTGACATATCCGAGGAAAACGACGCGGTCACCTGCACCGCACTCCCGTGCGGTTGTTTCGAGAAACTCCCGCTCGGGACCGTCACCCATAATATAGAGACGCACCCCGGGGGCGCGCGCCGCTGCCACCGCCCTGATCAGAATGTCAAGGGCCTTCCTCTTAATCAGCCGCCCGACGGTAACGAGCATAAAGGCGTCCCTGTCGATACCCAGGCCGCGCCTGGTCGCCTTCGGCCGTGCCGGGGGATGGAAGGCCAGGGGAATGATGTCCACTTTCTTTTTCGGGCGGTAGTATTTGACCGCGTTATCCCTGGTATTGCTCGACTGCGCCACGATCCTGTCGGCCCTGTTAAGGATGAAGCGGACAACGCGGCTAAAAAAGAAGCTGTTGTGCGGCGAAAGTTTTTTACTCGGGTCATAGATATCCCCGCCGTGAAGGGAGAGGACATTCGGAACGTGAAAGATCGCCCCCAGGAGCCAGCCCACGGGCCCGGAGGGCACGGCGAAGTGGGTGTTGATGACGTCATATTTATAAGTGCGCATCAGTCGGATTCCCCTGAAAAAGGCCCCGGGGAGATAGAAGAGCATGGAAAGGAAAGAAGCGGCATCACGCGATTTCCGGAAGAATATCCGCACCCGGTGGACATGGATGTCTCCGACCTTTTCATAGGAGGGGAGGCCCTTGAAAGAGGAGGTGAGCACGTCCACCCTCCCCTGCCTGGCCCATTCGACCGCCAGGTCGTAGGTCGCCACGCCGCCGCCGCCGCCCAGGGGAGGGAATTCGTAATTAATAATGAGGACATTGAGGTTCTTTTTCGACATGAACCCTCCTGGGCGCCGTAATGATTCCAATTTCCTACGGGGGCACGCGGTGCGTCAAACAGTAAAAATAGCGGGGATAAAAAATGGCGCTTCCCGCGATGCGCCCGCGCGGCAGGCCATTTCATTCTCATGCATCCGGAGGCTGATCCTCGGGAAGAATCGCGGGAACCCCGCTTCGTTTGCAGGGTAGCCCCGCGAGCATATCGAAACAAACGAATCCCTGATAGTGGCACGCGCAGGTGCGTCTTAAAAAAACTTATTGACTCCCCGCCCTCGCCCTGTTCAAAATCTTTCCATGAAAACAGGACGAGACCCAGGAAGGACCGCGGCATTTCATCTGAAAAGGAAGGGTTTGATAGCGGCAATCACCGCGGCCCTGACGATCGCAGGGTGCGCAGGCACCGCCCCGCGGCCCGATCAGGAAATCAATTTCATCATTATCGGCAATACCGGGCCCTCCTCGCCCTTTACCGGCCACCCGGAGAAACTCGACGAGGTGTACCGGAGCATCAACCAGGAGAACCCCGCCCTGGTGGTCAACATGGGAAACATCATAGCAGGGGGCGATGAGCGGGTGGGCATCATGAAAAAAGACATAATCCGCCAGTACCGCCAGTTCCTCCGTCAGAAGGAGATACTGCTCCCGATAATGCATGTCACGGCGGGCGAGAAGGACGCGCACAACGGATCCCTCGCCCTTTTCACGAACTTCACCGGCCGAAAATTATTCTATTCCTTCAATTACGGGGCAGCCCGCTTCATTATCATGGCCATTACTTCCAGCGACCATGCGTTGACTCCGGAACAGATGCGGTGGCTCAAGCGTGAACTGAAGTCGTCCCGTTCATCAGCGGCAGTGTTCGTCTTCGCCCATTATCCACTCCTTGCCCCGCCGAGATCCGGCATGGGCCATAACGAGGGGGAGGAGCTTCACCGCCTCTTCATCGGCTATCCCGTGAAGGCTGTCTTTTCCGGCCGCGGCACGTCTCTGCACGAGTACGAACGGGATGGCATCCGCTACGTCAACGCGGGATGTTTCGGATTCAACTATGAGGACTGGCACTGGAGCTTCAACCAGTATTACAGGGTCCGTTTCCATGACGGAACGCTTACGGTGCGGGGCGTACGCGTCAAGTTTTCCGGCAACAGTTACCGCCCGAAAACAATCCGCGATGAAGCGGGAACGAAATAGGCGCCATGCGGCGCAGACCGAACCGACCATTCCGAGGGGGTAGACCATCATGGCCGCCAGAACGAGCCTTGCCGAAATCCACGACGCCATCAAGGAACTGACAGAAATCGAATCGGAGCTCGAGCGCAGCATCAACACCACGATGTGGATCAGCGATCCCCACGGGGCCGGGGAACGCTTCACCTCGATTCTCAAGGGACGATTCGGACTGATCTGGAGGACAGCGCAGGAGGCCCTTACCAAAAACTTCGCCAACGAAAAACTTGATTACCTCGACCGCATCATCCAGGCCGAAAAGTATATTGCCAGCCAGGAATTTTCCATCGAACGCCAGGATGTCATATCGGCCCTGGTGAAAATCATACGCTACAAGGTCGAGGACATCGTTGACTTCGACCAGATAAGGCCGAGCATAAACAACGACCTGAAGATTGTGATCGAAAACCTCATCCTGAACTTTCACGTGCCCGACATCGTGTACGAGAACGAATTCATCGCAGACAAGGTGATATCGGCCCTGGCCAAGATCGTCAAACAGGTCATCCTGGGGCAGCTCATCGTCCTGGGAGATGTCTTTGACCGCGGCGACGAACCGGACAAGATACTCCGCATCCTCTCGAGCCCCTCCATCCGTCCCTTCGTGAAATTCGTATGGGGCAACCACGACATCCTGTGGATGGGAGCCGCGGCGGGGAACAAGTCGCTTATCGCCGAGGCCCTTCGCATAAGCGTTCGCTACGATAATCTCGTCTTCCTGGAGCGCCTCGGCATCAATCTGGACAGGCTCAAGGCCTTTGCGGAGCGGCTCTACCCTGGCGCCATCACCGGGCTCTTCAAGGCCAGGCTCGATATCTCGAAAAAGCTTGAAAAGACCCTGGCGGTCATACAGTTCAAGCTGGAGGAGGAAACGATCATCGGCTTCCCGGAGCTCCAGATGGAATCCCGCCTCAATCTCGAAGGGCTTGCGGATATGCTTCGCCGGGCCGATACCGACGGCCTTACGGACATCGATTTCCCTACCATCGACCCCGACGATCCCCGGAAGCTGACCACGGAGGAAGGGGAGGTTATCGACGACCTGGCCCTGCAGTTCACATCGAGCCCGAAGATCAGGGAGCTGATGAAGTATCTCTTCCTGGAGGGGAAGCTTTACCACATCAACAACTACATTCTGAATGTTCACGCACTGATCCCGAGCACCGAGGATGGCAGGTTCGACAAGCTATTCGGGAAAAAGGGGAAGGAGCTACTCGACCATATAGAATCGATGGTAAAGGACGTGGGGAAACGCTATCTCGAGGAAATGGATCAGGATCCCTTCGAGCTGGCGGTGATGTTCTACCTCTGGTGCGGGCCCAAATCACCCTTCTTCGGGAAGCACGCCATGAAGACCTTCGAACGCTACTTCTTCAAGGACAAGACCACGCACAAGGAAAAGATCCTCTACTGGGGTGAGAACCTCGGCAAAAAGGAGTTCATGGACCTCATCATGCATGAGTTCGGCGCCGAGAGAATAGTCTACGGCCATACGCCTGTGGACGTCAACAAGGGCGAGCGCCTTGCCTCTTCGAATGGCAGGGTCATCAATATCGACGGCGGATTCTCGGAGGCCTATCTCGGCAGGGGGCACTCCCTTATCCATACGCCCTACTCCCTCTATGCCATCATCCTTCCCTCCCTGGATGATATAAGGGATGCCTCACACTCGAACCTCAAGTTCGAGGAGATCGCACGCTTCGATATGCCGAAAAAAATCAAGGACGTGTACAAGGGTTCAGAACTACAGAAACGGCGCGACGTGCTTGAAAAGAAGCTGAATGATTATGTGAAAAAAACGGATCGTCGTCTCAAATAATACTCACCCCTGCATACAATATACAGGGTTAATTTTTAGGCCGGGCATTCGGTTTTATTCTTGAAATTAATTCACCTCTATGCAGATTAGATACATCGGGGGATGGTGGCATGACACGGGAGATTTCCATCCGCATTAAATTTTTTTCCGGCATCGACAAAGAACTCAATCTGAAAAGCTACGATCCCGCAGAAGGGATCGCGATGAATATTCGTCCGGGCAGGCGCCTGCGGTGGGCCCTTAAAGGCCTGGGCGTACTAGATCTTTCCAGAAACATCTATTTTAGAAACGGCGAGAGGATAAGCACCTGGGCCAGGCTGAGAGACGGGGACGAGGTCTCGTGCCTCAGACCCTCGGGCGGCGGCTGAAGCCGGCGACAGACACGGCCAGGCGCGCATATCCAGCAAGATAAATAAAAATAAAGAGGAGCCAGCGTCATGCAGGAAGTCATCGGCAGTAATAATCGAGTACTTGAAATCGACCTCACCAATAAAAAATTTCACGAATCCAGTATCGAAAAAAAAGACCGGGACATGTATCTTGGCGGCAAGGGGATGGGTCTGAAGCTCCTCTACGACAGGATCGAGCCGGGCATCGATCCCCTCGGCGAGAAAAACATCATCGCCTTCACCATGGGCGTGCTGATGGGGACCGGCGCCCCCTGCTCCGGACGCTTTGAGGCAGTCACCAAGTCCCCACTCACCGGCATCTTCTGTTCCGCCTCATGCGGCGGGCCCTTCGGTATGGCGCTCAAGACCTCCGGATGGGACGCCGTCATCATCTCCGGCAGGGCCAACGCCCCCATCTACCTGGTGATCGATTCCCGGGGCGTGCAATTCAAGCCGGCGAAGGGTATCTGGGGCAAGGACACGGAAGCGGCGCAGGTAGCGCTTCTCAAAGAGGGATCCGGTGCACTGGCCATAGGACCCGCGGGAGAAAATCTGGTGCATTACGCCAACATCGCCTCCGGTCATCGCTTCCTGGGAAGGGGCGGTATGGGCGCCGTCCTGGGATCAAAGAACCTCAAGGGCATCGTCGCGAAGGGCGGCGAGGTCAAAATCATACCGGCGAACAAAAAGAAGTTCACCAGATCCAGTAAACGCTTCTTTAAATACATTAACACGAACCCGATCACATCCGGGTCGTACCGCGATTTCGGAACCAACGCGAACGTCAACCTCTCCAACGCCGCGGGCATCCTTCCGGTGCGCAACTTCACCGGCGGATCGCACGGCGAGGCGCACAAGCTCTCGGGAGAAACCATGGCGGAGCGCTTCGACACGAAATACTCGACATGCAAACCCTGCGTCATCATGTGCGGCCACAAGGGAAAAATCGACGGAAAAGACCGGCAGATTCCGGAATATGAAACCATCGGACTCCTCGGATCGAACCTCGAGATCTTCGACCCGTTGGCCGTATCCGAGTGGAACGAGCTATGCGGCAAGCTGGGAATGGACACCATCTCGGCCGGAGGCACCATCGCATGGGCCATGGAGGCCACGGAAAAGGGCCTCATCAAGACAAACCTGAAATTCGGATCCACCACAGGGGTTTCCCAGATGCTGAAGGACATCGTCTACGGCAAGGGAATCGGAAAGGACCTGGCCCTCGGCTCGAAGGCCGCATCGAAAAAGCACGGGGGCGAGGATTTCGCCATCCAGGTCAAGGGGATGGAGATGGCGGCATACGATCCTCGGGGCGCCGTGGGCCACGGCCTCTCCTACGCGACCGCCAACCGCGGTGCCTGCCACCTGTCGACATCGCTCTTTACCCTGGAGGCCTACTTCAACATGGCGAGCCCCAATGCGACCCGGGGCAAACATACCATGGTTAAGTTTTTCGAGGACGTGTATGCGGCAATGAATTCGCTCCATATCTGCCACTTCACCGCCTTCGCGGTATTCCTGGAGCCGCCCCTGATCAAGCTCTCTCCCACCCCGATGCTCTGGGCCCTTACACAGAACCTCACGCCCCTGGCCCTTAACCTGATGGATGTAAGCCTCTGGCCCGAGCTCTGGCACGCGACGGTCGGGAAACCCTATATCCCCTATATCAGCATGCTCAATTTCAGAAAGACCGGTGAGAGAATTCATTTGCTCGAGCGGTACATGAACACGAGGGAGGGGATTTCCAGAAAGGACGACACACTCCCGCTCCGGCTCCTGAACGAAGGGAGGAAATGCGACCCGAAAGAAAGGGGCGTGCCGCTTGAAAAAATGCTCGATAAGTACTACCGGGCACGCGGGTACGACAAAAATGGCATACCGAAGAAAAGAAAGCTGAAAAGCTTGGGCATCGATATTAAATGAACGACGAAACCACCGCCCCCGCCGCGCGAGACGCAGCGGGGATAGACATCAATTGAGCGAGGATTAGATATGCAAATACCCGATCATTACGAATTCCTGAACCAATCGAAGATCGTTTCCGGGAAAAAGGCGCTGGAGCATATCCCCTTCGAATTGAGGGGCTACAACGCGCAGAAACCGCTGGTGCTCACAAACCAGGCGATAGTGAAATACGGCAAGATCAAAAAATTCATACCGGCCTTCAACGACTCGACGATAACCATCGGCGCGGTGTACGACGAAGTCCCCGACTATGTCGGCATCGGCCTGCTGCGCGGCCTGTCGGTCCTCTTCAAGGCGCGGGGGTGCGACTCCCTGATCGCCATCGGGAGCGGCGCAGTCGTGGATGCCGCCAAGGCGCTGAACATCATGGTCTCGGGAAACACCGACGATCTCTTCGCCTATTTCGACGGCAGGGACATAGGAGGCGACCTGAAACCGCTCATCTATATCCCGGACGGCACTTCATCAGGCATGGAAATGACCAACATGGTCACCGTGGACAACCGCCGCACAGCCTCCGACCTTCTCTATCCCGATCTGGTCGTCATAGACCCCCGCATGACGCCGGGGTGCTGCTCCAAATGTGTGGCCGAATCGGCCGTCATTGCCCTGGTCCACGCCGTGGGCGCGGCCGTTCAGGAAAAGCACAGCCCCATGATAGACGCCTATGTCCACACCGCCCTGCAGTTCCTTTCCCAGTACATGGCAAAGGGCATAAAGCGCCCGAAAAACAGCGAAGCGGGCATGGGTCTCGCCAACGCGTTTGTATCGGCCGCCATCGCCTTTTCAAATGCTCCTGCCGGCATAACCCATCTTCTGTCGGAGGAACTGGCGAAATCGACGGGCATATCTCCAGGAGTGTTCATGCGGATCCTCTTCCCCACCGTCATCTCCCATCTGACCGAGAAAAAAATAAAAATGCGGGACGAGCTCTTCCTCGCCCTTGCAGGGTTCGATACCTACGCGGCGACCCCGGCAGGTGAGCGCTCCCGGGCCGGGTATGAAGCAGTGCTGGCCCTTCTGAAGTCGGTGAAGAAAACGCTCCCCGAAACGATGAAAGAGTTGCATGTCCCGCCCTACAGGTATGCTGAGGCGGCTAAAGCGGCGGCGGAGAAAAGCGGCACGCGCTTTTCCGCAGTTGAATGCATGGCGATCCTCAATCAGGCCATGTAACGAAAGACACACCACATTTTGTAACGCAGAAAGGAGCCGGAAATGAATATCAACAACTATCCCGAACATAAACCCGGGAAAAACCTGATCTCCAGGATGTACGTGGCCCTCATGCTATGGATCGTGGGCAGGGCCATACAGGCCGCGGCCAAAATGGACAAAGACGTGAAAAAGGAGTTCAGCGAACTGCCCGATAATTTCATGATGAGCCTGGGCATACTCCCCGAGGAGGTCTATCCCCCCAATTACCTCACGCAGATAATGCCGTCCTTCGTGGTCGACAAGGGCATTCTCCCCCTCGGCCTCAATATGATCATCGGGAAGGACAAAAACGGGAAGGTCAGGTACATGGGGGCCAACACTCACGGAAAAAAAATCACCCTGCAGATGGGCATCAAGAACCTTCAGGCCGCCATGATGGTGTTCACCTTCAGGGAATCGACCACGACGGCTTTCGCCCATGACCGCTTTATCGTCAACGGCGACCTCGTCCAGGGCCTGGCGGTGGTGCGGATCCTCAACATCATCGAGGTGTATCTCCTGCCCAAGATAATTACGAAACTGGCGGTCAAGCGTTATCCCAAGTGGTCGGAGATGAGCCCTATCCGAAAACACTTCCTGAGGATTCTGATCTACATACGGGCCTTTACCGCTTAACACGGGGCGGAAGAACGCATTGACGAATACTACATTCAAGGGGAACTACCATGATACTGCCAAGCTATTATGAATTCTGCTGCCGCGTTAAGACCGTTTCCGGTTACAAGGCCCTGGAAGGCATCCCTGCCATGCTGGCCGGCATGAAAGCGTCGAAGCCGATGATCATCACCGACAAGGGAGTGGTCGCGGCCGGCCTCATCAGCATCGTGAAAAAGGCCATCGGCTCCAAGGTGAAAATCGGGGCCATCTATGACAACGTCCCGGTCGATTCCGAATACAAGGTCGTCAACGATGCGGCGAAGGTATACCGCAGCAAGGGATGCGATTGCATCATCGCCGTCGGGGGCGGATCGCCCATCGACACGGCAAAGGGCGTTAACGTGCTGGTCTCCCAGGGGGGCGACAACCTGCTTCAGTACGCCGGGGCGCACAACATCAAGCAGAAGCTCAAACCCTTTATCGTAATACCCACCACGTCGGGCACCGGTTCCGAGATGACCATAGCCGCCGTCATCGCCAACCACGACAAGAACATAAAGATGCTCTTCGTGTCCTATTTCATGCTTCCCGACATCGGCATCCTTGACCCGCGCATGACCAAAACGCTTCCGCCGCACCTCACCGCGGCAACGGGCATGGACGCCTTGACTCACGCCATGGAAGCCTACTTCTGTCTTGGCAAGAACCCCGTAAGCGATTCCTTCGCCCTCCTGGCCATCAGGGGCATATGCGAAAATCTGCTCACTGCGGTTAATAAACCCAAGGATCTGGAGGCGCGGATGGCAATGGCGAACGCCGCAGCGATGGCGGGCACGTCCTTTTCCAATTCGACCTGCGGCATGGTGCACGGCATGGGGCACTCCGTGGGCGGCGTGTGCCGGGTACCCCACGGCAACTGCATGGCCATCTTCCTCCCCTACGGGCTCGAATACAACCTGCACAAGTGCGCCAGCATCATCGGGGAGATGCTCTTCCCCATCGCCGGGCCCGATGTCTATCACGGCACTCGCAAGAAGGACCGTCCGGAGCTTGTCATCGAGCTGGTGAGAAAGATGAACCAGGATCTTCATGATGCCACGGGGGGACGCCACCCGCGGTATCTCAAGGAAATCCTCGACAGGGATGGGAAACAGATGGTACCGGCATCCGCACTGCCGGCAGTGGCGAAAACCACCATCGGGGACGGCACGCTGGTCTACAACCCGGAAGAGGTGACGTACACCGACGCGCTGATGGTGCTGGAGCATGCCTGGGAAGGTATCCCCCTCAACCGGAAGAAGGTGAAAAAAGGCGGGAAAAAAATCAAGTGGTAATCCCCGGACATGACGGCAGGGCCCGGGCTGCCCCGCCGTCATGTCTTTATGTTTTCTGGAGCGGCAGAAGATAGCGCTCGACTCTTCCCTTCATCTCCCTGATTCTTGCATCGTCCAGTATGCGCACGTCGGAATGCTTTTTCCCCGATTGGATCGTCTCGAGGCATCCTTCCTTTTCCAGCCAGGCAACCGCGTTCTCGTAGTTGGGCATGGAAAGGGACTCCGTGAGCCTCACCTCCCCGAGGTGAAAAAGCTTGATCCCGTTTTTCCGCACCTCGTAAAGAAGCTCCTTGCGGCTGATCTTCCTCTTGACCTGAGTCACACAGTCGCACACGATCAGGTAGGACTCCAGAAAATCCTGGATCGCCCTTGCGAAAAGGACAAAAACCTCACGAGTGCCCGGCGAAACGGCAATCCGGCCGTTTTCGCGGACGATCATGCCTTCCTTCTCAAGATAGGCGAGATCCTTCCCGACGGCACCCTCCGTATCGTATATTCCCTCTGAATAGATGAACTCCCTTTCGAAGAGCTCCCTCATGTCAGCGAAATCGCCGACTACATCGGCCTCACCGGCGCCCTCCCCGCCTTCACGGCTCAGGATGGCGTTTGCGATGTATGACACGGGAAGGAAATAATGCACGATGGTGTTCTTGTAGAAGTTGATCCGCGAGCGCTCGTTTTCGTTCAGGCTGTAGAGGCCTTCCAGGACGTCGGGCTGCCCCCCTCTGACCCCTGCGATGGGCTCACCCACGATGTTGTCCTGCATGTAGGAGTCGAGGACGTACTCGATGATCTCGTCGAAGTTTGCCGCGGAGGCGAGCTGGTCGCTCATCCGGACGCCGTGAAAGGCCAGGTAGTCATGAAGCGCAGCGATCCGCCGCTTCAACATCTCCCTGGTAAAGCCCTTGGCCGAAGATTGAAGCATGGCCGATGAGGCCACCGCGAAGGGCGTGGCCATGATGATCTCGTTGATCTTCCGCAGAATGTGGTATCCCAGGGAAACCGTAAGGTCCTCGCCCTCGGGGAGGCTGTCCCGGTACTCGCGAAACCCTATCGGATTGTTGAATGAAAGGTACACCTTGCCGTACTTCCGCTTCAGGAGCTTGCGGCTCTTGACGAAGGCCGAGGTCGACTCCGCCTCCTTCTCCTTCCCCTTGAGCTCCATGTGGTACGACGACTCCTCGAGTATGCGGTCGTAGCCGATGGTAATGGGGATGAAAATCATGTCGCGATTGTACCCCTCCTCGATCGCGTCTATCAGGTATTTCAGTATCCCCATCTTTGGTGAGGCGAGCTTTCCGGTCCTCGTCCTTCCCCCTTCGATGAAGAACTCCACGCTGTAACCCTCGTTGATGAGGGTCTTCACGTACTGCTTGAAGATCGTCGGGTAGAGATTGAGTCCCTTGAAGGAACGGCGCATGAAGAAGGCCCCGGACCTCCGAAAAATCGGTCCCATGGGAAAAAAGGAGAGGTTCGACCCGGCCACGATATGGGGTGGTACGATCTTGTTTTCATAGAATATACTGGAAATGATCAGGTAGTCCATATGGCTCTTATGGCTGGGCACCAGGATGATGGGTGCGCGCTGGGACGCCTCCCTCACCATTTTCAGGTCTTCGATGCGGTAATTGATACCGTCGAAAATCTTCGTGAACATGTACTGGACCGCCTTGTTGAACCACTTGATGTTGATGATGGAGAAATCCGCCGCTATCTCCTTGAAGTAGCCATAGGCCTTCTTCCGGAGCTTCTTTTCCGACTTCCGCTCCCCCTCCACGAGCTCCTTTATCTCGTCGAGGACGCTCTTATGGTAAAGGACCTTTTCCATCATCTCCTGCTGTGACTTTATGAGAGGGCCGAGGACAGCGCGCTTCTCCTGGTTGTAGACCTCGAGAAGCCGGTTGCGTATTTTCCTGGCGATCTGCCTCGAATCGTCCGCATCAAGACGCTCCATCTCTTCCTTGAGGTTCAGGGGCCGCGCGATATGTACGAAGGAGGGAGTGGTGCTTTTAAGCACGGTGAAAAGGCCGGAGAAGAATCCCCGGTTTCCGGTGGCCCGGGAGGTGATGAGTCCCCTCGTCCGCTCAGGGTTCTGGTTCCAGAAGAGGATCTGCGGGAAGAGGAAAATCGGCTGATCGATCTGCTTCTGCGCCTCCACGATATACTGGAGAGTGTCGTATTGGATGTCGATATAGGTTTTGATGAACTGCCTGCGGGAAAGAAGGGAGAGCATCAGCGGTCTGTCATCGCGCAGGAGATCAATGATGTAATCGAAATCGGAAATCGATTCTATTTTCATCCGGCCGGTGAGCCTGCCGAATAACTCCACCGCCCCTTGGAAAAGGCTTGCCATCCTCTGTAGAAATCCCGGGGTGAAATCAAGCGCAAGGTCAGGCGGCATACATCCGCTTTTCCTAAGAAGGTTCACCAGTATCCTGAGGGGCGCGTTGGAACTCTGGTACGATATATAGACGACCTTCCCCTTGCCCTGATACTCCTTGAGGGTCTGGATGCTCTCGCTGTCGAAATCGACACTTCTGAAGAAAAGCCCCGCCACTTTTTCCATCAAGACATTGGGGCCGGTCTGGACCGCCGACTTTTTGATATATGATGAACTGACGACCTTTATCTGTTTCATGCCCTACCGCCCTTACAGTTGGTTTTCGCTGCTGATGATATTGAAAAACCGGTCAACACCTGCCATATCGAGGAGCGTCATCACCCGTTGCGTGGGGCTGATGAGGATCGTCTCGATACCCCTGCTGGTAAGGGATTCCTTGATCTTTATCAGATCACTCAGTCCCGAGCTGTTCAAATACGACTTCATCGAAAGATTCAGAGCGACTGTCCCGGATTCGAGCCCGGGCAGGCGGACGATATCAGCGATATAATCTTCAATATTCCCGTCGCTCAGGCGCCCCTGGCCATCGGGCACGTCGATTACAAGCACGTCATTGGAAAAATGATGGTCGATATTCATTATTGTACCTCTGCGGGTAACCGGGATGGAATAAGCCGGTTCAAGCATGAAATAAGCGGTATGTTGGTTCGCATTGCCGGCACACATGCATGGATCGAACTCTATAAAAAGACGTCCCGCCCTGCAAGTATTTTTTTAAAGATTGAGAGACGACCAAATGGGCCTGTGGAGACGGACATTCCGATCCCTCACTATTTCACCGGTTTTGAAAAAATTTAATTGCAAATATACGGGGATTGTCTCTAAAATGCCATACGGTTAATAGTATCAACCGGCGGGATGTAGCGCAGCCCGGTAGCGCGCTTCGTTCGGGACGAAGAAGTCGGGAGTTCGAATCTCCCCATCCCGAATCAACGGACTCGATAATGTCGATACATTCAAACACATTGTCAGACCTTTTTCGATTCACAAAGCCCGAAATAACAATGCATTGCCCGAATCGATGCTAGAATTATACATCGCATGGTAAAGCAGAAAAAAACCAACATACTTGATGAATCATATCCCTCCGACCTGGGCAATCGGAAAGATATCATCGATTCTATCTGCACGCAAATCGCCGCCGATAACATCGCCATGGCGATAACGACGGAGGAGCTCTACCTTTCCCTCGATGAAGCAATCACCAACGCGATGGAGCACGGCAACCGCTGGAACAACAACAAACGAATCCACGTGACAATCTCGGTCGACTCAAATGAGATCGTTATCGCCATCTCCGACGAAGGGAACGGCTTCGATACGAAAGACATCGAGGCCAGCCTGAGGAAGAGGGACCTTTTGAGCACGCGGGGCCGTGGCATCTACATAATCAACCAGTTCTGCAAAATCTCCTGGAACGACAGGGGAAACCAGATAAACCTGCGGATACCCCGCAGAAAATAACCCGCACGACGGCGGCAAGATGCGCCCAATCCAGAAAGCTCTCCCTTTCATTCCCGCGCTCCTGCTCCGCGGCGCCCTCCCCCTTCGGGCCGATGAATGGTCGGGCCTTGCCGAAGCCGCGGATTCCTTTGGGCGGATCACCGAATTCCTCCAGGGTGTCCATTCCTTCCTTTCCGGCATCTCCTTTATATCTGAAACGATAGGATTCCCGACACTATTCCTCTTCCTCGCGATTATCCTTCTCTCCGCGGGCTTCACCGCCATGGGTGTGCCGAAGGGGAAGCCCTCGTTCCTCGCGTCCCTATTCACCGCCGACTGTATATGGGCCCTCTGGAACATCAGTCTACAGGCACGGTTCGGCGAATATATCGGATCCATGATAAGATCGAACCTGATCCTTCTCGCGCCGGCGGCCACCGTGTCAATCGTCGCAAGGATAGTCCCCCTTTTGACTGCCCGCGCACGCCGCGCGGGGGCCGGGCTCTTTCATAAGAAGAAAAGCCTGGACAGGGACGCCGCCGTAAAACTTCTGGAGGACTACCAGGAAAAGAGCTCCGGTCTCAGCGCCTCCCTCCTGGCGGATATCCTGGCTGCAAGCAGCGACGCCATGGTCAGATTCTCCGACGCGACGAAGGAGCGTGCCAGGGCCCTCGAGGAACTGCTCGACAGACTGGGGGAAACCGACGTGAAATGAGCGCCGGTGATGGGGGCGGAATATCCCGGCATTCACATTTATCTAATGTTATTGACATGTATCGGGCAATCTAAGAAAATCGGCCATAGCGTGGCGCATCGGGCCCCGTTACCAACAGTATGGATGTAACGCTATGAATGTTGAACGAATCGACGGCGAATCCGAATCCACCTTTGTCATCATGTGCGAGCTTATATCGCAGAACATCACCCCCATAACCGATGAATTCAACGATTTCGTAAAACACGACACCAGGGATGCCATCATCGACCTCACCTCCGTACGGAAGATAGACTCGATATCGATTGCCGCCCTGATCCGCTTCAAAAACATGCTTTCGGAAAAAAACCGTTCCATGAACATGATAAACCCAAACGAAACCGTTCTTCGCGTCCTCGAGCTCTCGGGACTCGAGAAATTCCTCCTCGAGTAGGCCTGTTCGACATGAAACCCCTTACGCGCACCAATCGGATAACGCGGCGCGGACCGCTGGTCCTCGTCATCATGGACGGCATGGGCATTGGCAGGGAAACCGAGGGAAATGCCTTTTATCTCGCCCGGACCCCCGTACTCGACCGGCTCATGCGCGACCGGATGTACACGACGCTGCGGGCCCACGGTATCGCCGTGGGGCTCCCGAGCGACGAAGACATGGGGAACAGCGAGGTAGGTCACAACGCCCTGGGTGCCGGGCGCATCATCGAACAGGGCGCCAGGCTGGTGAGCCGGGCCATCAAATCGGGCGCCATTTTCTCAAGTGCGGCATGGAAGCAACTCACCGAAGGGCCCTCCAGCGGCACATCGTCGCTCCACCTTATCGGCCTCCTTTCCGACGGCAACGTCCACTCCCACATCGACCATCTCTTTTCCATAATAGACGCGGCCGCCGCCGCGGGAGTCGGGAAGGTGCGGGTTCATGTCCTCCTCGACGGGCGTGACGTGCCGGCGACTTCCGCCCCCCTCTATATTGATTCCCTCGAGAAGTTTCTCAAGGGCCACAGGAACGCCGGCCTGGACTACCGGATCGCCTCAGGGGGAGGCAGGATGGTGACTACCATGGACCGCTACGAGGCGGACTGGAGCATCGTAAAGCGCGGGTGGGACGCCCACGTGCGCGGCACGGCACGCCCCTTCAAATCAGCGGCCGAGGCGATCGCCTCCTTCAGGTCGAAAGACCCCTCGATCACGGACCAGTACCTCCCCGCCTTCACTATCGTGGACGAAAGGGGCCCGGTAGGCCAGATAACGGACGGCGATTCGGTCATCTTCTTCAATTTCCGCGGGGACCGTGCAATCGAGATATCCCGCGCCTTCGAGGAGGAGGAATTTGACATGTTCGATCGCGGTCCGCGCCCCGAAGTGGTGTACGCGGGCATGATGGAATATGACGGGGACCTGAAAATACCGAAACGCTACCTTGTCGAACCGCCCGCCATCGATCGGACCATAAGCGAATACCTCGCATTTTCCGGCGTCCCCCAATTCGCAATTTCGGAGACGCAGAAATTCGGGCACGTAACCTATTTCTGGAACGGCAACAGGAGCGGTAAATTCAACGAAAAACTGGAAGACTACATGGAGATACCCTCCGATCGTGTCGAGTTCAACCAGCGGCCCTGGATGAAAGCCGCGGAGATAAGCGACGCCGTCATTGACGCGATCACCGGGGGCCGCTACCCCTTCATCAGGCTCAATTACCCCAACGGCGACATGGTGGGCCACACGGGGGATATTGATGCCGCTATTATCGCCGCCGAGACGGTTGACCTCTGCCTCCGGCGCCTCCTTCGAGCGATCGATCAGACCGGGGGGATCGCCCTCATTACCGCGGACCATGGCAACCTCGATGAGATGTATGAACTCGACAAAAAAACGGGCGAAATCGCACGAGACACGAAAACGGGTCTTCCCAGGAACAAGACCTCCCACACACTGAATCCGGTGCCCTTTATCATCTACGATCCCTCTTTCAGGAACGAATACCGGCTCTCTGAGATCGAGAACAATCCCGGCCTCGCCAACGTCGCCTCGACCATACTGCTCCTTTTGGGCTTCATGCCGCCGGAGGATTACCTGCCGCCCATTATTGAGCTGTCATAGCCCCGGGGGCAATAAAATTGCTCACGCGAGCAAAAACACTTTACATCCGCGCTGGCATGAAATTATCTATCCTCGATATTAAAGCGCGGTTCCCTTTTACCATATGAAGCCACCATCAATCGCACTTCCGACCGTGGATGGAAAGCCGAAGGACGAATGCGGCATTTTCGGGATTTACGGGACGGAAAAAGCCTCAAACCTGGCATACCTCGGCCTCTATATGCTCCAGCACCGTGGCCAGGAATCCACCGGCATCGCCTCATCCGACGGCCACCACATCTATCGTTACGCGGGCATGGGCAAGGTCATCGATGTATTCACCGAGGAGCGTCTCGACCATCTCCACGGGCACATGGCCATCGGCCACAACCGTTACTCCACCACCGGCTCCTCCTTCCTCAGAAACGCCCAGCCATTCCGATCGGAATCGATCCTTGGACCAATCGTGCTGGCCCACAACGGCAACCTGACCAACGCCGGATCCCTCCGCTACGAGCTTGAACGGAAGGGCCACATATTCCAGACCACCATCGACTCAGAGGTAATCGTACACCTGATGGCCAAATCGGGCATCGATGATTTTCTGGATGCGCTCATCTTCGCCCTCAAGCAGGTGCGCGGCGCCTATTCGCTCCTGGTGATGAACCGCGAGAAGATCTACGCCGTGCGAGACCCCTACGGCTTCCGACCCCTCGTGCTCGGCAGGCTCGGCGAGGCCTACACGATAGCATCGGAAACCTGCTCCTTCGACATCATCGACGGGGAATACGTGCGGGAAATCGAGCCGGGCGAGCTCGTGGAAATATCATCCGCCGGGATCAAATCGTACCGCCCCTTCGAGAAGAAGGAGCAATCCCTCTGCGTCTTCGAATACATATACTTTTCGCGGCCCGACAGCATAATCTTCGGCAGGTCGGTCTATGAAATGCGAGTCCTGCTCGGCAGGATGCTCGCCCGGCAGTCGCCCGTGCACGCCGATATCGTGGTGCCCATCCCCGACTCGTCCGTCTGCGCTGCCATCGGGTACGCGAAGGAATCGGGCATACCCTACGAAATGGGACTGATACGGAGCCACTACATTGGCCGCACCTTCATCGAACCGTCCCAGAAGATTCGGGACTTCGGCGCCAAGATCAAGTACAACACCGTGCGCTCCTCCATCGAGGGAAAACGCATCGTCGTGGTGGACGACTCCATCATGCGTGGAACCACCATGCGGAAAATCATCAAGATGTTCCGGCTTGCCGGGGCCACCGAGGTCCACGTTCGAATATCGGCCCCGCCCACTACCTTCCCCTGTTTTTACGGCATCGACATTCCGACCCGAAAGGAGCTGATCGCCGCCACCCACGCCATAGATGAAATCAGAAAATATCTCCGCGTCGACTCGATCGAATACATGACCGTGGATACCATGCTCGCGGCGCTGGACGAGCCGAACATGAACTTCTGCTGCGCCTGTTTTAACGGGGACTACCCGTGCGAGCTCGAGGACACATCCGAAGACAGCCAGAAATACCTCTTCGAAGACACTGAAATCAGCGAATATTATTGACACGATGCCCCCTCTCCATCGACCGGGGAGGCCGGGTGGGGGCTGGATTTCCAACCGGATCTTAAAGCTCGAATAAAATACTTGACGAATAGAGCCCTGCTATTTTTTATACTAGGACCATACAGGTGACTAGCTCAATTGGTAGAGCAGCGGTCTCCAAAACCGCAGGTTGGGGGTTCGATTCCCTCGTCACCTGCAGAAACCGGAAAGGCGGAGTTGAAAGACCCCGCCTTTTTTCATTATCCATATATACAAATTGATTTTGATGAGTTTTTTTTATTTTGTTTTAAAAGGGTTAACAATTCTCAATTTTCTATCAATTACTTGCCCATCGTTCATATCTTCAGAATTCAGTATAGTACATTTGCATTCCAAAGCACTACTGATTATCAGACTATCATAATATGAAAATCCATACTGATCAACAATATTCAATGCTGATTGTATTGTTTTTGAAGTGATACTTTTTACGATGCAGATTCTTGAAAGGAATTCTATCGAGCTTATAATATCAACGACCTTGATATTCAGCTTTCTATATAAAACATTCGATATTTCATTGAGGACCTGAATTGAAATAACTGGATTTTTCTTTAGTAGGTCATTTGCAATAAATTTCTTATCATCCTCTGCGCCAAAGGAATAAATAATCACATTGGAATCGAGAAATATTTTATCTCTGATTTGCTTCATCTCTGTTGAACTTGAATCCGCTTAAATCGATCCGAAAGTTATTAAAAAAAGAATCAATTTCATTCTTTTTAATAATTCTTCTTGCATTAGACTTCGCAGTAATATCTTTATAGTGTAATGTAACTTCAACAGGATTAGTTATTTTGCTTTTATACTTCTTGGGGATGATAATAATGCCATCCTTGGCTTTCGTTGAAAATTTAATGGATTTCATATCTATATAACCCTTGCTTCAAATTAAGCCTAAATATACATTTATGACTATAATTGTAAAACAAATTTTTCTTGTAATTTAATATTATTTCCTGATTCTATTGGAATTCGAGGTTTGTTTTGGATAATAAAACGAGAATACAGGAAATCGAAAACCGTTTATCTGATTTGCAAGAGGAAAAAGAGCGTTTATTAAAAGAACTCAACGATATTCTTGCCGCTAAGGAAGATGTTACTCATCATGAAATAATGGGCAAACCAGTTTTAAATTCACTACCCAAGACACCTGAAGAGAAAACTGACTTATTTATTAAACTATTCCGCTGCAGAGAGGATGTATATCCAAAATTCTGGGAGAACAAGAATAAAAATACCCAGGGATTTTCACCGGTCTGCAAAAATGAATGGATAAAAGGAAAATGCGATAAACCCAAGATAAAATGCTCCGATTGCCATAATAGAAATTTTGATATTTTCACAGATCAAGTCGCAAGATCTCATCTTGAAGGTAAAATATTCATTGGAACATATGCAATTCGGGCGGATGATACTTGTATTTTTCTCGCCGCTGATTTTGATAAAACCACATGGAAGGAAGATATTATCGCGTATAAAAACGCAGCCAGCCAATTAGGAGTTGATGTTGCTATAGAAATATCAAAATCCGGAAACGGTGCTCATGCCTGGATATTCTTTTCAAATTCAATACCGGCAAGATCAGCGCGGCAATTAGGAACTGTTATCATGGCATTAGCATCCCGGGATAGATATACCATGAGTCTTGAAAGCTATGATCGATTCTTTCCCAATCAGGATACAATCCCCAAAGGAGGATTCGGCAACCTTATTGCCCTGCCTTTGCAAAAAGAAGCGTGCGAAAATGGTAAAACCGTTTTCGTTGATGATACTTTTAATCCATATCCTGATTGTAATACGTCATACCCTCTTGGACACTTTTACGATTTAACTAAGCTAGACTTCATGACCTCATATGGTGTTTTACCATTATGAGAAATATGAGGTCTATCATAATTGTAAAAATGTTCCCAGTTCTCCAACTTCTCATTTAAATCAACATCATCTGTATATGTCAACAATTGGTAGAATTCTTCATCATCGGTTCTGTGAGAACGTTCAACTTTTCCATTGAGCCTTGGTGATCTCGGTTTAATGTACACATGTGTTATCCCCATGTCTTCTACATGACAATGAAAGCGAATCTGGAATTCATGTCCCCTATCAGTTCTTACAGTATGAATCCTGAAAGGAAATTTTTCAACTATATAATTGATAAATTCAATTGCATAATCCTGATTATGTTTCGAATAAATTTTTAATGCACGAATACGTGTGGCATCATCTATAGCAGTATATTGATATCTTTTTACTAAACGCCCCTGTTTAGCCTTGAAAGTTAAGAATTTTACATCAACTTGAACATGATGGCCGGGAACCTCTTTAGAATACCGTTTTGATGGGATCGCTCGTCGAGGACTTGATATGGACAATTTATTGAGTTTGTTTTGTTTTAATATACGACTAACAGTTGATTCTGAAATTATAATATTATAATATCGAGCCAGGTAATATACAATCCTCAATGATCCTAGCTTATATTCAGTGCGCAGATTCAGTATTTTTTCAATTACTTCTGGTGATGTCTTCCGGGGATGTGATGCAGCTATAGGTTTTTTTCTATTTAATCCCGCTTTCCCATATTGATTATATTTATTTTTCCAGACATAAAAAGTAGATCGAGAAACCTGAAATTCTCGACATGTATTCATAACACCGGCAACGCATGCATATTCTATTATACCGATTTTATACCTTACAGACAGTTTATATTTCGTATCTTTATTCATAATACCCTCCTTTTCATATCTTGTATTATATCATAAGGTATCCAAGAGGGTATGACGTATTACATTAAAATTCAGTAAAATTTAAACCACTGTTCCCGTAGCTTTAACCGGTATAAGTGGCTTCATGGATTCTAAAGCCCCTGCTGATAATCATCCTTATATTTAAGTTTGAGTTCGGAACACGGTTAATTTTCCTATTATTCAAACCACCTACCCCTTTAAATGTAAAAATTGCCAGCTGGCTTTATTCCATTATAAGTTTTGGTAATCCATATTTTCATACATCGCATACCTGCGTCTCCACACGCTTTTTCCACCCCCTCACCGCCAACTTAAATACATTATTTATAAAAACCATAATTAGCGAGGTGATTTAAAATAACTTCAGAATTTTGAATGATTTGGGGAAACATAATTATAATTTCCATCTACCAATAAGCATACACCTCAATTTAATATCTGATTCCAGAGGATAGGGACTGATTAACATATACAAAGCATTTATCATTTTTTCATCTAACCCTTTTACTTTATTACGAATAGAGAACAATACACACTGTGGCGGTACCGATATTTGCAATAAATATGGCTCATAATCCATGCGGTAAGGAGTATAACATGCAAGCAACTCTGAACGTGGCGCACAAAGGCTATGTTTTCCATATTAATTTATTTATTTGTAATGATTTCATAAATATTTCAGCTAATTATTGGATTTTTTTCCTGTTCTATCATCCAGATCAAAAATTCCAGCACAATCTCATCAATAATCGAATTCGAAAATCGTCCCTGATTGCCTGCAGACGTGGAAAAGGCGGGGTTGCACGACCCCGCCTTTTATTTTCTGGAATCAATTTACTTTTGATCAGATAAATACTTCAGCCGACACCGAGAACTTATCAGCCAGCAGTTTTATCTGACGAACATTCAACTCTCTCTTGCCATTTAAAATCTCGGAAACAACGCCCTGTGAACCAATATCACTAAGATCGGTCTGTTTCAACCCCTGTTCTTCCATCAGGTATTTCAAAGCATCTATTCCTGAAGCTTTCAGCATCGGATGATGTTCTTCCTCGTACTTCTCGATAAGAATACCCATGGTTTCCATAAGTGAAGCAAGAGGATGATGCTCATTATTGCCGACTGAATCAATAAGATTGTCCATCAACGTAACCAGTTTTTCATAATCCTTATGAGTATGAGGCACCGACAATGTTTTCGACACCGAAGGCCACATCTCGATTATGTTATTCGAATTGACTTTGTTTCATGATTATTTCTCCTTCCAGGCATTATCATTATATTCTTCATGAGTTAAAATCTCCCCTGATATAGAGAATTGACCGGTTATAATGAATCGCGGATATCAACCGGTACTTATTGCCGCCAATGTTGAAAACAGTGAACTTGCCTACCTGATCGGCGCTGGAAAATGTTTTTCTCAAATCAGAGAATGATCCGAAATTCGTATGTCTGACTATTTTATACCATCGCCTCCAATGGTTTTCTGCTGGCGGCATGTTTTCTTGTAAAATCCCGTATCTTTTTATGGGATATAACCCTCATATTTACATTTATCTCAATATGAGATATTTGTAAACATTATTTTCTAAAATTCATGAATTTTTTAGGAATTATTACGGAATTGTAATCCAGATCATGAATTCCAGCACGATTTCATCGATAACCGAGTTCGAAAACCGTCCCTGATTGCCTGCAGACACCAAGCCCCAACTTTAAAATTGGGGCTTCTTTTTACATCAACAGACACCATCGTATATCATTATTTCATTACTCGTATATTTCAGTTTTTTAAAACCATTCAAGCGCTATTCTTGCCATGGTTTATTCCCTAATTGTATCTTATCCCTTAAATAATTGCTTTGTTAAAAATAGACGTACGATCAAATTCATCCGAATACGGCATAATTTTTCATCTTTATTATATTCTCGAAGTTTATTATGAAAATCGAACTTTCAATAGTCGGCATGGGCATGTAGGGTAACATTCTTTAAATGGATCCCCCAGATCCTATTATTGGCCATCTATCAGGGAAGCAAGGTGTCACAAGTATTACATTTGATTTAGAAAGCCGGCAGTTTATACTATTTGCGGCTAATTTTTATCTCAGCCAATAGTCCTCATAACCGATTTCAATTTATTGAAACTCCCGCCAATCATCTGGGTAAAAGTATTATACCTCATTATATTTTTAGCAGAATCAACCATTTCCTTTTCTATATCGACGTTATTCCCGTCATTCCGAAATGTTGTATTATAATCAAGGTTAATCTTCGGATTCACTGAAAACGGGTCGCAAGGAGTGCAGAAAGGGATATGCTTTTGATCGCTCATCAATGACGGAGTTTGACAATGAGAAGGTTTACACTGGTTAATAACACGGCTTAATTGGCTTTCAAAATTTACTTCGCTACGCTTAAAATGCGGGACATCAACATTGGCAATATTATTTGCAATTACACGGCGTCTGAGAGATTCCGTATTGAGAGCCTGCTCCAAAAGACGGGCTGTTTTCATTTTATCAAGTATAAACATACAGGCAACCTCCAGAAAGTAGTATCCCTATCCAAACAATCGGCAATCTTAAGAAAAATATTAGCTTTTTTTAAGAGACATAATATTTTTTTTGTAAATTCAGGCCCTAATAATTCTCTTCTTTAACTTTTAATCCTTTTGCATCATATTATTCCCAAAGTCCGGTCATGAACCCATTCTTATACCGGCCTTTGGATTCGATAGATCCTTCTTGGTTATAATAAAACCAGGCTCCATGCTTTTTCCCGTCCACATACAGCCCATAATGCATCTTTTTGCCATTCTTAAGGCATTCATGGCAAGACTGAATTCAATACGAACATGTTTATTTCATTTTTTTTATACTTGTTGATATTTCTAAAATCACCATAAGGCATCATCCGAAACCAGGCTAATATTCTGTTTATCTTGCTCTTTTAATCGTGCTATGACCGCACCGATAATCAAAGGAATGGCAGATATTATTACAATTGCCATGATAAGAACCCAAAAATATTTTTTCATAAAAAGAATGTTGCCTGAAAAGTAACCGCAAAAAACAAATATCACAGGCCATAATAATCCGCTAAGTATATTGTAAAATAAAAAACGAGGATAATGCATTCGACCAACTCCAGCGACAAATGGCGTGAATGTCCTTATTACCGGAATAAAGCGGGCTATGATAATGGCTTTCCCACCGTGTTGATCGTAAAATTCTTTTGTTTTGAACAGATAATTTCTGTTGAGGAACCGGCCTCCTTCTCTATTAAAAACCTTGGGCCCGATTTTATATCCGACCCAATAGTTGACAGTATCACCAATTATGGCAGCAGCAGATACAATAATAATGATTGATAAAACATTAAAACTTCCAAATTGCAGAAAAGGCTCCCAGGGCAAAGAGCATTGAATCACCGGGTAAAAACGGGAAAATGACCAAACCGGTTTCAATAAAAATGATCATAAAAACGATTACATATGACCAGTTACCGAAATAATCAATAATGGGACCAATATATCTGTCAATGTGCAATATCGCATCTAATACAGTTGATAATATTTTCATAACACCTCAACAACTATTGTTTTAAAACCGTTCCATTGCTAATCTTAATTGAATCCAATTCCATTTCGAGTTTTCGCTCAAGGTCAGCAAGGGCGTCATCTGCATGAGCGTTTTCAAAGGGGACCACATAGGAATATCTATTCAATGTTTGTAGTGCCATAGATATGTTCATGCATGACCGTTCGACAACCAGTGGCACCTGCTGGCCTTTTTCTTTTTTATGATACAGCCATTGCATTGTGGCATTATTATTCTCTGTAATATGTTTAGCCAGCATTTCGGAAGTCCTTTGCATGGCCTTGATGACCGATTGGTCGTTTACGCGCTCTAAGTCTATCTCGTTGATCCGGAGGAGTGTTTTTTTCATCTTGAACCAAAGTGCATAGGTACCGGTAATCAGAAGCCCATAGGCTATAATCATTGGCAGCATGGGAAATGAAAAGGCCCCGCCTATAAAATCCCCATGAAGGTCAAGATATAAAGGTTTTTTAATGGTGAGGTAATCTATCGCCATTACAATAAGGTGCACTGTAATACTGGTGGCAAGTACAACCGCAATTACTCTGCCGAACTTACCGATAGTATACGCGGTTGTTGTTATTTTTTCTTTCATTTCTCAAACCAATCCTTTATAGAATATGATTCATGCACTGAATTCCCGACATGATATACCACCACCCATTTCCCCCTGTTTTCAACATTGCATTACAGTTTTGAGCGAAGCCATTTTTCAATACCTATTATAGGAAGAATAATGGCTGCAGCCCCTGCCGCAATAACGATGTCCCATGGATTAAGCCATGATGACTTGAACACGGTATTCATGAATGGCATGTATATAAAAAGTGAATGTAAAACGAGAACCACTCCAATCCCTATGAAAACAGTCTTGTTGCTGAATATGCCGATTTTTAATATTGAATCATTCAATGATCGGCAATTCAATATATAGAAAATCTGGAACATAATAACAAAAGTGACGGCCATGGTCTGAGATTCCGACAATGCTTCAGATGCAGACATGCCGGATGATAGCGATCGGTTGTGTTCCCACATAAAAAGAAGAATCGTTCCTATTGTCATAAGGAGGGAGACCAATACTGTTCGAAAGACAACAAACCTGCTGAAAAGCGGTTCACTTGGATCCCTCGGCGGTCGCCGCATGATATTTGACTCCTTAACCTCAAAGGCGAACGGCAGGGCAAGTGCGACTGCCGCAACCATGTTGATCCAGAGGAGCTGTGCCGGTTCCATCGGCAAAAGAAGTTCCTTCGTAGCAGGGTTGAACGGGAAAAACATGATCGCGAAAATAAAGATAAGCGCAATACCCATATTTGTTGGAAGCAGAAATGCCAGGGATTTAATGAGGTTGTCGTACACCCGTCTCCCTTCTTCAACGGCCGCCCTTATACTTGCGAAATTATCGTCCGCAAGGACTATGTCGGCTGATTCTTTCGCTACGGAGGTCCCGGTTATTCCCATGGCAATGCCTATATTAGCCTGTTTTAAAGCAGGGGCATCATTGACACCGTCGCCGGTCATAGCCACTATCTGTTGATCCTTCTGAAGTGATTTAACCAGAGCAAGTTTATGCTCCGGCGCCACACGCGCGAAAATATTTACATGCATCGCCGTTTGGGTTAATTGAGCTTTGTCCATCTTGGAAAGCTCTGCCCCGGTCAAGGAAGCACTTTCCCTCAAGAGTCCGATCTGCTTTCCGATCGATTGTGCCGTTGTCCGGTGGTCACCGGTGATCATTTTCACCATTATGCCCGCGGCATGACAAGCCTTCACGGCCTCGACAGCTTCTGGCCGGGGTGGGTCGATCATACCAACCAGACCAACCAGCATAAACCCGCTTTTCACATCATCCGCATCAATATGTTTTACGCCGCTCTCCCAGGCCTTTTCAGCAATTGCCAACACACGCATGCCTCTCATGCCCAGATTCTCTGTTACTGAAGCTACCACCAGGGGGATTTGCCCGTAACTGCCGGCACACCGTTTCAAAATGACTTCCGGGGCTCCTTTTATGACTACACAGGGACGTTCCCCGGCATGGAGAGTTGCCATAAACTGATGTTCCGATTCAAATGGAATGACATCAATTCGTGCATTCAACCCCCTTGCATCACCAGCGTGAATTCCGGCTTTTGCAGCCGCTACCACAAGTGCTGCTTCAGTTGGATCGCCAGAGACACTCCAACCATTACCATCCGGATAAATATCAGCGTCATTGCATAACGCACCATCCAGCAAAAGCCTGAGTATGTCAGACGGTATCACCTCAACAGGGGCACCGTTGCTGACAAATGCCCCTGTCGGTTCATACCCGGCACCTTCAACGTTGAGAGAATGTCTCAGAGTCCACACTTCGACCACGGTCATCTCGTTACGCGTCAGAGTCCCTGTTTTATCGGTACAGATAACCGTGGTACTGCCGAGAGTCTCAACAGCCGGAAGTTTTCTAACAATCGCATTACGTTTAGCCATGCGCCGGACACCGATGGCAAGGGCAATTGTTACGATTGCAGGAAGTCCTTCCGGTATTGCGCCCACGGCAAGGGCGATAGAGAAGATAATTGTTTCCTTCAATGCCTGAATTATGCCCATTCCCTGGCCCATGGCTCGTATTGTGCCGATGCACAGGATCAACAGGGTGACGCCAAGGATGGCGATTGTGAGATATTTCCCCACAGTCGCCAGTTTCTGCGTCAGCGGCGTATCAAGATCGGTGGTCTCACTGAGCATTTCTGATATCCTGCCAAGTTCCATATCTTTCCCTGTGCCAGTAACCAAAGCCATCCCTGTGCCTGCGGCAACAATCGTCCCTCCGTATGCCATACAAAACCGGTCCCCGATATCTGTATTCTCCTCAACCGGGATGGTCGTTTTTTTGACAGGCACAGATTCACCGGTAAGTGCTGCTTCCTGCACCAGCAGATTTTTTGTCTGGAGAAGCCTCATGTCGGCGGGAATCCTATCTCCAGAGGTAAGCTGTACGATATCGCCGGGAACGATGTCGGATACCGGCAGGATGACATTCCTTCCATCCCTCATCACCGTGGCGTTCTCCGGGACCATGCTGATGAGGGCCTCGATTGCCCGACTCGCTTTGTACTCCTGGATGAACCCGATGATGGTGTTTATCACCACGACAGCCAGTACAACGAGGCCATCCGTTACCTTGCCCAGTGTCATGGCAATTACACATGAAACGATAAGAACCCAGATAAGGGGGTTGTTAATTTGCCGCCACAGAAGTTTCAGAAGCCCATCTTTCTTACCCCGCGTAATAATATTGTGGCCGTATTTCCCCAGTCTTTCAGCAGCGATTGACGACGACAGACCGCCAGGGCCGCTCCCCGCCAGCAAATAGGCTTCCTCATTATCGACATTGTGCCATCGAGATCGAGTATCATTCCTAATATTCATCAGGGAACCCGTTTAACAGATTTATCAGCGATCATATCTTGAAGCATTGCAAGTAACCGCCTTTCCTGGGGATCGATTATGCCATCTTCATGGGCAATTCCCATGATTTCATCATATTCCACATTGGTGATCTTGTGGTCATCAATTGCTTTTTTAATAAGATCTGATAACCTTTCTGCACTATTACTATGTTTCATCTTGATACTCCTTTATAGTTATTAATCTTCCAAATGATTCACTTTACGATGAAAATGCATTATAATAATCATATTTCATATTAAAACTTCCTGAGCATTATTTTGATACGTCAGTCGAAAAGCTTGTGAAGCAGACTTCTTTTTCGATAATGCTTGCCATTATTTATATCCTGATCATTGTTATAGCCGTCCTGCTTGAAACCATATTCATTTGAAGCACGCTCGAGGATCTTATCAATTTCACCACGATCAAGCCAGACTCCGCGACATTGAGAGCAACAATCTGTTTCTACACCCTTTTTTTCAGACATATAAGTTGAGTATTTTTTCAATACGGACAATCCATACAGTACCTCCATAATTTATTAGTTACATTATTATTCGACAGGCTATTTATCTTCCTGCTACTACTTGGATGCGAATAAAACACTGCACGAAAACCGGAGAATTTAACGAAGCATCCAACAGTTCTCGTGATTCGAGGTTGTTTTGAAGAAATCAGGAGAAGGTGGCTTTAGACCAAATTGAATATTTAAAAAGAGGGATAGATGATATGTCTGAAAAAGATCTTGAGGTTATGCTAACATATATTAGGCAATCAAAAACAATCGTCGACATGAAAAAGTCAGTATCATCAACTCTATTATTTTTTTTATAACTCGGCAAAGATTTATATGCACTAATTTTACACTTTGTTTGATATTTAGTGTTTAGCTTAGCCTTTGTAACTTCCGTTACTGCAACATTAAAAATAAGTATAAATACTAATTGTACTAATACTGATGATAGAAGAGATGGCCGTTGATATATTTTACTAAAATTCTTTTTCATCATCATTAGTTGCATTGACCATTCAAAAACTAAATTATAAGAAATTATTAAATCCGATCATTATATCGCTACTTTGAAGCTACATGAATAATCTATAAAAAGAATTTAATGTCAAATTATGATAATAATGTAAGCATTTTGTTAAAAATAAATGAAGAAATCATCGCGTAACGCTGCATGTACGAGCTTCAGAGCAATTCCCACAACCTCCATTTAAAAGCAAACACCTAATGTGGTTTAATTAAAAGAGATTACATGAAATTCAATTATACCATCTTTTTGTAACAAATTATAACATTTACCTAAATATTGTCCAATAGTATAGGTCCCATCTCACCTGCAGGTTAGAACACACAAAAGGCGGGGTTACACGACCTCGCCTTTTCATAATACTTCAATAAATATAATAAATAGCGAATTATCGATCCAAAATCAGAAATGAACTTATAACCTAACTTATCAATTATAATAATCATATCAAATGTATATCAATAACCATAATTTCTGAATCGCCTATGGTTTTTACGGCAGGACCCCAAGATTGTAATCCGCTTGTAACGAAAAAATGTGTGTTATTAATTTTTTTATGCCCCCAGCTTAAGTCATAAATATAACTAGTAATAAAGTTTACCGGGAATAGCTGACCATTGTGTGTATGCCCCGAAATTTGAACATCAATATTATTTCTGCTTATACAATCAAAATTTGAAGGCCTATGATCAAGCATTATAATTGGTAAATCTGTTCTTAAACCCTCAAGCAACTCTTTAATTGTTCTTCTCGTCATCGATCTTGAATCATTCCTGCCAATCAAGTAAAATGAATCATCAATTTTTACGGATGCGTCTTGCAATACTATGATCCCGGAATTACTAAAAAAATTAAGAATATTCTCGCCTCCATGTGATTCATGATTTCCGAAAACTGCATAAACCCCATATTTAGAGTTGATTTGTTTAAGTATTTTTTCTATCTCTTTCATTTCAGCGTTTTTTTGGTCACCTTCAACAAGATCTCCAACAATTAGAACAATATCCGGCGTTAAAGAATTTATTTTAGACACAAAATCTACCACCATCTTCTTGTCTGAGATCCCTGTTAAATGTGCATCTGCAGTAAAAGCAATTTTCAAATTATTTATATTTGATGATTTTCTGTTTATCTCAATCGAATAGTTATTTATCTGAATGTTTCCGTGATGAACGGCCCCCATGGCCACAATAATCATTGGCACAATCAGCAATATCGTTAAAGTAATTTTTCGTAATTTATCGTTTGTGATAATGGAATCATGATTTTTTACAAACCTGTTAATGATGAGAATAATATCTAAAATAATCACTCCCAAGAACAGATACAAAAAGTAAGGTAGAGAAAAGAATCCGATTTTTGATAATATCCCGAACGTATCACTTAAGCTCGAATGCATAATTATTTCTGCAAGTGGAAAGACACAGGCCAAAAGGATGTATAATATTGAAAAATATTTTTTAGGATATATATTTAAAAATAGCCTTCTCAATCTAAAGAAAACATAAATATTAGGCAAAAGATAAATTATAAATAAAAACCGAAACATAAAATCACCATGCTTTGGAAATAATTTATTTTCGTTTAAATTCAAGGCACCTGTCCAGTACTTTTCATATTGGAAAGTGTTGCCAGATAACTATAAGACAGAAGAGGTATATCCGAAGAAAAAAGCCCCCCCTTCCTCAGAAAAGGACTCGTGGCACCCTTTTCTTAATTTAATCAGTATTATTGGCTGCAGCTTTTCTGGTTGTTAATAAAATGAAAATCACAACAATCACCGCCTTTCCCTAACGTCTTTGACCTCTTGAAAGTGATTTTTTTCATTGAACCGAATCTCGTGTCGTCGCCGTTGCAAAACAACTCGCAGATTTCCGGGCATCCCAGATCCTTGCATGTATCATACCATAGGCATTTTGTAACCGTGAATTGAATAACACAGCTGTCATTCCGGTCGAAAGTAGAATTCCAGCTGTCCGCTTTCATTGTATTCACAGTTACTATACGAAAAATTGAAAAAAAGAAAGGGAGCAGCTCGGCAATGTGATAAAACCGGGACAACTGATTTGACTTATAAATGATATATTCATCCAGTATTTTCTGCGCATTGTTTATATCATTCAGATTTTCAATCAGTACCTGATATAGAGCGATATACGGCAAGATGAATTTTTTCAGTGTTTTCAACTGGCTTTTACTTTTCGGTGCCATGTTATCAAGAAGCCGGGATAATCGGTTTTTCTGTTGAAGAAATAAAGCTGCACCCTGCTTATTGCCAAACCTTACCGCCATGAAACCTTTCACATCCCCCCCTCTACTAATATAATAGATATAGTTATAATATATAGAACATTACTATTCTGGGAATTGCAGACTTTATATTTCAGAAACTTCAAACTGCTATCCTATACCAAATCATGGCATTAAGTAAATAAATGTCCATTAGTTGAAGTCCCATCTCATCTGCATTCAGGGACTTCAACTTAACAGAAGACAGGATTTCATGTATTCTGTTATATTCGGGAAGGTTATTGACCCGATCCATGACTTATTTATTTTATTGCACTTGGCTTTTGTTCCCGAGTGGATAAAAAGACATGCTCGCGGACTTTTAAATCTTCTAAAACATCCAGAAACGGTTTTAACGAAACGTCTTCCGATGAACTATCCTCATAATAACCGAAAGGATTATCGAGGTCCCTGATGAGAAAAATTAAGAAAATCAATAAATAACTTACAACGCCAACGAAGAACAATGACTCGTAAAATGGTTCGATTTTAGAAAACAATCAGTCCTGTCATAAGCAGTATGGTAGTGGTGGAGGCGATAAAATATCCTGCCGAGATGAAGTCGGTTTCTCTTATGGTATGTATTCTTATAATCAATTTTCTGAGGTTGTTTTGCTCCTGCTTTAGGCGCGCGATGAAATTCGCCTGGGTCAATTCTTCAAATTTGATGAAAAAATCATTGAGGCCGGTTATCGATGCGGTAACCGATGACGTCCTTTCCTTTTTAAACATCCATTGTTTTATTTTTTCCGAAAGGTTGTATAAAATAATTAAATGCCTCCGCAGGCACCGACGAATCTTTGGTCTTGCACAGGATTTCAAGCTCGTCAGCGATCGTCGCCAAGGTCGCGGCCAATTCGCCGGGTATCTTTTCACTTTCCTTGTAATCGGAGAGCACACCGCTCAGGAGGAACCCCATGAGAAAAACATTGGCGCCGATAAGGCCCGAAAAGATGGCATTCAGGGTAATTATTTCCCATCCAAAGAAGTGAACAACCAATTTCAGTAGAATAATGACGACGACGAATGACATCACCCTATAAAAAATACGATTCTTCTGACTTATATGCTTTTTCATAAATTCTATCATTTCCATCCTCTTGAAAATTTTATTATTAAATATTTGATGCAATCCGCTCACTTTTCCAGGCATCACCACTTGAAAAATCGATATTGTACGTCGTCAAATGGTTTTGGACAGATTTTCACCTTCAAGGTGCCCTTCGCGTCTGTCTTCCTGAATACGCAAACAACCGTGATGCCCTTACCTTTGTATTCAGCGGGAACGGTGTCATTAACCTGCACAGGTTTGATTGATGTACCGGGCAATGTATAGTTGCCTTTAAAATTAACGCCCGGTGTACCGGTTACTTTGATTAGATAATCAGACTCGATTTGTTTTAAACTATCGCCTCACCCACTTATCAATGGTATTGAAATAATCGCGATATATGGGAGCTTTTTCATATGACTTCACCTTGAAATATTATTAACAGCACTACATCCTGTGAAACAGGAGAATATAATATAAATAAATTACGCTAACTGCATGAGCAGCCGACTATGATCACAAGGAGAATATTCAGAAACAACGGTAGTTAATACTTCTGCCTTGTATCTGATATTCTTGGTTGAGAATGTGGGGTTACTATTAAGAAAAAGTGGCTTTTGACAAGAAGGAATATTTACATAAAGGGGCTTTAAACTGAAAAGAATCTGTCGAATTGATTTGCACAACGAATTCAGGTATTATTATATGTATTTCATCATAACATAAATCTATGTCATTGATTTTCGTTATTCTTTTTGAAACTTTTATATTTGAATTATAACCATTACACTTAATCTTGAGAGCATTTTTTGATGTAGATTTCCCACCATTTAATACATGACTTGCCGTCTCATGATGAAATAAAGGAAATAGTATAGTGATTATGACAAGAAAAGCCGCTGTTTTATTATTCTTCATCATATTAACCATCTTAAAGGCTTATCCAAATAAAGACTAAAAAGCCCTCCGGGAATTTAGTCCCGCAGGGTTTGCCTGCTGCCTATTTAGGCCCGTCCGCATCCGGCTTTGCCGAAACCGACTGTTCTTGGAATATGAATCAACTTTGATCAAAGTAAAAAAAAGCAACCTTAGTGGCAACAAGTTTTTTTGTTTAAAACAATTTTTCGGATCTTTTAAATAATCAGCATTGTTGGTAAACAAATAAAGACAATAGATTTCTTTTATGAAACTTTCCTATGCCAAATCATGACATTCAGCAAAGAACTATCCAAAAGTTTAAGTCCCATCTCACCTGCAAAGTGGACGTTTTCGAACTCACGGGAACGTCCACTTTGCTTGTAAAGGTAATTTCTTCCCGTAAAAAAGGCAAAGTGCTTCTTCTATTTAATTCCTGATATTTGTATAAAATGCTGTGCTATTCACAAATCATGCATAATAAAGTGATTTTAGTATATATTAAATTAGCAATTTTCCAAAAAAATACAATTTTTAAAAATAACCATCGGTACCAGCTCCAAAGGACTACCGAGTTATTAACTGTTCGGGCGATAATGGTAATCTTCCAAAATATGTGGAATAATGATAAACGGTTCATTGTGGAGATGTATCATCATCATGATGGACCAATGGGGCTTGGAATTATTTAAAAAATTTTTATCAATTTCTGATCAGCCTGCTATCGTATTGACAATAACGATTCTTTATAATATTATAATTACAATAATTTTCTATACATAAGAAATATATCAAATCTGCATACATGATGTTATGTGATTTTCAATTTTTTATTGCGAGCAGGCTTAATTTTAGTTTTCTCATGATTTCTGATGAAAATTAAACTTAAAAACTTAACTTTCATTACTAGCAATTTATCCAAGGTGTATGGTTCGTTCAGAAAATCATTTTTTATATTTTTTTTCCTTTGAAGGATTTTACAATCATGAAAAATCTTGTCACCGGCGCAACTGGATTTATGGATTCATCAATCGTGAGAGAATTGATCAAAGACGGTGAAGAGGTCAAGGTCTTCATCAGAAAAACCAGCGATACGCGAAACATTGATGGTCTTGATGTGGAAAGGGCCTTTGGAGACATACGTGACGGGGATTCCATAAAAAAGGCGATTAAGGGCTGCTATACGCTCCATTATACCACTGTTTTTTTTGCGCACTGGGTGCCTGCCGCTAAATTGCCATATGAGGTTAACGTTGACAGCACGAAAACATCGATGAAAGCAGCACTTGATGCCGGAGTCCGGAAGGTTGTTTATACAAGCACCAACAACACGATGGGCGCGCATGGCCCCATCCCCGTGAATGAGAATGCGGAATTCAATCATTGGAAATCCGGGGACCATTATTCCATGTATAAATATCTTGCCGAGGTCGAGGCGAGAAAGCATGTTTCCCTGGGACTGCCGATTGTCATTGTCAATCCCACTCTGGTTATCGGCGTTCGCGATATTAAACCAACGCCATCGGGGCAGATGATAATTGATATAGCCACCGGGCAAATGCCCGGCTACATTGAAGGGGGAACAAATGTTATCGATTTCGAGGATGTCGCGCGGGGCCATATACTTGCCGCAAAAAAGGCAGGATAGGCGAACGATATCTCTTCGGAAATGAAAATATAACCGTTTCGGATTATTTCAAACTGATAGCGGATGTCGCGGATGTAAAACCGCCAAGAATAAAGATACCGTATCATTTCGCTGTCGCACTTGGTTACATCTTTGAGTTCGGCGCTTTTTTTACAAAGAAACCTCCCGTGGTCACGGCATCGGAAGTGAGAATTGGAAAATTACAGGAATGGTATGACTGCTCTAAGGCCGTAAGGGAACTAGGTTTGCCTCAGACACCTATACGAGAGTCAATCGAGAAGGCGCTTAACTGGTTCATGGAGAACGGATATATTAAGAAAATAAAACGTTAATGAGAATTTAAATGGCTTCCATGGCATTATCAAGCTGCGAAATTGATGTCCATCGCGAAAAATAGGCCATGTCCAACCGAGTGTGTAAAATGAATGCTTGTTCATCAAGGAATTTCCGCTTTATCAGGAACCTGCCAAGGCGACCTATCGAGCTTTATCGGTAGTATTATGTGGCACACCGGGAGGATCGTGACAAGAAAAATATTCTTGACAGGGTGTTAAAATTTTCCATACTCTTCTGCAAGCCTATCAAGATACTGCTCGGCCTCAAACCGTGATGTTTGATTCCATAACCGATTTAGCTTCGCTTTCAATTCTTCATGGAGATTCTTGGGGCACTTGTCAAGAATGTTTCGTGTTTTATGAATCACGCAGCGTTGTAATTTCTCCCGGCAAAAATGGCTGGCAATGGAGTTTATTGGCCCTTTGGCTCCATCAGCAATGACGAGTTTCACGGCATCAGTCTTCAATCCCCGCCGGATGAGGCTTTGCAGCACTTCATCAAAATGACGCTCACTCTCAGTGCCAAGCGTAAAGTGCAGCACTTCTTTCTGCCCTTCATGCGTGATACCGACAACCATGAGGGTCCCAGCCTTCTTAAAGCTGGATTTTCGAATAGTTACGTAAACCCCATCATCAAGGAGATCTTCATATTTTTCCCGGATAGGACGATTGATCCAGCGTATATATTCTTTAAGCAGCTCCTTCGATATCTCACTGACGGTACTTTTTGATAATCCTGATATATTGACGTCGATCCGCTCGAAGGCCCGGCGCACTTTGCGCGTTGAAACGCCATTTACATACAGTTCACGGGCAAACCCGGCAAAGATTACTGCCTTTCGTTTGAGACGTGACATGATAGCGGGTTGAAAACCACCTGCACGGCTCCGGGGAATCCTAAAATCCTGCAGTACGACAGTATCTATGACTGCCTGTTTGACTTCTCGATTGCCATTGCGGTATTCCGTTACCAGCTTCCCGTCAGATGCCCGCGGTATTACGGTCCCAATCTTGCCCTCGATATACTCGCTAAAACACCTTTCAACATACTCCTCAAGTGATCTATGAACGATTGCACGAACCGGCTCCTCATAGCGGGCCAGGAGTTCTTCCAGTCGACTGGGAGTAAAATTCTGATTGCAATCTTCTGTTGGTATGGTATTTTGTGTTAAGAGCATCGTGTCTCTCCTCCTTTGTTGTTTTCTCGTCAATTACAACTCTGGTAGAGATACGATGCTTTTTAAAGCATTCATTTTACACACTCGGATGGGCGTGGCCCCATCGACCGATAGGCCCGTGTCCCGTTAAATCCCAGTCGTAGGTAATGATTTAAAAACGTCCGTTGTTTGGGGGTTAACTGATCGATTGCCCTTGCGAATTCCTTTTTGGTTTGTGTTGCTGGTATCATATTGTCCTCGCTTTATAATTATTTTACTGCTAATACAGAGCTTTCAATGGCATTCCCACATGTGGTTGTCATACTCCTGATCATCAAAGCCCCGTATGAACAAAATAGTGCAGTCTGGGGGGAGCCGTATTGAGTGTTCAAGCAGTGTCATGCCACCTTACTCCCATACCAGATCATCAAATCCAATGTAATGTCCTCGATGAGAGTTCGCAAATCGTCTCTTTTTTTATGCCGATTATTTGCGGACAGAGGAGAATCGAGTAAGGTTTTTTCCAGAGAATCTCAATCATCTCACCATCGACTATTGCCCCATCAGCCATCGATCGAATGATCTCTGCCTTGCCCTCCCGGGGCGCACCAAGATATATGGGTGGCATATCCCGTAACGTATCAATAACACCAGAGACCTTGAAGATAAATTCTTGATGGTCGATGGACACTGTTTGTCGCTGCTTAAATTTGTAATGAAAATAATATTTTAAAAAATAATTTATAGACAGCATTTTTGTAATGATATATAGTTTTTAATGAGAAAGTAAAAAATGAAAAAACTATATATTATTTTTATTATATCAGCGCAAATAATGTTTTTATCAGGAATTCTGAATGCTGCAGATTCTAAAATTCCAGAATCACTAACAGCTGTAAATTCTACCACATTCCCGCCATTTTCCTTTATGGATGATGATGAAGTATATAAAGGAATTCTTGTTGATTTTTGGAACTTATGGTCAAAAAAAACAGGCATTTCTCTGAAATTTACATCCACTACCTGGTCCAAGAGTCTGGAGGATGTTTTAAATGGTACTGCAGATTTTCATAGCGGTCTGTTTATGACAGAAGACAGGATTAGTGATTTTGATTTCAGCGATCCTTTTTTCAGGGTGAAATCCTGTTTATTTATTCAAAGTTCCTTTGAAATCAAAAATATAAAATCTCTTGATAATTTAAAAATTGGAGCGACTCCCCGGACTTCAGCTACCCACTTCTTCAAAAAAAAATATAATTCAATTCCCGTAATAATGTATTCTGACAGCAGATCTGCGATTAATGCAGCCGTCAAAGGCAGTATCGATGCTTTTGTAACCGATGAGCCCATAGCACGTTTTTATCTTTCCAAGGAAAAAGCTCTCGGTTCTTTTCGTCTTTATGAAGTTCTCTATGAGGAACAGATCAGGGCAGGTGTAAAGAATGGTAATTTTCAGCTATTGAAAAAAATAAATAAAGGTCTTTCTCTTATTACTTCATATGAAATTGAAGCTATTGAAAAGAAGTGGATGGTTGATGACTCGTATAATATACTGAACGACTGGAGATTTTACAGCATTGCCGGAGGGGGGATATCCGGAGTATTTATTATACTGCTGATGATTCTCGGTATAAATAAAACTCTTAAAAAGACAATTTCTGAAAAAACGGAATCACTTGAAAGAGAGTTGAATGAGCGTAAAAAAATTGAACACCATCTGGTTCAGGCTCAGAAGATGGAACTGGCAGGTATTCTGGCCCGTGGTATTGTTCATGATATGAAAAATGTTCTGTCAGGGATTACAGGTCCGGTTTCAATCCTTGAGCATTTAATGAATCGGGACGGGATTATAAAAGAAGAAGATCTGGTGAATAATTTAAAAATGATAAATTCCTCTGTGAGTAGAGCCATTGAACTATCGTATAACCTTGAAAATTTTCGAAAAAAAAGGAGATCAAATTCAAGGCTGTTGATCTCAATGATTCGGTGAAAACAGTTGCAGGAATATGCAGAGCTGCCTATGGCAGGCAAATAAATGTTGCAGATTATACTATAGATAAAAAATGTCTGATAAATGGGGATGAATCGTTATTAGAACAGATTCTTCTTAATATATGCATAAACGGCATTCATGCAATGACAATTATGGATTCCAGTCCCAAAAAACAAAAAGGAACTTTAAAAATCGATGTTATTTATAATGAAAATATGAAGCATGGAATCTGTATTGCAGATGAAGGAGTAGGTATGTCGGAGGAGGTTCAGAAAAAAATAAAAGAACCTTTTTTTACAACAAAAGATGAAACTCAGGGAACTGGTCTTGGAATGACTATGGTCGATTCACTGGTGAAGGATTTAAATGGAACGATTGACGTGAAGTCTGAATTAGGTAAAGGAACTGCTTTTGTTGTAATGTTTCCAGTAATTGCAGGATAATCAAGCAGGATGATCTTTTTTATATTGCAAAATAGCCAGAACTTGCTACTCGATTTTCAGAATGAGAAGCAAAATATTAATTTTGAATATGCAGGAAAGTCCACCTTTTTCAGTAAAGGCCAATGAGTTGGACTGTTCCATGGCCACCCCGGGCATGGGTAGCCCCACTCATATATCATTCAGCAATCTCCATCCCTGTGGTAAGAACATTTATCTTTTCGTTCCGGAAAGCTCATGCACAATTACCGGTTCCTCCCTGCCTTTAACCTTTGTTTTAAAAGTTTTGCCCCATACAAATGTAGAATGTATTAACCGGTACGTGCTTTCAGAAACCAATATCGACGTACCGGTCTTTTTATTGAGCGACTCAATGCGGGACGCGGTATTGACGGTGTCACCTATGGCGGTGTATTCCTTTTTCTTGCTGAAGCCCAGGTTCCCGATGATGACGTTTCCCGAGTGAAGGCCGATGCCGATATTGAAGGCATGGTTGAAGTGGCTCTCGAGGTATTCATTAAATTCTCCTAGCTCCTCCTGCATCCCGAGGGCGGCACGGGCAGCCAGGATTGCATGGTCATCTTTCATTTCACGGTCAAGACCGAAGATGACCATAATACCATCGCCCATATACTTGTCGATATAGCCGCCATAGGTGTCTATGATGCCGCCTATCGCCTCGAAATACCTGTTGAGAATATGTATGACATCATAGGGCAGGGCCTTTTCAGAAAATGAAGTAAACGAACGGATGTCGGAGAATAGGATTGTCACATCGGCCTCCCTTCCCACCTCGTTCGGGTTCGCCCGTCCCTGGCCGATAGCTTCGGAAATGTCCCTGTCGTCAAGGACGAGCCTTCTGAGCGAGATATCCCCTCCAGTCGTCGTCTGGCAGGCAAGCCGCACCTCCGGTGAAAAACCCTTGATCCTGGCAAGCCGCGATTCACGGTCATTTCGCGGTCGGCAGTATTCCAGTCCGTCCATTACGATAATTCTGCACGTGGAACATCGCGCCCTGCCGCCGCAGATGTGAGTGTGCGGTATGCCGGCGTCCAGGGACGCCTGGAGTATCGGGACATTTGATGTGGTCTCGACTTCCCTGTCGCCGATGAAATCCAGTTTCACCTCTTTGGCGTCTGTATCAGTCAGGGCTTCAACACGCACGGCATCATCAAGGTTCAAGCCGGTATCATCTTCTTCCTGAAACGTAAACCGCTGGAGGTACGCCTTTGCAAGGTCAGTTAATTTCGTCAAAGCCGACCGCGTATCCCGCGGACTGCATTGTCCGTTGATGCAGAAGTATGCAGTGCTGTAACCGTTGCATTTGTCGAAGATCGGGCAGGTAACGCAGTTGCAACCATTCTGCTCAATGTCAATTGTGCTTGGTCCCGATGCGCAGAATAACGCCTCACCCCTCACGCCGGAATAACTCGGACACGTTCCGCAGTTCCGGGCGCATACAAGAAGATTGGTAAGGCTCATTTCAATGGAGGGATGATTTTCCCCTGCTGCATATCTTCCTTTTTGCAACATCGGTGATTTCATGCGATCCCGAAATTTTTTCGGAAGCATGTACATCATCGCCATTATTATTTTCATCATCATTCCCATGCTGTTTCCTCGCGGCCATTTAAAAATGGAATATCCTTATAGTAGTGGTCGTATTTTTAATGTTAACACTACTCTCCCGTCATCAAACCATATTGTATTATTTTTTTGAAATAGTGTAAAGATATTTCCAGTATACCTCCCTGGGGAGATGAAAATACTCACAAACATTCCATTTAGATGGGGTGATTCGGGTTACTTTGGTCGATTTGGTTCCAGAGTTCGCTCATCATATTTCCAACCAGGGAGAAGATGGGATTAACTTGTATGGCCGCATAAAAAAAACAGTTTGACAACAATCTACCCTTGAAAATAATCACGGGAATGATTTGATTGGACAGCTATTCATTTCCTTACTTAATAGAAATATATAATTATAATTCAAGAATCATTTCAATGGCAATAAATAAACCCGCTTTCGGACCCACTTGCCTTGTAACAGGGGGCGCGGGCTTCCTGGGCAGAGCGCTCACGAAAGTGCTGCTCGAAAAGGGCTGCATGGTGCATTCCCTGGACATACGGCCCAATCTGAATCCCCACCGTCATATTAAACATTTTACCGGAGATATCAGGAACTACGATGCGGTCCGAGCAGCGACCAATGGATGCACTACGGTGTTCCACTGCGCCGCTGTTATGAATTTTCTTGGCATCAGCCGCCCCTCGGTGCGGCGCGAGATTTACGGCATCAATGTTCACGGCACTGAGAACGTTGTCAGGGCCTGCCGGGAAACCGGCGTGAAGTCACTGGTATACACGAGCTCTCATTGCGTCTGTTTCGACACGAAACCGGTCATCGCCGACGACGAAACGAAACCCTACGCGAAGCGATATCTCGACCTGTACGGCGAGACGAAAAGCGCTGCTGAGAAAATCGTCCTTGCCGCGAACAAAGAGGGTCTTCGAACAGCATCGCTCCGCCCCGGCGGCGTATGGGGCCCCTCTGAAGACTGCTATATGTTTGCCAAGTTCATTCAACAACTGGTGAAGGGAAAACTTGTCGCCACCATCGGCCCCGCCAACGCAGTCATCGACAACACCCATGTAAACAACCTCGTTCAGGCGGAGATCCTCGCCGCCGAGGCTCTTATGAAAAAGCCTGAAATCGTCGGCGGGCAGGCCTATTTTATCATCGACGACGAGCCCATGAACCTGATGGAATGGTTCCGGCCCCTCATCGAAGGGCTTGGGTACCGGTTCCCGAAACGGTCCATTCCGGCCCTGCCGATGTATTTCCTCGGATTTCTCGCCGAGTGTCTCCATTTCATCGGCGGCCCCCGTCCCTCCATAACGAGGCTGGAGGTGCACAACCTTACCGCACGATTCACCTTCCGGCAGGACAAGGCGCGCCGCGATCTCGGCTTCACGCCGACTATCGGCAAAGAAAAGGGAATGAAAGAGTGTATCGAGTTTTATAAAAAGTACGTCAATTAGGCTGCAGCCGGGAGCGGGTCTCCTCCCGATTTTGCTGTTTTTCGCCACGTGCATAATGCGGATAAAAAAACGGGCAACCGCACATAGAGAGGGGTGAGTCATTGTGAACGCACAACAGCCGCGCACACGCATGCAGCCGTGGGATAATGAATTCGACGTGGTCGTGATCGGTTTCGGCGGTGCGGGAGCCTGCGCAGCCATCGAGGCCGCGGACAGGGGGGCACGTGTCCTCGCCATAGACCGATTCGACGGTGGAGGTGCAACGAAAATGAGCGGCGGGGTGATATATTCCGGCGGCGGGACGAAACAGCAGAAGGCCGCTGGATTCAAGGACACCCCGGAAAAAATGTACCGCTACATGATGCGGGAAATGGCGAGCAACCCGGCCTCGTCCCATTTCGACAAAATTGACATCAAGGCAATGAAGGCCTTCTGCGATGTAAGCGCCGAAAACATCGATTGGCTCGAAGGCCTTGGCCTGCTGATCCCCCAAACGTATTTTCCCGGCAAAACCAACCAGCCGCCGGGCGGTTTCGGCCTCTATTTTTCCGGGAACGAAAAGCAGTATTCCGAAAATAATTCGCACATCCCGAGGGGCCATGTTCCCATGGGAAAGGGGATGTCCGGCGGTTTCCTTTATTCGACCCTGCATAAGGCGGCTCTCGATCGCGGCGTACTATTGCGCCGTCGGTGCCGCTCGGAAAAGCTCGTGACCGACGGCAGCGGCGCTGTTGTGGGTATCGAAGTCCGTGAATTGGGCTCATCACCTTTCGTCAAAGCTCTGCACAGCCTTTTCTACAACCTCGGTTTTATCAGCAGTAAAAGCAGGAAGCTCCTCGGCCTTGTGGAAAAGAAGTTCGGTAAAACGGTCCGCATCCGGGCGAAGGGTGGCGTTGTAATCTCTTCCGGCGGATTCGTCTATAACAAGCAAAAATTCAGGGAGTACGCGCCTGCCTACAGCGGCTGCGTTCCCCTCGGTACCGCCGGAGATGACGGGAGCGGCATGGATCTCGGATTGAGTGCCGGCGGTGTTCTGAGTTCCGTCGATGTATGTGCGGCCTCCCGTTTCATCTATCCACCGGTCGCCTTTGTATCGGGACTGCTCGCGAACAGGGAAGGGAAGCGCTTCTGCGACGAGAGCCTCTACGGTGCCAGCATCAGCCGCGCGATAACGCGCCAGCCGGAACATCGGGCGTACCTCGTTATCGATTCCGCCGTTCACCGCGAAGGTCGTGTGCAGACGAAGCGTGAGGAACGTCTCGGCACATCCCTTAAAAGCATCCTCCTGGGCGAGATGAACCATATAATCTACCGCAAGCTCACAACATTCGTGAACCTTCATCTGAACCGCACAAAGGCGCACACCATTACAGCCCTGGCGAAAAAATGCGGAATCCCCGAGGATGCGCTGGTTCGCACTGTTGAATCCTACAACGAACAGTGCGCCAGGGGAGCGGACAGAGAATTCGGCAAGTCGTCCGAGTATCTACGGACTATCGAGAAACCTCCCTTCTACGCCATTGACTGCCGGATCGAAACATTGATGTTCCCGAGCCCCTGCCTCACGATGGGCGGCCTTAAAGTCAAGGGACTCACCTCCCAGGCGGTCAGGGCCGACGGTTCGATCATTCCTGGATTATACATGGCGGGAAGAAGCGCCGCCGGGATATGCTCCCGGTCCTATGTGAGCGGATTCTCCCTGGCTGACTGCATTTTTTCAGGCAGAAACGCCGGAAGTCACGCAGCGGCGCAGGCTGGCAAAAAGGGACCATCCGCGGATCGTACCAAAAAGAGGCGTTCATGAATTTAAAAGGAAAAGTTGTACTGGTCACAGGGGCTTCGACCGGAATAGGCAGAGCCGCGGCAATCGAATTCGACAAGGCCGGAGCCCTCGTCGCTCTCGCCGCGCGGCGCAAGGATCTTCTCGATGAGCTCGCATCCGCATTGAACGACCCTCTTGTCGTGAAAACCGACCTTGCCGACGAAAAACAGGCGCGGGACATGGTGGATAAGACCGTGAAGCATTTCGGCAGGATAGACATACTGGTAAACAATGCCGCCACGAGCATTGTTGAAAGTTCAGAGTGCGTTAAAAGAGAGGATCTCTACCGCGCCTTCGCGGTGAACCTCCTCGGGCCGGTCACTGCATCCCAGCAGGCCTATAAATATATGAAGGAACAGGGAAGCGGACACATCATCAACATCGGGACCCCCGGGTTCATGCTCGGCGTCCCCTTCTACTCTCCCTATGTGTGCTCCAAGGCGGCCTTCTCGGCCTGGACCAGGACGATCCAGGGGGAATGGTCAGATACGGGAATTATCGTGAGCGAGTACTTCCCCGGCTATACGGAGACCGGCGCGGTGGCTGAATCTGTTCACGGCCCCATATCCCAAGATCTCGTCATGAACAAGGGAAAGGGGGTTCTTGCTCGATACTTCTCCGGCGCGAGGACCGGCGCGGACGTGGCAAGGGACCTGGTGGCGCTAGCGATGCGGCCGCGGCCCCTCATGTATTCAACCTGCATGGAGCGCATCGCCGCCTTTGTGGCAAACGTGCCCGGCATACGCATACCGGTAACGCGACGCATGGCCGCGGCTGCCAGAAAAAAATTGGGGATATAGCCATGTGTGATCTCTGCATGAAACATGGTGCCGGAGGCAAATGGTACCTGAACGCCGAGCACTATTCCAACGAAATCGTGGAAAAGTACAACCTGCGCGATTTTCTCATGGAGCAGTACAAGAACTTCGAACAGATATCCGTGCGCAAGGTCCACGGCTTCAATGCGGTGGGGCTGGGATATAAACTGCGCATCCCCCTGATCGGACGGATCATCAGGCATACGGCGGAGAAATTGCTCCACAGCACCAATCCCCCGACGAATCCCTTCAAGGCGGAAGGGCACATCGGGCAGGTGATCCCCCTGGAAGACGCCATAGCGATCCTTGAAAACTGCGCCGTCGAGCCGATCATCGAAAAGAACTGCATGTGCCGCTACATGTCCCGCGGGATCAAGGAGGCCTGCTGCATCAATTTCGGTGTCATGTCCGAGATCGTCGACAAACTTCCGCGATTCATCCCGGAAAAGGACAAGTATTTCCTCACCCGGAAGCAGGCGGTCGATCGCTTCAGAAATCACAACAAGAAAGGCTACATTGGCACCATCTGGTTCGGCCCGTACCCCTATATCAACAATCTCTGTTCCTGTGCGAATCCCGAATGCGCGGGCATCAGGCCCCGGCTCGACTACGGCATCAAATCAATCTACAAGGCGGAATATATCGTCCACCACCACGAGAAGGATTGCAACGGATGCGGTGCCTGCGCGAAGATCTGCCAGTTCGGCGCCATCGAACACGACGCCGCTCGGAAAAAAATCACCATCAACCTCGACAAATGCTATGGATGCGGCCTCTGCAGGCATGCATGCCCACACGACGCCATACTCCTTGCGCCGCGGGACGAGACACCCGGGTTCCATGGGGAGTACTGAGAGGGGATTCCCATGAAGGGAAAAACGAAGATATCGATCGATTACACAAAATGCGGCGACAGCGTGGGCGTCGATCCCCGGGAATGCTGCGCCTGCCTCCGGCAGTGCGGACCGGCGGTCTTCCTGCTCCACGAGACCATCGGTGCCGTTGAAGAAAATCCCTACGACCCGAAACGGTGGCGCGTCACCGCTCTCTGGCTCGATCTCTGCACCCGCTGCATGAAGTGCGTTGAATCATGCCCTGCCGGGGCCATCACGGTACAATGGCGATGATATATACACCATAAAGATCATTACATCACGCAGCCGTTTCTTCTCGTTCCGTAATTGTGTTACATAATGCATCAAATGAGACCGCAGTGAAAGGGCCTGGAACCGCCGCAGAAGTGAAAAAACTCGATACTTCATCTGTACCTGGATGTACCACGACGCCGGAGCCGTCGTTCCTGGAATCCCTGAAAAATAAATGAAAAATTTCACGCACAGTTCATTCCCTTTGAAGCACAGTTCATTCCGGGTCTATTGACGCACCGGCAACTATAAATTAAATTTAATCTATTATAGAAAAGGCCTGTGCTGGCACATATATAGCGCATCAGGAAAGGCCCACACGGGATGGTTTTTACAGGAGCTTCATGCCACATCGTGAGACCCAATTGCGAACCCCTTTGTCCCGCATGGCCGGGGAGAGGGGGCGCATTTCAACACACACCAATGGTAAAGACCAACATGATTCAATGCACCTGCCCGGCGTTTTTTTGTTTTGAAAGGGGCTTTTGCGCATAGCAATAAACAGGAGTGGCACCTTGAAGGATAAACGATTTTTAACCGCGCTCGTCTTTCTTATCATACTACATTTTTCTGCATCACTATCTGCCAATGGACTTGGAGTGCATTTCAATGGCGGAATGGGTGAATCCAGATTAAATCGTTACTATTACAGCCTGTATCCCTATTATGCCAGGGATTATAATTTCAAAGGCATACATTATATACTGGGCGGGGGCTTTGTTTTTGACAGTTCTGTTGCCGGGGACTCTCGGTTTAATTACCGGCTCCAGCTCAGCATTGATGAATTCAACTATCCCATGGCGCCTTCCTATGTGTGGATGCCCTATAATTATGTACCGAAAGTGACCTATGGCGACGCGATTCGCCTGGGCTTAAAAAACACCTTTGGCTTTGCTTTTTTCCGCAATCGTTTATTTCGGGCATGGGCCGGGCCCTCCGTATCTTCCTATTATTATCCGGACAATCTATCAAGCAACGATTATCGGAGAATTCTGCCCCGACTCTTTGTTCCTGGCATCGTTATCGGACTGAATTATCATGTATATAAAACGATGTCTTTAATCGTCGAATGCGGTCTCAATTATGAGTGGTCTACCCCAAAAAATAATGAAAATTACATGAATTCACTTAATGGATATCTTTCTGTTGGTGTCATATTTCGAATAATTAAAAATAAAAAGACAAACATTCGTTTGCAGGACCAGGATCCTCGAGAACCTGGAATTGAGAAAGGAACATATAAAGACCCCGGAAAACGGTTACCAGATGACACCAACCGTCTCTACTGATAATGCACATTGACAATCTCCCCTCAATTTTTTCAAAGGAGACGGATCTTTTCAAAAGAGCAGGTACACAATAGAGATAGTTCCCCATTATAACGACTTATACCGAGGAAAGACATGATGAAGCACCGTAAAAACCTGGCTGTTATAGCGGTCATCATATCGTACAGTATCATTACCTCATGCAGCGGCGTGGATGAAATGAAAAGCGGATTGATGCTGTCGCCGAAACCCAACGAGGCGCCGGTCGCCAATGCCGGCGCGGACCAGAGGGTCTACCGCTATATTGGAAGCATCGACCTTAACGGGTCAGGGAGCTATGACCCTGAAGGAAAGGACCTTGCCTATGTATGGGAAATCGTGTACCAGCCCGCGGGAAGCAATGCCGCTTTTAGTGATCCCTCTAGTGAAGCGACCTCTCTGACCTTCGACGCCGAGGGGACCTACGAAATCATGCTCACGGTGAATGACGGCTCAAACTCGGCATCGGACCTGGTGACCGTGAACGTCGCCGAAAACCTGGGGCCAACGGCCGATGCCGGGAGCGACCAGCAGGTGGGCATTGAGGAGTATGTCATACTGGACGGGAGCGGCAGCACAGACCCTGAAAACGACCCCCTTACCTACACCTGGATCCAGATACACGGCCCCGCCATCGGCACCGGCACCCTCACGGGGGCCGGCCCGGGCTTTACCGCCCCGTCAGAGGTTTGCACCATCGCCTATGATCTGTATGTTGATGACGGCGCGGGTAACAGCTTCGCGGACAGGGTCTATATATATGTGATGAAAGAGAGGGATACCTGCATATTCGTCGCGACCGGCGGCGACGACGCCAACGAAGGGACCGACCGCTCAGCGCCCAAGAAGACAATCCAGGCAGCCATAAACGCGGCCGCGGCACTGGACTATGACGTCTATGTGAGCGGAGGGATCTATTATGAAAGCGTGACCCTGGCCAGCGGTGTACGCATATACGGCGGCTTTGATCCATCCACCTGGGTGCGAGACACGGTATCGTTCCGCAGCACCATACAGGGCGGAACCATCGCCCTTGACGGAAACGGCGTTACCCGTATCACCATTGACGGGATGGCCGTCACCAGCGCCAACGCCGTAAATCCGGGAGACGGCTCCTATGGAATGCGCCTAATAAACAGTTTCATCACACTGAATGACTGTATTATAACCGCCGGCACCGGGGCCCCGGGTGTGAATGGACCAAATGGCGATAATGGATCGGCAGGTGCTAACGGGGGAAACGGCTTAGATGGAAATGATGATGAAGAAGTAAACGCTGCAGGAGGAGCCGGCGGCTCATCAGGTGCCGGCGGTGACGGCGGCAAAGGTGGCAAAGGCGGATATAGTGATCATGCCGGCGAAGATGGTCATGTTGGGTCCATTGGAAGCCAGGGAGGCATCGCAGGCAATGGGGGTTCAGGAGGAGATTGGTGGTCGGGTCGTGGAGAACCCGGCTCGCCTGGAACCGCAGGATCAAATAGTTCCAACGGCACAAACGGAGTGGGAGGAACATCAGGTTCTGTGATAAACAACCTCTGGGTATCTGATCCAGGTACCACAGGAGAAGCCGGCGGTAATGGCAGTGGTGGAGGAGGAGGAGGAGGCGGCGGGGGCCAAGATCCTCCCTTTTCTGCTTGGGATGGAACCGGTAACGGAGGAGGAGGAGGAGGCGAAGGCGGTGAAGGCGGAGCCGGCGCCAGCGGCGGCAAAGGCGGCGGCGCATCCATTGGCCTTTTTTTGATCAATTCATTCGTTTACATTACCAACTGCGATCTTACCAGCGGTAACGGCGGTAACGGCGGTGCAGGAGGTGCCGGGGGTAGTGGCGCCGCAGGAGGTACCGGCGGGATTGGCGCCACCAAGGATATTGCGGAAGTCGGCGCAGGGGGAAACGGCGGAGCCGGCGGAAACGGCGGTAATGGCGGCCATAGCGGCGGGGGAGCGGGGGGTCCCTCTTTTGTCATATATAAAAGCGGCATATCATCGGCCATCATAACCAGTATCAGGTCGATGACCGCCGGCTCCGGAGGCGCGGGTGGATCATCAGCATGCAGTCCCGGCTCAGATGGCGATCAAGGCGATATCAAATAATGCAGGTGAATTATGCCATGAACTACAATAAAAAACTCACTCTTATGGCAATAATCACGGCCTTCGGTATCGTTGCCTCATGCGGCGGCGGTAATGAAACTAAAAATGGTCAGCTCCTGGGGCTCAATAACCAGGTCCCGGTCGCCGATGCCGGCCCGGAGCAGTGGGTCTACCGCTATGTTGGAAGCGCTGACCTTGACGGGTCAGGGAGCTATGATCCCGGAGGGAAGGCCCTCACCTATTCATGGGCAGTCCTGTACCAGCCGGCTGGAAGCAGCGTATCCTTTACAGACCCTGCGATGGCCGCGACAACCCTGTTCTTCGACACGGGTGGGACGTATGAAATCATGCTCACGGTGAACAACGGATCCCGTTCCGCATCCGACCTGGTCACCCTGAACGTGGCCGAAAACCAGGGGCCAACGGCCAATGCCGGGAGCGACCAGGAGGTGAGCTTCGGCGACACCGTGACCCTGAACGGGAGCGGCAGCACAGACCCTGAAAATGACCCCCTCACCTATACATGGACCCAGATACACGGCCCCGCCATCGGGACCGGCACCCTTACAGGGGCAACCCCGACCTTCACGGCCCCCTCCGAGGTCTGCACCATCGCCTATGATCTTTACGTTGATGACGGCGGGGGAAACAGCTTCGCTGACCGGGTCTATATATATGTGATGAAAGAGAGGGATGCCTGCATATATGTCGCCACCGGCGGCGACGACGCCAGCGAAGGGACCGACCGCTCAGCGCCGAAGCAGACAATCCAGGCCGCCATAAACGCGGCCGCGGCATCAGACTGCGACGTCTACGTGAGCGCCGGGGTCTACAATGAAAGCGTGACCCTGGCGAGCGGGGTGAGCATATACGGCGGCTTTGATCCCTCCACCTGGGTGCGTAACACAACATCCTTTAAGAGCGAGCTAAAGGGCGGAAACATGGCCGTTACAGGAACCGCTGTCACTGATCTGGTCATTGATGGCCTTACCATAACGAGCGCCAACGCCGCCATTGCCGGGCAGGGCTCCTACGGGGTGCGTTTGATAAACAGTACCGTCGAGCTGAAAAATTGCATCATAATGGCCGGCAACGGCGCCCCTGGCCTTGCCGGATCACCCGGCAATACCGGCACCGCAGGTTCTCGCGGGTCGGACGGCGACCCCGGTTCCGAGGATGACGATGTCGACGCCCATGGAGGAGCCGGCGGCACGTCTGTAGCGGGCAGTACCGGAGGCAGGGGGGGCGACGGCGGATATGATGATGACGACGGCGATAATGGCGGTTACGGGCATGATAAAAGTGGCAACGATGTAACCCCGGGGGGTATGGGGGGTGATTCGAATATGATCGGTGGTCTGGACGGCTCTAATGGAAGCAATGGTTTTAATGGTTCCGAAGTCTTCAATGGTGGTGTAGGCGGATCCTCCGGTTCGGTCACTGGTAACTTCTGGGTCTCATATTCCGGCACTGCCGCAACTGACGGCGAACCCGGCAATGGCGGAGGCGGCGGTGGCGGGGGTGGTGGCCAGAATGTTCTTTTGGTTTTTCATGGACCACAAGATGGCACCGGAAACGGCGGTGGCGGTGGTGGTGGTGGCGGCGGCGGCGGCGCAGGAGGTAAAGGTGGCCAGGGCGGCGGCGCTTCTTTCGGCCTTTTTATGATAAACTCAAGTGTGCATATTTATAATTGCTTTATACGCAGTGGTTACGGCGGCGCAGGAGGTGCAGGCGGCGAAGGCGGCGAAGGCGGCGAGGGCGGCGCAGGAGGCGCAGGCAACGACCACGACGATGACGAGGTCGGCGCGGGCGGCGACGGCGGTGCAGGCGGTGCAGGCAGTGCAGGCGGCCATGGCGGGGGCGGCGCGGGCGGCCCCTCCTTTGCCATATATAAATACGGCGTATCATCGGCTGTCCTAACAAGCGTCTTGCTGACCACCGGTCCCGGAGGCGCGGGGGGATCATCAGCAGTCAGCCCCGGCTCTGACGGAGATTACGGCGAAATGAATTAATACAGAGGAAGGACATCATGAAGTTGTGCAAGAATCTTGTCATTGCCGCAGCCATTATAGCATGCACAATTGCCGCCTCATGCAGCGGCAATGATAAAAATGCAAAGGGATCGCTTCTCGGCTCAATGCCCGATCAGCCACCTGTCGCCGATGCCGGTGCGGACCAGAGGGTCTACACATATGTTGGAAACGCTGGCCTTGACGGGTCAGGGAGCTATGATCCCGAAGGGAAGGCCCTCACCTATTCATGGGAAGTCCTGTATCAGCCGGCTGGAAGCAGCGTATCCTTTACAGACCCTGCAATGGCCGCGACAACCCTGTTCTTCGACACGGGTGGGACGTATGAAATCATGCTCACGGTGAACAACGGATCCCGTTCCGCATCCGACCTGGTCACGATAAATGTGGCAGAAAACCAGGGGCCCACTGCCATTGCCGGGAGCGACCAGGAGGTAAGCTTCGGCGACCTGGTAACCCTGGACGGGAGCGCAAGCACTGACCCTGAAAATGACCCGCTGGTCTACACATGGACCCAGATACACGGCCCTGCCATAGGCTCAGGAATTCTCACAGGGGCAACTCCGTCCTTTAGCGCACCGCCAAAGGTCTGTACCATCGCCTTTGAACTGCAGGTGGACGACGGCGCAGGGAACAGTATTGAAACCGACCGGGTCTATATATATGTGTTGAAAGAGGCAGGGGCCTGCATATTCGTCTCGACCGGCGGCGATGACGCCAACGAGGGGACCGAACGGACAGCGCCGAAGCAGACAATCCAGGCCGCCATAAACGCGGCCGCGGCATCAGACTGCGACGTGTACGCGAGCGCCGGGGTCTACAATGAAAGCGTGACCCTGAAGAATGGGGTGAGCATATACGGCGGCTTTGATCCCTCCACCTGGGTGCGCGACACGGTATCGTTCTGCAGCGCCATACAGGGCGGCACCATCGCCATGGACGGCAATGGCGTCACCAGTGTTGTTATTGACGAGCTCACTATCACCAGCGCGAATCCTGTGACCGCTGGAGAAGGTTCATATGCCGTACGGCTGATAAACAGTACGATAGAATTGAAAAATTGCTTCTTAATAGCCGGGAATGGCGCACCGGGTCAAGATGGAACAAATGGTTTGCCTGGAGTGGGGGGAGGAAACGGGGGTACGGGCGACAACGGGATAGCCGATGTCGGTATAGATCCCTCTGATAACAGTGCTTATGGTGGAGATGGTGGCACGTCTGCTGCAGGAAGAAATGGAGGTAAAGGAGGTTTTGGCGGTTGGTGTGATCTGGGTATTACCGCAGGTGATGGAGGTCCAGGTAATCCGGGAATTTCTGGCATTCCGGGAGGCAGCGGCGGGGTAACACAAAATCCCGGTACCGATGGTTCTAATGGAAGCGCTGGAACCATGGGATCAATCGGCATAAAAGGTAACGGCGGATCATCAGGTGTAATAACAGGTAATCTATGGATCTCATCATCAGGAACTGATGGAGGTGAAGGCAATCCAGGCAATGGCGGTGGCGGCGGTGGCGGCGGTGGCGGCCAAACAATGCCAACTCCTTTATATTATCTTGCTGGCAATGGCAATGGCGGTGGTGGCGGCGGTGGCGGCGGCACTGGCGGTTCCGGCGGCACTGGCGGTTCCGGCGGCGGCTGTTCCTTTGGCCTTTTCTTGATTGAATCCATTGTGAATATTAAGAACTGCGATATCAGAAGCGGCATTGGCGGTGGCGGCGGTTCCGGCGGCAATGGCGGTCCTGGCGGTTTAGGCGGCGCAGGAGGAGCGGGCGGAAATGAAGATACAGATGAGGTTGGCAGAGGAGGAAACGGCGGAAACGGCGGAACAGGTGGCCAGGGCGGCTGGGGAGGCGGAGGCGCGGGAGGCCCCTCTTTTGCAATATATAAAGGCTGGTTTTCAATTATCATTTTAGATGAGACCGTATTGACCTACGGCAGCGGCGGCGCAGCGGGCGGATCATCCGGCAATACCGGCACCGCCGGTGAATGCGGCTATATTGGCGGGGCGATATGACGTGTACTCGCGCTCCAGATTATACGGTTATTTTGATGTAATATATCTTCCGCTCGATTCTGGCGTGCTCCCCATTTTTTCTGCCATCCCATGAATGAAATCTCATGCTATTGTGGTAACGAATTCATACGGCGAACGAGTCCATTCAACCCGCCATGGACTCGTTCGCTCTACTATTCACAGCTCCATTCCTTGATCCTTTTCCTCGCGTCGTTGATCGTTAAAAACCACACCCCATTAAGACATTCATCCCTGAATTTACCATGTGAATTTTCGACGAAGGCATTCTGACCGGGCTTCCCCCTGTCAATGAAATGGATTTCTGCGTTGTTATCGGCGGCCATGGCGGCGGCGCAGGCGGCCCTACCTTCGCGATATACCAGATCGGCATTGCACCAGCCAGTTTGACTGAAGCTGCACTACGCACCGGTACCGGGGGCAGAGGTGGCGTATCATCCGGCAATGCCGGCTCTGCCGGTGAGTTTGGTTATGAACAATGAACGGAAGGGATTACCGGCCATCAAGTGACTCCAGCTCCTCCCACCGTTCAAGGAGATTCTCGAGTTCCCGTTCAACCCGTTCCAGCTCTCCCTTCACCTCGGGTACGCGGTGGCTGCGTTCCTGGTAAAATGAGGGGTCGGCCAGGAGGGTGTAAAGTTCCCGCTTCCTTGCTTCTTTTTCCTCGATTACGTGCGGGATCGACTCCAGTTCATTTTTTTCCCTGAAGGTACGTTTCCTGTTTTCCGCGGATTTTTTTTCACGGGGTTTTTTCCGCTGCTTCGTTTCCCCGGATGCCAGGGCCTTTCCCTGCAACAGCCAGTCGTCATATCCCCCGGCGTATTCCCGCACCACGCCGTTTCCCTCGAACACGAGGGTGCTCGTCACCACGTTATTGATGAACGCCCGGTCATGGCTGACCAGAAGCAGGGTGCCCCGGTAATCCAGGAGAAGCTCCTCGAGGAGCTCTATCGTCTCGATATCAAGGTCGTTGGTCGGCTCGTCCATGATGAGAAAATTCGACGGCCTCGCGAAAAGCTTCGCCAGGAGGAGCCTGTTCTTTTCACCCCCCGACAGCACGCTCACCCTGACCTCGGCCCTCTCCGGGGGAAAGAGAAAGTCCTCCAGGTAGCCGATGACATGGCGTTGCCTTCCGTTCAATTCAATCGTCTCGCCGTCTTCGGCGACGTTCCGCCTTACCGTCTTATCCTCGTCGAGGCGGTTCCTCAACTGGTCGAAGTAGGCCGGTTCCATCCCCGTGCCCCTGCGCACCGTACCCCCGTCGGGATCCATCTCCCCCATCAGGATCCTGATCAGGGTGCTCTTACCGCATCCGTTGGGACCGATAATCCCGATTTTATCGCCGCGCATTATCCGTGCGGAGAAACCCTCTATCAGCCTGGTCTCGCCGTACCCGAAAGAAAGATCGGCCGCCTCGATAATCATCCTGCCCGATTTTTCCGCGTCATGCGGACTCCATCCGCACGGTCCCCTGCCGCTCCCTGCGCCGTGCGCGCTCCTCCCGCATTTTCATGAGGGCGCGCACCCTTCCCTCGTTTCTGGTCCGGCGCGCCTTTATCCCCTTCCGTATCCAGGTCTCCTCCCGCGCCAGCTTCCTGTCGAACTGAAGGTCCCGGTTCTCTTCGGCCTCGAGCCACGCCTCCTTCCTCTTGAGGAACGTGTCGTAGTCGCATTTCCAGTCGAAGAGGGTGCCCCGGTCGATCTCCACGATCCTGCCTGAGACCTTTCGGAGAAAGTCACGGTCATGGGTGACGAAAAGAATCGTTCCGTCATGCCGGCACAGGAAATCCTCGAGCCATCCTATGGAGTCGATGTCGAGGTGGTTCGTCGGCTCGTCCAGGAGAATGATGTCAGGCTCGTTCACGATGGTACGCCCGAGAACGACCCGCCGCTTCATCCCGGCCGAAAGGTTTTCATAATTGAGGGCCGGATCCACCGATAGCAGGGCGATTGCCCGCTCGATCCGCCGGTGGGCGGTCTCGTCATCGTACGCTCCGCCATGGGCCGGGCCAATCCCCCCCGCGACGACATCGCGAACCGTCCCGGTGAAATGACCGGGCACCTCCTGGGGAAGACGCGCGGTCGTCACCCCCTTTTCAAGGATGCGCGTCCCGCCGTCCGGCTCGATCTCGCCGTTGATGAGTTTCATCAGGGTCGATTTCCCCGACCCGTTTCGCCCGAGAATGGAAATCTTCTCACCGGCATGAATCTGCATGTCGATACCGTCGAGAAGCGGAATGCTTCCGAAACCCAGGGTAACGCGCCGCAGATTCAGAAGCGCCATGGCCGCGCGCCCTTATTTCGCCCCGAAGGACCGGGCGAAAAGGTCTTCTATCGCAGCGCGTGCGTCATCGGTGAGGTGCCTCGTGCCCGTTCCGCAGAAGGTCCCGTGGGAAATGACCGGTGTCACCGGCGCCCAGGAGCCGTCGACCCAGGAAAACCACGACGTGCGGTCCTGATCATAGACGTGAACCGGCCGGTTGAAGAGCTTCGCGAGCTCCACCCCCCAGCCTGTCCCGCCCCGTACCGTACCGTCCTCCTGTATCCAGCCGACGGCGAACACCTGGAAACCGCTGTTGACCATGTGAAAGATCGACTGTATCACCTTCCGGATCATTCCAACCTCGGAAAAATTTCTCCCGAGCCTGAGGGAGACTATTTCCATGCTGACATTCCCCTTCTCGAGCTCCTTCTGTCCGAGAACGCGAACGCCCCGGTCGTGCTCCATCTTGTGCCCCTCGAAGGAAAAGTTCACCTCATTTATTCCGTACCGTTCCGCCTGCTTCCCGAATTCAGCCTCGGTGCCCTTGTGGCCCCCGCTGTACATGGTAAAATCAGATAGTTCCGCCATTGTCGCTCCTCTCAATATAATTTATTTGAATGATGAAGTGGAAGTTCCTGAGATGACTTGTATGCCTGCTACGATGAATGTCCACTGCGTTCGGACAAAAGGGAGAGAACCGGGTTAATTGTCAATGAATATATGGGGATTGATTCTGACATGCCGGTCCGGGGGCTGAACTACACGATCCTCCAGTCTTTTGACTCGTGCTGCTCCTTCTCGATATAGCCGGCCCAGTCGAAACTCACCGCCTCGACGCCATGCTGCACCCCGATGCCGGAGAAGTACCGGGTCATGCGCGGTTTATGTTTTTCAATTTCCGGAAGCAGGTCAGAGGGAAGCGCGACTTCATGGGCCTTGGCGATGTCTTCCATCTTGGCCGCCACGTTCACCGGGGCGCCGATGACCGTCGATTCCCGGTAGGTGTCGTTTCCCACTTCGCAGATGAGCACCTCTCCGTAATTGATCCCCACGCCGATCTCAATGGGGTCATAACCGCTTATCCTCAGCACTTCGTCCATGGCCGCGGCAGCCTGCTGCATGTCGATGGAGGCATAGAGTGCCTGCACGATCTCCTCACCCGTCGGGTAGGGATGGCCGAACAGGGCCATTATCCCGTCGCCCAGAAGCTTGTCTATCATACCCCGGTGGCGCTCGATGATGATGCCCAGCATCTCGGGTATGAACAGGTCAAGAAGCTGAACGATCCGCTCCGGGTGCATCATCGACGTTCTCGTGGTGAAGCCCCTGATATCGGTGAACATGATGGCGAGGTTTTTCTTCATACCGCGCGTCAGCGATTCACGGTACTTCTTGTCTTTTTCGAATTTCTTCAAGATCATTTCCGATAGCTTTCCGGTGAAGCAGGACATCTCGCAGGAATGCCCGTGAAGGGCCCCGGCCTTTTCGATGCCCTTGAGGAACTTGCTTTTCATATTATTGTACAGGACGGTGGTGGGACACGTTTTATCCATAGCTGGCCTCGCTGTTCACTATTAATGAAACCGTGTCCCCTTTCAGCAAAAAGTTCCGAGACACAAAATGCCTTATCACGTCCACTGGTAGAGTACCGGAAACCCCATGACGGGTAGTGCATGCCGGGCAGGCCCCTGAAATTTTTGTGTGCCGCACCGAAAATGTTACAACCATTCTCGAAGTGCCCGGAGCATCCCTCTGCTGAATAATAAACAACTGTGGGCAGGATAGCAAGAAAAAACCGCTATTGATAGAAGCGAACCTCTAAAAAAATCGAATCAGGATGTTTCCTTGCGGGCACGGAATCGGTAAAAAAATCAGAATTTTCAGTCTTTGAATATCGTAACATTCTGATTTATTGAGGTGCCCGCGCATTACTTCAAAAAAAACACAATGGCCGCCGCTTCTATCCGAAATTCCCGCCGTTATTCAAATGTGCCCCGCAGATTTTTTTTACTTTCCCGTTCGGCGGAATATCGACTACCAGAGGGCGCCGGCTGGGGCGCCTTCGTCTGCGTAAAATACTACTTGATCTCCCGCCCCCTCGGTTTATTGTGGCCCGCACCGGGGGGCCTTCCCGCAGGCGCGCGGCGATGAGGTCGTTCCGAGGAATTCCGCGAATCATTTCAAGAGAGAGGTCCCCGATGGCGTGCGACAACCTGAAAGCCAACATGGCCATCTGCAACTGCTCCTATGAACCCTGCTCAAGGAAGGGAAAATGCTGCGAGTGCATACACTACCATCGCAGATCAAACGAGCTTCCCGCCTGTTTTTTCCCGAATGACGTTGAGAGGACATACGACAGGTCGGTGAAACGATATCTGCAGTGCCATTCGAAATAGCCGGAAAATTGTTCTTGCAAAACATGATAATCCCTCAATAATGACTCGGGAAACGTGGGCCGCGCCGGATGAAGTGACGGCCCACCTGCCGTATATCCATTGAGAGCGGACCGACCACCACCATGGCACGAAACGGAAAATCAGCGGAAGACAACATAGTCAACAGCATCATCGGCGAAGGCTCTAACTTCAAGGGTGAATTCAAGATAAACGGCCTTCTCCGAATCGACGGAAACTTCCAGGGCACCATCGAAACCGACGGCAAGGTGCTCATCGGGCAGAACGGACAGGCCCTTACCGACATCAAGGCGCGCATGGTCGTGGTCGGCGGCACCGTGCGTGGCAACATCTTCGCGACGGAACGCGTCATTTTTCTGTCAACCGGGGTCATAAACGGCAACATCATCACGCCGAGCCTTATCATGGAGGAGGGCGTGAAGTTCGAGGGGAACTGCACCATCAATCGGGCGGACGGGGTTCGATGATCGAGATAACAGGGGCGCGCCCTAAAAAGGACGAAAAAGAAAGGATATCGAAGAAGGGAAAGCTCCCTTCCGTAAAGCAGGGCGGTAAAAGCTTTCACTCCGAGCTTCATAAAACCCTCGCCCTTGAAATCGAGGGAACCCTGGATGAGCTCCTCCTGGACCTGAAGGACCGGGAACGCAGTTTCCTCGAACAGCAGACCGAGCGGGAAATGCTTCTCTACAAGGCCCTGATACAGAAGATCATCAAGACTATCGTCGACGAGGGCCTTCGCGAAAAAACGCTGAAACGCACAAAGAAAAACTGGGGCGATTACGTAATAATCGAAAAGATAAACACAAAGATCCTGGAATTGACCGAATCGATTACCAGGGAAAACAAGGCCTTCGACCTGCTTAAAACCATTGAAGAAATCCGCGGCCTCATTCTCGACATGGTCTACTGACGGCGCGAAAACCGGCGCGACCGCAATCTCGAACACCGTGCGGCGCGCGACACCCTCGTAACGGAAACCTATGAACACAAGCGGAATAATCGGCCATACCCGGCAGCTGAAATTGCTCGATCTCCTACAGGCAGGAGGGAAGATCCCGCAGACCATGCTCTTTTCGGGAAGGCCCGGGACAGGGAAGAGGATCGTGGCACGGCGTTTTCTCACCGCCCTCTTCTGCAGCGCAGATGATCCGCCCTGCCTTCGCTGCCCGTCGTGCCTCCAGGCCGCGGGGGGCACCCATCCCGACATCATCGAGATGGGCCCGGACGAAAAAGGGGCCATTCCCATCGGCACCGCGGATAAAAGCGAACCGGGAAGCGTCAGGTGGCTCATCGACCGCCTCTCGAAAAAGTCTATATCCGGCACCTACGGGGTCATCATCGACGGCGCGGAATCGATATCGAGCGCGGGCCAGAACGCCCTGCTTAAAACGATAGAGGAGCCGCAGGCGGGAGCCCATATCATCCTGATCACGGCGGGCAGGTCCCTCATTCTTCCCACGATACTCTCCCGAAGCATGTATATCCCGTTCAATCCCCTGGAAGCCGAAGATGTCAGGAGCTTCCTCGCCTTGTCGAAAACCGCAGGAACGGCAGACCCGGATCTTGTCGCAGAACTGTGCGGCGGGTCTCTCGAGGCCGCCTTGCTCCTTGCACGGGAGGACATACTGGAAGGGATCGCGGCGATCTGCCGGGAGATATCGGCATACCTGGCTTCCGGCGAAAGCCTCGCCCTTGACATCGCCCCCCTCCAGAAGAAGATCGGCGTGGATCTCCTCCTCTCCCTTCTCGTCAACATTTACCGGTCACTTTTCCTGTCCGCCCTTTCTGGAACGGCCCCCCACCCCTTCCTCGCCGGATTCGCAGTCGACGACCGGCAGAAGTCGGTGAAAATAATTAAAATTCTGCTTGCCCTCAGGAAAGGCCTCTCGAATAATTTAAACATCCGGAACGCATTGAAGGGATTGCTCTATTCCATAGATGATATCGATGGATTCGGCCTGCCGAAACTCGACCGCGCCGGACAGGGGACATGATATGGAAGTATCAGCGGTAAAGCTGCGCAACAGCTATCAGCTCAGCTATGTCGACACAAACAACCTCTTTGTCAGGCAGCACGCCCTCTGCGTTGTCGAGACCGAAAACGGCGTGGACATCGGCACTGTCTTCAAGTGCGCGAGGCATCGCAACCCTCAGGGCGGCGTCAAGGGAAAGCTCCTGCGCATGACCACACCCGACGACATGAAACAGATTCCCGAAATCGAGGCGATTGAAAAAAGCGCCTTCCAGAAATGCCGTGAAAAAGCGAAGGCCAAGAAGCTGGACATGAAACTCGTCGCGGTCAAGTGCCTTTTTGACCGGAGCAAGATAATATTCTACTTCGTGGCGGAAAACCGCATCGATTTCAGGGAGCTGGTGCGGGAACTCGCCTCGGTATTCAGGACACGCATCGAGATGCGGCAGATAGGCGTGCGCGACGAGGCGCGGCTTGTCGGGGGATACGGTCCCTGCGGCAAACAGCTCTGCTGCGTCCACCAGAGAGACGAGTTCGAGCCCGTATCAATAAAAATGGCCAAGGAGCAGAACCTTAACCTGAACTCCCTCAAGATATCGGGGATGTGCGGGCGCCTCCTCTGCTGCCTTGGCTACGAGTACAAGCTCTACAAGGAAATCAACAACGGCATGCCGAACCCCGGCGATCAGATCAGGGCAGGCGAGGCGACCTACATCGTGACCGGCGTCGACACCCTCAAGGAGTCGATCACAATCAAGTACGCCAACCGGTATGTCGAGATCAAGAAATCCGACCTGGAGAGAAAAGACTCGAAATTCACGCTGAAGAACGACGTGCTCAACAGGATCGAGAACGCCGAGCCGGAAAGCGTGGATGAAGAGACCTACAAGCTGTAAGGCAGGGCGGCCGGTCGGAAAGCCCCCGGTCACACCGGCCGCACGACCGGCCTCCGAACATAGTGGAGCCATCGCATGAAAGAACGATTCTACGTTACGACCCCGATATATTACGTGAACGCGGAGCCGCATATCGGCCACGCCTACACCACCATCCTCGCGGACTTCATGAGCCGCTTTCACCGCATGCTCGGGCACGAGGCCTATTTTCTCACGGGGACCGACGAGCATGGCGACAAGATCGACCAGGCGGCGAAGGCCCATAACAGCACGCCCCAGGAGTACGCGGACCGGGTCAGCGGTCTCTTCCGGAAGACCTGGACCGATATCGGCATTCGCTTCGACGATTTCATCCGCACCACGGAGAAGCGCCATGTCGATGTGGTCCGGCGGATCCTCCAAAAGATGTACGACGCCGGCGACATCTACTTCGGCAGCTACGGAGGCTTCTACTGTGTCGGATGCGAGCGCTTCTTCACCGAGAAGGAGATGGTGGACGGGAAATGCCCCGACCATGACCGGAAGCTCGACTTCATCGAGGAGAAGAACTACTTCTTCAAGATGAGCAAGTACCAGGAGTGGCTCACCGGCCACATCGAGAAAAACCCTGACTTCATCCGCCCCGAGCGCTACCGCAACGAGGTAATGTCACTGCTGAAGAGCGAGGCCCTGGAGGACCTCTGCATCTCCCGCCCCAAAACGCGCCTCGAGTGGGGCATCACCCTCCCCTTCGACGAGAACTACGTGACCTACGTCTGGTCCGACGCCCTCATCAACTACGTAAGCGCCCTGGGCTATCCGGACGGGGAGAACTTCAAGAAGTACTGGCCCGTGGTCAACCATATCATCGCCAAGGATATCGTGAAGCCGCACGGGATATTCTGGCCCACCATGCTCAAATCCGCCGGGATCGAGCCCTACCGCAACCTGAACGTCCACGGTTACTGGAACATGCAGGATGCCAAGATGTCGAAGAGCATTGGAAACGTGGTGACGCCGGCAGACCTGATCGCCCGCTACGGGAACGACCAGGTCCGTTATTTCTTTCTCCGCGAAATGGCCTTCGGCCATGACGCGCGGTTCAGCGAAGAGGTGATCATCGACCGGATTAATTTCGACCTCGCCAACGACTGGGGGAACCTGGTAAACCGCCTCTTCAACATGCTTGAAAGATTTTTTAACGGAGTGATCCCGCCCTACGACCCTGCCCAGCCGGCCGAGCGCAACGACCTGATCGCCCGTTTCGGCGTCTCCATGAAGGAGTATATCGACCTGTGCGGGAAATTCCAGACCAGCGCGGGCCTTGAGAGACTCTGGGAATTCATACGCCACCTGAATAAGTATATCGACACGAACAGGCCGTGGCAGCTCGCCAAGGAGGGAAACACCGCCCTCCTGTCGTCGATCATGCGGAACCTCCTCGAGGCTGTCTATGCGATCTCCGCGCTCCTCTTGCCCGTCCTGATTAATTCAAGCGAGGCCGTCATCGGGGCGTTGAAGGCGGGCGGCAGGCCTCGGGACCCGGAGCTCCTCGCCCTGTTCACCCACCTGGAGGACGGCGAAAGGATCTCCGACCCGGGTATCCTCTTTCCGCGACTGGAGAAGCACGCCGCCGAAAAGGGATCGGTGAAACCGACGAAGGCAGAGACGAAGAAAGCGGCGGCGAAAAAGCAAGGAGAAACCGAAATGGACCCTGAAACCGAAGGACTGGTCGACATCAAGGAATTTACGAAAATAGACATACGGGTGGCCAAAATCATCGGCGCGACGAGAATCGAGGGCTCGGACAAACTCCTGGAGCTTCGCGTCGATTCCGGAACGGACGAACGCATCATTATCGCCGGCATTGCGCGCTGGTACGAACCGGACGCCCTCGCAGGGAAAAAGATACTTCTGGTGGCGAACCTGAAACCCGCGACCCTCTTCAAGCGCCTCTCCCACGGCATGCTCCTTGCCGCAACCCCGCCCGGCGGGGACCGTCCGATTCTTATAGAGATCGACGACGCGATTCCCGTGGGGGCGAAACTGGGGTGACCCATGAAAATCGGCATTCTCTCCGATACCCATAACAACATCGAAGTCACCCGGAGGGCCGTATCCCTCTTCAGGGAGCAGAAGGTGGAGATTATCGTCCACTGCGGCGACCTCACTTCGCCTAAGATGCTTGCCCTCTTCGAGGGGTTCGACTGTAAAATAGTCCTGGGCAACGGCGATATCGACGTTGAGGACTTCAACGCCGAATCGAAGCGGCTCGGTTTCGGCCCCATTGAGTGCCAGTGCTCCTTCAAGGCCGACGGAAAAAAAATCATCATCTTCCACGGCCATGACGTGCCGCAATTCCGCAACGCCGTCGCCTCGGGAAACTACGATTACGTCATCAAGGGCCACACACATTGCTTTGAGAACTACATCTCAAACAACACGCGGGTGATCAATCCCGGATCCCTCTACGGCGCGGAAGAATTCAGCGTGGCGATACTCGACACGAAAACGGGAAAGGTCGAGCGGCTGTCCGTCGAGTCGGAGTGATGCAACCCGGACACAATTCATGATGGCCCCCCGCACAGCCTATGGCGACTATTTTACATGGGCCCTGCTATTTTTTGTTGCGTAAATCCGCGGGACATGATCGACTATTGCACATCTCCGCGGCTGGGTATCTCTGCCGGTCGCACACCACGGATCGGGAGCGGTTATGAAAAAGATACGCGCCATCACCTTCGACCTCTGGGACACGGTGATCATCGACGATTCGGACGAGCCGAAGCGAGCGGCGGCGGGAAGGCCCCCCAAGAGGGAGGAGCGCCGTATCCTCGCGCACCAGTACATTTCACGGCACGGGTCGATAGACAGGAAGCTTGTCGATCTGGCATGGGACACTGCGGATACCGCCTTCAACAAGGTCTGGAAGGACCTTCATATCACCTGGACCGTGCAGGACCGAATCGGAGTCGCCTTGAAGGGTCTGGGATGCACCCTTCCTGATATCGAATTCGCGGAGCTTGTAAGGCTCCACGAGGAAATGGAGCTCGAGATACGGCCGGACATGATCCCCGGCGTCAAGGAAGCCCTCGAAGCACTTCACGGAAACTACCGACTCGGAATCATATCGGACGCGATCTTCTCCCCCGGCAGGGCGCTCAGGCAGATGCTTTCCGATGCGGGTATGATCCGCTTCTTCGACGCCTTTATTTTTTCCGACGAGTTGGGTCGATCGAAACCGGATCCATCGGTTTTTATTGCCGCCGCCGAATCCCTGGGCGTTAAACCCGGGGAGATGGCGCACATCGGCGACCGCGAGCAAAATGACATCGATGGCCCGCACCGTGTGGGCGCCCGATCGATCCTCTGCACCGCTGCCGTCGACCGCGGGGACGGGTCCACCGCAGCGGACGGGACATTCAACGACTACCGGGACCTCCCGGACCTGATAGCAAAACTTAACAAGTAAGGTGATCGACATGGCCGGGAATCCCCGATTTCTCATTCCCGACGGCTATCCGAAAAAAAGCCGTGATGAATTAGACGCGGCGGGCATGAAGCTCGCGGGCGTACTCTATGGCGAGATGCTCCTGAAGTACCTGCCGGACGCCCGCTACGATATCCTCTACAGCAGCGATCCCGGCGCCGTCGTTCCCGATTCTGAGGGCATCGCCGAATACGCGGGAGTCCTCTGGCCCGGATGCAACCTGACCGTGTACCATGACGACGACCCCCGGGTCGCCGTCATGATCAAAATATGCGACCGCGCTTTCGAGGCGGGGTTGCCGCAATTCGGCACCTGCTGGGGGATACAGCTCCCTTCTTTCGTTGCGGGGGGCGAGGTGAAGGCCAACCCGAAAGGGCGCGAAATGGGAATCGGCCGGAATATCCGCCTGACGGATGAAGGAAAGCGGCACCCGATGATGAGGGGAAAACCCGAGGTATACCGCCATTTCGTGAGCCACGACGACCACGTCACCAGGCTCCCCGAGGGCTCGGTACTTCTCGCCGGGAACGATTTCTCGCCGGTCCAGGCCGCGGAGATACGCCACAAGAAGGGGATATTCTGGGGACTCCAGTACCACCCGGAGTACGACCTTTTCCAGATGGCACGGCTCATGGTGGCCCGCGAAAAGAAGCTGACCGATATGGGATTTTTCAGGGGGGCCGATGATTTCCGCTCCCACGTGCAGCGCCTCGAAACCCTTCACGCAGAGCCGTCACGAAAGGACCTCAGGTGGCAGCTCGACATCGAGGACGACATACTCTCGGACGACATACGGCAGCTCGAATTCAAAAACTGGATAGAAACATTCTACCGATAAAATAACGGGAGGGGGGACCGCAATGTCAGTGCATAATGTGAACCAGAAACTCGTTGACGCCCTGAAAGAAGCGTCAGACGAAGGCTCGATCGACTGCGCCGCGGCCTTCGCTGCCATTGAATCGCTGAAGACTGACCCGGCCGAAGCAGGGGCCGCTCTCGACCTCCTGGACATATCGATCAGGGCATGCCAGCTCGGTCTCTTCGGTTATTCCCCGGATAAAAAAATCGTGAAGCCCGCGGAATCGGTCCCGGAGGGATTGGAAAAGGAAATTACCGCGCAGCTCTCGGACGGAAGGCTCGCCTGTGCCACGGCGTGGGCACTGGCGGCCTCGCGGGGAATTTCGAAAATGGAGGTGGCGTCAGTCTGCGAGAAGCTGGGGATCAAGATAATCCGCTGCCAGCTCGGGGCATTCTGATCACGCGAGGGCCTTCCCAATCCGCTCGAGGGCCTCTGCAACATTTTCATGTGAGTTGAAGGCGCTCAGCCTGATATAGCCCTCGCCGCACCGGCCGAATCCCGCCCCGGGGGTGCAGACGACACCGGCCTTTTCCAGGAGCATGTCGAAGAAGTCCCATGAATCGCGTTCACCCCTGATCCAGATATAGGGCGAATTGACGCCGCCGGTGCAGGAAAACCCGAGTTTTCCCATCCCCTCCCGTATGACCCCCGCGTTTTTAAGATAGTAGTCGCCGAGTTCCCTGACCTGCAGGCGGCCCTCCTCGGAATAGACCGCTTCCGCCGCCCGCTGGACAGGGTAGGAGACACCGTTAAACTTGGTGGTCTGCCGCCGGAGCCATAGCTGGTGCAGGTGTACCGCCTTCCCCGCCCCGTCGTAGGCGCGGCATTTCTTCGGCACCACGGTGTAGGCGCAGCGCGTGCCGGTGAAGCCGGCCGTCTTTGAAAGGCTTCTGAATTCCACGGCCACTTCGTCGGCCCCTTCGATTTCGTAGATGCTCCTCGGAAGCGTGTCGTCACGGATGAAACTTTCGTAGGCCGCGTCGAAAAGGATGAGGGCCCCCTTCTCCCTGGCATAGCGGACCCATCCGGCAAGATCATCCCTTGTGGCCGTCGCACCGGTGGGGTTGTTCGGGAAACAGAGGTAGACCAAATCGACGCGCTCCTCCGGCACCGCGGGAACGAACCCGTTTTCCTCGGTCGATTCGAGGTAGATGAGCCCCTGATAACGGCCATCGAGAAAATCCCCCGTCCTTCCCGCCATCACATTGGTGTCAACATAGACGGGATAGACGGGATCGGGAACCGCGATGGCGATATCGTCCGCGAAAAGCTCCTGAATATTGCCCGTATCGCACTTGGCGCCGTCGCTGACGAATATCTCGTCCGCCGCAATCGCCGCACCCCTCGACTGGAAGTCGATTTCAGCGATCTTCTCCCTGAGGAAGTCGTATCCCTGTTCCGGACCGTATCCCCGGAAGCTTTTTTCCGACGCCATGTCGTCGACGGCCGCGTGGAAGGCCCTGATGCAGGCCGGGGGAAGCGGCAATGTCACGTCCCCTATGCCGAGCCGGATGATCTTCCTCTCCGGGTTCTTCTTCTGGTACTCGGCAACCCTCCGCGATATATCGGAAAAAAGGTAGGATGCCCTGAGCTTGAGGTAGTTTTCATTTATCCGTATCATAGGCCCTCGAATCATTGAATCTGCCACCGGAACGGAAAGACGCCCCGTGAAAAACAGACCTTATTAAGTGTTGATTTTTTATCAAGCAATTTGTACCCTCGGCGCGGCGGTTTTCCGAAAAACGGAATCCCCGTTCCAGGCGACAATCCCGTTCACACCATGGAAGGGCCCATGTCATTCGTCAGTACCGAAAACCTCCTGACCCGTTGCACCCTCTGCCCGAGGGAATGCGGGGCGAACCGCTTGACCGGCACGGGCTACTGCAACGCCGGGGATCGGGCGGCGGTTAATCTCCACCGGCTTCATTTCTGGGAGGAGCCGGTCCTGAGCGGACAACGGGGCAGCGGCACTATTTTCTTTTCTCACTGCGCCATGAGATGCGCCTACTGCCAGAACCATCTCATAAGCCAGGAGGGCCGCGGCACCCTCCGATCGGCGGGGGAGCTGTGCGACATGATGCTGGACCTCCAGGAAGCGGCCGCACACAACGTCAATCTGGTGACCGCGAGCCATTATGCACCGCAGGCGGCGGCCGCCCTTCGCGCGGCCCGGGTCCGGGGCCTCCGGATACCCGTCGTGTGGAACAGCAGCGCCTACGAAAAAAAGGAGACCCTCCGCCTCCTGGAGGGCCTCGTCGACATCTACCTTCCCGATTTCCGCTACATCGACGGCGGCACGGCCGGCCGTTATTCCCTCGCGGCCGATTATCCCGAACGGGCGAAGGATGCAATCCGCGAGATGCTCAGGCAGAAGGGACACCTCCGCATCGAGGATGGTATTGCGGTATCGGGGCTGATGATACGAATCCTGATACTCCCCGGACAGGCGGAAGCGGCGGGAAGGGCCCTTGAGTGGATCCACGACGCCCTCGGCCCCGAAACATGGATCAGCCTCATGGGGCAATACTACCCGGCCTACCGTGCCGCTTCGTTCCCCGAAATCGACAGGCCGGTGACACCCGAGGAATACGGGCTGTGCCTTGAGCGACTCGAGGAACTCGGCTTCGAGAACGGCTTCTCACAGGAAGTGGGGTCCTCGGGCGACTATACGCCGGAATTCACATAACGAGGCGATGCTGATGGATCATTCCGGAACAAACATCACCTGCGACGTTGCTGTAATCGGGGGAGGGCCCGCGGGGATGATGGCGGCGGGGACCGCCGCGCGGTTCGGCGCCGATGTTGTGCTCCTGGAAAAAAACGGCCGCCCCGGAAAGAAGCTCCTCCTGACAGGCAAGGGACGCTGCAACATCACCAGTGCCGACGACGATCCCCGTAGCTTTCTCGGGCGATTCGGATCGCAGGGACGCTACCTCCATTCGGTCCTCCACTCCTTCGGCGTGGAAGACACCATCGAATTTTTTACCGCCCGCGGCCTTCCCCTGAAGGTCGAGCGCGGGGGCAGGGTCTTCCCGGAATCTGACCTCGCCTCGGACGTGCTCGAAACCCTGGAAGGCTATATGGCGGAACATGGTGTCCGGGTCGTGACGCGGTTCAATATCCGCTCGGTCACGAAGAAGGATGACATGATAGACGCGGTCTCCGGTGAGCGAGGGTCCGTATCCGCCCGGCGCTACATCCTCTGCACGGGCGGCATGAGCTACCCTGGCACCGGCTCCACCGGGGACGGTTACGGCTTCGCCAGCTCCCTCGGCCACACCGTTGTCACGCCCCGCCCCTCCCTGGTCCCGGTGGTCCTTTCCGAGAGATGGCCCGGCGAGGCCGAGGGACTCTCCCTGAAAAACGTGACTGTACGGCTGATCCGGGACGGAAAGGTCGTTGCTGAGGAGTTCGGCGAGGCCCTCTTTACCTCGCGAGGGATGAGCGGACCGGTGATACTCGACCTGAGCAGAACAATCGGCTCACTCCCACCGGAGGGCCTCGAGCTCTCCATCGACCTGAAACCCGCCCTCGACATGAAAGCCCTCGACGCCAGGATCCTTCGCGATTTCTCCGGGGGGACCTCGCGCCTCTTTAAAAATGGCCTGGGGAGACTCCTGCCCGCCTCGCTCATCCCGATCATCGTTCGCCTCTCCGGCGTGGCACCGGACAGCAAGGTTGCCCATATCACTCGCGACGAACGGAAGAGGCTCTGTTCCCTTCTGAAAGATCTGCGGGCGCACGTATCAGGCCTCGAAGGCTTTGAACGTGCGGTGATCACCGCGGGGGGCGTGTCCCTCGATGAGGTTGACATGCGTTCCATGCGCTCCCGTCTGATTGAAAACCTCTACTTCGCCGGGGAGATCCTTGACATCGACGGTCCCACCGGTGGGTTCAACCTCCAGATATGCTGGAGTACGGGTTACTGCGCCGGCACATCCGCGGGGGGCATGCCCCCCGGGTAAGGAAAGCGAAAAAATGTACTTGCTAGATATAACCGGTTCCGGTTCCTATGCTCCATGACGGAAATGAACCGTATCGGGGGAGATCATAATGGAAGAATTGAAAGCAATCATCAAAACAAGCAAGGGCGACATCAGGCTCACCCTTTATCATGACAAAGCGCCTGTCACGGTCGCCAGTTTTACGAACCTGGTACGGAGTGGCTTTTACGACGGCCTCGCCTTTCACCGGGTCATCAACGATTTCATGATACAGGGAGGATGCCCGCACGGGACCGGCACCGGGGGCCCCGGCTATACCTTTGAGGACGAATGCACGCGCGAACTGTCCCATGACAGACCGGGCATCCTCTCCATGGCGAACGCGGGTCCCGGCACCAACGGGAGCCAGTTTTTCATCACCCATGTCCCCACCCCCTGGCTCAACGGCAAGCACACGGTGTTCGGCTCGACGGTCGACGGGGATGACATGAAAATCGTGAACTGCATCCGCCAGGGCGACAGGATCGAATCGATCACCATCGAGGGGGACGTATCGGAACTTCACGCCTCGCTCTCGGAGAGAATCGATGAGTGGAACAAAAAACTGAAAAAATGACCGTCCGGGGCGTGATCCGAGGAACGGGCGAATTACGAAAGGCGGGTTGGGCTTGAAACGAGCGTTCATACGACCCGTGCCGAAAGCCCCGAATGCATAAACCGGAGCGTACCGATGGAATGGGTGTACCTACTTACTGCGGGCCTCATGGAGATAGGATGGCCACTGGGCCTGAAAATGGCGCAGATGGCCTCGAGTAAAATCCTCTGGATCGCAATTTCAATCCTGAGCATGGCCATAAGCGGCTTTTTCCTTTACCTCGCCCAGAAAACCATACCGATCGGCACCGCCTATGCGGTCTGGACCGGTATCGGTGCGGTGGGCACCTTCACGATCGGCATCATCGTTTTCAAGGACCCCGTCTCGATGCTCAGAATTTTTTCAGCCGGGCTGGTGGTAGTCGGTATCGTGGGCCTGAAACTGTTCCACTAGGCTCCCATGTCAATGTCCCGCGCCGGGGGTGCTACGCTCCGACGCGCTATTAACGCGAAACGCTGGCGCCAAAAAAATCAGATTGATTATTTCCCTGCTGTGTGCGATAGTATACCCGAAGCCGATCATCCAGGAGAACCACCATGACAGATCGATCAAGAACTCGCGTCATTCACCTTTTCACCATAGCGGCAATCGCCCTGGCAGTCGCGGGATCGATTGCATCATGCACGCGCAGGGCTCCACACCAGGCCCTGGCCACCTTCGTGGTGGGCTCGGTCACACTCGAGCGGCCGGGAAGCGCCGCTGCGCCTGTGGCGCACAGGCAGGAGTTTGTAAAGGGCGATGCGGTCACCACCGGTGCCGCCTCACTCCTTGTCATCCAGGTCGGCGAGGAATCCGTCCTGCAGGTGGACGCCGACAGCAGAGTGGAGATTTCCTCCATAATGGAAAACGGGAACACCGGGTATCGTCTTGAAAGCGGGAAGGTTCTCGCCCGGGTCCGTCCCCTCGTGAAAGGATCGAACTTCACGATCCAGACCAAGACATCCATCGCCGCGGTCCGCGGGACCGAGTTCGGCGTGGACATCGCAGGCGGCCGCCCCACCGTGGCGGTCCATGGAGGTGCCGTTTCTGTAACGCGCGTCGACGACGGTAATGTCCCCCGGGATGAGGTAGTCGTCGAGAGCGGCACCGCCGCCATGGTCGCGGACACAATCACCACGAGGCCCGTGACGGAAAAGGAGACCGTCGACTACCGTGAATTCAGCAAGGTCCCCCTCATTACGGACATCAGCAAAAAAAGCGAGTCTGACCTGAAGCAAATCGAACGCGAAATCCTTCGCTCGGGGTCGGGTGAGAAAGAGGACGGCACGGCCGATGCAGAGGGAAAGGGCGCCGGGGTTGATGCTTCAGAGGAAAAACAGGGCGATCCCGCGGCCGAGAAGGCCCTTGTCTGGACGAGTAAAGGGGTGTACGGTTCCACGGATGAGATAGTGGTCGGCTACAAAAACCTTCCTGATTACAGGAACGCGTGGATTTCAATCGAAAAGGCATCGGCCTCGGATGGAAGTTACGAATCCTACCAGTGGACCTACAGCGCAAAGGAGGGTCGGATGTCCTTCCCCGACCTCAACCTTGAGCCGGGAAACTACGAGGTGAGGGTGCATTACGGCAGGGGCAAAGCTGTCGACAAGAGGCTCCCCTTCAGGGTGCAATAGGCCCCATTATCGGGAATCACGCCGTGAGGAAGATCATATCGGCTTGATTCCCTTCTCCTCATATAGCACGATGGATGTGATGTTCTCGAAATCGAGCACCACATGCGCGTCTTCTATCTGGAGTACATTATTGACGATTTTCTGGAACCGATCGGTGAGGTTCATGATGTCGTTGCTCTCGATCCATTCGAATATGTTGATGAAAAACTTGAGCTCCGGAAGCCGGCGAAGCACCCCGTCCATAATTTCAATCTTATCGACATAGACATCCGCCTCGTCTATCTCCTTTTCAAGCTTGCTGAAAAAGACCTTCCAGTTGTCGAAGGGCTTGTGGTGAAACACCGACGCAGTCCCTGATATGACGGTGCGTGCGGCAACAACATCGCGTGTTATCCTGCTGATGCATACGATGAAAAGGCCGAAATTCTCCTCAAGGCCGTCCCTGAAACGGCCCTTTAGCACGATAATATCGGCGAATTCACCCTTCAGTATCCGTTTCGCCGTTTCAATATCGCCTGAACAGAAACGCTCAACGATTTTTAATTTCTCGAAATATTCACGCGCTCCATCATCACGGTTCATTTTTCGTACCCCGCTTAACGGCCACCCACAGGATAGCTGACCCGGCAGTGTGAGTCAAGATTATTTCTTGATGATTTCAATGATTCGATCGAAATCGTCCAGGGAATAAAAGCTTATTTCTATCCTGCCCTTCCCGGCCGTGTGTTGTATCTCCACCTTGGTGCCGAAAACCGATACCAAATCCTCTTCGATTTTTCTTACGTGGGCGTCCTTCCCCTTCTTCTTTTTTACGGCCCCTGACGCCGCCCCCCCCTCATTGAGCATTCCCTCCAGCGCCCTGACCGAAAGCGATTTCTTCACGGTTTCATTGAAAAGCCGCATCTGGCGCCCACCGGGCGCCGAAAGGAGTACCTTGGCGTGCCCCGTGGTTATCTCCCCCGCACCGAGGGCCTCCTGTATCTCCACGGGAAGCTGGAGCAACCTGAGGGTGTTGGCAACAGTCGCCCTGTCCTTTCCCACCCTGGTGGCGATGTCCTGCTGGCGAAGACTGAACCTGTTGATCAGAATCTTGTAGGCCTCGGCCTCCTCGATCGGGTTCAGGTCCGTTCTCTGTATGTTTTCAATGAGCGCCATGGTCAGGTTTTTCACTTCGTCGGCATCGATGACCACGGCCCTGATCGTTTTCATCCCCGCGTGCTTGACGGCGCGAAGCCGTCTCTCGCCCGCAACTACGTAATAGCGCCCCTCGTGCCTGCGCACGATAATCGGCTGCAGAAGCCCGACTGCCTCAATCGAGGCGGCGAGTCCCCGGATGTCAGGCTCGTCGAACCGGATGCGCGGCTGGTCCGGGTTGGGGAGGACCGTCTCCACGTTAAGCTCGACCACGAACTCCGCATTCTTCGCGATCCCCGTTTCCAGCGCCTCCGCCGGGGCGGGCGAAGCGGTAATGATCGCGCCCAGACCCTTGCCCAGAACCTTCTTAGCCATTCTTCATAACCTCTGCCGCTAAATTCTCGTAGGTCACGCTCCCCACGCTCCCCCGGTCATAAAGGCCGATTGGCTTCCCGAAACTGGGGGCCTCGCTCAGGCGCACGTTCCTTGGTATGACCGTTTTGAAGACCTTGTTTCCGAAGTACTCCCGTACGTCGGACACCACCTGCTGGGAAAGGTTGGTCCGGGAATCGTACATCGTGAGCACCACGCCTTCGACGACGAGTCCCCGGTTCAGGTTTTCCTGCACCATCGCGACGATCCTGAGAAGCTGGCTCAGACCCTCGAGGGCGTAATACTCGCACTGAAGCGGGATCATCACCGAGTCGGCGGCGGTCAGGCTGTTGAGGGTCAATACACCCAGGGACGGCGGGCAATCTATGAAGACGTAATCGTAATCCTCCCGAATCTCCCTCATCGCGTTGCGGAGGATGAACTCCTTCCGATCGACGTCAAGAAGGTCTACCTGCGCTCCGGCCAGGTGGATGTTCGAGGGTACAAGGCTCAGGTTCTCGACGCCGGTCGGAATGATCGCATCCCGCAGGGTAATCGCTCCGATGAGCACCTCGTAGATGGTCCGATCGCTCTCCGCGACGTTTACGCCCATGCCATAACCCGCGTTGGCCTGGGGATCGATGTCGATGATCAATACCCGCCGGCCGGTCGCCGCAATGAATGCGGAAACGTTCACCGTCGTCGTGGTTTTTCCCACGCCTCCCTTCTGGTTGGAGACCGATATCACCCTTCCCATGCAACCGCTCCGGATAACCGTGAGAGTATTCAGACATTTCAGCGTAATGTGTGCCTGGCATTCGTTTTGCGAACGAGCCCGGCTCCAGCAGGCCTTTGCGCCGTATTCGACAACGAGAAGGTACGAGGCCACGGGCGTGTCGTCCGGAGGCCCTCTTTCACCCTGACTCTGCTTACATAGTTTATAATCCGGCCTGAATGCAACTACTTTTCATAAAAAATCTTCAGGGCCTGCTTTTCCGTGAGGAACCCGGGGCCGACACCGCCCCAATTCTGCTTGACATCCGGGGAACGGGAACCATACCATCTCACTGCGCGCTCAAGGGTCCCCCAGGGAACGGGCCTGCGGCCCCATCGAATTAAAAAACGACAGGCGGGAAGACGCCATGAAAAGAAAACGATTCCTCATCGATACGACCTTTCAGTTGAAAACCACCTTTCGCATCCTGGGGATCATCATCATCGCCTTCATCCTGATCATCGCGGTGACCGGTATCATATCGATGGACAACAACAGAAAGATATCCGCCGCCATCGCCGACCTCGACAGGTCGATGGAAAAGGACCGGAAAACGATCGAGACCCTCATGGCCTCCGCGAGCATGACGGGCGGTACACTTACCCCCGGCCAGGAAAGGATCATCAAAAACCACCTTGAAACCATGGCGCTGATGCAGGCAAACAGTGACCAGTTGCGGTCGATACTCGGCATGAATCGGGTCCTTTTGAGCGTCATGATCGCCACGGTGATCGTCCTTGCCTTCGTACTCTTTGCCTACCTGATAATCCTCACCCACCGGATATCCGGCCCCCTGTACGTGCTGAGCCGGCACATGCGCGACATCATGGACGGCAATGAACCCGACATCCGCGAGCTCAGAAAAAACGACGAGTTTCAAGAATTCTACCACCAGTTTGTCGCATTCCTTGACGGGAAGGAGCGTCGGGGATAACCCTACCCTCGCCACCGCCCCGAATAACCCTTGCTGAAGAAAAAACGATACACACCGAAGAAGAGACCGGCCGCGAGGAGCATGCCTCCGGCGATAAAGAGGATATAATTGAAGTAGGGGATATATCCCCTACCCGACGCCGACAGGATGGCGTACATGCCGAACCGGTCGGTCGTGGAGGGATAGAGCCTGATGAGGCAGTGGCCACCATCCCGGGAATTGACGGTGAATCGCTGCTCGCGCTCGAAGATGTCCCGCGACTCGATAAGGTGGCCATCTTCATCCAGGATATCGACCTGGAAAAAATCCCGCTCCGAAAGGAAATAGATGGTATTGGGGCCCTCCATCAAATCTACGCGATACATCCCCGCGTATTCCGAGGAATGAACCGCGTCGACAATGCGTCCAGTAACCCGCCGACCCCATTTCGACGCCTCCTCCTCGAGACTTTTTATCAGATCGCCCCCTGCAATGCGGTAGATATTGAATCGCCTGAAGGCACTGAACATGGTGCTGTCATAGCTGGTATACAGTATCTCCCCTTTTCCGCGTCGTGCGATAACGCTGATGGGACCGGAACGCGCCCCCCGTGGCGTCTCGAAAGTCCCTACGGCGATCGCCTCTGCATCATGCGCCGATTTCAGCGCGATCCATCCCGGGTGGTCCAGGTAGAGCGCCATCCTGTTCTTCATACTGAACCGCGCGAGGTCGTTTTTCAGCTCGGCCTCCACGCGTGAAGTCATTCCCATATAGGGAAAATCGTCAAAAAATTCGAAAATACCGAAGGCCATCTGGAGATATTCGTAGGAATAGCCGGATACATAGACCGAACCGCCGCGTTTCACAAAACGCCTCAGGGACTGCGCGATTTTTTCCTTTTCCACCTCGTGATAATCCTGCTTCAACTCCACCGACTGATAGCGAAACCTGCCGGCATAGACGGCAAGGCTCTCTTCAAGAGGGGTATCGGCACCGCTCGGGAGAAAGAGGGAACGATATCGGTCAAGCCGGTCCGGGTCCTCCATCTCCCGGACCTCCAGAAGGTCGTGGGGGATCCTGAAATTGTCGAGCACAAGGCCGACATCGTCATACTTCCCCTTCACGACGGCGATATGATTCGCGGGGCCGGGAGCATTATTCCCCTCCTTCGGATAGGCGGGGACTCCGGCAATAAGCGCGCCTGTGGCGGCGACGAGTAGATAAGTGGCAATTTTTTTCATGGCGTTCAATCTGGAAGGGACAGGGTAAAAAGCAATTGCGGGTATGGCAACCCTTTTTGTTTATACCGGCGTTCCGTATCGTTTTACAGGACTACCGAAAGACACCTGCCCGTAAAATCCGCTTGACATCATCGAAAACGATAGGGCTGAATGGGACTACCATCAATGAGATATCTTCCACGGGAACCGCGACTGATGGGTCGTTCGTTCCCGGCGAAAAGACGACACGTGGGGAACGAACAGGCGATGTCGGGAACAGGACACCATCATTCCCACGGAGGCGGCGACCACAGTGAGCCGCTAATGAGGGGGAAAAAACTGGCGGTCGTGATATTCTTCAACATGATCATCACGATCTCCGAATATATCGGCGGTGTCATATCCGGCAGCCTGTCCCTCATTTCCGACGCGGGCCATAACCTCTCGGATGTCCTGGCCCTGGCCCTCGGGTACGCGGGGGAGCGGATCTCGGAGAAGGAACCTGACAGGATCTACAGCTTCGGCCTGAAGCGCTTCGAGGTGGTCGTCGCGGCGGTGAACGCCCTGGCTCTTCTGGCCATCGGCGTCTTCATCGTCTACGAGGCCGGACACCGCTACTTCAACCCGGTGCCGATCAACGTCCTGGTGATGCTCCCAATCGCCGCCATCGGGCTCTGCGGCAATCTGCTTTCCATGCTCGTCCTCATGCGTGACCGCCACAGCAACCTTAACATGAAGGCCGCATTTCTCCATCTGCTCTACGACACCCTGTCTTCAATCGCCGTCATCGGCGCCGGCATCGCGCTACATTTCACCGGGCTCGCCATAATAGACCTGGCCATAAGCCTGGTCATCGTCATCATGATCGCCGGGAGCTCCCTTTCCATCATGCGCGACGCTCTCAGAATTTTCCTCCAGGGCACGCCCGCGCACATCGACGCCGGAAACGTATACCGCGATATAACGGCGGTGCCCGGAGTGGGAAGCGTTCATGGCCTCCACATATGGTCGATCAATTCATCAGAGGCGTTCCTCTCCTGCCATATATGCGTCTCAGATCCCTCCTCCAGCGTAGATTCGGATGCCCTCATACGGCAGGTAAACGCGATGCTGGAAGAATGTTATGAAATTCGGCACACTACCATCCAGGTCGAGACGACGCTTCTCTGCCAGGCCCCCGGGGCGTGCTGTCATTGAGGAGGAAAGGCCCGTGAAAAAGGTAAAGGATTCAAGCATCACCGTCGTCCAGCAGATGTCCCAGCAGGACGCAAACCTCGCGGGGAATGTCCACGGGGGCACCATTATGAAGCTGATCGACAACACCGCCGGCATCGTCGCCGTGCGCCATACAATGAAAAACGCGGTGACAGCCTCCATTGACCGCCTCAATTTCCACAGCCCGGTGTTCATAGGCGACCTTCTCCGCGTAAGCGCCAGCATAAACCTGGTGGGCAGGACCTCCCTGGAGGTGGGCGTCAGGGTCGAGGCGGAAAACGTCGTCACCGGCGAGGTGCGCCATACCGCTTCGGCCTTCCTCACCTTCGTCTCCCTCAACGAACACGGGAAACCCGCCGAGATTCCGCCGATAGAGTTCGAGACCGGGGAAGAGATACGCCGCAACTGCGAGGCGCAGGAACGGAGGAAATTCAGGCTCGCCATGCTCCAATCGGAATCGGACGGGTCCTCCTGCAATATATGAATCCCTATCTCTTCATCCCCTTCACGGCCCTCCTTATCAACATTTTCCTCTGGACCTACGTGTTCACCACAGCGCACAAGACGCGTGCCGGAAAGGCCTATCTTCTCTATTGCGGAACCGCCACCGCCTGGGAATTCACCGAATTTATTTTCTGGAGCACGTCATCCCCCTCGGTGGCCGGGACCCTGTTCAGGGTCATCTCCCCTCTCTACCTCTCTTGCGGGGTACTTTTTCTCAATTTCACCCACATTCTCATCGGCCGGAACCGGGGCATCGTCTTCTATTTCTCCGCGGTGGCCCTCGCCACGGGCGTGCTCCTCAGCTCCTTCACGGACCTCTTTATCGACGCCGGGAAACTGACACGCCACTCCTGGGGATTCCTTCCCTCCGAGGGCCCCCTCTACGGGCCCATGGTGCTCATGATTTACGCCGTTCCTATCCTTTACTCCATTCGCCTCCTGGGTGCCGAAATGGCCTCATCGACCGAACGCATCGACAGGAAGCAGTACGCCATGGTGATTGCGGGCACGGCGCTTACCATATTTCTCTCCCTCGGCGAGCAGGTTACGGCAGCACTTTTCATCGGGCGCGACCGGCTCCCGTTTCTCGCCGCGTCGCTTTTCATGGTGCAGTCGCTTTTCGTCTTCGTCGCGATCTCGCGCTACCGCTTCCTTACGGTACCGATTCAGCAGATCGCCTATGATCTGTTCTCGCGGATCAACGACGCGGTGGTAGTCATTGACAACCGGCGCAAGGTCCTGGCGACGAATGAAAGCGCCGCGGACCTTCTCGGCCTGGTTGAGGGCCCGGGCGGCGAGACCCCGGAGCTCCCTCCTGAATTCCGCTTCGATGAAGACGTTCACAACAGGGAACTCACCTTTTACCGGAGGGCGGCGGGGAAAACGGTCCTCGCCTCACAGAGCCCCCTCATGCTTCACAGTGACCGGTTAGGCTCGCTCCTCATCCTGAAGGACATAACCGAGCGCACACAGGCGGAGGAGCTCTCGCGGCTTCTGCACGGCCTCGGAATATCCCTGAGCGGCGTATCCGACATCCGCCGCGCTGCGGAGATAATCCTCGACACCGCGATCCGCATCGAGGGCATCGACTGCGGCGCCGTCTATTTACTGGACAACCGCTCCGATTCCTTCGACCTTGTATATTCCCGGGGGCTTTCGGGGGGCTTCATCGAGAGCCTCATGCATGTCAGCATGTACAACCCGCACCCACTGGCCGACCTCTTTTCCCGCACCGAGCCCCGCTACATCGGCGTGAACGAACCCGGCGGTCCCGTCAAGGGTACGGTTATCGAAGGGGAAGGGCTGCGATCGGTGCTGATGATGCCGATCCTCCACCGGGACAGGCCGATCGCCTGGCTCAACCTCGGCTCTCACGGCCCCCACGACATTCCCGAACAATCCCGCCGTACCGCCTTTTCCATCGCCTCGCAGATCGGCATCGCCATCGCGCGCTTCAAGGCGGAGGAAGACCTTCTCCGTTCATCGAAAATCGAATCCCTCGGCATATTCGCGGGGGGCATCGCCCATGACTTCAACAACCTTCTCACATCGATCATCGGCAACATATCCCTCGCAACCCTCGACCTGGATAAGGAGAGCAAAACACGTGACATACTGAAGGACGCGGAGACCGCGTCCCTTCACGCGAGGGACCTGACAATCCAGCTCCTCACCTTCTCCAGGGGAGGCGAGCCGATCAGAAAAACAGAGTCAATCAGAAGCATCCTCGATGAAACTGCGGAGTTCATCCTCCGGGGCTCGGGTATAAGCTGTCGCATCGAAATCCCCGACGAAGTCAAACATTCCGAGATCGACCGGGGCCAGATAAGCCAGGTAATCCAGAACCTGCTGCTTAACGCACGGCAGGCCATGCCCTCCGGCGGCGTCATCTCCATAACCGCCTCGAACGTGGAAATCAGGAGCCCGAACACGATTCCCCTGAAACCGGGCGAATATGTCCGCATTTCAATATCAGACCATGGCGAGGGAATCCCGCACAACTACCTGAGAAAAATATTCGATCCCTATTTCACCACCAGGGATGAAGGATCAGGTCTCGGTCTCGCGGTCTCCTATTCGATCATCAAAAACCATGACGGACACATCGCAGTGAAATCCGAGCCGGGCAGGGGCACGACCTTCGATATCTATATTCCCGCTTCCGACAGGCAGATATCCCCCCCTCCGGGACCGGTCCGATTGAAAGATCCGAGTCCCCTCCGCATTCTCCTCATGGATGACGAGCGAATGATCCTCGAAGTTGGCGAACGCATGCTTACAAGGCTCGGTCACCGGGTCGCAACGGCGACGCGGGGGGAGGATGCAATCTCCCTCTACCGGGAAGCTCAATCGGCGGGTGATCCCTTCGACCTGGTGATCATGGACCTCACGATCCCCGGAGGCATGGGTGGGATAGATACAATCGCAGTGCTCAAGGAAATCAATCCCGGGGTGAAGGCGGTGGTTTCAAGCGGTTATTCGAACAACCCGGTCATGGCAAACTATGAGACATACGGGTTCAGCGGGGTCATCGTCAAGCCGTACCGGTATGACGACATGCGGCTCCTCCTCGAGGAACTCGCGGTGTAGCCGCGTTCCCTCACGTGTCGAGCTTCGAGCGACTCCTCTCCAGCTTGGCAAGAATTTCTGCGAGTTCGTCCCGCCTGGCCCGTTCCTTCTCGACGACCTCCCCGGGGGCCCTGCCGGTGAAGCTCTCATTCGCCAGCTTCGCCTCCACCTTCCCAAGCTCGGCGCGCGCCTTTTCGATCTCCTTTTCGATCCGGGCGCGCTCCCTGTCGAAATCGATGAGGCCCCTCAGGGGGACGAATATTTCCAGGTCGCTCATGACCGCCGACGCGTCGCTCTGGGCGGGGGCGTATCCGCCATCCACGGTGATGGAATCCACCTTCGCCAGGGCCATGATGTGGACTTCCTCTCGCCTGATAATTGAGGCGATTCGATCGCTTCCGGTTTTGAAGACTACCGAGGCCTTTTTATCCGGGGGCACGTTCATTTCGCCCCGTATGTTCCGTATGCGATATACGATCTCCTGAAAGAGGCCCGTCTCCTCCGACTCGGCGGTAAAATCGAATTCCCCGCGGGGCACGGGCCATTCCGACGCAATGGCCAGGTCTTGATCGGATCCCTTGATCTTATCCCAGAGCTCCTCGGTGATGAAGGGCATGAAGGGATGGATGAGGAGCGTCGATTTCTTGAGCACGTAAAAAAGCACCTGCCGCGCGGTTTCGGAGCTCGTTCCCCCGCCCCCCTCCGCGTAGAGGCGCTGTTTCGTCAGCTCGATGTACCAGTCGCAGAACTCGTGCCACCAGAAGTCGTAGATGGCGTGAGCGGCGTCGTTGAACCTGTACTCCTCGAGCCCTTTTTGCACGGCGCGGATCGCCTCGTTGAGCCGGTGGAGTATCCACCGGTCGAAGGTCTCGAGCTCACCGGGCGCGAGCTCCCGCTCCCTGAAGCCCTCCCCTGCGTTCATCAGGATGAAGCGGGCGGTGTTCCATATCTTGTTGCAGAAGGTGCGGTATCCCTCGATACGCTTCTCCGAAAGGATGATGTCCCTCCCCTGGGCGGCCAGCATCGTCAGGGTGAATCGGAGGGCGTCCGTGCCGAACCGGTCCATCATAATGAGGGGATCGATGACGTTCCCCTTCGACTTGCTCATCTTCGCGCCATGCTCGTCCCGGACGAGGGCGTGGATGTAGACTTCGCGGAAGGGCACGTCATCCATGAATTTCAGGCCGAGCATGGCCATGCGGGCAACCCAGAAAAAGATGATGTCGAAACCGGTCACCAGGACGCTCGTCGGGTAATATTTTTCGAGGGCCGGGGTCCTGTCGGGCCATCCCAGGGTGGAAAAGGGCCAGAGGCCGGAGGAAAACCAGGTGTCGAGGACGTCCCCGTCCTGTCTGATGTCTGCCGATCCGCACCCGCCGCACGCCCGGGGGTCGTCCTCCCCGACCGTGACATGGTCGCAATCGTCGCAGTAGAAGGCCGGGATGCGGTGGCCCCACCAGAGCTGGCGCGATATGCACCAGTCCCTGATATTGCGCATCCATTCGAAGTAGGTCTTCGCCCAGTTCCCGGGTACGAAGCGGATCCTTCCGTCCTCGACGGCGCGGATCGCCTCCTCGGCCAGTGGCTTGATCTTCACGAACCACTGTTTCGAAAGGTAGGGTTCGATGATTGTCTGGCAGCGGTAACAGTGCCCGACGGAGTGGAGATGCTTCTCGATCTTCACGAGGAGGCCCCGCGCCTCGAGGTCCTCCACGACTTTTTTTCGCGCATCGAATCGGGAGAGGCCGCGGTAGGGACCGCCGTTTTCGTTTATAATGCCGTTTGCATCCAGGATGTTGATCTCTTCAAGGCCGTGTCGCTTCCCCATCTCGAAGTCGTTCGGGTCATGGGCGGGTGTCACCTTGACAAGGCCCGTGCCGAACTCCCGGTCGACGAAATCATCGGCGAAAACCGGTATTTCGCGCTCCATCAGGGGAAGAATGACGGTCTTGCCCACCAGATCACGATAGCGCTCGTCGTCCGGGTTCACCGCCACGCCCGTGTCGCCCAGCATGGTCTCGGGCCGGGTGGTGGCCACCACGATGAAGTCCCCGGTGCCCGCCACGGGGTAGCGTATATGCCAGAGATTTCCCTCCAGCTCCCGATATTCGGTCTCAATGTCAGAAAGGGCGGTCTCGCATCGCGGGCACCAGTTGATGATCCGGTATCCCCGGTAGATCAGCCCCTCACGGTAGAGGGAGGTGAAAACGGTGTGGACGGCGCGGGAGAGGCCCTCGTCCAGGGTGAAGCGCTCCCGCTCCCAGTCGCAGGAACAGCCGAGCCTCCTGAGCTGGCTCTGTATCTGTCCTCCCGAGTGCTCCTTCCACTCCCAGACCCTCTTCTCGAACTCCTCGCGCCCCAGGTCGTCCTTCGTCTTCCCCTCTTCCCTGAGAAGGCGCTCCACGACGTTCTGGGTCGCGATCCCCGCATGATCCATGCCGGGCATCCAGAGGGCAGATTTTCCCTCCATCCTCTTCCATCGTATCAGCACATCCTGGAGGGTGTTGTTCAGGGCATGGCCCATGTGAAGGTTTCCGGTCACGTTCGGCGGTGGAATGACGATGCAGTAGGGCTCGCGCCCGTCGTCCTCACGGGCGTGGAAGTATCCCCCTTCCTCCCATCTGCGGTACCACATCTTTTCGACCTGTGTCGGATCATACGATGAAGGAAGTTCCATACGCGCCATTTCCATTTCATTTTTTTTACCGCCCGGGGCGGCGATTCAGATTTGATAGTGGAAGAGGGGGCTTTTTCGTGTCAATACATTTTCCCCCTTCCCCGGAGTCTCTCTTCACAGGTGTCGAATTAGTATCGGGATACCCGCGACAGAGGCGCCGGTACACAGGGAATCAGTTTTTCAGATACTGCAATTACTACTCCCCTGGAGGACGCTTTCATGAAAATTACGGAAATTTTTCAACGAGAATACAAAATGTCAATTCATCTCCTTGCCCCTGTGTCTCCGTGGCATCCTTACTAAACTATCTGATTCCACTTGGCCAAAAGACATCGCATATAATTCTTGACACATTTTTTCAGCACGCAAACAATCACACAGGCGCCGTCTCCGGACGGATGCCGTAGTATCATACTAAGACGGAACGATCAATGACACCTTCATCTCCGCCGACTCGCCACATGCCGGGGGCGCCTTGAACATCAAGCCCTACACAAGCATCGCGCCCGTATACGACTCGCTCCTCCGTCATGTGGACTACCAGGAGTGGTACGAATACATTCTTTCCCTCATGAAGCTCTACGCCCCGGGGGCGAGAACCCTGCTCGAGCTCGGCTGCGGCACGGGCCGCTTCGGCTCGAAGTTCTCCAGTGCGGGCTATTCCATATGCGGAATCGACCGCTCCTTCGATATGCTCCTGATCGCCAAGACCCGGGCGTTCCTGAATTTCAGGATATTCTGCGCCGATATTACCGCCTTTCATACCGCTAAAAAAATCGACTTCATTTTTTCCGTTCACGACACCATGAACTACCTGGTCGAGCGTGAGGAGGTGACTGAGCCTCCTTCGCTGTGTCAGGGAATGCATGCATGGGGAAAGCATCTTCATGTTCGACATCACCACCGAGCACAACATCCATAAAAACTTCGATGGAAAGATATCCCGGTACCGCATCAGAAACAGTTCGGTCGAATGGAGCAACACCTACGACCCGGATCGGAGGATCGTCCGATCGAACCTTCGCGTAGATCGCGGCGGCAACGAGTCGGTAGAGGAGCATGTCCAGAGAATATATGCGATCGCTGAAATGGAATCAATGCTGGAGGAGGGGGGGCTCGCCCTCGAGGATGTCTTCGGGGACTTCACCCTCGACCCCCCACGGGACGACACGATCATGATCAATTTCGTCGCGCGGAGGGCGTGATGTCGGCCCTGCTTTATCTCGTCGGCCTCATCATAGGCGCGACCGTATTCATTTATCTCTATTCGTCCTACCAGTCGGGGAAGGAAAAGCTGAAGGAGTACAGGGAGAAGAAGGACCCGGAAGCCCCCTCACTCAACCCCGACACGGTCGACTATTTCAGCATCAGGCGCGCGCCGGGCACCCGGCTCTGCCCCCTCTGCGGAAAGGAGCTCACGAAATACGAATCGCTCTATGCCTCGGAAACCGAGGAGCAGGGCAGAAAGAAGATACTCATCCACGGGTGCCGCTACTGCTATAAAGAAGCGACCGATACAACCGTCACACGTTGAACCTGAAAGATATGATGTCGCCGTCCTCCACGATATAGTCCCTCCCCATGACGAGTGCCTTCCCCGCCTTTTTCACCGCCTCCTCGGAACCGAGGGCGACGAGGTCGCCGTACTTTATCACCTCGGCGCGTATGAAGCCGCGCTGGATGTCGCCGTGGATCGCCCCCGCCGCTTCAGGCGCCGTGGATCCGCGGCGCACCAGCCACTGCCGCACCTCGTCGTCACCCACGGTGAAAAATGACTGGAGCCCGAGGGAGGTCATGCAGGCCCTGGTGAGAAGCGAGAGGGCAGGCTCCTCGATGCCGGACTCCCTCATGAACTCCGCCCGTTCCGACGGGGAATCGAGGGAGGCGATCTCCGCCTCGAGACGCGCCGAGAGCCGCGCCACGGTCACCCCGTGGGTCGCGTACTTCTCCCCGATGCGCTCCGCCATCGCTCCATCGGCGAGATCGGACTCTCCGGCGTTCAGGACGATAATGACCTCCTTCATGGTGATGAAGGGATAGCCCGACAGGAGCTTCTTCTCCTCCTCGCCGCGCTCCATGGTCCTCAGCGGAAGATCGCCCTCGAGGTGCTCCCGCATTTTCAGGAGAAGGGGCTCCTCCTTCTCTGCGCGCTCGTCCCTGCTCCGCCTCCGTCCCTCGGCTATCCGTTCGAGACGCTTCTCGATGAACACCAGGTCATGGAGAAGAAGCTCCGCCATGACGGCGTCGACGTCCCTCGCCGGGTCAACGCTTCCCTTCAGGTGATAGACGCTGTCGTCGGCGAACTCCCGCGCCACCACGCAGAGGGCGTCGGTGCCGGCGATGTCGTTGAAGACCGTCCCCTCCCTGATTGCGTTGTCCTCAAGGGCCGGGAGGAGCTCCACGCTGAAACGCGCCCTCGTTTCTTTCCTGGGACGGTACCGGGCCGCGAGATCGTCGAACCTCGGATCAAGGACCGGCGCGAAACCCGTCACCGACGTCTTACCCTCTCCCTCCGGGACGGCTCCGCTTAATCCGGTAAGCAGTCCAAATATCGTGCGCCTGCCGGACTGGGGCAGACCCAATATGCCAATTTTCATCAACCCTCCGAATGAATCCTCTATGAAGAATGACGCGCCGTGGCGGTCATGAAGCGCTCTCCGGGGCTCCTGAATCGCCGGGGATGGTCATCTGTAAATCGGCGGGGCAATTTCGCAAGGAATATTTTTCGGGACTCCGTGCCGTCACTCCCCCATCGGTGCCCTTCTGTCGAACCAGGGAGCGGCCTTTTCCAGCTGTGCGGCGAGGCGAAAGAGCGCCGCCTCGTCGCCGAATGGGGCGATGAACTGGACCCCCAGGGGTAGACCGGCACCGGTCCAGTGAAGAGGGACCGACATGGCGGGCTGACCCGTGAGGTTCGCAAGCTGGGTGAAGGGGGTCTTTTCAAGGTTGGTGAAGGCGAGCTCCTCCGCCACGCCGAGCTTCTTCAGCGCCCCGCCGAGCCCGAGTCCGTTGATGACCATCATCCCGATACGGTCGACGGCCTTCGGCGCCAGCTCCCCTACCCTGACCGGAGGTGCCGCCACGGTGGGCGTCATGTAGAGATCGTACCGTTCATGAAAGCGCGCCATGGCAAGGGCCGCCCTGTCCCACTCCCGAAGGGCGAGGACGAACTCCTCGGCCGTAAAGGTCCTCCCGAGGAGGCCCAGCACACGGGTCGTAAGCTCGAACTCTTCCGGACGGGGCTTATGCCCCAGGAGCTTCGCGCTCGCCGCAATATCGGCCGCGATTTCCCCGTAGTACATTGCCAGGTAGGAGCGCGCCAGGGCGATGCCATCGATCTCCGGGGCCTCCTCCTCGACGCGGTGGCCCAGGCCTTCCAGGAGTTTCGCCGCACCGGCAACCGCGGCGACGCACTCGGAATCGACCTTCCTTCCGATGGGCGACACCGTGGAGAAGGCGATCCTGAGTTTGCCCGGCTTCGCCGCTATCTCCTTCATGTAGAGCCGCTTCGGCGGGGGGGTTGCGGCACGCGCACCGGGCGCGCTGCCCTGTGTGAAGTCAAGGACCGCCGCGCTGTCCCGCACGGAGCGGGTAAGCACGTGCTCCACCGCGGCGCCCTGCCAGAACTCGCCGTTATCGGGGCCCGAGGGGTTTCTGCCTCTCGTCGGCTTCAGCCCGAAGAGGGCGCAGTAAGCAGCGGGAATCCTTATGGAGCCCCCCCCGTCCCCCCCGGATGCCAGGGGAACCATGCCCGCCGCGACCGCGGCCCCGGAGCCCCCGCTCGAGCCTCCCGGGGTGTGCTCCCTGTTCCAGGGGTTCCGGGTTGGCCCGAAGAGTTCCGGTTCCGTGATCCCCATAAGCCCGAATTCCGGGGTGTTGGTCTTGCCCATTATGATGAATCCCGCGTTTTTAAAGCGCCGCACCAGCTCGCTGTCATGCACGGGGATGTAGTTTCTGAAGGCCCGGGATCCCGAGGTAAGGGGCTCCCCCGCGTACGCGGCGAGGAGGTCTTTTAGCAGGAAGGGGACGCCCGCAAAGGGGCCCTTCGGAAGTGGACCTCGCGCCGCCTTCCGCGCGGCGTCGAACATTGGACGCACCACGGCGTTCAGATCGGTGTTCAGGCGCTCGATCCGCGCGATCGCCTCCTCGCAGAGCTCGGCGGACGAGACCTTCTTCTTCCTGACGAGCTCCGCCAGACCGAGGCCGTCGTACTTTCCATATTCCTTGAATCCGCCCATGGCTTCCTCCGTTCTCGCGTGATGTATCTCATTTCCGAGGCGTCTCGCGTCATGGCCGCCCCCGCCCGTGGCGATCGACACGATAGAGTGATGGCACGGGAAGACGGTTCTGTCAAGGAGTAATCGCGCAGCACTTAGCGGGAATTATTCATCACTTGTATTGCTTCATTCGTTCCTCCTTCCATGTATTTGCGAACGAACGACATCGCGCCTCCTCGCCTGCGGCGACTTCCGTAACGGGTTCAGAAAGCATACATGCCCGGAGTGCGGCACGGTCCTGATGGTCCCTTTCTCCTGCAAGTCGCGCCTCTGCCTTTCATGCCATCGAAAGAAGCTCTACGGCTGGTCCATGAACCTGTCCGAGATCATGCATACGACACTTTCGCATTTTCACGTCACCTTTACACTGCCGGGCCCGGTGATGCGTGCCATGTTCAAACATCGATTCTAGTGCGAAGACCATATTACCGCCGTGATGTGCGGTAGCGACGGGTTTAAACCCGTCGCTACCGCACATCGCTCCTGAATTACCGGAGGATACGCTTCGCGTGGATGAATGCCGCACTTCGTCTATTCCGTAATTATGGCATATTTACCGAAGAAGAAGAAGTTCGTGATATCAGGGAGCGCTATAAAAACGGCTTTCATGTTCACTTGCAATCGATATCCGGCACCAATAACGAAATATTATTTCGCACCGCGGAATACCTTGCGGCAGGCTACTTCCACAACAGCATGATAACGGGCGTTGACCATGCTAAGAGGAAAATAACATTCAGATACAAGAGCTGGGTTGATCGAAATACGAAGGAAAAGACCTACTCAGAAATGACCATGGACATCTATGAATTCATGGCCAGAATGCTCTTTTATCTTCCGGATAAACATTGTAAAGCGATACGATATTACGGGATATCCGCACATGGAATTAACCGCAAATTAGAGCTGATTAAACGAAAAACATGGGCGAAGGCGATACAAAGCTCCTTCGACACAGATCCTGAAACCTGTCCCGAATGTGGCGCACAAATGATCGAATCAGTTGTGTATGCCTACTTTGCCGACCGCGAATGGCGGAAGCTCTGGAAAACCCACCTCCTTGCAGGAGGCTACTTCAGGATGAAACGGGGTCCGTGACACGGTAAACATGCCGCCGGATATCGAAACAATTTCTTATTTGCATCATAACCGCTGTTGTTCAATACAGCACGCGTGGATTTTTTGCTCGTTTCTCGAAAAATTTCTCATTTTTTCGGCGCGCGCGAAATTTTAAGCACCTTGTCCAGCAGTTTTTGCTTGTCAAGGACCTCCTCGTGTGCCATTATCACTACCGATAAAGCCCATTAGGTCGCCTTGGCAGGTGCCTGATAAGGCGGAAATTCCTTGATGATAATATAATGTTATATAAATCATTAATAATTACAGATAAAGCTCCTGTCTCATTACATTTACAAAATGTTTTAAAACAATATAATTTTAAAACTCTATCAATAATTTACCCTGATAACAATTTAGTAACTTCTGTTAAGGCGTTTAAACCTGATTTAATTATAATTGATTTAAATTTAGGAAATGACCTTGATGGTACTATTGCCATTAATCTTACATTAAAAATAAAATCTTTGTTACATGCTGCAATAATATTTTTAGCTAATTATATTGATACATATATCTTTCATAATGCAGAAATAGTTGAACCTGATGCATATATATTTAAGCCGTTTAATGAAAATGATTTATATTCAACAGTAAAAATTATTCTTAGAAAAATTGAACAAAAAGTTAAAATATCTAAAAATAAAAAAAATTCCTTAATAAATAAAGCAACAGAACTGGAATATTTAGCTCGATTTGAAGCAATATTTAAAAAAGCCGGTATTGGCATTGCTGTAGTTAATAAAAAAGGAAAAATTGTTGAAGCTAATAATGCATTTGCCCGCTTCCTTGGATATAGCATTGACGAAATTCAAAATTTAAATTTCGAAGATTTTACACATCCAGAGGATGCTAAAATAGACATCAAGCTTTCAAAAGAACTTTTTAACGGTATCAGAGATACCTATCAAATTGAAAAACGCTATATCAGAAAGGATGGTTCTATTATCTGGGGATTGCTTACCACTTCATTAATTAAAAACCATAAAGAAAAACCGGATTACTATATACGGATGGTTGAAGATATAACAGAAAAAAAATTATCCCATGAGCAGCTGGTTTTAAATCTAAAAGAAAAAGAAGTATTAATCAAAGAAATTCATCATAGAGTAAAAAATAATATGCAGTTGATTTCAAGCCTGTTGCAGCTTCAAAAAAAAGGGATAAAAAATAAGGATTTAGAAATTATATTTGAAATTTTTTATAATCGCATATTCAGCATGAAATTAGTACATGAATTATCATATAATACAAATGATTTTTCAAAAATTAACTTTTCTAAATTTATTAATAAATTAATTATACATTATAGTAATACCGCTATTTCAATGATTATTGATATAAAAAATGATATTTTTTTGAACATCAATAAAATAATACCTATTGCTCTAATAGCTAATGAACTCATTTCTAATTCATTACATCATGCATTTCCGAATAAATCAAAAGGAACCCTCTCAATTAAATCATATATAGATTCAAATAATTTTGTTTTGATTGTAATGGATGACGGTATTGGATTTCCTGAAAATATAGACATAAAAAATCCCAACACCCTTGGCATACAACTTGTAAATGTATTATGTAAACAATTAGGTGGACATATAACATTGAACAGTTCCGATGAGGGCACTATATATAAAATTATATTTCCAATTAATTAATAGCAAAAAATTTTACACTGACCTATAAAAGAGTATTAAAACCAACAAGCTCAGCAGGCACAAAACTATTATTCATCAAATAAATTTTAAGCACCTTGTCCAGCAGTTTTTGCTTGTCAAGGACCTCATCGTGTGCCATTATCACTACCGATAAAACCCGGTAGTGTACAATATCTTTCGCACTTTTAATCAAAAAAAAAGTCCTCGATCTGACGATTTAAATAATAACCACAAAATTTAAAGTCAGAGGAGGACTTGTATGACTGGTAAGATTATCGAAATTAATGAGCAAAAAGTCAAGGATCATTTGGGAGAATTTGTACGCGCTACGGTAGAAGAGACCCTGAATGCCATGTTGGACGCCGAGGCGGACGCTATCTGCAACGCCCAGAGGTATGAGCGCACAGAAAGCCGGAAAGGAAACCGTTCAGGCCACTATGATCGTAAGCTTCTAACGAAGAGCGGTGAGGTAACGCTACAGATTCCCAAGCTACGGAAAGTGACCTTTGAGACTGCGATTATCGAACGGTATAAGAGAAGAGAGATCTCCGTCGAAGAGGCGATGATAGAGATGTATATAGCCGGGGTATCGGTGCCGTCGAGTTGAAGACATTACCGAAGCCCTGTGGGGCACCAAAGTATCGCCGGGGACGATAAGCAACCTGAACAAGAAGATATATATGGAAATTGAAAAATGGCGCAACGAGCCGCTGAAAGATCATTATACCTATGTGTATCTTGATGGAATCTGGCTAAAGAGGACCTGGGGCGGAGAAGTGAAGAATGTGTCGGTGTTGGTGGCCATAGGTGTCAATAAGGACGGATTTCGTGAGATTATCGGCGTTTCCGAGGGTTTTAAAGAAGACAAGGAGAGTTGGAAACGATTTTTACAGTATCTAAAGGGCCGTGGTTTGGAAAAAATCAATCTGATCATATCTGACAAATCTCAGGGTTTAATCGAGGCCATCCCAGACTTCTATCCCGTGGCAAAATGGCAGAGGTGCATGGTTCATTTTTATCGTAATGTATTCTCGTATGTTCCCCATGGTAAGATCAAGGAAGTGGCGACCATGTTAAAGGCCATCCATGCCCAGGAGAACATCAAGGAAGCCCGGCGCAAAAAAGATATGGTCGTTGAAAATCTTATGAAAATGAAACTCGGCAAAGCAGCCGAAACCGTACGCTATGGGTGTGATGAGACTTTTTCTTATTACTCGTTTCCAGTTGAACACTGGAAGCGGATCAGAACCAATAATGGTCTTGAACGGATCATGAAAGAGATTCGCAGACGTACCAGGGTAGTCGGCGCATTCCCTGACGGAGAGTCGGCCCTCATGCTGGTCGCTGCTCGTCTGCGTCATGTGGCGTCATCGACCTGGAGCTCCAGGAAGTATTTGAATATGTCTTTATTGAATGGTATTGATTTAGATTCGGTTGCATAGGGTGGTAGGTACGATGATCGGGGTCTTGAAATAAATGTGCGAAAAAATATTGACGTTACCAAGAAGTGACGTGCCACGGGTAGGGCGCCCGGTTGCCACCACCCCTTACTATCCTGGAATCTACGCATCACCAGAAGTGTAGTGTCTCAGAGCACCACCACGCCCTCCCCAGGCGAATTCGGGGAGGGCCGTTCAACCCATCTGCTTTAGATATCTCTGGAAAGATCAAATCTTGCCATAGAGCAAACACGCACATCCCCTCCCCTACAATTGCGGCGACATAATTGTATCTTTTTTATGGAGGTTCATTTATTTATCGCCGATCAGTTTTTTGGGCAGTATATTATCTGCAATAAAACATTCCGGCTGGCCGGTTTGTTTTATTGCAGATAAACAAATTTAATCTTTTATGAGGTTTTTTGCGATGAAAAAAATCACCCTGCTGGCAGCCGGAGTGATTCTCATGGCCTCCATCGCCGCATCGGCGAAGACCTATGATCTTGTATTGCTTCACGGCCTTACCAACAAGCACCATTGGAGCGACGCCTTCCTGAGCAAGTGTGCCGAGAAATGGGGCTCTAAGAATGTCTACGTCATCTACACAAACGAATCCACCAGGGTATGGACGCGCTCCATCGGAGGACGCACGATCTAATTCTGCGGCGAGAACAATTACACCGCAGGTGACGACACGATTTACACCCAGGCCTCCCTGATGAGGACGAAGATTCTCAAGCTGCAGCAATCCTACGGCCTGAGCGCCAAGTTCAACATAATCGCCCACAGCATGGGCGGACTGGTATCACGGTGTTATATCAAGCGCTTCCCCTACACTGTTGCGGGTCTGGTCACCCTGGGCACTCCCCACAAGGGATCGCCCCTGGCCAATTCCGGGCAGTGGCTCGCATTCTTCGTGGGCGCCACGGCGGCGACCCAGCAGCTGACGCCCAGCTACGTGAAGAACACCTTTAATCCGGCCTACCCCGTAAGCGGCGCCCCCCTGGCCGACAGCGGTAAAATCTACACCATCGCGGGTGACGGCGACGGCTGGGACTGCTGGGGATGGGGCGGAGAGCTCCAGGTCGGATGGGACATCCTCTTTACGATCTACTGGAAGGACAGCGACGGCGCGGTTGCCCGTGGGGACGAGCAGATATCCGGCGCCACCCATGTCGCCACATTCGGGTCCTATGACCACTTGGAACTCGTAACGAAAGCAGATGTGGCCACCAAGGCTGCGTCTTACCTGAGATAGGCATCTCTCCAGCACAATCCTCCTTAACCGTTCACCCCCGCCACGGGGGTGAACGGACTTATGGATTGATCTTGACAAAAGACGCTCATGGCGGGACATTCCTCCAATGACAGTGAAAAAAGTGATCATCCTTGCCGTTGCCGCCCTCGCGGCCCTCGTTGTCTTCCTCGTCATCCCTTCACCGGACGACAATGACAGACCGGGCAACGGAGAACCCGCTGCGGAAGAATCGACCGGTGAGTCCAGGGATCCAGTGAGCGTGGCCAACGAGGAACGGCCGTGGGACATCGTACCCCGCCTCTTCTCCGGCATGGATGACACGGGAGAATACCGCCGCCCCCCGGAGGAGCTCGACAGCCCCGGTGCCCTCACCAGGGAGATGATGGATATCATAGGACGGTTCGCCGCCATGGAAGACCTTCCCCCGGAGCTTCTCCTGCCGATCGGAACATCGAAAGACGTGATTAAAGACCACATGGGGAAGATTCGGGAGATACTGCAGTACGACGCCCTGACGAGATACGGGACCGCCACGATTGAACAGAGAAAAAGACTCTATGAATTGAAAAAAGAGCTCTTCGAGGACAAGGTGCGTCTCATCGAAGACTACCAGGAGGTCAACTCAAGCGAGGAGGATCGTAAGGCTTCGGACCAGGCCCTGGGGCTCCTCCGGGAACACATACGGAAGTGCGAAGAAAACTTTTAAGCACCCTGTCCAGGGTTATTCCTGCTGCGATTTCTTATTTCTTCTCCCCAAATGTTTCACATAAAACGCATTGTGTCCCATGACCGTAAGTGCAATTGGGAGAAGTTTCCTTGATATATATAAAATCCGCCGTGTTCTTATCCCTGAAGCACGGTTCCTCCTGTCATCCGGTTTTGACGGCAGGTAACATCGCTGTTTTCTGGTTACGGGCAACGCAAGCCCGCCGGGAATTCAGGGAGTCATTCCTCAGTTATTGATGTCCTCCAAGGATTAATGGTTACCCTTGTCATACCAGATCTGATGATAATTATTTCAGAGCCATGGTTTCACTCATTTAGTATATTTTCTTGTCATTCAGTTGAATGGTATCCATCGAGCGAATTCTCAATGTCGATTGGTCGCGCAGGGGGAAGCGGATCCTGCATCTGTCCATTCGTCTCGCGCCCCATAGAAGGCTTTCCCGTACGATAATAATATCTTGACTTTTCTCTTTAACGACATACCACTACGGTCAGGATCGCGAAGTCGATGGATATAATCGGGAAAACAATCGGCGGTTCGTACCGTGTTGCCGAGCAGATCAGCGCGGATCAGTTCGGTGTGCGCTATCGGGCGTATCCGACCGCGGGCGGAGAGGCCGTCGATGTTACGGTGTTCAGGGCGGATGCCGTTTCGACGCGCGTTGAAGACGCCATCCGTTTCCGTTCAGAGATGGCCATCGTCCGGCGGTTCGACTATCCCTCCATTCTCCCAGTGATCGATATCGGCGAGCATTTCGGAATGCCCTATGTAATCACCCGGCACCGCAGGGGCCGGAGCCTTTCCGACCATCTGCGGAAGGGGCCGGTGGCGGCCGGGGATGTCGTTCGATATGCCGTCGATCTGTGCCGGGCGCTTGAATACGCCCACGAACGGGGGGTTGTCCATAAAAGCATACGTCCCGGTTATATCTCCATCTGCGGGCCTGATGAATCGAAAGCGGTGAAGAATGCCGGAGGAGAGGAGCGCGACAGCGAGGTGCTGCTTGACGGCTTTGGCCTGGCGCACCTGATCGAGTATACCGGTCAATTCGGCCCCGATGAGCGCATGGATCTCTTCGGCTATCTGGCACCGGAACAGACCGGACTCTTCCGCCGTCGGGTGGATGAGCGCACGGACCTGTATCTTCTTGGCGTGCTGTTGTATCACATGACAACCGGCCGCATGCCCATCACCGGAGACAGCGTGACGTCAGTCGTTCATCGGCACCTGACGGTAGTTCCCGATCCCCCATCGCGCCTCATCAACCGTCAACCCATCATGCTTGACCGCATCATTATGTGCCTTCTTGAAAAAGAGCCCGACCAGCGCTATCAAGGAGCGAAAGGCCTCAGGGCCGATCTGGAGCGAGTGTTTCGGGGGGATATGGATTTCATACCCGGACTCGATGATCATTCGCTCAGGGTCGATCTCTACGGACCGCTGGTCGGCAGGGAGCGGGAAATCGATCGGCTGAAAAAGCTCTATGCAATCACCCGAGGGGGAAGCTGCGCTCTCTGTGTCGTTACCGGCCCGACCGGATCGGGGAAAACCCGTCTTATCGACGAGTTTAAATATCATGTCTACGAAACCGGTGGCGCTGTCATCGAGGGCCGATGTGTTTCGCAGGAATCGGCGAAGCCATATGGGCCGCTTGCGGAGGCGCTCGGCGGCTATGTGCGGCGGTTTGTCACCTATCCGGGAGAGAAGGTTGCGGCGATGCGTGATGGGGCGGCACGCGAATTCTCAAGCGTGGGAGCGCTTTTGACGAAGCTGAGTCCCTCGATTGCGGCTGTCATTGGAGAGCCGGGTCCGGTCGAGGCGGTCAAGATTAATCATGAAACGGCCCGCTTTAACGTTATCGCGGCGCGGTTCCTGGGATTTCTGGGTGACTGTGAACGGGGACTGGTGCTCGTCATCGAGGAGGCGCATTGGTCGGATGAGGAGACAATGGCGATTCTCGCCGAGGCCGCATCGACGGGGGACGATCATCCGCTAATGATCGTACTGACCGCCTGGAGCGGATCGGAGCATTCGGGCGGTATCGGCAGAATCCTGGCGCGCGGCCCGGGTGACCGGACGACGCGGGAGCATATTTCCCTTGCCGCGTTTGACGAGCGAACGCATGCGCTTTTCATTTCGAGTCTTCTGCGCGACGATGGTGACGATATTCAAACCCTGGCAAGGCACGTCTATCCACGGAGTCATGGAATACCCCTTGTTGCCCTTGAGCTTATCAAGCGTTGTATCGCAGTGGGGGCGGTGTGCTATCGCGACGGCCGCTGGACCGTGGACCGGGGCAGCCTGGCCTCGCTCGAGGATTCCACTACCGATGCGGCGGTGCTGCAGGGACGGCTGGGCGATCTCGATGAGGCGTCGCGTTCCATTCTTTCGGTGGCCGCGGTCATCGGCCGATCGTTCAGCCTTGAGCTGGTCGCGGAGGTATGCGGCTGCGACATCGGCCGGGTCCTTGAAGCGGTTGATCATGCCGTTGAACGATATCTCCTTGAAACGGATCGACAGTCACGGGGCACCTACTCGTTCATGCATGATCGCATCAGGGACGCTTTATCCGACAAGCTCGCGACGGAGCGGAGGCGGGAACTTCACCGGATGACCGCGGAGGCCCTCATCCGAATGCACGCCGAACGGACTGATGAGGGCCTCTTCGATATCGCGCACCATGCCATCGAAGCGGCCGAAAAGGACATGATCAGCCGATGGGCCTACGAAGCCGGAATGCGCGCACGGGAGCGCTATGCCCTCGAGAGTTCCGGCCGATACCTGCAGGAGGTGATCCGTAGTATCGATCGCCCCGCCGGCGAGTTGCATCGTGCGCTCTTTGTGAAGTGCAGCGTTGCGGTCGGCGAGCTGCAGATCATAACCGGCCGCACCGATGCGGGAATCGAAACCCTCCAGGCAGTTTTACCGTTGATTACCAATAATGCGGATCGGGCCGCCGTATACCGGCACCTTGGCGATGCCTGTTATCGACGCGGCGACTGGATCGGATGCGAAGAGAATTCGGCCCGGGGTCTGGCCCTGCTCGGGGACGTTTTACCGCGGTCGAGGGGCGCCGTGGTTGCCGGAATCGTTCGCGAACTCTTTGGGCACGCGGCGCATGGCACGTTCCCCCTTGCCCTGGTGCGTCGGGTTGCTCGAAACGATGCCGGTCGGTTTCGCGATATTCTCCGCTTCTATGAACCGCTCGCCATGACCTACGCCCTCAATGACCAGATCAAGCTCGTGCGACTGGTGCTGCGGGTGCTGAACATCGCCGAACGCCGTATCGGACCATCGGCGGAATTGGCGACGGCGTTCAACGGCTACGCGTCCATGTGCATGGCTATCCCGCTTTTTAGTCGCTCGATCCGGTATCATATACAGGGACTCGCACTGAATGAATCACTCGGGTATGAGGGTGGCGTCGCAAAAAGTTGTGAATTATTGGGATACTTCCATGAATGGACGGGCGATTATACCGCCGCCGCACTCTATTTCAAACGGGCTTTGGATATCTATCGCCGGCTGGGTGACGCCAAGGAGTACGCCATGGTGCTCAACGGTCTTGAGCACTGTTACTATTACTCCGGCGACTACTGGAGCGCACTGGAGATGAACCAGCGCTATCGAAGCAATGCTGAAGAGGCCGAAGACGCCTATGCGATTACCGCCGCGGACATCTATTACTCCCAGATCTATCGCGAGCAGGGCGACCTCGTTGCGGCAGATCGCCATGCCGAATGCGCACGGGCGTTGAGCCAGGAGCGAGAGATTCCCTTCAACTATTGTTCATCGCTCATCGAGCTCGGGATGAACGCGCTTGAACGCAAAGCGCCGGGAGCGGCGATCGCGTATCTCATCGAGGCGCGCGTGCTCTGCGAACGGGAAAATTTTCTGAAGCAGTACGTTATTTTGCTGTATCCGGCGCTCGCCCAGGCTCACCTCGACGAATACCTGCGGCGAGAACACGAGTTTTCGGCGGCTGAGCGCGCGCATCAACTGAAACGCATACGGCGCCACGTGCGGCTCGCGGTGCGAAAGACGCGTCGGTGGATTACCCATCATGGTGGATCGCTGCGCGTGATGGCGCAGTGGTATGCGGTTATGGGCAAACGGTCGAAAGCCGTGTCATACTTTAAACAGAGTATTGCTGCGTGTCGCCGAACCGGCCGGCGTTTTGAGATGGCACAGGGACTCTATGAATATGGCGTATTTCTCACCCATGCCGGAGAGGATCGCGCATCCCGGGAGCATCTCGAAGAGGCGTACCACGTTTTTGCCGATATCGGAGCGGTGCTTCATGCCGCGCGCATTGCGCTCATGCTGGGCATCAGGGGGGACGAGGGACGCATATCTGCGCTTAAAGAAGTAATGGGCCGTGAACGCGCGGAGGCCGCGGCCAGGATCGGTCGTGAGATTGCGGCATGCGCAACCGAGGAGACGCTCTTCGATCTTATAACGTCGCGTTCTATCGAGATGACGGGAGCACATGGCTGTTCCCTGTTCTTCGGCGATCCGGCCGATGATGCCTGTTCCCCCCGTTTCGAGCGGGGAGCGCTGTCGGCCGGTTCGACGCGCCATCGGATGACGGCGGCTTCGGCGTATTCCGCTGATTGCGCCCGGTGGGACAATGGCCCGGAGACGGGCCATGGAACGGCTGATGGGGTGAAAAAAAGCGATTCCATCACCTGTCCCGTTCTCTGCGTACCCATACGAGATGCCGGCGGGGTGATTGGCGTGTCTTGTGTGGAAGGAGGACCCGGCAGTCTTCCTTTTTCCGCCGAAGATGCCGATTTTCTGATAGATATACTTGGAGTCGCGGCCATTCGCCTTCGGGCCGGATTCGGGGCAGTGGCGCGAAAGAGGGACCGGAAGGACGGGGCGGTCACTCCCGGAACCGAAGAGAAGTTGAACTCCGTCATCAGCTATATCGCCGGAAATTATCATGATAATCTTTCGCGGGAGGGACTGGCCGCAATGGCCGGCATGAGCCCCAACCACCTCGGCAAATACTTCGCCATCTATACGGGTAAAAAGATCGGGGACTATATCAACGAATTGCGCATCAAAGACGCTGCGAAAATGCTCATCGAAACGAATGAAAACATTATCGATATTGCCTATGCTGTTGGCTTTGAAAGCCTCAGAACGTTTAACCGCGCCTTCCTCAAGGTTTATAGCAGTACTCCAACCGAATTTCGGGTAAAAGAATAGTTCGTTAAGGGCCCATAATCGTATTTAAATTTATCAAAAATGTACATTTTTCTGGACAAAATCAATTTTAATATGATTTGGCCAGACAATGATAAGGGGCAATGCTATATTAAAACCATAAAAACCGTCTGGATGGTTTTTATGGTTTACTTAATAATATTTGAGCCTGATTAAGGAGGTTGGTAATGAAAAAGGTTCTCATCCTTGCAATGGCTTTTTTTATGATGGCGTCTATTGCCGCGTCGGCCAAGACCTATGATCTTGTGCTGATGCACGGCCTGACGAACAAGCACCAGTGGAGCGACGCGTTTCTCGATAAAGTCGCTTCCATCTGGGGCTCGGGGAACGTGTATGTCATCTACACCAACGATTCAACCAGATACTGGACGCGGACCATCAACGGCAGGGTCATCCGCTTCTGTGGAGAAAATGACTACACTGCCGGTGACGACACGATCTACGACCAGGCGACCAAGATGAGGGCTAAAATAACCAAGCTCCAGTCTTCCTACGGACTCAGCTCGCAGTTCAACATAATCGCCCACAGCATGGGCGGCCTTGTCAGCCGCTGCTACATCAAACGCTACTCCTACACCGTGGCGGGCCTGGTGACCCTGGGGACCCCGCATAAAGGATCCCCCCTGGCCAATGTCGCGGCATGGCTGTCCTTCTTCATAGGCGCGGAAGCGGCCGCGAACCAGCTCAAGCCGAGCTACGTGATCAACACCTTCAATCCGGCCTATCCAGTGGTGGGCGCGCCCCTGTATAGCGGCGGCAAGATCTACACGATCGGCGGGGACGGCGACGGCTGGGACTGCTGGGGATGGGGCGGCGAGCTTCTGCTCGGCTGGAATACCCTGACCACTGTCTACTGGCGCGACAGCGACGGCGCGGTCGCCCGCGGAGACGAGCAGATAAGCGGCGCGACCCACGTGGCCACCTTTTGGAGCTATGACCACATGGAGCTGGTCACCAAGTCCGACGTGGCCTCCAAGGCTGCCGCGTACCTCAGGTAACCGGAAAAATTCATTATTCAGATCCCGGGATAGACAACCCCCTGGCAACAGGGGGTTGTCTTATTAGTATCATCATATAGTGTGCAATTGCCGGCAAAGTACTTTTCAGTATGAAAAGGTCCTTCTGGGGGAAGGGATTAACTCTTAGTAAAAAATTTTTGTATTTTGAACTGTTTTTTATGTAGAGAAAATTCTTAAAAATAAATTTCAAGCACCCTAGCCAGCAGTTTTTGTGTTGCCATGTCCCCATCTGTGTGCCAGAAATACTACCGATAACGTCCATTAGGTCCCATGACCGTAATTGCAATTGGGAGAAGTTTCCTGGATAATAATAAGTTGACGTGTATTGCAACTTGAATTAAACTGACATGTCAGTCTAATTCATTCTTATGAAATTGCCGATAACCGTTCATATGTCTTAGAACCTTTCATGATAAGGAAGGTACGTGCAGAGATTATTGTTGTTATCTTCAGAGAGAGAAGGATTGCTGACAAATGGGAAACGTGGACCGATGCTATTCAATTGAAGAGTTAAACAAATTGGCGAAAAAATCCGTACCGGGTGTGATCTATGATTACATAGAAGGTGGTGCGGAAGATGAGATCACCATGGCGCGGAATCGCGCATCATTTTTAGATTATGAATTTATTCCGCGGGTTTTAAACAATGTAAAAAGCATCGATCTCACAACCTGCATGCAGGGTAAACGGTATGCCATGCCGTTATTCCTTGCCCCCACGGGGATGTCCCGGCTGTTTCATTATAAAGGCGAGACTGCAGCTGCACATGCCGCGAAAAAAAGGGGTATTCCCTATGCGTTATCAACAGTGGGCACCACGTCCATTGAGGATATCGCAAAAATATCAGGCGGATCACATTTCTTTCAGATTTATGTGTGGCAAAACCGTGACCTGGTTTTTGAGTTTCTCGAACGGTGTAAGAAGGCAGGCTACAGCGGAATAATTCTTGCCGTGGATTGTGCGTCCCTCGGGAAGCGGGAGCGGGACCTGCGTAATGGTCATGGCAGGCCCCTTGAAATGAAAATCAAAACAGCTTTAAGTGGACTTGCCAATTTCAGGTGGGCGTTTCAGTTTATCACATCAGGAAAGCTTCGAATGGCGAATATGGTTGAGCATCTGCCGTATGGCGGTGATGCCCAAAAGACGATCGAAAAGGTAAATGAACAGTTTGATGCCTCGGTGACCTGGGAGGATGCCAGGAAATTGAGAGATTCATGGGATGGTCCATTCATACTGAAGGGTGTTCAATGCATAGAAGACTGCACGAGGGCCATTGAGATTGGAGCCACTGGTGTGGTATTGTCCAATCATGGTGGACGGCAACTGGACGGTGCTCCTCCTGCGTTTGAACTGCTGCCCGAGGCCGTATCCGCAGTGGGCAATAAGCTGGAAGTCTACATCGATGGGGGAATCCGGCGAGGGTCGGATGTGATCAAGGCCATGGCCCTGGGCGCGGCGGGATGTATGATCGGGCGTTCCTATCTGTACGGGCTTGCTGCCGGCGGGGAAAAAGGCGTGGATCGATCCATCCAGATTTTACAGGAAGAGATGGTGCGGGTGATGCAATTAATCGGGTGTGATGCCATCCATAAACTGGATGCCAGTTATGTGAAAAAGATTCGGTAATGGTACGGAAGGTGTGCTGATGAGTAACGGCGCGAAAGCATTAATCCAGACTCTTATTAACAATGGTATAGACACCTGCTTTACAAATCCGGGAACGTCCGAAATGCACTTTGTGGCCGCATTGGACAGTACCGACATGAGGGCCGTATTGACCTTGTTTGAAGGGGTTGCAACGGGGGCTGCTGACGGGTATGCACGAATCGCCAATAAACCGGCTGCGACCCTGCTGCATCTGGGATGCGGTCTCGGCAATGGGCTGGCGAACCTGCACAACGCCCGCAAGGCGCGGGTGCCACTGGTCAACATTGTTGGTGACCACGCAACGTACCATAAGCAATACGATGCGCCGCTGGAATCGGATATTGAAACAGTCGCGCGCAATTGTTCGGCATGGTTTCACACGTGTCCCTCAACAGAACAGGTCGCGGCTGATGCGGCGAAGGCGATTGCGGCAGCCAAGGGGCCGCCGGCGCAAATAGCAACCCTGATTGTACCTGCCGATGTGTCGTGGAGTAAAGGAGGGAAGGCAGCAGGCGTTCTGCCCGCAGCCGCTTCGGAAACAGCTTCCGATGCAGTCGTACATCTAATTGCTGACGTGCTGGTGAAGCAGGGGAAAAAAACGGCGTTGCTGTTAGGCAGGAGAGTCCTGCTGGAAGAAGGCCTGATCGCCGCCTCTCGAATTGCAGAAAAAACGGGAGCAACACTCTTCGCAGAGGTGTTTCCTGCGCGAATGGAGCGGGGAGCGGGACTGCCGAATGTAGAGAGAATTGCCTATCTCGCAGAGATGGCATCAATTCAACTGCATGGTTTTAAAAACCTTGTCATGGTCGACGCAAAGGACCCGGTTTCATTTTTTGCATATCCGGGAAAGAAAAGTTATCTCGTGCCTGAGTCATGTACGGTTCACCACCTGGTCGAACCCGATCAGGATGCCGAGGGAAGCCTTCAAAGACTGGTATCAGCAGTACAAGCCGAAACGACCGAGCCAAAATTGCAGCGAGCTAAAAGGCCGAAGCTTCCAAGGGGTAAACTAACCGGGTCGAAGGTATGCCAGGCCATAGGTGCCCTTTTACCGGAGAATACAATCATCTCCGATGAATCACAAACCTCCGGTGTGCAACTGCCGGCGTTCACTGCCGGTGCGCCACGACACGATTTGCTCACTCTTACGGGCGGGGCCATCGGCCAGGGATTGCCGGTGGCCCTTGGGGCCGCCATCGCCGGCAGGGGTCGACCGGTACTTGCCCTGGTGGGCGATGGGTCCGCCATGTATACGATCCAAGCATTATGGACGATGGTCAGAGAAAAACTCGATGTTACCATTGTTGTTTGTAACAATCGATCCTATGCGATTCTTAACATCGAGCTGGAGCGAGTCGGGGCAGAGAAAGCCGGACTAAAAGCAAAGTCACAGCTTGACCTGTCGCACCCCGGGATTGATTTCGTTGCTATTGCCAGAGGGATGGGGATGCCCGCACAGAGGGTTCATACATCGGAAGAGTTTACCAGCGCGCTTGACAAAGCGTTTCAAGAGCCGGGGCCGCATTTGATTGACGCAATTGTGCCGAGTGAGTACGAGGGGCTGAAACTGAAAGCATTACCCCATCTGCTGGGCGCACTGAACAGCATCCCTTCTCCAGTGGCAAAAATGATAAAGAAAAAATTTGCTCCGTAATCGAATTTGTTGGATGGGAGCTTTTACCCGGGATTGATGGAATGTCCGTGCCACCGGATTGCGCGCGGGCAGTTGTTGTTATGGGGAGCCTCATGGCAGCCGCACACCGTATTCCACGGGAGGATGCATGCATCATAAAAAGATGAAGCGCCGGTATCGGAGATGCTCATATGTGACCGATATCGGTGGCATTATGAATTCACTTGCGGAACTTCGCGGTATAGGCCATCCGAAACAGCCGCCTCTCAATACAGCAGTGAACCCCCCTGAGATTAATAAACAGTGGTTTATGGATACCATACAAGAAATATTTCGGAATCATCCGGACAACAGCATGGAGTATCCATTCATTGGTGAGAGGATATTTGATGAGCCCCTCGTCGGATTCGTTCCCGGGGATGATCCGATCTTTCACGAGTTCAAGGAAATAATCGGGCCCCATCATTTCACTCCCTATGAAATCATGGCATGGCAGGCAAAGAAAAATGGAGTCCCGGCTCCGGAGCCCCATGAACTATCGGTTGTTTCTTTTATCATGCCGCTTACGGAAGCGACGAAAAAGGAGAACAGGACTATGCAGACCTGGCCTGCTGAACGGTGGGCCCAGACGAGGCTCAATGGCGAAACCTTCAGCCAGACCTTCGTGAGAGAGATCGTTGCTGACCTCATGGGAAAAGGAATACTTGCAATCGCACCGGATGCAACCCCCATGTTCAATAAAAAACGGTATCCAGGGGTAGGGTGGGCATCACCATGGTCTCACCGTCACATGGCCTACGCCGCAGGCCTTGGAACCTTCGGTGTGCATGATTTTCTGATCACTGAAAAAGGGTGTGCCCACCGTGCCGGCAGTTTTGTGGTAAACCTGAAGCTATCACGTAACAGGAAACGGGTAGAGGATATCCATGGCTTTTGTCTCCATTACCAGGGGAAGGGCTGCCTTGCCTGTGCGAAACGGTGCCCGGTCGATGCAATTTCCGGCAACCATGGCCACGATAAAGAAAAGTGCTCACACCATGTGGCAAATTCGCTGAAGCATTGCAATAACAATTACCACATCTTTATTTATGGATGTGGATTGTGTTCAACAAAGGTGCCCTGTGAGTCTGGTATACCAAAGGCCCTTCAGAAAAAAGTTTCGCCCGCGCGGCTTTAACCGCGCGCTCAAGATTCAAATGGGGGCCCACAGCCCCCGCTTTCAATTATTCAGTTCCGCCACGGGCCGGACTGGTTATTTCAGCATAGAATAATATCTCCCATTCATTTGAACAACCATTGCCTTCTGTTGAAATATTTCACTCATCATTTCATTATTAATTCCCCCTGGCACATCTCCTTTATAAAGACAGCGTGCATTATGAAGAATAAAGAGTTTCGTAAAAAGAGGACTGATTTCTTCAGTATGATGAGTAACATAAATTACCGAACACCCCTTATGTTCCTGTAAACGTTTAATAGTTCCCAATACTTCTTCACGTGCACCGAGGTCAAGGGCCATTGAAGGCTCATCGAGAATCAGAATGTCCGGATCGCGAATTATAGCCCGTGCCAGTAGGACCTTCTGTTTTTCCCCATCTGAAAAATGATTGAATGGTTCTAATTGGCGCTGCCCCAATCCTATTATATCAATCAGTCGCAGGGCCTTTTCCCTGTTCGTGCTGTCAGGATCCTCATACAGACCGATTGAGGCATACACTCCGCTCAGTAGTATGTCGATTATTTTTTCATGTGGAGAAACTTGGTCCTTTAATGAGGTGCTGATATACCCGATTCGTTTTCTCATCTCTCGTATGTCAGTGCCGGTCTGTCCCTTGTTGAACCTGATAACAGTTCCCCTGCTCACTGAGCGGTACCCTGCTATTATTTCAAGGAGCTTGCTTTTACCGGAACCATTCCTTCCAAAGAGTACCCAGTTTTCCCCTTCCTTTATATGCCAGGTAATCTCTTTTAAGATGTATTCTTTCTTATCAATAAAATAGAGTGAAACATTTTCAAGTTTTATCATAGGAATTCAGCTATTCCTTAATTATAGTTTTTGTTCGCACGTAACGTGATATCACTGATCATCAAGGAATTTTAGCCATGTCAGGCACCGGCCCATGGGATACAATAGATTTATCGGCAGTAAGTGTGGCATACCGGGAGGTTCTGGCCCGGTCCTCTCACCATGGTCCTGCCGAAAAGCGATCGGGTCCCCGGCATCGTCACCGCCGGTCTCGAGACCGTGGCGATACGGATGCCTGATCACCTGATCGCCCTCGACCTCATCAGGCAGAGCGGCACGGCAATCGCGGCCCCGAGCGCGAACCGCTTCGGCTATATCAGTCCCACCAGGGCAGTCCACGTGCGTGATCAGATCGGGGACCGGGTTGAAATGATCATCGACGGAGGCGACTGCGCTGTGGGCGTGGAATCAACGATCCTGAAGCTAGATGACGAAGGTGCGTTGATCCTGCGCCCCGGCGGAACGCCAATCGAGGAGATCGAAGCGTTGATAGGGCCCGTCGTGGTTGCCCCGGCTTCGGACGGCGACCTCGAGTCGCCGGGGAGGCTTCCCTCACACTACGCTCCCTCGGTGCCACTCCGCATCGTGGAGAATAACCAGGATATCGATTTCAAAAATTTTAAGCCCCCTGTCCAGGGTTATTTCTGTTGCAATTTCTTATTTCTTCTCCCCAAATGGTTCACATAAAACTCATTAAGTCACCTGGGCTGCTCATAATTATGTCGGAATTTCCTCGATAATAAAGTGTTCGCCCGTTAATGGGCCCATTACATCCTCCGGGATCTCAGGATTGACATTTTTCACACTACCCGGCGGAAGCGAAATCGCCACTATTGCATCAATGGAATTCTGTCGGGTCTTCAATAATGATGGTATATAAAGACGATTCTATCAAGAAGGAATAGTGGGGGCTCCGGATACACCCACCACTCGAAAATCTCCCTGATAAATTTCCATGTCAGAATCCGGTCACTCACGTTTTAAAAGTTAACACTTGTTAATTTTATACTTGACACACCCCCCCCTCCACCCAGCAGCATGGGGGACACGCGGCATTCGAGAATCAGGTGTGGGGAGACATTGATGAAAAAGGGTGCGATCGATCTTCATAGCGACAAAATTACCAGGGCGGATTTTATACGCCTCGGCACGGCAGCCGCAGCCCTTGCGGCGCTCCAGCCGCTACAGGGATGCGCGATCGTGCCCCTCAGGAACATTCCCCCGATCGACTACAGCAGGGACATCGTCATATCCAATTGCTCTGTCATTGACGTCAGAAAGGGAAAAACAGGTGCCGGGTCCTCCCTCCTGATACGCAAAGGCCTCATCCAGGCCGTTGAAACAGGCCCTATTCCTTCCCCGGGGGCCATAAATATCGATGCCCGGGGAGCCTTCATTATACCCGGACTCATCGACGCCCATTGCCACCCGACCATAACCTCGTCATTCACCATCGATACAATTGACTTCTCTCGCCACCTGGCCTTCCAGAAGCGTCAGTTCACCATAGGCATCGAAAGCGGCATCACCACTTACCGCGATGTCGGGTCTTTCCCCCTCACCCTCCACGGCATCATCACGGATATCGAAAACGGAAGGATGAACGGACCGCGCGTGATATACTGCAATTCCCTTTTAAACATCAATGGGGGCCATCCCGATATCCCGCCGACCGACGCGCATCCACTCGCCGCCGTCGCCGCCCTCTTCACCGGCATGGTAATGACGAATTTCAGAAGTTATGACGAGCTGAAACGCGTGATAAAGAAAAACGCGGCCGGCGCCTCCTTCATCAAACTCACCATGGACAATCGGTCGGTGTTCTGCAAGAAGGAGCCGATCCCCGTTTATTCCGACGAGATGCTGGATTATATATTCACCCGCGCGGACGGCGCGGGGCTTCCGGTCTCGTGCCACGTGCATCGCAAGTTCGGTTTCGACAGGGCCATGAAGTATCCCGTAAACTCCCTCGAACACATGGTTTCCGATTCCGTCCTTTCCGACCGGGACATCGAACTGATGCTGAAGAAGAAGGTTTCCGTCGTCCCTACCATGACCATCGGGCTTTCCTACCTGATGGAGGAGGCGTACGATACCCTGCCGGAACGATTCAGGAACGACTTCGTCATGAACGAGCTGGAGATACGAAGGGGGTATCTCGACGAGGGGGCTCTGGAGCATTGCGACCGTGTAATTCATGAAAAGAACATTCGGGAGATCGGAAACTACCGGCGCGTGGGCATCGACAACCTCTGGAGAAAAAAGATATTTCTTGTCGATCCCGAGCTCTACTTCGGCATGATACTTCACGGCACGGAGAACCTGATCAGGATGCGCGATGCCGGTGTCACGATAGGTCTCGGCATCGACGCCGGGATGCCCCTCGCCTATTTCGGCGGGCAGTACCGCGAGCTGGAATTTCTGTCCCGGGCGGGTTTCCGCAACGACGAGATACTCAGGGTCGCCACGATAAACGGCGCACGCATACTTCGTATGGAGGACCGCCTCGGCTCCGTGGAGAATGGAAAGCTCGCGGATCTTGTCTTTCTCAGGTCAAACCCACTGGAAGACGTGCGTGCCTACCGGTCGCCGGAGATCGTTATGAAAGAAGGCCGGTTCGTCTTCAGCAGAAACCACCTGCCGATCGGGCCCCCGGGAACGCCCACATGACCATCGTTCTGGTATTCAGTGGATGGAACGCTCTGTACTTTGACTGATGTTGCACTACCGTCCGTCTACAGGACGGCCGGTGCTCATTCCTCTATGCGAAAAGGATATGCTGGTATCGAAAGACCTCTTTCATATAAAAAGTTGTGGACAGGGGATGGTGCCCACGATAATGGACGTTAAAACTATCTCTCCGTGATCGACTCGTTCGATAAAACCTGTTATGACTGAATGCCGGACGACGCGATTGAGGAGTGGATCATTTCTCTCGGCAGCAAATCGGTCATTCTGTGCGGTATCGAAACCCATATCTGCGTACTGGCGATGGCGTGTATGTGTAATGAACGGTCCGCAACCGACGAATTTACAAGGCTTTCGCCGTTTTTCAAGTGATGAGCGAATCGCCGAATGGAGATTGTTGACATGATACGATGTACGGCATTCGCTTTGGCGCTTTTGGTGTGCCTGCCAATTTTCGCCGGAGAGACATCAACAGAAAGACTCTTTGTGATAGAGCGCAATGTCAACAGCAACATCGTTGTGTACGACGCCAGAGTGGTCGCGAGAAAACTTTTTGACCAGGCACGACCTGTTGACGCCTATTGGATCATGCGGGAAGAGGGCGGCCGGAGGGAAGAACTGAATTATATTGAAAAACAATGGGCCTACGGATTCGATATTGAATCGGTGCGGGAGGGGAGCCATTACCGCATGGCGATCCGCTCATTCAGCGAAAGATCCATCACCGTGGTGCTGGACAAGAACCGGCCGAGGGCGATCACGGACATTAACGGAAGGCGAAGCTACCTCACTCGCATTTATATAACCACAAGCGGCAAATCGATAATGCCGTCGGTCGACCAGGTGGTGCTCCATGGCATCGACATGTCCAGCGGTGAATACCTGCGGGAAGAAATTACCGAACGCTGAATAAATCGCAAGGCGCACTGAATGACCAATCCGATAATCGGAATATTAAAAACACTCTTTCTGTTTATCCGTAAAAGAGTACAATTCGACCGTAATGCGGTTGATCGAGAAATCGAAATGCCCGACGGTAAATCGTTCAGAATATTTCGACGCATATCTATACTCGTCCCTCCCGGAACCCCGCAACCAGGGGCGTATTTCTGGGTACGATTCAAACCGAAAAACATGGGAATAGATGAAAACATACGATTTTCCCGTTTGCCCATGATGGTTTTTATGGGCTTCAGGGGGTTCAGGTCGAAATACTGGGCGGTTGATCATGAAACAGGAGTATGCCTGGGATTGTACGAATGGCAGACTTTAGAGGATGCTGAAAATTATTCAACATCCATAGCGATGAGGTTTATGACAAAAAGGTCGTTCCCTGAATCCATTAAATATGGAATAGTGGATAAGAAAAAAGAAAAACTGGAATATACGGTCAAATAAATGTCTTGTTATTACCCCGGCACAACATCAAAGTCATTGAAGAAGAACCATCTCTCCGCGGGAGAGGGCGCCACGTCCCTCAACATCCCGCCGGACTTCCTGACTGAGATAAGGGAACCTCTAAGAATCAGAATCGGATGGTTCCCTTGGGCACTTTTGAGGTAAAAATTAGATTTTTTTATTGTTTTGGTAATGAAAAATCTAATTTTTTGAGGTGCCCATAATTCAACGATCCTGTCCGGTATGTTTAACCTGGCATGACGATTTTTCTGAACCAACAGGTTCTGACAAGGCCTGTTCACTCTCATGGTCTAATGCTGAATACGGTGTATGTTCGATACTAAAAAGGATACAACAATATATGATAAAAGATAAAACAATAGCCTTGATTGCACATGACACACGAAAACAGGATATGGCAGACTGGGTCACGCATAACGCAGACCTTCTCGTGCACAACCACATCGTTTGTACGGGTACAACAGGCGGACTGGTAGAAGCGACACTTTTCCAATGGATTACAAGCCAGACCGACACCAAACGCCGGGAGCCGGTCAACCTTACAAAAATGAACTCGGGCCCCCTCGGCGGTGACGCTCAGATCGCATCAATGGTTGTTGAAGGAAAAATTGACCTGTGTGTATTTCTGATCGATGACCTTACGGCCAATCCCCATGAGGCTGACATCATGATGCTTCTCCGGCAATGCAGGATCCACAACATCCCCGTTGCATGCAACAGACACTCGGCTGATCTAATGGTAACATCTTCCCTGTGGGGAACCGACTACAAGCCGACATTACCGATCTATACCAGTTTCAAGAGAGATGTATAATTATCTATCCGCTCCAGAGGCCTGCCGGCGCCGTGCCGGGATGCGTTTCAGCCTGCCAGATAAAAAACCCAATCCCTTATGTGAGGTGCTGATTTGAATCCGCACCTCATCTAGAAGCAATAAACGTCGGTCACTCCGGGAGCACCGGGTCCCTACCCCGGACGATAAGCTCAATCGCCTTCGCGACGACCATCATGTCTTCAAGCAGGGGCTCGATGTCACCCGGCTTCAGGTATTTCGTCGATATCAGGGTCCTCTCCTCGTGTCCCGGAGAGAGATGAACCGCGATGCTCGACCAGTCGACCCTGAGCATCGCCAGCCTCTCCGACCACCGGTTCATGAACCAGATGAACGGGGAGATGAGCCTGTCGAGGGATTCGGGGGATTGTTTGATCCCTTTCACGATTTCAGGTTTCGCGTAGCGAATCGGGAAGGTGTCGTCGAAAAGTACATTGCCCGTGGTGAAGCGAACGAGTCCATCGGGCGGATAGCCGGGCGGCTCCGTCTTGAGATAGAAAGGCGACCCATCGATATCGACCTCGATCGCGTAATCGCCGTCCGGATCGATCTCAATATCCCTGCCGCGATAGGTCGCGTCGATGCTGCCCATGTTCATTTTATACTCGGCCCCCTCGTGCTTCCAGCCATGCTTTTCCGCAAGCGCGGACATTGCCTTCTTGCACTTTCCCGGGGTGGCGAACCAGTAGGCGATGTTCATATGCAGCGCACCGCCGGCGGTGACGACGACGAATACGGTGATGCCGATCGCCGTCATGATAACGGTCCTCACCCCCTCTATCTCTTCCTTTTCGTAGCCGAGGAGGCCCATCATTACGCTGACGCCGACGAGAAGGAATACGATCAACGCCATTCCGAGGAGCATGTATTTAATCCAGGGTGTTCCCCGGGCGGCCTTCCGTTTCGGCTTCCACCCTGCCAGAGCCGCCTTCTCTTCTTTCACGTCCCGTGCCCTGATTTCCGCGGCGCGCTGGGAGGGGGTCTTTCCCTCAAAACGAATGAACCATTCCGCCGTCTTTTTTACAGGATGGAGCCGTGCCCACACGGCATCGGGGATATAGACGTCCACGGAGCAGTATACGCACTTTAAAATCCGCTCGCTCCCCCCCGTCACCGTAAGAGCGCCCCCGCACTGGGGACAGCTCATCACGACCGGGTTCTTCGATTCCTCGTCCGGTTGAACGCCCGGCCGCGCATCGCCGTCCCGTTCCCTTTCGACGGAGACGCACTGGACTGCCGAAGGGACGATGTCGGAGAGCCACTTCGGGGCGGGGTAGACCTCCATGGGTGTTCCACAGGAGACGCACGACGTGGTCATGTCCGCGTCCGCGTCGAATTCCGGAAAAGCCGCTCCGCACGAGGAACAGCGCGGATCAAGGGAATAGCACCCATACGTGAAGGTGCCCGCGCCGGACATAATCGTCCCGCTTCTGCCCTCGCCTTTTTCAAACGCGGGGTGATCCTCTTCAAAATCGTTCATAATCCCGGAAAGTACGTCGGGTGGGATCTGTACAGGCGTATGGCACGCCGCGCAATCGACGCACCGGAGGGGGCCGTTAATCGGCGCCGGCTGGCCGCATCTTCCGCAGGCAGTCTGCGTTTCGAAACAGCCGTATCGTTGCATCATACCCTCCTTTCAGCCCCGCTACATCACATAGAGCTTTTCAAGCTCAACGGCGGTGAGCTGGTTTTTGGCCGATATTTTTCTTTTCCCGTCGCTGACCCTCGTTTCAATGCATTCCCCGTGAATAGAGCAGTCTCCCTTCTTGTCAGGGGAATATCCGCGGCACACGCGCATCACGTCGGGGGATATCTCGTCAATAAGGATTATTTCGCCATCCCCTTCCCTGAGGCGGCCCATTTCAAACTTCCCGTCAATGACATGGATCCCCCGCGATGCCACATCCTCCGTAATGACCGAGGCAATATCCTTTACGAGAGCCTTGACCTGCTCGATCTCTTTCGCCGTCATGACACCTGCGCCCTTGAGCGACTCAAAAGTAATCAGGACATCCGTGTCCCCCTTGGTCCAGGCCTCCACCAGGCAATCAAGCCTTTTGCATGGCCGGATGAAGGGATATCTGCGCCAGAAACTCCCCTGACCGTTGTTACGCCAGGTGAATTCCAGGTTCGCCAGGGGGGCCGAGCCGGGATATTCCGGGGCTTCCACGGCCATTCCTATGGGTACCGCCGGTTCCACGATCATCTCGTTCTCGCCCGCCGTTTCGATGTAATGCGAGGGTATGCCCTTCTCCTTCAGGAGTTTGAAAAAGTAAGTGGCGAATTTGCACGCAACGGCCCCCTTCCCCGGGATCTCTCCCACCACGACATCGTAGCCGGGATCGAATACCGGCTTGCCGTTCTCCATGTATCCGGTGCCCCTGTCGGTAAACACAAACCGGTATTTTCCCTTATGTTTTCCCTCAGAAATTTCATAGACGTCCTTCGATTTTCCCCGGTACACAAGCTTTTCCCCTGACATATCGTATCCTCCTCTGGAATTCTGGGGGCGACAGACCCCATTGAAATGGCGGTCCCGTTATTCAGACACCGTAATAGACAGTTTAGCAGCAATCCCGGGGGAAGGGAAAGAACAATTTATTTCCGGCCGGTCCTTTATCATGAATAATCCGCGTGTAACCGAAGGGGGCGGATGATGAGGTCGTATCCCGACTTTTGGGCAGGCAGGAATAATTTTTCTTGCTAATTGTGCTCACCGCCGTTATCACATGCAGGGGGTTAACACTGCTCCAACAGTGGTTCGGACAACGCCCATCACATCCCTTGGGCGGGTTCTTGACAAGGTGTACTTCCCTTGCTATAAAGGGCCTGTTGTATATCATGTACAGGTTCTGATTATGGAGCTTTCTCCTGGTATGGTCAAAACAGCCCTCTCGCCCTGCCGGCCCGGCCATGGCGCCTCCTGCGCCCTCTGCTGCGGCAGTCACAACTTCGCGGCTCCCTTCGAGGCGGTCGACGCCCTTTTCGCACGGCGGCGGGACTTCTACAGGGGCTTCAGCCCCGATTACCTCGCGGGACGTGCCCAGAAAAGCCGGAGCGCGATGACCGGGTCCTACCATGTTCCGAAGAGTGACCCCATCGCCGGGGAGGTTCTTCCGATGATATTCAATGATTGCCCGCGATGTCCCTATCTCGCATATCAGGATGATAACGGCATTATCGGCTGCGCCCTCCGCGAAGATTCTTCCGGGACGATCCGTATGGATTGCGTTCGTAGCTATTCGGGAAAACAGTTCAACTGCGGAGTTCATATGGCGCTGGACGACAGGGAGGTGCGCTACGCCGCAAAACTGACTCGAGATTGGTACTACTACAGTATCCTGATCCACTCCTCCCCGCTTCTCCGGGAAATCATGCGTGGCCATCCCGTACCGGAGGATGTGCCCCCCGATGTTACCGATATCCTCAGGAAAAAGCTGGCCCGATCCGTTCTCACGGAGCGGGGGTTCCACGAAATACACTCCTATTTTACGTAATGCCGTTGCCCGGGGCGTGCGCGCCCTCCGGTGCCCCGCCGGTTACCCGGGGCACGCTTTGATCACCCGGTGTTCTGCTCGATATCAACCCGGGGCCTTACGCCGCGCATAGACCGCCGCCCCCAGGGCCCCGATGATCTGGGGGTCCACGGAGAGGGGGGCGATCTCCACCTTGAGAACCTTTTCAAGCTCCTTCACGAGCCCCCTGTTCTTGGCGCAGCCCCCGGTGATGGTGACCTTCGGGTTGATGCCCACGCGCTTCAGGAGCATGAAGCATCGCTTCGCCACGGCGCCCTGAACCCCGGCGGCGATATCTTCGGGGTTGTTCTTCCCGGCCAGGAGGCTAATGACCTCCGATTCGGCGAAGACGCTGCACTGGGCCGTCACGGGAATGGAACGCCTGGCCTTCAGGGAAAGATCGGAAAACTCGGGAAGCTCCATGCGGAAGATTCGCGCCATGGCCTCGAAGAAGCGCCCTGTCCCGGCGGCGCACTTGTCGTTCATGGCGAACTCCTTCACGGTGCCGTCGCCGTTGACCGATATCCCCTTCACGTCCTGCCCCCCGATATCGACGATGGTCTTGATCGCCGCATCGCAGAAGCTGGCCCCCATGGCGTGACAGCTTATCTCCGAGATGTTTTCGTTCGCAAAGGAAATTTCACTTCGCCCGTAGCCTGTCCCCACCAGATAGACCAGGTCCCTGTGGCTCTTCAGTTCAGGCACGTTCTTCACCGCCTCCCCGATGGCGAGGAGGGCCGTCTCCTCCGGGTCGATCTCCCTCGGCACGATGGAGGATGCCACGATCCCATTGCTCCCGATGATCACGGCCTTTCCCGTGGTCGAGCCGATGTCGCATCCGGCAAAATAAATCTGAGTCATGGTTTCTCTCCTATGACAACAAACCTCATCCCCCCGCCCCCCTTCTCCTGGAAGGAGAAGGGGGAGCAAAGAAGGGAATTGTTTCATATAAAGACTGTCGCCTCTCAACCCCCTCTCCCGGGGGGAGAGGGGGACGGGGGTGAGGTCAAATCACCCCTTTCGCCTCCCCACCCTCATCACGTTTTCCATGAAGTGGTCCACCTGGGACAGGATACCCTCCTTCGGCACGATGCGGGTGTCCGAGAGATCGTAGTCGATGATGAGGACCGGCACCCCGGCGTCGCGGCATTTTTCGCGCATGATGTTGTTCAGGGCCTGGGTGTTCTTGCACCCGATGTGCCCCGCCATCCAGAGCATGTCGATGTCGAAACGCTTGATGATATGGAACATGTCGTCGAAGTAGTTCTCCATGGGGCCCCGGGTGTGGCGCGCCATGGGACCGTTCATGATGTTGCGGCCTATGCCCCGGAGCATCGACTCCTCGGTGGAGGTGTCGATGTAGGGTAGGCGGTTGAAGGTCATGCTGTCCATGATGCAGGTGACCCCGTAGTTCCTCTCCGCCCAGACGAAGAGGTCCAGGGCGTGAAGGGTGGGGGGGTTCCATAAAAGGGCGCGGTACTTCTCATTCGGGAAAGCCGCGATACCCCTGTCCAGGTTCTCCCTCGCCAGGCATACGAGCTTCCTGAAGACTTCAGTGGCGGACGGAAGGCCCGAGCAGACGTTGAAGAACCAGAGGTGACCCAGGTAAACCGCCTCCGCCGCCAGGGGTGCCGGCCGATGGGCGATCATCTCCCACAGCTCCATCTCGTACTCCATCATCCGGTTCCGCTCTTCGCACATGTTTTTCAGAAGGTCCCAGTCGATCCGTCCGGGTGTATGCTTCTCCAGCCAGGCGATCATCCTCCGAAGCTCCCCGGCGAAATAGGCCTCGGCGCGCTCGTCCTTGAAGTTGTGGGGGACGTCCAGGCGGAAAGTGGGGGCCCCGGTCTTCTTCTCAACATAGATATAGGACGTCATCCCCCCGTCGCAGGGGAGGTTCGAGGTCACCACGGCGAGGGCGGGGGGGAGGCAGTCCTTCAGGGTTATGCCGATGACCGCCTTGGGAAGGCTGCAGACGTCGGGGGGCACTCCCTCGTTCTCCGCGGCGTCGATGTACTCCTCCATCGCGTTCGCCTCCAGCATGGGGAGGAGTATCCCCAGCACCTCGGGCATCCAGGGCGAAAGCCCCATGGCGCGGAGGATCTCCGGGGGCACCATGTCCTCGTGGATCACCAGGCGGTCCTGCCGGTAATAGATTCCCTCTATGAGATCAATAATTTCTTTTGTGGTGGCATGAATGATCATTGCCACCGCCTCGCGGTAGTTTCCCGATCGACCCTTCGTAAGCTTGCTGATGAGACGGTTCACCTTCAGGAAGTGCCACATCCAGGGATAGCGGGTCAGGTCGCGGACCATGTCGTAGGGACCGTGCTTCAGCCCCATCTTCGCGATGTTCACGAGGTTGAATAGCTTGTATTTCGATGTAACGGCGATATCGGCGATATTCATTTCACTTCCCCATGCTTTCGATAAATGCCTGAACGCGCGTGCGGAGTTGCCCCTCACCGCTCTGCCGGTACTCCCGCTCGAGCCGAAGTACGGGAATCCCCTCCTCCCGAAGGCGCGTCACAAGGGCGCTCGCCTCCACTCCCCAGGTGTCGCAGAACTTTATCGACTCCAACACCACACCGTCCACGGAATACTCCCGGGCGATGCGGGTGATATACTCGGCCCGCGTGTCGAATTCCTCCATCATGCGGGGACAGCGGTTGCCGTCCAGTACGCGCTTCGCCAGGGCCGCAAAGGGGTCGTCCGTCATCTCAACGGGGTCGAGCCCCGGGAAGGAGCCGGTACAGTAGCGGTCCGCCACCACCAGGGCCCCCTGTGACTCTATGATCTCCGTATACCCCGGGTCGTCGAGGCTCGACCCGGCGACCATGACACGCGCCCGGTGGCCCGTCACCCCCGGTGATTGTCCCGCCTCCGCGCGAAACTCATCGACAAGAGGGGCCATCATGTCAACGGGAACGGTCTGGGCCGCCATGATCAGGCGGTGAAACTGCGCGCCGGAGAAGGGTGGCGACGCGGCTTTTCGCATTTCGCCGATTTCACGAAGCGCCTCGTTCATCGTGTTGCGCGCCTCGATGGCCTGCCTCACGCTTTCGGCACCCGTGTCCACATCGAAAGCCCCTGCCAGGGCCGAGGCGAGGCGCCGTATCTCTTCAATGGTCCATTCAAGGGCCGCTTCACCGGACTTGTGGGGTATGTCGAGCATGTGGCTGAACTTCGGCCTGTCCAGGTAGTCAAGGTTATCGTACAGGCGACGCAGGTGATCGCAGCTCGCGACGAAAACATAACCCTGGAGAAAATCGTACCGCCCCCCCAGGGCGAACTCCAGGATGCTTCGCGTATAGGAACAAATGACACTTGAAAGATAGAGGTCTGCCATTTCCGTGCCCGCCACTCCCGGGGCGCGAAGCCTCACGGGAAAAAGCCCCCCCACGGAAAGCAGGGCCTCGGGCACCATACTGCAGGCATAGCCCACCGGAACCATTCCTTTTTCGACGGCTTCCTCAATCATGGCGTTATAAGGCTCCGCCAGGAGTTCGGACAGTCGAGACATTGTTGCCATCATTGCCGCGTCCCCCTTGCCCCTTCCCTTCCGGAAGGTACTATCCCGATTTCAGACAGGCACTTTTCCACCGCCTTAAAGGCCGGGGAGTCCGGGAGGTCCAGGAAGTTTTCCCCCTCGATGTCGGCGCTCCGTATGGCTTCGTCTTCCGGAATATATCCCAGAAACGGAAGCGCGTCCGGAAGTCGGAGCCCGTTGATTTCCATGGCGTCCCGCACCCTGTTTATGACGAGCCCGGCCCGATCGAATTTCACGGCCTCCCCGGCGACTTGATGAATCGTCCCGGCCACGTTGATTCCCTTGACCGAGAGATCGCTCACCAGCATGAGGTGCGTCACCTTTTCGAGGACGCGGCGATTGACCTGCTCAACCCCTGCCTCGGCGTCGATCACCACGAAATCGAAATTGTCCGCTATGGAGGCAATGATGTCTTTAAGGATATCGTTCACCTGGCAGTAACACCCCTCGGTCTCCGGGCGGCCGATGGCAAGGAATGCAAGGTTGCCCCTTTCATGGAGGGCCCCCATCATCTCGTAGTCGAGAAGGGAAAGCACACGCCCACTGTCGCCCGCCTCCCGTTTTTTCACAAGTTCGATGAAGTCGTTTCGAATGTCATCGACGGTCTTACGCACCTCGATGCCGAGGGCCGTGGCCAGGCCCACGGCGGGGTCCGCATCGATGGCCAGGACCCGGTTCTCCCCGCCGCGCCCCAGGGCCCGCACGATCGACGCAGAAATCGTGGTCTTGCCCACGCCGCCCTTGCCGCAGAGGGCGAGAATCACGCATCCTTCATTCTCAGTGCGACCCATGTCCCGTCGCCTCCCCGGCAAGATTATTCCGCATATTCCTCAGGCCCTCCACCTCGGTGCAGACGTCGGTGTAATCGCAGGTACCGCAGTCGAAGGACATCTCAGCCGCCATTTTGTTCATGGCGCCGATAAGGCGCTCCACGCGCCCTCCCGTTTCGCCGAGGCGCCGCACATCACCTGTCGACGATGTGACGAAGAGAAACTCGACCGATTCGACAAAGTCAATCTTCTTATACATGGCCGAAAGCGCGCCTGCAAGGACGGTGAAGGAAAAACCGTTCACCAGGGCCTCACGGCTTACACGGCTCCATTCCCGGAGATACTGGGATACGGCGCGCATCATGTAACCTTTCAGATTAAGATCGTAACGCGCCAGGTCAAGGGACCGGTGCCGTTCATAGCAGTTCTCCGCGTCCATCCCCTTCACGCCCAGGATCACCGCCTTCCCGAAGGGAAGCCCCCTCCCCATAGACTCAGGAAGGTCGGGACCGACGAGGCGTACGGCGCCGTCCTCACTATCACTCCGCCTTTCCGTCCACACCATGAAGGATGCCGACTCGTCGCGCGGATTCCCAAGCTCAACGGCGGTATCGGAGGCGAGGACGATATTGCCCCGCTCCCCGGCAGGCCACCCGGCATCCACCGCCCGAAGAGTGCGCAATTCACCCGCGGCACTCTTTTCTTCAAGAAAACCCCGGAGCTGTCGTATGGTGTCATCGAAGAGGTTCATCAATACTCCTGAATCTTCAAAAGGCATTCTTCTCCTCCCCCTTGAAGGGGGAGGCCGGGAGGGGGTGTTTCACTTCACCCCGGCAACAAGGGCCTCGCGGGCTAAAATCGCGGCTCCAAGGGCCCCGTTGATCTGCGGGTGCGGAACGCTTTTCAATTCCACGCCCAGGGCGCGTGCAAGGGCGTTGAACATGCCGGAATTTTTTGCCACGCCCCCGGTCATCACGGCGTCCCTCTCCACCGAAATGCTCCTTGCCAGGGATGCCGCCCGGTTGGCAACGGCATGATGAAGGGCGTTCACTATATCGGCGATCTCCTTACCCTCGCTCACCAGGGAGATAATCTCCGTTTCAGCGAAGACCACGCACTGGTTGGAGAGGGTCAGTTTTTCCTTTGATTTCAGGGACAGCTCTCCCAGTTCCTCGAGGGGCGTGTCCAGGGCCTCCGCGATAATTTCCAGAAAGCGTCCGGTTCCGGAGGCGCACTTGTCATTGTACACGTACCGCTCAACGTTCCCCTTTTCGTCCACGCGAATGGCCTTGGCATCCTGACCGCCGATGTCCACCACGGTCCGAACCGACGGCATCTGCCATACGGCGCCCCGGCCGTGACAGGCGATCTCCGACTCCACCGCATTCACGAAGCCGATATGCTTCCGCCCGTAACCGGTCCCCACGCAGTACTCGATATCATTCATGTCAATGCCCGCCTCTTCCGCCGCGGCGTTCATCACCTCCATGGCGGACTTCTCCGGCGAGGCGAAGGCCTTTATCACAGCCGAGGACACCATCGTATCGTCTATCACTATCACCGCTTTCGCGGTAAGGGATCCCACATCGCATCCGGCAGTTATCATTTCGCACCTCCATCGGCCTTCTCGCCCGCGATGAGCGCCGCGCCCAGGGCGCCGGCAAGCTGGGGATCGGTCCTTCGTATCCTCTTGATCCTCACGCCCAGGAGCCTTTCCAGGGCCGTGACGACGCCGTCGTTCTTCGCCACGCCGCCGGTCATGCAGACGTCCCGCTCGACCCCTATGTTGCCCGCAAGGACGGCCATGCGGCTCGCCATGGCGGCATTCACCCCGGCGGCGATATCCTCCACGGGCACTCCGTCGTTCAGGTGCTGGATCACGTCCGCCTGTGCCCATACCGTGCAGGCAGAGGCCAGGGTGATGGGGCTTTTCGATTTCGCCGAAAGGGCCCCCAGGTCCCCCAGTTCCACGCCCAGGACCTTCGCCATCACCTCGAGGAAACGCCCCGTGCCGGAGGCGCATTTGTCGTTGGTGATGAACTTCACCATGTCGCCGGAAGCATCAAGCTTCACGGCCTTGCAGTCCTGCCCGCCGATGTCTATCACCGTTTTCACCGTGGGGAGGAGCCATCGCGCCCCCTTCCCGTGACAGGCGATCTCCGAGACCGCCTCGTTTACGAAAGTGATCCGGTCCCTGCCGTAACCCGTACCCACGCAGTAGGCGACATCCTTCATCGAAAGACCCGCCTTCTCCAGGGCCTGTTTCATCACCTCGTCAGCGGATTCCCAGGGCCTGGGCTTCGATTTTATTATAACGGACTCCACCATCCTCCCGCCGGACATGATCACCGCCTTCGAGGTAAGGGACCCCACATCGCACCCCGCAACGCACTTCATAGTAGCCTCCTTACGCTCAGAAATTCCAGGAACCGGTCCTTCGTCGTCTCCCAGGACTGGACCCGTTCGTCGAAGGCGTCGGCATACATTATATAGGTGGGAAAGCCGGCCTTTTCCGTGTCGCGTGCCAGAAGCTTCACCATTCCCCAGGTGTTACGGCACCCCGGGGTCCCATTGTAGACGATGAAATTCGCGCTGTACATCTTGGCGAGTGCGAGGGTGTCCTGGAGCCACATATTGGGGGCGTCGTAAGGTCCGCGGATCGACTTGATCATCGGCATCCGCGAGTTCACCATCGCCATACTGTCGATCATGCCGTCCAGATCCATCATGTTCAGCGCATACGCCGCCTCCTCAGTGCCGTACTCGCGCACGTGGGGGGCATTGGCGGCCCAGGAGCGGGAAAGAATGTTTCCCTGATAACCGATACCGTATTCGTCGAGCATCTCCCAGAGCTTGAGGTTCTGTACGTAGTGGTCAATGTAGCAGAAAAAAGCCCGGAGTTTTTCCACGCCCCCGGAAAGGCCCGGCTTCCCTTCCTCGGCATTTTTCTTCGCCTGGCGCAATGCCGCCTCGAGCACATCCGTGCATTCCGGCATTCCCGCGAAGAGAAAACGCGACGCATAGATGATGAGATTAAATGCCACGTGAAGCGGGTTGGGAACGATACGCGCAAGCTCCTCCAGCTCCGCGATGATCTCATCCTGCTTCCGCAATTCGATGAGCTTTTCCCTGAGACTGTCATGGTCCAGCTTTTTCCCGGAGTGCTCCTCCAGAAATCTGATGAGGGCCTTGTAGTCCTCGCGGTGATATTCGTCAGAACGTTTCCCCGTAAGGTCCGGCGGCATGTCGAGCTGAAAAAATGGCTTATCCAGATAGGCCGCCGCGAAGGCAAAAGCGTTGGCGTTAGTGTCGCAGACCCCCGGGGTGTCGGTGACGATCATGTCGATATCGGCACCGATCCCCGCCAGGTAAGCACCGATGCTCCCGCGCTGCGAGGAGCAGGAGGTTTCCGTATAGCCCACTTCATTGCAGTAATCGAGAAATTCCGAGGTCCCCCTCCGGTAGGTGAAGGTCATCATGACCGACATCACCTCAAGACAGACAGGCATGATATCCATGGCATAAAAAATCGCCGGCGAAAAACAGAAGGTGGTGATGGCGGTCTTTTTCCCCCGTTCCCGGGCGTTGATGATATTGTCAAGATACTTCCCTGTTATTTCAATGAACTTCTGACCGGCCTCCCCCGCCCCGAGCACCGATTCGACGACGCCCCTGAAGTAGGGGATGTAGCCGAGCGTGTTCCGGTACTCCTTCACGGTCCCGGATTTAAGCCGGGACGCGGCCGAGAAACAGCTGTGGAGCATCCAGTCGAATTTGTATTCCCGCAGTTCCTGCCTCATGCGATCTCCCTCCTCTTCTGCTGTATCCGCTCTATGAAGGCATCCACGCGCATCTTCATGCGTCCCGTCTCGACAAGGGGGCCATACTCGCGTTCCAGACGCATGCAAGGTATCCCTTCCGCCTCAAGATCGCGCTCGAAGAGCCCGTTCTCCGAGCCGTGAAGGTCGCAGAATCGGATGTTCTGTAGGATGACACCGTCTATCCTGGCTTTTTTAACCTTCTGCTTAAGGATATCGAGCCGGTGCCTGTATTCTCCATACATACGGGGGCAATCGTTGTGGGCGAGGTACCGTTTCGAAAGATTCAAAACCGGGTCCCCCTCCTCGTCCACCTGGTCGGTATAGAAACGCGATCCGAAGCAGAGGTTGTCGGCCGCTACAAGGGCCTTCCCCCCTTCGATCACGCGTACAAGCTCCACGTCGTCGTTGGCGCTCCCCACAAGCATGAGGCGCACTTTCCCGGCGATTCCCTTTGATTTTTTCGCCGCTGCGATGAACGTTTCCAGGAGTTCATTGTATTCGTCGCGGGTCATGGCGGTCCCGGCGAGGATCACCGCAAGGGCGTCGGTTCCCGTGAAAGGAGGCTCGTCGGCGGTGCGGATGAGATCGAACTCCTCAAGGAGGGCTCGGCTCCGGTTGTAGAGCCGTATCGAGTCAAGAAGCTTCTCATCCTCCACCTTCACCCCGAAATGAGCCTCAACGGCATCAATGAGCCGCCGCGTTTCCTCGGCGAACCACTTGATGGTGTAGTCGGCATACTTGTGGGGCACGCCGTAGTGAAAGAAAAACTTTGGCAGGGAGCCGTCGATGTCCTCCCCGGCCTTGCGCCAGCACTCGTCCAGGCGCCGCATGGAATCGCATCCCGGGGTGATGATGGCCCCGTCCAGAAAATTGAACCTCCCCTCCCCCGCCAGCTGGAGCATGCACTTGGGAAGGCTGCAGATGAAGGGGCCGAAATAGGTGTCCCCGATGGTGGTGTCCTCCGCGCCGAAACCCCGTATCCGGTAGGGCAGTATCCCCACGGAGTGAAATATCTCGTCGGGAACGTAGGAACAGGTATAACCCACTACCGGGCCGCCCGATTCCTTCCATTTCTTCACATGGTCGTTGCCGAGCGTCGTCGCCGCTTCCATGAAAGGATTTTTCATATCGCCGCCTCCTTCCCCGTGAGTACGCTCCTCAGGTAATCCATGGCGTCTTTCATCTCGTCCGATTCCCCTTCCAGTTTTATGATATCCGCGATCCCCCGGATGACCGGAGGAAGAATTTCCGGCGCGAGGGGCTTCAGCGCCTCCACCATGTCGGCGGTGAACCATCGCGCCGTCTCGGCGACCTCGCGGGAATCCAGTGAAGAGACTGTCTGCGCCACGGTGTTCCTTATGATGCCGGGGGTCTTTTCGCGTACCCGGTTGAAGATTCCGCACATGCGGCTTACGGTGACGGCCACCTCCTGGGCGTCGATCTCCCCCATCCCCAGGGCGAATTCCTCCGCCACGTCGTCGTCGGAAAAGAGATTCTCGAAAGCGTCGGCCTTGTGGCTCCAGCGCCGGAAAAATGCCGCGAGGGAACGGAAGTGGCTTCTGAAAAGATCGCGCGCCAGCTCCGGGCTCTGTTCCCCGATCGACATGAAGGCAAGAAGGGACATCTCCTTGATTTCCCCCAGGAGGTCCCTGGCCTTCAGCATCAGTTTGATATCCATGGCGCCCAGGGTTTCCCCGGCAAGCTTCGCCACCATCCCGGGGAAGGCCGGCTTTCCCGGATCGCCCAGGAGGGCGCTCCCCGTGTATATTTTACGAACGAGCTCGCAGAACTCGTTTACCAGCCTTCCGACGTTTTTTCCGTCTATGCTTCCCAGGAGGGAAAGAACCACGTCGGTCAGGAGGTCCGGGGCCAGACGGTTAATGGGAACGACGGTCTCCCTGGCCGAGGACACAATCATGTTCATGAGCGCCGGAATGGCCGAGAGTATGCAGACGAACTTCGCCGGGTATTTCCAGAGCTCCTCGTTGATCGTTTTCACGAAGGCCGTTACGTCTTCGAGGGAGCCGTCCAGTGCCTCCTTGAGCTCGCCGAAATCGGTGTTTTCTATAAACTCGACGATCTTCGACCGCAGCGTATCGTTGAAAAACCTCGGGTTCGATTCATGAAGCCCGTTTATCATCGACCCGATTCCCGTGAGCAGGCGCCCGACGCTTGAAAAGTCGATACCGCCCACAAAGTCCTCCGCAGCGATCGCCCTTTCTTCCGGCGGGAGGCCCGCCGCACCGGCAGTGGCCGATTCCAGGGCCCGCAGAACCCCGTTCAGTATCACCGGTATCTCCCGCGCCGCCGAGCGGAGGAACTCGCCGTCCTCCAGGAGCAGTGTCACGGGGGACGAGCCGTCGCCGTCGCCCGAAAATCCGCGCTCTATGCTCTTCGCCACGGGGCGGGTGATCATTCTCTTTATCTTACTTTTACCCGCCCATACCTCGACGGCCCCGGGGGCCAGGGCCCTTACTATACGCCGGAACTCCCCGGTACGCGCAAAGGCCGCGACGAATTCCTCCAGGAATCGGTCTTCCCCCACGCGATTGGCAGTGTCATGATCTGATTTCGAAATTCCGCCCCGGATGGTATTCATTACAGGACCCCTTTTATTTTTTTCCGGCTTACCATCATTCCCCGGCCGCCGATTTGATATGATTAATGATGTTCCCCAAGGTCGCTTCTCCGGGGACCCCCGTCGTCGTCTCCCCCTTAAGAGGGAGCACCTTTTCAAGAATACCTCTTAAAATGTCGATCTGGCGGTCGTAGGGCATGAACCGGGGGGTCAGCATGGAATGGAAAATAATCCCGAGGAGATACACAAAAAGTGACCGGGCCCCCTCCTCCGGCAGCCCCAGCTCCTTTGCCATGGCGACGGTATAGTAATCCGAGAAGCTCACGAATATCTCCTCGGTATTCCGGTCAGGCATGTTTCTCATCACGTCGATCGAAAGGAGCATGACGTTCTGATAGAAATCCCCGAACTCCTTCCACTTCTCGACGAAGATATCGAGCTTGTCGTCGATCGATTCCAGCTGTTCCGTCAGGGAAAGAAATTCTCGAACGTTCGTCTCCTGCACGAAGCCGAACATCTGCTCCATAATGCTCTCCTTGGTGGGGAAGTAGTGATAGAGGGTGCCCGTGGAAACGCCAATCTCCCCGGCGATCTCCCGCATGGTCACATTGGAATATCCCTTGCGGGTGATGATGGAGAAGCACTTATCGAGCAGTTCCCTCCGGTACTCGTCATGGTCTACTATTTTCGGCATGGATTACTCCGTCACACTCGTTTGATAACCGCATCCGTCCTCATCCCCCCGGCCCCCTTCTCCCGGAGGGAGACGGGGAGTCCGTATCAACGCTCTGCCCCGGGGAAACCCTCTCCCGGAGGGAGAGGGTGTATGAATACTCTATCTCCGCCCCGCATTTTTTTTCTTGCCTGCTTTCGCTATCGCAGGCTTCTTCGCATCCTGTTTTTTCCCGGCGGACTTTTCCCCCGCCAGGTGTTTCGCCAGGCGCTTGCCCAGGCATACGAGGGTCAGGGCCGGGGGAAGTCCCCACGGTTCCGGTATCACAGAGCAATCGCACACGTACAGGTTTTCATAATTCTTAACCTTCAGATTGGAATCAAGGAACTCGCCCAGCTTCACCGTGCCGCCGGGATGGGCCGCAAGGTACCAGGTCTTGTAGATGCCCCTTGCGCCGGCCTTTTTGAGTATCTTTTTCGCGATATCGTAGCCCTTCATCAGCTTCGCTTTGTCCTGCTTCGTCAGGGCCTTCCGGACGCCGCCGCCGTCGGTGATCCTGCCGGAAAGATCGTCCCGGATCTTTATCATGATCCGCAGGGTTTTGCGCGTCTCGAAGAGCCTCCAGAAGCGGAAAACCTGGGCGGTGAAAACTTTGTCCAGGGGTGTGGGAATCGCCATGTCCGTCATGACAATGCCATCCTCGGGGAAGTGTATCCCCGCGGTCATGGGAATCTCGTCATCCCGCTTGCGGACATCGTTCACCTTCCCGCAGACGGTAATGAGAGGATCGTAGAAGAAATCGTACCCGGCCCTTTTGAGGCCTGATTTGCGCAAAATCACCGGCGATCCGATACCGCCGGCTGCGATGATGACTTTCGGGGCAAAGACCCTGTAGTGTTTCCCCTTCATCCGGAATTCAACTCCGACGGCCCTGTTCCCCTCAAGGATGATAGTGCTCACCTTCGCCTTGTTGAGGAGCACCGCGCCGTTACGGACCGCCTCATCGGCGAACATCCGGGCGCTCCACTTCACCTTGTGGGGGTCGCCGTAGTAGCCGAACATGTACCCGGGACGCCATCGATCCTGGTACATAAACTTTTCCAGCTGTTTCCAGTCGTATCCAAGGCCGCGGGCCGAATCCATGATCCGCCGCGCCATGGGTGTCACCATTTCCTTTTTGACAACGCCAATGGGAAGCTCCTTCCGGGCCTCCGCCTCCTCCTTCGTGACGTCGATGCCGTGCTTTTTAAGCATGGCGTGGGGCACGGGGAAGCAGGTGCCGTAATAGAAGAGGGAGCTTCCCCCCGTGGTGATGCCCCGCACCATTCCAAGAAATCCGTTGGTGATGAGCATCCCCTTTCCGGGCCAGCACTGCTCCCGGATATATCGCCAGAGGGTTCCCTTCACCGGCCCGCCGGGCCCCCATTCCAGCATCAGCACCTTTTTGCCCCGCTCGGTCAGCTCTTTCGCTGTCGTGGCCCCCCCGGGGCCCGTGCCTACAATTATCACATCGAACTGTTGATCCATCAGATTATTCATCATTGCCTCCTGAATAATGACGCGTCAGTTTGATTCTATATTGAACATTCGTTATATATAGACCGTCTAGTCGGCTTCGTCAAGTTTTTTTTAAATTTTTTCTATCGACTGATACCCCCGAAGAAATGACAATACTACTGGTCAATGAAAAACTTCCGGTTTTATCCAGTAAAATGTTTCTTTATCACAAAAGAGGACTTACTTCGCAGCATCTTATGCCCCCCGGTGGGGGTTAAAACCATCAAAAAATGTGTCATTTCATTATAAGTAAACCTCTAAAAAACGAATCAGGATGTTCCCCGGTAGGCACAAAAGCAGTAGTGCAATGTTATAAAAAATTTACACTTGCCTCAATTCCATTCGTAGTTATATGAAGACATAATCATACTAGATGATAACAATCTGCTTCCACAGATAAAACCCTGTTCCCATTGCAGAGGCAGGGGGAGTGTGATAGTATACTAAAACTTATTTTTCACGGTACTACAACCGGGAAATCAGGACCGATACATGGAATCAAAACTGCTCAAGGAAGTCTTCGGTTACGATGAATTCCGCCCCCCACAGGGGGAGGCCATACGATCGATACTGGAGGGCCGCGATGCGCTGATCGTGATGCCCACGGGGAGCGGCAAGTCCCTCTGCTACCAGATCCCCGCCCTCATCTTCGGGGGAACCACGGTAGTGATATCCCCCCTCATCTCCCTTATGAAGGACCAGATCGACCAGATGCGAGTCCTGGGAATCGAGGCGCGCACACTGAACAGCTCGCTTTCACCGGATGAATACGCCGGGAACGCCGACGCCTTGCTGGCGGGCCAGGTGAAGCTGCTCTACCTTGCCCCGGAAACAGCCCTGAAACGCCCGGTCATGGGTATCCTTTCGCAGATCGGAGTGGACTGCATCGCCGTCGACGAGGCCCATTGCATCTCCGAATGGGGGCACGATTTCCGCCCGGAGTACCGCCAGCTCTCTGCATTTCGCGATGCCTTCCCCGGTGCGGTCTGCGCCGCCCTTACCGCCACAGCGACGCCCCGCGTCCGGGGCGACATCAGGGAGCGATTGAACTTCAGGGAACAGGGGGAATTCATCGCCAGCTTCAACAGGAGCAACCTCTTCTATGAAGTGGTCCCCAAGAAGGACCCGTATAACCAGGCCCTCGACTTCCTGAGGGAATTCCGTGATGAGTCGGGCATCATCTACTGCTTCTCCCGCAAGGAGGTCGATGCGCTCAGCGATTTCCTGAACCGGAGCGGTTTTTCGTCCCTCCCCTACCACGCGGGTCTCGACGACGGTACGCGGCGCCGACACCAGGACCTCTTCGCGCGCGACGACGCCCGGATCATGGTCGCCACCATCGCCTTCGGCATGGGAATCCACAAGACGAACATCCGCTTCGTCCTCCACTTCGATCTTCCGAAAAGCATCGAATCCTACTATCAGGAGACGGGTCGGGCGGGCCGTGACGGGCTCTCCGCGCGGTGCCTTCTCCTCTACGGCCCGGGCGACGCGGTAAAAATTCGATACTTTATCAACCAGATCCCCGAAGACGCCAGGCGTGTCGCCGCGGCCCACCACCTCTCGGCCCTTTCAGGCTACGCCGAAACCGCTGGATGCCGGCGCCTTCCCCTCCTCGCGCACTTCGGCGAGGTCTACACGATGGAGAACTGCTCCATGTGCGACAACTGCATCAATCCCCCCGCGGCCGAAACCGATTACACCCCCCAGGCGCAGAAGTTTCTCTCCTGCGTAAAACGAACCGGCGAGTCCTTCGGATACTCGCATGTCATCGACGTCCTTCGCGGCTCCGAATCGAAGAAGATACTTGATAGAGGGCACCAGAATCTCTCGACCTACAATATCGGCGGCGAGCTTTCCAAAAAACAGTGGATGGTACTGGGACGGCGCATCGCAATCAAAGGGCTCATCATACAGGACCTCGACTCCTATGGCGCCCTCAAACTCACCGCGGAAGCCTATGCGGTCATGAAGGGAGAGGCTCGCTTTCTCACGGCGCCCATCGGTGAGGACGCACCCTCACGCAGGGCCCCCGGCGTCACCACGCATGACGGCGAGCTCTTTAACATCCTCCGTGCCAGAAGAAAGTCTATCGCCGACGCCGGCGGTGTTCCCCCCTACGTCGTATTCTCGGACAGGACCCTGGCCGAGATGGCCGCATCGTTTCCCCGTTCAAGGGAATCCCTGCTCGACATCCACGGGGTGGGCGCACGCAAGCTGGAACGCTACGGCGACGAGTTCATTCGAATCATAGAAGAGTACTGCACCGGTCACGGCGTCGCCGAACATTCGAAAAGAATGTGACTTCAGTGAAAAACCGCCTTCTGTTTATCAATAGAAATATAAGGGTACTTTTCCAAAATTTCAGTTGCAAATGAATTCTCAAATGAGTATCTTAATCCAAAGTATATCCCGGCATATAAACGGAACCATTTTGATAGGTATATTTTGCGCCGCCTGTCCGGCACGTTCTGCCTGTTTTTGTTTAACCTTGCTCTATTAGTGGTTCTGATAATGCCGGTGTGTCTCATGGGCCCATGCCGGAGTAGGCGCATTTTACTTGATGGTAAATCCGCGAAGAAACGCTTTTTTATAGCCCGAATACATGAGGGCATTATAATAGCGTTACTAATTTCAACCGGAGGTGGCCACATGAAAAAATCGCTGGAGAATGCAATTCGGTATATAAGCCAGGAAGTGAATGCTCGTCCTGATGTCAACAAGGCAAAAATAGTTGAAGAGGCCTGCCAGATTTACAACCTTGACCCCATTCAAACGGAATTCCTGATAAACAGATTCGCCCTTGATAAATCCTAAGGCACCCTTCGGCACTATTTGCCTATCATGGAGTTTCCGGTGCTTCACTGCGGGTTCAGATAGTGCCCGATATGTCTCACGGGCACGTGCCGGAGAAAGCGCACGTCATTTTATGGTAATGGCACTACTTGCATTCATGAGACCGATGAAGGCCCTTGCGGATTATTTATACAGAAAAAGCATATCATGAATAAATGGCAGAAATCGCCGTTATCATGGGTTCATTTGCGCATGAGGTTTCGGCACAAACCAATAAATAGCTCCATGCGGGCATGATGAAACGCAGAGTCCGCACGCGTCGCATAATTCATAATCAAATACCATATGTTCCGGACTGCATGGCACATCCATTGTTATACAGTATTTTATGCATTTCGCGCAGCAGTTGTTCGAGGATTCGAGGATAGCCCTGGCGGGACAGGCTTCAACGCATGTAGTGCATGTAGTGCATTTTTTTGAGTCAATCGCGGGAAGTCGTCCCAGGGTTTTTAGATCATTAGTGTTCATTATAATTATCCGTGATTCTATCGTCACCTGACTCTATTCCCACTGCCTGCCATTGAATTTGTTTTTCGGCGGCTCAAGCCTCTTACCAGCCCCGATTTTTATTGAACCGGTTGGGCATGCATTGATGCAGGTGCCGCATGAAAAACAGTCGGGGATCACATTCCCGCGCTTTAATATCGCTTTCATGACATTTGACGGGCAGGCCTTCGTGCATTTCTCGCAGGCGATGCAGGTTTCATAGTTTACCAGTATTTTAAACACACTCACTTTTTCAAAAAGCCAGCTTACCAATCCGAACGGACAAAACAGATGGCACCAGGGACGATATATAAACATGCTCACGGGGATAATGATCGAAAGAAAAACGCCGCCTGCGATACTGATCATCGACGGATTGAAAATTTTAAATGGATCGATTATTTCAACGACGTCAAGGGCGAAAAAAAGCGCCGCGCCGGTACAGACGATAAAAAAAACAACACGGATCCCGTTTGACACAACAAACGGGATCTTTATCTGTTTGGTGAACCCTTGTATGTCCTTTCTATCGCGGTTGATCCGGAAAAGCAGGTCCTGCAGGGTTCCAAACTGGCATCCCCATGAGCATATAAATTTATTCGCAATTATCGTCAGTAGAATAAATACCGAAAGCGCTATCATACGCGGCGGGAAGATAGCCCCGCTGCGTCCAAAAAGGACGATTGCGTCTTTGACTGTCCCCATCGGGCTCGGGTCCGATCCGAGTAGTATCCCAAAAACGACAACCGATGACGCATAAAGCAGAATCCTGGTTTTTACAGTTATCCGTTCATGCTTGAATAGTAAAAATATGGCGGCCAGGTACACAACCCACAGGGCGAACTTGACGGGAATTTTTAGCCAATTTTTAGATTGATACTCCTGGCTGAGCGCCAGGGCTTTATTGGTTTTCTTCAGCAGTTCCGATTCCGATATACCGAATACTTCGACTTTTTGATCAAGTTCCTGTTCGCTTTTTATCGGGAAAACGTTCTGGATGGATTGTAAAGGGAGACCGTTCCGTGTGGCGAATTCTCTTATGGACATCCCGGCTGCCAGATCAAGCGTTGCTATCGCTGAATTCTTCTCCGGTTTGTCGCCCCAGAGCACCGAAGATATCAACGACAACGTTATAATTACGCCTGTCAGTGATATAAAAATGAGGGTTCTTTTAAGTTTTCCCATTCGATCAAAACTCTGACTGATATCCTATACCGGCATGCCTCTTCAAATCACGAAATCCGGCCATTGCAACAGGATTACTGCTCCCGACAAAATCAACCCTCATGGCACCCGTGCTCGTGAGCATGGCAGGCAACACCCGAGTCATGCAAAGTTCCGGCGAGCCATTCCTCGGTCACTGTTTTTACATCACCGGCACAACCCCTGAGCACGTCTATCCCCTGGCTTTTGAGCAGGTTTACCGCACCTTCGCCCATATTACCAGCCAGCATCATGCTGACGCCCATCTGTGAAAGCGTGTGTACGATATTGGATTTACATCCGCACCCTGCCGGCGGCATTACTTTTTCATCTTTAACAATTTCATTTTTTTCGGTCACTGTGAATATCGTGAAATATTCACAGTGACCGAAATGTGCGTCTACTTGATTCTGGGTTGACGGTAATGCTATCTTCATTGGTTTCTCCTTTAAAAAATAGTACCTCTTTATTATTGCTTATGGCAATTGGGACAAGTAAACTTTCTCCCGGATGCGTTTGCCCCATCATAATTTCTTTTACACCGCGGACACCTGATCCGTTTTATTTCATCGATTGAGACCTCTCCCCCTTCGATTTTTAATGCCTTGCCGTTTATGAGTACATCCGAAATCTTTTTATGCGCCGATTCGATTATCCTGCCGAATGTCTGTCTCGAAATGTCCATTTTCCGTGCCCCGTCCTCCTGATACAATCCTTCAAAGTCGGCAAGGCGTACGGCTTCAAATTCATCGAGAGTCAAGATCACTTCCTCAAGAAGCGAAGACGGTATTCCCCTCGGCTTGAAGTAGTTTGTATCGGGCACACAGCCCACTTTTCTGCAATATTTCGGTCGTGGCATATTCTTTGCTCAGTTATTGAGCTCATGAGCATATGCCCATAAGCTGTCAAGAGATTTACATTGATTCAAAATATATTTTTCCAGGTTGAATCTCCTAAATAGTGCAGATAGATGCATTATGTATAAAAACGGAGAAAGATAAATCATCCTCTACCGCAATGACAACGGGATTTCTATCTTTGGCATGTATTTCCACATCATTTCCATGAAACAGGCCGCCGAGAATATCCTTGGCATCGGGGAATAACCAATAATGCTTCTTACAAGGCCCATTTCATCTCATGGCCAGTGACCGTAGAAAATAGAAGATTCCTGGAAAAAACAAGTGCATTCCCCACGCGCATGGAACACCCTTTTAAATTTTTATGTATTTATACCGCAGTGGTTTGGAATATTCATACTTAACCACAAGCAGCTACTACAACTTTTGAATGTGTTATAACAACAATAACAGGGATCTTAAATTCGACTAGTAGTAATAGGACATACCTTACCGAATAGATGAAAGCACGCGTTGAAAGCAAGAATAACAAACGATGAACGGTTCAACAGTTCTATATCAAATGAACTATTATAGTGCCCCACACAGTAAGAACAAAATTCCCGACCGCGAAAGGTACCGCGTATCCTAGCGCTGGAACAGAACTGCCAGAAGCTTCTTTTAACACATTAAGCGACGGTGTCGCGGTGCCTGCCCCTGTAAGTGCACCCAGAAGAAGTAACGGATTTATCTTAAGCACTAACCTGCCAAAAACAAGACCGAGTATATGCGGGGTTAATGTAAGGATAACACCCGCAAAAAACAGAATTATTCCGGTGCTTTTAAACGCATTTATCGCCATAGGTCCTGCGGTAAGTCCTACACAGGCGATAAAAAGATTGAGCCCAAAATTCGTGAAAACCCATTGAGCGCCGGTAGGTATCTCTCCAAAGGTCGGATGTATGGCCCTGAGCCATCCAAAAACTAAACCCGAGATCAGGACTCCTCCCCCGGTACCAAGCGTGAAGGGTACACCAAAAAGAGTCACGCTTAATAACCCTAGCAAAATCCCCAGAACACAACCGATCCCGACTATTACCATGTCTGTTGCCGCGGTTTGTCTTTCGGGATTATTATCGTGTTTTCCGGTGCTGCTGATGCGAGCGATCTGAACCCATTAACAAAAGTCCCATAAACATCATCCGTAAGAAGTATAAGGTCCTTCCTTTTTGTTTTTACCAGCTCAACTATTTTATCAAGTGTTTTCTTCTGCATACTTACAGACGTTGGGTTTGACGGATTAACAATGAAGAAAGCTTTTACTTCAGGGTCTTCAAGTTTTTTTATCTCCGTATCCGGATACTGCCAATCACCGTTTTCATCCTGCTGTATCTCTAACTCAATAAATTCATAATCATCAAGATGCGGTATTTCAAGATAGGGTGTAAATATTGGTGTGCCAATAGCAATTGTATCACCTTTATGGAGAATTTTATTCTCCATAAGACTCGTAAATATATAATCCATGGCCGCGGTGCCGCCCTCTGTCGCGAATAAATCGAATTTGCCAGGAGGAGGGCTACTCTCACACATTTCCTGTTCTAGATATTTATGCACAACTTTTTCACAGAGCTCAAGCATCCTGTCTGGAGTCGGATAATGATCTCCCAGGATAGCATCCACCATCTCACATATAAATTCATCACCATCAATTGCAAGTTCCGTGCATGTATACTCGAACGCTTTTTTAAGGAACGTGACTCCGGGCGCATCCCAATTCTCTTCTAGATACTTCAGGAACCTTTCAGTGATACCATTTTTCTCGGGAGTGGATCCAAGCCGGGGACGATGAGGATTTCTCTCGGCTTCTTCAACTGCAAAAAGATTAAGCTGGCTGAAACCCTGTCTTGGCACCATCGTTATCCAGTTGGGATTACCCCTTCCGGCATTAAGCATCATACGTTCATGATGCGTCGTGGCCATTTGTATGAGTTTATTCTTAAGTTCAAAGGGACTTAACCCTTCATATCGTTTCTCTTCGACACGGCCCATAACAAACTCCCCCTCTTGTAATCTTTTAGGATTTTCCGCTCATCTCTTTACAAAGTTTAACATATCCCCAAAATAAACAAGGGCGTCTTATGGATACATCTTTCTTCTATTCTTCATGTTGTTGGGTTTTCCATAAAAATACCGGCCGGGCTCTAAAAACTTTTTTCTTTTCGCTACATTGTGAAAATGCCTTATATATAATTTCAAGATTTGTGATTCATATGACGAAGTAAGAGTACTGAAAATATGACAGGCAAGGCCTTCGACGAGTACGATGCACAAATGGCCATCCCCATCAGACGGCCATTTGTGCAATTATACAATTGCTCTTTTTCAAGTCACCGGAAAGGCAACTTGGAATTTCCAGCATCAGATCAGCAGGAAAAAATAGAATGTCATGTGTGGATGTTTTAAAAAATGAGAACCTAGTTGCCGCTGCAGTACCCCTTCCCGAAATTATTTTTTACACATTTTCCTGAGCCAATGCAGTCAGCGTCGTTATTGCATGAATTACCTGATTTTCCAGAACTGCCGAAATCCATTTCTTTTTTCTTTACACAGACCCCGTCGTTGCACTGCAAACCGAAGCCGCACTCACCATCGGAAAAACATTTGTCGCCTTTGTCTTTGCTCACTGCGTTAACGGTCAATCCATACATAGACACCATGGCGATAAATAGAATAACCAGAAATTTTTTCATGCTACCTCCATAATTTTCCTGTATAGTATCACGCACTGCTGTGTCGTCAAGGAATATTCACTTGACCTATCGTTCCGGCTGTAGTTCCGGCATGATTGTATATACAGAAAATTGCTCTTACTCAGGTATCCGATTATCCTGCACTACGAAAAAGTCATGAGCGGACTTTCTTTAAGCTGAAGCTATCTCCCACTTCCCATTTCCCGGTCTTCTGATTTAATACTTTCTGCTCGCCTTTTAATGTGCCCTTTTGTTCATCGACCGTGATAACCAAATAGCCGAGGCCAATAGCAGATACGGGAACAATTTTTCGGGGATAATGCATTTGGATTCTGCGGTCGGTATTTTGGGGATCGTAACCAACATTATCTGCACCGCCATTCCCGACTACTATTTGCTCTACGCCGTTGATAGTCCCGCGGCAATACAAATGAATATGTCCGCAAAAATAGGCGCTGGCTCCAGCCTGGCGCAGACTTTTCCAAAACACATCTCGCTGTGTGGGATGAGAATAAAGATCCGGGAAAGGCGACTCATGATACGTCCCGACCTGGTAAGCCGGGGCATGACTATACGCAAAGACGAAAGACCGGCTGTTTTTTGCTAAATCCTGATCAACCCACTTTTGATTTATATATCCGCGGATTATTTTTGCTTTTTTGTCATAATATCCATCGAGCGCTAAAAATCTGGCGCCTTTGTGGGTAAAACTGTATGTCAGGCCCCTTTCTTCTTGTGGTCCGTTTTGCGGCAGATAACGAGCGATCTCATCCAGGTAAGCCTTTTTAAGCTCATCGTCTGTGGTGAACTTGCCATCTTCATGATTGCCACGAATAACATAGAGAGGGATTCCTTTTTTAGTTTCCAGGTCGCAAAGGGGACGTATGGCTTTTTTCCAATTGCGGAACATCTCTGTAAACTTTCCGTGCATCGGGGAGTTTTTATCCGTATAGTAGCCATTACAGAGATCTCCGGTATGGATCACCAGTTCTGGTTTTTCGGCAGCGATGGCTTGAACAAGTGCTGGCAGGTCTGGGCTGATTCCGGTCAAAGTCGCCGTGGTTTTATCGCGGGTGTCTCCCATTACGACAAATTTCCAGGTAGTATTTTCACTATATAATTGAGCAGTTGCGGACAATAAAATAAAAAAGAGAATGGTTAAATTTGATTTTTTCATTAATATCTCCAACAAAATTATTGTTACTCTATTTGGCAGGTCAGATACAATAAATAGACTTGTTTCGAAACCGGATCTCGCACCCGCAGGTAGCCCCTGCGGGGGGCTTGTTTAAGGGGCTTCGCCCCTTAAACCCCATGAAGAAATAAGATATGCAACAAATCTAATATATAAACTTCATGACCACTGTCCAGAACTTTTATATAATGTAGTGGCCTCAAGCGACCCGGGGCAGGCGCAGATAAGACCCATTCTCGGATTTCCATAAGCGCCTTGCCGGGTAACCGGTGCTGGACAGGCGCCTTGGAATATATCTGCGTATCGTAAAATGAGAATTCATCGCAGATGTCCCATTGACGGATTCGTATCCTTGGAGCTATGGATAGCAGGTCTCGTCGCCAAGGAACCTTCAGAGTTCATGATGAAATTTCGGGGTTACTGCCCAGTGTTATAAAGAAAACGATTTACGATACGTCAGGATAATAGCGGCGATCAATATCTCAGCCTGCATTAACGGCACGTGGCCAAATATTCGTTCCGTTGCTATCCCTCGTATAGATATCATAAGCCCCATCACTATCTTGTGCGGAATCGACATCGTTTAAACCGAAAATGGCGTATGTCAAAAAGAAATTCAACACCATTTCAATTTGGTATTGCTTTACGAAAAAACCCTGAATGGAGCGCCATGCCAAGGGAAACGCGCCGGACAAGCGTCTTACATTTCGCGTGCCGGTCTGAAAGTAAGAAAAACCACTGTCAAGAGGGATGGTACAACACTCAACGGAAAGTTACACACGCCTGTTCATCGCGGAGGCCGTAGTAACGACCCTCAGCCCGGGTCTTCCGGGAACCGTCGCGTGGGCGCCCCTGAATCTTATCATCCGTAGAATCCCGAATTCATATATTGTCGCGGCGTCGGTGAAAGCGATCCGTTGTTCGCACCCCCTACACCTTGTAGAGCGTGTCCAGGTAGGCGTCGAGCATCTCTTCCACGGCGCTCCGGACCGGGAATGAGGCGGCCAGGCCGTAGACCGGGGCCATACCCCCCTTTTCCGCGGGATACTTCTTCACATGACGCACCGCGGCTTTCAGATCCCTGACGAAACGCTCCGCCACGCCGGTGGCCGCATGCCGCAGTGTCACGCAGATATGGACGCAGGAGGGTTTATGAAGGCCGTTCAGGCTCCATCCGGCATGGGTCATCCGGTCCATGATTCGGTAGATATCGAACTCCCTTGAGCCGAATGCGATCACCCAGAGGGGGTCTCCAAGGAGGAAGAGCTCTGGAATCGATGCGATACCCTTTTTTATCTTCATTGCAGCGGCCATAATCTTCTCCGCCGCATCGAGATAGCCCTTCTCTCCCAACGATACCATCGAGGCCCAGCATGCGGCGGAGAGGCCCCCGGGTCGGCTTCCCGCAAAGGTGGGGGAGAAGTAGAGGCCCCCTGGCCACTCCGATGTCTTGTAGAACTGATAATGCCGAAGGTTATGGCCTCTGTAGAGGACCACGGAGGTCCCCTTTGCCGCATAGCCGTACTTGTGGGTATCGGCGGACATGGAGGTTACGCCGGGAAGTCGAAAATCGAAGGGCGGGACCTCGTGTCCAAGCCTCTCGATCCAGGGGAGGATGAAGCCCCCCAGACAGGCGTCAGTGTGGAAGCCGATCCCCTTTTTCCGCGCAAGCTCAGACATCTCCTCAATCGGGTCCACGATCCCGTGGGGGAAGCTCGGCGCCGAGCCGATGATCGCGATGGTGCGCCTGCCAATCGCCTTTTTGACCGCCCTTACATCGGCCCGGAAGCCGGCATCCACCGGAACCTTTATCAGTCTGATGTTGAAATACTGAGATGCCTTGTCGAAAGCGGCATGGGCAGTGACGGGGGCGATCATCTCCGGCTTCCGAATACCCCTCTCTTCGCGGGCACGGTCTCGATACGCCTTCATGGAAAGTAGTATGCTCTCCGTGCCGCCGGAGGTGACGGTGCCGCAGACCTCCTCCTCGCCACCCCCGGGTCCCGCGCCGAGCATGCGTGCGGTCATCGACACGATCTCAGCCTCGTACTTGGCGATGCTGGGCCAGACATCCGCGTGAAGCGGGTTGCTCTGGGAATTGACGGCATAGGCCCGGTTCAGAAACTCGACGTGGGCCGCGTCACCATGGTAGACCGCTCCGGAGACGAAGCCCTTCCTCCATTTCGGCTCCTCCTTTCCCTTTATCCGCTGCATCATTGCGATGATCTCATCCCGGGGCCGTCCCTTTGCGGGAAGCCCGGAGTACTCGGGAAATGTACCGCGATAGGGTTTGAGTGTATCCTCGAGCCCCTCCATCATCGCGGCGCTTTCCTTCTGCACCATATTCCGCATCATCCTCCTGAAATAGGGGATTCTTTTTATGACCCGCAGGGCGAGCTCGAGCACTTTCGGGTTTACGCGCTTGAGATGCCGCTCAACTGTGGCAATGTCCATGACAATTCTCCATCAGGTAGTGGGATGATACCCGGCAGGCCCTCATTGGGGCCTGTTCAGTCTCCTGTACATCTTCTTCGATCCGTGATAGAAGCCGACGAACTCCCGGTAGAGCTCATCGTATATTTTCCTATTGGCGGAATCGGGGAGGTATTCCTTTTTTACCGGTATCCGTTCCGCGACCTGGTCAATGGAGAGATAGCCGAGAGCGATGGAGGCGAGAAATGCAGCGCCACGCACATTGGCGGTTATCGGGTCGCCCACCTGCCTGATCTTCCTGTCCAGAACATCGGCTAGAATCTGGCACCAGACGTCTGAGTTCGCGCCGCCGCCGATGAAATTGAGATAGGGGAAGGGGCGGTGTATGAATTTCTCCACGTAGCCCATGAGCCAGCGGTTGTTGTAGGCCACGCCCTCGTAGATGGCGCGTATCATGTGGCCCCTCGTAGTGTCGAGCGAGAGATTCAGGAACGCGGCCCTCACGCTCTCGCTTTCGGCGGGGGCCCGCTCGCCGTAGAGCCAGGGGGTGAATATGACCTTGTTGCTCCCCGGGGGTATCCTCTCGACGATCCGGTCGAATTTCCGGTATACGTCAGGCTCCGGGTCCGCCTGATTCAAATCGTCCTTGCTGTAGAGGATGTTGTCCCGCAAAAAGGAGAGGCATTTCCCCGCGGTCTCCTGTTCGGCCGCGATCAGGTAGCGCCCCGGAAGGGCCGATGGAAGGGACGCGAAATTATGGAACAGGTCGGTCTTCTTGAAGGGAACATGGCAGATGACCCATGAAGAGGTGCCGATGTAGATATGCCCTTCGAAGTCCCTGACCGCTCCAGAGCCGATCGCCGCGGACTGGAGGTCGGGACATCCCATGACCAGCTTCACGTCCCGTGAAAGGCCGAGCTCGTCGGCGATCTCCGGCTTGATCACGCCGCAGATGTCAACGGCCTGTTTAAGATCAGGCAGTTTTTCCGGATCGATTGTAGACCACTTCAGAAGTTTTTTCCCGTAAAAAATGTTATGTATATCCCTGTTGTTGGTGACCCAGTGAAGGGCGATTGAATCGTAGGATGCGAGGAACTCCCCGGTGAAGCGGAGGTTCACATAGTCCTTCGGCTCCAGGAACTTGTAGGTGTTCCTGTACACCTCGGGCCGCTCGTTGCGGATAAAAAGTATGTGGCTGAAAGGGTCCTTTCCCGAGGGACTCGGTACGCCCCCGGTGAGCCAGACCCAGCGGATCGCCTTGAGAAGACCGAAGCCTTCCACGTTGACGAGCCCCTTTACCTGCTTCCTCAGATAACGGTGGCCCCGCGTATCGAGCCATATGATGGCGTTCATCAGATGATTCCCATCCCTGTCTACCGCCACGGTGCCTGACCACTGGGTAGTGCACGCCACGGCCGCGATATTCTCCGGGGGGACGAGCCTTTTCGCCAGGACCTTTTTAGCAGTTGCCATGATGGCTCGCCACCAATCCTCAGGATCCTGTTCCGCACCCCCCCCGGGAAAGAGGTGGAGCGGCACTTCCATGAATTCGGAATCGATCACCTCGCCGTCGGTCGAGACGATGGCCGACTTGGGACCCGATGTGCCAAGGTCCACGGCCAGAATGTATTTTTTCATGTGTGTGGTCATACGTCCTCCGATGAAAAAAAATAATCCACGCCCTTGATAGCCATGTCAAGAACTATACTCCGGACCTCTGCATCCCTCCCGGTGGAACCAATTATCTTACTATTTAATATAATACTGGCTAGTTATTGCCGTTCGTCTTTCTTTTCAGTATAATGAAGAATACAAAGGAAAAGACGTATCAATTATTCGCATATTATGTGCCCGATTGTCCATCCTGCGTATCGGGAAGGAAACAAGGACTCACATGGAAAAAAAACTATCGGTATATCAGCCGAAGGAGTATTAATCATGAAAGAATTATCGATCAAGATTGGCGACAAAGCACCCGACTTTACCCTGAAAAACCAGGATGGCGAAGGGGTCTCCCTCTCCTCTCTCAAGGGGAAGAAGGTCCTCCTCTCCTTCCACCCCCTTGCCTGGACAGGAGTGTGCGCAATTCAGATGAAAAGCCTGGACGCAAAACATACGGAGCTTGCCGCACACAATACCGTGGCCCTGGGCATGAGCGTCGATAGCGTCCCGAGCAAAAAGGAATGGGCCGATTTCCTTGAACTTGAGTACACCGACATCCTGGCTGACTTCTGGCCCCACGGCGAGATCGCAAAACAGTATGGGCTCTTCATCGAGAAACTCGGCATATCGGGCAGGGCAAACATCCTGATCGACGAGACGGGAAAGATCGAGTGGCACAGGGTATATGAGATACCGGAAATTCCCGATATCGAAGAAGTGATTCGTCATTTAAAGAAATAGCGGAGTCCCCTCATGTCATTGATGCTTCGCTGCCGCGCAACACCCGGCCATCATGCCGATTATACCCGCCAGGAAAACCCTCGGGTCTCCTGGCGATGCATCCACCGACGCCTGATGGTCATAATGGCCGGTTCCCTTCTCCTCTCATGCGGGCCTGTCATGAACCTCGGGCCGGTACCCGAGTACCGACTTGAGGGAATACGTGCCGAATCATGGCGGATGATAAAAAAAGATTTTTATCATAACGGTTTCCTGTCCTGCCTCGCCGAAAAAAAAGTAACCGTCTCATGCGCCGGGTGTACGGGCGTTATTCTCCGGGGTGTCATCCATGTAAACAGGGAAGGGCAAATGTCACGGTTCGACCGGACCTATAGCCGCTACTGCGGGGACGACATGCCCCCCGATGTCGAAAAGTGCCTGATTATGTTTTTCCGGAGTATCGAATTCCCCCGGGAACTGCGGGGTATCTCTTTGGAGGTAGATCTGGGCCGGGCCCTGAAGTGCTGAGGGGGGCGCCGTGTCAGATCTCGTCAGACCCCCTGTCCTTCCCATGATACGAATCGCAGCGGCAGGTTGCTCCCTCACGCCATTGTCTGAGGTGCCGTGGCATACGCTTTCTCCCGCTTATTCCTTCTGAAGAGGCATACGAAAGAGAACATAATTGAGGTAAAAATAATACGGTGTCAGAGTAGAAAAAAATCGGATAGTAGAGAGTCACTTACTCCTCATTTCCAGGATCAGCATCATCATGGAGGGGAACATCCGGGACATCGACCCATCCGTAGACGCCACGTATCGAATCGAATGTGCAGAAATCGAAAAAACGGAAGTTATCAGCGCTACGGCGCGCATCGGAATCGTTCACATAGCGGGCAATTTGCTGTTGATGTGCAGGGCCCATGGGAAATACAGCCACCCCGCCGGGACGAAGCGCATTGATAAGGAAATAGGGCGTGCGCATGCATGCTGCGAACACGATCACTGCGTCGAATTCTCCCAGGGGCTCGTCGAAATCCGTAGCGTCACCTGAAAAAAATCGGGACACCGAATATCCCCCGCCTAGCAGTCGTTCCTTTGCCATCCGAGCCAGGTCTTCGTGATACTCGACAGTCACCAGCTCACGTGCTATATGCGAAAGAACGGCGGTGGAATAACCGGAGCCGGTACCCACCTCCAGGACCCTTCCCTTCTTTCTTATCGGCAGATGCCCTATCATTTTTGCCAGAATCAGTGGGGTCTCGCTTTTCTGTCCCGATCCGATCGGTATGGGTTCCATAGAATAGACACGTTCCGCGAATATCGGGTCGAAAAACTTATTCCTGTCGACACCGGCAAAGGCATCAAGGAGCTTCTTTGCTGCGCCGGCAGATTTCAGCGCATTCAGATACTTGCTTTTTTCCCTGCCCGTTGCCATATCTCTGGCCTTCCTATTCAATAAAGCTGATGATGTAGGTAAGAAAATAGTCGGAGATGAGGATTGCCATTGACGATTTGACTACCGCCTGTATCGTCGATTTCCCCACGCCCTCAGCGCCCCCCACAGTATTGAAACCCTGGTAGCATGATATGATGGCGATTTGCATTCCGAAAAACAGTGACTTGAGCAGCCCGGTAGTAAGGTCGCTCAAACCCGTATACTGGAGGATGTTGTCGACATACTTATCCATCGTGATCCCGAGCGAAAAAAAGGCGATGAAAGCCCCCCCCAGTACTCCTACAATATCCGTGATGAGCGTCAGCATCGGCGTCATTACCAGGCAGGCGATAAAACGTGGTACGGCAAGATACTGGATCGGCTCCGCCGAAAGTGTCCTGAGGGCATCGATCTGTTCCGTAACCTTCATGGTGCCTATCTCCGCCGCGATCGAGGACCCAACCCTACCCGCCAGAAGAAGGCCGGTGAGGACCGGACAGAGTTCGCGGAACATGGAAATGGTCACGCCGCTCCCGATGAATATCGACGATCCCGACATGAGGGAATCCATGACCCTCCCGAGCTGATAGGCCATGACCATTCCGGTGAAAAAGAGGGTGATCGCCGTGACCGGTATCGATTTGTACCCGATCTCCACCATCTGTATGATGATGTTTTTCGCGTCAAAGGGCGGACGGAACATCCACCGAATAGTATCGCTGAAAAAAATACCGTAGCGCCCCAACGATTCAAGCATGGCGACGGCCGAATCCATGATTCTAGTGAGCTTCATCGTCCGGGCGCATCTCCTCATAATGATGGATTTCTTCGAGATCATCAAAACGTGTGAACTTTTCCCAGAACTTGAGCGGTACGTTTCCTACGGGCCCGTTCCTCTGCTTTGCAACGATAACGTCCGCAATGCCCCGCCGCTCGGTTTCCTTTTTGACTTTATCCTCGCGATAGAGGAACATCACCACGTCCGCATCCTGCTCGATGGCTCCCGACTCGCGAAGGTCCGCCAGGGTGGGCATCTGGTCCGTCCTGTGCTCCACCGCACGGGAAAGTTGCGAAAGTGCGATAACCGGCACCTCGAGATCACGCGCGAGTTGCTTGAGAAAACGTGATATCTCGGCTATCTGGAGATGTCGGTCGATCCTGGGGTTGGTGCCTGAAACCAGTTGAAGGTAGTCGACGATGATGATTCCCAGGTTTTTGCTTTTCTGTGCGAGGCGCCGCGCCTTTGCCCGCATCTGGAGAACAGTCAGTGAAGGGGAATCGTCGATGAATACCGCCGCTTTTGAAAGCCTCCCTGATGTCTCGATCAGCTGATGCATCTGTTCCGACTTGATGTAACCGGTCCTGACGAGCTGGGAATCTATCATCGATTCGATGCAAAGCATACGCATGCCGAGCTGGGTGGCGGGCATCTCGAGGGAAAAGAAGAGGACGGGTCTTTTTTCTTTCAGCGCGACGTGGTTTACGATATTGAGGGCAAATGCGGTCTTTCCCATTGCGGGACGTGCCGCTACGATGATCAACTCGGCCGGATGAAAGCCCGTCAGCATTTCATCGAGCTTCCGGAACCCTGACCCAATGCCGGTCACGACACGCTTCGTTTCATACCAGGTGCCGATATTGTTCATGGTGTCGTGGAGCACATCGACGATCGGCTTGAAATCGGCCGAGATTCGCTTCTCGGTAACATTGAATATGTCACGCTCGACCTGGTCGACCAGTTCGTCGGTCTCCAGCGCCATATCATAGCATTTTTCCACCGATTCCGTGCCCACTTCTATGAGACGACGCCGGAGGGAAAGCTCCTGTATTCGTTTCGCATAGAACTCGGCGTTGGCCGACGTGGAAACCGCCTGATAGATTTCTACGAGCCCCGCATCCCCGCCAATTTTTTCATGTTGGCCATGGTCTACCAGCCGCTGTTTCACCGTGGTGAGATCTACAGGCAGATCCTTCCGCAGAAGATCCAGCACCACCTGGTAGATAATGCGATGCTTATCAAGGTAAAAATCCTCCGGCTGGAGGATTTCGATCACCCTGTATAGCGCTTCCCTGCTCAGGAGAACGGAGGCGAGACACGCCGTTTCGGTCTCGACATCCTGCGGAGGAAGCTTTTCGAGCAGCATCCATCACTCCTTCTCGACGATGACCCGTATCTCCGGTGACTGGCCTTCGTCGAGCTTGATTTTAACGGCATACTCGCCCGTTTGCTTGATCGGGTTCTCGATGAGAATCTTGCGCTTGTCGATATCGAATCCCTTATCCTTGAGGGCCTTCGAAATGTCCATTGCCGTTACTGACCCAAAAAGTTTGCCCTCCTCGCCCACCTGCGCAGGAATTTTCAACTCAATTCCCGTCAGACCTCCGGCGATCTTTTCGCTGAGTTTCTTCCGCTTTTCCTTTTTTACCTTGATGAGTCTGGACTGGTGTTCCATCACTTTCTTGCTGGATTCGTCAGCAACGATTACCAGCTTTCTCGGAAGCAGGTAGTTTCTCGCATAGCCGTTCGCGACATCCTTTATATCACCGGCATCGCCGAGGTTAGGTACATCCTTCTGTAATATGACTTTCATCGCCCGCTCCTTGAATATGAAAAATTATCTTATGGGCACCTCTAAAAATTAGATTTTTCATTACCAAAACAATAAAAAAATCTGATTTTTACCTCAAAAGTGCCCAAGGGAACCATCCGATTTTGATTTTTAGAGGTTCCCTTATTTCAGTCTTCTTTCTTCTCGTTCATCTTTCTGAAATCGGCCCAGATATCAAGGGCGCCGAACCCGGCAAGCAGCACCGCCAGGAAAATTCCAACAGGGCCGAGCGTGAGAAACACCACCACCGACATCGGCAGGATAAAGCGCGGCAGTCCCCGCTTGATGAGAAAAAACTTAATAAGCCCCAGCCCCTGTATGAAATAGAGCAGAGCTACGGTCAACGCGAGATTGAGTCCCGCGATATTCAGCACCGGATAAGCCTTCCTGTCAACCAGTAAAAAAACCGCAAGTCCCGCGATTAACGCAAACACGAAATAATCATTCAATCTGAAATAATCGAGTCCCTTGACCGAAACGGCCTTCGCCATCCTCGTAAGGACCTGCTCAATCATCAGATAGCCAATACCGCTAAAAAGCACCGAATTAAAAAATGTCGAAAAAGGCACCATGCCCCTGGAAGCCTCAAAGTCTTCGAGCAGGCGACCCTTCACATCCTCGGAAATCCCGGCCTTCTCCAGGTAAGCGACAAGCTGTCCTTTCAGCATCCCAAAAAAATCCACGCCGCTCGCCAGAACCATATAATAAAAATAACCGCCAATCAAAATCGTCAACGTGAGGGATGAGGCCAGCAAAAAAAAACCGAAGCTTCTTTCCTTTTTAAATGTATATCCCCCGATTCCGCCAACCAGCAAAGGCGCGGCGAGGAGGGGTAGATCCAGGGCACTCCCCGCGATAAGGGCCTCGACCACAATCAGACCTGCAAAAAGGGGCACTGCTTTCCATTCATGCCTGTAGTAGAGGAATGCGGAGCCGATCATCAGCATCAACCCGCCCGCGAATGCCGCCAGAAATGGAAGCACCGTGGTTATTGCTCGACAAAGGGCAGCAGCGCAATGATCCGCGCCCGCTTGATTTCCCTGGCGACATGGCGCTGATGCTTGGAGCAGGTCCCCGTGACACGTCGTGGTAGAATCTTGCCCCTGTCGGTAATGAAGCGCTCGAGAATATCAGGCCGCTTGTAATCGACCTTGATGTTTCGCTCCTGGCAGAAGAGGCAGACTTTCCTCCTGAACCGCGGGACCCGGGGCGCGTATTCCCCGCCCTGTCCCCTGTCCCTTGAATCCGTCGAATCCCTTCTCGGAGGCCGGCGATCCGGCCTCTCCTGTGATGACTCGCGTGTCTCCGTACGCGGACCGCTCTCCTGCGGAGCGGCTTCCGGGCTTTCGGACGGTTCAGCTGCAGGGGGAGCAGCCTCGACTTCGACGGCTTCGACGGCTTCCACTGCTTCCTGTGGTTGAGATTCCTTTGATTCGTTATCTATGGTATCAGACATTTCATGCTCCTCATGATTCTATTTGAATTGGTCCACGCGGACGACCTAAAAGGGGATATCCTCGTCGGAAAATGGATTGTCCGCATTTGACGCGGGCTCTTGCGAAGACGATGCCGGAACATCGGGCTGGGAGTTGCCGCCGCTTTCGCGGGGTCCTGAAAGGAACTGGAAATTGTCCACGACGATCTCCACGGTTTGCCTCTTGTTCCCTTCCTGGTCGTCCCAGGAACGCTGCTGGAGCCTTCCCTCGATCCCGATCCGCTGGCCCTTCTTGCAGTATTCAGCAATGACCTCGCCCGTCTTTGCCCAGGCCACGCAGTTGAAAAAGGAAACCTGCTCCTTCTTCTCGCCTGCCGACACATAGGTCCTGTTATTCGCGACGGAAAAACTGCATATCGAGGTGCCACCCTGGGTGTACCTCAACTCGGGATCCTTGGTAAAACGGCCTATTATTATCACTTTGTTCAGATCACTGGCCATAATGCACCCCCGTCAGGCAACAGCCGGTTTTTCTATCTTCACAAAAAGCCAGCGAAGAATGCCGTTGTTGAGCCTGAAATCCGCGATGATTTTTTTCACTGAATCGGCGGGAATTTCCGCATTGATGGAGAAATAGTAGCCTTCTTTTTGCCCATCGATCTGGTAAGCTAGTTTTTTGACGCCGGGTGATGTATCGCCCAGTTGCACGACACCATGCTTGGAGAGAATTTCCCTGACCTTTTCTAAAAGGGGCTCGGAATCGCGGCTCCTTACAATAACAGTCAGCTCATAGGTATTCATACTACACTCCTCCCTCTGGAATATAATGCCGCAATGCCATATGGTCGCCTGCGGCAGAAAGGAGTTCCAATCTTCAATACAGGTGTATTTATTTCAATAAAAATTCTGGAAATGGGAAAAAAAGAGTGTTTCGATGACGGATATCCTCCCCCGGCAAAGGGACTCACTATTCGTGTGAGAGCCCCGGCACAAGCCTCTGCGGTTTCGTGAGAATGGTATAGGGAAGCATGATGGTGCGAAGAAGAATGCCCGCCACATCCTTACCCAGAAACGCACCCGGGACCGGTGCCGCCGTGATATCATCCAGTTTTCCCGAAAGCCTCATATACACCACGATGAACCCCTTGTTGGGGCCCATCAGAATCCAGTTTACAAGGGGAATCATCCCAATGGCCCGATCGATTGTTTCGAGGGGATGTACCCCCATAAGCGCGTCGAGCGTCCCTTCCTTCATGGAATAGGTCCCGGAAGCGGAAAACTGGATCGAGTCACTGTCAAGATAGAAATTTTTGTAAGAGACCACACTCTCCCGTATCTCGAAGGAGGAAATGATTGAATCATAGGGGAATCCGCTTTTTTGGAAGTCGGGACCCCGATTCTGTATCAGCCTGTAGAAATTGAGGGCGCCTATTATCTTTGAAATGACGGAAAACCTCATGACACGGCCGTTGAAGGACGAAAAGCGCATATCGCCGTTTATGGAGTCGCTTGTCCCCCAGACCCTCCCCTCAAGATTCATCTTCCCCTTTATCCAATTGCCGCCAGGCACGACGGTATCAACGACCCTTTCCATTTCATACTCTTTCAGGTTGAAGGAAACATCGAATGCCGTCGAAGTCGCGGGATCGATCGTAATAAAGCCGCTCCCCGAAAAATTGTCGCCCGACCCCTGTGTGTCATAGAGACGGAGCACGCCGTTGTTAGCTACCGCGCGGGCGGTCACCGTCCGCACCGGTATCCCGAAGAGGTTCATGTTCGTTATGCGGAAATCGGCGCCGCCATCCAGGCCCTTCAGAATGGCGTTAAGAATCGGACTCCTCTCTGTACTGCCCACAAGGCTGAACCCGTCCAGCAGCACCGCTCCGTGGAAGTTCTTACGCTCCCCCGCTATGTAACTCCCCGATGCGGTGACCGTGAGACTGCCCGACTTTATGCTTAGACCTGCGGATACGATCTCCCTGTCCCGTATCATAACCGGCCCGTTGAGGATGACCGTGTCGTCGTTAATACTGAAACCGGCGCCGGAGAATTCAACCTCCCCTTCCGTCGTGTTACCCTTCCGGCCCCTGCGAAGGGAAACCGACATCCCTCCCTTCAGGGTGATGGTGCCGCCCGGGTGATGTATGGTGGCATCCGGATCATGGATCTCGATGGATGGAACGGAAAAGAGGGGAATCACCCCGCCTGACCCGGAGCCCCCGACACGCGCAATGATCCGGGGACGGTAAAACCTGAGGCACGCGAGCCACTTCCCCGTTCTGATCCTTCTCAAGGGTGAAAAGAGGACCGCCGTCATTTCCGCCGATGCCAGGAATGTCTCCGGATTGCCGATCGAGAGTTCCCTGAAGTCGACGCCGAAGCCGTTACCGACATGAAGCGTCACCCTTTCGACCGTAACATCGGTCTTGAGGGTGTCCCGTACATACCCCGCCATCGCCTTCCTGATCGGTTCCGCGTCAAGGGCGTTATTGATCAGGTCCACCCCCGACAGGAGTATATGGCCGAGAAGCGCGGCAATAAAAAGCGTAAAACGCGCCCTCTGTATCATTCGATAAAAAATCATTCCTGTGAACGCCCTGTGATCGTATTTCAGCAAGCATCCATTGTATGGCGCGGCGTCAATTGATGGAGCCGGGCTCAAAGAGCCCTTTTCGGAAGAACTGCACCGATATGGCCAAGTGGATCAGACCCAGGAAATCCACCATGAAAAACAAAGTGAAAAACCGAGGTATAGAATAGCTATAATTTAGAGACCTCGATGGACCATGGTGGTTACAGGTTTTTTATCGCCGGTCTTTTCATCTCGCCACTACAGGATAGAGCCTTCAGGGCACGGCCGGAAAAGTCAATTAAAAAGAGGGAGCGGGATGGGGATAATGGATTGTGAAATTATCATTGATAAAAATACCACCGGATATACCATTGAGCCGTACACCAGCGGAGGGGACCGCATGATAATCGCGATGGCCCAGACTAACCCGACGATAGCAGACATCGACGGGAACCGGGAACGGATCATATCCTGCATCGAAGGGGCGAAATCCGGTGGGGCCGACATGGTCGTCTTCCCCGAGATGGCGACCATTGGCTATCCGCCCATGGATCTTCTGGAGAACAGAAAACTCGTAGACGACAACCTTGACTCGATCCGGGAGATCGCCCGTCACACATCGGGAATCGCCGTAATTTGCGGCTATGTCGAGAAAAACAGGGATAATTACCCCCTCCTTTTCAATGCCGCGGCATTTATGAGCAACGGCGAGATCATCTCGCGTCATTTCAAGACGCTCCTTCCCACCTACGACGTGTTCGACGAGCTCAGGTATTTCTCCCAGGGAACCGTCCATGCGACGGTTCCCTTCATGGGCCGTCGCATCGGCATCACCATATGCGAGGACATCTGGAACGATCGTGACGCGGACGCCTGCGGCGGCCATCGCCGCCACGAATCACCCAGGAAGTACCCTGTGGATCCCATCCGCATCCTGGCCGAGGCAAAGGCGGACCTGATCGTCAACATATCCGCCTCACCCTTCACAAGGGGCAAGAACATCTACAAGAGGAAACTCATCGCCGATGTCGCCCGAACCTATGCCGTTCCCGTGATCTACGTGAACCAGGTGGGCGGCAACGACAGCCTGGTCTTCGACGGCAACAGCCTGGCCTTCAACGTGCGGGGCGGCGTCATCCGCCATGCCCTTCCCTTCGAGGAAGACCTCGCATTCGTCGATATCGATTCGACCCGCGAGATCGAGGTCATGGAGCACGATAGTGAGGCCGTACGGCAGGCCCTCGTCCTGGGAATCCGCGATTACGTGAGGAAGTGCGGTTTTGCGAGCGTGGTGGTAGGCCTATCAGGGGGCATCGATTCCGCCCTGACCGCCACCCTGGCGGTCCAGGCCCTGGGCCCGGAAAACGTAACGGGCATCACCATGCCCTCCGTCTATTCCTCACCGGGAAGCATCGACGACTCACGTGCCCTGGCCGAAAATCTGGGCATACGTTTCGAGACCGTCCCCATCACCCCGCTCTTCGACGCCTACCGGAGGGACCTCGCGGGGATTTTCAGGGACAGCACGCAGGACGTCACGGAAGAAAACATACAGTCACGCATCCGGGGCAACATTCTGATGGCCTTCAGCAACAGGGAACGGTGCCTGGTCCTCTCGACTGGAAACAAGTCAGAACTGGCGATGGGGTATTGCACCCTCTACGGGGACATGTCGGGGGGTCTGGCCGTCATATCGGACCTGCCGAAAACCACCGTCTACGAGCTCTCGCGCCACATCAACCTGGAAAGGGAAGTTATCCCCCTCGCCTCGATCAGCAAGCCCCCCTCCGCCGAGCTCAGGGAGAACCAGAAGGACGAGGACACCCTTCCTCCCTACGAGATTCTTGACCGTATACTTGAACTCTACATCGAGGAAAGAAAGTCCGCGGACGAAATATCGGCCGAAGGCTTCGATGATGAACTGGTTCGGCGGGTCCTCCACACCGTGAACATCAACGAGTACAAACGGCGGCAGGCGGCGCCCGGCATAAAAATAACCGCAAAAGCCTTCGGCGTGGGGAGAAGGATACCGATCGCCGCGCGGTTCCGACCGTAAAGTCCCGGAACCACGCGGCACACCACCAGGAGTCATGCCATGATCCCGATCAAAGAATTGAACGAACTCACCGCCGCGGAAATCGCGGCCCTCTTCAACCGATTCGGCGAGGACTTCACCTCCGTCATGATCGACACGGTGGTGCCCATCGTAAACGCCGTGAGGAAATCGGGTGACAGGGCCGTTCTCGATTACTCCGAAAAATTCGACGGCGTGCGGCCCCGACCACTCATCGCGTCCGAAGAGGAAATCGAGACGGCGCGGAGGAACACGCCGCCCGAACTCTACAACGCCTTCCTCAAGGCCAAAAAAAATATCGAGGAATTTCACCGCCTCCAGCTCCGGGACCATATCGAGCAGAGGCGCGGGGATGGCACGACCCTCGGCGTCCGCTACCAGCCCATAGACAGCGCCGCGGTCTACGTCCCCGGCGGGAAGGCGTCCTATCCCTCATCGGTGCTCATGGGGGTGCTGCCGGCCCTCATCGCCGGCGTCAGGCAGATCACCCTCGTCACTCCGCCCGGTCCCGGGGGCCGCGTCCCCGATGTCATCGGGGCCGTGGCGGCAATGCTCGGCGTCACGACCCTGGTCAAGTCGGGCGGCGCCCAGGGGATCGCCGCAGCCGGTCTCGGGACCGAAAGCGTCCCGAAGGCGGATATCATCGTGGGACCGGGCAATATCTACGTCACGGCGGCCAAGACGTACCTCTTCAGCCTTGGCGTTGTGCAGATCGATTCGATGGCGGGACCCAGTGAGGTCCTCATCATCGCAGATCACCGCGCGAACCCGCGCTGGGTCGCCTGGGACCTTCTTTCCCAGGCGGAGCATGACGAGAGAGCCGTCGCGCTCCTGGTCACCACCTCGCGGGAGGTGGCCCTTGAGGTGCGCCGGGAAATCGAAGCGGATATCTCCTCCGGCATCGGACGCCACGCGATCAAAAGGGCCTCCATCGAAAAAAACGGGCTGATACTGGTCGCCGAGAGCATCGATCGTGCCATCGAGTTCTCCAACCGCTACGGCCCGGAGCATATGGAGCTGATGGTGGAAGATCCGATGGCCTATCTCGACCGGATCCGCAACGTGGGGTCTCTCTTTCTCGGCGATTACGCGCCGGTCGCGGTGGGGGATTACTACAGCGGCACGAACCATATCCTTCCCACGGGAGGCGCCGCGCGCTTTTCATCGGGCACGGGGGTGGAGACCTTCATGAGGAGAACGACTTATCAGCACCTTACACGGGATGCCCTCGCGGGGGCGCGGGAGCCCGTCGATCTCATGTCCTCGGCCGAGGGCTTCCAGGACAAGCATGGCGGGTCCATCACCGTGAGACTGGAATAGGCCGGCGTCCCGCGCTTCGTCCCGCAAGGACTGCCGTTACGGTCTTGTAAATTTTTAAGGGCCCTCGGTAATTACGATTGACAGCCGGGGGGTGCGATCCTACCCAACAGGTACTAAACTGATGAAAGGCAAAACCTGATGGCATCCAGAGCCTACCTTATCCTCGAAGACGGGACTGAATTCGAAGGCTCCCTCTTCGGACACGAAGGAGAGACCATCGGAGAGGTCGTGTTCAACACCTCGATGAGCGGGTACCAGGAGGTCCTTACCGATCCCTCCTACAGATGCCAGATAGTGGCCATGACCTACCCGATGATCGGCAATTACGGCGTGAATGAAGAGGACGTCGAGTCCGGGGCGATCCAGGTTGCCGGCTTCGCGGTAAGGGAATACAGCGCGCACTATTCGAATTTCCGGGCCACCGGATCCCTCGGCGACTACCTGGCGGCCGCCGGGATATCAGCCATAGAGGGAATCGACACCAGGACACTCACCCTCCATATCCGGGACAGGGGCGCCCTCAGGGGCGGCATCTTTCTCGACAGGAAAGGCGCGGTGAAACGGCTCCTCGCCCATCCCTTGATGGAAGGGATGGATCTGGCGACAGGGGCCACCTGCGCAAAGCCCTATGATTTCGGGGATACCGGCGGCTCCGGGCCCCTTGTAGGGGTCTACGATTTCGGGGTCAAGCGGAACATTCTCCGGCTCCTTTCCGGGTCCGGTTTTTCCGTGCGCGTCTATCCCTCGTCAACGCCACTTGAAGAAATCACGCGCGACGGGGCCCGCGGAATTCTTTTATCGAACGGGCCGGGGGATCCCGGCGCGGTTAAAAACGGAAGGGGAATCGTGCAGGAAATCATCAAGCGGGGCATTCCCGCTTTCGGCATCTGCCTGGGCCATCAGCTTATGGGCATCGGCCTCGGCGGGAGTACCTACAAGCTAAAATTCGGGCACCGGGGAACCAACCAGCCCGTGAAAAATCTTCTGACCGGTGCGGTCGAGATCACCTCCCAGAACCACGGTTTCGCAGTGGACTTCGACTCGCTGAAACATGATCGGGAAATAGAAGTAACCCATATCAACCTGAACGACCGCACGGTGGAGGGGCTCAGGCACAGGAGCCTCCCCCTCTTTTCTGTCCAGTACCACCCCGAGGGCGCTCCGGGACCCCACGATTCCCGCTATCTCTTCGGGGATTTCTACCGGGCGGTCACGGGAAGGGACATGCCCGCGCCCTCATCCCCCGCGTAATTCCTCAAGCACTTCGGCGAGCCCCCGTATCATGATTATTGCGTGCGCTCGCTGTTCGGGCGTGGCCAGATCGCGGTCAAAAAGAAGAAAACCCTCTACCGCCGCGCGGTCCCGCCTGGCCGCAGCCTCACGATAATATTCGGGATAGGAGCGTTCCGGTTCGAGTAGCATCCTCGCAAGGTATTCCTTTACCGCGGCGCTACCATGACCTCCCCGGAGGAGGGCGATGAATTCAGCCTGTCGCTCCCGGTACATACGAATTCGCACTCCCTCGATATCCTCCATCATTTCGACCCCCCTGGCGACGTCCTCCCGCTGGCGATTTGTCAGGGGGCCGTAGACGAACTCCATGAAGCGAACCACGTTTCGCCCGGCTTCCCTCACCCGGTCTGAAGAACGCGATGCTTTCCCCATCTCGGCAACGCGCTCCTCCAGCAGTCGTTCCAGCCGGTCGATCTGTCTTTCATCGAGGGATGCGAGAATTGCCGCCGCATCGTCCGCGACCGCGTTGAAGAGATCGTCCCGATGGCGGTCGATCCTCCCGCGGACCCACACCAGGTCCTGCCCGCTCAGGCCGGCCGCCATCCGTTTTTCAAGCCCCCGCAGGGTCGCCACATAGTTCTGGAGCTCAACCTGCCGGTGCCACCGGAATAAGGACTCGATGGCACCCCGGATGGAGCGCTCCTGATCCCGGTTCGGATCGACATACCTGGCCACGGCCCGAAAGATGAGGGTATCTAGTGAATTGTAGAGAGAGCGGTAGATGGTTCTTTCGCAGCCGGCCGCAAAGAAGATCGTCATGAGAAGCAGTAGGGCTGGGAGCCTTTTCATCGGTCACCTCCGGGATGCCGTTACGGCCTCGGCCGCGTGTCTATCTGACACCCCGCGCAGCAATTTGTTTCATTCTTGGCGGGGATACGGCAGGGACGGCTATCGAAAGGTCTTGACGATATGCACGGAGGTCGCCTTGAACGATGCGTAAAGCTCCCGCCCTGCACGGATATCCAGGCTTTCCATCGACTGGCTGGTCACGTAGGCCACAATAGTGAATCCGCAGTCGAAGTAGATTTTCTGGAAAAGCCCCATCGGGACCGCCCTCACCACCCTTCCCCGGAAGGAATTGAGGGCGCTCGACCCGGAAGGCGTCTCGGTGAAAAAGATGTTCTCGGGATGGATGCAGAAGGCCACCTTCATGCCAGGCCCGGCTTCACCCACCGCCTCGATATTCGCGCCGTTCACCGCGATGGTGAGCACGCCCCCGGAAGCGGCCCTGACGGTTCCGGAAAGGTAGGTCTCCGTGCCCATGAAGGAGGCAACGAACTCGTCTGCCGGATACTGGGTGATTCGAGCGGGGGAGTCGGCCTGTACGATCCTTCCTCCGTTCATCACGATAATCTCGTCGGAGAGTCGGATCGCCTCGCTCCTGTCATGGGTCGCGAAAAGAACGGTGATCCCCCTGTCGCGTATGATTGTCTCCAGGTCGTCGATGAGGGACTCGCGCGTCGGCGCGTCGAGGGACGAGAAGGGCTCGTCCATGAGAAGTATTTCCGGATCAAGGGCGAGGGCCCGGGCCAGGTTGACGCGCTGCGCCTCTCCCCCCGAAAGGGCACCGGCCCGCCGCTTTTCAAGATGCCGGATCCCGAAAAGCTCCATGCTCCGGTTGACCGCCTCCCGGATGTCGGCCCTGGCCGCCCCCCTCATTTTCGGACCGGAGGCGATGTTCTTATTGACGGTGGTGCTAAAGAGGAGCGGTTCCTGGAATACCATTGACATCCTGAGCCGGAAGCGATGATCGGACCTGCCCCGCGACACCTTTTCTCCCCTGTAGCGGATTACGCCCGAACCTCCCCTTATAAGTCGCATGATCCAGAGAAGAAGGGTCGATTTTCCCGCGCCGTTGGGGCCGATAAGGGAGGCGATCCTCCCCTCGCGCAGCTCCAGGTGAGGGATGTCCAGGACCGGCGCGTCGTTCCTTACGATGCGCAGGTCCCTTATTTCGACAAGGGGGGCGCTCACCGCCCCCTCCGCTGCTGGACTGACGTCAGTATATAGTTCACCATGAAGGCGAGGGCGAGAAGAATGATGCCCAGGGCAATGGCGAGGGCGAAATTCCCCCTGCCCGTTTCCATCACCGTCGCGGTGGTAAGCACCCGGGTGAACCCCTTGATGTTACCGCCCACCATCATCGAGGCGCCGATCTCCGATATAACGCCCCCGAAGCCGGCCATGACGCCCGTCAGCATCGGAAGGCGCGCCTCCTTCATCATGAGCCACACCATCTGCCTGCGGGTCGCCCCCAGGGCCAGAATCTGCAGCTTCAGCTTTCCCGGAAGGTTCTGCATTGCCGCCATCGTGACCCCGGTGATGATCGGTGAGGCGATAACGGTCTGGGCGACCACCATGGCGGCGGGCGTGTAGAGTATTTCAAGCATGCCGAGGGGCCCGCTCCGCCAGAGCATGATGGTGACGAAGAGACCCACCACCACCGGCGGCAGGCCCATGCCGGTGTTGACCACGCTGATGACGAAGCGTTTGCCTGGAAAGCGGGCAAGGGCGATGAAAGTCCCGGAGGCGACTCCGATGAAGGTGCTTACGAGAGTCGCCGACCCGGATATCCTGAGCGACAGGAGCGTGATCCCCAGCACCTCCCGGTCGAGCGATATGATAAGCCGGAAGGCCCTGACGACGCCTTCGATGATCAGGTCCACCTGTCCCCCTCCTGTAAAAATCGGCTGAATCTTCCTTTGATGATTCGAACGGTGATGCCTTCCACCCACCCGGGATGGCCCGGGGTGGAAGGTTTTTCAATCCAGGCGGGTAACGCCTTATCGTGGGCGTGCGAGCGCGTCGGGGGAAAAGAGCGGGGAACCGAACCGGTCAACCCCGAAATCCCTGATGACTCTCTGCGCCTCCTGCGATATCATAAAGGAAGCGAAATCAGCCCCGCCGGGCCCGTTGACCCGGGGAAATTTCTCCGGACTCACCTGGATAACATGATATATATTCAGCAGGCTACTATCTCCCTCCACCATCACGTCCAGGTCAAGGTTCTTTTTAAGGGCCAGGTAGGTCCCCCTGTCGACCAGGATATATCCCCGTTTCTCGCTGGCCACGGCGAGGGACTGCCCCATGCCGAGGCCCGTCTCCTGGTACCATCGTGCCCCCGTGGTCGAGATTCCCGCCTTCCGCCAGAGCCCGAGTTCCTTCACGTGGGTCCCGGAATCGTCCCCCCGGGAAATGAAAAGTGCCCCCGCGGCGGCAATTCGGCCCAGGGCCCCGGTTGTCGACCTCTGGCCCCTGATCTTCGCCTGGTCTTCGCGGGGACCGACGATCATGAAAGAATTGTGCATCACGACCATCCGCGTCACACCATATCCCCCCTTCATGAAGCGCGCCTCCGCCTCGGGGGAATGAACGAGAAGCACATCGGCCTCCCCCCTCTCGCCCATGGCCATCGCCTGTCCCGAACCAACAGCGATGGTCTTTACCCGGTAGCCGCTCTTCTTCTCAAACATGGGAATCAGGACGTCGAGAAGCCCCGAATCCATGGTGCTGGTCGTGGTGGCCAGGACCACGTCCCTCCTCTTCCCCCCGGCGTGGGCTCCTGTGAAAGAGACACCCAGGGCCGCAAACATACAGATAGCGATAATCCGTTTCATATATCCCTCTTATTTATCACTCTTATTTGTATCCGTAGATGACATATTCCCGGAGCCTTTTCTCCGAATAACGCATCGCCGAATTTTCATCATCCGCAATAATTGAACCGGTACTATATGACCTTATTTATCGAAAAATCCTTATCGAATTGAACTGTCAATTGTTTTAATGTAATTATTTGTATCTATTAATGATTTTATTATCTATTTTAATGATTTTTTAATAATAGCTTGATTTTAATTACCTTTAATTACTTTTTACTACTTAAAATTACATTAATCTTGACATGTACCCCTTGATTTTAGAATGTTGATAAACCTGTCGTTGCATACGCACTTCACACGTAATCATGATGGGCACAATGAAAAGCTGGAGGGCTTTTTACAATGAAACACTTGATCATTACGCTGTTCGTTTTCATGTTCGCGGCCGGGTACGGGCTGCCATCCGTCTCCGCCCAGGTTCCTGAAAATGATGTCACTGAAGAGCAACCGGTAGAAGAAAAGAAGGCCGAGCCGGTCGAGGAAAAATCCGAAAAACCGGCTGAAGAAACGAAAAAGAAAATCGGGGTCTACACCATCGGCGAGGTCGTTGTTCGGGACCGCGCCCTTGCAAACGTGGAGGATGCCGCCACGACCACGGAGATCTCCGCCGAGGCCCTGAAGTCGCGGTCGGAAAAGACCCTCGACCAGGCCCTCGAGACGGTCCCGGGCATGATGGTAAAGCAGGGCAAAAAGGGACAGATGAACTTCGACATGCGTGGCTTTCAGCACAGCACCATGGCAATCCTGGTGGACGGGCTTCCCTTCGAGGAAATATACGACGGCGGGGGCGGGGACATCTCCAGGATCCTTGTAATGAATGCCTCGAAAATCATCGTCAACCGGGGCACCTCGTCGGCCCTCTACGGCTCCCGCGGGGCCTTCGGATCCATCAACGTGATCACGAAAAAACCGGACCGGTTCTATTTCAATGGCAGCACCGAAGTCGATCACTTCGGTGGATTCAGCGTGAATGCCGCCGGGGGCGGCGCCTACAAGAACTTCTACTTCTGGCTCTCCGCCACGGCGATCAAGAACGACGGCTACGAAGTATCGAAGAAGCTCACCAGGCAGAAGCGGATCGAGTGGATGAACAGGTTCATGCCCTGGTACGTGTACGGAAGCGTGGATCCAAGTTACGTGTTCATCGACCCGGATGATGGATTCCTGAATTCCACCAGCATCCAGTACGTCCTCGACAGAGGGACATGGAACCACACCGAATCCCTGAAATATTATGTATCCGGCAAAGCGGGATACGAAATCAACAGGCATTTTGATTTCGGCATTTCGACATCCTACTACGAAGGCCGCATGGACTTCAACGGCTTCGAACTGAGCAGCACCTCCACCTACAACGTCGACGGGACCTGGGAAGACCCGGATCCGGGTCGCATGCTCGACAACCGTGCCTGGTCCTGGCCCAAGGATTACCGGCTCAACGTCGCCCCCTACCTGACCACGGAGTTCGGCGACTTCTACATGAGGGCCATCTACTACTACACCAGGCAAGCCAATGTCCTCGAGGGCTGGAGGAACCAGCAGGAGACATCCATGTTCGACATGGGGCGTGTGTCAAAACACGATGAGACCAGCCACGGCATGTATCTCTACCCCTCGTACAAGTTCGCCGACTGGAACAAGCTGAACGCCATGGTCCACTACCGGCTCGACGTGTTCGAAAAATCCAAAAAGCGGAACTCGGTCTTCGCCGGAGGCCCACCGGCCGCGCCGAAGTATGACACGGCCTATTTCATGACCACCCAGATGTCGGCCCACTACGTGAGCGTGGCCCTGGAGGACGAGATGAAGTTCAACACGAAGGCCGGGGACATCAAGGCCTCCGTGGGATTCTCCTATGACGCCCAGAAGCTCTCGAGAAACTTCGGTGCCCGATACAACGCAGACGACTGGGAAGACGTCACCGGTGTGCTCCGCTCCCTGCCGAAGCCGAACAGCACCGCCGCGGTCTGGGGCACGGCGGACTCCTTCAACCCGGTCCTGGCCCTGGTCTACCAGCCCTTCAAGGAGACGCTGACCCTGCGGAGCACCTTCTCCCAAAAAACGAAGTTCCCCTCCCTCCACGATTACGCCGACACCGGGGATTACGTATATGAAAGCTTTCTTGATTCCCCCGAGCTGTATCCCCTGATTAAGAAGCTTAACGACATCAAGCCGGAGACCTCCTACAACGCCAATCTCGGCGTTGAGCTTGAGTTTTTCAAGAAGGCCCTGGGGCTCCGGTGCGATTACTTCTACGCCTTCTACAAGAACAAGATCGAAACGGTGGTCGACCCGAACGCGGACTTCGGGTCAGGCAGGAAGATCAACATCCGCGGGCGCGAGGTCCACGGCATCGAGAGCACCATCAGCTCCCTCGTGGCGCAGGACCTTCTAAAGATTATGGACATCGAGGCATCCCTCTCCCACGTGTACACCAGGGCGGAGGACTGGTGGGGCAGTTCCAGGGACCTGAAATACTGGTTCAGCAACGCCGTGGTGAAGGGGAAGAAGGTCGAGGACGTGCCGGCCCACCAGCTGATCATGCAGATCGCCTTCAACTTCATGACGGGGACCTCCCTTCGCCTCTGGAGCACCAGCAGCTTCAACCAGATCCAGTACGTGCAACAGTTACCCACGTCCATCCTGGGAACTCCCTCGTTATACATCAGGAGGGTCTACACGACAAAAAGGCTCCACGATCCCTTCAGGCTCAACCTGAGGCTGTCCCAGAAGCTCTTCGAGCACTTCGAGCTCTGGGTCATGGGGCGCAACCTCACGGACGACTACAACGCCGATCCCCTCAACCCGGGACCCGGCATGACCTGGCTCTTCGGCGCCAGCGCCGAATTCTAACGCTATGCTGCACGATGATTGAACGATTTTCTCAGCCCCCCGCGCATTTCGCGCGGGGGGCATCTCTTTCACGATCCTATACGCGTATCTAAAATCCACACCACCGAAGGAGACCTTCATGACACGATTAAAAAAGCTTGTCTCTATCGCCTTTTCGGCGGCGATACTCGCAGGTGCCGGATGCGGGAAGGACTACGCACAGATTATGGCCATTACCGGGGCTACCCCCGTGGCCCTGAAGGAATCGGCACCCGGGGGCATCGAACTCAAGGTTGCCGGTCTGGTCAAGCGGGAGTACACATTCTCCTCATCCGCCCTGAACGCCTTTGCAACCGCACGCATCCGCACCATGGAAGTCTCACCGGCGGGTGAATTCGAAGGTACATATATATATGTAGGCATTCCGGCCTACAACATCCTCGAGGGAATCGAGCCTAAAAAGCCCAAGGACGCCGCATTCGACCGTCCTCTCGACATGATCGTGACATTTCATTCCCGTTCAGGTGCCAGGGCCGCCTTCAGCTACGGCGAGCTGACCATGACGGACGACCGTCACCCCGTCACCCTCGCCTACAGCAGGCGGCAGTTGTTACCCACCAAGAACCCGGAGCTCTACACAAAAAACAGGTACAGCGAGAACATCACCGGGCTTCGGCTCATATGTCCCCGCGAGCCCGACACCTCGCGCTATCTCGACGACGTAACCGTAATCACGCTGGAAGCCGCTCCCGCCCCCGACAACCTCCTTCCAGTCATGAAAAAAGGGAGCACATGCGAGGCCCGCGAGATTTCATGCGTAGTCGGAGAAACCGCAAAAAAGGCCGCCTTTGACGGCGTACCCGCGGCCCGGGCATCGGGCTGGGTGAGAATCGGCCACGGTCAGGGATACAAGGGCATTGCCTCCGTATCCGGGTACGGTCTCAGGCCTTTTCTCCAGAAGCACTTCCCCGAAGCTGATGCGAAGGATTTTTTTCTCTTCGTCGGATGCGACGGCTATCGCGCCCTCTTTTCATGGAGGGAGATTTTCATGACGGAAGACGGCGCATCGTACATGATAAGCACCGCCATGGACGGGAAAAAAGCCTCCGGCACATTTACAATGGCCGCTATCGACGACTATTTCATCGACCGAAACGTATGGGGCCTCTCTCATGTCGCCCTTCTGAAACAGAAATAACCATCGGGAGGACACCATGTTCACCACGGGAAACCATCTTTATCTGTATATCACCCTGGGCATATTCGCCCTGTCGCTCATTCTCGCCCTGATCAAAGCCGGTCGAAGCTCATTCTTCGTATTTCTCGCGGGCTTTGTTCTGTACACCCTCTATCTTGCCGGCAGGGGATGGATCGCCGGGGTGTTCCTCCCGAACCCGATAGTGGAGGGTCCGTTTCTGCTCCCCTGGTGCCTTGGCGTGATGGCATTGATAATGGCCGCCCGTCGCGACGGGAGCTGGAGGTTCCTGCTTCCCCTGATCATCCTGTTCACCGCCTTCGCCGCATGGTACGCGAAGGGAATCATCCCCCCCACTCCCAACAAGCTGACGTTATGGGCGATCGCTTATTTCCTCACCGCGTTTTTTTCCCACGCGGCCTTCTATTCCGGTGCGATATTCGCCGCCCTTCTCCTTGCGGGACGCGACCGGTCCGAGACCTTCCACTCTTTCATGGTGTGGGGGTTCGTCGTCTATTCAGTTGCCCAGGTCGTGGGAGCAATCTGGTGTTATCTCGGATGGGGCAACACCTTCCAGTGGGGGCCCGGCCATATGGGCTCCGCCGCGATCTGGCTCATTTACGCGGCCTATATCCATCTCCGTTATGTCCCAGGATGGAACGCCAGGCGCAGGGCCTGGTTCGCCATCGCCGCCGCAGTGGTGGTGCTGGCGGTGACAACCAGATCCTCCCTGCATGAAATGATATTCCCGCGAATCGGAGGCTGAAATGGCGAAAAAAATATGGAACGCCCTCGGAGACATCAGGCTCACCTTCTGGCTCTTAATGGCCGGAGCGGCGATCTTTCTAATCGGGGTGGCGTACACCCTTATGGACTTCGCCTATTTCAAGGCCATGAACGAGGTCCGCATACAGGACTGGATTATAAGGGAACTCCCCTCAAGACCAGGGGCCAACTGGTGGATCCCGGTCCTTCTTGCAATACTGTTTCTTCTGGGCATCAATACGGCCATCTGCTCGACAAACAGGGTCATCGAGATCCTGAAGGGGCGGAAGCAGATCAATCATCGCTTCATTCTTTCCCTTCTTCCCTCGGCCGTTCATTGTCTCTTCCTCGTCGTTCTCGCAGGTCACGTGGCTACCGTGACGGCGGGCTCCTGGAACAGGCTGCTCCTCGTGGAAGGCGCTGAAATCATTATAAACGATTCAATGCCCCCCATGACGGTAAAGGCCATCGATGACTCTTTTTTTCCCGTTGATTCTTTGCTGAAAAAAAGGATCAGCCAGACCGAGGTGACCCTATCACCCGGTAACGGAGAGGATATACATCTCTCCTACCTCGATTCCATAAGGCATAGCGGATACCGCCTTCATCTCGACATGGTCAAGGAACGTTACCCGGAGCGCCAAAAAATACGCCATACAGGTTCCGTCGACAAGGATGAGACCTGTAACCGCTCCGAAACCTACCTGACACGGGAGGGAAAGCGGGAAAAGACGCAGGCGTTGCACCTCCTGGTGATATCCGATCCGGGACTTCCGGTGATTCTCACCGCCTTTACGCTCATTCTCGTCCTCATGAGCTGGTATTTCATCGGCACCACGGTGACAAAAAACGGTTCAGGTGAAAATCCCGCATCATCGGCACGGGGAGAATAATCATGGGAAGACGGACTCTGATCGCAACCGCGGCCATTGCCCTCATCACGGCACTGGCGATGACGACGGCAACGGCCGCCCGGAAGGGGACCGGCTCGTCCCCCGTGGACACGAAGGCGACAACGGAGGCGAAGGCCTCCGGGCAGGAAGGCCCCGCATACGGTGACTCGACCGACCAGAAGGTCCGCGATGGAGCCGGAGAAATACGTAAAGAGGATACATCCCTTCTAAGGCTCTTTCTCAAGGGCGGGATTTTCATGTGGCCCCTATTGCTCTGCGCGGCCATTGCCATGGGCATCACCATCGAACGCATGCTTTTCTACAGGAAATCAAAAATGAACTCCCCGGAATTCATCAGTGACCTTACCGAAGCAATGCGTTCCGGGGATCTCGCATCCGTCGAGGACCTGTGCGAAAAAAACGGCCACAGCATTACCCGCGTCCTTATGAAAGGACTGGAATTGAAGGGGCACCCGCACGATCAGATCGACAGGGCCCTTTCCACCGCCGGCACGCTCGAGGTGGCGACCTTCGAAAAGGGCCTGAACATTCTCTCGGCCCTCGGGAACATCGCGCCGATGATCGGTTTTCTGGGCACCGTGTCGGGAATGATCAACGCCTTCAGTTCGATCGCATCGGCGGACCAGGTGAGCCCGCGTCTCGTTGCAGGCGGCATCGAAGAAGCTCTCCTTACCACCGCTTTCGGGCTCATCGCGGCAATACCGACGCTCGCGGTGTATAACTATTTCGTGCACCGTGTCGACTTATTCGTCCTCGATATGGAACGGGTTTCTTCCGACCTGCTGGGGAAGATGACATACTCGAAAAAGGGCCGCAGGAAGTAATGCCGCAATTCAGAAAAAGCGCAAAGATGACCTCGTCGGTTTCCATGGCTTCCATGTCGGACATCGCGTTCCTGCTCATCATTTTTTTCATCACGGCGTCGGTCTTCGTGCTTAAAGACGGAATACTGCTCATGCTTCCTTCAAAAAACAAAACGATGGTCATGAAAAAATCGGAAGACATCATCACGGTAACCCTCCGCGAAGACAGGGCAGTCATCCTGAACGACCGCCCCGTACCGTCAGGGGGAATAGGGGATTCCCTCACCGGGGCCGGAGCGTCCGGCGAGTCACTGGTGTTACTGCGCGTGCAGAAGAAGGTTCCCTATCAGGCAGCGGTATCGCTGATCGACGCCCTCAAGCAGTACGGCATCCGTAAAATTTCATTGAAGATGATACAGTGACGCGACAATGAACGTATCCAGGATGAAAAAAACCGGCTCAATGATACCCCTGGCATCCATGGCCGACATAGCTTTTCTACTGCTGATATTTCTTCATGATTTCGAGCATCATCGACATCGAGCGAGAAATTCCGATCAGGCTCCCCTCCTCCGAGCTCCTCCAGGTCGAGAAGGGGGCAACCTTCACCGTCTGGATCACAGGCGCCGGGGATTTTTTCTTCGACGGCAGGAAGGACTCCCCCCGCAATCTCGTTTCGTACGCACGCTACCGGCTCGCGGGTAATCCGCAGGTAAGGGCCCTGATAAGCGCCGACCGGGACCTTCCCTTTGTCACAGTGAACAGCGTGCTGGAATCCCTGAAGGAAGCAGGGGTGTACGATATCGTCATGGTAACAAAAAAGACGGACGGGACCCCCTTTCATGAGTAACGCGCCCGTCCCGGCAATCATCCGCTTTATCTCGCTCCGGCCCGCCCTGTCCTGGAGCGTCGCTTCTTTTCTTACGTGTCTCATCCTGATGCCCATCGTTCGCTGGCGTCCCTTTGATGAAAATGATCTCACTGATCCGGATAGCGGGCTGATCATGGTGGAAATGACCCTTCCCCGTTTTGAAGAAGAGGTCGTGATCCCGGAGCCGGAAAAAGCGATCGAAGAAGCGATAACCGAAGCGATAGCGGAGGAGATCAAGTTCGGCGACGATTCCCCCGACTATGAGGAACTGACCCCATCTGCCATCGCCCCGCAACTCCGGTTCAACCGGCTCCCCCACTATCCCGATTCGATGAAAAGCAAGGGGATCGAGGGGGTCGTGGTAATCGAACTCGGGATTGACGAAACGGGGCGCGTTCTTTTCGGAAAGATCGTCGAATCCCTCGGCAGGGAATTCGACCTGGCGGTCATCGAATGGGCGAAGGAACTGAAATTTTACCCGGCCCTCAACACCTCTCGGGTGGCCTTCCGATGCCGCGTGAGGTTGCCGGTTCGCTTCACCCTGGAGAAATAGTTTCACCTGCCCTCCCCGGCATCGCGACTTTCCTCCATTCGAAGCCATTTTTTTAATGACCGCGCCTCGAGCACCCAGGGCCGCATTGTCAATGCGGCAAGTCACCCCGCTTTGTTCCCCGGTGATGCGTTGTTTCAAAAATGTGTATCAATTAATGTGTTGAAATATAAAGCTGTTCACGCTATCTTAGTACTAAGAATATGTGACGGTGTCATGTAAGGGTTACTGCCGCTTCAGTGAAGGGGTCGCATAGTCGCTGTTTCAAATCAGTGGAGTGGAAAATCGCCAGAGTCACATGGCACCCAACCTTGTGGCTCATGTCAGATAGGAAATCATTAATTCCCTCGGCAGCGCATATTCTCAAAACATATGCAAAAAATGCTGTTTTTTTTCATATGATCTTTATGCCGCACAAAGGGAGGCACACCATGAAAATCAGCGCGCGTAACATTCTCAAGGGCACCGTGAAAAAAATCGTTCATGGCGCCGTCAATACCGAGGTTTTCATCGAATTCCCCGGTGGAAATGAAATCGTCTCCATCATCACGAAGGCCTCGGCCGACTCCCTTGCACTCAAAGAGGGCAAGGCGGTGTACGCCGTCATCAAGGCCTCGAATGTAATGGTCGCCGTTGATTGAGCCGTTGCCGGGACATCCCCCGGTGAGTCACTATCACTGCAGACGGAACACGTGCCTCAGCTTTACTATAGGGAACCTCTAAAAATTAGATTTTTCATTACCAAAACAAAAAAAATCTGATTTTTACCTCAAAAGTGCCCAAGGGAACCATCCGATTTTGATTTTTAGAGGTTCCCTATAAAGAATCCTTCTGGAAGGCTACAACTCATGCCTGATGAAATGATGAACACCAGGGAAACAGCCGATTATCTGGGCATTAATGAAAAACAGGTCTACGCGCTCATCAAAGCGGGCAGGATCCCCTGCACACGGGTCACCGGGAAATGGGTGTTTCCGAAACAATTAATCGATGAATGGATAACCATTACAGCAAGGGAAAGCATCCACCTGACGGGCGCCCCTCCCCGGAAGAAGGGCAATCTTCTCGCCGCGGGAAGCAACGATCCCGTTCTCGATCTACTCATCAACCGCAATAACCATGGCGACATCAGGATTTTCACCTGCAACACAGGAAGCACGGAAGGACTCAGACTGATGGGGGAGTCACGCACCGACATCGCATGGTGCCACCTCCTGGATCCCGATTCGGGCACCTACAACATACCCCATATTGAATCTCATCTATCGGGCAGGAAAGTGGCCGTTGTCCGTCTTTTCTACCGTGAAATCGGTATCGTATCCGGGCGGGAGCCCGGAAAAAAAGCGAAATCCCTCGCCGATCTTGCCGGCGGCGCCCGCTTCGTGAACAGGCAGGCGGGTTCCGGAATAAGGGTCTTCCTCGACCATATCATGAAAAAGGAAGGCATCGAGCCGGTCGCAATCAGCGGCTACGACTACGAGGTCGACACCCATTTCGAGGTCGGCCTGGCGATTCTGTCCGGCAAGGCCGACGCGGGCATCGCCTCGGTGGCCGTATCAAAGCTCTTCGGCCTCCCCTTTTCCCCCCTGGCGCGTGAGTGTTTCGACATGATCATCGACAAGGATGTCTTCTTCGAGAAAGGAATACAGTCTTTCATCGAGACGCTTCAATCGAGTCCGTTCAGAAAAAGCGTGGAGCCCCTCGGGGACTATGACTTCTCCGATTCTGGAAAGATCCTCCACTCCACCCCCGGGTAGTCCCGGTACCTCTTTGTGACCGCTGCGTCTCGAGTGCGGTATGGCACAATCGGGCCTCCAGGATCCGCTCCTTACGTGAGGAGCCGCACCCGCCACAGATAGTGGACAACTCCATATCCACTGTTTTCATCAATAGATGGCTCAAAATATATTTTGAAAACACTACACGTCGGAGTTCCGATGAACAGTTCAATTTCAATCATTACATCAGCACTGCATACATTGTTCAAATATATCATCTCCTGCAATCTTGCAGTGCATGCAACTCGCATTTTTTATTCAACAGGCATAATCTACGCGGCACTGTATCTGACCTTCGAAATTCTCCTTAAAGATCTCTACAACACTGAAATCCGTCTGGCACGAATATCGCGTGAAGCAGGGGCCCTTTCGGTATTCCCGGATATTCAGGGAGCATTGATGTTTGTTATTCCATCATTACTCGTCGCGGCCATTCTCGCCGGTTTTTACTTTTTCTTCAAGATTCGCAAAGGCATGAATTATGCGAAGCAATTTTTCGCATCCTGGCTCATTATGCTCGCCTTTGCCGTGATTACCATCAGCACCGCCCTTGCTTCAGGGGATATCAGGGGGGTCCAGATCCCGACAGAAATCGGTTATTCCAGAATACTCGCATTTATGATAGTGTATGCGATTCCCATTACGATCAGCATCACTCTTTCAGAAGAAAAGGACAACTATATACTCGTAAAAATTGCATTGTTCCTGATGTTTTCAGTGATATCGAATCTGCTCTATGTGGAGAACCATCAGACCATCCCGGGCGTTGTCCTTTCTACTTTCAACGGTATCGGGATATTTTATTTCACCGCCACACTTATCGCGCTCGTTTCCGTCGCCGATTATATCACCGCGGACATGGACACCGACATCAGGACCACACTGCTCTATCTTCTGTTGCCGGTATTTCTGCTTATTTCATTTTTTCTTATTGGCATACTTGCCCTTTCCGCGATTATATACCGCCTGACCGGAATACAAACAGGCATGGAATTGCTCATTCCTTTTGAGTATATCTACTTCTATCTCCGGGGAATGATTCACTATGCTGACTCGGTGGGGTTCATGACGTCCATAACGACGGTGGCATCACTTGCCCTTGCTTCCTTGATACTGTTTAAAAAGGCTGTTGCCGATTATGACGGCCTCGAGGGACTCCACCTGATACGGACCCTGGCCGGCACCGCGGTTATTGCCTTTTTTATATCGAGATCCCTGCCGATACCCTGGTATTTCACGACACCCGCAGTAACCGCACTTATCATCGCCGCCTGGATATTCGCCCGAAAACTATTTTGTGACAGTATGGGATACAGGCCATGATTTTCAATTTACGACCCCGCCATGCAAAGAAAGGCGTCCGGAAATCAAAATACGACATAATAAAAATATTTCTTGACAGCACCGTTGAAGATGAATTCGTTACATAGTATATTATTTCAGGGGACCTCAGAAAATCGCCCGTCAAAGCAGTAGTACGACGATTTTTTCATTAAAAAACCCTCAACGGAATGTCGCCCCCACGTAGCGGCGGCTTTCAGGTAATCATTATTTACTTGATTATTCGACTACCCGATCGGGCGTTTATAACAGCGCACAGTTAGGGTCGTATCTGATTGCAGCATTCCAGGGGGCACCTGAATAATGCCACGGGCGGCCCGTTGGGCCTCTCGTTCCAGGAATGCGGGGTCGGAATTGACCGCCGTTATCCTTCACCGGTTGTACATTTCACGCACGGGATAGAGACATGGAGTGGACCGACATTATACTTTCATCGAAAAAAGAACCCGAACTCTCGGAAAACGCCCTTATCGTACTCGAAAAGCGCTATCTCGCCCGCGATGACGCAGGCACAATTATCGAGACGCCCAAGGGGCTTTTCCAGCGCGTGGCAAAATTCGTGGCCTCGGCCGAGTTCGGATACGGCGCAACCCCCGATGAAGTCAACGAGACGGCTGATCGCTTTTTTGAGATGATGGCGGACCTCGCCTTCATCCCCAATACCCCGACGCTCATGAACGCCGGGAGACCCCTCGGCCAGCTCTCCGCCTGTTTCGTTCTTCCGGTGGAGGACTCCATGGAGGGGATATTCGACGCGGTCAAGCAGATGGCCCTCATACACAAAAGCGGCGGCGGCACCGGTTTCTCTTTCTCCCGCCTCAGGCCCCGCGACGACATCGTCAGGTCAACGGCAGGCGTTTCAAGCGGCCCGGTCTCCTTTATGAATATTTTTAACGCCGCCACGGAGACGGTGAAGCAGGGGGGCACGCGCCGCGGGGCAAACATGGCGATCCTCTCGGTGGACCACCCCGATATACTCAGGTTTATCAGGGCCAAGGAGGACAAAAACGCCCTCACCAACTTCAATATCTCCGTGGCCCTCACGGATGCCTTCATGGAGGCGGCGAAGAATGACGGTGAGTATCCGCTCGTGAACCCCAACACCAATGTATCGCCGGGAACGCTACGCGCCCGTGAGGTCTTCGATCTCATAGTGCGCAAGGCATGGGAAAGCGGCGAGCCTGGAATCATTTTCATTGACCGGATAAACGCGGCCAACCCTCTGAAAAAAATCGGCATTATAGAAAGCACCAACCCATGCGGCGAGCAGCCCCTTCTCCCCTATGAATCGTGCAACCTGGGGTCTATCAACCTGAACAGATTCATAAAGGCAAAAAAGGGTGTACAAACGGTCGATTTCGACGCCCTGCGGCGGACAACCCGCCTTGCGGTCCGCTTCCTTGACAATGTCATTGACATGAACCGCTACCCGCTGGACGAGATACGTGACAATACACTCGCCAACCGTAAAATCGGCCTCGGCATCATGGGCTTTGCGGACCTTCTCATCCGGCTCGGCGTTCCTTACAATTCAGAAGCGGCGGCGGTTCTCGCAGAGGAAATCATGTCAGCCATCCAGGAGGAGTCTAAACGCGCCTCCGCACAACTCGCGTCCGAGCGGGGCCCCTTCCCGAATTTCCCCCGATCCGAGTATGCGGCAAACGGGGACCCGCCCCTTCGCAACGCAACCACCACCACCATCGCCCCGACGGGGACCATCAGCATCATCGCCGGTTCATCGAGCGGCATCGAGCCGATATACGCGCTCGCCTATGTGAGAAACGTGATGGACAACAATGTCCTGGTCGAGGTCAACCCGCTCTTCGAGGAAATGGCGCGTAAGAATGATTTTTACAGCGACGAAATCATGGCACAGATTGCGGAGCATGGTTCCGCAGAAGAAATCGACGGCATACCGGATGAGGTAAAGCAGATTTTCGTAAGCGCTCATGACATATCACCGGAGTGGCACATCAGGATACAGGCTTCATTCCAGCGGCACGTGGACAACGCGGTCTCGAAGACCGTCAATTTTAAAAGCGGCGCGACTATTGAGGACATTGAGGGGGCCTACCTTCTCGCCTATAATCTCGGCTGCAAGGGCGTGACCGTGTACCGCGATCAGTCCCGGGAAAACCAGGTGCTCGACACCGGCCCCAAAGCTGCGGCCGCTCAGGACAAGGGAACGCCTGCCCCGGAAGGCATGCACATGGCGCCCCGGCCCAGGAACGAGATCACCTGGGGCTCCACGCGAAAAATGGCAACTGGATGCGGCTCACTTTACGTCACCATCAACGAAGACAAACATGGCCTCTTCGAGGTCTTCGCGGCCATGGGAAAGGGTGGCGGGTGCGCTGCGAGCCAGACGGAGGCCGTTAGCCGTCTCATCTCACTGTCCCTCCGCTGCGGCATAGACAGGGAGCAGATCATCAAGCAGTTGAAGGGTGTACGATGCCCCAACCAGGCGTGGGAAAAGGGGGGACGGATCTATTCATGCGCCGATGCGATCGCCAAGGCCCTTGAGCGCCACTATGGAATCGACCGGGCCGAGGGCGAGGACCCCTACCATGATACTGCGAAAAACACGGCGGAGACCAATGGAAAAAAAAGCGATATGATCATGGTGGGCGTCTGCCCCGATTGCGGCGGCCCACTGGAGTTCGAATCCGGGTGTTCGGTCTGCAGGTCATGCGGTTTCTCACGCTGTGGGTAAAAGCGCACGCGACGGCGGAGAGATGATGGTCGGGCGATGGCTGTAATAGCGTGACTGACGGGAGCTTACGCCGCATCGAGGAAGTCGGTTATATCCAGAAACCTGAATATCCTCCGCACATTACCCGAAAGCCCGGCGAGGAGCATCCTTTTCCCCATTTTCTGCATGCTGTTTTTCAGGGAGATCAGCATACCCACCGCGGATGAATCGATATGGTTGACAGCGGCAAAATCAAGGATGATGCACCGAGCGCTGGAGGTTACAACGAGCTTCTCAATATGCTCCAGTATGAACGCGGTGTTGCTGAAGACGAGATCGTCCTTGAGAAATTCAAGCCGTAATTCGTCCCTTGCCATTTCAGAATTGACATAGTCCATTCTTTTTACACACAACCAATCCACGAATTTTCTATAATATGACATAATTTATCAGCCATAGAAGGACAACATATACCTGAAATTGTCAACATATTTTTTTCATGCACATGGTAAATAGACCGATCACCTGTTCGTAATGATTCTGACGCCGGGTGGCAGTTTCAGATCCCTGACTGTTTTAACCGTCACCGGTCCCTTCCATTGCATATTGTTGAAACGGATGTCGATGCGCAGGCCCGGCTGTGTCGATACAAGTATAATATTCGAGAAGAAGGTGCCCTCCGCCCGATCGACACTCTTTTTCAGATAGATTTCGAACCTATCCCTGGAGTTCCTGTCAATCAGGAGTATTTTATCGGGCCGGTCTTCCCGAAAGGATAGCGTCTCGAAATAGCGCGAACTCTCCAGAAGAAGCATCGACCCATTTCCGTCGTTCGCGTCAAGACCCTGCTTCACGTGATAGCCATCTATCATCGGGATGCCACCTGTGGCAAGGGTGAGCAGGAGGTCGATGCTCATTCCGGGCCCCCCGTAATCGGCCAGATCGAATCCTTTCATCTTGTCGACGAAGAGCTTTTTCTCCGCTGGATAGTAGAGGTGTATCACGTCCTTCTCGACGAAAAACACCAGGACAGGCGATTTGAAAATATAATCGTAAAAAGCCGCGTGCATCGCACGGCTCTCCCGGTCGTACTGCAGGTTGCCGATTACCCTGAACTTTTTGTCACGCTGGGCGCCGTCAAGGATGAATTCCGCTGATAGAAAGCGGGAGGCCCTGTTGTTGAATTCGGTGACGCGGTTGATCATCTCCTGCACCGAGGCTTTTTCAGACTGATGGTACTGGCTGTCCAGCGCATAGTCGTCGCGCACTACCTTCCCGCCGCAGGCGGCGGCAGTGGCGATGATGACCAGTGTAAGTAGTGCCGATTTCATGGGCCCCCTACCGGTGATTCCGGTGCTGCCTTATTTTTTTTTCAATTGAATCATCGCGCTTCATGCCTATGGACCTTTCCCAGTAGATGATCGCGTCGTCGATCCTTCCCATTTTAAGGTAGGCATCTCCGATATGATCGTACACCACCGGGTCTGGGCTATCGGCCTTTCGCAGTATCTCTTCCGCGGCAAGGAGTTTCTCAAGGGCGCGCTCGTATTCCCCTTTCCGGAAATAGGCCCATCCGAGGGAATCGATGTATGCCCCGTTTTCCGGCTCCAGCTCCAGCGCCTTCTGTATCAACTCGACCGACCGATCCAGCTTCATATTCCGGTCCGCATAGATATAACCGAGAAAATTATAGGCGCGGCCGCTCTGTGGATTTTGCCTGATAGCCTTTTCAAGGGAATCGATGGCGAGATCAGACCTGGAGAGCCTGTCCATCACGATGGCAAAATAGAAATAGTAGGTCTCGCTCGTATCGTCGAAGGAAATCGCGCGCTGAATATGCCTCTCCGCCGCGGGATAATCCTCCTGCCATATCGATATCAGACCCTTGAAAAAATAGGGCCGGGCGTTCTTCGGCTCCCGGTTGGAGGCTCCGTTGAAATACCTGACCGCGAGTCCGTATTCCTTTCTCACACCGTAGATATACCCGATATGAAGCATCAGGTCCGTGTCTTCCTGAATCCTGTTCGCCGCTATGTAGTAGTAAAGCGCCCGTGAGAGTTGCCGGGTGTCCTCATATGCCTTCGCCAGGTAATAATTGACCCCCGCCACAGACGAGTTGAGCCTTCCGGCCTCAATGAGGCACCGCTTCGCCTCATCGTACAGCCTGTTGTTGTACATAAGCACACCGGCGGTCACGTATTCGTTGAACGCGGCGGTGGTGTCTCCCTTCCGTTCGTTAATCCTCGCAAGAGCCAGGTGCAGGGAGATGGTGTTGGGGGCGAATTTCAGCACGTTGTCAAGAAGCTTCTCCGCTGCACGGTCGTTACCGGCCAGCTCCTGGTATAACCCGAGGGACAGGATCCCGTTTATGGAGCCCGCCACCCTCGCCCTGCCGAGGTATGTAATGGCGCGCAGATCATTCCTGAGATAATGGACCCTCCCAAGAACGGAGTTGATGACCGGGTCGTCAGGCTGTTTCTCGAGGAAGAGAAGCCCGGTTCGCTGCGCACAGTCCAGGTCGTACTTTTCCATGCAGGTGAGGGTCAGGTAATAGAGGGCCTCGATATTTTCCCTGTTGATGACGAGTGTCTGCGCGTAGAGGGACGCGGCGCCCTGGATGTCTCCGCCACGGTACGCCATGCCGGCAAGATTGAAATATGACTGTTCCTTGTAGTAATCTTCTACCGGCTGGCGGTCGGAGATCTCGATGACTTTCCGGTATGCGAGTGCGGCCTTTTCCATGTCACGCATGTTTCTGTTGTAGTGCTCGGCAAGGATATAGAGGATCTGCACCGATTCCGGCCTTATACGCAGGTATTCCCGGAGGATCTCCGCGGCCCCTTCGAAATCCTGGAGCTTCAGGTAGGTACTGTACATTCTGTTGTAGACACGCAGGTCCGTCCTGTCAGCGGCAAGGGCCATACGCGCATATTCGAGGGCCTTTCCATAATCCTTGCGATGGTAGTAACAGTCGGAAAGCTGGAGGTGAATCAGCCCGAGGGAGATCCCCGATGCGGACGCACGATTGAACCGCTCGATCGCCCGGTCAAGATAGGTTCTTCGTTCGGCACCTTCGTGCGCCCTGAGGGCCCGGTGCTTATAGTAGAGGCCCCAGCTGTAATGTGACCAATCAGACTTGACCGAGTCGGCCTGCCCATCGGTTTGTCCACTGACGTTACCCGGCTCCGCATATAATGTGGAAAACAACCCGGAGTATAGGATCGCGAAAATAGCGAAAAAGGCAAAACGCATTTTATTTTTCACCGGTTTTTCCAGATAGCAAGCTTGTTTCATCTAAGATAACAGGAGAGTCGTTTATTGTCAAATCTAATTGCCCTTACACCGGGCGGTACTCCCTGCCTATCATGGCCTATTCCCGCGATAACTCCGTGGAAAAACCGGCCGTGCGGATAAAATCCAAAAAAATGAACTAATTATTATGTAACAAAGTGTATATTACTAATACCCGATTGACAGTTCATGGTTGAATATTCAATCATGTCACCTGCTTTTTTTTGCAGGTTTCGGTCGCTGAATGAAGCCGTGTATTCGGGGGAATGGATTATTCGCACTAATCGGCACCCCCGGATTAATGCGTACTTTATAAAAGGATTTTTTCAAGGGAGGATTGACATGCTCTGGGGAATAGACCCGTTATACTGGATAATGATGATACCTGTGCTTCTGCTATCTCTCTTTACATCCATCAAGGTAAAAAGCACCTTCAACAAGTACTCGCGCATCGCCACCGCCTCCGGACTGACTGGAGCTGAAGTCGCCATGCAGATACTTCGGAGAAACGGCCTATCCGGCGTTTCGGTCACCGAAACCTCCGGTTTTCTTTCGGACCATTACGACCCCTCCAAAAAGGTGGTGCGCCTCTCGCCGAATGTGTACCGCAGCAACTCTATCGCTGCCATCGGAGTGGCCGCCCATGAAACAGGCCACGCGATCCAGCACGCGAAAGCATACTCGCCCCTCGTGCTGCGAAACACCATGGTTCCGATCGCGAGCATAGGCTCCAACATGTCCTGGATCGTCATCATCGCCGGATTTCTACTCGGCATGATGGGACTGGTGAAGATCGGCATTATTCTCTTCAGCGCCGTTGTCTTTTTCCAGCTCGTGACGCTCCCGGTTGAATTCAACGCCTCTTCCAGGGCGAAACAGATGCTCGCATCCTACGGACTCGTATCGCAGACCGAGCTCGCGGGCGTAAACAGGGTTCTGTCTGCGGCCGCGATGACCTACGTGGCAGCGGCTGCCTCCTCCATCATGACGCTCCTCTATTTTCTGGTTCGCGCGGGGCTCCTCGGTGGACGGGACGACTGATAATCGTTTTTAACTTGAAAAATAGCGCCCGTCCCCGTACGATGCCATTGATGGAATCTATCTATGGGCGGCGAAGGCTCGCCGGTGGGTTCCCCTGTTCGCGATACGGGGAGGAAAAGACGGATGCCCTCCCCCGCTCGCGTTCATCACGAGATTCAGTTTTGCGCGTGAAGACATGCGGAACTGCATGACGCCACCCGGATGTCCGGACAACCACCAGGCTCGAATTATGAAAAAAACCGCATCTATCCTGATTACCGCCGCCATGCTTTCAGTCGCGGCACTGACCCCACCGATCGCCTTCCGTTTTTCTCATCTGCACGCGGAATCCACCCCTGGAGAGACCGTCCCTATGCAGGAACCGGCCACCCCGGCGGCCGCGACAGATGACAGGTCCACTCTTTCCAAAAAACTCGCGGTAACCGCCATCTCCAAGAAGAGCGTCATGATCGGTATCGGAAGCATCGCCTCCTACACGAATGGCGGAGGGGAAACGCACCCGGGCTTTGAAATGGCCGGGATCAATCCACTAACCCTCCTTTCATTCAGTTACTTCTTCATCGACGGGCTCGCCATCGGCATCCTGGGAACACACCAGTACCTGAAGACGAATATAAACTACAAGCCTTCATTTCTGCCCTTTTCAATTTCCACATCGGTCACCGCCATGGGCGGAGCCGTTGGTCTGAGCGGTCACTATTTCTTTCATGCCACCCCTGCTCTCTTCCCTTATGTCGGGATTTTTCTGCAGTACGGAATGGCCGGGGGGAACGTACCTAATCTGGGCTCGTACCGTTTTTCTCTCATCACCGTGGGCGCCCTCGCAGGCCTCACATACATGATAGCGGTCAACTTCGGCATATGCATCGAAGCCAGCCATATCCGCGATATACTGGACCCGGGAAAAACGAACCGGCACGGCCACCTTACCTCAATCGGTCTCGGATTCAGGATCTTCATCTGATCGGCGGTCTCCCGGACGAACGAAGCATGAAACTGAAACTGATAGTATCGAAATTAAAACACGCCGCCCTCAGGCCCCTTAGGGCAATGAAACAATTCGTTTTCATTGACCTTCGCATGGTCATGTCGAATTTCAGGGAGCATGACGGCGAGTTATCGACCTGCGCCCTCGCTTTTTTTCTTCTGATTTCCTTTATCCCACTTTCCCTCGTCATTATAGCAGCACTCAGCTTTTTCTATAAGTCCGAAACCATGGCGACCTTCTACATTACGCAGCTCAAGAACCAGCTCCCCTCGATCAACATCGATCATTTCGTTTCCATCATTGACCGGATTATATACTCCAAGCGCTACCTTGCTTTCATATGGATCCCCTTCCTCTTCTGGTGGGGAAGTTTCGTCTTCGATATCATCGAACGAGGTCTCGAAAAGGCTTTCCGAATAGGCGAGAGCCGTAAGTTCTGGAAGGCGAAGGTGCGCCATTTCATCATCATTCTCGGCATTGCCTCGAGCATCTTCATCATCACTATTTTTTCCCATTTTTTCGCCGTGATAAAAAACATAGGCATCGCACAGCTCATTGAGGATAATATCAACACGTGGAGCCACCTGAGCCTCCTGGTCAGCATGCTCGAGAAGACTCCCTACTTCCTCTCATCGGGCACGACCCTCCTGATGAACACATTCCTGATATTCATCATCTACCGCTTCGTACCACCCAAAAAGCTGAACAACAGGGCACTCTTCAAGGGGGCCCTGTTCGCCTCTTTCAGCTATGAAGTCATCAAGTCCCTCTTCTCGCTCTACATAAGTGAAATCAACGACTATACCTCCATATTCGGCTCGCTCAACACCATCGTCATCCTGATGATCTGGATATGGTACACCTGCTTTCTATTCGTGATCGGCGCGGAAATGGCGTGGGTAATTTACCAGAAAGAAGAGGGTGGCGGAGAGCTCGATTTCGAGGAACCCGCCGGGACAGCGTAGCCGCCACGGCACGTGCAATACTGCTTGACAAACCGCCCGACCATTGTTAATGGTCATTCATTAATATATAAAAAAGGTACGAAGCTGGCGCCCCGGCGCCTGCTTCGGGGTATTCCCTTCCCGATGCGGAGCATAAGTAGAACGGAGCTATTCCATGGTAAAAACACACGCGAGACGAGATCTTATAATCAACCGGTCAAGCAGGCTGTTCTGGGAAAAGGGCTATGCAGAAACCAGCATGAAGGACATCGCCGGCGCCTGCGGCTTCAGGCCGGCCAACATATATAACTTTTTTCCCGGAAAGGAGTCGATTCTCTACGAGATCCTTTTATCAGAAATGGTTGAAATAGTGACGCCGATACGTCATCTCGTGACGGACGAATCGATCGATCCCGTCAGCGCCCTGCGTCTCCTGATCGAGAACCACATGAAACTCACCCTTGGCGAAAAGAGCAGATCGAAGCTCCTCTTCGACATGGGCCTCAAAAATCTCTCGGCGCCCAACAGAAAAAAAATTGTCCGCCTCCGTGACGAGTACGACACCATAGGCGCGGCCATCATCCGCAGGGGGGTAAAGGCGGGACTCTTCGAAGGCATCGTTGACGAAAAGATCGCCGTGTACAGCATCGCATCCATAATCGCCAGGTCGAGAATATGGTATTCCCCGAAGGGAAGATACTCGGTCGATGAAATCATCAATATAGTCTTTCAATTCGTGCTCCGCGGGCTTGGGGCCGATATGACCGGTCCGAAAAAAAAAGGCGCATGAACGGATGACGGGACGGGGAGCTCTCGCCATGGCGATACGAAATGGGGGGAAAACGGCCCTGGTGGTTGAAGGTGGCGGGATGCGGGGCATCTTCGCGGCAGGGGTACTCCACGCCTTCGGCCTGGCATCATTCGATCCCTTCGATATTTATATCGGCGTATCTGCCGGGGCCTGCAATCTCGCATCCCACCTGGCGGTGCAGAATGACCGGAATTTCGACATCATGCTCCGCTATTCATCAACACGCAATTTCATCAGCATTCGTCGTTTCATCATGGGCGGGCACCTGATGGACCTGGATTGGCTCTGGGAAACCACCATCCGCGAATACCGGCTCGACCTGGCGACTCTCTTCTCCCGGCTGAAGCGCAGGGGCGGGGAATTCATCGTCGTGGCTACGTCGATGAAAACAGGCAGGGCCCTTTACCTGCGTCCGGACGAAAAAACCCTCGAACACTATCTGAAAGTTTCGTCATCGGTGCCGATCCTCTACGGGGGAGACCTTACCATCGACGGGGAAAAGGCGACCGACGGAGGCGTCGCGGATTCCATCCCGGTCAAGGAAGCATTCCGCAGGGGCGCTTCCACAATAGTCGTAATCCGATCACGGCCCTCGGGCTATGAAAAAAATCAAGGTGTAGCGTTTCTCGCCCCCCTCCTTTTTCGGCGATACCCCGAATTCGCTCGAGCGATGAAAGGAAGGGCCGGCAATTACCGCCGCTCGACCTCCTTCATCAGCAACCCGCCGCCCGGCGTGCTCGTGATGGAACTATCACCCCCCGCCGGCCTCGACGTGGGGAGAACGACCAGTGACAGGCAACTCCTCGAGACGGCCTTTCGCAGGGGAGTTGATAAAGGATCGGAATTCGCTCGAAAATTCACCGCAATGGAGGAGAACCATGGCGCTTAAAACACCGGCCGAATATATTGAAAGCCTGAAAAAACTCAATCTTAACGTCTTCATGTTCGGGAAGAAGGTTGAAAACGTGGTGGAAGACCCGATCATAAGGCCCTCCCTCAACGCGGTCTCAATGACCTACGCCCTCGCGCAAGACCCGAACTATGAAGAGATCATGACGGCAACCTCCCATCTCACGGGAAACAGAATCAACCGCTTCACCCACATACATCAAAGCGCGGAGGATCTGGTTCGTAAAAGTAAAATGGGCAGGCTTCTTGGATCGCTGACCGGATGCTGCTTCCAGCGGTGCGTCGGCATGGACGCCCTGAACGCCCTCTCGATAATCACCTACGATATTGACGAGGCCCACGGCACGGACTACCATCGACGCTTTCTGGGCTACCTTGAGTACGTGCAGGAGAAGGACCTGGTATGCGACGGGGCGATGACGGATCCGAAGGGAGACCGTTCGCTTCCGCCCCACCGCCAGTCCGATCCAGACATGTTCCTGCGGGTCGTTGAGGAGAGATCCGACGGAATCGTGGTGAGGGGTGCGAAAGCCCACCAGACGGGCGCGGTAAACTCACACGAGATCATCGTGATGCCCACCATCGCTTTGAAGGAGGAAGACCGGAATTATGCGATTTCCTTTGCCATGCCAAGCGACAGCGACGGAATCATATATATAATGGGCCGTCAATCCTGCGATACAAGAAAACTTGAGAAGGGCCAGATCGACCGGGGCAACATCACCTTCGGCGGGCACGAGGCCCTTGTTGTATTCGACGATCTCTTTATCCCCCGGGAACGCATCTTCATGTTCCGCGAGCATGAATTCGCCGGGCGCCTGGTAGAGATCTTCGCGTCGTATCACCGGCAAAGCTACGCCTGCAAGGTGGGTGTCGGCGACGTGCTGATAGGCGCCGCCCAGACTATCGCGGAATACAACGGGACCGAACGAGCGTCTCACGTGAAAGACAAGATAATCGAGATGAACCAGCTCAACGAGACGCTCTACTGTGGGTGCATCGCATGCGCTTCGGAGGGGCGGGCCGAGCCGAGCGGCACCTACTACGTTGACCCCCTTTTGGCGAACGTTCACAAGCAGAACGTGACGCGATTTCCCTACGAAATTGCCCGTCTCGCGCAGGACATCGCCGGGGGCCTGATGGTAACCTGCCCCTCTGAGGATGACCTGAACTCGCCGGAAGCGGGGAAATGGGTGAAGAAATATCTGAAGGGCATAAAGGACGTACCGACAGAGCACCGCATCCGGGCCCTCAGGCTCATCGAAAATATCACCCTTGGCTCGGCCGCGGTCGGATACCTCACCGAATCGATGCACGGCGCGGGCTCCCCCCAGGCGCAGCGAATCATGATTTCCCGCCTTGCCGACATGAAGGAGAAAAAGAGGAACGCCATGAGACTGGCCGGCATCACCGAAGAAGTGGCGGACCGATAAGCCCCGTCACTCATCGCAGGCCTTTCACCGCGATGTCCCTGTCAAAGGTGACGACCACGTCATAGGTGATTTCCCGCTTCGCGCCCGGTTCCATGCTCAGCTTCCACCTCCGGACGCCCTGTGCGTACTGCGTTGTGCCCATGAACTCCTCGTCCGCCTGGAGGGGAAGGGAAAGGTTTTCGATATCGATCCTGATCTTATCGTTTCTTGAAACAGGAAAGGCGTCGTACACCATTATTGCTTCCCTTTTCTGAAGCTGGTTTTCCAGGACCAGCTTGTAGCTGTAGCGGATTTTCCTTTTTCCCCCGAGAATCCCGGCAGTGTCTTCAAATTTTTTCACCAGCTCCTTTTTCGCGATAACCCGGGGCTCGATGCCCAGGGTTATTTCCCGCTCCTTTCCTGGAGGGGTGAAGGGAATCGTCATTTTCCCCATAAACTCGTTCTCAAGAAAGACCTGTGCCTCGCCCTCGAGCCACGGAAGCCCGGTCATGTTTTTCACCAGTGCCTTCATGTACGCGCTGTTCGCCTTTTCCGGCGTGGCTTCGTAGAAAAACTCGATTTCCTTCCCGCCGCCCAGGTCGTACTCCCGAATCAGTTTTTTCTGATACTTGGTGGAGGACTCGACCGTCTGGAGAGCGGGGAGGGAAATTTCGAAGTAGATCCCCTCCTCTTTCACAACGGCCTGGTACTCATCCTGCTCCTGCATATCCAATGGCGGCGCGGCGCCCTTTTTATAAGACCTGCTTTTCGCCTCCTCTTTCGAGGAGATCATGCCCTCATCAAGCCTTCGAGGGGTGACGATATCGAGATACCACGGGGCAAGGGCGGGCGGATTTATGGAACTGACTGGCATGCCGGTCGAAAGTGCGAGGCGTATGCCGTCCCAGTTTTCCCCCGTTTTCTGGTATATGTTTCCATAAACGAGCATGCTTATGCTTTTCGACCGGTAGCCGGCGCGGACGTCATAGCGCATCTGCCAGTTGGTCTGGGGTATCACGTAGCTGAAGGTGATCGTTGTCTCGGCCTCTTCGGGAGAATACACGGATACGATCAGCCGCTTCTCTATTTCTATGTTCTCCGTGGGATTCAGAAATATTTTTCTCTTTTCCCCGTACGTCCCGGTGCTGTCCGCATATTGCTGAACGTTCATCGCTGAACGATTATCCAGGATCGCCTTGTTCAGCGACTGGTAGTTTCTGAAATACCCCGAGCCCGCGATCTGTGAAAGCTCGAACTCCCACTTCTGAATTTCCCTGCCGATCTTCTCCCTCTCCTTCTCGATCCTTCGCTTTTCGCGCATAAGTTCCCCGATCTTTTTCGATACATACTGGAGGGTATCGTTCCAGACCCCCACCTGTGGTATCCTCGTGGCAAGCTCCTTCGAAACGTTCGTACTGGTGAACTCCATAATGGATTTCAGAAAGGTTTCCTGGCCGTTTATGTTCTTCAGCCCGTCGACATGGACCTGGTCCCTTTCACGAAGCCGCTCGAGCTCCTCCTCGATTTTTACGATGCTCTTCTGCCGTTTCTGCACAAGGGCTCTCTGCTCGATTTCTAGCGAAAGAATCTGGCCACCGAATCCTTCCGGCAGGCTCCCTTTCACCGACCAGTCGTAAAGGAGCGGGGGCAGACTGCCGAGCACTATGGTATTGACGCCCTTCCGGAGGCGGAGGGCCGTCTGCCGTACGATGGTGGCCTGGTTCTGGTAAAGCTTGACGGACACAATCCCGCTCACACGCTCATCGCCTCCCGAGTCCGCCGGGGCCGCCGCTGCCGCCCCTACCATGCAGACAAGGGTGATTTTCCTGATGATCTGCTTCATGGCGCCCTCCATTCCGTATACTGGTTAACAGACCCCGCGGCAATCCACGAACGACGGATCCGGGCGGGAATAACGCACACACATGCCCCGGCGGTTGTCCATATGGCCCACTCCGTATCGCTCGCCACGCCGGGACGTGGTACCTCCGGTGGCCGGTTTATAAACGGCAAACAAATCGGGCGATACGGGGACGTATCGTCTTGTGCTTCAGTAGTAGCTGATAGAAACGCAGGGCCGGAAAAACGTGTCACACCATCCGAAAAACCGCCCTGCCTAATCAAAGATTTGCATATTTATTCGGGAATGTCAAGGAATTGCCATTTTTTACGAAAATTATTCCGGGCTGTGTTGATCCGGCAGGGTAGTGCCACGAAGGGCTCGGAACGGCCCCTCTGTTTTCGGGAATCTCAGGAGGACCCCCGGGTCTTCGAAAAGCTTGCAAAGCACGCTTCTGATGTTCACAACAGCCAGGCCGAGGAAAAGTGAAAGGGCCGCGAGTGATGGCGCCATGGCAAAAAGGCCGCGCCCCCGAAGGCGCGGCCGATAATGAGCAAAAGGATCCCTGAAGGCGGGATGGTGCACATTACGCAATAGGCACAAACGATACCGACGCGCCTCATCATTATTTCTCACCCCTCCCCGGGCACGGCACTGGATCGCCATACCGCGCACGGCGCCGACTCGAAGGGAGGCCGACGACGCGCGCGTATGCCATGCTAAAAGAAAATGAATGTGACGAGAACAAAAATCAGCAGCAGTATCGGAATCGAATACTTTATCATGTATCCGAAAAAGCTCGGCATCTGAATGCCTGCTTCCTCGGCGATCGATTTCACCATGAAATTCGGCGCATTGCCGATATAGGTGTTGGCTCCCATGAAAACCGCCCCTGCGGAAATAGCGGCAAGGTAATCAACCTTCTCCACGATAAGCTTCGCCACCGCCGGCGCCTCCGCTATTCCCGGATAGAACTTACCGATGGCGCTGTTGAAAAACGTGAGGTAGGTCGGGGCGTTGTCCAGAAAACTTGATAGTATTCCGGTGACCCAGAAATACTGTGCCGGCTTCTCGGTCGACTTTATGAGCGATGACATGGCGCCGTTTTCACCCGCCTTGAGAATGGCCAGCGCCGGGATGATGGTCATGAAAATCCCGGCGAAAAGATAGGCCACCTCCAGAATCGGGCCCCATCCGAATTTATTGTCCGCCCGGATGCTCTCCCTGGTCATTTTAAGCGAAAGAACGGCCATAAGGATCAGGATGCCGTCCTTGACCAGGTTCTCAACCGTCTGGTGAATGCCGAAAATGTTTACCACGCCCATCTTGACGGTGCCGCTCAAAAGGACTCCCCCCACCACTCCGCCGAGGAAGAGGAAATTATACGCCCCTTCGATTTTGAACGGCTCCTTCTCGCCGGTACCCATGAGGGACTTGTCCTCTTTTTTATAGTACAGGGTGTCGATCACGAAATAGAGTGCCAGCAGGATGGCCGAAACAAAAGCCATATGTGGCAGAATATGTATGGTCCAGAAAAAGGGAACGCCATGGAGAAAACCGAGGAACAGCGGCGGATCTCCGAGGGGCGTAAGGGCACCGCCGATGTTGCTCACAAGGAATATGAAAAACACGATGGTGTGGACCTTATGTGTGCGCCATGCGTTCGACCTGAGTATCGGCCTGATGAGAAGCATCGAAGCGCCTGTGGTGCCGATCCACGACGCCATCACGGTGCCGATAAGCAGTATGACCATGTTGACCGCCGGGCTCCCTTTCAGGGTCCCCCGTATATGGATCCCCCCCGCGATGGTGAAAAGAGACCAGAGGAGTATGATAAAAGGAATGTAGTCTATGATGTATATGTGCGCGATTTCATACACTGCAACGCCCTTGTAAAGGATGAGGAAGGGGATGGCCATCACCAGGGCCCAGAAGACCGACACCTTCGGATAGTGGTGGTGCCAGAAAGTAGGGGCGACAAGCGGGAAGAGGGCGATGGAAAGCAGTATGCCGGCAAAGGGAAGCACCCACCAGAGGGAAAGAACGGTACCCAGCTCCTCGCCGCCCCCGTGCCCGGTTTTCGCAGCGTCCCCGCCGTGATTGATATCCTTTTCAACGACCCCGGATTCTATCGCCGCAGTACCCTTTTCAGCGTTCGCTTTCGCAACGGCGATCATCTGCACTGCGCTGATCATTGCGATGACCGCGATAATGCCTACCATGCATTTCTTCATAACACGCGCTCCTCTGATATCTCATAAAGATCGTTCGGCACACGCTCTGTCCGGTCTTCGCGGCGGGCGATTCAGAATATCGGATGCTTCGTCACGCCGGGAGGCTGAAAAATCCGCTATTCGCCTTGATCGATCCGGGCCGTCCGTTTTGACCTGCGCGGACGAAACAGATCCGTTCCCAAGGTTCCCGCCATTCATCTCCATGTCAATCGGATCTGAACCGATACCAACAGAGCTTCAGTCGAAAGGTTTGAATATACGCATATAATGTCAAATACATATTCATTTTTCCTTAACAAATTGCCATCCTCTTCCGTAAACATCTCCCGGCAGGGACTGTTCAGGGCCATGTCATGGGATATCCCTGAGCAACGGCCCTTGATGCGACATCTGTCGCAAATTTTGACCCGCCGCGATTTTATTATTGAAGTGTTACCCGCGCCCGGTTAGATTTGCCACCAAAAAGAGCACCAAGGGTACAGATGAACGGGCCGTCACAATCATTCCGCCACCATATCCGGAGATTGATCGCAATCACGCTCCTCGTTTCTGTTTCCGCCGTCGGCATCTATCTGGCGAAATTACCTGATACGAGGACCTATGGCATCGGGCTTTTCATCATTTCTTTCGCATGTCTGTATTCATATATCGTAAAACGCAGGACAACTGTTCACAAGTGAATCGCCCTGCCGGGCGCCACCGGACCGTTTCCCGCGTATATCACGAAACCCGGACACCATAATGAAACGGATCATCAATTTTTGCCTGAACAATTCCCTGTTCTTCATCATGCTGTTCGTCGGCATCTGCATCGCCGGCGTCGTCTACACCGCCGCGGCGCAGAGGGAAGCCTTCCCCAAGGTCGAATACAATTACGTGGTGATCAACACCCTTTACGTCGGGGCCACGGCGGAGGACGTCGAAAAGCTGATCACCATCCCACTGGAAGACCAGCTCCGGGAGGTCGACGGCATCGACGAGCTCTACTCCACCTCGGTCGAGGCCCTCTCCATAATCGTTGTCAAGCTCGATGCGGACCTGAAAAACGTCGATAAAACCATTAACGACATCAAGAACGCCATCGACCGGACGGAAGATCTCCCCGACGATTCACAGAAACCGATCGTCACGGAGCTGAGCACGGCCATGACGCCGATTATCGACATCGCCCTGACGAAGAAGGGGGGAATTCCGACCGACAGGGATGAATTCGAGCTTCGCAAGCAGGCCAAGATCCTTGAAGACCGGCTCCTCGAAATACGGGGCGTCGCCCGTATCGACAAAAAGGGATACCGAGACCGGGAGATGCTCATCGAGGTCGACCCGGTCCTGATGAACCGGTACAAGGTCTCCATGGCGGAGATCATCCTCGCCCTCTCGAAGAAAAACATCAATATCCCGGGCGGTCTGATACGCCAGGGGGGCAGGGACATACTGGTGCGCACCATCGGCGAGGTGGAGGAGATCGGCGACACGCGCAGGACACTCGTCCGGATGAACGACGCGGGGGGCGGCATCACCATCGGCGACGTCGCGCGGGTCAGGGACTCCTTCGAAGAGGAGGTGATCATCAACAAGACGAACGGCGCCAGGTCGATCACCCTGACGGTCCTCAAGAAGGAGTCCGCGGACATCATAAAGCTTGTAGACCAGATCAACATTGAAGTGGAAAAATTCAGGAAGGGGGCGCCGAAGGAGTACACCGTCAAAACCCACAACGATCTTTCCTATTTCGTAAACCGCCGACTCAATGTCCTGATCATCAACGGGCTGGGCGGGTTCATCCTGGTTCTGATCGTGCTGATCCTCTCCTATGGATGGCGGATATCGATCTTCACCGCCATGGCGATCCCCTTCGCCATGTTCGTCACCATCATCTGGATGGTGAACCAGGGGGTCACCATCAACCTGAACTCGATGTTCGGGCTCATCATGGCCCTTGGCATGCTCGTGGACAACAACATTGTGGTCTCGGACAACATCTACCGCCATCTCGAGGAAAAGTGGCCGCTTCGCGACGCCGTCGTGAAGGGCACCGCGGAGGTCATGATGCCGATCGCCGCCACGGCGCTCACCACGATCGCGTCCTTCGCTCCCCTCATGTTCATGACCGGCATCATGGGAAAATTCATGTGGGTCCTCCCCGCCGTGGTGACGGTGGCCCTCATCGCCTCATGGCTCGAATCGGGCTTCATGCTCCCGGTCCAGATCCATGAAATGCAGAAGCGCCGCCGAACCACGGCGACGCTGAAAGAAGAGGAGGGAGGACAGATTTTTCAACGCCCTGCGGTCACGCTACCTGGCCGTCCTGGCGGTATGTATCCGTCACCGCTATCTCTTCGCCATCGGCGTGACTGCCGTATTCCTCTTCACGGTCGCCTTCGGGATTTTTGCCATGAAGTTCATTCTTTTCCCCTCAGGGGGGATCGAGACCTTCGTCATCAAGATAGAGACCTCAACCGGCACGTCCGTCGGGCTCATGAGCGAAAAACTCTCTGCGATCGAGAAAATCGTCGCCACTCTTCCGGAATCTGAACTCGACTGCTTCACCGCCCGCGCGGGGATTATCCAGGAACACCCGGGGGACCCGGACACCAAGCGGGGGAGCAACTACGGTGTAATTCTGGTCTATCTCACACCGGAGGAAAAACGCACGCGCGAAGCGAACGAAATAATGGAATTTGTGCGAAAGAAGACCGCCGGCCTACCCGGCTTCACCAAGATCGAGTTCAAACCGATCAGGTACGGCCCCCCCACCGGGCCGCCCATTTACATTACCATCAAGGGCGACGATTACGGCACCCTTCGCGAAATCGCCGGCGTCTACAAGGAGCACCTGAAAAAGATCCCGGGGCTCAAGGATATAAAGGACAACTACGAGCCCGGAAAGGATGAGCTCCGCATTTTCGTGGACGACAAAAAGGCAGCCCTGACCGGCATAAGCGTCTTCGACATCGCCACCACGGTCCGCGCCTGCTACGCGGGCAACGTCTCGACCTCGATTAAAAAGGCTGAAGAAAAAATCGACATACGTGTCATCTTCCCCCCGGAGCAGAGGGAGAAGATCGACAGCTGGAAATCGATCAAGATCATCAACCGGATGGGGAACCTGATACCCCTGGCCATGGTGGCCCAGGTCGAAAGGAAGCAGGGAATATCCGTGATCTACCGGAAGGGCTGGCGCCGCAACATAAATGTATCCGCGGAAATCGACGAAAAGGCGAAGGACGTCACCTCCGTCAGCGTGAACAGTATGCTCATGAAGCGATTCGCCTCCATAGGCGAAAAATATCCAGGCTACACCGTGGACTACGAGGGGGAATTCAAGGACACCCAGGAATCGATACAGAACCTGATGCGATCTTTCCTCATCGCGGCCGTGGCGATATACATCATCCTCATCGCCGTGTTCCGCTCCCTGGCCCAGCCGGTCATCATCATGGCGATCATACCCCTGTCCCTTATCGCGGTAATCTGGTCCTTCTTCCTGCACGGCCTGCCTATCTCATTCCTGGCCCTCATGGGGGTGGTGGGCCTCGCGGGGGTGGTCGTCAACAACTCGATCATTTTCCTTGATTTTGTGAACAACGGCAGATGTGAGGGCCTTTCGGCGGTGGAGGCGTCCATGGAAGCGGGATCCAAGCGGATGCGGCCCATTGTACTCTCTTCCCTTACCACCGTCATGGGCCTGGCCCCCACCGCCTACGGCATACTCGGGAATGACCCGTTCCTGAAGCCGATGGCCCTCTCAATGGTATGGGGGCTGGCGCTGGGCACAATCATCACGCTCTTCATCACACCTGTGATCTACATCATCTTCTCCGATCTCTCCTCCAAACTATTCAAGCGCGACATGATGTGCGGCAAGATCGATGTTCCCTATCATGACGACGAGGAACTCAGCGCCCTCACGGCCGGGATCAAGGAGGAACTTTCCGCGAAGTTCGCCGACAGGCTCAAGCGGGAGATCACCGAGGAGATAACCGCCGGGTTCCGGACGGATGTTACGGGAGGCGGGCGATCCCCCCGCGGCAGCGGCAATAAAAAACGGTGACGACATGGAGGCGAAGCGCCTTGTTATCGAGCTCGAATCCGTCGAATCGACGAACAGCTATATCAGGGAGCATCGCGGGCTGTGGCGGCGCCAGTTCTGCGCGGTCATCGCGCACGAGCAGAGGGCGGGCCGGGGCAGGCACGGCCGGCGATGGCATTCTGCGCCGGGGCGCGACCTGACCTTTTCCCTTCTTTTCATCCCCCCGGCTCCCTTCCCGGAGCTTTCGTGCGTGACCGTCATCGCGGGTCTCGCCGCGTACCGCACACTTCTCCCCCGACTCGGCGAGGGACTCCGTCTCAAATGGCCGAACGACATCATCCACGGCGGAAAAAAAATCGGCGGCATTCTCTGCGAAATGTTCGAGACGGGGGAACGGCCCGCGGTGATCATCGGCATCGGCATAAACGTCAACAGCGTCGATTTCCCCGACGGCTTGGACGCCGCAACTTCCTTGAAAATCGCAACCGGGGAGAAGCAGGATATCCGCGCCCTGTTCAACGAAATCCTCGCCAGCCTTACGGGCCTCCTGTCGGAATTCAGCGGGCCCCTTGACGGACGGATCAGGGGGGAATGGGAGGCCGCGTCATTATCTATCGGCGCGCGTGTGCGCTACGCCGGACCGAAGGGCATGAGGGGTGGTGTCGCAATCGGCATCAATCATGATGGCTCCCTCCTCATCCGTGATGACGAGGAGGGAGTGGTGGCTGCATGCGGTGGGGAAGCCCTCTTCGAGGACGACGAATAGGCCTTTCCCCGCGCAGGGGGCCGCCTCCCCCTGCCCGCAATCCAGGTATCGATCCCGCAGAAATTTATTCTTGCAATGGCGGGCGCCTGCCAGTATTCTCTTTTTTCGGCTCCCGTAAGGCCGTGGAGCCCCGGGAATGCCCCGGGCGGGGATTTTTCCGGTAAAACGTCGGGTATCACAATGGCGAAAAACTTTTAAGGCAGGCGAATACCCGGGATATTTCCGGGCTCCGTCGCACATGGCGGACGGGATACGTACGGGACATGACATCGGTGCATTGATAATGAAACAGGACACCATACTGAAAGACATTGACGCAGCCCTCAAGCTGCTTCACGACCTTAATCCCGACATGTCAGGGAGCCGCAGGTCGGACCGCCACCCGGAATCGGGTCCGCGCCCCCACAGGCTTCAGAAGGTCCTGGTCGCCAACAGGGGCGAGATCGCCAAGCGCTTCTTTCTCGCCCTTCACGAGGAGGGGATACCCTCTGTAGCGGCGGTCACCGATCCGGACCGGGGGCAATCATGGTACGAGTTCGCCGACGAGGTGGTCTTCATCGGCGACCGGTACCACTACGCGAGCATTCCGGTCATTCTCGCCGCCGCTCAACTGGCGAACGCCAACGCCCTCTATTCAGGCTACGGCTTTCTTTCCGAAAACGCCGACTTCGTCGAATCGATTGAAAAAATGGCTGCACGGGGGGGGCACGGCATCATATTCATGGGCCCCGGGCATGAAACCATACGAAGGGTGGGAAACAAGATCGAGGCGCGCCGCCTGGCCAGAAGGCACGGCATTCCCCTCTTCGAAAGCTCGGGCGCCCTCGTCCCGGGCGATACGGACACCCTGATTCTCGAAGGAACGCGCATCGGTTATCCCGTAGTCATCAAGCTCGCTTCCGGCGGGGGCGGACGGGGTATTATCCCCGCCACGGACGAGGCATCCCTCATCGCCGCTGCCGGTACCGCCGCGCGTCTGGGCGCGGAGCTCTATGACGATCCCACCTACTACCTCGAACGTTTCATCCCCAATCCGGTTCATTTCGAGGTTCAGATATTCAACGGCCATGCCATAGGCATCAGAAAATGCGCCGTACAGAGGCGGAACCAGAAAATCATCGAAGAAAGCGGCCATGCCTTTCTCAATGACCTGGCCGCACGCGAGCTCCTTGACGCCGCTGAAATCATCGCCGATATTTCCGGTTACAGCCAGAGCGGAGGCGCCGGCACCGTGGAATTTCTTCTCGACACTGAAACGGGCCGATTCGGATTCATGGAGATGAACACGCGCCTCCAGGTGGAATACGCCGTGACCGACCAATCCCTCGGCATAGACCTGGCGAAATGGCAGATACTCTTTTTTGACGGCCGGGAGTCGGAGATCACCTGGTTCGACCTGCCGAAGGACCCCGGGAAAGGGGCCACGCATTCCATCGAATGCCGAATATACGCCGAGGAGCCGGAAAACGACTACCTCCCCTCGCCGGGCCGGATCCTTGAACTCGACCTCCCCACCTTCAACGGGATCCGCTGCGATTTCGGATTCATGGAGGGGGACTTCATACTTCCCATGTACGACCCGATGATCGGAAAGCTGATCGCCCACGGCGCAACCCGCCGCGAGGCGATGATACGCCTTGAAAGGGCGCTCCAGGAGCTCTATATCGGTGGCGTGAAAACCAACATCGGCCAGCTCCTCCGCATCATGCGCCACCCGGTCTTCATCGGCGGACACTACACCAATAAACTTCTGTCAGATCACCCCGAGCTTAGCCACGCGATGCCACTTCGTCCGGGCTTAACGGGAGACCGGCGCCATATGAAGCAGGTGGTTTTCGGCGCCTTCACCGAACATCTTCGACTCCTCCAGCACTCAGTCAATGAATTCGTGGTGATCGCGGGCCTCGGAAGCATAATGGACGTCAATACCGCGCAGGAAGCCCCGTCGCGCTATGAGGTCGAATACCAGGAACGGCGCGTACTCGTCGATTTCATACAGATCGCAATCGACGCCTTTTACGCCTTCGTCAACGGCGCGTACAACGGCAAGATAATCCTGACATCGATGAACGACCGCTGCGACGATTTCCTCCTCATCTTCGGGTCAAGTTCCTACCGGGTCAGAACGAACCGGCATCCGGGATTCATCGAACTGAGGATGAAGGACGATTTCAATAAAATAAACTATTACCGGATGAACGTTCTTCCCGAAGGGGCCGCAGAAGAATCGCACGTGCATATACTACGCTCGCCCTTCCAGGGAACCTTCATCTCCTTCTGCAGGGAGCTCCGGCCCGGCGACCTTGTGAGGATGGAAGAACCCCTCATGATTCTTTCCTCGATGAAAATGGAAACCGTCATCACCGCTCCCGCGGACGGCCGTGTCATCTCGCTCATCGAGGATGGCGACGAGTCCAGACTGCTATTCGCCCGCACGCCGGGAGGCCGCGTCGCGGGAAGGAGCGTGCAGGAGGGGGAGGTCCTTGCCCTCATCGAACCCGCACACGTCCATCCGGGGAATGCGAGCACTCCCGGTCCCGATGTGTCCCCGGCAATAGGCAACCCGCCCACCGCTTCGATTCTCGACCGCCTTTTCGGCGACGACCTTCCCGACGCCGTGCTGGAGGACCCGGAGCGCCATTTCAAAACGGTGATGGAGCTCCTTTACGCCGCGGCCTGCGGTTATCTCCATCGGGCGTCCCTCATCGAAGCGTTGAAAATAACCGTGAGAAGGGTCCCGGCCGACATCAACGTCGCCCTGGTTACAGACGACGTACTCGACCTGATGAACTCCCTCATGCTGCTTTACACGAATATAAAGAAGCTTTTCTCGCCCGTGGTGTCGGGAGAGGGGCTCTCCTTCCTCGAAGAACTGAGCCATCATATCGCGGGAGGAGGGATAGTAACCGGCCAGGGATCCCGACAATTCGAACAGCTCCTGAAAACGATCATCGACTCCTACGGCATCTCGCGCTGGGAGGAGCGGTCGGAAATGAGCGCTCTGGCCCGCAACTTCGTCTTTCTTCTTCTCAGGAGGGCCTATCAGTTCAGCCTGGACCAGACTGACATCATCAAGAGGATAGTAAATATCATTTCCAACGTCAGGCGACCGGGGAAAAACACACTGATCACCCTTGCCGCCCTGATGGAGCAGGAGCAGGCAGAGCGTGATGATTCCCTTCTGAAGTTCATCAAGAAGATCCTGTCGTCGCAATTCGACGACGCCGATCTGGCAGCCATCCGGGAACGGGAGCTGGCGCCCGCGGTAAAAAACCTCTACATTTCCTTTCGCGAGCGGTTCACCGAGGGGATCGCCGCCCTCTGCGCCGATTCCCTCGCTTCCGGGGCCAGGGAGTATCCCCCGCTCCCCGGATCGGTTCGCGAGGAGCTGTCCGGGCGGATCGCCCGGCTCGAACCCACATGGCTTGTACGGCGCCTCTACTCGCCCATGGAGTCGGTGTGGCCCTATCGTCTCGTATCACGCGACAATCCCGAACGGCGCGCCATCATGGTTTTCACCCTCGCCGGCGCGACCTCCAGCGGCGGTCCCCTCGCCGCGCCCTTCGCCGAGGCCCTCCAGGTCGCCGCCCTTTACCGGCAGATCGAGTCCTCCGACGACTGTTGGGTCGAGATTCTCGCGAATGATATCACCGTCTCATGGGGCGACGAAACGGGCAACGGCATCATCAGCTACAGCCAATTCAGATCCATCTGCTCCTTATCCCTCCCGCTCCGGAGAATCGGCGGGTCCCTCAGGTGTATCGTCGACATCGGCCTCAGGCTCCCCTTTTCAAAGGCCTCCCGCCGCAGAAGCCTCCTCGTCCACCGCGACAACGACACGGCGTGCATCGAGTTACTCCTTCCCATGGACCGGAACAACCCCTATCATCGCCCCGAGGATGCGGCGATCCCGAACCAACGCCTCCTCGACATCGGCAAATGGCCCGTGGAGGTCTGGGCCGAAGAATGTTTCGACCCCGGCTCCATGCACGAGATACGGATACCATCGATCGACGAAACGAATGAAGCGACCGCAGTGGGACTCCGGGTTATCAGCCGCCCGGCGGGGGCGAAGATCTACTGCGGGACAGTGGAAGGCCTCCCCGCCTGTTTCTACATGAAGGACTCCCGGGTCAGCGGGGGATCCACGGGGAGCCGCGAGGGCCTCAAGTATGTCGCTGCCGCCTACCTGGCATACATGAAGGACTGGCCCCTCTACGTCTGGAACGACAGTGCAGGGGCCAATATCATGGAGGGGGTGATATCCCTCAACAGGGGGGCCCAGGGATTTATGCTTAACACCCTTCTTTCCGGAAGGGCGGACGTTGAAACCCTTCGACGTTACATAGACCATGCCGCGGACCCGGACCTGAAAAAGATCATCGGTGACCTCGACAGGGAACACGGTTTTTACAGCGAACGGCACACCCGGCGACGCTCCTTCCAGTTCACCGCGGTGGGAATCGGCTCCTCGGCGGGTCTGGATGTATACGGCTCAAGCCAGGCGTCGATACAGATTCTTCTCGATTCGGAGGAATCGTACCGCGTCCTCACCGGCTCGAAGGTGGTTCACACCGTCATTGGAGAAGAGATAACCAATTACGACATCGGGGGAGCGAAAATACTCGGCACATGGACGGGGATCGTCGATATCATCGCCGCGGACAAGATTCAACTACTGGCGAGCATTCACCTTGTCCAAAATATTTTCACATCCCGCGATGCGAATCCCCGAATCTCGCGCCCCGATCCATGGCCCCGTGATGAATCGAAAGGGTCAGGCACAATCGCCCTGAATGAATCAGTGATCAGGGAACAGGTTGATGACGGGGTTTTCTGGCCCTTCAAAGAAAGCTACTACGCGGCTGAAGCCCTGATCGGCGGCTTCGCCCGCATCGGGGGACGCCGCGTCCTCATCATGGGCCCACGCACCCACGGGGGGCTCCGTTCGCCTGCCGCTGTCATCAAGGCCAGGGAACTCCTGAGGACCGCACACCGGACGGGATGCCATCAGATACTGATATTCGGGACGCGATGGCATCAAACCCCCGCCGTTCACGAGCAGATGCAGATGCGTCCCCGGATCGACTTCATGAATACCGCGATGAAGCGGGTGGGGCTGAAACTACACATCATCACCCATCCCGGGGGGCTCAAATGCTTCGAGATAAACAGCGCGGCGGATGCCCTCATCTATGTTAAAAACGGCAAGGAAACGGCCGCCGATTCCATCTTCGCGCAAAAAAACGCGGGCTTCATCGTCGGCACCCTTACCGAGGCCTTCGACCTGGCACACCGCCTCATCGACATGATCGACCCTCCCGAAGTGCCGCGGGAATGTACCGCGCCGGCTGGCACGCCCGCTATTCCAAACGATGCCGCCGAACCCTACGATATCGTGGAGTCGGTGATCCGCCACACCTTCGACGAAGGCTCCTTTCTCGAGTTTCACCGGGACATGAACAACCCGATTACGGGTCCGAACCTGATCACGGGGCTCGCCGAACTCGGGGGCCGCACCGTAGGAGTGATCGCGGACCAGCCCCTTCTGAAAGGGGGCGGGGCCGACGCCTTCGGTACGGAGAAATTCCGCGTGTTCACGGAATTCCTGGACCTGAGGGCCCTCCCCCTTGTGATGCTCTCGAACTCCTCCGGCTTCGTTCCGGGTTCCCAGCAGGAACGCCACCGGATTCAGGCCATCGGCGCGGAGTCCCTTGACGCGAACATTCTGAGCTCCATTCCCGTGGTAAGTGTGGTGCTGAATCAGAACTACGGCGGCCGTCTCATACATGCCTTTAACAGGTTTCTCCGTCCGGGCATCGTCTACCTCGCCCTCGAGAAAGCGATCATGGCCGTCATCGGCGTCGACGCCGCCTTCGATCTTCTTTTCGGAAAGAGATATACCCGGCTCCTGGAAAAGGGGGACAGTGAAGGAGCGAACAATCTTAAAAGTGAATTTTCAGAAAGTTATATAGACAAGGCGCGGGCGTCCCATGACGGCGTAGAATCGGGACTCGTGGACTGGACGATCCCTTCGGTCGCGGATCTTCGGAAACATCTGATCAGGGGACTTGACCTTGCCATCGAACGGTGTGACGAGGCCTTCAGGGCACACCGTCCCTCAGGGAAATAAGGGCGGGGGGGCTTCACTCTCCCGCCAGTTCCTTCATGCGCCCGGCGGTAATCCCCTCCCATTCGGGATCGCAAAACCTGTCCCCCTCCCGTCTAAACCTGACGATATCGAAGCGTTCCCGGTAGTGCGCGAGCTTTGAACCCCGGTCCGGGCTCTGCTCTATGTAGAGCAGCTTCTCAGGGTCCAGGCCGAATTTTCCTACTATCTGCGCGGCGAGGGACGGCGCGCATGCGGTCACGCTCGTGCCGGGGTTCTCTTCATAGAGCTCCGTGACGATGACGATGTGAATATCCGGTCTCCGTATGATACTCAATCCGCAACGCGACGGCACGTCCCACTCTCCATTGAAAGAGTATATCCGTTCGACGTATTTCATTTGAGGGTCACCCCCCGGGCTGGTTGGCGAGGTCAGAAGCGAAGGCCTTTCTCATCAGGTCGCGCCTCCGGGGTCGGTAGGTGCCGGAGGCCATCTCGCGGTCGATTACCTTTTTGAGGAGCCTGAACATCTTGTGCTGCTGCGGCTCGTCCCGGTAAAATCTTTCCCACGCGAAGTAGTAGAGCTCCTGGAGACGCTCCGGGCTCATCATCTTCGGATGATACACAACCCGTCCCGCGTTGTAATCGTCCCAGTCATGATTGAAGATGCGTTTTTCTTTCCGCAAGTCGTCATAGGCCTTTGTATGAGGGAAGGGCGTAAGCACCGTGAACTCGGCAAGGTCGAGATCGATCTCAAGGAGAAAGTCGACGAGACGTTTGACGTACTCTTCATCATGGTTATCCAGGCCGAGAAGTATCGTCCCCTCCACCGCGATATCATGGTCGTGATATTGCCTGATGCGATTCCTGATGTAATCCGAGGTGTCGAATACGGCCTGATAGACGTACCAGGCCCCCGCCCGGCGCGCCAGTTCCAGAACCTCCGGCTTGTCCTCGATCGTATGGCTGCACCAGTTCTTTTTGAGGGGTTCCATTTCCCGGAACAGATCCATCTCCCACTGCGTGTCCTGGGCCAGGGAGTTGTCCACCACGAAAAGGCGGTTGTTGTCCGCGAGGGCTATCTCCTCGATGGCCCTGTCGATAGGACGGGGCCGAAACTTTCTTCCCCCCAGGTAGGCCACGGCGCAGGGATAGCAGTTGAAGCGGCATCCCCGCGAAGCGTGAACGAGGTCAACCATCTGCACGCCCTTGTAATAGTAGAGCTCGCGGTTGTAGATACCCCGTCTCGCGGGTCCCACTGTCTCTATGGGGGGCGGTTCGGCCAGAAAGTTGTAGACCGCCCGCAGGTTCCCCGCGGCGAAATCGTTGAAGACACCTTCCATTCTGCCCTCGGCCTCGCCCAGGAAGATTGAGTCCGCATGGGGAAGGGTCTCTTCCGCGTGAAGCATCGTCGCGATACCTCCGAAAATCACCTTCACACCCCTGCGCCGATACTCGTCCGCGATGACCCACCCGCGCTTCACCTGGGTCGTCAGCATCATGGATATCCCGACGAAATCTACAGGGTCATCATAGCTGAAATCCTCGAGGTTCTCATCCACGAATTCGACATCGACATGGTCCGGAAGGGCCGCCGCCATCACAGCCGGGCCGTGGGGAGGAAGATTGAAGGTGGTCTGCTCCTCCAGCTTCCGCCACCGGGGATAGATGAGTCTGAATTTAATTTCCTGTTTCATGCGTTACACTTTTTTATCCGGTTCGACCCTGTCAATTGTTTTTCCTCCGGGAAGGCGTGAGAAGGCCCCCGTTACCCACAGGGCGTTCATTCCGCATCGAGGAGATCCAGACGCAGGGAATAGCCGAAGGTGCCTGATGCGGAAAACTCGATCTTTTCCGGCACGCCGTTCCTCCGGCCTGCGGAGAAGCGGACGGAGCGCTCCCTTCCCTGCGAAGGACCGTAAACCGCCACCTCGGTCTCCCCGTTCTCCCTCCAGATCAGGTCCGTCATGCCCCTTTCAGTCCGGTAACGGGACACGGGGCTCCCGTCCCTGAGCCTTCCCGATTCGACCCGGGTTCCATCAGGAGCGAAGAGCATGATCCGGATATCCCCGATCATTCCCATAATGAAATCGGGAGAAGAGAGGGGACCGACGGCGCGATGGATGACGAGACTGCCGTTATGTTCCGCGTCGAGGAACACAAGGCCCTCGATCGACATGAGGGAACAGCGGATCCTGCCGCTCGCCGTATCAAAGGCGATGACGCCGATCATGGAGGCCGTCGATCCGCCCGGAAGGGTCCCGCTGATTGAATGGACGAGGCGCCGGCTTCCCGTGAGAAACGGCGACACCCCCTCCGGCACCGTCTCCGGCTTGATGGCCGGAAGGCCGGCACATGCGACAAGAAGGACCATCGCCAGGAGGGAGACCGGTGCCCGCATCATATCCCCCTGAAGAGGGCATCCGGGAGTTTTTCGTTCAAACGCACCTGCGAAAAATCGAGGAGGGTGTAGGAGCTTTCGCTTTCGTAGATCACGACGGAGCGTATCACACCCGGCTCGGTGGAGAGCCTCAGTTCGATGCGCCGAATGAACTCGGACATCGACTTCTTCTTCGGCGTGAGCACGATCACCCTTCCAGGCCGGAGGGTCGGGGTGAAATCGGGATTTGCGTCAAAGCTCCCCTTCATCCACATGGTGATTTCCTGGAGCACGACACGCATCGACTGGAGGCGCGCCGTGGAGTCCTTCTCCATCCGACCGTCCCTTTCCACAAACCGGTGAACGGAGCCGTCATGCATGAGGAGCACACTCCTGACGGGGGAGTCATACTCCCATCGGAGGGAATGGGGAGCCTGGAAATAGAGCTTCCCCTTCGAGAGGAGGGGCCTCGCCAGTATCTCCATGTGCTTGCTCTGCGTGAAGTCCGCACGCACCGATCCAATTTCCCGCGCTGCGGACCGTATCTCTTCCCAGCCCTTTCCCCACGCGAGGAGGGTCATGGCGAGAAGGCCCAGGGCCGCCGCCCTGGCGATGCCTGCGATGGCATATCGTTTCATGTCATTCATCCTGGGTTCGCGCAGCCCCTCGGGAAGCCGCGCCTTTTAAATCATGCCGCCGTTCACCCCGATCACCTGGCCGGTGATGTAGGAGGCGTCATCGGAGCAGAGGAAGCGCACCGCCGCGGCTACTTCTTCGGGCCGTCCCACGCGGCCCATGGGGATGATATGCTTGATCATCTCCACGGGGGCTTCCTTTATCATGTCCGTCTCGATGAGGCCCGGCGCAACGACATTGACGCGGATCCCCTTTTTCGCCACTTCAGAGGCAATGGAGCGGCTGGCGCCGATAAGCCCGGCCTTCGCCGCCGAGTAATTCGCCTGGCCCTTGTTGCCGACGAGCCCTGCGACTGAGGCGATCGAAACCACGGAACCCTTCTTCCGCCTCAGCATTTTCCTCAGGGCCGGTTTCGTCATGTTGTAAAAACCCTTGAGGGTGGTGGCGATGACCGCGTCCCAGTCAGCTTCCGGCATCATGAGAAACAGGTTGTCCGCCGTGATCCCGGCGTTGTTCACCAGGACATCGATGCTGGCAAAGCGACCGGCAATATTCTCCATCGCCTGTTCGGCCTCGGGCGTCGAGGCGACGTCGAACTTCATCGTCTCACCCTCGCCTCCGGCGGCCCGTATCAGAACCATGGTCTCCGCCGCGGCCCCGTCGTTCGAGCGGTAGTTGACGACGACATAATACCCGTCACGCGCGAGCCCCACGGCTATCGCGCGGCCGATGCCCCGGCTCCCGCCGGTCACGATGGCAATTCTTTTTTCGTCAGACTGGTCCATATCCCTCCTCCTGCGCGCCGCTACTCCTCGGGACGAAAGACCTGAAGGAGAACTTCCCCGGCGATCGCCGATCCTATGCGCGCGATGCCGCTCACCTCCACGTAGGTGAGCTCACGCTTCATCATGCTGGTCGATACGATTATTCTCTCGCCAACCGACGGGCCCTCACCGGAAAAAACCGCTTTCTTTACGCCCACCAGCCATCCAGGGCGCTCCTCGGACGAAACGGACTTCGGCTTGTCCTCCAGGGCAAAATGCATCCCGACACTCTGAGCGACAAGCTCTATCAATACGATCTGGCTGACCCGCCCCTCCTCACAGAGGGGCCAGTATGGCTTCACGACCGCCGCGGTGACACACCCGTCGTCGCCGAATTCGAGTATCTCGTCAACGAGCCGCATATGGCCACGATGAGGAATCAATGTCTCTATGTCATACATGCCTTGCCGTCCTGCCGAGCAGTGAATCGCCACCCTATTCCCGGCGAAGGGGTAATGTCAATAAAAATATGTTGACAACATGCTCCGCCGGCCGGAAGAATTTTTCCGCTGGCATGCATCAGAAACGGGAGCGATTCAATGCAGGAACTGATCAACGAACTGAAAGAAAAAATCATCGAGGTCCTCGACCTTATCGACGTCACTCCGGGCGACATCGCAGAAGATGACCCGCTTGTGGGCGGAAAGCTGGGTCTCGACTCCATCGACATCCTCGAACTCGCCATGATGATCGACAGGGACTACGGAGTGAAAATAGACAGCAAGGAACTCGGCAGGGAGGTCTTCTCCACCCTCAGGACCCTCGCCGATCATGTCAAAAAGAACCGGGTGGGATGACGCCATTGGCCACCAGGGTTTTCATCACCGGGATGGGAATCATCAGTCCCCTGGGCCGCGGGGTGACGGCGCATTATGATTCACTGAAAGAGAACCGCTCCGGCATCAGGCCCCTCGATCTTTTCGAACCGCAGGGCGGCCCGACGCTCCCGGTCGGGGGGATAGCCGGCTTCGAACAGAAGGCCGCGGTCCCCCGCACGCACGAGCTCGCCATCGAGGCCGCGCGGGACGCCCTCGCCGGATCGGAGGCGACCCCCAACGCGATCATCATCGGCACCACGACGGGCGGCATGCCCGCGACCGAGTCCCTCCTCAAAAGCGGGGAAAGCGACCCCGCCCTTTACCGTCATCATTCAACCTCGTCGGTCGCGGAATACTGCGCCGGACTCCTTGGCTGCCGGGGACTCGTCATTACCGTCACCACGGCCTGCTCCTCCGGCACCGCCGCGATCAAGCTGGCCTATGAACTCATCAGGTCGGGCAGGGCGCAGCGGGTCCTTGCGGGGGGTGTCGACGCCCTCTGCCGCCTCACCTACTACGGCTTCAATGCCCTCCAGCTGATCGATCCCGATGGCGCGCGCCCCCTTGATCGATCCCGGCGCGGCATGTCGGTGGGCGAGGGCTCGGCAATGCTCCTCCTCGAGGGGGCCCCCGCACCGCCCGGCGGCTCCGTGGCGGAGATTATCGGCTGCGGGCTTTCCTGTGATGCCTACCACCCCGCGGCGCCCCATCCCGAGGGTGAAGGTGCGCGCGCCGCTATGGGGCGCGCCATCGAGGGCGCGGGCCTCCCCCCGACCGGAATATCGTACGTGAACCTTCACGGAACCGGCACCATAGACAACGACCTCGCGGAAGCGAAGGCCATTCGCGCCCTCTTCGGCGGCGTTCTCCCCCCCCTCTCTTCGACCAAGGGAGCGACGGGCCATACCCTTGCCGCGGCGGGTGCAATCGAGGCGGTCATAGGCGCCATCTGTTTGACCCGCGGCCTCCTGCCGGCGAACACCGGCTGCACGGAACCGGACCCGGAGCTCGGCATCGTGCCCCTCCTGGAACCGTCGGATTCCACGATCGAAACCGTGCTTTCCAACTCCTTCGGCTTCGGCGGCAACAACGCCTGCCTTGTGCTGTCATCGGCCCGAGGAGAGCCACACGGCACAGCGGCGCTCCCCCCGTTCCATCTTGAGATTCTCGGGAGCGCCTGCGTGACCGGGGCGGGCAACATGGAATCGACCCTCCAGCGGTTCAGGGACGGACAATCGTGCGAGGGCGTTCCTTCCGCGTCGGAGATATCGAAAAAACTCCCCGCCAGGGAGGTCAGGCGCCTCAAGCGCCTTTCCCGGCTGGCCCTTTCCCTGGCGATCGACGCCCGGGAAAGCGCGTCGGGATCCGCGGCGCCTTCAGCCCTCTTCTTCGGTACCGCCTGGGGGCCCCTCTCGGAGACCTTCGATTTCCTCACGAAGCTCTTCGAGTCTGGCGAACAGTTCACCAGCCCCACCGACTTCGTCGGATCGGTTCATAACGCCCCCGCCGGGCAGGTGGCCATCATGCTCGGGTCCACCGGCGCCAATATCACCGCCACCGGAGGTGACTATTCCTTCGAGCAGGCCCTTTTCTCCGCGCTCCTCGCCGCCGAGCCGGAGGAGGCGTTGCTGGTCATCGGCGCGGACGAGCACCATGAGTCCCTCTCCCCCCTCTTCGACCCGTCGGTCCGCGCCGGCAGCGCCCCATCGGATGGCGGTGGTGCCCTCTTCCTTCGTAAAACCATTAATGCTGCCGGTACACGTATCGTTCCCGCCTTTTTCGGGAACCCCGGATCCGACCTGTCGGGCGTCGATTCCCTGATTGAATCCCTTGGAGGCCCGGAAAAAATCCGCGATGCCTACGGTGCTGTCATGGTCGGGATGCCCGCCGCCGAAAAAGATTGGTGCGCAGATCAGCTCGGGCGTTTCATCTCTTCGACCGGCTTTATCGGCCCGGTCATCGATTATAGAGCTCTCCTCGGAGAATACGGCGCCGTCTCCGCGACCGCCGCGGCCATCGCCGCCAGACTCCTCCAGGAGGGCGCCGTGCCGGCCCCCCTGGCCGGCGACGCCGATGGTGCATTCCGGGGGAAAGGAATACTCCTCCTCGGCCTCGGGCGCTTCGTGACCGCGGTCGGTATAACGATCTGAGGCCCCATGAAAGTCCTGCTGATTTCTGCCAACACCGTGCGGGCCCCCTATTACATCTACCCCATCGGCATCGATTACGTGGCCGGTGCCCTGGCGGACCGCCACGTGGTGGTCGCGGCGGATATCAACATCGCGAAGGGGCCTGAGAACATCGCCGCGACCGTGCGCGATTGCACGCCGGATGCGATCGGCATCTCGCTTCGAAACATCGACAATACGAATCTTTCCGATTCCAGGGGCTACATCGACGACTATAGAAAGCTGATCGAAGTGATACGGGAGTGCACGAAGGTGCCGATCATTCTCGGCGGAAGCGGCTTCACCATCTTCCCCGAGCGTCTGATGGGCCTCCTCGGGGCCGACTACGGTATCATCGGCGAGGGCGAGCGCCTTCCCCTCCTCCTGGACGCCCTTGAAAAGGGGGACGACCCATCCGGCCTTCCCGGCGTGATTACCGGGGAATCGGGCGGGGCGTTCCCGCCTCCCTTCAGCGAAGAATTCCACAGATCCCTCCCCGGGAATCCGATCGCCCGGTTCTACATCGAGCGGGGGGGCATGCTCAATCTTCAGACAAAGCGCGGATGCCCTTTTCACTGCATCTACTGCACCTATCCACACATCGAAGGGGGCAGGCTCCGCACGGTTCCGCCGGAAGAGGCGGCCGATACCGCCATCAGACTCGAGGCTGCCGGGGCGAAGTATATCTTCATCACCGACTCCGTATTCAACTGTGATTACGAACAGAGCGCCCGTGTGGCGCGGGCCTTTCAGTCGCGGGGGCTGCGCATACCCTGGGGGGCCTTTTTCGCGCCCACGAAGCCGCCCCCCGACTATTACCAAACCCTCCGCGAGGCGGGCATGACCCACGCCGAATTCGGGACCGAGTCCCTCTCCGCCCCCGTGCTCGCTTCCTATCGAAAGCCCTTCTCGGTCGACGACGTCCATGCCGCCCACAAGGCCGCGGTCGACGCCGGCCTGCATACCGCCCACTATCTCCTCCTCGGCGGCCCCGGGGAGAACCGCAAGACCCTCGAGGAGACCCTGGATAATGCCGCCCTCATCGAAAAGACCGTCATATTTTTCTTCTGCGGCATCAGGATATACCCCCACACCATTCTCCATGATATCGCGCTCCGGGAAGGCCAGATAACCGAGTCCGCCGATCTCATTGAGCCTGTCTTCTACCAGTCCCCTGAAATAAGCGGGGATGAGATACTCCGCGTCACGTCGGAAAGGGCGAAGGGAAGGGAAAACTGGTTCATCGGTTCGGGAGGGAACCTCACCACCCGGCAGGTGGCGCGCCTCCACCGCCAGGGGCACTCGGGACCTCTCTGGGAGATGATGATCCGGTGACGGGACCCGCGATACGCCCCCTGGCGCAGGCGCACCTTGCGGGAATGGCCGCCTTTTTATCGGCAGCGGCCCTGGCCTTCATCGACGTCCGCCTCGCCGCCCTTCCCCCGGCCTTCTTTCTCCTTCTCTGCTTCGCCGCTCCTTTTTTCCCCCGCGCCGGCTTTTACCTGCCCGTGGTACACCGCGGGTCGAGAACGCGCCGCGCCGTGTCCCTCACCTTCGATGACGGGCCGGACCCTTCGACCACGCCCCTGCTCATCTCCCTTCTCGCGGAGCGGGGGGTTCCCGCTGCCTTTTTCCTCGCCGGCGGGCGCGCCGAAGCCCACCCGAACCTGGTGCGGCTCATTGCCGACGCCGGACACGAAATCGGCAATCACTCATACAATCACGACCCCTTCCTCATGCTGAAGGGAACGAACTACCTGCGCGGGGAGATCCGTCACGCCCGTGAGATCCTCGCCCGGCTCGGCATCATCACCTTTGCCTTCAGGCCCCCGGTGGGAATCACGAGCCCGCGCCTCTGGCGCCCCCTTCTCGAGTCGGGGAGCCACTGCGTCAATTTCAGCCGCAGGGCTTTCGACGCGGGAAACCGGCGACTCCCGGGAATGGCGGATAAACTCATCCGCCGCATACGGCCCGGGGATATCATCCTCCTCCACGACGTCGCCCCGGCCCGGGGTTTCGACCGCGATCTCTGGCTCGCCGAGGTGGGCCGAGTGATCGACGTCATCAGGGAGAAGGGCCTCGAAATCGCCCCCCTCTCGAAACTGACTGGACGCCGCGTCTCGGTACGTATCGGTGCCGGCGATACAATCCCGGCGCCCTCGCCCCTCGATCTCATCGCCACTCTTACTGGAGACGAAGGGATCTGGGGATCGACATATGCGGGAAAAGAACGCGAGCTTTTCGAGACGAACCTCCTTCCCCTTCTGGGGCCCACACACCGGGTCCTCGACATCGGCACGGGAGGGGCCATCGCCATCTCCATCGGCCGCCGCGTCGAAAGTGTGACCGCCATGGTCCCATCCGAAGGAGCGGCCGCTCTCCTGGAAGAGGGTGCGCGGAGGGAGGGGGTCGACGCCATTGATATCCGCACCGGGGGACTCGAATCGGCGGAACGTGGCGGGCACTACGACGCCGTTACATGCCTCTCATCCTTTGAATACACACCCGTGATAGAGCATCTTCTCGCGGGGCTATCCCCCCTCCTGAAGCCGGGTGGCATTCTCTACATCATCACGGCCCGGCGCTCCTGTTCCGGCTTCATCGCCCGGGCCCGCGCCGCCATGCGGTTCGGGATTCTTCCGCGAACGCGAAGCGAGGGATCGATTTCCCGCGCCCTCGCCGCCGCGGGATTCCGGGAGACGCGAATAACCATACACCATGCGGGGTCGCCGTGGGCCTCACCGCACCTTTTGGAGGTTGTGGCGCGAAAGTGGTAACGCGAAATTCAAGGCCCCTGTTCGTCGCTTATTACTCGCCATAGCACTCCAGGTGGTCTCTACATGGTTCTCACAAGGCCCGTTGTGTTGCATTGGTCGGTGACGGGAGAAAGGGTTGTTTCATAGAAATATAATTTGAAAAGAATCAGCAATTATTTAGTCGGTTACACTCAAAATCTCACTATTGCAGGGAAAGATGCTCGCTTACAGACGTTGTTCAGTTCGATTGCCACGGATATACACTGATTAGTAAGAAGTGTTATGGTTATTCGATCCAGTAATCCCTGACTATCCGTGAAAATAGCTGGCTGAATGAGCGGCGTGAAGCGATCGGTTAAAGGTGACGGAAAACAATCATTATCCCACTAGAATGAGAATAAATGTTCCCGGCGGTTTAATTTTTTGTTGAATATTTTTATTCGAACCCGTACATTAATGCCAGCGGGCCGATGCAATGGGCTGCGGGGCCCTGTGATTCCACGGGTGTGATGCAACCATATAAAGGGAGGTATGTATGGCAATCGAAAAGATAAACAATAACATGTATCAGAAAGGAATAGCCGAGAATTATAAAAACTATGTTAATGAAAGCGCAGCGGAAAAGAAAACCAAACCCATGATGGAAGTGAAAAAAGAGGAGGACCTGAACAAGGGTTTTAAAATCGATACCAAGGCATAGTTCAAATCTGCAGATACTCCCGCTTCCATGGCCGTGCCGGGAAAACCGAGATACACCAGATGTATGGCGCAGACAGATCGCCTGAGGACCCGGGCCGTCATAACCGGGTGGGCTCGGCCGGTCACCGCTTGGTGATTCTCTTCTGCAGGTGGCTGCTTGCAAAAAACGCACCAGTCAAAACTGAATGCAGCTTCATGCATGTTGGCTCAGTGCGGGCTTAAACCCGCACATTATACCGCTATTATCATCTTCTTGATCTCACACTTTCCTTTGAGCCAGATGTCGCATAGCGAACACAGTTCAATCTTCACATCAGCTACAAGAATGTCAGAGCCTTTGACAGGCATGTAGAGAACAAACCGGATTGTCGTTTGGCATACATCGATGTTTTTAAGTTTCAAGGCTCCTGCCCGGAACGTATCACCTGGCATTGCGCTCAGGGCGCTCCGATAATGGTGCAGATAAGGCCTATTGTGTCGCATGGGCCGGTGCCGGAGAAGTCCCGCTTTTCCAGACAGGGATGGAAATATTTTTTCTTGACAGAACCCCCGCCCGGCACTTCAGTTCTATTGGAAAACGGAGGATGTTCCATGAGCACAGTCATCTATTATTATACCGGTACAGGCAACTCTCTCTGGACAGCGCGCGTACTCGCGGATCAGATCGGCGGCGCAGACCTCATTCCCATGGCTACTTTCAGCGGGGCTATGCCAGCGGATAAATATGACTCGATCGGATTGGTATTCCCGGTGCACATGTGGGGTATACCCGGATTCGTAATCAATTTCCTCGCGAAACTCGAGAAAAATCCCAATAATTATTATTTCGCGGCCGCGGTTAACGCGGGACAGGTTTCAAACACCCTTATCCAGCTTAAAAATATTCTGAAGAAAAATGGAATCACCCTCGCGACCGGAATAGATATCGTTCTGCCGAGCAACTATATCCCGTGGGGCGGGCCCGGACCGGCCAATCTCATTCAGAAGCGAATAAAGGCCGCAGAAAACAAATTGAAGCTGAGGGCCGACACGATAAAAATGAAAAAGCAGTCTCAGGTTGATAAAGGCCCGCTGTGGCAGAGAATGCTGTTCACGGGCCTGTATAAACTCACCTTCAACATGATCCATAAAATGGATAAAGATTTCAGCTCAGATGAAAAATGCGATTCATGCGGAATCTGCGTGAAGGTGTGCCCGGTAAAAAATATCGACCTTATAGAAAACCGGCCTGTATGGAAAAATAATTGCGAGCAGTGCCTGTCGTGCATCCAGTGGTGCCCGAAAGAAGCGATCCAGTACGGGAAAAAAACTCACGCATACGAAAGATACCACCATCCGTCAGTGAAACTCGCGGATATCATTAATTCCGTGAAGTGAGCAGACTCACCTGTCGATCTTCAATTCATGATAAAGCTTCTTTAGGCAGTCAGGACACATGCCGGTTATCGTTCAACAGATGTTCCGGATATTCTGAAACCACAAGTATTATTACTCCCGTTGTGCCGCAGTGCCGGGTGCCGGGGAAAGCGCACTTCACCGGATAGCCAATAACTTTACGCGCCGCGCTACCTCCCCTTCGCAGGGGAGCGGTTCCCTGGAAATCAAGAGCTTCTTCGCAGGGCTTCTCTCTCCCCTGTGAGGCATGTTAGTGCGGTTTCAGGAGGGTATTTTTTTCTTTTTCCCTCCTTTCGCGGGCCAGCCTGAGCATCAGCTCGAAACGCTCCCACTTGTCTTCATCGACGATTCTCCAGTTTCCCTTGCCCCGCTCGCCGATTACAAAATCAAGCTTCAGCTTTTTTACGGCCGCCGGCACTCCCAGGGCCAGCCAGATCACGATAAAAAACAGGACCATGGATATGGCAAAGGATCGTCCCGCAGTGCCGGCGAGGCCCATGTCGACCTTCATGAAGAGCACCAGCGTCCCGTAGATCAGGATGAAGGGAAGGATGACCGCCATGAGCGCAATCAGAAGGGCGGGGATCCAGGTGCGGCACCCAAAAATGCGCGCGGGTCCAAGCTCTATGGCATGGCTGTGCACGCTTTCCATGTCGTAATCGAAGCCGCCCGCCTTTACCGTGCGTCCGGTCACTATATCGTACACGGCCTTTTCCTGCTCTCCCGACGCAACGGGCGCCAGCATGATGCTTCTAAAGCGATAGGTGCGTTTCATAGGCCCCCTTCAGGAAATTGGTTTATAACCGCAAATAATAGTAACGCTGATTAAATCTGTCAAAATATATATTTTATCGGCAGGTATTTCATTTCGGCTCAACGGACGCGGGCGGTCGATTCGTGATCCAGGGAAGCCAGCACGCCTCCATCTTTTTTGCTTTTACTTAATTATAATTTTACTATAGAAAATTATTGCCTACTGCCATAAAATTACATACCGATGAATTAATTATTGATTTTAAAACGAAAATCGAAAACCCTTCCTGTATGTTAAAAAGACTCATGCTAATTATTAAATCTTAGTTAATGGTTTACTTTTAAAATATCAATTATTGTTTACAACAATGCCAATGTTCCTGTATAGTATGAATAGTATGTCAAAAATTTATTCAGCGGGCTGAATACCGAGGGTGTTGTGGCCTCAGGACTGGGATTTCCGGTGTTCCAATAATGATGAACTTTACGCCCGATCTGTCGCATGGCCGGTTAGCGGAGAAAGGTCGGATTCATAAAAAAACAATGGCGAGTCCTTTAAAACGGTACGAGTAGCCGGATCGTTCATGCGTCTCTTTTCCCCAGGATGGCCCGATTCATGGAGAGATTCTTTCACCCCCGTTCAATTGTCCTCTTTGGCGCGAGCGACAACCCGTCGAAGGGCGGCTACCAGGTATTGCAGAATTTCAAACAATACATGGAGCGCAACAGGTACCCGGACTTGTTCATCGTACACCCGCGCAAAACAGCGATTGACGGCATACGGTGCTATCCACGGCTGGAAGATCTTCCGAAAAATGCCATCGGTACCGGGCGCATTGATCTCGCGGTGATAGTCCTTCCGGTAACGGAAGTCATGCCGGTCATCCGGTCCTGCGTCAGCCTTGGCGTCAGGGGAATACTTATTGAATCAGGAAGTCTTTCAAATAACGAAAGGGAGGCGGAGTCGTTCGCGCAAGAACTCCGATCCCTTGTCAGCGGGAAGGACATTCGGGTGGTGGGGCCCAATTCCATCGGCTTCAACGTACCGGATCTGCGCTATTGCACACCGATAAAATACTACAGCGAGTTTCTGGAGACCCGCGAGCGAAATGTTTCCATCGTTGGACAGTCCGGCCTGTTTGTGACCGGATTTGTAGAGTGGTTTTTCGACACGACCGGCCACGGCCAGCCGTTTGGCGTCTCTAATATAGCAGCCATTGGCAATAAGCTGGACGTCAACGAATGCGATATACTCGAATATTACCTTGCCGACGAACGGACGCACGCTATAGGGATGTACCTTGAGGACATACGCGACGGGGAGAGATTCAAATCGATCCTGTCGCTCAACCGGGAAAAATACCGGAAGCCGATCGTGCTTCTAAAAGCCGGCAAGAGCGAAAAGGGCAAACTTGCGGTTTCTTCCCATACCGGCTCCATGGCCGGCAGTTTCGTGATCGTGGAGGCGGTAGCCCGACAGTTCGGTATGATTATGGTTGAAACCTACGACGAGCTTTTTGAGGCCCTGTCGATCGTATGCCAGTACCCCGAGCTTCACTCAAACCGTATCGGGGTAATATCAGTCTCCGGCTCCGGCTGCGTGCTGTCGTCTGATTTTGCCGAAAAGTACGGGCTGGAGCTTCCTGATCTGCCCGATGATTTCTCAGAACGGCTGCGACCCCTATTCCCTGACTGGGCGCCCATACGCAATCCCATTGATACCTGGGCCTCGGTCGAAAAGCTGGGACCGCAGGAAAGCTTCAACCGTATCCTCGAGCTATATATGGACTCAGGCCTTTTCGACGCGATTGTTCTGATGTCGATCAGCTCGCCGTTCGCGTCCTTTAACTGGGAGCATGTAAGCCGTCTCCAGAAGAAACACGCCGCCACCCCCATTATCGTGCATTTTTTTGGCGGCCAGTCAATTATCAAGCACACCGCCCTCGCCAAGGATTACCGGATACCGGTAATCCCGAATTTCGAGCATATATTCAAGCTGTTGAGCCTTCTCTGGAATTATTCGCGAAGGCTCATGAATGACCCGCTTCCATGACCCGCCTGTCTGCGCTATCATTATCTTCACATGCGCCTGCCGGCACTTTTCACCATACATTCTCGCCCGTGCCACGCATGCGTGTGTCCATCCCCATCGCATACTGGCACGGGCAGTTTAGAAATTTACAATGAATGGAATACGTTCAGACATTATGTACAGAAAGATTGGATAAAACCGATCGATCTCATTCCTGCATGTACCCGGACGCGAGGGTGTTTTTAACATAATCGATTCTTGAAACCCCGGCACCCGGCCACTCCCCTTATTCATCCAGAATTGAAAAGCAGGTCTTGATGTCCAGGCCTGGATCCAGCAGGGGGAAAAGTTTCTCCAGCGTTTTGGGAAGATTCGTAGAATGTATTTTTAACGCGTCTTTGTCCCGATATTTTTCGTAAATAATAATCGCGTTATCTTCGCCCTTTACAGTGTGGGGAATGTATGCAAGGCACCCGGCCTCGTTTTTCCGTATCCCGGGGGCGATTTCTTTTAGAAGGGCTACCGCCTCGTCCATCTTTCCTTCCTTTATTATCAGTTTCGCAATAAGTGTGATCATGTCGTTCTCCTGGAATAATTTTCATTGAACCGCTCATCCATCTGCACATCACCGGCATTGAGCGTATCACCATCGGCCATAGTGCCCGACTTGAATCCTCGACAAAACCACTTCATCCTCTGCTCGGAAATCCCATGGGTGGGTTGTGAATGAGATGGCGTTCTCTGTATTGACAAAGCGACTTTACAAGGTATTTTCAATTAAACAAAAGCAAAAAAAAGATACGATGTTACTTGCCGTCCTCTTCCAATAGCCTCTCCGCGAGTTCATCCTTGAGGGAACGGAGCCTGTCGGGCGGAATGTCCTCCGGATGGCCATATAACGCGCAGATTTCATGAACTGCTTCGATGTCATTGATAAAAAGGCTGTAGTAATACCAGTCATGCATGAGCCGGGCCGCAAACACTACCTGCCTGTCGGTGAGGTCGTACCAGGCCGGGCAGAGGAAGGTCTTGCAGGTCCCGATAAAAAATGACTCGATTTCATCTCCCCGGTCATGGTCGGCATATATCATGCAGCCAACCAGACCTGGATCTGCTGAATGTATGCCCACATGGGGGCATTGGATTTCTTCCCGGAACAGCTTTTCCGCGCACGCCTCTTCCTGATGTTTTATCGGTTGTGCGGTATATTCGTGCGCACGGGCCAGAAACATATCCCCGATTTGCTCCTGATCCATTAAGTAATTATGGCTGCCGCAGCATAGCGAGCATGATGCGTTATACCCGGGTTGGCACCGGTTAATAGTGGTTTCTCTATAGTTGCTCATACATTATCGAAAAGCCAGCCCGGCGCTTTTTGCCTGGCATGGCCGCTCCTGATAATCCGACTATTACTATAATGATTCAACCGGTTCATTTTTACAAGACTCCGTGCAGACAGCACTAGGAACGCCCATTGTGTCTCATGGGCAGGTTGTGAATGAGACAGGGTTTTCTGTATATACAATAATTTTTTTTCGAATAAAAACTACCAGACCAATTGCAGATATGCTTTGAGGAAGTATGCTCCTGGTGGTGTTACAATCTTCGTGATAATGGCATTACTATCACCGGGGCTTCATCAGGCATCGGCCGGGCGGTGGCGGTTGCCCTGAATCGTTTTAATAATTCGATAATCATTACCGACCGGCGCGGAAAGCTACTTGAATCATCCGCAGAAGAAATTCGCGACAATGTTCGGGAAAATCGCGCCCCACTGGTTGTTAACAAGGGTAGTGTTGTCTCAAACCCCGTAAAAATTTTAAGGTCAGCGGCCGGCACGAGATGTTAGGCTGGATACTCCAGGCGGATCAAGCGATGGCTCCTATTCCTTCATTTCACCCAGGGAAACCAGGGCTTCATGGAGCTCCTTCTGGTGCCTCTGGCTTTCAAGCCTGCTTAAGAGGCTGTAGACGCATGGAACGACGAAGAGCGTCAGGACGGTCGAGAAAACGACCCCCCCTATCACGACGATGCCCATGGGTCGTGTTGTCTCCGAGCCGGGGCCCAGCGACATGGCCGGCGGTACGGCAGCGGCGATGGTGGCAAGGGATGTCATCAGGATGGGCCTGAGCCGTATGGGGCATGCGTCCAGGAGCGCCTCTTTGAGGCCCATGCCCGCGACTCGCCGCTTGTTGGTGAAATCGACAAGCATGATTGAGTTTTTCTTCACGATGCCCATGAGGAGGAGCATGCCGATCATGCTGTAGATGTTGAGCGAGATCCCCGTCAACCGCATGGCAATCAGTGCCCCCGTGACGCTGAAGGGCAGGGCCATCAGAATGATGACCGGGTGCAGGAAGCTGTTGTACTGCGATCCCAGGATCATGTAGGCGACGACGATCCCCAGCACAAGTGCGAAGAGGAGGCTTTCGAAGGACTCCTTGAAAGTCTCGGAGCTGCCCGAAAACATGACATGGTACCCCGCCGGCAGGACCTTCGCCGAGATATTCTCGATGAAGGCCATGATATCCGTTTGAGACTTGCCCGGTGCTACATTGGCAAATATGCTTATGGCCCGCTCTCGGTTGTATCTCGTGATGGTCAGGTACGAGGGCTTCTCTGTGATGTCCACAAGTGAGGAGAGGGGCACCATTTCGCCGTGGATATTACGCACCCTGATGCGGCTGATATCGGAGGGCGCACGATTGTAGGCGTCCAGAAGCTTAATGCGGACATCGTTGCGGCGCCCGGCCGAGTCGGTGTACTTGCCCACACGAAGGCTCCCCACGGCGGCGCTGATGGTGTCGGCTATGTTCGTGACGGTGACCCCCCGGGCACTTGCGCGGTCGCGGTCGGGGGTTACCTTTATTTCCGGCATGCCCATCTGGTAGTCGCTATCCACGTCGGTCACCAGGCCTGATTTTTCCATGGCCGACATGATAGTTTTAGAATAATCGGCCAGCTTGTGCCAATCGGGCCCCTGGATGGAAAACTCTATCGGGTAACCGCGATGGGATGAAAATCCCGCCTGGGAAGGATCCATGACCGTCACGATGAGCGTCCCCGGTATGGCATTGAGCTTGCCGCGGATGAAGGCCATGAATTCCTGCTGGGTGGGCCGACGTGTGAAGGGGGCCTCCATGGGACGCTTCTCCTTGTCCACCAGGGTCACGTACATCATTCCCTGGTTGACAAGCCCTCCCTGAAAGCCGCCCACGGCGCACATGAAGGTTTTCACCTCGGGGCGCGACTTCAGAATCGCCTCGGCTTTCTTAAAAACACCGTCCGTGAATTCCAGCGAGGACCCCAGGGGTGTCCGCATGGTTATCATAAACACACCCTGATCCTGGGGCGGAACGAATTCCTTGCGCATCCCGACCAGCAGCAGAAGCGATATGGCGAAAACGGTGAAGGCCGTGACGGTGACCTTCCACCGGTGACCCAGACACCAGGTGAGGGACTGCCGGTACGACGCAGACAGGGAGGCCATGATCCGGTCCATGGCCTTGCCCATTCTGGTCTCGTCCCCCCTTCTGAGGAGCTGGGAGCACCGCATCGGGGCCAGCGTCAGGGCTTCCAGGAGTGATATGAGCACCGCCACGGACATGGTCACGCCGAACTGGAAAAAAAACTTGCCGATGATGCCCTTCATGAAAACCACGGGAAGAAAAATGGCGAGGATGGCCAGGGACGTGGCCACTGCGGCCGGTGTTATCTCCCTGGCCCCGACAATGGCCGCCTTCACGCGTGACATCCCACCCTCGAAGTGACGCACGATATTTTCCATCACCATGATGGCATCGTCCACGACGATGCCGATTACCAGCGACAGCGCCAGCAGTGTGAAAGTGTTAAGGGTAAAACCCAGGAAGTAGAGCACAATGAATGATCCGACCAGGGAGGTGGGGATCGCCAGGATGACATTGAGCGCCGAACTCCACGAGCCGAGGAACAGCCAGCATACGATGGAGGTCAGGATGACCGAAAGCATCAGCGTGAAGAGGAGTTCGTCCGTTGCGTCCTCGATGAATTTCGTGGCGTCGAAGGATATGTTCAGCTTCATATTTCCCGGGAGCAGGCCTGAGGTGTTGAGATTTCTGATCCTCTCCTTGACCGCGCGGCCCACGGCAACGGCGTTTGAGCCGCGCTGCTTGATGATACCCAGTCCCACCGCCGGCTCCCCCCTGAAGCGTGAGATCCTGCGCACGTCCGCCAGTCCCTCCTCCACCCTGGCCACCGAGCCGAGCCTGATTGGCTTCCATATCGGCTCCCCGCCCCTTCTGGCAATGATCAGGTTTTTAAACTCTTCGGGCGTGCGGGCCTCGCTCAGCACCCTGACATTGGATTCACGCGGGCCATCGTACATGTATCCGGAAGGGGTAAGGGAGTGCTGGCTGGAGATGGTGTTGATGATGTCGTCCACCGTTATTTCCAGTCGCGCCATCTCCCCGGTGTTCAGCCATATTCGCATGTTCGGGTCGACATACCCCCCCATTCGCACATCGCCGACCCCCTCGATGGTGGTCATGTTGTCCTTGAGGTGGTCGCGAACGAAGAGGATTTTACTCCGAAGGCCGGTCTGGCCGCTGAGGGACGTGTACATGATTGGGCGGTCCTCAGGATTTGACTTCGTGACGATGGGCGGGTCAATGTCGGAGGGAAGGTTCTTCTGCGCCTGGAGGACCTTGGTCTGCACTTCCTGAAGGGCGGAGTCAATCCCCCGATTCAGCTCGAACTCGATCGACAGTGTCGAAAGTCCTTCCATGGACACGGAGCTGACGTTCCGGATCCCCTCGATGGTCATGACCGCGTCTTCCAGCACGTCGGCCACCGAGGATTCCATGGTTTCCGGTGACGCCCCCTGCCAGGTGACCCTGACCGATAGCACGGGGAAATCGACGTCTGGCAGCTGGCTGATGCCCATACGGCTGAACCCGATGGCGCCAAAAATGATCAGGCCAAACATCAGTATCCAGGCGAAAACCGTATTTTTTATTGATATGTCTGAAAGCATCATATCACAGGACACCGCCGCTCATGATGATCATCACACCCCTCAGAAGGATCCTCAATCTTCACAAAAAATGAATTGTCATACCCTGCATATATATGAAATGACTATTTGCAATTACAATTATATAGTACCTTGAAAAATAATATTTTTTTGAATTATGGGCATATCAAAAAACAGAATTTTCCGAAATTAAAAGATTGAAAATTCTGTTTTTTACCCCCCGTGTGCTCACGGGGGAACATCTTGGTTTGATTATTATTGATGCTCTTATTATTGCCATATATGTGCCGCTCACGATAGGCCTGGCCAATGCATACAGTAATAACAACGGATATATTCACCCGGGGACAGAAGGGGCGAGGAAAAAGGCCGCCATGGATCGAATCATTCATCCGGTTAGCGTCATATGACTGCACATTCCATATAATAAAAAATCGAGGCACCGCACATATGAAATCAAAAACAATCGACGCAGGGGACGGTGATCGGATCGGGATGAACCGCCTGATCATCGCCTTGTTGATGATTCCAATCGTCCTCTATGCGGTGAAGCAGGCGCGTGCCGCCGATGACGCCGTGAAGAAAATGCTCCATGATGTCACCGGTGTGAACGACGGGGACATCCGGTCCGCGCGGGAGGGGAAGGAGATGTCGCTTTTCAGCGCCTACGCCCTCGCGGTGTTCAACACCGAAGTCATGGCTATCGAGGGGGAATACTCGATCCAGGCCAGGCTGAAAAAAGAGCAGGCTATCACCTCTTTCCTGCCCACCCTGTCGCTCAGGGCGAACAAGTCATACCCCGTGATGGAGGAAAACCGTGTCTCCGCCTCGCGGTCAATGGTCAGCCTCGTGGGACGACAGCCCCTGATTACGGGCCTTAATGAGGCCTCGCGCATCAAGACCTCGATTGCAGACGTGAAAATGCGTCGGATGGAATTATACGACGCCGCGGGCCGACTCCTGGTCGAGGTCGCCACCGCCTATTACAACGCCCTGCGCATCGAGGAAAGCCTCAAAAACAGCGAAGAAATGCTCAACCTGCACGCCAGGATGCTGAAGGAGCTTGAACGGCGGGTCGCCATCGGTCGGAGTAAGCAGAGCGATGTCCTGAGAACGAGAGCACAGATGTATAAGCTTGAAGCAGACATCTCATCCCTCAAAAATGGAATGGCCCATGCGAGCGTCCTGCTGGAAAACATTGTCGGGCCCCGCGATACGTATGCATTGCGCGAGAGCGGCGATCCGCCTGCGCCGGGGTTTTCCGGGGACGACGTGAACACCCTTGCCGAAAAAAGGTGGGACGTGAAGACGGCACGAGAACGGATCGAATACGCCAGCGCAGGTGTGCTATCCGCCCTGGGTATGCATCTACCCTCGGCCTTTGTCGAGGGCGCCTACATGCTTTACCAGGAAAAACCGAAAACAACCCGGTGGGAAAAGGCACTCAAGACATACAGTTCGCCTATGAGCGCCCTTTCCTCCACGCAGTACAACGATCATTACATCTCCTTGGGCGTCGAGATGCCTCTTTTCGGCCCGGATGTCACCTTCGCAAAGGTAAGGGAGGCCAGGTCGGCGAAAAGACAGGCCGACCTGGGCCTTTCCATGACGGTTCGCCTGGCCCGTCAGGAAATCGTCGACACCTACCAGACCTGGAAAAACTCACGCATGGAATTGGAGGCGTACCGCCGCGCCCTGGCCGCAGCTGAACAGAACTACCGTACCGTCTCCGCGGAATACCGAATGAACCTGGTGACAATCCTCGATGTCCTGACGTCCCTCACTTCCCTGCAGAACGCGAAGGACGATTACCGGCGCGCCCAGCTGCAACAAAGGCTCGACCGTATCCGCCTGGGGGTAGCGGCGAATGAGTGGTACGGGGACAGGATAACTGTTCTAAAGCAGGCTGACGCCGGGACCATGACGGAATAATGGCGGCGGTTTTTCCCCGCTGTGATTCCGGCTGACCTTCCCCTGGTTCCCGGCCACGGCACACAACGGGCCCTGCGTGTGCTGAACCAGTCGAAACATCAGAACTATTATTTGGTCACTACAAGCGCGATGCCATATGGGAAATGCCGGGCATGCGCCCTGCATTTCGTTCACCCGCACAGCATTGTGGCGTAAAATTTCTCTGCGCATCCTTTCTTTGGTTTCCACGATTACACCGATCCGGTCCTGCACGAGGCAGAATAGGTTGGCGATACTTGTCCCCATGATCATGGTCGGAGTGAAGACGCCGCCGACAGCCCCCGAACCGAAACTGTAACGCTCCACGGCATGATAGCCCCGTGCCAGCCGGACTCGAAAAAAAAGACACTGGAAAATACGGGGTGCGGTGCGCCCCCGCTTGAGTCATTTTCCCCCATCCCTCCTTTCAGCGGTCATTACCTGGATTCTTTCGGGGGATTGATATGCCTATATTCATAATGCACATTATCATAACCAATCGGATATAATTTAGCAATAAGAAATTATTCCCGGAATCCCCACTGATCATAAATGGAGGATTTTTCAGGATCAGCGGGGTATGTGATGCAGCGGCGGACCAAAACTATTCACCAAGGACTCGCATTGTTAATCCCGATTCTTCAACCCCGACTAATCTTGCTTGATTTTTTTAGCCCCTGTTCGTACGCTTTTTTTATGATGGCCTCCTGTTCTCACGGCGAGAAAAAATTCAGCAATCGAACCCAATGCCTTGAGTGGAGGGAGGTCCGGAAAAAACAGGAATCAGAAAAATGCGATAGCGACCATGAGTACTGTGTCAATCAATGCAAATCATCCGTGCACGAAGCGTATGAAGCTTGCCCCGGGGAATGTGAGAGGTATCATTCAGGTTGTGTATTCGTTGTGGATGAAAACTACGATGCCGGGGGTGAAGCCTGTTCCAGGCTGCAGTGAGCTACGCTCATCCCGCACTAACTGGTTACCGCATTATTCATAACGGCACCGGCATCGGGCGCCATAGATAATTCCGCCGCCGGCCTTTCCGGTCAGGGATGCCGGCTCAGAATGAAGATGAACGACTCGGAGGTTCCCACGTGAAACAGTCTTTTTTTTTCCTGATACTACTCTGCCTTGCCATGTCGCTTCCGGCCGGGCAGACTCGGCAGAAAACAGAAATGATCCTCGACATTCCCGTTATCCTCCAGGAGGGCGCCATTGACGGCCGCGCCATTGACATGCTCTGCGGTGTCACCTGCGCCGAAATGGTTTTGAAATATTACGGGATTACCACCATCCGCAATATCGATATCGCCGATGAGTTCTGTTCCGGTCGCAACAGGAACTACAACATCATGATGCACTATTCAGACCGGGAGAAGGTCTTCTATTCGACGAACTGCGAGCAATCTCTTAAAACCGGCATCAACTTTCCCGGCACCAACACGCATGTCCTCCAGCTCTATTTCCAGGATCTGGGATTCAGGGCCATTCGTCGAAGGAGCCTCTATGACAATCGGACGGGGATGGTCCCCGATAAGCGGTTCAATGAATTCATGGGCCATGTGCGCAAGGGGGCACCGGTGATCATCCACGTGCAAGAGCACTACATGCTAGTTGTCGGCTTTAATGATTCAAAAGGGGTACTGGTGCTGAACGATCCCTCCGATCCCGCACGAATAACCGTCAGTTACGCGCGATTCCAGAACCGCAACAATACCTGGCGGCCCCGCAGACCTTCAAACAAGGGATGGGACGGCAGATATATCGCCGTATATAAATAGGGTACAATCAGAATGGGTCGGCAGTGCCGATGTTGTACAGTACGCCTGCCCTCCGGACACTCTCTTCCGCTCAACTTGGAATTCTAGAACAATAGAACAAACAGCCTGTCAATATTGGCGAATATGAATACACTTGCTATACTTATCAGCGCGGCAATAACAAATCGAACATCCTGACGTCCGGTCAGATATGACAGGGACCAGTAGGACAGAAATGGCAGGGTTATGAGGCTCACAAAAAATATTGCGTCCATCTTCTTCCCGGGGTTATACGTATACGCTACATAGGGCAGCACCAGGTTAAAGAGGATTATATTCCCGACAGCAAGAATAAGGGGAATAATTGCCGGGATACGCTCAATCTGGAAATGGTGAATTATTCTATTTTTTATTGTTATATACAGCGTAATAATGATCGAATCAATTACAAAAAATTCCGCGGCACGTATAATTGAATAACCCACGTTGCTGCCAATGATGCAATCATGCAGAAATGATGCATTGAAAAAATCAATTATACTTAAAACCAGAAATATCTCCATACCGAAATATAATCCGGTAACGATGGCGGTTATGAATATGTATTCCATGATTGTTCGCTCATTCCACCCGGAGTATGAATGTATTGAGATATACACTACACGGCACAGCGTCAATTGCAATTGTTTTTTTCATCTACGGTTCTGGCCGAAGGTGAGGTGGCAATAAACTGATTGATTTTAATTGGATCATACTCTCGTATGAATTCTACAACCCGAATATAAAGACTCCGTAGATAAAAATCATACCATTATGAACCTCATACATGACATCTCGCTCTATACGAATATCCGAGACAGGGACCTGAAACGCGAAGGAATAGTTATCGCTGAAGGGCGGCACCTGGTGGGCCGTCTCATCCAATCAAACATGAAAATCCTCTCCATCCTCTGCAGCGAAAGAATGGCGGATGAATTCAGAGGGCACCCCCGCGTGAAATGCCCCCTCCACGTAATAAGAGACGGAGAGATGGAAGGCATTGCGGGATTCCACTTCCATCGCGGCGTAATGGCAGCCGCGGTCCGCACTGGCTTTATCACCCTCGAACAGTTTTTTCTGAAAAATGCCCCATGCCGGAACCTCACTATCTGTCCGCGCCTTTCAAATGATGAAAATCTGGGAAGCATCATTCGCGCCTCTGCCGCCCTGGGCGCAGACGCCGTGGTCATCGGACCGCAAAGCTGCGACCCCCTGAGCAGAAGGGCGCTCAAGGTTTCCATGGGTGCCGCATTTTCAATCCCGATAGTAATGCTGGATGATGAGGAGAGCGGTTTCGCATTACTGAAGAGGTACGGCTTCACCGTCTACGGCGCGTCCATATGCGGGGACTCAATACCGCTCCATGCGGTGAAACCGGCAGAGAAAAGGGCGGCGGTTTTCGGCAACGAATCAGAAGGCCTGACTGACCGGATTACTTCTTTGTGCGACGAAACGATTCATATCCCGATGTATAACGATACCGATTCGCTGAATGTCGCCGTGGCCGCGGGTATTATACTCTACTGCCTCTTCTCGTCGTTGTAAACCCTGCAACTCAATCAGTGACGGCAACCCCAGAGAAGCCTGTATCATCGGCTGTGGAAAAGAACATGCGGAAGGAAACAATTTCGTTGGGTCTTCCCTTCTTCAGGGGTAACAGGTGAATGAGTATTGGTGAGACCGAACTGGTCCCGTCAAAAAGGCCGTCAACCGCCCCCTGACTGGGCACAGGAAGGACCTTTATGAGTGGACGATTTTCCGCCTGAGAAGGATGATATGAGCTTGTTCGTGTCAGGGGAACCGCATTTTTCGCACTGAACATTGCGATCTTCTCCCATTCTCCGCAAAGAAGAAAAGGTTGTACCGCACCGGGTGCATTTAAATTCATATACAGGCATATTTGTACCAGGTTAAGATTATATTTGAGTTTTTTAGTTGATGATAATATACTACATCTTTTTGGTTTCGTCAAGCACTACCCTGAATTTTTTCGTCGGCTCCAGGGGCACACCAGGAGCAGGGGACACCCTGATAGCATCGGTCATGGCGCTGAAATCGGCCGAACTCTTCGGCAGGCACGGCAAGAAGAGAAGACCGGGGCTTGCCAATACGCGCCTTGTCTTTCTCAGCTTCGACGCGGAGGAAGCGGGCCTGAGGGGCGCCCGGGCCTATGTTAAAAGGCACCGGGAAGAGATCAGTTTCCACGTTAATGCAGCATGGGTTTATGGACAATGCGTAACCACGCCAGCTGCGGAGAAGAATCATCCAATTCCCCGGTGATTGTCAGCATCTTTCCGACACAAATTTCGGGCATTTTCATCGCCTGTTATTTGTTTGACGACTGTGGAAGACAGCGTTATACTGGCCACGGCATCATCGTTCACAATCATGCGCAGAGTAACGTCAGGATGAAGCTACATAAGGACCTTAAAGCAAAGATCCGGAAATATTTCGGGAATTTGAAATCCCTACCCGATGACATGCGCGGATTGATACATGAAATTAACGGTGATTTCTTGCGGCTTTCTGAAGCCGGTGACGATCATTCCGGGCAGGATATTCTTTACCGGCTGCTGGCGGATAACATCACCGATATAATCTTGATAACAGACCTCTTTCCCAGGCTGCTTTTCGCAAGTCCATCCTGCCTCTCGATGATCGGTTATACCAACGACGAGCTGATTCATATGAGGATCGATGAGTTTATGGCGCCGGACTCATATGCATGGTGTATACAAACGCTGGCTCATGAGCTTGAAGCGGAGAAGAAGGGTGACGTCGACCCTCATCGGTCCGTCCTCCATGATGTCGAGTATATCCGCAAGGACGGTTCACGGGTATGGGCCGAACTCCGCATCACCTTCATCCGGGAAAACGGGAAACCCACGGGCCTTATCGGCGTGAGCCGTGACATCTCCATCCGTCGCGGGATGGAGGAAAAGCTCAGGATGAGCGAGGAGCGGTATCGGACAATCTTTGAGACGCTGGAAGACGGCTACTACGAGGTCGATCTTAAGGGCCGGTTTGTCTTTTCCAACAGGTCCTTCTGCAGGATGATGGGCTATTCCCCCGAGGAGCTAACCGGCATGAGTTTCAGGGACACCGTGCCTCAGGAAACCCATGAGAAACTTTTTCGTGTATTCAATAAAGTATATCTGGAAGACCGTCCCGAAAAAATCACCACTAACCTTTTTATTCGGAAGGATGGTTTCCTGCGATATGGCGAGGGATCCGTATCATTGCGGCAGAATTCCGCGGGGGAAAAAGTCGGTTTTTTCGGAATCATTCGCGATGGTACCGAAAAGAAACGGATGGAGGAGGCCCTTCGGGAAAGTGAGCAAAAATGGCGGATCCTTTATAACAACATTCCAGGCGGCAGCTTTGTCGTTGATCATGACTCTACAATCTCGGACGTCAATGCCATAACCTGCGATAGTACCGGGTACAGGCGCGATGAACTCCTCGGCGAGAAATGCGGCATTATATGCGACGACGATCCTGAAACCTGCTCCTGTCCGGTTATGTCAGGAAGAACGGAAAAAATCGACAATGTCGAATCATGCCTGAAAACAAAGGACGGGAAGAGAATTCCCATAATCAAGAGCGCCCAGCGGATACGGGGAGCCGAGGGGGACATCATGCTCGTAAATTTTCATGACATCTCCCGGATGAAGGAAATAGAAGAGGCGCTCCGTGCAAGTAAAGAAAACCTTAGAAAAAGAAATAATGCAATTGAAAAAGACCTGTTGACGGCCCAGCTGATCCAGCGATCACTTCTCTCCATACAGATCCCCCGGCTTGAATGGATACGAACGGGCTATCGGTATCTTCCACTCGATGCGGTGGGTGGGGACTACTTCTCCTTCACTCCGCTCCGCGAGGGGGGGATGGGCGTTTTCATCGGCGATGTGTCGAGCCATGGCGTGACGGCCGCGCTTTTTCTTTCACTCGTCAAGGCTACGACGGAGAGGATTTGCAGGGACTTCGCCCTCCGGCCCCTCGATTTTGTCACTACCCTCAACAACGAACTATTCGGCAACATGCCCATGAGCTTCCTGACCGCCGCCTACGGTGTATTCAGCATTAGCAAGGAGGGTGAGATCCAGTTTACCTTCAGCTCGGCGGGTCATCCCTACCCGATCCTATACAGGACTGATACCGGAACCGCGGAATACATATACTGCAAGGGTACACTGATGGGGATTTTCGAAAAACTGGAGTTCAAGGAGAATACCATATCCCTCAGAAAGGGTGACCGGCTTTTCCTCTATACGGATGGCATCCCCGAGACGGTGAATGAGCACAACAGGCTTATCGGCTACGATGCGCTCCCCGGTCTGGTGGAACGGTGCAACGGAGGGTCCCTTGATGAGACCCTGGACTGCATCATTGAAGAGATCAACAGGTTCAGGGGACTGGCGCACCTTGTCGACGACATCGTCGTACTCGCTTTCGAGGCTACCTGATACAGCAAATAATTCACACCCGGTGCCGTAAAACCCCCTGTTTTTTTTCTTGACACCTTCCGGAGGTTTCTTAATAGATACACTCCGCCGGTTTATCGACTGCGGACCATCACGCATCGGCGGTCGGGTTGGGTAATGAAAGCGCGTAGACACGGATGAAAACTGACTGGCATCAGCTTACAAACCTGGAAAGCGACAGTACCGGCGGGATTTCCGCGGACATCGCCATCGGGCCTGAATCACTCTGGTTCGACGGCCATTTCCCCGGTTTTCCGGTCCTTCCCGGTATCGCCCAGCTCGCCATGGTGTTCGACGCGCTCCGTGCATGTGCACAAAGGGAAAGGGCAGATATCGCCCTGTCCGAAATATCGAGGGTCCGGTTCAGGCACTTGATACGCCCCGGAGACGCTATACGCGTCACCGCGGCAACCGACGGCGGCGATCCTTCTCGCCACAGGTTCCGGGTCATGGCCGGCGGACAACTCGCCTGCAGCGGAATAATGAAAACCATCCCGGCGCGCCCGTAATCGGCGGCTACTATCGCACTTTCCATCTGAGGAGGATGACACATGACGGGAAAAGAAGTGGTTCTCCGCGTCGCGGAGATACTCATTGATGAACTGAAACTTGAAGACGTGACACCCGAGACTTTTAATCCCGACCTCGATCTCATCGACGAGCTCGGAATCGACAGCATGGACCTGACCACCGTGGTGCTTGTGCTTCAGGACGAATACGGCATCACCATCGATGAGGACGATTATCCAAAATTGAAAAGCGTCACATTAATCGCCGAATATATACAAGAAAAGTTGAATGAAATGTAGCTCTCCATTATATTTTTATAATCGGCGGGCATAGACGGAAGATACCATGAATCGAATGAACACCAGGGGAGCGGAAACACCCGGTAAGAAAGCGGAAGCGAGGCCGAAATTCTCCGAGCTTCTCGCGGACCCGTTCGTTCGCGAGCGCTGGGAAAAGGTCAGGAAATATTTTTTCCTCCGCGAATCCACCTATGACATGACCAACCGGTGCAATATCCGCTGCGACGGCTGTTACTATTACGAGGGAGCCAAGCAATTCGCCGAGGAAAACGGAACCATTGCGGACTGGCAGTCCCTCATGAAGACCGAAAAAAAACGCGGCATCACCTTCGTCGTCCTGGCGGGGGCAGAACCCTCACTGGTCCCGGAGATATGCCAGTCCTGCTACGACATAATACCACTGGGCTGCATCGCCTCGAACGGCTTCAAACGGATACCGGAGGGGGTCGGCTACAAGATCCACATTTCCGTATGGGGAAACGACGAGACCAGCCACAGGGTGCGCAATGCGAAGAAGCTGCTCGAAAAGCAGATTGAAAACTACCGGGACGACCCCAGGGCCGTTTTCGTCTACACCTTCACCAGGGAAAACATCGGCGAGATATACGACGTAATGGAGTATCTTACGGTCCATAACTGCAGGCTGACCTTCAACATCTTTTCAGCGCCCGTGGGTTACAATGGCGCGCTCCGTCACGACAGCGAGTCGCTGAAGAGGACCAGGGAAACCATGGCGGACGTCCTGGCGCGATATCCCGAGAATGTCCTTTTTTCCCCCTACAGCATCGTGGCACACACCCACACCCTCGGCCTGCACGACCTCTATGCCTGTTCCTACCCCCGCATGAACCCGTCCACCGACATCGGACTGGGAAGGTCCTTCCGGCAATACCGGACCGATCTCACGTGGAACCGCGACGTTTCCTGCTGTGTGCCCGACACCGATTGCGCCGACTGCCGGCATTACGCGGCCGGGAGCGCCGTGGTCACCGCCCGTCTCCACCGGCACGCCGCGCACCCTGAACAATTCAAGGCCTGGCTCGATTATGTGGATACCTACCTGGCGGTCTGGGTCATGGGCTACGAAAAGGGAAAAAACCTTCTTGACCGGATGACACCTCCACCCGGATTTGATCTTTAGAAAGGCCGGCACCCCGTTGCGCCCCGTCGAGAAAAACACGAGGAGTATGAAATGAATACTGTCAGCTCGATGCTTGATAAAGAATGGTATGATCGATATAAAAGGATATCAAAACTAAACATCCGGAGCTCGATATACGACGTTACCAACAACTGCAACCTGCGCTGCAAGGGATGTTTCTTTTTTTCTTCGGACGAGCATAAAAAATCCCCCGACGAGCCGGACATCCGGAAATGGGAGGAATTCGTCGAAAAGGAAAAGGACCGGGGGGTCAACCTGGCAATCCTGATCGGCGGGGAGCCGACCCTCTATCTGGACAGGGTCGGTGCCTTCTACACGCGCCTCCCGACCTACTGCGCCACCAACGGCATCATCAAGGTTCCCCGGGACCGCTTCCCGGACATGATGGTGGGCATCTCCCTCTGGGGCGACGAAGAGGATGAAAAGCTATTGAGGGGCCGTGACACCTTCAGCCTGTCAAGGAAAAACTACGAGGGCGATCCCTACACCTATTATCTTTACACCATCACCCCGAAGCAGATCGGGAAGACCGAACGGATCATACAAAAAATCGCCGCCGCGGGGCTTAAGGTTCACATGCAGCTCCTCTCAAACGACGAGGGTGTCGACGGATTTTCATGGAGCGAAAACGAACTGGCCGAGCTGCGCAGGGAGATGGACGAGATGCTCGACCGCTATCCCGATACCGTCATTTCCTCGAAATATTACCATGAGATAATCACCACGGGCATGATGCTGGATCGACGGTTCGGATGGCTGGAGTGCCCCTCGGTCACCAAGCCGATGGACAAGCGGAATCCCCAGCCGAAGCGGCTGATCGATTTCATCCGCTGGGCCGCAGACCTGGAAACGATGCACCGCTGCTGTACCTCCGAAACACGCGACTGCTCTACCTGCAAGGACGGTGCCGCGCACATGAGCTGGGTCATGGTGAACAAACGGGCTCACCTGCGATCGCCGAAGGACCTCCAGAACTGGATTGAGGTCTATGAAATGTTCGCGAAGCTTTACAAGTTCATCCCCTGGTAGTAATGGCGGAAAAAATGCATTCCCGGAACCGAAAACAACCCGTCATACTCGGTTACGACATGGTTTCCCCCCTGGGCGTGGAAATGAACGCCCAGTGGGACCGCGCCGTCGCCGGGGAAAGCGGAATTGGCGAGCTGACGCGGTTTGACTATGCGGAAAACTTTCCCGTGCGAATCGCAGGCCAGGTAGGCGAAATCGATGTCTCCCCTTATTCCTTCCTCTCACCGAGGGAGATGGCCCACTGGAGTTCTCCCATTTTCAGTCACTCGATGCTAGCGGTCCACCGCGCCCTTGCAGAAAGCGGCATCGATATCACGCCGGAGCTCGCTCCCCGGGTGGGAATCACCTTCAGTTCCGCCGTGGGGGGCATCGACGCGGTCATCGCCGCGGACCGGCTCATGTCACGGGAAGGGAAAATGCCCCACCCCTTCACCAATCCGAACTCCTGCATCAACATGGTGGGGGGGAAAATATCGATTTTAACCGGGGCCACGGGACCCATCACCGCCTCCATCACCGCCTGTGCCACGGGATTGACCTCTATGATAATCGGATCCCTCTTCCTGAATGAAGGCATCGCGGACGTAGTGATCTGCGGCGCCGTCGACTTCCCTCTGGTGGAGCCTATCGTGGCCGGTTTCGCCACGATGAACGGTGCCTACAAGCATAAAAAGGACCGGCCGGAGCCGCCGGGTGTCGCAAGCCGCCCTTTTTCCTCGGAACGCCGCGGTTTCGTCATATCGGAGGGCGCTGCTGCCGTCATCATCGCGACCAGGGAATTCGCCGAGACACACGGCATCGGGTGGAACTTCGAGATCGCGGGATGGAGCATGACCTCGGACGCGCACCATTTCGTTGCGCCCAATCTCGACACCGTCTTACGCTGTATCGCCGATAGCATCGATCATGCCGGCATATCCCCTGCGGATATCGACGCGGTCAACGCCCACGGGACTTCGACGAAAATCGGCGACACGATCGAATACCGCGCTCTCGAAGGTGTCTTCGGCGGCGGGATCCCCCCCGTATCCGCTAACAAGTCGCAGACGGGCCACGCCATGGGGGCATCGAGCGCCATCGAGTCGATCCTGGCCATGGAAGGGATGCGCCGGGGGACGCTCCTTCCCACCATCAACCATGTCCCTGACCCGGAAATACCGATCGACTGCGTGCCCGAGGGGGCGCGCAGGCTCGATCAGGAGTTCGTACTGAAAAACTCCTTCGGTTTCGGGGGGTGCAATTCCTGCATGGTGTTCCGCCGCGTACGGTGACGACGATCCGCGAGAGGACCGATCCGGTTACCCCTCCCTGAGAAGCTCCGCCGCCTCTTTCATCATCTCATCGTTTTTCAACCGTACCAGCTCCTCCGGGGACTCCTGGAACCTCTCCATGGCGTTGAAAAAGCGATCCAGGACATCACCCCCGTGGGTGGGTATCAGAAAAATATGAGTGTGGGGAATACGCCTGCCCCGGGCATACATGCAGACGAAATCCGGTTTGAAGACATCCATCATTTTGTTGGCCGCCCGGTTGGCGAGTCTGAAAAGGCTCGCGTTCTCTTCATCGGTCATTTCGTGCCACCAGGGAACATGGCGCTTCGGTATGGCCAGGCAGTGCCCCTTCGAGTAGGGGTTGATGTCGAGGATCACCATGGAGAGCTCATCTTCCATGATTACATGCCCCGGCTTTTCCCCTGCGACGATGTCACAGAATACGCACGTATGGTCGCTCATATTCAACGCTCCTTGCCTGTCAATTCAGGGCAGCCGTGCCACGACAGTCACCTCCGGCACGCTATCATTCCATTCGCGGCAATGTCAATTACTATCACCCCGGGCACCTGCTGTATTATGTTGTTGATTATTTTCACCCGCCCCGTAGCATCGGGTGATGACCCCGCATAAGCCTGAAGGCCCGCGCCGCCCCCATTCCCCGGATGGAGCCATAAAGATTCCGAAGCGCACCGTGGCGCACGCGGAGAGCATGGGCCTCATCCCCTCGCTTCTCTCCGTGGGTTTTCTCATTGTAATGCTTTCCTCCACCGTGCTCCTCTTCGGCGTGGATTCGACCCAGGGCCCGGCCCAGGTTTCCCTTACCTTGAGCGGCTTCTTCGCCGCCATGGTCGCACTGACACGCGGTGCGAAATGGCTGGATCTTGAAGTGGGGATAATGAAATCGATCGGTGACGCCACCAAGGCCGTACTCATCCTTCTCCTCATCGGGGCGCTCATCGGTGTCTGGATTCTGGCGGGCGTGGTGCCTTCCATCATCGTCTGGGGGCTCACTATCCTGCGGCCCTTTCATGGCCTCATCACTGGGGGTGGCGACCTTCGCCTACCTCCCTTTCGCCTTCATGAACCTGATCACACCCCTTATTTCGGCCCTTTACGGCTACACGGGCCTCACCATCACACGCGTCCGCACCATGGATGAAAAAGCCGCTCAGAAAACCACGGGGAGAGACCTGTCCTGAAATTTTTCTTGTTAATATCCCGAGGATATCCAACAATGACCTACTTTTTCATTCGATATGGTCGGCAGAATCAGGGATAGTGACGGACAATGAAAGCCCCAAAAAACAGGCGTGTTTTTGTCATCGGTTACGGCGCCGCCACGCCCCTGGGTAACACCTTTGCGAAAACGTGGGACCGCGCCGTCACGGGAGAGGCCGGATTCAGGAAAGTGACGAGATGCAAGGTCGATTCCCACTGCGACGTGGTGGGGGAAATACCGGACTGGGACCCCCGATCCCTCGATTTCGTTGACGAGAAAGAACTATACAACTGGAACGCCGATTTCGTCATCCTCACAATGGCGGTGTGCCAGGAGGCGGTAAAACACGCCGGTCTTGTTATCGACGGCAACACCGGCCCCAGGACCGCATGCCTGATCGGATCAGCCCTGAACGGTTCCGACGCCTACCGCACCGCCATGGAGAATTACCTGAACAGGGGCCCCCTCAAAGTTAGCCCCTATCTTCTCCCGAACCTCTGCGCCAACCTCCCCTCCGGAAAGGCGGGGATGCTCCTCGGGTTCACCGGCCCCATCTTTTCTCCCGAGGGGGCCTGTGCCTCCGGCAACCACGCCATCGGTATCGGTGCTCGGATGATACGGGACGGCGATGTGGATTTTGTCCTGGCCGGGGGCGTGGACACGTGCATTATCCCCGAGATCATCCACGGCTTTGAAAACATGAACGCCACCATCAAGGTCAAGCCAGGCGACCGCGCCTATGACGACCCCGCCCGGGCGTCACGACCCTTCAGCGCGGACCGGAAGGGCTTTGTCCTGTCAGAGGGTGCGGGGGTGCTGGTACTCGCCGCTGACGAGGCTATATCCGCATACGGGCTCAAACCGAAGGCGGAAGTATTGGGCGTGGGATGGAACTCCGACGCGCTTCACTTCACCCGCCCCAACAGGGAAACGATCATCCTCGCCATCAAGATGGCCATTGAGGACGCGGAACTCGCGCCAGGGGACATACAGTACGTGAACGCCCACGGGACCTCCACTCCCAAGGGAGACAGCACAGAGATCGAGTGTTTGAAAGAAGTTTTCGGACCATTGATGGAAAGGATCCCCGTCTCTTCAAACAAATCCCAGATCGGGCATACGCTGGGGGGCGCCGCGGCGATCGAGGCGGCCCTCGCCATCGAAGGGATGCGCAGGGGTATCATCCTCCCCACGGTAAACCATATTCCCGATCCTGAGTTTGCAGGCATCGACGTGGTGCCGAACATCGCGCGCAGGCAGTCTCATGAAATCATCCTCTCCAACGCCTTCGGCTTCGGAGGCACCAACTGTTGCGTCATATTCCGGGGAGTGTAGCATGAAACCGAAACCGTTTCTTCCGGAACCCCACGGAGCGGACGAGCGCTTCGTTCGAGACAGAACCACGGGCAAAGTATGGCACCGCTGTCCCCACCGGACTCTCTACGCCGACACGGACCGCTCCGAGGTGGTGTATCATTCCAACTATCTCCGCTACTTCGAGCTCGGCAGAGCCTCCCTCATGCGCGACGCGGCATACCCCTATCGCGAGATAGAGGATAGCGGATACGTGTACCCGATCATCGATCTGGGAATCACCTTTTACGCACCCCTTTACTATGACGACCTGATCTGGGTCCACACACGCCCCATCGAGCTCGAGCGGGTACGGCTCACCTTCGATTACCTTATCACCCATGCGGAAAGCGGCGGGCTCATCTGCCGAGGCTTCACACGGCACTGCGCCCTCAGCAAAAAGGGGCTCCCCGTGGCCGTTGACGAAAAAACCGTGCACCTATGGAAGACCTTTCCAAAATAAGTCGCCCGAGGCGACTGCCGATAACTATCGGCATACCCGACTATATACGCGACCACGTGTTTGAAAAGCGTGCAGTCTACCCCGCCGTGGAGGCGATGCGCCTTCTCGCCGGATCGGCGCCGGAACAAGCGTTCGGCACCGGGGTGACGATCATCAGGAACGCAGATTTCACACGCTTCCTGGAGATCCCACCCGGCATCTCATCCATCGATGCCTTCAACGAAATCGACGAGCGGGATGGGGCCGTTATATCCAAACTGATCACCCTGCGACGATCAGGAAACACCTCCATCACACGCGCCGTTGAACATGTCACCCTTACCTTTTTCCCCCGGGGGCCCCTTCCCGATGCACCGCCCCTCGACGCAAACCTCGGGCTCGAGGGTATTTGTGAAAATCCGGAGAATGAAAGAATCTACACCGAGCTCGTCCCCTTCGGCCCGGCATACCGAAACATCAGTCGCCTCCACATTTCGCGCGCCGGAGCCCTCGCCATCGTACACGGGGGAACGTCGGCGGCACCCGCGGAACCACTCGGCGCACCCTTCCCCCTCGACGCGTCCTTTCACGCGGCCTGTGTATGGGGGCAGCGGTACGCGGGCATAGTGGCATTCCCCGTGCACATCGACCTCCGCGTCATCCGAAAACGTACACGCGCCGGGGAAACCTACTTCACAAAAATCACTCCTGTGTCCTACGGGAGCGGTCACCTTCTCTTTGATCTCTGGATCTACGATGCCGATGGCACGCTCTGCGAGGAGGTGCGGGGTCTGCGGATGAAGGATGTGAGCGGCGGAACGGTTCTTCCACCCTCATGGATACGGGCCGGAGGGGGGGATCCCCTGGAGATCCTCCGGGCCCGGTGCCGCGATCTCTGCGTAATCGAGCTCGGGACCATTGTGAAACCCTGGGAGTGGATTCTCTCCGAAGAGGAAAGAAAGCGCTTCACAGTCATGAGAGAGAAGCGCGGCACGAGTTTTCTCGGGGCTCGCATGGCCCTTAAAACGATTGCCCGCAGGATGCCTGGCGGGGATCCCGCCGCCGCTCCGGGGACGCTCACCACGATGCACCCTGACGGACGGCCCCGTTGCCCCCTCCCGGACGGCATCGAACCCTTCCATTGCACCGCGTCGCACGATTCCCGCTTCGCAGTCTCGGCGGTCTCCGAAAGCCGGATCGGCATAGATGTCGAGGAAATCACGGGGAGGGTGTTGAAGGGCCGGCGGCTTTACATGCACGAGGAGGAACTGGCCCTGGCAAGCAACCACCCTCTTGGCGAAACCGAGGCATCGACCCGGATCTGGAGCATCAAGGAGGCGGTGAGCAAGGCCGCCGTGTCGTCATTGCCGGGGACATGGCAGGGGGTGGCCGTGCGTGAAATCGGCAATGATGCCAGCCGCTACGAATTCGACGGCGAGACGCGGGAGGCCTTTCACGCGGTCGTTGAGGGACACCTCTTCACCCTCTGTATCCTGTGACCACACCCGCCGCCGTTATAGTTCTTGAAAAAAACCGGCCGCCATGTATGCTCAACCGGAAAAGCGGGACGCCCGCCGTTATGTGAATGGAGACACAGGCATGAAACTGATACTGATCATGATTATCGCGTACGTCGCCGGATCGATCAATTTCGCCATCATTCTTTTCAGGTTTCTCGGAAAGGACGACCCGCGGGCAAGCTTCAGCGGCAACGCCGGCACCACCAATGTCTATCGACTGGCGGGTCCCGGATGGGCTACCCTTGTTTTTCTCCTCGATGTTGGTCGCGCCGTGGCGGTAGCCCTCCTGGCAGTAAACGCCCTTTCGGCCGGGCAGGCCCCATGGGCGGGCCTCGCACTTGTCGCGGGGAACCGCTACCCATGCTTTCATCGCTTCGAGGGGGGAAAGGGCGTGGCCAATTATCTCGGATTCTCCGCGATCGTCACGCCGGTGGGCTCCATCGTCTCCTGCGCGGCCTGGGTGGTGACCTATCTCTCGACCCGGGCCCCCTTTATCGCCTCATTCTCGATGGTCCTGATCCTGGCATTCGCGACCGCGCACGCCTCCTCCTACGCTCCGGGGGCCGTCTCCGGTGCGCTTCTGACCGCGCTGTTCATCATTTTCAACCACAGGAAAAACATATCGGCAGCGCGGATCGCAAAGAACCGGGGGGAGAAAGACGATGGTGATGAAGACAGGCTTATGCAGGATTGAGAATCTTTTCGCCCGACACCGTTTTCCGGTCCCGCGCGATCCGCTTCACGAGACCTGCGAGCACAGTGCCGGGCCCCGATTCGATGAAAATCTCCGCCCCGGCGTCCCTGGCGGTCAGCACCGACCTCTCCCACTGCACAGGATTTGAAAGCTGAAGGACCAGTTTCTCCTTTATTCGCGAAGGGTCCCTCTCCATGATCCCCGTTACATTGTCGATGAACCCCGGGCCCGGCGGTGAAAAGTTGAAATCCTGAAGAAACCGGCCGAATTCCTCAGCCGCCGGCCTCATGAGAGAGGAGTGGAAAGGCCCCGCGACATTGAGTTCCACGGCCCTGCCGATTCCGTCCCGGTTGACCGCCTCGATTGCCCTGTCAACCGCCGCGGTCTCCCCGGAAAGGACCACCTGGGAGGGAGAATTGAAATTAGCCGTTTCGAGGACACCCCCTCCCGCGCAGACGTCGATCAGGGCCCGAAGTCTCTCCGGATCCGCTCCAATAACGGCCGCCATCTTCCCCGGGGCGTCCTTCACTGCCTTCTCCATCAGCTCGCCCCGCCTGCGCACGATCCGGAGGGCGTCGCTGAAGTCGATCACCCCCCCGTGGGTCAGGGCGGCATATTCCCCCAGAGAGTGACCCATTACAATGTCGGCCTTCTCCCCCCGTGCGTCGAGAGCACGGGCGAATGCGATTCCCATGACAAGGAGGGCTGGCTGGGCGTTTGAGGTACGGGTGAGATCCTCCTCGGGCCCCTCGTCGATAAGGCGCGTCAGAGAAAAGCCGAGTAAACGGTCGGCTTCGCTGAAAAGCTCCGACTGTTCTTCGGTCATGGCGCCGAGGCGTGCGCGCATACCGACGGATTGCGAGCCCTGGCCCGGAAACATGTAGACGGTTTTTACACCCATGACGACCTCCCGCTTAATCCGATTTATCATTGAAATATCGCACAATCGCGTCGCGATCGTATTTCCCTGACGATGTCGAGGGCATCCTCTTCACCACCCGAATCCGCCTCGGTACCGCATAGGGCTCGAGCTCCCCGGCCAGCATTTCCCTCAGGCGCGTCTCGTCGAAATCCGATTCCACGATCGCCGCGATGGCGCTGCCCCTCCCGGCACGGTCGGCCAGGGAAAAAACGAAGGCGTCCCTGACACCCGCTATGCGACGTATCCTCTCACGCACTTCGGCAAGATCGACCCTTTTCCCCCCCACCTTCACCACACTGTCGGCGCGTCCCAGGATCAGAAACCGGTCATCGCCCACCTTGTCCGCCCTGTCCCCCGTGATGAAAAACCCCTCTCTGTCGACCGGCAGGTCCCTGGAAATGAAGGGTGATTTGACGGAGAGGAGACCCCCGTCGATCTTCCATCTCACAGGCCCGAAGGGCTCCAGCAGTTCGCGGCCCGCGGCGGACGATTTGCAGGCGACTCCTCCGGTCTCGGTGGATCCGTATATCTCCTCGACGCATATGCCGGTCTCCCGGTAAAAGGCGTCGGCGTCCTTCACATCAAGGGGCCCCGCTGATGAGAAGGCGAGCCTTAGTCCATGATCGGTGATCCGTGTACCGTTGAGGGCCCTGTAATGGACCGGCACGCTCACCAGCACGCTGACCGGATCATTGCGCAACACGGCCGCAATTTCTCCCGGAAATAGATGGATACCCTCAACGACCGCCGCTGAAGCAAGAAAGGGGATGAGCACCGTGAAAAGAAGACCGTAGATATGATAGGGAGGCACGGTCGCGGCAAAAAGATCATTGCCGGTGATGCCGTATTTCATCGCCTGATAATGCGCCTCCCCGATCATGGAAGCAGGGGTTTTCGACCAGGTCCTTGGCCTGTCCGTGGACCCTCCGGTAAATAGCTTGAGAAATACCGACTCAGGGTCCCTGGCGCTGACCGGTTTCCACGCATCCTGCACGGGTATAATGCCCCGTACTCCATCGGGAAGATCGATGGGCCGATCGATGATCGCCCGGCGAAACCCGGTCGCCTCGCCGGTTTCGCTTATGGCCCGCGGTGAAAGGGCGTAGGGGAGCACGCAGATCGCCCCCCCCGCCAGGGATGCCAGAATCGCCGCGGCGACGAGACCCCTGTCCTCGGTGCAGACGCACACTGGCTCGTGCTCGTTCATGCCCGAACCGAGAAAACCAGCGGCGAGCCCGTATATCTCGCCCCTGGTGAGGCCCCCGGGGATGAACTCCGCAGACGGGTCGTCCGGCCCCGCGAGAAGCCCATCGATCAGATCTTTTATCTCGCTCATAGAAGGCGCCCTGTCGCATTCCCTGATGAATCTGCCGGGAAAAGAATCATCTCATTCCCCCGGCTCAAAATTTTTCCGTGCGCGCGCGAAGGAAGGAAGATGACGCATGAGATAGACAAGGCTCCACCGGTGCTGCCAGAGACGACGGAGGAACCTTCTCCGCCACTGCACGCTCGAGTAGAAACGCTTCACATGCTCGTTATAAAGCCGGTCAAGCCTCTCCCGCGACGATATCCCCCCGGGTACAAACACGAAATTCAGGCAGTTCATCTGCTGCCAGTCGTTCTCGAAGGTCCCCTCCTTCTCAATACTGCTCCAGACGGGCGCCCCCGGGAAGGGTGTGAACTTGGCCATATTCATGTCGTCGAGCCCCAGGGAAAGCACGAAGTCGCTTGTCATCCTGATCGATTCCTCCGTTTCGCCCGGGAGGCCCATCATGAAGAGACCCTTTGCGCGGAGGCCCCGTGCCTGTATCCTGCCGACAGTTTCCTTCACATCCTCAAGAGATACGCCTGATTTGTGCCGCCTTAGAATATCCGGATCGGCGGACTCGATCCCGAGCGACACCATCAGGCATCCCGCCTCTTTTAGAAGCTGCAGAAGTTCGTCATCCGCATGCCCCACCCTGACGGCGCAATTGAAGTTAATCCCGAGTGGCCGCGAAATAAGGGCTCCGCAAAGCTTTTCGATCCGGCCCCGGTTCATGGTAAAAAGGTCATCATATATATTCACATGCCGCACTCCAAACCGGGTACGGAGATATTTCATGTGTTCGTAGATATAGTCGGCGGAATTATACCTGAATCCCCTTTTGAACACGGAGCGATCGCAGTAGGAGCACTGATAGGGACAGCCGCGGCTCGTAATCATCGTGGCACCCGGTGTGCGCACGTAACTGAAAAGGGGAAGGTTATACCCCCCGGGAAATCCCGCAAGCTTCTCGTAGGCGGGAAAGGGGAGTCTATCGAGCTCGGCAACATGGTTGCGGGGGGGGTTCTCCACCGGTCCTTCTCCATCCCTCCATATCAGTCCGTCGATCGATTCCGGATCCCCCCCCCCGGCCAGCTCCGCCATCGTCACCTCTCCCTCGCCCATGCAGAGATAATCGATATCCTCAAACGATTCCAGGAGGGACCCTCCCAGGGCCGACACGTGTACTCCGCCGAAGAGGGTTTTCACCCGGGGCCGCACCCGCTTCACAAGGGAGGCTATCCTGTACCCGTCAAGGAAACCGGAGGTGGTTGCGGAAAACCCGACCATGTCAGGATCCAGTGAAAGAATGACCCTCGCGTGTTCCTCCACCCCCATCGCCGCCCCGGGCCCCAGACAGTCATGGACGTAGACCCGGTGGCCGTCGCTTTCAAGATAGGCGGCGATAGAAAGGAGGCCGATCGGTGCCATCCTGTTGGCCACCGCGGCCAGGTCCTTCTTTCCCTTGATCCAGTTCGATCCCGCAGGATGCACAAGAACGATTTTCATGATGATACGTGATGCGGGTGACTCCCGCCCATGTCAAGGACTATACCCCTTCCGGAGAAGACTCCGGAAGGAGCCGTTTTCTAAAAATGAACGCCCGCTGAGATCTCTCCTCCCACTTCATGATGTGCCGCCCTTTTTTTCCCGTCATAAAATACCGGGAGCACATAATAGATGGGGAGAGCCCTCCCGAGTTTCAGGTTCGTATAGGCATAGGTGACATTCATGCCGAAGGTGATCGGGAAATATCGATTCAGGGAGAAATGAGGGCCGATGCCGCCACGAATCGTATAGCCGTTAAAACGTGTTGTATTGAAACTGTCGCGTGTTGGTCACATTTGCGATCTCCGGGGGCAGAAAGGCCGCTACGCCATAGGGCCCCGAGGCGCCGAGCATCCGGTAGGTCAGAAACCGGGCGTTCCTGAGGGCCGCCGCCGCCCTGAGGGTGCCGTTGAAAACCTGCCCGGCCGTGGCGTAAAAGTTTATGAGAAAATTGAACATATTGCTCCGGGGGCTGAAAATCAGGTTCATGACCGGTCCCACCGACCAGTAGTGATAGTTCATAAGCCTGCCCCTGAAAAGCTCGAAGCCTTCCACCCTGGTGAAGTATGATCCCTCATCCACGATCATGCTGTCCACGAACTGGAACCCGTATCGTCCCCTGATTCCGAATTTAATCCCGGTAAAATCGAATCCCCTCTTCTGCGAGAATTTGATTGCCGGCGGCATGATATCAATCTCGCCGCCGCCTGACCCGAAGATGTTATACATCCGGTAATCCCTGGGGAGGATGTAGGCCCTGATCAGGTCGGCCCTGTACGCGCGAAGGACCCGCTCTTCCTTGTCGAATATCCCGTTTGACACGGCACCGAACCCGAAAAAACCGGCAATACGGACCCATGAATCATGGAAACCACCTGTCTGTTTCCTCGCCTCAATTACAGCCTCTTCCACATTCGTGTCTTTTTTGGAAAGATATACCACCTTTCCGTCGCTATATTCAATCCGGTCAATTTCATCGCGCGGCACGGATGTTCGCTCCTCACTCCCCTCGGGCTCGTAAATGATCTCCTTGTCAGTCACCCGGATAACCGCGCCCCGTATGGCAGTCCCGTTGTTCCGTACAAGGGTATCAAGGCGGTAGCTCACCACCCGGCCGTCGCCGTAGACGATCCTGGTCACCTCACGTCTGTCCACCACATCAAAGGCCCTCTCCCCATCAGGGTCGAATTCTATCTCCCGCTCGGTGATCTGAATGATGGCACCCTTCAGAACGCTTCCATCATTCAGGTATATTTCATCCGCGTACACGACGGCGGAAAAAAATATTAGAATTACGGATAACACCAAGAATCGCTTTTTCATATCTTTCCCCCCATGGTAATGATCCATTTGCATTGACACTATACAGTTAGACTGTCTATTATTACACTAGGTTCTTCCGGATACAATAAAAAAAAAATTATCGTATGGGAAATCCGTCCACTCCGGCGGTTTTTTATTCATCCTGGATAATAGTGGCACTCAATCAAGGTTCAGGCGTGACTTGAGACGGGCGGAAAATTTTTTTCCCACCGGGAGCGAGGTCTCATCCTGATCTTTCAGAAAGACAAGATACTGCCCACCGATCATGTATTCAAGGGCCCCGACATAGTGTACGTTCACGATATGGCGTTTGTGCACTCTGATAAAGGTGCCTGACGGGATTTTTAATTCAATCTGTTTCAGCATCATAGAGATCTCGATATCATCACTCACGGTGTGAATGACCGATTTCTTCCCATGGGATGTTATGTAGATGATCTCTTCACAGGGGAGTATATGGTGTTTCCCCCCATCCCTGAAACTGAAACCGTTGCAGGGGGCGGACAGGGCATGGCGCTCCTCCGCGACGCGGGAGCTTAAAAACTTGTCCACGGATCGATCGAAGCGTTCGGGACTGAAGGGCTTGAGGAGATAATCTACCGCCCCGAGCTCAAAGGCCCTCAGGGCATATCGTTCATAGGCGGTGGTAAAGATCACATAGGGGACTTTCGAAAGGCGGTCAAGGACCTCGATACCTGACATCCTTGGCAGATGAATATCCATAAACACAAGATCATACTCCCGCGTGCTTAACTCACGCAGGGCGTCTTCGCCGCTACGAGCGATTCCCGCGAGCCTCAATTCCGGCCTGGTAATCAAATAGTCGGTAATGAGCTCCCTCGCCGGGGCTTCATTTTCCACGATCAACACCGAATATGCGCCATCATCATGCACAAGTCTCCTCCCCGGCCGGATTCAGACGGTAACTGCCGATTCCTGCTGAAACGAAAGATCGACGGCAACCCCTCCTTCTTCACACTCCCTTACCGACACATCGACCCCGTGGAAATAGTGATTCAATCGGTTACGTATATTTCCCAGGGATCGCGAGAAAATTTCAGAACCGTCGAGGCCGGGCCCGTTATCCCGGACGATAATCCGGAACCGGCCACTTTCAACACCGGCGCAGACCCTCACGACCCCGCCGCCGTTCCTGCGCAACACCCCGTGCTTCAGCGCATTCTCGACCAGGGGCTGGAGAATCAACGGTGGTATGCGGACACCCTCGAAGTTCCCCTGCCGTTCCATTATAACCGAAAGGGAGTCCCTGAAACGCAGTTCCTCGAACTCGAGATAATTTTCCACAAAGGCCCATTCCATCTCGAATGGAATGAGGGAACGGAACGACTGATCGATCAGGAAACGATAGTTTTCCGCGAGCATCAGCAATGCCCTGTCGGCCAGGACGGTGTCCCTGCTGATCAGCGCATGTACCGTGTTGAGGGCGTTGAAGAGAAAGTGGGGGTTCATCCTCTCCTGGAGGAGTCCGTAACGGGCCTCGTCATGCTCCCGCACCGTTTTCCTGAGAGTAACGAGGGTGCGGACCCTGGCAAGAAGTTCCTCGCGGTTGATCGGCTTTTGAAGGTAATCGTTCGCCCCGTTCTCAAATCCTTGCCAGTAGATCGGGAACTCCATGTCTGGCGGTCAGCATGATTATCGGCAGCTCATAGAGCGAAAAAAGTTTTCTGAGCTCTCGACAGAGATCATGGCCTGACATGCCGGGCATCATGATATCAAGAAGAGCCAGGTCGAACCCGCCTTCTTCAAGTCTGCTCAGCGCCTCCGCGCCATTCGAAAGGGTCACCACCTGATATGATGCCCCCTCGAGAAAACCCCGCACCACCTGCAGGTTGACAAAATCGTCATCAACGACAAGGATCCGTCCATTCTGCACCCCTTCTGCTGCGGCCGACTTTCCAGTCTCTTCGTTTTCTGGAATATACCCGGACTGAAAGCCGCTTCTGTCGGTACACAGGCCCCCCTCTTCATGGATCGGGAGGGTAAAGGAAAAGATGGAGCCTCCCCCGGGAAGGGATTCCACCCATATTCTTCCTCCATGGAGTTCCACGATCCGGCGCACGATGGCGAGGCCGATACCTGCACCCCCCCATGTCCGTCCGGCATCGTCATCTGCCTGTTCATAGAGATCGAAGATGGCCCTGAGCTTCCCCGGCTCGATCCCCATGCCCGTATCCGCCACGGACACCTCCGCCCATCCCCCTTCGGCCTCTCTCATGGCCACCGATACCCTTCCTGACATGGTAAACTTCACGGCGTTCTCGAGCAGATTATGCAGAACCTGCTGTAGCCTCTTTTCATCTGCGAAGACCATTGGCCCACCCGGTTCGATCTCGTTGATTATCTGCAGGGGCTTGGTCCCGACAAGGGGTCGCGTGAGTCCGATCACAAGATCAACGATAACACGAAGGTCGACGGGTTCAAGGTTAATCGAGGCATCACGGTATTTCAACCTTGAAAAATCGAGCAGATCGTTAACCAGATCAGAAAGCCTCCTGCCGCTGGAATGTATCATTTCAAGGACGGAAATCTCGTCATCGCTCCATTCTCCCCTTCGTCCCGCCCGCATCGATTCAGTGAGACCGATGATCCCGTTCAACGGCGTCCTGAGCTCATGCGATACCGCCGCAAGAAAATCATCTTTCATTCTATCAAGATCAAGGAGTCTCATGTTCTTCCTCTCCAGTTCTGCGGTAAGGTCTTCCACTGCACCGATTGTTTTCGAAAAGCGTATGGAGAGTAAAAAGGCCTGGGAAATAATAAATGCGAAGAGCCCGAGGGGTACGAGATAACCGGTTTGCAGAAGCATGTTGTTGCGTAAAAAATCGTTGATGACGGCCGTGAAAAGAATGATGAATCCGGCCGTAAAGGGGTACGCCCCTTCCCGCTTCCGGGCCCGCGCCCTGGCAAGCACGATGAACCCGTAAACGCAGAAAAGGGTCGTCGCGATCTGATAGGCCTGGATAGAGTGGGTGTAGAATCGCGGATGGGATACTATGACAATAAGTGAAAAGATCGCACCATAAATCACTACCACCACGAGGGGCTTATCGCCGAACTCGTCCGGAAAAAGTGAATGCATGAAAAGAAAAAAGAAGGGAACCGCCGCATAAAACGAAATGTACTCGGCCCCGATCACCGTTTCCCAGGGAAGCCATGGGATGAGATGGAGGGCATAGTATTCTCCTGTCACCAGAATTCTCACGGCTATGAGAAAGCATAAAATCCCGAAGAAGCAGTAGGAGCGATCCTTTTTGCGCAAGGCGAAGAGAAGCAAATGGTAAGCTCCCATCAGGAAAATCGACCCGAAAAGAAAAAAATTACGGGCCATCCTCCTGTCCCTTCCCTCCCTGATCATCGGCTCCGGACCAAGTGTGATCTTCTCCCACACACCACCCTTTCTGTGATGATAATTCGACACATGGATGAGAATCTCGACCTGCCTTCCACCCGGCATAAAGGCGTATATCGCGGGCCTGTAACCGGGAATCGATGAATCACGCGATTCACCGACCCTTCCCCCGCCGCCCACCGGGGAACCGTTGATGAATATGGAATAGGCCGTACCGATGCCGTGAACCATAAGAGCGAGCCTCTCACCGCCGCCTGATTGGAACTGCTTCGGCATACGGAGAAACAACCGGTAGGTTGATCGTCCCTCCCCCGGCAGTTTTTTCCCGTCGATCACGTGGCCGTTCCAGATACCAGGTACGTTAATGAATTCAGCCGCTGGTTCTACGTGCGGAAATTTGGAGTGGAGGAGCCTTCCCCAATAAAATTCCCACTCGCCGGAGAGTTCCACGGTTCCCTTCATATCAAAGTCCCAGCCGCCGAGATCCAGTATCCCGCCGGTAGCTTTCAGGCCCTGGATTGCAGCGTCATTATGCCCGCATGACGCAAGTGCGAGATGTACAAGGAGCGCCAAAACCGCGCCTCCAGCAACTCGAGACATGCCACTCACCTTCGTTCATCACTCTTTTTTCCGATTGTACCGCACCGGTTGGTACCTACACTCTAGTAGCCGATGGATCATATTCGTGACAACTTTTTCCGCCCACCCGAAAAATAACCGTATACCATACTTTTCTGTATGATTGTTATTGTATGGAAGAGAAACGACCGATTATATCGGCAAACCAGTAAAAAAAAACAGGGTTCCCGATAAGTACTTGAAATATAACTCCGTACTGGTAGTATTTCACCTATCATTAAGGGCTCCCCCGTACCAATTTCATTGCGGGCCATGGAGCCGGCACCACTGTTCAGATGGTATCGACTTGATCTACCTTGAAATCATCATTTCCGTACTCGCTGCCGTCGCATGCCTGGCGGTATGCATCTATGCGCTCTTCAGTAAAACCCGTTCCGCCGCGGGTCTCATCGTTTCGGCTGCAGCCTTTGTCTCGGCCCTTATCTTCATCCTTATGGGGATCCACCTTGCCGACGGATCACTCATCGAACAGATCGCCGAGAAGAAGGCTCATCTATCGCTTCTCATCATCGTATCCGTTCTTTTCATGGTCTTTGCGGTTTCCTATCCATATTTGAAGCCGTGGCGCTCCGCAATGGCAGCTGTCTTAAGTTTACCCGGATGCGCCCTCGCCATCATCACCCTCACGACAGATCTCACCGTATCCACGGCCGCAGGAGCCGGTGAGGCATACACCCCCTATCTCGCGATCCTTTCCTTCTACCTGATCTCTGCACCGGTACTGACGGTGTACAAATCCCTTCTAAATGAAAACCGGGCCATTAAGATCGACCTTCGTTACATCTCTGCAGGCATGATTCTTTCGTTCTCCTCCCTTATGGCGCTCACGGTCCTCCTTCCCGGCTTTTTCGGCATTGACCGTTTCATAATTACCGGTACCGCATTATCGCTCCTGCCGGCCCTGGTGATGCTCGCCTATGGAGCCAGTGATGTAAATAATGCAGACATGCGTCGCTTATTCAGGACCGCCCTTTACTGGCTTATCGTATCGGCAATTCTCATCCTGCCCGTTTCATTGCTGTTGAAATACAACACCGTTCACTATATCGATGAGCCCCTTCCCCTCCCGGGGGTCGCGCTCTTCATCTTCGCCTATCTCTTCCTCATATTCAAGTATCTGCGCCCGCGTATCGAAAACGTCTTTCAGAAGGGCTACCGGGATCTCGTCGCACGTGTTGACCAGCTCTTCGAGCGTCAATTCATGGCAGGGCCGGGCGAGAAACAGTCATGGGAAGAATTCCAGAAAACCCTGGTCGACGGCATAGTGGATCAATTCGGAATCAGCGGGGCCTATCTTTTCCTTTACAGGCCGGGAGAAAACAGATTTATGCGAGCCCACGGCTCAGATGATAAAATCACAGACCGGGAACTGAGCAGCGCGGATCCCCTTTCCATGATGCTGGACCGGGAACATAGAATCATCTACTGCCACGCCCTGGCCTTCACGAACCGAAAACTGGAAGGATTGGAGCAGTTGGAGCCTATACTCGAATTCTTCATACGAAACGGTATCGACCTGGTCCTTCCCTTCTACAACCATGATGGGCGTATCATCGGCCTGCTGGCCCTCGGTCGCCTCTGGAGAAACGTCGTTTATTCCAGGGAGCTCATTTCAGTGCTCGAGCTCTACCGAATCCGGTTCCAGCAGCATCTCGCCAATGCCCTGGTCATGGAAGATGCCCGCGCCACCCAGGTCCTCGATCATGACCGTCTGGTAGTATCAACCGTCAAAAACAAAATCATCCCCAAAAAACTGGCCCATGCGGCCGGGTATCGCATCAGTTCCCTTTATCTCGACAACTCCCCCTTTGGTGGCGACTACTTCGACTCGATTCCCGACAGCGATACGGAGATGCTTCTTTTCATGGCTGACTCCTCCTATTACGGTGTTGATTCGGCCCTCCTTTTGCTGGAACTTTATACAGTCCTGCATATGCCGGGGAAAAAAACACACACACCCGACACCCTGCTCGAAACCATGAACTGGATCATCGCCACATCCCGTTTCGCGAATACATTCGCGCCCGCTTTCTGTGCGGCACTCGCATCTTCCGGGGAGATGACCTACTCATCCGCCGGGTTCAACCCCATGCTGGTCTATGATCAGACAAGCGGCCAATTCACCCCACTCGATACCCCTGGCGTCCCCCTCGGATCGGAAAGGACCTCGAACTACGAACTGCGCACCGCGCGACTTACCCCCGGCGCCATCGGCCTTCTTTATTCGAAGGGCCTTCCCTCCGCCGTGAACCCCGCGGGCACGACCTACAATATCGATCGTCTCACGGAAATAGTACGAACTGGCAGAAGCAGATCACCGGCGGATCTTACCCGGCTTGTGTTCGAAGATCTCAACCGCTTCACGGAGGGGAAAAGGCAGACTGCCGATATCAGCGTCGTCATTTACAAGCTTCAGTGAGGAAGAATCATGGATGCTGCCGCCCGCGCCCTCGTTAAATCATTGCAAAGGTACCAAAGGATACTCATCCTGATAAAAGGCTCCCCGGACCCTGACGCTATCGCCTCATCATATGCCATAAGCGTCATCTGCGGCGAACTCGGCATCACCTGCACCATCTTCACGGAAAAAAAGATATCTCTGACCGCGAACTTCGTCTTCGTCAAAACGCTGAGGATTCCCCTCTCCTATATTTCGTCAGTCCCCGACATGCAGGAATTCGATGCCTACATTGTAACTGATTCCCAGTCTCCCCATGCCCCGGACCTCACGGGCTCATTGCCCTGCGCCGCATTCATCGACCACCACGAGCCCGCCGAGGAGAAAATCGAAGCGGGGTTCGCTCTTCAGGATACAAATGCGGGGTCGACCAGCACTCTCATCGCGCTTATCCTGAAAGAGCTCCAATGGAAAATCGATCCTGTAGTCATGATGGGAATCGCCACGGCCCTGGTTTATGGAATATACACCGATACGGACAAGTACTCCCATGCCGGTAAACTCGACTACGAGGCGCTTGAGTATCTTTCGAAATATTCCGATAGTGATATATTCAACAAAATCAGCAGTACTCGTCTTTCGAAGAAAACATTGCAGATGCTGAAAACGGCGACCACGAACAAGCACATCTACAAGGACTGGCTCATCACGGGCATCGGGTATGTGGACGCGGCCAACAGGGATAGTATCGCCATCATAGCGGACTTCCTGCTTAAGCGGGAGAAGACGGCAACGGTCGTAGTATTCGCCGCCATAGTGGACATAAATCGCAATCGACTCACTCTTGACGCATCACTGCGGTCATCCCAGGAAAACATGAACCTTAATGACATCATCAAGAAGATAACCCCCGAGGGCGGAGCCCGGAAATTCAAGGGAGCCTACCAGATATGCCTCGACTATTTCCACCACTGCCCGGAGAGGGAGCTTCTCTGGAATCTCATTGAAATCACGACCCTCGACCTTTTGGAAAAAAGCAGGGATGAACTCTACCTCACTGAATTGAAAGGATTTTACCGGCAATTCAAAAAGAGGGTGCGGGACATTTTCAGCGGCTAAAGCATACCGCCCATACCCCGCAACATCCCGGGATAGCACACAGGAACAGGTTTCCCGGGCCTCGAAAAGGATCTGACACGCGCTCAAAACATAAGGGTAAAATTTGCTCCTATTTCAAAAGAAAAAACCTCTCTCTTTATATTTCCCGTATACCTGTTGCGATACTGCTCGAGAGCAAACCTCGTGCTGATTCCTCCCTGTATATTTTTGTGAAGGTTGAGAGAAAGCTTGCTGGTTATCAAATGCAGATCATAGGGCTCCGGCTGTACCGTAAAGGTGTAATCGTAGCGATTCATCTTCATGGAATACTCAAGCGTGTAAACGGGGAAGGCCGAGAGAGTATAAAACAGCGAGAAGAACTTGTATATCCACATGACATCGGTCTCGAGAAGGATTGAAAAGATATAGCCGACATCCTTTTCCTTAATGAATGCGTACTGGGGCATATTGTCGTAATATTTCTGGTCCTTGTAGGACCGTTTCAGCATATTCAGGGATATGAACGGCCGATTCTCTTTTCGCTTCAGGTTAACCCCGAAGTTGAATGCCAGACCGGCGCGATCACGCTTGAAACTGAGCCCGGCGTTAGGGGTGTGCACCTGTTCCTCGATATTCTGGGTGACAAGCTGATTGTTATCGAATCGATATCCCGCGGTCAGAAAGGCCGCATGATAAGGGATTCCTTCCTTGTTCGGCCTGAAAAACCAGAAACTGAGAAGCCTCATCAGGTCGAAGTTTACATTGATCTCGAAATTCGCTGTGATGACCTGGCTCGGGATCCCGTACAGGTTCAGCCGCTCGCACACCTGATGCAGGCCTGAATTGGAGGTGACGGTCACTTTGTCGAAATCAACGGACCAACGGGCGGAAAAATTGTCCAGAAGTCTCAGGCTGTTGTCGTAGTCCTGCACCACATTCCCGCCCCTGTCGAGGACAGGGAGATTCATCGTCGAGTAAAGATAATCGCGCCCTCTGGCGTAGTTCTCCCTTCCGATGAAAAAACAAAAGGGATAATACCGGAAAATATTGAACCCGGCATCAGCCAGCCTCCCGATCGATCGCGTCATGCCGTATCGTTCGTCAAGGGGGTTCCTCTGTTCCCCCTCGTAAGGAACCTTCATCTCGCTGAAATAGAGGGAGCGATTATAATTCAGAGCAAAGGTCCTGACGAATCTCAGGACCTTCACCTTGTGCAGGTATATCGGGACATCGATATTCGTGGATAGCAGGGTGCGGGCGTCCCTGTCCCTTTTGTATCCCGATTCGAGGGCGCCCTGGATTTCATAATCACGGAACTTGTTTTCGAAATACTGAATGTCGACCTTGTATCCGGGCGCGAGATAAGTAAAATCCCCGAGCCCGGCAGACAGGCTGAAGGACTTGTTCCGCTCGACAAATCTGCAGTCCCGGTCGTATACAAATGGAAAATGATAGCCTCCGCGTACCGCGTAGAGAATTTCCGTGCTGTTGGATTCTGATTTTCCGAGCCAGGTCACCACCTCCTCCGAACTCGCGAGGATCTCCGGCCGGAAATAGAACCACTTGTTTGTATAGTCGAGCATATACCTTATCTCCGCACGCTGTCTCCTCTCGACCTCGAAGAGAGACGCCGACTCTGCGATATCCTCGAGGGACCCGCCAAGCGATTTCCTTTTGACCTCTTCCTTTTTAAACGACATGTTCATCATGAATTCATGCTGGAGCCGTCCCCACAAAAATTTGTCAATGGATTGCCGGTAATAAATTACAGGCGCATGGGTGACCCATGCCTTCTCCCTTTTCGCGTCATGGTCGAGAATCCGTTCATCCAGCCTGTTCTCGTAATCATCATACCGGTAGAAAAGCCTCACGCTTGGAACGCCGTTGATCTCAGAGGTATAATCGGTGGAAACGATAACGCTATTCTTGGTCGTCTTGCCCCGTCGGGACTCCTCCACTTCCTCGTTAAGACTGTCCGTTTTCGAATCCTCACGGATGTAGTCGATCGTGGTGTTCCAGTTCGGGAGAATGCTAAATGAGGAGAATACCTGATGGTACTCTTCGGCTATATCCTGGTCCTTTTTCCCGATCGTGCTGAATTTCGCCCCGTGGCCCTTGTTTATATACTTGATAGTAAAGTCCGACATGACCGGCATGCCGTCCCTGGTTCGATAGAAGGGCCGCGTCACCCTTATTTCCCCTTCATACCAGTGAGCGGAATCCGCCTGGACCACCGGCTCTTCAAGATAGATTTCATTGATCCAGAAAGAGCCCGAAGTGGGCGGTGCCGAAGAATAGATGACGATTTTTAAGACATTGATCCTTTTCATGTCCGGGATCCCCGAGATTGAGACAGGGACCAGATATCCGCCGGAACCGTTACTCAGGCGCATTTTTATTTCACGCCAGACCCTTGGATACTCCATTTGCATCTTGTACTCGAAATAATCGGTATCAGACGAACCGACGATGATTCCTACCTCGTCCCCGGGAACAAAATTCCGGAAGTTTATCCACGCGGTCAGCGTCTTGTAATTACGGAAATCCATGGGTTTGGGAAAACGTCTTGTCACGGATACGTTCGTTGATCCCGCGGGAACCGCATATTCGAGTTTGAGCGATGTTTCGCGCTCTTTGAGAAGTTCCTTGTTGTTGTCGATCCCGTACATCGCCTTGTAGATATCCCGCATGATAATCGAGAAGGATTCCATCTTGTATTCCGTGTCGTCGATGTTGTTGATCGAAGAGACCTTCAGATCATCCGGACTGGCGGGATTCGAATCAACGCGGGTTTCCCTCCACTTCGACGAAACAAACTTGATTCCATCGATATAAATCCTTCCGGAATCTCCGATGTTTTTCAACACAAAGAGCCGAACCGCTTCCGTATCCTTAAGCGCGTTGATCTCCGAATTGGTGAGCAGGGTCTGATCGACATATATCCTCGCCACCTTCCATATTTTCTGTGATGAATCGAGCCGTACTCTCTCGCCATGGAATGTAAAAATATTTTCCGCGGTGTCGAGAGTGCCATTCCCGTTCAGGTCTTCCGTATTCAAGACGCCATCGCCGCGGGTAATGGCGTTGAACCCGAGACCTCCTCCGACCCTTGTGGCGGGATGCCCGGATTCGTTGAAAGCGTACCCCACATCCTCGCTGAACCCGCTTCTGGGATCGTAATCGAGTATGCCATTATAATTCAGATCCTCTGTGTCGAGGAACCCGTCACCGTCGGAGTCCTCGTTCACCTTCCCCACCTCAAGGCAGAGATCCACATCGGTAGTCCCGTCATACAGGTAGGAAAACTCAACATATTGTATGCCTGAAAGATCAATTGCCTCCCCGGCAATATTTCTTGTCACGATGGACGCGAAATCGCCGTCAGCGGAAAAATCGAGGACAAGCGAGAGCTGCGACGTAAGGCTGACAATCGAGTTCGCCACATGACCGAAGGCCACGTTGAAAGGGCCCGGCTTAATGGAGTAGTTGATCTCCGGCGCGACAGTGGCGTACTCAATCCCTTTGAGAAGAGCGGGACTGCCCGGATTTCGAAAGTAATAATACTTAAGCATCGCCCTCGTGCTCACCGCCGGGGGTGGCGAGGATAGTATCCAGTCGCGCTCGCTCATGGAAAGTGCCTGAATATCTTCCGCCGCCTCCATGTTGTCCACCAGACCCTTGCCGAATGTGTTCGTCTGTTTATAGCTCCGAGCGTATTCAGCATACCCGCTGATCTCGAGGGGAAGCGAGTTCCTTTTTTCTTTTGTAAAGATATTGGCGAACTGCGCAAGACGTCTTCCGTCAAGGTTGAGGGTCGCATCAGCCTCCAGAAACACTGTTTGAGTCGGCTCACTTCCCGCCATCGGTATCTTCTCATCCCCCGCCGATCTTGAATAGAGTAGGCTGCCGCCGATCTTGAGATCACGGCTGAACTCATATTCTGTCCTGAAGCCCCCGACAAATTCCTGCTGCTGGGCAAACAGGGGAAGATACTCGTACCGAATTTCTATGACCGTTTCAGGACCGATGAGGGGGTCATGCGGGCTGTTGAAGTTGATGTAGCCGGCGGTGTAGTCGACGGTGTATCTCGTCTCTGAAATGGTCCTTCCGTCCACCTTGACGGTTAAGCTGTCCGGGATGATGTTCATATGATTAAGCTGAAAGCTACGGGCCTCCCTGTAGTAATCAAGCTTGATCCGATATCGGGAGTAATCGTAGACATTTTCGGGCTGATGCTCCACATAAATTCTCGTCACGGTACCGTTCGCCTGAAGGAGCTCCCTGAAGGGTTCGCGGTAAATAAACTGAATGAGCCCTCCTGAATAGTCGACGGAATAACGCCCCAGGCTCAGGATGTCCTTCTGTGTCATGATCCCGTTTTCCTGAAAAAAACGGAGACTGAAGTTATCCGGCATGAGATGGCGGTCTCCGATATAGTAGAAGGACCGAACTTCGTATATGTCCTGCTGTGAATGATCCTGCCCTGGCACGGGTGAATCCTCCAGCGTGTACCCGTATTTCAGGAACGTAAATATTCTTCCCGCAAAAACACCCCCGGGGTGCCTGGGGTCTCCCGGTTGAAGGGCATAGGGATCGGTGGATGCGCCGATCAAGGAATAGACCGCGAATACCCGCGCCTTCTCGGGCAGGGGCTTTAGAAATTGTATCAGGCCCGTCGTATAGTTGATCTTGTAATCGATACCCGATTGCATCTTCGTGTATAACCCGCCGTACAGGGGAAGCTCCACGGCGCCCTGGTTGTTGTAGGGGTTCTGATCGTCCATGTAGAGCTCGAAGCCATAGGGGTTGATCTGCACCGGCTTGAGGGTATAATTCGACGGATAAGGGGGAACAAGACAATTATCATACCTGACGAGTGGTTCGATCTGGTAGTAGACTAATTTAAGGTATTGAAACTCAGAGAGTTTGACACTTCCCGGTGTCGAGTTGCCCCGAAAAACCTCCACTTCAGTATTTCCTCGCGTAACGCTCCCGAAGGCCTTGAAGGTGAATCGATCCTTTTTCAATGTCATATCAACGCCGATGCCCTTTGCGGTTGAATTGTCGTAAACCGCATATTTTGAGCCCTTGAAGTTGATATCAATCTCCCCGGCGTTCAATTCCCTGATCAGCTCATCGTCACGAAGGGCCCGGTATTTGAAATAGTAATGATTGTCATTTTTCTGGCTGTCGTGGTCGATATAGATCGTCATCCGGTCACCGATGGTCCCCTCGACATGTATCTGTAGATTCTGTTTGGGTGTAAACCCGTCAGTTATGACGGTCGATAACGGCTTGTCCTCCGCGTTTTCCTGGTAGCGCTTGCGGGTAAAGATCGACTTGCCATAGAGGAGATCGAGGCCCAGGGATCCGTATGTGTTGATCCGCACATCGTCGGATTCATGCAGAACTATTCGCTTTTCCCTATCATCCAGGTCCCTGTAGCGGGGTGAAACTACATACTCCTCCCAGTCTCCCGAGCGATAGGAAAAGGGGTCATAACCGTCATGGAGGGGCGTGTCGTCAGGTCCGAGCACATTGATGCGGATCTCATCGTCAGGCGTGTTGTCATCGATGAAGTCGAGAAGCTTTTCCCTTAAACCCCGCTCACCTGAATTGGCGATAACAATTAGAGACAGCGCCCCGAGGATAAACGCGAAGCGTAAATAGAGGGGCAGCTGTTTTCCCATATCGTATACGGGCCACCATAGTGGTGATCACCATATCCTGCTCATATATGGATATGGATTTATCGGAATATTGCCGAGCCTTATCTCGTAGTGGCAGTGATTGCCCGTGGCGTTGCCTGTCTGGCCCACGTATCCGACGACTTCCCCCTTCTTTATGACCTGACCCTGCGACACTGTCACGCGCGAGCAGTGGCCGTACACCGATTCGAAACCATACTTGTGCTGGATCCGGATCATCCATCCATACCCTCCGCTCCAGCCCGCCGACAAGATGGTGCCGGGCGCGGTGGCGCGTATCTCCGTTCCCGAGGAGGCTGCGATATCGATACCGGTGTGAAAGTCTCGTCCGTGGCCGAAGGGCGAGCGCCGCCATCCGAAAAGCGAGGTGATATGCCCCGAGTTGGGCACGATCGAGGGGGTATCCCGCACGACCTTGCTCCGCACATCGACGAAATTCTTTACCGTCTTGATCGTATTCGTGGTGGATATGATATCCCGCTGCAGGTCTTTTATCTTGAAGATTTCACTGGGCAGCACGTGCTGCATCTTTTTCAGCTCTTCGTAGCTTTTGTCATCGGCGATTTCCAGGTCCCATATCCGGTTGACGTCTTCTGGGCCTGCGGTAAGCCTGTAGAGTTCTTCCACTTCAGGCTTGATTTCGTCCACCTGTTCGGAAATTTCGTTGGTCAGTTTCTCGAATCGGAGCAGATGCGATCTGATGTCCTCATAGGTCAGGAGGAGCCGCTGTTCCTCGCGCTTTACCGCAGCATTTCGGATTACCGCGTAGGAAGAGGTAACCAGGACGACCATGAACAGCAGAATGAAAAAGAAGATGGTGAACTTCGATATCTGAAAATTGAATATTCTGCGTTCGTTATGCGGAATGAACATGACAGTCATTCTCTCATGTCCCTTTTCCACGAAAGACGCCCATGTCTTCAGGAATTTTTTCCTGAAGACATAATACTTCTCGAATATGGTAAGGCGAAATGTGCTCTGATATTGCTTTATTTTTATTCTCATTGTGATCCACCGTCTCTTTATGCAGTTGTGCATCAGGTGGTGGATTTAATCAAGGATTTTTTCATCATTCCGGGATCGCCGGAACATCAGGTGCCGCTGAACCGGGGAGGACGCTTCTGGGTAAAAGCGGTGACGGCCTCCATGAGATCGTTCGAGGGAATGACCGCGGCGCTCATGGCGGCGTTGAATACCAGGCTTTCATTCACCTGGGCGGCCACCATCCGATTGAGCACCACTTTCGTCGCCTTGACTGCAACGGGCGAATTGGCCGCGATTTCCATGGCAAGGGCATCGGCACCTTCCATCAGTCCGTTGCGGTCAGAGAACACTTCATTGACAAGGTGCATCTCCTTCGCGCGCCGTGCCGATACGTATTTTGCAGTAAACGCAAGCTCCCGTGCGATTCCCTGCCCCGTGATGTTCGTGATCCGCTGCAGTACTCCCATGTCAGCGACGAAGCCGACGGCTGCCTCGCGAAGCGAGAAAGACGCGTCCTCAGTACAGACACGGATGTCACATGCGGTTATCAGGTCAAGGCCGGCCCCGATGCACTTCCCATGAACCGCGGCAATCACAGGCTTTCGGCACTGCTCGATGCATGAAAGGCCTTCCTGCATGCGAAGTATCTTCTGGTAGAGCTTGAGCTTGACACCACCCTTCTGTTCCCTGTCCATCAACTCGGGGAGCTCCGGCATCATACCCACCAGATCGATTCCCGCGCAAAAGTCGGAGCCTTCGCCTGAAATGACGACCACGCGGATCGCATCATCTTCGTCAATGTCTTTCATGATAGGGATCAGTTCGGTCCAGGCGGGGGGGTTCATCGCGTTTTTTTTCTCCGGCCTGTTCAAAAATACCCTGGCAATTTCACCGTTTTTCTCGACCCTGTAAAATACATATTCCATCATGACAACTCCTGTGCTAATTCACGCTCCGCCCTGTCTGGACGGCCGTGGCGCCCTTGATATCTGCGATCCTCATGACGTCCCGGATCATTTGAACGCTAGACAGGCCCCAAAAATATGCAATAAAAAAAAGCATGCCGTAATAAATTTCATCCTTTAACCGCTCGCCCCCCCCCCGCAGCATTGCCCGATCGCACAATCATCAGCTGCCGTGAGATGCCCTCGGAACGTATCCATGCGATGAAAAAATCAAACCTGTCGCATAATTGTTATTGATAAAATTAACAGGATATGTCACATACGTAACCGAGATCAGTCACTATCGAGGCACCCGGTGATAATTGGAATCGCATCCGACCATGGCGGCTACGGGCTGAAAGAAGCCATCAAACATCATTTTCAGGATATAACATTCGATGACTCCGGGACCCATACCGGCGAGTCATGTGATTATCCCGATTACATAGCCGCCGTATGTAAAAAAGTCTCAGGCGGAAATCTCGAACGCGCTATCGTCATCTGCGGAACAGGCATCGGCGCGTCGATTGCCGCCAACAAGATACGAGGCATCAGGGCGGCACTCTGCTGCAACGAGTACATGGCCGAATTATCCCGCCGCCACAACGACGCCAACGTTCTCGCACTGGGGGCGCGCGTCCTTGGCGACGAATTCGCCTTCAGGATCATAGAACGATGGATCGGCTCGTCATTCGACGGGGGGCGCCATCAGAGAAGGATCGAAAAAATCGGCGAGCTGGAAAAAACCGACGTGGTATCATAACAATTAAACACCTCCGCCGACCGCTCCTCCAGCGGCAGTGGACCGTAAAAACGTGATGCATAAAAAGAACCATATATATTATTTCCTTTTCTTATCGTGCCTCCTTTTCCTTTCGCCACGGCCCGAAAATCGAGGAACCGTCGCCTTCCCCGGCGTTCCGACCAGGTGCCTGGAAAACGTAAAGGCTACAGCCGGCCCAGGAGGAGAAACCGCATACATGGTGCGGGATCTTTCCTATCGCAGCTCCAGCGATCCCTTCATCACCGACATCGTCCTCTCCTTCAACGTTCCGCCCTCACGTCTCGTCCGCGACGATTCCCGTCATTACCGGATCAGCCGCAGCGCCTATAATTTTGTGGCAGGAAAGGGCTCTCTGGGCGGGGGCGCGGCGGAATTTTTCAAGCGCGACCATGGCGTCACCATAGAGACGGTGAAAGGCGCGTGGCTCGGCACCTGCGACGATCTCGGTTCCTTCACACTTGAATTCAGGTTCATGCCCTATGAAATGCGGGACGGGAGCAGGATATTCTCCCGGGTCGGCCACTTTTCCGGCGTAAGGCGCGGCATCGAGATATTCTTCACCGGCGGAAGGATCGCAGCGGGCCTCTACGGCATATTCGACATACCGAATGTGAAAAAACATGACGTCGTCATGACCGGCGGCCGGGCCCTCTCCAGAATGAAATGGCACCATTTCAGCCTGAGCTTCGACCGGATAAGCGGAAAGCTTGTAAAATCGATCGACGGCATGGAGGACGAGGTCGCCTACGTTACAGAAAGCGGTGAGGCCTACAACGGCGTCTATGCGCCGTCATTCGGGTATCGGGGTCCCGACGGAAAGCTCCGGTGCCTCGACTCGCCCCCGGCGGTTATCGGCACAGGCTATTCAGGGCTCATTGACGAATTCAGGATATCCTACCGCCAGATAGATGCCCTCGAGAAAAGTACGGAACTGGCGTACAGGAACTTTCACTCCGCCGGCATGATTGGCAGGATCCCCTTCAATGTCGGCGGGGTCATCACGAGCCCGGTTTTCCGATTCTCCGGGACGGGAACGAAGGTGAGCGAATTTCGCTGGAAGGAGGATCTTCCCAGGGACACCTTTATATGGATGGAGTTCAGGATATCCGACCGCAATTTCAAGGAGGATTCGGGGGAAATCGCATGGCACCGAATTACAAACGGGCAGAAGAAGATATACCTTGCCAGAACGACCGATGGGGAGTTTCTACGGGGCATGTACTATCAGTGGCGCGCGCACCTGGTTCCGTCACCCGAGGGCAAACACTCGCCCCGCCTCCACGGGATAGAACTGGATTACCGACCCGATCTGTCCCCCGACATCCCTCGTTTTCTGGAGGCCTCATCCACGGGTGAAAGGTCCGTTCTCCTCAGGTGGAAAAAGAACAGGGATCACGACATTTTCGGTTACAAAATTTATTATGGCACGCACCCGGGAAGATTCGACGGAATCATCACGGTTGTAAATGGAACGCGCATCACCAATGATATAACCCCGGGGGATTATATCCAGGTGGCCGTCACGGATCGAGTCATTGAAGAAAACAAAAGCCTCGACACAGCGGGGAAACTGGTCTTCCCGCTTTTGAACGACACCGTACTCTATTATTTCTCCGTGAGCTCGTACGATTCCTACAGACCGGATACTCCCTACAATCACGAATCACAGCCATCGGTGCCGGTCTCGGCGCGGCCCTTCGGCGGGTCAGAAATAAGGCCGTAGAGAGTTCCCACCGGGGTCATCATAAAAATCCATTGACTAATGTGGCTCCTGTTTCCTAATTGCCCTATCGAATCCCAAAACTGCGCGGCCCCGTGCGGCCGCTGAATCAATCGGAATTGCCCTCCCATGAGGAACATCAACCTGAACATCCGACTACCGGACGACATACGTGACACGGTGGTACATATCGCATCAACCTTTCGCGATCGGGGATTCCAGTGCTACCTGATCGGCGGCTCCGTGCGCGATCTGGCACTCGGGCACAATGTATATGACTATGATTTCGCCACGGATGCCCGCCCTGAAGAGGTCATGAAGCTCTTCAGAAGAACGATCCCCACCGGGATAAAACACGGCACGGTGTCGGTTCTTTCGAAGGGTCGGCAGTTCGAGATAACGACCTACCGTTCCGATGGCGAATATAATGACGGGCGGCGCCCCGAATCGGTCTGCTTTTCGAAAGAGCTTCATGTCGACGTGGAACGCCGCGATTTTACCATCAACGGCCTTGTCTTCGATCCCCTTACCGGAGAGCTCATAGACCATGTCGGCGGCATAGAAGACCTCCGGGCGGGCCGCATCAGGACGATCGGCGATCCCGTCATGCGTTTTTCCGAAGACGGTCTCCGACCGATCCGCGCCTGTCGTTTCGCCGCGAAACTTGAATTCATCATCGATCCGGACACCCTGCACGCCATCACCAGGACCCTTCATGTGGTGAAGATGGTCTCGCCCGAGAGGATCCGCGACGAACTGATGAAGATACTGGACACGGAGAAACCCTCCATCGGATTTGAATACCTGCGCGAATCGGGCCTGCTGGACATCATTCTTCCTGAGCTGGCCCAGTGCCACTCCGTGACGCAGAACAAGTACCACATCTTCGACATCTACTACCACAGCATCTATTCATGCGATGGCGCCCCGCGCGAATACCCCATGATACGGCTGGCGGCGCTTCTCCACGACATCGGAAAACTGCCGACACGGCAGCCTGGCGCCGACGGCGAATGCACTTTCTATAACCACGAGGTGGTGGGCTCAAAAATCGCCAGAAGAATATTGAAGCGTCTGAAGTTCTCGAACGAACAGACCGATGTCGTGATCAACCTTATCCTGAACCACATGTTCCACTATACGGATGAATGGACCGACGGGGCCGTGAGGCGCTTCATCCGCAAGGTCGGGATCGAGAACATCGACGATCTCATCATTCTCAGAAGGGCTGACCGGAAAGGTAACGGCGCCCGGAAAGGACTACCCGCGCCGATCGAAAGGCTCAAGAAGAGGATCGAGCACGTTATCGAGCAGGATAACGCCTTCTCCGTCAGGGACCTGGACATCAACGGGAACATCCTCATGAAGGAATTGGGCCTCACACCGGGACCGATCATCGGGAGAATATTAAACGAGCTCCTGGAGGCCGTACTCGACGACCCCGAGCTGAACACACGGGAAAAACTGACCGACATGGCCCGCGCCATCATGCTACGGGACAAAAACGATCTTTCTGCCGGGGATTAATTGCTTGACTGTGAGGGTTCCCCGCATACATAGTATGTGCACGTCGATCAGGCTGAAGAATTTGTTAATGTGGCAATTTAAATCGGGCGTCCCACAGTTATGGTAGAACTCATCAAGAGAAAAGCCATTTCAGGCAAGATTGAGAAGGGCGAACCCGTTATACTTTCGTTCAGATTTATCAGTGAACGCATTCTCATGCTGATCAACGGCATTCTTGCCAGAATACTTTCCAAAAACGACCAGATATACCTTTTCAATTCGGTGATGACCATACTCCGGGAGGTGCTCGTCAACGCCCTCAAGGCGAATGCGAAACGTGTATTCTTTCTCAAAAACAACCTGGATATTGCAAATGACGCCGATTACCGATCCGGGATGGCCCGGTTCAAGAAGGAGGTGGTGGGAGATTTCGACGCGGTAGAAGCCGATCTGAAGCGAAGCGATTTTTTCGTCGAGGTAAAGTTCGAAAACTCCGGTAACTCCTTCACGATATCCGTAACCAACAATTCTCCCGTGCTGCCCATCGAGCTCAAGCGCATCAATTTCAGAATTGAAAAGGCGAACCAGTATAATGATTTCTCCGAGGCCTACGAGGAAATCGAGGACGACACCGAGGGAGCCGGGCTCGGCATCGTCCTCACCATTCTTCTTCTGAAAAACATGGGGATCGAATCCCGTAACTATACAATAAAAAACATAGGCAGATCCACGCTCTCCTCCCTGACCATACCCGGACAACTGAAACCTGTAGAGATGATCACGAAAATCAAGAAAAAGATCCTCCGAGAAATCGAGGGCATCCCCACTTTCCCTGAAAACATCGTGCAACTCCAGCGCCTGTGCAGCGACCCCGACTCGTCCATCGTGGACATAGTCAGGAGGCTTAAGATGGACCCGGCCCTGAGCACCGATGTCATCAAGCTGTCCAATTCCGCAGGCATCGCCCCGTATAAACGAATCGAGGACATCAAAACCGCGGTCGTCACCATAGGCCTGAAGAATTTGAACGCAGTTCTGGTCGCCAGCAACGCCCGGAAAATACTGAACGAACGCTACAGCAGCTTTGAGCTGATATGGGAACACTGCAACAAGGTCGCCTTTTACGCCCGCAATATCGCCATTTCATACCGCTCATCGTCGATAGTGGAAAATGTCTATATGGCCGGTCTGCTCCACGACCTGGGGAAAATAATCCTTCTCGCAACCGACAAAAAGCTCGTGAGGAAGATCGCGGGCATCGTGAAAAACAGAAAAATCACCACTACCACGATGGAAGAGATATCGATCGGCATTAGCCATTCGACAATCGGTTCCCTCATCGCGCGCAAGTGGAACTTCCCCGAATATCTTATCGAGGCGATTGGCTTCCACCATTCACCCTTCAACTGCTCGGACAAATACCGGGATGTCGTATATACCATTTATCTCGCGAACATGATGGCGGGGATTGAAGACCGTCGCTACATCTTTTACTATATCGAGGAAAGCATTCTTGAGCACTTCGATCTGCTCGACGAAGAAAAGTTCAGGTCCCTTCATGAACGCCTGAAGGATAAATTCGAATCGACCAAGGCCATCTAACGAATTGCCCCTTCCGGGGTTCCCTATTTTCCCCTTATGTCCCGACGACCACTGCGCCCCTCCGCCGATTCTACCTTCACATTCACGAACCAGACTGGAGGACGCCAGAGCCCCCGCGTGCGAAAATACTCATCCCTCCTGACTATATCGCCCAGGTCAGCCCTCAGGATCCGGGGGACATAGTCGGGGCCGACTGGCCTGATCATGGGCATAAGAGTCACCCCGTAGGGCGACCCCGTGTCCTTCACCACCACCACGCCCATGAGGAAATAGTGCCCGCTCTTCAATCTTTGCTTGAAAAGTTCCATCCATTCACCGTCTGGGGCGTTCACCCAGAATGATATCTTCCCGTCGGAAAGGAGGGCCTTGCCCGCGGAAACCGGCGCGCCGCGCCTGCCTCCTGTCTCCCTGTCGGCAACCAATCCCAACAGGACGTCAATATTACTCTCCAGGCCCTCCTGGTTGATGATCCGCTCCATGGTGATTCTTCCGTATGCCTCCGGGATGGTATAGGGGTTCACGGGGACACTCTTTTCATCGAAGAGCACCTCCTCCATGAAGTCCTTCGGCTTTCCCTGGTGGCGGCGCGGCATGGAAATGTCGTAGAGGCCCTTCCTCCATTCGGGATGGGGATAATTCGATTTGAAAAGCCTGCCATTTTCCATATAGACATCGACCGGTTCGCCCGATGCGTTGAAGAGCCTCTGCCGGTAGGCGACATGACGGTGGGATCCGCTCCCCGCGGCGGCGATCCGTTCCATCGCCTCGCTCAGCTCTCCGGGCGTCTGACCGAGTGAAAATGTGTCGATGACGATCCCCTTTTTCCGCGCCATTATGGCGTACTGGTCCACGCCCCTGGCCGCGACGCTGCTGTTCGATATGACGACCATCGATTTACGGGCGGAGGGGCGCCACCTGACGCTCCCGACCGCGTACCTCAATGAAGCGACAAAGCTCTCGGGCCGCGCTCCCCCGGCAGGCTTCAGCCTGGCAAGCTCGTCCCTCAAGGCGGTAATGGAATTGACCGATACCGAGGCTGAGGGATATCCCGACCTGTCGGAAAAAGGGACGATATAGACCCTCGTGTCCATCCTCGCTTCATCGATAAGTCGGGATGAAAGGGCGATGATCCCCCCCGTCACCTGCTTCCATTCCCTGTTGACCCGGTACGACATGTCAACAAGGAAGAGCAGATCCATCTCCCCCCTTCCCGCAACGGCGTCCCTCCGGGGCGCCCTGTCCCTGTACATGCCAAGGGATTCCCGTATCTCCTTTTCTGCGAGCTTTACACGATCCTCCCCCTCGGCCCTGAAGCGCGAGAGTATCTTCCCCTCCCTGACGGAATAAAGAACGCTCCGGGAGCGGTAGATACCCCCCCGGCGCGAAAGGCTCCCGAGAAGAAAATAATCGACGCCCCTCGTACGCCCGAGAAGGTCAAGGTCCTCTCCAGTAATCAGTTCCTGCGGCGAAAGCTTCATGCGCTCAAGGTCGAGCTCGATTTCACGCGGGGAGGAGACCTCGATTCCTTCCTTCACCACAAGCGCCGCCACGGACAGAAGGCGTGAATACTCACCGCCGGTACTCTCGGGAAACTCCGCGGAGGGGTTTTCGATCTGGTAAGGAATGAAGGCTATTTCCGCGGAGGCACCCCCGCAGAAGAAGAGGGCAAATGCTGCTCCAAGGAGAAGACCCCGCGTCATCAGTCCCCGACCCGGCTCTTCCCTGCGAGGGAAAAGAAGTGTTTGACATGAAGGGGAATAACGCTCGCAATACCCGGTCCAAAACGCGACCCTCGAAAATCGACGCCGATAAAGCATTCTCCGTCATTTCTCCGGTATACATAGGCGGGACTACCCGATATCAGGAGAGGGTCGTTTTCTTTAAAGCTCATTTTAAAAATAATGACATTCTGCTTTACAAGCCTGTCCATGAGACCTGTATCCGTTAATTCGATCTTCGCCCCGCCCGGTGAGACATCGATAATCGCCGCATCGGCCGACGACTCAATAAGGTTTCCGTTCCTGATTTTTTCGGAGAGATCTTCGATAAAGGCGTCAACAGCCTTGATCCGGTTGGCATCGATGCTCCTTTCCTTGTTAATCAGGGTGAGATAACCGACCGGAAACGGTTCCCCCACAATCGGCCTGTAGGTCACGGGCCGCACAAAAATCGAGTGCATGGACGTGGCATTGTTCTGCAACCATCTCCGCAGCTCTTCCCCCGGAGTCTCGAAACCGTCCTTCCCGAAAAGGGATTCGTTGGCCGCGAAAAAGGACAAAGGGTTTGAGATATCTTCAATGTGCATCATATTCCCTGTCTCAATGACGTACCTGACAGGGGGTGACAGATCCTTCTCGAATGGAAACGACACCCTTTTATAATCGACTCCCTCGATCTTCTGAATGAATTCCTCCACGATCATTTTCACGGAGAGCGAATCCAGGAAGTCCCTTTGCCGTTCCCGCACCTTTACCGTGGAGAGGCCAACCGCGGCGGGGCGGTTTTCCCTGAATCCAATCCGCTCGTGGGTTCGCTTTTCAAGGGCGATCGAGCATCTGGCAATGCGGACCCGGTAGCTGTGTGCGGAAAAGTCATTACCCGCAGGGGAGATACTATCACATTCAAAATCGATGAAGCGTCCATTCACGATCGTGAAAATCGAGACACTTTCTCCATCGACCGGTTCGTTGAATCTAAGCACAAGCTGGTTGTCCGATGGGTGTTCCAGCAGCTCTACCGGCAAAGCATTGAATTCCGAGCGGCGATAAAGCTCGCCGATATTGACATATTTTTCAAGCACCCGGCTTATTATCCCGACTTCCGTGGCACTCCTGATTTTTCTCGAGCTGTTCCGAAGGAAGGGCATTGGTACCCCGCTTTACCGAGTCGATTAAATGTACGCCTGCAAAAAATGTTCATTATAATTCTCGATCAAATCATCCCAATTATCAAGAAATAATTTATCCTGCATCCGCCGCCCCTATTCCAGTACGGGCATGCGGGGAGTCAATAGCTCCAGCCCCGGTAGAGGGGCGTCAACTCGGTTCCTTCCGCCAGGGGACGGTCAGAAATAACAAGCACCCTGTTCTTCTTTTGTTTTGGTTCACCTTCCGGTCCCGGGGGCAGATAATAGCTCTCCGTTTTGATCCGTGCGTGGTAACGCTTCCCCGGCTCGAGACCATATTCCCGAAGTGTCAGGGGCTCGGGCTTCCCCTCATCGAGCATCGAGGCCAGGGACTTCTCTATCCCTGATACGGACTGACGCAGTTCATCCGCCGAATAGGTCCGCTCCCACGATGGCGAAAGACTGGTACGCATGTTCCGGTAGCCGACCGTGACGGACTCCTTACCGAGCCGGATAGTAATATCACCTTCGGTATGGTACAGAATGCGCCATTCCGGGGTGGCGTCCGTCGCCCCGGTAAAAACGATCGTTTCGTAATGCACATACCGCTTCCCGGTGAAATGCGATTCCTGAAGATCGCCATCGACAGTGATAATAAAGTCCCCGGCGTCCTTTTCCCGACTGGAAAACTCCTGGAAATCCATCTTTCTTTCCTCCCCTCTCTTCGCCATCATGGCATAAAACGGGTCGGGAACTCCCGTAAGAACCACCGCAATCGCGAGGAAGATGAAGGCGTTACGACGCATCGGCGACCACCCTGAGAAGCGAGGTGCCGTCGTAAAGATATTTTTTTTGTCCCAGGAACTCGTTTCCCATCCCAGAAGCTACATAGCAACCTCCCCCGATGCGCGCGTTATCGGCCACCCGGCAATCCTTTCCGATGAGTGTGATGCTGGAGAAAAGGGATTTCGGGAAGTCCTCGTTCTTGATGAACTCGTCGTTCGAACCGATCCGGCACTGATTTCCGATGTTGAGGTAGTTCGATTCGGGATCCAGGTCCGTGCGCTCATCGATGATGGCCCTGATAATCCGCGTACCCGCGCCAATCCTGTTGTAAGGGAGGATGATGGAATCTCTCACGAAGGCATGTTCTCCGATTTCGACGCCGGGATAAATGATCGAATTATCCACCGTACCGTTGATCGTGCAGGAATCGGACAGGAAGGAGTTGATGATCTTCGCGTGGCGGCTCACATGAGCGAACCCGCCCCGGGATATCTGGCTCTTAATAATTTCATCATGATAGAGCATGCCGAATATGTCCCGGTTCGAGACAATCTCCCTGCTCAGGGCATAATACTCCGGGACATTCTTGACCGGCCAGTAATAGGCGTCGAAGGTCCCCTTCACGATGCCCTCGTTTACCAGGATGTTGATGATCATTTCGAAGAGGTTGGGAGCGCTTCTCTTTTCCTTGATTGCGCCCCTCACCACTTCCAGGAGGGTCTTCTGGTCGGATACCAGGACCGTGTGGGCCATGGTGGGCCTTCCGTCAAGATTCAGCCGGAAAAGGACCGCGCCCGTCCTCCGGGATTTGTATTTTTTAATGATCTTCGTGAAATCTATTATGCTCGGATTGTCGCCGTTATATATAACATAATACTCGGTGTTGCTTTCGAGGATGAGGTTGTAACAGACCTTTATATCCGCGTATTCCCGGGTCACGACCTTGATGGGGGGGAACTTCATATCCCCAAAGGGTCCGTAACGATCTACATATTCCTCGAGATCGTCGTCATGATTGCTGTATATGATGGTCTTAAGCGCTCCGGAAGTGAACGAATTGCGAATCGTGAAATCGACCACGCGGAACCTGCCTCCAATGGGGAGCATGTAGCGTGACCTGGATTCAGTAAGTGAAAGGAGCAGGTCGCTCCTTGTTCCGGGATACGATATGATTGTAAAATCGTCCATCAATGGGCACCTGATATAGCGGGGGGGATTATCCGTGCTTCGCGCCGCACGTTCCCGGCACTACGATATAAGCATTTCAGGCGATAAAAAATCAATTAAAAAATTTTTACAGGGATCCGCCCGTTCCGTTGCTGATAATACGGCGACATGAGAGGAAATGAATTACGACTTGAATTCCGCCACATTTTTTTCCAGAGTTTCTGCGTTTCCTTCCAGTCTCTTGGCAAACCGGCGCACCATATCGGCGTTTTCGGAATTTTTCTGGGATAGTTCACTTATGGAATTGATGGCATTCGTCATTTCCATGTTTGTAAGCTTCTGTTCCTGTGATGAATGATACACCCCCTCCGCCAGCTCATTCAACTGCCTGATTTTCACTCGGATGATGTCGTTCATTCCGTTTAACTCGCCGGTAAAAATGGTAACCTCGTTGATAACCCCTTCGGTCTCGACCACGCTCCCCTTCATTTCACCGAAGGCGGTCACGACCCTGTTCATATAGTCCAGTTCCAGTTCTATCTTGTGGCGGTGCTCGGATATGTTAGCCCGTATGTTCTTCGACAGCGAGGTGGTCTGATCCGCAAGCTTGTTGATCTCGTCCGCGACCACGGCAAAACCCTTGCCGTGCTCACCGGCACGAGCCGCCTCAATGGCGGCATTCAGTGCAAGCAGGTTTATCTTATCCGCGATATCATTGATCATTCCCACCATTTCATCGATATTTGTGACGTAAACGGCCAGATCACGCAGAGATTCCACAGATTCCGTCATGAGCTTTTCGCTCTCCCGTGAAGCGGTCGCTGAACGACGTATTGTCTCCTTCAGGCTTGTGGTTTTCCCCGTCAACAACGAACTCCTCTCGGATATATTCTCGATTTCTTCTCGCATGGACTTGGAGTAACTCATCTGCTCCTCGATGCTGGCAAGGTTTCCTTCGAAGGAAGCGGCCATTTCTTCAAAGGCGCTTCCGGTCTCTTCCACGATGGCCGCCTGGTGAGAGGCCATTTCAGATGTTGCATCGGCCGAATCAATAAGGTTCCGGCTCGTAAATGCAAGTTCTTTCACCGTATTCGACACCTCTCCCGCCATCGTGCGTAGATTCTCCTTCATTCGATAGACAGACCGGTTGATAAGGGTGAGCTCGTCCATGACCGCAAGTTTTCGGACATTGCCACGCAGATCTCCCCTTCCGACCTCTTCTAGAAAATCAAGGATAACCCGAACTTTTGACAGAATGGTTTTCGACAGCAGCACCGACATCAGAATGGCGCCCACAAGCCCGAGAATGCTGATTATGAAAGTTTTGATGAATATGAGGGATTTATCTATCTGCAGATTCGATATGAATATCAGAAAATAGGTGAGGATCAAGGCAAATGGGAGAAACGTGATGGTGACGATTAAAAAGGTCAATTTCGGAAACAGGTTGATCCTGAAACGGAAACCGGTCTCCACCCACCGGGAAAATGCGCCCAGGTCGACCAACTTCTGTATATAGAGCTCCGTCGCGAGGAAATAGGTGGCGGATGTAAACGTGGAGACGATTGCCGCCAGCATCCACATGTTGATGATCTGAGCCCGATTGATATCGGTCAGGAATATCATGAGCACAATGATGACGGACAGCGCAACAACCCAGCGCACGAAGGCCCAGAATGAGTGAAGAAACGGCAGAGAGAGAAAACGCTTGTGCGCCAGGGCATATTCCCCTTCCGTCACTTCCTCTCCACGCATGGTCTTTTTAAAGAAGTCGCTAACAGGCTTCAATAGAAGCATATTGAAGGCATTCGTGATCGAGCCCACTATCACAACCGCCCCGATGGATATCTTGATGAATATATCGAGTTGCCCGGGGCTGAGCTCGAGGTTAGACCAGACATAAAAGAAGAGGAGGGGCACGATGAAGAAGTAGCTGATACCCTCGGTCCGGAGGGTGAAATTGATTATCAGACGCCTGTATTCTTTCCGCAATCGATCGTTCTTCTCCATGATCTTCTCCTTGAGGCTGGCAGTAGTATGCGATCCGCATGACGGCATCGATCAGGACAACGTCATGCGGCACAATCAGATTTTTTTCAAAAGCCCCCTCTTTAGAAAATGAAGCATGTCCTGGCCATAGCGGAGGTTAACCATTTTTTTAAACGATGCCGCGATCATGGCACCGACAAGGGGGACGATCTGTGACGGAGCATAGAGCGGGGTTGGAATCCCGAGCCTTCCCCGGATTATCTCGGTCATTTCCACTGCCGTGGTAAAGCAGCTGTCGATTTTAGTTATCCTTGCCGCATTGATCACCTTCGCCCGGGCGCAGCTCCCCAGGAAAAAGACTTCATTCCCGCGGGCATCGATCTCTTCCTTGATATTCCCGATGACCAGCACCGCGGCCCTGGCCTTACGAAACGCATCGCTTCCCGCGTACCTCTCCGTGAAGGCGAAATACATTTTTAGCCCCATGACACACCCTGTGAGGCATTTATCGCCGCCCGTCTTTGTCGGACCCCAGTAAAACCGGAGGGGTGATTCCAGACGCTTCAGCTCGCGTCCCACGTCCTGCCAGCGATAGAACTCGTCGTCGTAGGGTCCGACACGCTTCGCCCGGCGGTCGATATCCGCGATCGTCTTCAGGTCACCGAGTAGTTTTACGTCTTTGAGCCGCGCGGGACGGTACCCGCGGTCGACGGCAGCCCGCAGATAGGGCACATCGTCCAGATCATATCCCAGAAGGCGCGCCCCTACGAGATCGACCGCAAGGGGATTGCGGCCCATGATGATCAGGCCCATGCGCCGCGGGGTCGGCACCGCTTCGTTTCCCACTCCCACATCGATGGCGTCCATGACGATGAAGTCCGGATAACCGGCCGTGAGCAGGTCCGCAATCTTTTCGTTCAGCATGAAATCGTGTCGTATCGATCGCTCGTCATCCGAACAGATCCCGATATTGATCTTCACCGCCCCGGTCATGGCGCTCACGCAGTGACACTTCAGCTTTGGAAGGGAGACCAGGCTTTCCGACCGTGCCATGCGGCGCGGCACCCTGAGAGTATCATGCACCTGGCCGCCGATGAAGACCCTGTCCCTGCGCTCCTCATCTATGCAGGAAATGCCGATAGGTACCGACGCCCTCTTTCTCGCCCTGCGGACAAGGTCGTAATAACCGGCGTAGCGGAAGATCAGGCGGGTGGGATATCCAATTGCGGTCTTTTCACCCATGTCAATACGCCGCACACCCGGGACCTCCGAGATGGCGTGCAGGGCGGCGGCCACGACCGAGGGATGAGTATACGCCGTCGATCCGTATTTACCCTTTTTACTCGCATACACCACATTCGGCTTGACATAGACCGCCCCGGCCGGCGCATAGCCGAGATCCCGCATTCCTCCTCCGATGATCTCGATGATCTTCTCTTCGTCGTACTCATCACATTCCCTGACGAGTACACGGAAATCGCTATTCACGGGTAGATTGTGCTGATTTTTGTTCATGCCGGCCACCTCTCCAGGTTTTGATCTCTAATAAATAGATTCGCGACTAGACAGCGCAAGGAATTTATCATGGTCGGGTATTTTTTCTCTGACCAATATGCTGAACACGGTTTAATTCTCCCCTTTCCGTCAGGAAATGAAACCGGATCCCGGTACTCGTTTTGCGGGAAATCCATGGCTCCCCGTCCCGCCCTTCAATTTTTTGTTTCGTATCTATTCGTTGATTTCCTTGACAATAAAGCTCATTCTTATATTCTAACTGAACGTTTACAGTCATGCCGCGGTGGGGCGCGTAGCGGGCGGCGGTCCGCCGCCTTTTTCTGATGCAACCCCCGTCACATTCCCATTATGGAACCGACCGGGGAATCGCTTTCCCGACGCGGCAGGAACTGACACCGAAAGGAATGGAGCGTTCATCATTGATGGTATCGGTCAGGGGACTTACGAAGCACTATGCGGTGCGAAAGGCCGGATTCTTCGAGAAACCGGGGCTGGTAAGGGCCCTGGACGGTATATCTTTCGACATCCAACGGGGCAGAACCCTCGGCATGGTAGGGGAAAGCGGCAGCGGAAAGACCACCGCGGCGAGGTCGATCCTTCGCCTCATCGAGCCGGACGAAGGAGAAATCATCCTTGACGGTGTCAGGGTAAGTGAACTCAGCCGGCCCGATCTCCGCGTGTTTCGTAAAAACATGCAGGTTGTGTTCCAGGATCCCTACAGCTCCCTCAATCCCCGGATGACCGTGGAAAAGATCATCATGGAGCCCCTTCGCATCCACACAAAGTTGAACCGGAATGAAATCAACGACGAATACGAAAGAATAATCAACCTCGTGGGCCTCGAGAAATCCCATCGCGACCGCTATCCACATGAATTCAGCGGGGGCCAGCGCCAGAGGATCGGCATCGCACGGGCCCTGGCCCTCAATCCGAAATTCGTCATACTGGACGAACCGGTTTCCGCCCTCGACATGTCAATACAAGGCCAGATATTGAACCTCCTCATGGAACTCCAGAAAAAGATGGGCCTCACCTATCTTTTCGTTTCACACGACCTGGCGGTCGTGGAGCATATGAGCGACCGTATTGTTGTGATGTATCTCGGAAGGATCGTGGAAGAAAGCCCGAAGAAGAACCTCTACGCAACACCCCTGCACCCCTACACGCGAAGCCTGATGAAGTCGATTCCGAACATGCGCCCGGTCAAGCACGGATTCAGCGTCATCGCGGGGGAGATTCCTTCTCCGGAAAAACCACCGTCCGGCTGTCACTTCCATCCCCGCTGTCCCGAGGCCATGGATATCTGCCTAAGCCGTTACCCCGAGATGAGGAACATCGGAGAGGCGCGTGTCGCCTGCCATCTCTACCTTGACGAAGGACAAACATGACGCAGGCCCGCACCTACGCCCGTCTCTGCATCCTCTTTTTTCTCGTATATGCTCCGGCCGCCGCGGAGGTCGAGGAATTTTACCGCCTCCAGCACCTCCTTGGCCTCGCGGGAAAACCCCCGGAAATCGCAATGCCGAAGGACCATATCTACTTCAAAAACGATATCGCCTACTGCACGGGAGAAAGCGGTCTGGCAGTCGCCAACAACCGTGCTGCGGAAATGATGGAGTCGGGAAATTATGAAGGCGCGACCCGCCTGTTGAATGCCGCCTTAAAAAATGCGGCCCTCTTCTTCCCGTTCCGATACAACCTGGGAACCTGTTATTTCCATCTCAACAGGCTCAACAGGTCTCTCCTCCATTTCAGGAAAGCGCTGGCCGTGGTACCGGAATACGCCGGCACCTACCTGCGAATTGGCGCCATACATCAGCTCCGGTACCGGGATAACGAGGCCATCGAAAGTTACCGCCAGGCCCTCAGGGTGAACCGTAATGAGCTGAATACCTATGTCCTCATCGGCGACCTCTTTTTCGAACGCGACCAGGTCCAGCTCGCGAAAAAATATTACGATACCTGCCTCCGTATCGATCACCGATTCAACAACGCCCTGCTTGGAAGGTCGAAAATCCACTTCAAGGAAGGTGAATATTACAAGGCCATGGTATCCCTGAAAATGGTGGACACCCGGAAGGAGTTCGATGTTGCGTACCATTATTACTATGCGGAGTCCGCTTTCAAGCTCAGGGACTACGCCGCCGCGAGCAAAAACTACGAAATTCTTCTTCGCCACCGCGCGAATAAGTTTTTTCTCACCCATTCTGTCTCGCTGATTGAACGAAAGCTCTATCTCAGCAACAGGTTCGTCGACAAATAATCGGAGGAGCGAACGCCCATGATGAAAAAAGCCATCCTTCTCATTCTTGCCATTGCGGCCATGATCGCCCCGTCCACGGCCGTCCCGGTGTCGATTGACGCGTACGGTGAAATAATGCGGCGCCAGATCATCCGCATCGGCGTATCGAAGGATTATCCCCCGCTCAATTTCAACGCCGGCGAACGGGGTGTGGAAATGGATATGGCGCGCCGCCTCGCCGATTTTCTGGGTGTAAAACTCGAGCTCATCCCCCTTGACGTGGGGGATTACACCACCGCAATCGTGGACCGGCGTGTTGACATAGTTATCGGCGGCTTCTCGCGAAACCTCTCCCGCGCCCGAAGGATTTGGTTCTCCGAGCCGTATTTGGCAGTTACGCCCGGCGTGCTGGTGACGTTACGTTCGATTCCCCGGACCCGACTGGGCGACACCTTCGAGGAACCCCCCATCCGCACAGTATGGGACCTCGCACAAATCCCCGGCATAAAAATCGCGGTGAAAAAGGGGAGCGTATACGAGCATCTCCTCGAATCGGAATTCCCGAGCATGCCCCGCGTGTCGGTACCTACAAACGAGGAAGGGCTCGAGCTCCTGAAAAAGGGCTCGGTGAACGGATTCATACACGATTCGCTCTACCTCGATCACATTTTCCACACCACTCCCGGTGCGAGAAGCTCCTATGTGTTCCTTCAGGGTGGCGGCCTCCTCGAGCAAATTTGTATCGGCCTCCCCTTCGGAGACCAGGTGCTGAAAACGCAGGTTGACACTTTCATACGGGAGATCATCCGCCTCGGCCTGATCGACAAATGGCTGAAAGAACATTCGGAAGAGAGGTGAATTAAGGTGACAACGAAGACCGGAACCCGCCTCGCCGCCATGCTTCTGCTCATCATGGCCTGTTCCTGGCCATCCCGGCTCACCGCCATGACCGGCGAGTCCTTCATCGGCATGCTTGATTTTTCAGGTTTTTTCAGGGTGAGGTCATGGAACGCACTGAGCCGAACCTTCGTACCGGAAAAATTCGAATCAAGGGACACCTACCGCTATGTTGACTATATCGATCTTTTTATTCGCAACCGGTTCAACCTTGCGCCGATTCAGGAGATAGAAATCAGGACCGTCTTTGACATAAGCGCCAATTTCGGCAAAGACAGCTACTCCATCGACGGCTCACCATCGAATTTCATCACCCGTAATGTATACGGCCTTTTCAGGCCGGTTAAGGGCTCCGAGCTCTCCATCGGCCTTCTCCCCTTCAGCCTTCCCGGCGGCCATATCATCGCCCGTGACGCGACCGGCCTCCATTACGTCCACCACTTTACCGGAAAAAAAATCAGCGTCTACGCCGCCTACATAAAGGCATTCGACAACGCCAACGACAGCTTCGGACAGGGATCGGACATGCCGGATTACGTATGGGACAACATTTTCTTCGTAGGTGCACGATTCGCTATCGGCTCCATCATCACCGCCGAAGCATATTATGTCTATGAGGACGATCGCCATACCAGCAACAGGCTCACATTCAACACGTCCGATTTCACTGCCGGGCTTTCCGGGGACGGAAGGAAGTCCTCGCTCCACTGGGCAGGCCTCCATACGCGTACCAACGCGGGAAACTGGTTTCTCAATCTCGGGGGAATATTCAATGCCGGCCATCTCTACGTACGAGATGAATACTATCGCTTCAGACGGATTACGGTGAGATCCGGCCTTATCGAATTCGAAACCGGCTTCATCGTCAACAACCTCAGGGCGAGCCTGATCGCCGAGGGCGCAACCGGCGATCCTGACAACCCGCAGTCGGGTATATCCTTCCAGGACATCCGCTCCGGGCATAACTTTTCCTATATTGTGGTCGATTCCATCGGTGGCCTAAACCTTCGGGGAAGCGGCGAGTCCTGCTGGTACGGGCTCTACGGGGGCGGCATAACCGTCACGTACACCTTCCTCGACTCCCTGAAGCTTGATCTGAAGCTCCTCCACTTCGGAACCACCAAAGTGATGGACTGGCGCGGCAGGAGGACCACATGGTTCGGCGACGAGGCGGATATCGGCCTCGAATATCGTCTGAGGGACCTCTTCTCCATTTTCATAAACGCCGGGGCATTTCTGCCCCAGCGCGCCTACAACGCCCAGAAAAGAATGAAAAAGAGCTATAGCGGACGCCTTACATTGATGGAAGACTTCGGTGTGATTCCGGATCTGCGACATGTCAATTTGCGCGGTTACGACAATCACGCCTCGCGAAGCGCTATTTTCGAAATTATGGCGGGTGCCACGGTCTCATATGATTAAAAATGCCCACAGCGCCGTCTGTCAGCAGGCGCCCTCTACCCCCCGCAACCCGGTAATTGTCAGGCCCATTGCGGGTTGAAGTGGCCAGTCAGTCGACAATCAACCTCGATATCTCGACCCTGTAGAGGTTGTGTGCGTTGGTGAGGAGTTTCCGCACGTTTTTTATCAGCTCACGGTCCGTGGAGCGCTTCTGGACATACCGGTCGATTTCGTCGAGCTGTCCATGAAGCATCTGGCCTATATCATCGAGCCCGCGCATGATCTCCACCGACGAGCTTCCTCCCCGTTCCCTCTTGAGCTTCTTCAACTCAGCGTCGATTTCCAGCTTCTTCCGTTCGCGGCGCTCCTCTTCTTCCCTGAGCGACTTGATGATGTCCTCGGAAAGCCTGATGAAATTGACGGGATCGAGCAGCTCATAACAACGGAGGGCGCACCCGCTCATCGTGCGGACCGGTTCCGGTATCACCCTTATGCTGAAGAACTCGGATAGGATTTCCATCGTCTCGCCGTCTATTATGATCCTGTTTCTCACGGGATAGCTCCCGAAATCATTTACCAGACGAAACGGAAATTCGAGGATCTCCTCGTTCACGATTTTCACGGTCTCGGTAAGGAGCTGCGGGTAGAGATCGATTCTTCTCGATTCGACCTTTCCTATGTTGAAATCACGCATGAGCTTCACAACGGCGATCGCCGAAGATGCCGCTGACCGGGCGTCCGCAAAAAATGCCACGACGTTCTCGTTCGACATTTTCGTTACGGTACCCCCATGCTGCCGTATCGGCTCCGAGAGAAGCGACTTGATCCTGAGATTGAGATTGATCAGATCCGGAATGCTCTGATCGCCCGTGCGGAGGCTTTTTTCGGAAATAATGATGTTCAGGATCGTTACCTTCTCCTCCCGCAGTCCCTCGATGGACATGGCCTTTTTCTCGTCGGGAACCGACTGTATCCCCTCCACGACCGGGGCCTCATACTTGCGAAAAATGTTCACCACAAAGCCATCGATCTCCTTCATATCCTCAACAGGAAGTTTGACCATAACCGGTATGATGTCTTTGGATATTCCGTACTCCTCCTTGAGCAGTGAAAGGAGGAAAAAGGAAAACTCGATCGACCTCAGGTCCCCAAGAAGAGTGAGGATGTCACGCTGTATGCTCTTATTCTTTATCACGAGCATGTCCCGTATCACCCTCAGCGCGTCCTTGTTCCCCAGACGCGCGAGAAGAAGACAGGAATAGATTCGGACCCTGATTCCCGGGTCTTTCAGATATTCCTGAAGATAGCGGATGAGCTGGCGCTTGTTATAGCTCGGACTGTGCGCGGCAATAGTAGCAATCGCACGGACGATAGCGTCTTTCTGGTCATCACCGCTCATCTTGTAGAAAAGGTCGTTCAGAAAATCGATATCGGCATCAAACCCGCACTGCCCGATTCCCAGGACCGCCATGCCGCGAATCGCCGGGTTCATGTTGTTCACGATTATTCCCTTGAATATCTGAACGGCCGTGATATTTCCGCTGATATCCCGATCGAGAAGCATGGTGACGGCGCTTTCCACGATCATGGAATCCTCCCCCACCCGGTTCTTCAGGAGTTCAAGTGTCATATTGAGGGAGCGCTGTTCGGTGAACAGCGACAGGAGTCGAAGGGCGCTCTTCTGTTCCTCCGCATCGCCCGTGGTAATCATCACCTCGATTTCGCCCAGCATGTATGAATAGTTGAGGGTTGAAAGGGCGAGTACCGTCGCGTCCAGTATTTCCCTGTCAGGATACTTCTTGAGGTAGTTGTAGATATTGACCAGTATCGACGCCGCCTCCTCGATGTGAAGGGCCCCAATGATGTTGCACAGCCTGCAGAGACGGTTGCGAAGGTAAAGCTTTTCAAAATTGAGGTCCTCCAGGCGCGCCGCAGAGTTCTCCCTCGATTTTTTGTCCCTGTCAAGAAGGACCTCAATGAGCAATGTAAAATCGTCGATGTCTGTACCGTCGAGATGGGTGATGGTCCGCCCCATGCTCATCATGAGATGTTTCACCATGGCCGAATCTTCCCCGGTCAGAAAGGAAAGTATATCTTTTTTCACATCCGGTGAACAGTTGTTCAACATGAAGACCCTGATGCGCTGGAAGCTTTCCGGAAGTCCCTTCTCTATAACGTCTGTGATCATGAATTCCTTGCGATAGGTCTCGAAATACGTCTCAAGGGTCACGACGATATAGCTGTAGAGTTTGTCTTTGAGCAGATTGAAGGGACGGTTGTCGATCGGAGATCTGAAATATTTCAGGAAAATGTCTACGATCATCTCATTGAAACGGTTCAGCTCCGTTGAAAATGCGATGAGGCTCCGGAAGAGTTTATCGGGATCGCGCAGCCTGGTAACATTTACATGGAGGGAATAGAGAACCATGCCGACCAGATCCACATCGCCGGAAGTGAGCGCCTTCATCGTGTAGATCAGGTGTTCCCTGTGATTGCACGCCATCATCGCGCAGATAAAGGCATTTTTTGTCCGATTAGAATAGCCATCGAAATTGTGCGTCATCTTTCCCAGGAGGACCCTGATCTCCAGTACGATCCTGTCTTCGCTGTCGGGGGAATAGGTAAAGAGGCGATCATCCTCGCTTTTTGACCGCACGGCCCTGTCGGCGAGATCCGCAGCCAGGGTGTAAATCGCCCTGTATGCCGCATGGCACTGATCATCGTCGCCCTTCTTAAGAATGGATTCGAACTCGGTTATCGACTTGAACGAGGACAGGGCCTCGATGGACAAGCACCCGATCTGGGGATCAGCCCTCTCGGAGTTGATGTTTGAGGTCAGGAAACCCATCACATCCTCCGAGTCGCCGCCTGCTGCGCGAAGGGCGTCAAAGGCGGCGGCGATACATTCGGTTGAGTTCTGGTGTTCCCCCGCCCCATTGATGAATTCGATGATTCCCCTGACATGCTCCGTTCCCCCGCGCTTCTTCAGGGTTTCGAAGATCATGATCCGCTCCGCATCGGTAATATCCTGATCGATGAAAGCCGCCAGGGCTGCGAGGGCCTCGGGCTTTTCGAATCCGCTCAGGGCGGAAATAGCGCTGGACCTGGTTTCCGGGCCCCTCTCCAGTTCCCTGGTGAGAATATTCATCCCGACATCCGACTTCAATATGCCGAGTATCCTGTGAAAGGTAAGGCGTTCGTAGGGGGCGAGCTTGAAGCTCCTGCTGATGTCGATTTTTATGCTCTGTAAAAAGCTCTGCTCTTCAGCCACGGTCTAATCCTTCACGCGAGAATAATCGTCTCACCAGGGGCCGATCCGGCCCCTGTATACCATACGGGGTTTCTGGCTGGAATTGCAATAAAAAAAGCGCCCGCCCCGGAGCCTTCCGAAAAATATGTCGTCGTTGACATTTCCCTGACAGGGCCGCACAGCACCGCCGTCGCGGCGCATTGAATTATTGTTGACATTTCGATCCGGCGTACGGGTCATATTTCGTAGTGCAATCATCATATTCATGGAGACACTATGAACATAACACCGGTCATTCTCGCGGGCGGGGCGGGGACGCGCCTCTGGCCCCTTTCTCGGGACGAAAAACCGAAGCAGTTCCATAACCTCTCAGGCAGGGGAACCCTCCTTGAAGAAACCATCCGAAGGCTCCTCCCCCTCGATCCGGGTCGTGTACTCATCGTCACATCAAAAAAACACGAGTCCCTTTCCAGGGAAGAGCTGGGAAAATTCAAAATGCCAGGAATCGTTCTTGCCGAGCCGCGCCCTCGTAACACCGCTGCCGCGATTCTCTACGCGGCGATCTATCTTGAGAAGCTCGGGGATGATTCCGTCATGATGGCCCTACCCGCTGACCACCACATTCTCGACACGGCGGGATTCGACCGGACCCTCCGGGAGGGAATCACGCAGGCCGAAAAAGGCGTCCTGGTCACCATCGGCATCACGCCGACCTATCCGGAGACAGGTTACGGCTACATCAAGGCCGCTCAGGGAACCGGGAAGGCTCGCCAGATCGACTCCTTCGTGGAGAAGCCCGACATATCCCTCGCCCGCACATACTTTGAATCCGGGAACTACTTCTGGAACAGCGGCATCTTCATCTGGAAAACATCTGCCATCATGGGGCGATTCAGGGAGCTGATGCCGGAACACATGAAGGCTTTCGAAGCCCTTTCGTCACTCAGCGGGGACGAAATCGCTTCAAATGAGGGTGAGGTTTGGGAAATCAAGAAGCGGGTCTTTGACGGCCTCGAATCGATATCCATAGATTACGGCATCATGGAGAAAGCGGACAACCGGATCGTCATTCCCGGCGATTTCGGATGGACCGACCTGGGGAGCTGGAAATCGATCGACGAAATCCTGGCGCCGGACGGAAATGGCAACCGATCCCCAAAACGGGAGCGGGCTATTTTCCTTCAATCCGAGAACTGCTCCGTATACACCGAAACGAACCGCGTCAGCGTGGTAGGACTTTCGGATGTCATCGTGGTCGAGGCGGATGGGGAAATTCTTGTGATACGCAAGGATGCCGCGCAGGAAGTGAAAAAAATCGCTGAAATGGCGAAAAAATAATCCTCATCCCCCGGGAAGGAATCGGGTACGACACCCGGTTCCTTCCTCCTTCGTTACCCTATGTCCTGATGATCTTCCTGTCCAGGGAAACCGCTTCTTCCCCTTCCCTCTCGACCAGGTCGGCAAGAATGGGATTGTGGCGGAATCTGAGTACGTTGAGCATGAATATCTCGAGCTTGTTCACGATCGCCGGGGGGAGGATATCGCCATCGATCTCAACTGATATCACCGGGAATTTTCGCTCGCGCGACCAGGGGGTAATCAGGCCCTCAATCACCCTTCCGATGAGACAGGCGAAGGGTGATATGTTCACGATGCCTGAATAGTCCTCCATCATGGCGGTGGAGGCGACCCCGCTAGAAATTGAAATTTCAGAATAGAGATCATCGCTCACGAAATGCTCCTTCGCGTTGGCCATGATCCGCTCCATGTCATGAGGGGTGTGCGGCACAAGCCCGGTGATCTCCAGAGCCTTCTTGACCTTTCTCTCGACATTGTGTTTGAAGGCCTCCTCGATTTTCCACGCGATGAGGTCGCGAAATTCCCTGGAGAATGGCTTCCGATACCAGGGTAGAAGCCCCAGGCGCTTCTGGATGTCGTGCTTCCTGGTGTAATCGCAGTAGTATATCCATTCCGTAATTCCGGACACCTTTGCGATGATGCCGCGCATACTGAACATCCGTATCAATTCATCGACGGCGAAATCGTCGCGGCGCACGTAGATCTCTCCCACAATAAGGACCTTCGGAGTGTCCTCAATCCTCCGCTTCAGGGGTATCTTGGCGATTTCCGCCGCAATGCGCTTCAGCGAGGGAAGCACCCTTCCTATATCGGTCTCGGTGACCTCCACCAGTTCCTGCCACAGTTCGTCGTATTTGGCGATGGCTGTGACCGGATCAACGGCGCAGGTGCGGAGGGATGTTTCGACATCCTTCATGTAGTCCGCCACCGTGAGCCCCCACCAGGCGCTCCTGTTAAAATCGGGGCCAAGCTCGTTGTATGAGTTATCGGAATCGAGGGTCACCACCACCACGTTTTCGAGCCGCATGTCCTTGAAAAGGTTTTCATAAAAGACGAAGTACTGCCCCGTCCGGCACGGTCCGGTGGTTGTTGGAACGAAAAGGAGATATATCTCATCTTTCCGGTACCTGTCCGAGGAGAAGAATTTGAGAGCGCTTCCGAGAACCAACTGGGAAGGAAGGCATTCCTTTCCGGACATGTGGCTACGTGCCATCTGAAGCGTATAGGTATCCGGCAGTGGCATCGCTTCCGCATTGACGTTCGCCGCCCTGAGAGACGCCGCCAGCAGCTCGCTAGAAAGGCGTCCCATGTTGGAGAGGAGCATCTTGACACGGCTGTTGCCGAAGAGCTCGATCTTCCGGTCATTTTTGAGATCCACAAGGTGAAGCCGGTCAACGCCGTTGTTGATGAATCGGAGGCCGTTGTCATACCGCTCCTCGCTGATCCGTTTGAATTTCGACCTGTACCCCTCGATGATGTCGAGGAAGGCCTCGACCCTGGTGTCGATACCCGCGTCCGCGGAATGGGAATCAAGTTCGAGAACCAGAAACGGCTTGGTTCCCATGATCCATTTCACATAGTGCAGCATGAAGGAATCGGGCGCACATGAAAAGTTCGATATGAAGGTGACGAAGATGTTCGGCTCGTCTTTAAGAAACACGCTCGCCTTCATGTCCTGCTGGCCGTAGTACCAGTACATATTGTCAAAGATCTTCGCCTCCTCGAAGGGAAGCATGTCGAAGGGGATGACCGAATAGCCCCGTGTGGTAAACTTGAGCGGGATGCCCATATTCGCGTCGCGGGTGAAGGCGTTATAGGGCCGCCCCAGCACCGCGATGACCGGATGATCGGCCTTGACGGCGTGCTGATAGGCCTCGATCCCCATCTGCCGGTAACGATCCCCGAACTCCTGCTGTTTACGGTAGCCGACAGAGAAGGCGCGGCGCACCTCTTTCTCCGGGATGCCGAGCTGCGCCCCCATGGAGATAAATCCCTCCAGGGCCTTCTCCTTCCCGAATTTGAAGCTCACTATGGGCGTGAGGAATTTATTCTCATCGACCTCCATGAAGGCCTTCTTGATGTAATAGGGAAGCGCCTGGGTGATGGGACAGAAGTTTGCATGAACCTTTTCCTCGTAACTCTCAAGGTCGCGAAAGTGAGGCAGGAACACGTAATCAACGCCACGATTCAGGATATCCTGCACGGCGCCATGGGCTATTTCAGCGGGAAAACAGTAGGACCCCTCGGTACGGGCGATACCATCATGCGAAATCTCCTCGGATAGCCGGGTCTCGATACCCAGCTCATGGAAGAACCAGGAGTAGAGGGGCCAGAGAGTGTACACGGAAAAGGCCCTGGGCACACCCACGACGTAATCGCGTTTCTTCTCGAGCTCCTCAGGCCGCGGAGTGCACTCCTCAAACATAAGATGTTCCCGCTTCTCGATGTAGTTGTAGACAAGATTATCGTCGATTTTTTTCTTCTTGCGGATGTTGGCGTACTTGTTGCACCGGCCCCCGAAGAACGTCTTGTGCCCATTTACATTCAGCACGCGAATCGGGCATTCATTGTCACATGACTTGCAGGGGAACTCGCGCTCGTAAATGATCTTCGTTTCCAGGATCGCGTCGATGTTGAAGCTTCCCTTCTCGATCAGCCCGTCCCGGAGCTTCTGGCGGGCCAGGATCCCCACGCCGAAACACCCCAGAAGCTCCGGGTCGGGGGGAATGGTGATGTTTTTGTCCATCAGCATGGCAAAGGCAAGCGGCACCGCCCTGTTGAGGGCGACACCACCCTGGAGGACGATGTTCTTGCCGATGGTCCGGTTGCCCACCACCCTGTTCAGGTAATTCGATACAATGGAGGTGATGATGCCGGCCGTGATGTCCTCCCGCGTGGCCCCCATCTGTATCGCCTTGCGTATGTCCGAGTTGATGAAAGCCGAACACTGTTCGCCGAACTTAAGTGGACCCCGGGCTCGTACGGCGATGTCGCCAATATCACGAACGTTGGTGATGTTGAGGTCCCCCGACGCGGATTCTTCCAGGAACGAGCCGGTGCCGGCGGAGCATGCCTCGTTCATGGCGTAGTCGATCGGGACGCTGTTCTTGATAAGGGCGTACTTTGCGTCCTGCCCCCCGATCTCGAAAAGCGTATCGATGTCGGGCTTGAAATAGGTTGTGCCCACCGCGTGAGCGATAATTTCATTATAGACGGCGGGCGTTTCGAGAAACACCCCCAGTATCTCTCGGGAAGATCCCGTGGTGGAGGCCAGAGTAATGGAAATGGAAGCGTCGCCGATCTGTTCTTTCAGCTGTTTCTTGACTTCGATCAGACACTCTTTAAGGGCATTGACAGGATCCCCGTGAGTCCGGCCGTAGTGGGAGGCCACTATCTCGTCCGTTTCAATGTCGATGAGCGCGACCTTCGTGGTGGTGGACCCTCCATCGACGCCGAGGATATACTCTCCACCCGGCCTGGCGCTGCCCCGTTTCGATTCAAGATAGGTCACCTTCCCCTCGGCGGTCAGAAGGCTCTGATAGCTGGCGAACTCCACCTCCTTCTCCCTGAAGAGCCCCGCAAAACCGGGGAAGGGGCTCCCTGAATCAACCGCCAGATAGGCCGCACCGAAGGCCTCGAAATAGGGAGCCTCCTCCGTCACGATGAATTCGATGTCGGGCAACTTCTCCTTGACGGAACTGATGAGGTAGCCATTGCGTGTCACGCCCCCGGTGAGCAGCACGCGCCCGGAGTTGATTCGCGCCCTTTTAAGAAAATCCGCCACCTTTGTCGCCATTACGTCGGAAAGGGAAAGGACGATGTCCGCCTTGGTGGCTTCGCCCTTGTTCAGCTTGTGCGTACAATCGCTTTTCATGAACACGGAACAGCGTGAAGACATGTGGCAGACCTTCGCTGTCTCGGGCAGGTGATCGACGTCATTAAGCCGCAGGTCCATGCGCCCCAGCTGCTGCTTGAAAAACTCTCCGGTACCGGACGCGCACTTGTTGCCGGAAAAACTGGTGATCATTTTACCGTCTTGATCTATTGTATAGACGACGAAATTCTCTCCTCCGAGGGATACGACCGCGTCGACCCTCTGTCCGGTGCGCGCGAGGGCCTCCTCGATGCAGACCGACTCGAGCACGCTGTTCAGGTTGAGGAGATACCGCCCCTCGTTGCCGGTCACCAGGACCTGTGTGCCGACGGGAATGTTTTTTTCACGTACTATGGTATTCAGGGTCTCGTTGAAATTGCCGTCATGGGCGAGACTGGTTTTCCAGACAACTCGGCCCTCCTCCAGCAATACCGCCTTGATGCTCGAAGACCCTATATTGATGCCAAGACTCCGCATGTGTAACGCCTCCAGATAATGCCCCTCGCAATATTGAGAAACGATGATTCACGGAAAACAAACCGGCTGTTTTCGGCAGGCGAAAAGGCCTTTACTTTTCCGGGTTTCCACCACAGGGGTAGACACTATAAATCCTATTTGATAAGGAACCCTCAAAAATCAAACAATGATGTTCCCTTTTGGGCGCATAAGGGGTACACATCAGAATTTTCAATCTTTGGATCTAAGGAAATTCCAATGAGTATAAATGCCCATAAATTAATCCACAATTTTTTGTTTCGAGGCGTTGCCGGCAATGCTGATCTTTATCGGCGGGAATCATGGGGTTCCCGACCCCTTGCCGGATAACCGGGGAAGCAAATCCGTGCCGGAACAGGCACCCCGGTACCTACCTTACAGTCTCTATCCGCATCGTATGTCAAGTTTTTTGGGTACTGCTGAATCTTTTTTTAACTTCACAACAGGATTGGAATAATGCCTTTTTTATTGGCGCTTCTCCTGATAAGCAGGGCCTTCCTTTTTATTCATGTAGAATCTGCTCGAATCCCCTCATGAATGTCATTAAATGACAGCTTTGCATGCAGTTCAGTTGCAAATTCATCAATTTTTTAACCCTAAAGCCCTTAAAATGGCACATTTTTTGTAATAAATTTACAAGAATGATTTGAAAAATTTGAATAGCTATGATACACTATTACTTGTAGAGAGAATGACACAACTGATCGGACGTATTCTCCAAATATTCCGATAGAGCCGTCAACTGGGCATCAAGGACACGCAACCCATATGAAAAAGAAAATACTTCTCGTCGAGGATGAGAAGACCACCATCCTGATGCTCACCAGGTTTATTGAAGACCTGGGATACGGGGTCTTCAAAACCGTAAGGTCCGGCGAAGAAGCGATCCATGAAGTCATGAAATCCAGCTATGGACTGGTGCTCATGGACATAACCCTCGAGGGAAAAATCGATGGCATCGATGCGGCTCGGCAAATCAACGAGATACACAACATACCGGTCATTTATGTCACCTCATCCTCAGACAGCGCCACCCTGAAGCGCGCCCTTCTGACCAACCCGGCAGGATACATCGTCAAACCCGTCGATAAGAAGGAGCTCAAGTCAACCATAGAAATGGCCCTTCTCCGACATCAGATGGAAGAACGCCTGAAGGAAAGCGAGCTCCGGTTCTTCACCATCTTGAACAGTATTGGTGACGCGGTGCTGGTTATGGACATTGATGATCAGATAACCTACGCAAATCCCGTAGCGGAAAAAATGACGGAGTTGACGATCGACAAACTTATCGGAAGGCGTTTCTCGGAAGTCATGAACCTCAAGTATGACGGGCTCCTTGACGCAGATGGCATCGCCTTCAATTACTTCCTCACCCCGTCCGGGAAAAAGATCCCCGTCGACTTCAACATATCGCCAATTAACGACATCACCGGTGATAAATCAGGCTCCGTACTCGTTCTTCGCGACGATTCCGACCGGATCGATTCGGAGATCAGACTCAAGGAAAGCTATATCCAGATAAAAAAGGCGGTGACTGGCATCATCCAGGCGATGGCGCAGACCCTTGAAACGCGTGATCCCTACACCGCCGGCCATCAGCGCCGTGTCGCCGACATCGCGAAAATGATAGCCTTGGAGATGAAACTGCCGGAAAAGCAGATTGAAGGAATATACATGGCGGGAGTGATACACGACCTGGGGAAGATATGCATCCCGACGGAAATACTGAGCAAACCGGGCCGTCTCAACGAGATCGAGTTCGACCTGATCAGGACCCATCCCCAGATAGGTTACGATATACTGAAAACCATTGATTTTCCCTGGCCTCTTGCTGAGATGGTATACCAGCACCACGAATGGTATAACGGGTCAGGATATCCCCGCGGCCTGAAGGGCGAGGATATATTGATCGGTTCGCGCATCCTCTGCATCGCCGACGTTGTTGAGGCGATGGCATCCGATCGTCCCTACCGGGCGTCCCTGGGAATCGACCTGTGCCCTGGGCGAGATAGCAAAAATGCGGGGGATTCATTTCGATAAAGACGCGACCGATATCTGTATAAAATTGTTCAGGGAAAACCATTATCAGATGATCTGAGCCCTTCCTGTATAACCATTCCCGATTGGCCCCGCCGGTAGATCAAGGCGCATTATCACGGTTTCGAATCCATCGTTGTCGGGTGCTTTCCCGCACTCCTCCCAGCCACGGTCCCGGTAATATCGCTCGAGTCGTCCGGGCTCGCTCCTTCCGATAAATAGAAACAGGCTCGCATACCCGAGCTCCAGAGCTCGTGAGCTGACCCCGCCCACCAGGGCCTGGCCGATACCGCGTCCACGAAAGGGGGACGCCACAAAGAGCGCAGAAAGCCATGGATTCAGGTCCTTTCTCGACCAGAGGTCATCGCGCTTCAGCGTCACCATCCCCGCAGGGAGCCCTTCCTCCACGGCCACGAGGGTCCCGGGGAGGATCTCCCCCGCGGCCCGGGCCCGATACGACATCAGAACGGTCTCATATTCAATAGATCGTCCGCGGTACCATTCGTCAAAGGCCCATCTCGCAAGCACGGGGCAATATGCAGGGACTTGGCTGAGTGGTACGATTTCCATCAGCGTGTCCTCCATCGAAGCTGCCCGCCAGATGGCATTGAACGCATATCCCTAATCCTCGGCTTTTACGATCTCAATGTCAATCGCAGTCAGGCGCGCCATGCCTGACAGGGGATCGACGACGCCGGGTCCCGACGGCGTGAGATAGTTCGCATTCACACCCGGATGATCCCGCGCCACACGGAGACCCCCGGCTTTTGCGTGACCCCATCCATGGGGTAACGCGGCCGCACCCGGCATCAGGTCGTCCGTTATCGCCACCGGGACCCTGACGCTGCCGGTCCTGGACCGCACCTCCGCCAATTCCCCGTTCGAGAAGCCCCGCCGCTTCCGCGTCGGACCGGTTCATGTAAAGATAATTGGTCCATCGCTCCCCGCCTACGCATGAGGGCGCGTTATGGTAATAGGAATTGTGCGACAGGGACTCACGCATGTTTATCAGCCTGATGGATCCCCTTGAATCGAGCTCTTCGCGGTAGCGGGCCTCGAGCCGGGAAGCCGCGTCTACAAGGGGTGCGGGGGCGAGGTCGACCTTCCCATCCCCCGTGAGAACGCGCCTCCCGAGAAAGTTTTTCTCCTTCAGGGGCTCGAGGTGAAATCCGTGCGGATGTTTCCGTGCCTTCCGAAGCGAAAGGCCGGCGGCAAAACGGAGTATCATGCCGAAGATTCTCTTCTGGGTCAGCTCGAAGAGGCGCCCGACCACCGGAAGCCGCCGGAGATGCCCTTCCGCTCCGACAAGCACTGAAACGACCCATGAACCGAAGAAGCGGAGCCCCGCCGCACGCGTCAGATCACGGTAGATGCGGAACTCGTCACGCTGGTCCTCCTCCGGGGGACGCATCGCGTCGCTGTAGTTGAGTACCGGGGGGTTCATTATCCCCATCATTGACTGAAAGACAAAATTGATGTCCGGGTGCTGGAGAAACGAGGTCGCGGGCAGCAGGTAGTGGGCACAATTTCCCGTTTCATTCCGGAAGATGTCGACGCTCACCAGAAGCTCAAGGCTTTCCAGGGCCTCTTCCATTCTTCGACTGTCCGGGAATGAAAGAAGGGGATTGCCACCCGATACGAAGAGGGCCTTCACCTGCCCATCGCCCGGTGTCAGTATTTCATCATGGAGAACGGCGCCGGGAAGGCAGTCCATGACAGCGCGGAACCCCCCCACCCGGGACCTGTGCGTACTGCGAAGGGCGCCGCTTTTCATCGTCATTTTCGGGAGGTCTATGATGCCCCTGCCGACCAGCGTTCCTCCCTCCCGGTCAAGGTTACCCGATATCGCGTTCACCGCCTCTATGATCCAGAATGAAAGCGACGGGTCCGGCCCATGGTTTATACCCGTCGAACAGTAGAGAATTGATGGCGCAGATTCCCGATAGACCAAAGCGAGCTCACGGATCACCTCCGGCGCCATGCCTGTGACCGACGCGGCGCGCTCCGGCGTCCAGGGGAGAACGACGTTCCGAAGGGCCTCGAAATTCTTCATATGGCGCCGTACCGCTTCATGGTCCACACATCCCGCACGAATCAGTTCCGACGCAAGGGCGAGAAGAAAAAAAACGTCCGTGCCCGGCCTGATAAATATGTGCCGTCCCGTGGCCGCTGCGGTTTCGGTTCTACGGGGATTGATGTGAAATATGCGGCACCCCGAGGCCTCGGCGTCTTTGAGGCGCCTCATGACACGCGGCGCCCCCGCGAAAGAGAGCTTTGATGCCGATGGGTTGGCGCCCACGATGATAAGGCATTGCGATCTGTCGAAATCCGGAAGTGTCTGGATAACGGGCGAGCCATACATCAACTCCGCGACAAGGAACTTGTTGCTGCAGTCCTGGGACGAGGCCGAATAGATGCTCTTCGATCCGATTCCGTTCATGAAACCCTGCAGACCGAAGGCATGGGGGAGATTGAAGCCGGATCCGTTCCCCGCGTAGGCCGCGATCGCGTCGGGCCCGCATCGCTTCCTGATCTCCCGCACCTTCCCCCCTATTTCCATGAGAGCACGGTCCCAGCCCAGCGGCTCCCATGTCGATCCCGTCCGTTTCATCGGAGTGAGAAGCCTGTCGGGAGACCCATCGAGCTCATGAAAGCTGAGGCCCTTTCGGCACGCCCACCCCCCGCTCCCTGCGTGATCCCTGTTCGGATGAAGCTTTTCAATGACGCCGTCACGCACAATCGCCACCATGCCGCATGACGCCTCACATACCCGGCAAAAGGTGTATTTCTCCTCCACCGTTCCCCTGTTATTCGATCCCCTTTTCTTATCCATTAACCGCCGCCTCCGATATGCGCATCAAGAATGACACCGACGCCTGAATAAGTCAAGCCCCGATCTATGCAAATATCGGCCCTGCACCATACCTGGCGTATATGTTTGTTCATTTTTGATAATTATCGAGTTTCTTCCATAGTTTCTTGACAAGTATAGCTCTTTATGCCATGCTTCCGTAAAAGTTATCTTTTGTGCCAGTCTGATCAAAATGCCCTGACACAATAAAGTCACCATCAACAGGGGGTACGATATGGCGACGTATTATAAAAAAATCAAAGGTAAAAATTACGATGGCCGATTGATCGGAATCGCCGATTCTTCCACCAAGGGGAAGGGGGACGGCCGGCTATCACTCCAGGACGTAAAAAAATTACTCGGCGCGGTCAAGGATTCCAATGACTACTCGCCCATAGAAAAAAACACCATGCGATATATTCGCGATTCTTACACCTTTACGCCAGAGGCAAACAGGTGGTTTCGTACTGAAATAAGAAAATGGGCCGCGGGGAAGGATTCAGCAAAAAAAACTGTTAAAAAAAGCACGAAAAAGGCCGCGAAGAAAGTGGTAAAAAAATCCGCCAAAAAAAGCGTTAAAAAAAGCGTTAAAAAAACTGTTAAAAAAAGTGCAAAGAAAATCGTAAAAAAAACACTCAAAAAGAGCACGCCCAAGGCGGTAAAGAAAACGACCCCGAAGGCCCCGTCACCTCAAATCAGACAGAGGCCCTATATCCCACCCTCTCGCGAGGAATATGAATATGAAGAGAGGATGCAGCCGGTCAGGTCCTCCTCCGTCCGGAAAAGAAGGGTTCCTTCAGGTATAATCTGGCTCATCGGACTTATCCTTGCCGCGGTTATTATCGGACTCTTTGTCTCTCCTGAATGCGGAAACCGGGCAAAGAAGGCCTTCACGACCATGGATGCGAAGAAAGAGACCGCCATGGAAAAACCGGAAAGCGCGATCCCGCAACCGATGGCGGAACCCGTGGAAGAGGTCACAAAGGAAAAAATGACGGCACCGGCGCCTGTGGAAACGACGCCCGTAAAAAAAGAAATTGAAGGCGCCTACTACTACACGGTCCAGCCCAAGGACGATCTGATAAGCATAAGCAGAAAACTCTTGAACGATTACTCTAAATGGAAAGACATATACGAGGCCAACCGTGACATCATCACCACGCCCTATGTCATCCATCCCGGCCAGCGCCTCAGAATACCGGGACTCGAAGGGGAAAAACAGTAGGAGGATAATCACTCCCGCCGGTCGAAGAGCCCGGCCCAGTTTCTCCTGGAGCGCTTTTTCCAGTCGCCCTGGTGATAGATAGCGCTTGCTATGAGCGGGAGCACCGATGTCGCCTCTGCGTAGACCATCTGTTCGAAGGTGGTGTCGACCTTGCCCCATGAAGAGGCCTCCTTCAGGGTCGACCCCGAACAGCCTCCATCACGCGCATCGGCTACGGTGATCTGCACTGCGTACCTGTGCATCGGTACCTGCACGCCGAGAAGCTCCGCGCAGACAACCGTGTCCTGGGCAAAATTTTTCGGCACACCCCCTCCGATCATAAAAAGACCAGACACGGGAGCCTTCATCTTTATTTGCGTGAGTTCATATAAGTCCCTGACGGAATCAATGGACACATATCCCTCCGGACGTTCATGCTGGTGCATTACCAGCCCGAAACCGGCGCTCGAATCGCTGAAGGCCGGGCAAAAAACAGGCACCCCGTTCTCATGTGCCGTCTGCACCATGGATTCCTTTTTCTTGGCGCTCTTTACCAGGTATTCACCCATGCGGGAGATAAATTCGCGGGATGAATAGGGGTGTGGATCCAGTGAATCAGCTATTTTTTTCACCGTCGCGTCGCACACCTGGAGCTCCTCCTCATCGATGAAAGTGTCGTAAATTCTGTCGATATAGAGTGATCGCAGCCGCCGGTCGTCCGCCACCTGGCTCCCCCGATAATGGCGAAACCCCAGGGCCTCGAAAAAGTCCATATCCACTACTGCCGCCCCGGTCGCAACGACGACGTCCACCATGTTGTACTTGATCATGTCATGATAGACCCGCAGACACCCGGCCGCGCCGGTGCTTCCGGCAATGGTAAGGATGATCGTGCAGCCTGGATCTTCTATCATCTTCTGAAAAATCTCCGCTGCCGTCGCGATCTCCCTTGCCGAAAAGGACATCTCCTTCATGGAATCGATTATTTTTCTCGAATCGAAGGAGGTGAAATCGGCATGCCCCACCGGGTTTGCGAGGAGGGCATTCTTCTCGTTCCTGTTCATTTCATCCTCTTTTTAAATATATGGCTCAGCAGTATATACACGAGCTTCGCGGCGAGAAAATCGGAGGGCTTGCTGTATCTGTGAGGACACAGCTCGACCACATCAAAACCGACAACGTCCCTCTCCGCAATCACTTTGCGGAGGAAATCGAGGGTATCATACCAGAGAAGCCCCCCCGGTTCGGGGGTCCCCGTGGCGGGAACAATTGCGATGTCGAAGGCATCGAGGTCGATGGTGACATAGACCCTGCCGGTCAGCCGGGCGATCGCCTGATCCATCCATTGCCTCCCGCCTCGTATTCCCTCGGCGAAAAAGACGCTCCCGGGATCGGCCCCCGTCAATTCGCCGGCATCTACGCTCCTGATACCCACCTGTACCGCCGGGCAGCACTCCCGGACCCGCGCCATGGAACAGGCGTGGTTGTAGCGCGATCCATTGAATTCATCCTGGAGGTCTGCGTGGGCGTCGAGCTGGAGAACCGACAGGTCCCCGCAAGCCCCGGCGTGGGCCCGGACCGCGCCGATTGTCACCGAGTGCTCGCCCCCCAGGGTCACCACGAATTTTCCTCGGGCGAGATGCCCGTCCACTCGGGCCCGCACGGCCTCCACCATCGCGTCAGGGGAGGACTTTTCACGAACGGGCCTGTCGGTATGGATGCCGCGCAGGTATACCTCCGTATCGGTATCGATATCGTAGAGATACATGTTCCGTGACGCTTCGATGATCGCCCGGGGGCCCCTGTTCGCACCCTTGAGCCAGGTTGACGTGCCGTCATAGGGGACCGGAAGGATCACGATGGCAGAACTCTCATACCCGTCATATCCCTTCGGAAGTCCGCCATATCCCGATGTGTAGACCATTCTATTTCACGCTCGATCCGTTGTTGAGTGAATAATAGATTTGTTGCGAAACTGCTTCTCTCGCTCGCAGGAAGCCCCTGCGGGGGGCTTTTTAAGGGGCTTCGCCCCTTAAACCCCATATAAAAAATAAAAAAAATGCAACAAGTCTAATCAAAACTATTAATTCTGATATCGCCGTCAATGATGAAATACGCCGTCCCGGTAAAAACCCCCTTTTACGCCCTTGAAGTTTCGTGACTGACGGGCGCCGCCATTCCATCCAGATACCCCCCGGATGAAATCACGGGGATTCCCGCACTGCCGAGGGGGGCTGGTCAGACCATCTGCTGGGGCGGGCGGGCCTTTTTCGATTTTGTGCGCAGGGGCAGTATCCTGTGCCCTATTCCCATTTTTAAAAAAAGGAAAAGAAACAGGAGAAGCATCAGAAGTACGGCCGCCACCAGGGGCTTGCTGTACTCCATGCGGTAGAATATCTCTCCTTCACCGATCTTCGGAATCTTCTTCTGGGCAATGGGAAGGTTGTATCTTCTGGCAAGTATCTTCATATGGTTTATATTGAGCACCGGCACGCCATTTCTTGCAAACCTTGTCATCACGCTGTCGATCCGGAGGGCCCTTTTCGGCGGCTTGATATTGAGACCGGGCCTGTAACGCATCTTTCCCACGAAAGAGCCTACCGCCACCGTACCGCCCCCCACGTTGATATATGCCGCGATCTGGCTGTCCCTGGCTCGATCATGGTATATCTCCATACGGGCCGCGATGTTCATTTTTATATCCTCGAACTCGAGGAGTTCTATGGAATACTTTATGATCGTGTTACGGAGAATCCCCTTCGCCTCGTCGGACATCCCCAGCGCCTTGTCCTGCACACCCCCCAGGGACGCGGCGACCGATTTCATCGGCGTGAATAACTCGGAATAAAGGTGGTGCTCCATGTCGAGCCATGTAAAATCGGGTATGTTGGCCCCCCATGTCGATGACGAAAGACTGGTGATGATGATAAGCCGGAGGTTGAGGGCCCGGGCGGCGGAAAGGACCGCCAGGTTCATGGCGGGAAATGACCCGGTGAACGACACCGCCACGGTGCTGCCGTTAGGTACACTGGCCTCCTTCAACATGGCGACAATGACCGCCGCCCAGTTCGGGTTGATGGTCGTCAGTTTGGAATCGACGTCCATCGTGGTGCTTGTGATGGGTGATGAGAGCACTCCCACGAGCCCCGACCTCATCGGATCAATTTTACTGTTAATCGGACCTATTTTCTGCAGGCGGTACCTTCTGATGATTTCCATGCCCTTCATCATATAGTTGGCGGCCTGCACCTTTTCCTTGAAGTAGGGCTGTTTTACATTGACCTGAAACGATTCGACGATGACCAGGCCTATAATGGCAGCGATCGCTATGATCATGTGTATCTGCCAGGAAATGGTACTCGGCTTCCAGATGAGCTTTTTCATATGGCGATATCCCTGCCAAATACGATTATCAGGATGAAACGCACAATGGTACTCGATATGATCAGAGCCGTGACGGTCTCCAGAATCCCCTGGCGGTCCATCCATATGGCGATAAGCCCGGGGATGATATAACCCACCACGGTCAGGTCTATAATTTCACCCCCAACGGGTATTACCCCGAGAGAACGAACGAACCATCCGAGAAGGAATCCCACCAGTATGGTGAGCGCCGTTCGCCTCCTTCCGTAAATGATGACGAAGGCCCCCAGAGAATTCACGATGAAATAGGTCACCAGACTGACCAGAAGTGTGCAGATGACCACCAGCGGCTTGTCCAGATAGAAGGCGATATACCCGGGTACGACCATGCCGCCCGCGGCAATGCCGAAAAACTCGGAGAAGAGAAGGCTGACGCAGAGCCCGAGGCCTATCGCCAGTGTGATGATATCCGCCATGTTTCCCTCATAACCCCGCAGGGCTGTATTGGCTTAATCGCGCCACAACGGTTCAGATCTGTTTTTGAAATAGGTGACGAGTTCGAGACCCGGACCCGCAATATTACCGACGCCTATCACCATCGTGCGCCTGCCGCAGTACTTCAGGATCTCCTCGAACACAATCTCGGTTCCGAGGTCCTCTGCGTTGGTGAAAAACCTCGTTTGGACACCGGCCCTGGCGGCGTACCGTTCCACGAAATAGGAACCAGACCCGATCAGGATATACCGGTCGGCCTTCGGCCATGATGCCATGGCCTCACCCAACTGCCGCGAACGATCCGGTCGATCGATACGACTGTTGATGATCATGATTTTCGATTCCACATCCCGATGCCGCTCCAGGGCCATGCGCCATATCGTCTCCGTCGATTCGGGATCATTACCCGCGAAGCCGTTGATGAAATATATCCGCCTTCCGAAAAAGTCGAGGCTGAAATCGCTCATCGACCCTGGGTCCGGCTCCGATTTCACCATGCCCCTGAGGGCCGTCTCGCGACCCACACCAAGGGACGCGCACACCTTCAGGGCAAGAGCGACATTTTCACGATGCTCGACATAGGGAAAACGAGACATCTCCTCACCGCTCAGGGACTCGATCTCCTTCTCGGACACCACGGACAGTTCGGTGCCCCTCGAACTGCAGGCAGATTCAAATTCCTCCGGATAGTCCCGTTCGCAGGTAAAAAGAATTTTCCCTTCCGGCGTTGTGCCCAAAAGGGAGAGCGCCACGTCCCTCTCCTTCGGCCCCATGACGTCAAGATGGTCTTCACGGACATTGGTGATTACGCCGTGTGTCGACTGAATCAGCCGGAGTTCGCACAGGCTCTGGAGATAGGGCTGAAGCGCCATACACTCGATCACCATTGCCTCCGCCCTGTTGCGAGCGGCGAAGGCGATGATTCGAACCTGCTCTATGATGTTCGCCCTCGACTGGCGGTACACCGGATACTCGGTACCGTCGTGAATGATCATTCGCGGGAGGGTACCCGTCGTTTTGGCGAAGGTGCGAATTCCCGACTCTCGCAGACCTGCGGCGATCAACCTTGTCACCGATGATTTTCCCCGCGTCCCGTTTACATGAATCCGTATGGGAATCGATTTCAGATTCCTGTGATGATAGGCAAACTCCGCAGCACCGAAACCGACCAGAAGAAGGATCAGAACAGCCATGATTATTATTTCATACACGCAGAGCCCCCGAAATCAGGGCTAAGCTTTCTACGCCCGTTATGAAAATGTCAAGTTTTTTATCCTTCACCGGTACAACCGCGCTATCAGGAACGGTCCTCTCCGCGCGTCTGCAGATACCTGCCGTAAAGGTACTGTGTCGAGAGGCAGAGCACCGCCATTTCAGGCGTCTTATAGACAATCACCCTGTACTCGTTCTTTTCATCGCCGTAGACCATATCGTCATCGGGGAAGGCGGCCAGGGTGACCGGGTAAATCGGTTTCCGGTACTTGTTCATCGTATCGGAAATGGTGTTGAGTAGCCTCTTCTCAACGAGCAACGAACTCTCATCTATCATCTTCATTTCTTCATCAGTTATGAAACCCAGCCGATGCGCGGCATGAATGGGCCTGATTCCGAATTTCGCCGAACCCACCAGCCCCAGAACGATGACTGCGTCGAAGGCATCGGACGCCACCATTATCTCGATCGCCTCGGAAAAGAGATCCGGGTCAGGCTGGCCCACCAGGTCGACGGGATTAGCCCTGCTCCAGAAGGAGGGGAGTTTTTTATCCAGCCTTGCCTTAATATCCTCCGGAAGGGGCGGCAGCACCAGGCCCCGCTCCTCGCACTCGTCCGCCGTTATCACGCCCCAACCTCCGCCCAGGGTGACGATGCCGACACGGTTGCCGCGCGGCAGGGGGAAGCTCTCAAAAGCCGCCGAAAGTTCGAGGAGCTCGGTGGGATTCATGGCTATCATTATCCCGGTCTGCTTCATCACGCTTTCGAAAACTTCGAAGGAACCCGCCATGGCCCCGGTATGGGAGCTTGCGGCCCTCCCCCCTCCTGCGGTCCTTCCCGCCTTGAGTGCGATCACCGGCTTCTTCATGGAGGTCCTTTTCGCGATCTCGAAAAACCTTCTCCCATCGTCCACGCCCTCGAGATACATAAGGATGACCGACGTGTCCCGGTCTTCATTGAAATACTCTAGATAATCCTCCACTTTCAGGACTGCCTCGTTGCCTGAGCCGACGAACTTCCCGACTCCAAAGCCCTCAATCTCGGCCCATAACATGATCTGGTTCCCCACGTTTCCGCTCTGGGCGATGATCGATATGCCTCCGCTCCGCGGCCTGGGATGGGCGCCGGTGCCAAAGAGTCCACAGCTCAGGTTCGAGATACCCATCGTGTTGGGTCCCACCACATGTATCGAATGGGCCCGGGAAAAATCGGCCAGTTCCTTTTCCAGTGCGACACCCTCCCCTCCTGCCTCGCTGAATCCGGACGATATGATGACCGCGTTTCGGATCCCCTTGTCTGCGCACTCCTTCAGAATGCCCATCACCGTCCTGGCCGGTGTGGCGATATAGGCAAGATCTACCGGACCCGATATATCCTTCAGGGCCGGATAGGCCTTCAGTCCATACACGCTTTCCCGTGAGAGTGTCACTGGATATACCGCCCCCTTAAAGCCCCCCTCGATAATATTCGCCGTGACAATGGAGCCCCATTTCAGCTTGACCTCGGTGGCACCGACGATGGCAATGCTTTCAGGATAAAAGAGTTTGTCAAGATTCTTCATTGTGGTCCTGCCTGCATCATTTAACACAATCGCCCCAGGCTTGCCCATTGAGGGACTTTCCCGGCGGCTCTGATCCAGAGATAACGTTCACCGATATCTTTTCAAGACTTTTATATATGGAATGACATGTCGGTTCTTTCCTCTCATCAAATAGCCAGGCTTCCGCCCTCTCGCCACTCCCGGGCTTTCATACTGGCACTCCCCGACGATATACATGTTTTACAAAAAAGAATTACTGTATATTAATTTCTTTCTTTTTTGTAGACAATTTCGATAAGATAATTTTCTTCCGACCATTCCTCCTGTTCCACGCCCGGCTTATTGGCGACATCTGTTGCATCCAGGACCTTAGGCATGAATCAAATTCAGGGAAATCAATGTCGAGTACTAACCTGTGAAAATATGAACACCCGATTTGCACAATCCTTTGTTATTCGATGCAATCATGTTTAAAAAACAATTTTCTTCTGTGCAAATGCTATCCCTTACAACTAAAATACCCCCGTTCTAATATTTTGGGGTACCAAAATCACTTTTTTTGTTGAAATAAAATTACTATATCCTGCAATTAACCAATTATCGCTCTTTGCTTCCTCCCCAAAAAATCACACACCAGAGGAGCCCTTTAATGGATAAAATCGTTCTTACAATCGACGGTAGGGAGGTGGAGGGTACACGCGGCCAGACGATTCTGGAGGTGGCTCGCGTCAATAGCATCGCTATTCCCACCCTCTGCTATCATCCGAAAATCAGTAAAACCGGTGCCTGCCGGATATGCATGGTCAAGGTTAACGACCAGATGCTGAAAACCGCATGCACCGAGCCCGCGGTCAACGGAATGAAGGTCGACATCGATGACGCCGAAGTCATCGATGTGAGAAAAGGAATTCTGGAACTACTTCTTGCCGAAGGCGATCATAACTGCCTCTACTGCGATGCCAACGGCGACTGCGAGCTGCAGGAGCTATGCTTCCGCTACGGTGTGGAACTACCGGAGCAGTCTTTCCCAAAACACATGCGCGAAAAGGATTATGTTTCGAGCAAGGGACTCATGAGAAACGAGAACCGATGTATTCTCTGTGGCCGATGCGTAAAGGCGTGCGGCGAGATCCAGATGAACAGGGTCTGGGATTTCGCCGGCAGGGGAAGCGGTGCGCACCTCTCCTCGGACATGTATGATGCGATCGGCGATTCATCCTGTGTCGAGTGCGGGACCTGCGTGCAGCTCTGCCCAACCGGCGCCCTCACCCTGCAGCCCGTCCTCGGCCGCGGAATGGCGTGGGAGCTCGAGAAGGAATCGAGCATATGCATATACTGCGGTGTGGGGTGCAAAATAGATTTCTATACGAACAAAGAGGGCCTGCTCGTCAAGGCCATGGGCAACGACGAAGGCCCCAATAATGGCCACCTCTGCGTGAAGGGACGCTTTGGCTTCGATTTCGTGCAAAGTGACAAGCGTCTCACCACACCCCTCGTCAAAAAAAACGGAACATTCGAGAAGGCCACATGGAAAGAGGCACTTGATCTCGTTGCTTCGCGACTTGGCACAATCAAGTCCGAGAGCGGCCCCGATTCGATCATGGCGTTTTCCTCGGCAAAATGCACCAACGAAGAAAACTACCTTATGCAGAAATTCATGAGGGCGGTGATCGGCACCAACAATGTCGATCACTGCGCCCGACTTTGACACAGCTCCACTGTCGCCGGTCTGGCGGCAACACTCGGCTCGGGAGCAATGACCAACTCACTCAGGGAGATACCCCAGAGTGATGCATTTTTCGTGATAGGATCGAACACTACCGAGAACCATCCCGTTATTGGATCGATGATCAAACGGGAAGTCATAAATAACAGGAAAAAGCTCGTGGTGGCGGATCCGCGCAGGATTGATCTGGCGAAATACGCCGATGTATTTCTCCAGATAAATCCCGGCACCAACATCGCCATTCTGAACGGACTTGCCCACGTGGCGCTGAAAGAGGGCCTTTACGACAAAGAATACGTCAAGACCCGCTGCGAAGGCTTCGAGGAGCTTGAAAAAACCCTCGAGAAGTACACCCCCGAGTACGTGGCGGAGATCTGCGGAATCGACGATCCCTCAAAGATCGTGGAGGCGGGTCGGATACTGGCGACGGCCAAGCCGATGGCGCTCTACTACTGCATGGGCGTTACCCAGTTCAAATCCGGCGTCAACGGCGTCAAGGCCTGTGCCAACCTCCAGATGCTCCTTGGAAACCTCGGTGTTGCCGGTGGCGGCGTCAACCCCCTCCGCGGGCAGAACAACGTACAGGGAGCCTGCGACATGGGAGCCCTCAACGCGGTCTACCCGGCCTATCAGCCCGTGGCCAGCGAAGAGAACAAGGAGAAATTCAAAAAGGCCTGGCTGCCCAGTTTCGACCTTTCCGTCAAGCCGGGCCTCACCATCGTGGAATCCCTTAACGCCGCCATCGAGGGAAGCGTGAAGGCACTCTACGTATTCGGCGAAAACCCGGTCATGTCCGACCCGAACCAGCACCACGTCATCGAAGCCCTCGAAAAGCTCGATTTCGTCGTGGTCCAGGATATCGTCATGACAGAAACGGCGGAGTACGCCGACGTGGTGCTTCCCGGATACGCATTCCTCGAAAAAGAAGGAACCGTGAGCAACACGGAGCGGCGTGTGCAGATGATGCACAGGGTGGTCAAGCCCGCCGGAGAATCCCGGGATGATTGGTGGATCATCATGGAAATCGCCAACCGGATGGGAGCGTCCTGGAATTACGTGAAGGCCGAGGATATTTTCCAGGAAATACGCAGTGTGACACCCTCCTACGCAGGCATCACCTACGACCGCCTCGAGAAGGAATTGATCCAGTGGCCCTGCCCCACGGAGGGCCACCCCGGCACCCAGTTCCTCCACAAGGATAAGTTCGCCCGCGGCCTCGGTCTTATGACCGCCATCGAGTACACACCTCCGGCGGAGGACATCGACCCCGAATACCCGGTGATTCTCACCACGGGCCGCATACTTGAGCATTTCCATACGGGCACCATGAGCCGTAATTCGCGCATACTTGACGAACTTGTCCCTGAGGCCTTCCTGGAGATCAATCCCAACGACGCAAGTGATTTCAACGTGAAGAACGGCGAAACCGTTGCCGTATCAACGCGCCGGGGAAGCATCCGCGTAAAGGTTAAGGTCTCCCCGCGGCCGAAGCCCAATGTCGTGTTCATGCCGTTTCACTTCGTCGAGGCGGCGGCCAACAAGCTCACCATCGACGCACTTGACCCAACGTGCAAGATTCCCGAGTACAAGGTCTGCGCCTGCAAGATTGAAAAGATCGACGCGTAAGGGAGAAAATGACAATGAAAACAGAAACCATTCAAAAAGCGATAGAAAAATACGGCGGGGCTCGCGAGCACACTATGCTGATACTGCGTGAGCTGGAGGCAAAATCGGGTGCCAACTCCCTCGACGTTCCTACCCTGAAAAAGGTGGCCGAGGGGATGAACATTCCTGAGAGCGCCATCGCCGGCTTCGTTGGCTTCTACACGATGTTCAAAACGAAGCCGCGAGCAAAATTCGTGATCCGAGTATGCAAATCTGGTCCCTGCCACGTAATGGGCTCCATAACCATCTTCGATGCCCTGTCTAAAAAGCTGGGCATCGGGATCGGCGAGGCGACAAAAGACGGGCTTTTCTACATTGAGAAATGCGAGTGCCTCGGAGTCTGCTCCGTGTCGCCTGCGATGATGATCAACTACGACATCCACGGCAATCTCACACCAAAGCGGATCGGGCAGATCATCGATTCGTACAAGAAAAAAAAGCCCTCACTCTCCGAGGAATGCGGCCCGGAGGTGGAGGGGAAGGCCTGCATCATCAAGGACGACAGACAGACCCTCCGCCTTCTGGACGGGATAGGATCAATCGACCCACTCTCGATAGGAAGCTATGTTAAGGCGGGGGGCTACGGAGCCCTCAAGAAGGCCTTTTCCATGAAGCCAAGCGAGATCATCGATACGATGAAGGACTCGGGCCTCAGGGGCCGCGGCGGGGCCGGTTTCCCGGCCGGCATGAAGTGGTCCTTCGTTTCGAAGGGCCCCATGCAGAAGTATGTGATCTGTAATGCCGACGAGGGAGAGCCGGGTACCTTCAAGGACCGAGATACTCATGGAGGAGAACCCCCAGCTCCTGATAGAGGGGATGGCGATCTGCGGTTATGCCATCGACGCCACGATCGGCTACATATATATACGGGGCGAATACCGCCGCTCCATCGAACGCCTCCAGAAGGCGATCGTACCAGGCCCGTGAAAAGGGGATGCTGGGCAAGAATATCCTCGGTTCCGGGTTTGATTTTGACGTATTTATAAAGGAAGGGGGCGGCGCCTACGTCTGCGGTGAAGAGACGTCCCTGATCAACTCCATGGAGGGCCTGCGCGGATATCCCCGCTTCAAGCCCCCTTTCCCCGGCGCCTCCGGGTTTATGGACCTGCCGTCGAACGTCAATAACGTGGAGACGCTGATGTCGGTGCCGATGATCATCGAAAAAGGTGCCGAATGGTACCTCTCCGCCGGACCCACGAACTGCAGCGGCACGAAGCTCTATTGCCTTTCAGGCAAGCTCAACCGCACCGGTCTGGTGGAGCTTCCGATGGGAGCCACTCTCTCCGAGATTATCAAAATCTACGGCAAGGGGATCAAGGGAGGCAAAAAATTCAAGTTTGCCCAGGTCGGTGGCTCAGCCGGGGGCGTCCTCGGCAAGGACCTGATGGACCTGCCCCTCGACATCGACCAGCCCATGAAGCAGGGGGTCACCCTCGGCTCCGGCGTGGTGCTTGTGTGCGACGAAGACACCTGCGCGGTCGATTTCCTCCTTCAGATACTCAGCTTCTTCGAGCACGAGTCATGCGGCCAGTGCGTCCCCTGCCGTGTTGGCACTTCACACCTGCATCACCTGGTAAAGAAATTCGCTTCGCGTACGGCCTCGAAGAAGGATATCGACTTGATGGTGAAAAAAGCTGAGCTTATGAAAAAGTCGTCGCTCTGCGCCCTCGGCCAGTCGCCGATCATGCCGATCGTCACCATCCTCAAGTATTTCATAAAAGAGTTCGAGAAGCACTGCGACACGAATTATAAGTGCAACGCATGCGACGCATCCCTCAAATCGTACTATACGGGAGGCGCGCACTGAACATCACGCGATTCATGCCGGAATCCCTTTTTTATCTGATTCCGTCCGGAAGCGCACGTTAACAGGAGCATCAATTTTTTAACGATACAATGGAGGCAGTATGAGCAATGAGAATTTAGAATCAAAAAGATGGGGGATAGCCATCGCCGCGATTGTGATGCAGCTCTGTCTCGGTACGGTTTACGCCTGGTCGGTATTCAAAAAACCGCTGATAGCGACCCACGGCTGGGGCGAAACCCAGACACAGCTGACATTCATGATCCTGATGGGAATAATCGGCCTTGCCGCCGCCTTCGGAGGCACGCTGGTTGACAAAAAAGGTCCCAAGTTCGTCGCCACCCTTGGCGGTGTTCTTTTCGGTGCCGGTACACTCATCGCCGGTCTCGGCGACCAGATGGGGAACATCTATGTTCTCTATTTCGGTTTCGGTGTTGTCGCCGCGCTGGGTAACGGCTTCGGTTATGTCACCCCCATCGCAACACTTATCCGCTGGTTTCCCGATAAACGCGGTCTCGTCACCGGCCTCGCGGTCATGGGCTTCGGCGCCGGCGCCTTCTTCATGGGCCAGATAGCCCCGGCCATGCTGATCAAATTTCAGGCCTTCGACGAAGCGGGCAAAATGATTAACTCGGGTGTCGCCAACACCTTCTATATCTGGGGCGTCATCTTCCTGGTCCTCGTCACCGGCGCGGCCCAGTTCTACAAGAATCCTCCCCAGGGCTGGGTCCCCACGGGTTTCGTCGCAGCGAAAACGACCGTCTCCGCTGCCGATTCCTATCAGTTCGGCGAAGCGGTCAAGAAACCCCAGTGGTGGATGCTGTGGGCGATGCTCTGCCTTAACGTCTCGGCTGGCCTCGGGCTGATCTCCCAGCTTTCCCCGATCGCCCAGAACCTGTACGAATCATACGTTAAAGACATGACCGGCGAACAGAAAATCGCGGCCCTGGCAGCGGCAGGTGGAACGGTCGTGGCGGTATCGGCGATCTTCAACGGACTTGGCCGCCTATTCTGGGCGAAGATTTCCGACAACATCGGCCGGAAGGCGGTATTCGCAACCATGTTCGCCACCCAGGCGGTCCTCTATTTCCTGGTCGCCATGGGATATATCCCGAACTACTACGCCTTCATGATAATCGCGTGCTATTTACTCGCGTGCTACGGCGGCGGCTTCGCCACAATGCCGGCCTTCGCGGCTGACTCCTTCGGCCCCGGTTACATCGGCAAGGTCTACGGGTTCATGCTGACGGCATGGAGCGCGGCCGGCCTCATCGGCCCCTTTGTATTCGCGCAATTCAAGGCGCAGGCTCTCTATATTGCGGCCGGTCTTCTCGTGATCGGGTTCCTTTTTGCGATAGCATACAAGCCACCCGTGCATAAAAAAGCATAGTAGACTTATGAATCGCTAAAAAAGGAGGAAGGATACATCCCTTCCTCCTTTTTTTTCAAAAATCGGCGAGTCTTTTGTATTGACGTAAAGTCGGGATTGTGTACGATATCACAGAAGGGAGGCGAAGACCATGGATAACAAGACAATTGAATACGTCATAGAGAAAGCAATAGCGAGGGAGGAGGAAGCCTTCGCCTTCTACACCGGACTTTATAAAACCGTGGAGGACCCCACCGCCAGGGACGCCCTCCAGTTCCTCGCAGAAGAGGAAAAAAAGCACAAGGAATTCCTCATGGCCTATCGAGATGGAAATGTGGGCGGCGAAAAACTAAGGATGACAGATATCGTTGACTATAAAATAGCCCAGCATATCGACGCTCCCGACATCGACAAGAATATGGAAACGAGGGATATTTACCTTGTGGCGTCGCACCGTGAGATGAATTCCTGCAATTTTTACAAAGGCCTCTCTGAGGCACAACCGGAAGGTGAGGTGAAAGCCATGCTTCTGCGCATGGCCAATGAGGAGATGAAGCACAAGGAAAAGGTGGAATATCTCTACGCCAATACCGCCTTCCCGCAGACACAGGGCGGCTGATTGTTCCGCCCGCGAATGTAATGATTACTTATACTACCGGAGGAAACAGATGTCAGATAAAAAGCTGATACTCGTAATCGACGATGACCCTGATATTGTATCAACTGTGGAAACGATACTCACCGCCGAAGGGTTTGACGTCGTTACCGCCATGAGCGGCGAAGAGGGGGTTGAGGCCTTCACGAAAAAAAAACCCGACCTGGTGCTCTGCGACATGATGATGGAACGCATTGACGCGGGCAACCGTGTGGCGAACGAAATACGTAAGGTCAACGAAAAGGTCCCTGTTTACCTGATGAGCAGCATCGGTGACGCGACCGCATCCAATGTAGACATCGATCAGCTCGGTTTCAGCGGAGTATTCCAGAAACCGATCTATCCCGCTTCCCTGGTCAGCGCCGTTAAAAAAACTCTCAGGATATAACGCGAAAGGTACACCGTTCGGTTGTCCCCGCCCGCCCCCCGCCACACCGGGGGGCGATCTATTTCAAATCACTACCGGGGATATCCCAATGAGGAATTTTCAAACCGAAACCGGACATGAAAATCTTTTCCGGTAGTTATAAAAGGACCGCACCTTCATTATTCGAATTTAAACCGCAATGGGAGGCGTACCATGCCAGTAAAAACAGAGCAGATATCATTATCGACGGGGGGAAACCGCGAGGTCGTGGACCTGACGCCGCGGCTAAGAGAAATCGTGCACTCGAGCGGCGTGACAGACGGCATCGTAGTGCTCTTCGCTCCAGGATCGACCGCCGGAATCACGACTATCGAGTTCGAACCCGGTCTTAAAAAGGATATCGACCAGTTTCTCGAGCGCCTGGCGCCCTACCGTGCCTCGTATCATCATCACGATACATGGGGCGACGACAACGGCTCGTCGCACCTCCAGGCGGCCCTTATCGGACCGTCGCTATCGGTTCCGATAACGGGGGGTGAACCGGCCCTCGGCACGTGGCAGCAGGCCGTGCTTGTCGACTGCGATACGAGGCCGCGTGAAAGATCAATTATAGTACAGATACTTTACTGATGTCTATTTCCGCTTCCCCTCATACTCCTTCATGTATTCGTCGATCAGGCTCTTGCTTTTCCCAGTGTCTTCCTCCCGCAGTTTCCGTATCTCGGATCCGCGGTCAAAAAGCATCACCAGCTTCTTGAACGGCGCGATAATGAGCCTTCCAAGAGATTGAAAAATATCCGCCATGGAATTTGCGAGTTCTCTGAAAAAAGACTTTTTAATCCCGCGTGAAGGTGAGGATTTGAGGGAAGAAAAGGACTGCATGGCAGCATCGGCAGCCTTTTTCGGCAGTGACTCCACAGCCTGTTTGGCCCCGTACATGGGCGGCACCGTCGAGGAACCCCTTGAAAGCTCAAATTTCGGGATAGACGACGTTCCCGCGTAGGTCCCCCGGAAACGGAAGACCGAACCGCTCGATTCCGTACCCCTGTCGATGAAAAAAAGAAAGAGATAATAGACATACATGAAGGCATTGTAAAAAATCATGAAAAAGGCTATCCATATCTCGATGAAGGAGAGAATGAACTCCAGGAACATCTTCCCGCAATCAACCCATTTAAAAATGAATGCGAACATATTGTCTATTACGCCATTTGAAAACTGCTTCACCACCGTGTATTTCATTCCTTACCTCCGGGAACTGGCAATCAGGCGTTGGCCACCAGGAAAAACGACGCCATGAGGCGTCCCTTCTATCTGCGGCGATTGATGTAATCTATTAATATGCGAATGAACGAGTCAAGAAAAAATCCGGCGGAGACCGGAAAGCGTTCGAGTGCCGTTTTCGAGCATCCGCCACGCGGGGTTTTCAACCCTTATCCCCTTCCACCTCTGATTCCAATTCATCAAAAAGAGTGCTGAAATCTCCACGGTCGCTACGGCCGGAGCGATCCACGGCTGGCATGTCGGTTTCCCCTTCATGTGCAAAGGGTATCTCGGGACCAGGCTCAAGATCTTCCGAGGGTGGCACTTTCTCGCGATTGTCCCCTCCTTCATAGAGGTGGTCCCTCGCCTTGTAGTAGCGCGCCTTCGATGCCACAAGGCTCGAGTTATCAATCACCGTCTGGCCAAACTGGAATTTCAGGTTCTGGTCCCTCGTAAGTTCGGCCATGGCCGCCGACAGTGCTGATGCGGGAGTGTGGCTCATCTTCAATAGTTCATCGATGCCGAAATTGAAAGCATGTGGTTCCCTGCTTTTCAGGGATATGTTCTCTTCGATGAGCTTGTTTTCAAGAAATGCGTAGATTCTCGTAATCGGTTTTTCGTAGAATTTCGATTCCGTTCTGATGAATGTAAACCACACCCGCTGGCTGACGGCGGTAAAAATTCGTTTCAGGAGATCTGACGATTTTCGTATCAACTTCATGAGAGATTCCTCGTTGATAGGAAGTAGAATCGTCGCCCCGAAGCTTATGGCCGTGGCGTTTCGAGGCTTGTTGGAAACGATCGCCAGCTCGCCGAATATGTCCCCCTCCTTGAGAATGGAAAGAATGATCTCGCTTCCACCGTGGAATTTTACTATCTTCACTCGCCCCTCTTTGATAATGAAGAGTTCGTCCCCCGGTTCATGCTCGCAAAAAATGATCTGGCGATCCGGGTAACGCCGGTAGATGCCTTCTGTAACAGGCGACGGTATCCCCTTCATACCGTCACCTGCAAACTGGATGAGGGCATCCCGTGCCTTTCCGGCATTCGGGCCGTCGGGGAAGAGCTCCATATAACGGGACATGACATATGTCGCGTTCTCCTTCATCCCGTTTACATGGTAATAGGACCCGAGCTCGAAAAGCTGAATGTCCTGGGGCAAAAACATGTCTCTTCCCCCTTCAAGGGGAAATATCATGGTATCGTATACGCGTAGTTCTTCGGCGTAGGAATTTATGAGCTTTAAGGCTATGTCGGAATTTTTTTGGAGCAGAGAGAGAAAGCGCTCCCTGGAGAAGCTGACAATCGATGAAGTGACCTTGGCGAAGGCGGTTTCCATTCTCGGTCTCCGGCTCAAAGACGATATGAATCCGAAGACGTCGCCGGGGCCGGCGTTATTACCATGCGTATTTACGCGCTCGTTGCTGCTCTTGAACTCGACGTGGCCCTTCTCGACGATAAAGACCTCTTCTACATCTTCATCACCCTCGATGTATATGTAGGAACCGGCTTTATAGAGGGTTCTGTTCCGATCTTTCATCCTTTACATCCAATAGACCTGCATGCTCTCCTTGACGCCATCCGCGGCACCCTTGCCCGAAAGGGCTGAAACAAGTTCCAGAGCAAAGGGAATGGCACATCCGGGTCCTCGGCCGGTAATGATGGAACCGTCTCTTACCACCGGTTCGCTCACATGGCGGGCGCCGGTCATGGTTCCTTCAAAACCCGGATAACAGGTCGCGCGCTTCCCATCGAGGACTCCGGCTGCGCCTAACACCATAGGTGCCGCGCACAGTGCCGCCGTGATCTTCCCCGCCGCAGCCATCTCCCTTACCAGGGCAATCACTCGCGGGTCCTTCTTGAGGTTTTCGCTCCCCGGCATACCACCGGGCAGGGCGATGCAGTCATATTCGGAAGCAGAGACGCCATCAATGCTCATATCGACCGTCACAGAGATCACGTGAGAACCAATGACAGGATTTTTTTTCAGAAAAACTGCGGCTACCTTCGCCCCGGCCCTGCGAAGTACGTCAACGATGGTCACCGCCTCGATTTCCTCGAAACCCTCGGCAAAGGGAACAATCACTCGCATGGCAACCTCCTGCGTCTCCTCGATTGACCGGCGGCGGCTCAGGCCGGCTGTATTCCGGGCCCCGACGCCTTGGCCTCCATGAGTTTTCGTTTCAGTTCCTCTTCGAGTTTCAACAGCTCCGTCTCTGCCTGGCGACGCTTGATTTTGCCTTCCTGTTGTATCTTGATCGTTTCATCAATTGTGCTGATGAGGCTCGCGTGAACTTTTTTGAGAGTCTCCACCTCGACGATTCCCTTCTCCGATTCACGGGCAACCCCGACGGTGCCCTCCTTGAGCATTTCGGCATTTTTCTGAAGAAGCTCGTTCGTGGTCTTTGAGACCTCCTTCTGCATTTCAAGGGATTTTTTCTGGCGGAATATCCCGATTGCGATCACCATCTGGTTTTTCCAGAGGGGGATGGTGTTCAATATCGAGCTCTGTATCTTTTCCACGAGCACCTGGTTGCCGCTCTGGATGAGCCGCACCTGCGGATTGGTCTGCAGGGCCACTACCCGGGATAGCTGGAGGTCGTACACTTTCTTCTCGAGTCGGTTCAACATCTGAGTCATGTCCTGCACCTTCTGCGCGTCAAGGGCATCCCCCGATTTTTCCGCCCTGGCCTTGAGCTCGGGAATGACGGTCTCCTCGATTTCCTTCATCTTCAACTTGCCGGCCAGTATGAACAGGTCGAGTTCCCTGATATACTGGATGTTCTTCTCGTAAAGGGCGTCGAACAACGCGATATCTTTCAATAGCTGCATCCGTGATTTTGACAGCTCGTCCACAATCTTCTCAATCTGCACGGCGAGCTTCTCGAATCCGGCGAAGGATTTTTTAATACTTCGTACAAGACTACCGATTATTGGTATCTTTGAGATGCCACTGTCACCCGACAGGTCCCCTACCTTGAGGCTCTTGACCTTGAGCATCAGGTCGGTCAGAATGTCACCAACATACCCGCTGTCCCTGGCGCGTATTTCGTTCAAAATTGTATCTGAAAAGCTCGATATGCCGCTCTGGGAGCCGACGCCAAACTGAATGATGCTCTGAGAATCCTCCAGGTCGAGGTCCTTCTTTATCTGCTCCAGCTTCTTTTTTTCCTCTCCAGTCAGTTCGGAAAGTGTCAGTTCTTTCAATTCTGCCGGCCTGACGGCCAGTGCGTCCAATTTCTGGGCTTCCATTTATTCCTCCTTCTCTGTATTCTCTGCCGGGTTCGCCGGACCACTATCCTTCCATTTTCATGGTGTTCTTCAGCACCGCGAGTTCCGTGTTGATATCCAGGAGATTGTCTTCCATCAGGTTTGAGAGCTGCCTGTCGAAGGTATCCCTGATCGAACCGAGCATTCCTTCGATTTTACGGAGGGTCTGTTCCACCTCCGGGGTCGGAGCGGTTTTCATGGATAGCTCCGTATACTGTTCTATTATTTTTTTCGTCGTATCGAGATAGTAATTCGTGAACTGCTTCACCTTGACGAGTCGGCCCGGATTCTTTTTAATGTAATCGAATATTTCAACTCCCACCTTGCATATGGACCGTATCTGGCCCGCTATTTCGTTGCTCTGTATCATGCGGGCGGCATTGCTGATCTGACGAAGCTTCTCCATACCCTCCTTCACCACCTCACCCGCGGATTTACCAACATCCGTTTCCTTCGATGCGTCGACGCTTCGCTTCGATACCACCGCCTTCACTATCGAGTTCACTATGACCATAGCCGTCATGCCGGCGACAGAGGAGAGAAGGAACCCGAGGACCGTAAACTGAAAGCACGCGGCGAACACCGCCGTGCCGAAAAGAAAGGATGCCAAGAACCTGTTCAATCAGATACTCCTGCCGTATCTTTCGATATCCCCCGCCGAAAATATATCGTCGGCCAGTCACGTCGCTATCCTTGCTATCCGTCACCGGTCACCAGGGAGATCAAAATTTCCTCGACCTCCGGAACAAGCTCGAGTGATTTCGTCAGTTCCTCCCCGGTAAAGTCGGATAGCACGTAATCGGCGATCTCGATCATTTCGCCTTCGGGCCTGTCCACGCCGAACCGTATCCTGTGGAAATCGGGGGTGCCGGTCTCTTTTATTATGGAACGAATCCCGTTGTGACCCTTGTGGCCCCCGCCAAATTTTTTTGCTATCCTGCCGAAGGGAAGCTCGATCTCGTCATGAACGACCACAAGCCTCTCCGGGGGCGCCTTGTAGAAGGCAAGTGCCTTCATTACCGGACCGCCGCTCATGTTCATGTAGGTCTGGGGCAACACTATCAGGACGTCATGGCCTGAGATCTCACCCCTTCCGCTTATAGACTGAAATGAAGCGCTTCCAAGCCTGATTCCGTTACGGCGGGCAATCGATTCACCCACGATAAATCCGATATTGTGGCGGTTCTTCGTATACTTTTTCCCCGGATTGCCGAGGCAGGCGATGACGACTATGCCGTTTTTCTCCATCGTGGCGAAAACCGTTCACCCACCGCGGATGAAATCTACGGCCGCCTCCGGCGTTTCGAATATTTTGATCTGCCTGGTGATTCCGGTAAGCTGGAATACTTCGTAAATTTGATGGTTGATGCTTGAGAGAAGCAGGTGTTTCCCCCCCTTTCGGAAAATCGTATAATATTTCACGATTGATCCGAGAGTTGCACTGTCGATGAATGTCACCTTGGACAGGTCGACAATCAGGTGATGGCCGGCTTCAACATGGATGTTCACCTCTTTTTCGAAGATGATCTTTTCTTCGGAAGAGAGCGAGCCCTCCACCTGAATGATGGCAACCGATTCATCGAGTATGGTGTTGATCTTCATAACACCCCGCAGACTTGTTCACTAAAGGTTGTTTCACAATCACGTCCCGGCGATTCGGTGATTACCACCGAGGCTCATACCGTCACGTTACATAATTGACGGTATAATTTCCAGAAAATGTCAAGAGCAAATAGGTGTAAACGTGATTAATTTTATATGTAATTGGCGAGGATGAGCAGAATCCCATTGTCAACTGACCCATAACGTCTCTTCAGTTCCTCTTTCAGCATCTCCACCCCCTGGTCCGGGACATAATCCGCAAGGCGGCGATAGCGCCCCGTTCTCCGGCCCACGATGAAAGATTCCCTGTCATCGGGATCCATCGAAAGAAATCGGTCAATCCGGTCGAGCATCGCGATCTTCTCCTCTGGCAGAAATCCCTCCACATCCTCCAGAAGGTTCATTACATGGTCGCTCTGAACGGTTGAGGTAATCCCTTCAAGGCTTTCGATAAAAAGCCGCATCTCCCGCACCTTTTCCTCTTCCGTGAGGGGGGTCCATCTTTTCTCATCCATCATCTCATGCAGCGGGGTCCCCGGCACCGGCACGGTGCTGCGAAGTCGTATAAAGGTGGGATTAATGGCATTCAAGACGGCGGCTGATTCCCGCGCGTGCTCCTCAGAAAGTTCCCTACCCCCCAGGCCCGGCATGTAATACTCCGAGAGTTCGAATCCAGCCTCTATGGCGTTGCGTCCGGAAAGTAGTGCCTGCTCCCGCGTCACACCCTTGTTGATCATCGCAAGGACCCTGTCGGAACCTGATTCCATGCCAATATGTATCCTGTTCAACCCGGCTTGTTTCAGTGTGATCAGGTCTTCAAGGGATTTTCGGCTCACCGTATCCGCCCGGGAATATGTGGTGATCCTCTCTATTGTGGGAAATTTCTCCCGCACGAAGGTCAGAATCTCCACCAGATTGGCTGTTCTGTGCGCAAGCGCGTCCGCGTCCTGAAGGAAAAGGCTCTTTATGCCATGGTAGATCCAGAACGCAACCTGGCGGACGCATCCATGATCGATCGCCCCGCCGAAATCGGCGTCCTTAACAAGACGCACCACGGCCGTATCGTCAACCCTGTCGGGATAACGGCGGTCAAGTTCTGCATAGAGTGCCCCTGCCGCCTGCGCCATCCCGTCTATGTCTCTCTTCACCTCATCCACCGTGCGCAAGGAAAAACGCGTTCCCTTGTACACGGGACAGAAGGCGCATTTGTTCCAGTGGCAGTTGCGGGTGAGCCGCAGAAGCACGCTTTCCGATTCGCTCGGCGGCCTGATCGGGCCCATTTCGAAGCAGGTCATAATCATCAACCTCTTTCAGTATATATATCAATTCCCTCCGGGAAATGATCCACCTCGCGCAAAGAGTCGTATCCATGACCGGTACAGCCGGTATGCCTTCAGTTCCAACCATAAACGATAAGAGAAATGCAAGTCCTTCCGTTCGTCAAATGAAAAAACCCTCGAAAAGGGTCTCCTTGATGTGCAGGATATCAGGACTCCCTAAAATGCCTGTTGACGAAAAATGCTTTTTATGATTCGCTGTTAGGCATGGAACTCCTGGTAAACGAGATTTTTCATTCTATTCAGGGAGAAACCACGTCTGCCGGGTTTCCCTCCGTTTTCGTGCGCCTTACCGGCTGCAATCTCGAATGCTCCTTCTGCGACACGCCCCAGGCTCGGGATAATGGAACATTGATGGGAATCGAGGCTATTCTCCTGGCGATTCAAGCATATCCCTGGTTCGATCATGTCACTGTAACCGGGGGCGAGCCCCTCATCCAACCTGACTCCATCACCCTCATGCACCATATAATCGACAGGGGCTGGAAATGCCAGCTTGAGACAAACGGCAGCATCCTTATCAGAGATGTACCCGACGGTGTGCGTAAAATCGTGGATGTGAAAACCCCCTCCAGCGGGGAGGGGGACTCATTCGAGATGCGCAATCTCAAGTATCTTGCCGAGAATGATGAAATCAAATTCGTCATTTCGTCCATTGAAGATTTCGAATTCTCATCTGATTTTATTCGGAAATACATAACGGGTAATAAGCCGACTGTCAACTTTTCCCCCGCCTTCGGCTCCTTCCCCATGGCGGAGCTTGCTGGCCTCATTCTCCGGGAAAACCTCCCCGTGCGGCTGAACCTTCAGCTCCATAAACTAGTGTGGGGCGCCGATGCCGTGGGAAAATAAAATTATTATTGATTATTAACACCCCCTTTGAAAGATGTGCTCAGGAATGGAAATAACTAAATGGATTATATCGGACACGTAATACGGCCCCCGAGCGAGGCCTACAGCATGATCATTCAGGTCACCGTCGGATGCTCCCACAACATGTGCACATTTTGCGGCACATACAAGGGGGAGAAGTTCCGCGTGAAGGATATGGGCACGATCAAGCGCGATATCGACGAGGCATCCCGTTACGATTTCGACAAGGTCTTCCTCGCTGACGGTGACGTACTCATCCTTCCCTTGGAATCCCTCATCGAAATTATTTCATATATAAAAAAGAGGAACCCCCGAGTCGAGCGAATCGGGGTGTACGGCAACACGAAGGCGATACTGAAGAAAACACCCGCGGAGCTCTCCGAGCTGAAGAAAGCGGGCGTCGGCATCATCTACCAGGGGATTGAGAGCGGGAACAGGGATGTCCTCCGGCGGATCAAGAAAGGTGCATTCCCCCATCACATGGTCGAGGCCGCCTTGAAGGTGAAAAACGCGGGCATTCTCCTCTCCCAGACCGTGCTTCTCGGCATCGGCGGTACGGAGATGAGCGCCGAGCACGCCATGGACACGGGTCGGCTATTGGGCGAGATGTCCCCCGATTACGCGTCGGCCCTGACCGTGATGCTTCTCCCCAATACCGAACTCTACCGCGATTACTGTGAAGAGCGGTTTCATCTGCCTGAAAAATTCGGGCTTCTCGAAGAACTCAGAACAATCATTGAAAACATGGAGGTGAAGGGTCGATGCCTGTTCACGTCGAATCACGCATCCAACTACCTTCCCCTCCGCGCGGTCCTGCCGGATCAAAAGGTAGAGATACTTGCCCTTATTGGCCGGGTCCTCGAAAAGAGGGATGAAAAGCTCCTGAAGCCGGAGCATTTACGCGCCCTTTGAGGGAGATTAGTCCGGTTCGGTCCGTGCCGCGATCCTTACCATTACAGTATACTATCGGGGTGTATCGATGGACAGATCAATGGAAGAAGCCATGCGTTTTATCAGCGGTGAACTGAAGGATAATCCAGAGGCCGACAGATCGAAGCTGATCGACCAGGCCGCCCAGCGGTTCGACCTTGACCCCATGCAGACGGAATTCCTTATAAGTAAATTCATCATGAACGTGTAGGGTCCGATTCAAGGCGCCTCCGCGATTCGCGATGCGATCGTTTCCGAAAGCTCCTCATACAGATCGTAAAGATTTTCCCGCCCGGTGAAGGCAACGATGAATTCCTGAAAAGCGTCCCGATTCCTTCTGTACAGGGCAAGGGAGCAGCGATAGTGCCTTCCATTTTCGATCGATGCGTCGTGCATTTTCCCTTCTGGCTCTATCGACCCGTAACAGGCGTACCCGGCGTCAAGGTCGCTGCATATTCCCCTTACTTCAGCGCGGGTGAGGCTCCGCACCCTTCCCTTCAGTTCTCCCTGAAGCAGCGACTCGACTTCCATCACCGGCACTATTCGGTAGCCCTTCATCCCCAGGCGGCGCATGATCGATTCTCTCAGGAGCCTGTCCTGTATTTCATTCAGCTGTTTCGAGCCGAACCCCAGGACAAGGAACCGATTTCCTGTCGCCGCCGGGGGGGCCGGTACGGCCGTACCCAGGACGAAAAAAAACGCAAGGAGCGTAAAGGCCTGGCGTGCACCTTTCATTCTTCGCCTCATGGGATATATACCTCTTCCCCGTCCGGGAGGGTCATTTTCGCATCAAGGTCCTCCGGCTCCACCGCCGCGAGGGATGATATCTCCACCACCCTCACCGAATCGGGGACTTCGATGCCGCGTGTCTCGAGCCAGCGCCGGTGTTCCTCCGACATCATTTTCCTCGCGGATTCCACGGAATCGACACCCTCCCTGTTCTTCACCGGGGCGAATTCCCGCTCCCTGAGGGTTTCGAATATTACATTCTTGCCGGTGAGGGGAAGAGCGTCAAAAACAAATTTCTCGAACTTGAGTCCCTCGATCTCCCTTTCCACTCCACCAGAAATAACGATGATTTTCTTTTTCGCCGTATGGAAGGGGAGCGCGATATCCCTTCCCTCCGTGACCCTCTCGATAAATTCCCGCCGGAAGAGGTGGATGGCGATGCTTCCCGCGATATACCGGAGCTCCCCTCTCTCGTCACTGCTCTTCGTTTTTTCCTCGGGAAGATCAGAGTATTCAACGACGCCGATGGTATCGTTCCCGAATCGAACGAACACTCCCACCTTTTCCTCCGGGTATGCCTTCCGTACCGCCTTGCTTGAGACGTCAGCTTCCCCAAGCACATGAAACCCTATAAAGACGGTATCGATTATCCTGACCAGAGGGTTATCCACCTGAAAGTATGATATCGTCTCGATGCCCCTTTTCCTCATCACTTCGAGCACTCCCGACGTATGGAGGGCGGTGAGGCTTCCACCATGTCCGTCAGGATTCATGAAAATCCGTCCCTTCTTTTCGAGAATCAGTTTCCCCTTCATGTCGAGGGCCGGGATCATGTTCTGGGGAAATATGAAGAGATCGTCGGGATCGATACCGAAATTCCCCTGCTCCCTGAAATAGTCGACGGTTTCTCCATGGTTTTCCCGCGAGGTCATGATGAGGAAGGGTATGGGTACGCCGAATTTCCGTGAAGAGGCGACCACCTTTTCCGCGTGGATCTGGAAAAGCGTCTTTCCAGATATCGGCCCCACGGGGAATTTCCCCTTGGGGCCCTCATAGCCGAGCCTCGATCCCTGTCCACCCGCCACCACGAAGGCCGCCACCTTACCGGCCTGCACATGGGCCACCCCCGCTTCCCGGGCACGGGCATGTTCCTTCTCCCCCGCCCCCCCGGCCGGAACGGAGATGAAGGGCGCGGGCTCGAAATCATATTCCGGCACGCCCCCCCTTGACGAAAAGAGCCTTGAGAGGAGATCGAAGTCCACCTCGCAGAGATCGTCGAGAAGCCGTTTCTTCCCGGGGTCGTCCAGCTCGCTCCAGTATTCGAACACATGTTCCTGTCCGTACTCATGCGCCAATTGAATGACCGCTTCATGGCCGGGGTAGCGTATCATGTGCCCTCCCGCAACAGTAATGACTATGGCGCAGATTATCAGATTAATGCTATTCTATCAATACTATTTTTTCAAAAGAAAGGACTGATTCGAAGAAAACCACCGCGTGTATACGTTCCGCCTTTCTTGCTATTACATGGGCTGGCGAGTGGAATAACTGGTTGAATCGAATCACCATGAGCGAAAGGGGGCCCGTGAGTATCGGTTGTCAGTGCACTCCCGCATTGCCCCGTCCATGCCCCGGCGCCTATTTCCGCACCAGCCCCGCCTTGCGGTCCGATGGGGAAATCGATGCAAGTGCCACCGGACATCCCAATCTGGTCACGCATGTATCCGAGGAGGTGCTGAAATACGGAGGCGCCCATGAAGATGACATGTGCGCAAGACGCGTGGGGGTCCCGTCGATGGAGAGGGGATCATCTCCCTGGCGACGGTGAAGCCGATCACCACGACAGTAGCGGCGAAGAACAGGGCGATAGAGCGACAGAACCGTCCTTGCCGTGGACGCGGGGAAAACAGGCCCCTCCATCAGAGAGCAAGGGAGATCGGGTTGCCACACAACTCGGCTCCGTTCCGCCCGGCAGCACCCCTTTACGCTCGCATCACTTCCTGTTAAACGGAAAGAGACGCGCTATGGCCCGTACCTCGGAAATTCCGATCATAAAGGCCACGGCAAAGTAGACCGTCCCGTAGGGGCCGATGATGAATATCGCCTGGACCACCGGATGAAGACCTTGGGTGAAATACTTTACCCCCCATGCCGCAGCGGCCGCGATGGCGGCGGCGAACCAGAGGCGCGCAATGTATGAGAGGCCGGGGCCCGTCGAGCCGATTCTGCCGTTCAGACTCCGGCGAAGGAGGGCGAACTCGACCCAGCCGCAGAACCCGGAGGCCGCGCTGATCCCCGCGACGCCCCATCGTGGATCTATACCGATCAGAGCGGGGAGATGGCGGGAGGCCAGATAGCCTAAAACCGTTGCGAGTGATACCCTGACGATGGCGTAGCGCAGGGGCGTCCGCGTATCATGGAGGGCGTAGAAGGCCGACGAGTAGAGGCGACCCATGGTAGAGGCAAGGAGCCCCACACTCGAACCGGCAAGTATGCCCCACACGTAGACCGCGTCCGCCCTCGTGAAGGCGCCTGTTTGGTAAATGGCCGCGGCGATTACGTCCCCCAAGGCGATAAAGCCGACGGCCGATGGGACGATAAAGAAGGCGATCCTTCTCAGGCCGTCGTTCAGGCGACCCCGCAGCCGGCCCGCGACCTCTTCCACGCTTCCCGTAGCCATGGACATGGCGGGAAGCTCCGCGGCCGACACGGACATGCCGAAGAGGCTCACCGGCAGCGTATAGAGTGTCTGGGCGTAGGCGAGGGCCGCGACAGCGCCGGTTGGAAGGAGGCTGGCAAGAATGGAATCCACATACGCGCTTATCTGGACCACCCCGCGGCTGAAAAAAACGGGAACGAAATTCCGTATCACCGTGCGCACCCCGGAAATCCTCGCATTTACCCCTACACGAAACCCGGCGAGGAGACGGAGTACCGTCGGCAGCTGGATCATGATCTGTACGGCACTCCCCGCCACGGAGCCCCATGCCGCCCACTCCGCAAGGCGGTACCGCCCCGTGTTCTCTCCGAAAAAGAGGAGCGCGGCGATAATTGCGATATTCCATGCCACCGGAGCCGCGTAGGAGAGAAAAAAACGGCCGTGGCTGTTGAGCACCCCGAGGCACCAGGCGGACCATACCATGAGGCCGGCACCGGGAAATAGTATCCTCACCAGGATTACGCAGAGTTCCCGCTTATCCCCGGTGAAGCCTGGCGCTATTGCGTCGATCAGGAATGGCGCCGCGGCGACCCCCGCGGCCACGAGGACCGAGGTCACGAGCATCAAAAGGCCCGCCACCGCCCCCGCCACCCGGCGCGCTTCCTCCCTTTCCCCGCGCGCAATAAGGTTCGCATAGACCGGGATGAAAGACGCGGAGAGCACTCCTTCCCCGAATAGATTCTGGAGAAAATTCGGAATCCGGAACGCGGCCTTGAAGGCGTCGGCCGCGTCGCCGTTCCCGAAATAATGCGCGAAGACCCGATCGCGGACCAGGCCCGCGACACGGCTCAAGAGGATACCCGCCGCCACCAGCATGGCGTGCCATCGTGGGCGGGTATCGATCCCTGGATTTTTTTCCGTACCGGAAGATTTCATCGATTTTTCTATTGATTTAATTAAGCGATAGGTTAGAATTTTTCATCGACTTATTTTAATCAATCAAATTACCTATGTGTGCAAAAAAATAGTATTGACTTCGCGCGCCCGCGGCTCGGTTCTGTATCGACGAAATACGGTCTCCGTGACGATCAGCGCATGAGAGGTGCTTCGAATGAAAAAACACATCGATACCGTAAACACCCTCCTTGAATCGCTGCCCTACATACGGGAGTTCAGCGGCAAAACGATAGTGATCAAGTACGGCGGCCACGCCATGGTGGACGACGCACTCCAGAAATCCTTCGCCAGGGACATGGTCCTCCTGAAACTCGTCGGCATAAACCCGGTCATTGTCCACGGCGGGGGCCCCCAGATCAACCGGCTCCTCAAGCAGATAGGAAAAACGAGCGAATTCGTCGACGGGATGCGCATCACCGATCTTGAGACCATGGATGTTGTCGAGATGGTACTGGTGGGCAAGATCAACAAGGACATCGTCAACAATATCAACCAGGTGGGCGGCAGGGCCGTCGGGCTTTCCGGCAAGGACGGAAGGCTCATCACGGCCGAAAAGCTCTACCACACCACGGCGGACAGCGCTCGTGTCGATATCGGCCAGGTGGGGACAGTGAAATCAATCAACCCGCTCCTGCTGGAGACACTTGACCGCGACAGGTTCATCCCTGTCATCGCGCCCATCGGCGCCGACGAGGAGGGGCTCACCTACAACATCAACGCGGACCTCGCGGCAGGTAAGATCGCCGAAGCCCTGAAAGCCGAAAAATTCATCCTTCTCACCGATGTAGAGGGAGTTCTCATCGACGGCGCCCTCGCTACGACCATATCTACCGGCAATGTTCCCTCTCTCATCGAAGGCGGTACCGTTACCGGCGGCATGATTCCAAAGGTGCGTTGCTGCTGCGATGCCGTTGCCGGGGGCGTGGGTAAGGCGCACATCATCGACGGCCGCGTGGAGCACGCCGTACTCCTCGAGATATTCACCCAAGCGGGAATCGGCACCGAAATCGTGGGAGGCTAGGTGCGGGAAAAATCGCATCAAGCAGAACTTCGACAAAAAAAAGCGAACCGTATTCCCCCTCTGATTGTCAAATAACCGTCGATGCCATGGCGTGTCGGCTCGATACGCCATTCATAACATATCTCCAGGAGGGTCACATGAAATCGCCATTCGCAAGAATCATCCTGTCCATTTTCCTTATCACGGCATTCTCTTTTTCGGCGGATCTCAACGCAGCAAATGAAGGTGAGGGAGCAGCAGACCGCGGAAGCTCCTTTTCCATCGGTCTTCCACTCGGTCTCTACAACGAGGACATGCACGTGGGCCTCGAGCTCGCCTACCCGGTCCTGGACACCTTCGTCATCAGGCTGAACGCGACCTGCCTCATCGACTTTTACCGGCGCAATGAGCTCACCTGGAATGGCCTGGAAAACAGGCGCATATCGCGGCCCGTGCTCTATCCCTCGGTGAGCCTCATCGGCCGAAGCCCCCTTTTCCATAACCTTAGGGTGTACGGCGGCTTTACCGGGGGCGTCGCCTACGTCAACGGGGACATGCCGGTGATGCCCCACATCGAGGGTTTCGGAGGCGTCGAGTTCTGGGCACAGAATCACCACTCATTCTTCGTGGAATTAGGGGGCGGTTCTACCATCACGCCCCGCGAGATCGATTTCAGCCGGGGCGTTCTCATCACCGGCGGCTCCCGGTTTTATATCTGAGCCGGCAAAAACCGGGCGGGCTGCTCTCACACCCCCCCGGTTCCCCTGAAACCTTTTTTATTTGACATTATTCCTTTTTAAAATAGGTTTGACCTCGGAGAGTTGTCCGAGTGGTCGATGGAGGCGGTCTTGAAAACCGTTGTGCCGCAAGGCACCGGGGGTTCGAATCCCTCACTCTCCGAGCCGAAAAAGATGGAGAGGTGCCCGAGAGGCCGAAGGGGACGGTTTGCTAAACCGTTGAACTGGTAACGGTTCCGGGGGTTCGAATCCCCCCTTCTCCGATCACGAAGGATGGCATGAAGGGAACATTCAGAATACGGATCGAACGGCTCGGCGTCGATTACGTCCTGCCACTGGCATGGTGTACTTATTTCCCGTTTATCGGGTGGCTCTATCCCTTTGTTTCGATGAAAGACGACGGGTTCGCCATGGAACACGGGAAACGGGCCCTTGTCATGGCGCTCTTTTTCACCGCCTTCCCCCTGTTGCTAACCTTCGCATCGGCCTTCGTGCCGATTTTGAACCGGGTGGCGGCGCTGATCATCGCGATCATGGTCTACCTCTCCCACATCGTCTATTTCGGGCTTTGCATCCGGGGTTTTTTACTGCTCAGGCGGAAAGCACGGTGGGAGGTTCCCCTCATCGACCGCTTTGCTGAAAAGATTCACGTGTGAGGGACCACACGGAAAGATTTCATCCTCCCATAACGCGCGGGATCTGCGTGGGGCCTTATCAGACGCCCGTGGTAAATGTCTTGACCTTTTTTAGCGCGGTCCTTATCGTTTATACATGCGTCTGTAGCTCAGTTGGATAGAGCGCCGGACTACGAATCCGTAGGTCGCAGGTTCGACTCCTGCCAGACGCGCAGAAAGCTCCCGGAGATACCGGGGGCTTTCTTTTTTATCATTGAATCCATGTCCTGTTACATTCAACCGGCCCTGAAGGTAGTATTCGAGCCTGCCATCGAATTTCAGCATACCTGGAATGTTTCTATTCTCTGATCTCCTTTCATCATATGAAGGGCGCAGGCGATGCATATGACCGGAACGGCATCCGCCGCGGGTAAAAGATGATTGATTCTCACATTTCACCTCCCTCTGTAGTGTGGCCCGATCTGAACGCGCATGAGCTTTTATGATGATAGCGTCATGTGATCCGCAACGCCTTCTTTATCGTCGAAATCAACTGGTCGGGCGACACCGGCTTCTGGAACACGCCGCTGAACCCGAGACTGCCCGGATCGATGTTCTGGGCTGTCGCATCTCCGATGCTGCTCAGGAGATAGACAGGCAGTGTTTTGTCTTTTTTCCTTATTTCGCTCACCACCTTCGAGCCCGCATCAATCCGCTCCATCATCATGTCGCAGAGGACCAGGTCAGGTCTGAACTTTTCAATCGCCGCGAAGCCCTCCTCACCGTTACCCGCCGCGAGGGCCTCGAACCCGCTCGCTTCAAGGACCGTTGTGATGGAATCGGTGATATCGGGGTCGTCGTCGATTACCAGTATTCTTTTCTTGTCCGCCATCGGATTGCTCCTTTTTTGTGATCTGTTCAATTGCATCTGTCATCGGCAAAGTAATCCGTCGCTTCGCGGCTACCGTACCCCCGAAGCGGGAGAGAATGCGCGTTAATGACGGATTGTTTCCCCGGCCACAGGCTTTCCATCGATTGAGCCTTCCATCATCTCGTCGAGCTTCGACCTGATGAAACTGAAGGCTGATTCAAGATTCCTGCGGGCCGTCGGTGTCAGCCCCTCGAGGGGCTCCCACTCGTATCCCCGGATACCAAGAAGATACGCAGGGACCGATTTTTGATACAGCTCATGGCAGAGCGCCAGAACCGAGGCGGGCGACATCGCGTGGGTGGTGAAGGCAATATCGACCGATGGTTCCAGCTCTCCGAACGTGAAGGGCTCGCCGCCATCGAATGAGGCGTCCACGAAAATCACCGCATCACTCTGTGAAACGGCCATGGCATCCTCGATCTGGAGCTGGAAGTTGCAGTCGGTTTCGACTCCCGGGATCACCTCCCCCTCCAGCATCTGTATCAGGGCCGGTCCCAGGCCGTCGTCCTGACGGCCCGGGTTCCCGTATCCGTATACCAGCACCCTCTTCATCGTAGACCCTACTTGCGCCTCACGTCAACAAGGTTGTCCCGCGAATCGTAAAGGGAAACCTCCAGGGGCATTTTGCCCAGGGCGTGGGTCGCGCAGGAGAGGCATGGATCGTACGCCCTGATCGCCACTTCGACGCTGTTCATCATTCCCTCGGATATTTCCGACTGGCCGGTGAACACGTTCCGGGCCACCTGCGAAACCGCGCGGTTCATCGGCTCGTTATTGTTTGTGGTGGAGACGATCAGGTTGGCCATGACGATCTGTTCCTGTTCGTTGATCCGGTAGTGATGGAAGAGGGTCCCCCGGGGGGCTTCGATCAGGCCAACGCCCTCCTCCTTTTTCTCGCCCTTTGTCACAAGGTCGCTTCCCTGAAGATCCCCGTCGAGGAGCAGTTCCTTGATCATCTCGGCGGCGTGCAGGTTTTCGATGAGGCGGGCCCAGTGCATGTGCATCGTCATATTGTTGGGCTTGCCGCCGGTATAGGCCCTGAAGGCCTCGAATTCCTTCTGCGCCAGGGGCGTCGGGATGAAGTCACAGGTGTTGAGGCGCGCCAGGGGACCGACGGTGTACCAGCCTTTCTCTTTCCCGATCGACTTGAGGTAGGGGAACTTCATGTAGCTCCAGTTCTTGACCTCCTCGCCGATGTGGTTATGGTAATCCTGGTAATCGACATCGTCCAGTATTCTCTTCCCCTCCGCGTCTACCGCCCGGAGTACACCATGGTAGAGGTCCATGGCCCCGTCTTTCCGCACCAGGGAAAGGTGGTTTGACGGGAAGACCGCGAAATTGTCGATCATTTCCTTATGCCCGGAGTGGAAATCCTTGAACAGTTCAAGCCCCGCCTGTGCCCAGGCTATCATTTTGTCGATATTGAGGGGATCGGGCCCCTTGAGAAATTCATCCCTCTCCTCGGGGGTCAGGTTCTTGTTTATACCCCCGGGTATCGCGCCGGTTCCGTGGATTTTCTTCCCCGCCGTGGCCCGAATGATCTCCTGGCCGAACTTGCGCATCATCACCGCCTGCACCGCCAGGTCCCTGTGTTCAAGGGCCACGCCGATTACGTTTCTAATCGCCGGGTCGGCATCGATGCCGAAGAGAAGGTCCGGCGAGGCCAGGTGAAAAAAATGAAGCGTGTGAGACTGGAACATCTGTCCATAATGCATCAGTCGACGCATTTTTTCAGCCGTGGGCGTCAAACCATCACCCGTTCCGGCGCCAACGATGACGTCCATCGCCTTGGCCGCCGCCAGGTGGTGGCTCACCGGGCAGATGCCGCAGAGCCGCTGCACGAGGACCGGGGCTTCCCAGTAGGGTCGCCCCTGGACGAAGCGCTCGAAGCCACGGAACTCGACGATATGAAGTCGACATTGCGCCACGTTGTTGGCGTCATCGAGGTGTATCGTTACCTTGCCGTGTCCCTCGACACGCGTTACCGGTTCTATAGTTATCTTTCTTCCCATTACGGTCTCCCTTAATCGTACTTTAACGCCTCGTAAGGCGGATTGATCTCTTTTCCCGTAAGGAGCGCCGTGAGTGCCTCCCAGATCAGGTCTGCCCGGGGCGGACAGCCGGGAAGGTGGTAATCGATCTTCACGATCTCGTTCAGATTGTAGACCCTGTCAAGGATCATCGGAAGCTCCTCGTCGTTCGGGATAATCCCGCCATCCACAGTAAGACAGTTGAGGTACGCCTCCTCCAGGCACTCCTGTACGGGAATACCGTTCCGCATGGCGGGAAGGCCACCCATGATGGCGCATTCGCCGCAAGAGATCAGTATCTTACAGTGCTTCCGAAACTCTAACAGATTCTCCACGTTCTCGCTGTTGCAGCACCCCCCCTCGATTATCCCGATATCGCACTGCCCGGTGAACTTCTTGATGTCGTCGATCGGCGACTTGTTGAAGTCCACGAGGTCGAAGAGCTGCAGAATTCTCTCATCAATGTCTAAAATGGACATATGGCATCCGAAACACCCGGCCAGGGATGCCGTGGCCACGATTGGTTTGCTCATTATCATCCTCCCCCGCTATTTTCCGGCGATATCGCTGCCGATGGGCGTTGTATCGTACTTTCTTTTCCCGATGGGCACCTCGAATCCCACTTCTTTCTTCAGAATGGCCCCCACGGGACACCGGTCCATGGCGGTCCTCGCCTCTTTGTCGGTCATCGCCGCCTCGCGCGCCGGATCGGCGACGATCGTCGAGCCTATGGAACGGCCGGTCATGGCGAAGACAGGCTTGCCCTTTTTCGTCATAACGCCTCGAATACACCGGCGGCACTGGACGCACCGGTTGTTGTCTATCATAATCTTCGAGTAGGTCGCATCCATCTTCCTCGCAGGCAAGAGATAAGGAAATCGCGGCGCCAGGACACCGTACCGGTATCCGAGTGCCTGGAGTTCGCAGTTCCCGCTCTTCTCGCACGTGGGGCACATATGGTTCCCCTCGACGAAGAGCATCTCCACAATCTCCTTCCTCAACTCCTCCAGCTCCGCAGTGGCGTTTTCTATCATCATCCCCGCCGTGACGGGGGTAGTGCACGCGGCTACGTTGCGTCCACCCGTCTTCACGGTGCAGATACGGCACACGCCGGCGGGCTTCAGTCCCTCAAACCAGCAGAGCACGGGGATGTACACGCCGTTGTCCCGCGCGGCCTCGACGATGGTCTGACCGGCCTTTCCCTCGCATTTCTTTCCGTCTATTTCAAATGGTATCGTACTCATTTACAGTGTCCCTCCGCCTCGGGTTTTCTTCCCGCGATCGCACAATACTCGCGGACCGCTTCGTTCATGTCGAATTCGGTGACAAAATCGGCTCCCTTCACGATCCTGGCCTCGTAGGTCTCCCGGAAATTTTCCAGCGTGGTGGCAATGGGGTTCGACGAGGTCTGCCCGAGACCGCACCGGCTCATGGTCTTTACCACGCGGCACCAGGCGGCCATTTCCTCCAGTTCACCCGATGTCCCCTTGCCCGCCATGATCTTTTCAAGGCGCCGGAGAAGTATCGCGTTGCCGGCCCGACAGGGCGTACACCAGCCGCACGATTCCTCGACGAAAAATTCAATGAAATTATGGACGATCTCCAGGAGATCCCGCTCAGGCCCGATGATGATCATGGAGCCCCCGGTCGGGAGTTCCTCAAAAGAGAGCTTCTTCCCGAAAGCTTCCTTGCCGACGCACATCCCCGAGGGACCGCCCACCTGAACCGCCATGGCACCGGATCCGCCGCACTCCTCGAGTATCTCGGCAAGGGTCGTGCCGAACTTGTATTCGTATATTCCCGGCCTCGCGCAGTCGCCAGATATGGAGAGGATCTTGACTCCGTGGGACTGGACCGTCCCCATTCCCGCGAACCATTTACCGCCCTCAACCATTATCCTGGCAGCGGCACAGAGACTCTCCACGTTGTTGACCGCCGTGGGCTCTCCCCGGTACCCCGACTGGGCGGGAAAGGGTGGGCGATTCCGCGGTTCGCCGCGTTTCCCCTCGGCCGATTCGATGAGAGCCGATTCTTCGCCGCAGATGTATGCGCCGGCCCCTAATTTGATCTCGATGTCGAAATTGAATCCCGCCTTCCCGGCGACTTTCTTCCCCAGGAGGCCCTTCTTTCTCATGGCATCCAGGGTCTGTGTGAGATGATCGAGCAGGTACAGGTATTCCGCGCGGAGATAGAGAACCCCAATTTTCGCCCCGATCGCGTATCCCGCCACGGCCATGCCCTCGAAAAGCATCTCGGCCCGTTCCGTCAGGAGCACCCTGTCCTTGAAGGTCCCCGGTTCCCCTTCGTCGGCGTTGCATACCACCCAGGCGCGCGCGCCTCCGGCATTCCTGGTGAACTCCCACTTCATGCCCGTGGGAAATCCCGCGCCTCCCCGGCCGCGAAGGTTCGATGTCTTGATCTCATCGATGACCCCCTCCGTGGTCATGGCGACCGCTTTCCCGATCGCCGAGCCGGCCTCGAAGGGTGCGAATATGACCGGCCCCTCCCTCTGAATGTTGTTTTTCACCATCGAGCGTATCGGCTCCGTGGCGTTCCGTCCATCGCCGGGTTCCCCCACCATGGTTTCCACTTTTTTGCCGGCCTTCATCATGGCAACGAGGCTCTCCGCCATTTCCGGCGTGAGGCTCGTGAACACGACGCCGTTGATCAGTGCCGCCGGCTCCTGGTCGTTCATCCCGATATCGGAGGTGTCGTAGAGGCCGATCCGGCCGTCAGTGGACACGGTCCCGAAGGAACACCCTGCCGCTTTTTCGAAAGCCTTTGCCACGGCGTCCCTGCCCTTCATTACGGCAACGGCGCTGTTGTTCAAATATACGGTGTAGTCTCCCCGGGGCTCCTTCGAAAAGAAATGATAGAAAGACACCACGCCATCCACCTCGACCTTCGAAACGCCCAGGGCGTCGGCGATTAATGCCGATGCCTTCTCCGGCACGCATCGAAGCTCCTCCTGCACATCACGGATCACGTCAAGCATCATGGACGCATCCTTCCCATGTCTCTTCACCGCTCTTGCGACTGCGTCTTTTACATTATTCATATTCCCTCTTTTTTAATGAATAATTTATACTCCGATTGTCAAAAAAGTCCGTACAATAATTATCGCATAGTATACCTACTCACTACACCTGTATTTCCCAATGGCAATAAGGACTGAATTGACAGGGAGGAACATATGCGCTTTTTCGGGCATATCGTCGTAGTAAAGATCGTAAACGCGAATTTTCCAAATTTGACTTTTTTATAATCTAATATAATACTGTCAAGTCTTTCAATTTTTTTTCGGCTCACCATTGAAAGGTTGTAAATTATTTTTCAATGAATGATGCGGAGATACGGGTAATGCTCTCCATTTGAACCACAGATGGACACGAATTATTCAAGAAACAAGCATGGAATAATCGGATTGGGCAAGGAGATTCTGAAGGTATCAAATTCGATTCAGGGTGAAAAACCGTATAAAAATGCCTTATTACATGAAAAACAGCTAAGTCCTCCTGCGTTAATCTGTGGTATAAAATAGATTGTTTGAACCTAATCCCGGCGCTTTTTCTTCAACCCACGATACCTTTCATGATGTAGTACGAATTGTTACCGTAGATTCAATCACATCCGATTTCTTTGAAATACCCCAGCCGACCATGGGTCGGGCGGGATATTTTCATAGCTCTTGTATGAGGCGATCATCGCGACTGTGACGGCAATGACAATCTACCGGATGACCCTTTTCTTTGTCTCCTCTCTGGATAGTTAGTGTATATAATGTCTGATTCCCTACAGTTCTCCATTATTAAGGGACATTCCTGTCCCTGTTATGAATCCCACCACTTTCCACCCGCACGATATCGGATGCATCAAAGCGCTTGAAAAATTATCTTCAGCGCGTCATTCATAGATGACCGTTAAAAGATCCCTCGCCTTTTCCTTGGCCTTCACCAGAGCCTCCCTGCCCCGTTTCGTTATCCGGTAGTACTTCCGTATCTTTCCCTGCACGTTCCGATCCTCATCGACCAGGTAGCCCTTTTCTTTAAAGCCATGCAGGGTGTTGTAAAGCGTTCCGTACGATATTTTGTATCCATGCTCCTGGAGCTGGTCGTATATCTCCTTGCCGTACACGTTCTCTTTATATGCATACTGCAGAATATATATTTTTATGAATCCCAGAAGAAACTCATGTATCATTACGTCGGCCATTGCACTCTCTCCTTTGCGCATATCGTGTGGTGTTGCTATTATACATCCCCCGACAGTAATTCAAGCAAATTCAGCGCTGCCTCCCGTGGGCCCGTCCTCTCCCAGCCCTGGATGCCGAGGCGGGTGCGCATCTGGCCCACGGCCGTCCCGGACTCGAAAAAAGCCGTGAAATACCGCTCCGCAAGATCCTCGTGGAGGTCCCGGTACTGGGGCGGCCCGAATATGTTGGCGAAATAGGAGTGTACGATCCCGGTCGAGGAAGTGGTCCCCTTGCTCATGACCGTCCCCTCGCGAAATACCCTGATGGCTTCCTCGCGGGACGTGAAGATCTCGATCACGGGATGTTCTTCGTCGATCTCCTCGTAATTGTTTGCGTAGAGCACCATATCGACACGATATCCGCGCACGACTTCATTGTAGGTGGTCACGGGAAGCACGACACGGGCGTTGATTTTGGTCGGGCTCATGATGATGGAGCGGTCGAGCTGGCCGAAGGCGTATCCCGAAGGAAGGTCGTCGACGCGGAGAAAGGCGCCAATCTCCGTGCCGTACCCGATGACCCTGCCCGAATCGTCGATCTCAAGGGAGCCCATGTCGTCGGCAATGACGACCAGATCGCGGATGAGCTCGTCGCCGATGGTGCCGAGGGCCTCCAGGGTCTCTGATTTCCCCGCCCCGGTGTCGCCGATGATGAGAAGCGTCGCATCGACGCCGTTCTTGAGGAGAATCCTTACCAGGGCGCCGTGATAGGGCATCCGCCCCCTGCGCATCATGGCGACATTATGAAGGGTGAGTACCATTTTTTTCAGGTAGCCGAAATACCCGAAACGGTCTGCGAAGGGGACCGATGCGACGAGCATGCCGTTTTCCGCGTCTTCATGAAAGACCGTCGGCGACTCGCCTATGCCGTACCCCGCCTCCCCGGGCACTCCGAAGAAATAAAGGGCATCGGGCCGGCGATCGAGGTTTTCCATCGAAGCGAGCTCAAAGAGGTTGCACATGGTGAAGCCGAGCTCGAAAAATTCCTTGTAGAAATAGACCAGCACCAGGAGATCTCCCACGCGGGCCGGGTAGCAGAGCCAGTCGTCGGCGGCGAAATCAACGCGATCCACCGGATTGATATCGGTTTTCTCGAATACCCCTGATCGGGTGTTTATCGGCGGGTCGAGAATAAGAGGCGGAATGAGCAGCACCTGCCGGATGACCGGCAGTTCCTTTAGCTTTTCATATCCCCCCGCGGGGAGGGGGATATCCACCGGAAGCGCGATCGCCGATACCCCTGCCCCTGCGTTCACCTGGCGGTACACGTTCGGGTGCCTGCCCGTGATGTTCTCCTGAATGTCGCGGTAAACGCCCCTTACCAGGTCGTTCAAAAGCTCCACCGTAGTGTTGAAAGTCCGATAGGGACGGCGGTCGAGATGATCCCCCGTCGAGTCGCATATGATGAAGCGCTCGAAGCCTCTCCAGAAATTGTAAATGTATTCGATAAACTGATTGAAAAGCTCGGGATCCCGAAAAAATATTTCGGACCCGTCGACGACCCTGACGACATTCCCGCAGGGCATGAACGGAAGCTCCCGGATAGTCAGCAATAAGATGGCGAATGATTTTTCGTCGACTTCGCTTTTCGGAAAAATCGACAGAAGTCGCGATCCGCTTTTCTCAAGCCTTTTCAGCGCGAGATCGACGATGTCGCGGAAAAGCCCGCTTGCTAACAGTTCCCGTGGACTATCGCACACGCGGTTTTTTATACGAAGTATGATCTTGTTATTGATTATTTCATGCCGTATCATTTTGTTACTTCTTTTTTTTCTTAAAATAGTCCGCATTAATGCGAATAACCTTCAATTGATATTTCATTCATCACGTCCCGAAGAGAAGGGACGGAAAACCAGTTCCTTCCGGTAATCTCGTTGGCCACAGACATGTACATCTGCGACAGTTGCTCCCCCAATCTCCCGGGAAGAGGGGGCGGCGGGATCTTCACCAGACACTTCCAGGTGAGCCTGTCGGTTTTTTTGGCCTCCTCGACGGAACGGTGCCACTCCGAATCGCGATAGAAGAGGCGCGCCAGTTCCTTGCTCAGGTGCACGCCGTTATAGGTGAAACGGCATTCATCCGGCGTCCCGAGAACATCAACCACCACGACGCGGCCCTTCTCGTCCAGGGCGAATTCAACCTTGCCGTCCTCGTTGACGAGGCCTATGGCCTCGACCTCCCTCGTGATGATCGCGTTGATCTCTTCCGTCATCTCTTTCATCCGCCGAAACGCATCTTCGGAAAGACCTGAAATCGATTTTGCCTCGTTCCAGGAGACGTAACGGTCCGTGGTTTCGAGTTTCGTGGAGACGTCAAGAATGGGCCGCTCCGGAATATCACCCGGTCGCGGCGGAACACTCAGGCCGATATCCGCGAGATCAAGGGAACCATCGGTAATTCTCCTGAAAACGCTCGAGCCTTCGGGGAGGCGGTTCCGGTAAATGATTTCCAGGGGAACAAGGTGGTTCCCGGAAAGCCCCCGGTAAACGGAATAGTCGTAGTTTCCCCCTTTTTCAGCCGGCCTGATGACGCGGTAGAGATTAACGGCCATGGCGGCGGGCGCTTCCCCTGCTTCCTTCAGCCGCCGTACGCCGTTCTCCCCGTCGACTATCCCGCGGTAATGGCTGTCGATCCCGGCATCATGAAGTTTCTCGAAAAAATACGCGCCGATCACGCAGAGCGCCTTCCCTTTGCCGTCGATATGATCGGGCATCTCGCCCCAGTCAAATACCGAATATCGGTCGGAAAAGGTGAACACCCCCTCCCCCGCCAGTATGTCCGTTGGTTTCTTCGCCACTTTCAGGTCTTTCACGCTTCCCATTTCAATTCTCCCTTTTCTTCCCGGCTTCGGTGCGGGCGAACCTGGCGCCTCCTCCGGTAAAAATCCTCGCATACCGCGAAGGGCGCGTCATAATCCTGCGAGGCGTTCCATAGGAGATACCCCTTCACTCCCGCGTCATGGACCGCCCTGATCTGCTCCTCTATATATTTTTCATAGGCGAGCCCCGATCGCTTCACCTTCATCCTGAAGGCCTGGATCCATGTAACGATTTCCGCCTTCGACGCGCGCTCCTTCGCCCTCTTCGACGTGAGGTGGACGGTGTAATAGGGATCGGCCATCATCCTGTCGCTCCAGGTGTAATGCGAGGGATACGCCATGGGGCAGATGATGTCGACCACGCGGTCGAAGACCTCCATCTTCTGGCCGATAGTGTCGTCGGCATTGAGGGGAATCCGGCCGAAGATGTCGGCGGCCAGCTTCACCTCATATTTTGAAAGCCGCCTTCGAGCCGCATCGATGAATCCGGCGATGTATTCGTATCTCTCGGAAAGGGACACGCGACCGGCAACGCCATGATCGTTGAAGCGGATATAATCGAACTGTATCTCCCGGAAGCCCGCACGGCACGCGGCCTCGGCCACTGCGAGACGGTTTTCCAAGAGCTCCCTCGGAGCGGGGTAGGATTTGAGCCCCTCGGGAAAAACCACGACACGCGCGATGGGATGAAATCCCATTCGGATGCAGTATTCGACATGCTCCCGGGGCGTCACCGAGGGCTTCATTCCCGGGGTCTGCACGTCTATCACCACGGCGTTCAATCCCGCTTTTTTTGCTCTGACGATCAGGCCCTTCAAACGTTCCCTGCTGTTGCCGGACTCGCTGTGTATATAAAACCCCCGGTAGAACTCGGGGTACCGGTATGCCGTATCCGAACCCTTTACGCCATCCTGGACCCCCGTGGCGCGCCTGCCGCAGACAAAAACGATCACGCCGAATATGAGAAAAAAAACCGGTAGTACAACAATATACCTTCGCTTATTCATCGACCGCCTCCATCGCCGGCGCGGGCCGCCCCTCCGTCTCCGCCAGGCGGCGGTACGTCATGTAACGGTGATGCGCGTTTTCTTCCGCCGCGACGAAAAGCCCCTCCGCGTGTCCGGGAAACTCCTGCTTCAGTGAGGTATAGCGCGTTTCATTCATCAGAAATTCCCTGAATTTATCCCAGTCGGGATCGGGCGAATCGAGGACAAAGGGGTTTTTACCCTCTCGCTCCAGGAGAGGATTGTAGCGGTAAAGATGCCAGTAGCCGCAGGCCACGGCGTCTTTCATGACCCTCTGCGTGGTCCCCATGCCGGATCGTATGCCATGGTTGATGCAGGGTGAATAGGCAATGACGAGTGAGGGTCCCGGAAAGGCCTCCGCCTCGAGGACGGCGCGTAGAAACTGGGACTGGTTCGCCCCCATGGCGACCTGGGCCACGTATGCGTAGCCGTAGGACATCATCATGAGGCCGAGGTCCTTTTTCCTGAGGCGCTTGCCCGAAGCCGCGAACTTCGCCACGGCCGCAGCGGGGGTCGCCTTCGAGGACTGGCCCCCCGTGTTGGAGTAGACCTCGGTGTCGAGGACCAGCATGTTCACGTCCTCGCCCATGGCGATCACATGGTCCAGGCCGCCGAAGCCGATGTCATAGGCCCAGCCGTCGCCCCCGACGATCCAGATCGACCGCTTCCTGAGAAAGGACCGCATGTCCTCGAGGGCCCTCACGGTCTCACCCTTCTCGCGGGGGAGAAGCGTTTCGAGCCTCCCGGAGGCTTCGTCGCAGAGCGCCGGATCCTCCCGGTAAGCGAGCCAGTCCGCCGCGGCGGCGCGCAGGTCGTCGCTCTTCGTTTCATCCCGCAGTTTTTCCACCAGCGAACCGGCTCTCATGCGCAGCCGGTCGTACCCCAGGTGCATGCCGTATCCATACTCCGCGTTGTCCTCGAAGAGGGAGCTCGCCCATGCGGGTCCACGTCCCTTTGCATCGACCGTAAAGGGCGTCGACGGGGCGGAACCGCAATAGATTGAAGAGCACCCCGTGGCGTTGGCGATCATCATCCGGTCCCCGAAGAGCTGGGTGAGAGTTTGTAGTGGGGCGTCTCGCCGCATCCCGCGCAGGCTCCGTGGAATTCGAGAAGCGGCTTCGCGAACTGGCTCCCCTTGACCGTTGTTTTCGGCATCAGGTCGTCCTTGTAGGTCACCCGGGCGGCGAAGTGGTCCCAGAGGGGCGCCTGGCCATACTGGCTCTCGATCGGCTTCATGACGAGGGACTTCTCCTTCGAGGGGCATACCTCCGCGCAGCTCCCGCAGCCGTAACAGTCGAGGGGGCTTAGCTGGATCCGGAACCGGAATCCCTCGAGGCCCTTCCCTTTCGCGGGGATGAGGTCCGCCCCGGGAGGCAGATGACGCGATCTCCTCCTCATCGAGAAGGAAGGGGCGAATGACCGAGTGGGGGCAGACGTAGGAGCACTGGTTGCACTGAATGCACTGTTCAGGTATCCATTCGGGAACGTGGGTCGCGATCCCCCTCTTCTCATAGGCCGCGGTGCCCTGGGGGAAGGTGCCGTCGGGGAAGTCCTTGAAGGCGCTCACCGGCAGGCTGTTTCCCTCGAGGCGGTTTATTGGGCGCGCGATTCTTTCAATGAATTCAGGCGCGGGGGTGTCGCCGCCATGGCCGGTCTCCCCGATCGACTTCCATTCCCCCGGCACTGCCACCTCGCGGACCATTTCCCCGCCACGATCGATCGCGGCGCAGTTCAGGGCCACGATCTTGTCCCCCTTCTTCCCGTAGGTTTTCTTCACGGCCTCCTTCATGTGGCGCTCGGCGAGCTCGTAGGGGATGACCCCGGCGACCCTGAAAAAGGCCGCCTGCATGATGCTGTTGGTGCGTCCCGGCATCCCGATCTCCTCGGCGATCCGGGAAGCGTCGATGATGAAGAGCCTGATGTCGTTCAGGGCGAGGTACCGCTTCATTCGCTCCGGGCAGGCGCCTCTTCGTCTCCTCCTCGTCCCAGGGGCTGTTCAGGAGAAAGGCGCCCCCCCTCTTCAGCCCATCGAGCATGTCGTACTTGTCGAGGTAGGCGGGAACGTGGCAGGCCACGAAATCGGGATGGCCGACGAGATAGGTCGAGGTGATCGGCCGCTTTCCGAATCGGAGGTGCGACACCGTGACACCCCCCGATTTCTTGGAGTCGTAGGCGAAATAGGCCTGGGCGTAAAGGTCCGCCCCGTCGCCGATGATCTTGATCGAATTCTTATTCGCCCCCACGGTGCCGTCGGAGCCGACGCCGTAGAATTTCGCCTCGAAGGTCCCTTCAGGGACCGTGGCGGCGACGGCGGGCAGCGGGAGCGACGTGTGGGTGACGTCGTCTACGATGCCGATGGTAAAGCCGTTTTTGGGAGCCGGCAGGTGCAGGTTTTCGAACACCGCCATGATCTGCCGCGGAGTCACGTCCTTGGAGCTCAGGCCGTACCGCCCCCCGACGATGACGGGAGAGTCGGCGCGTCCGTTGAAGAGGCTCACCACATCGAGATAAAGGGGCTCCCCGGTCGCCCCCGGCTCCTTGGTCCGGTCGAGGACGGCCATCTTTCTTCACCGTCGACGGCAACTGATCGAAAAAATACTTCGCCGAAAAAGGGCGGTAGAGGTGGACGGTCAGAAGCCCCACCTTCTCGCCCCGCGCCGTAAGGTAATCAACCGTTTCGCGCACCGTTTCGGTGACAGATCCCATGGCGACGATGACGCGATCCGCGTCGGGGGCGCCGTAATAGACGAAGGGGTGGTACTCACGGCCGGTGAGTCGCGAAATGTCCCCCATGTAGCGTCTCAACGATATCAGGAACCGCGGCGTAGTAGGGATTCGCCGCCTCCCGAAGCTGGAAATAGATGTCCGGGTTCATGGCGGTCCCTCGCGTAACGGGCGCATCGGGGCGGAGGGCCCTTTCCCTGAAGGCCTGAAGGCTCTCGTGATCGACCAGTGACGCAAAGTCATCATAATCGATCACCTCGATCCTCTGCATCTCATGGGAGGTGCGGAACCCGTCGAAAAAGTGGAGAAAGGGTACCCGTGCTTGTTATGGCCGCCAGATGGGCGACCCCCGCCAGGTCCATCACCTGCTGGACGCTCCCCGCGGCGAGCATGGCGAAACCGGTCTGCCGTGCGGAGTACACATCCGAATGATCGCCGAATATGGAGAGTGCATGGGTTGAAAGGGACCGGGCGCTTACATGGATGACGCATGGAAGGAGTTCCCCGGATATTTTGTACATGTTGGGTATCATGAGAAGGAGGCCCTGGGAGGCCGTAAAAGTGGTGGTGAGGGCCCCCGACTGGAGAGAGCCGTGCATGGCCCCGGCCGCGCCGGCCTCGGACTGCATTTCCACCACGCGCACGGTCTCACCGAAAATATTCTTTCTCCCGTAGGAGGACCATTCATCCACGCACTCCGCCATCGTGGAAGAGGGGGTGATCGGATATATCGCCGCCACCTCGGTGAAGGCATAAGCGACATGGGCCGCCGCGGTATTTCCATCCATTGACTCCATGACCCTGGGTATCGTCATAGTGCACCTCTTGCTATCATACATTGTTATCAGCTTTTGTTACCAGCTATTGATATCACAAAACAAAAAGGCTTATTTCTGTCAATATTTTTTGCAGAGGCCCAAAAAAAATGCGCCACGGGGGCGCAGAAGACATGTACCGATCCCTGAACCGGGAAACCGGCTCTTCGGTGGCGGTAAAGGTCCTGGCCGACTACCGACGGCTGGCGGTACCTCAAAGCGGCTCTGTTGTCAACCGAATGGACGGAGAAACAGTGGGGAGCATGCGGGACAACCCTTGGTGCAAGGGATACGACTATTGGTTCTGGCGAGGCAAATAACACGCTTATTGTTGCATGGCACAACAGACATAGCGAAAACGGCAGGGCGGCCCGGTTTTCAGATAGATGTACCCCGTCTTATCTTTCCGGTGCTTCGTGATTTCCGCCGTATGCGGCGGGGACCCTCCGCCCCCGTTCATCAACCCCTTCTGCTCAGCAGAAAAACGAGGCGCTCAGGGCGATCAGCACCTGGCCGGCATAGTAGAAGGCGAGATTGATCCGGCCGTAACGCCACTGGTGGCGGAACCTCCCCAGGGCCAGTATGATATCGGAAATATAAAACAGTCCCGCCCCGGCGGTGATGAGGAGAGCCTGGGTTGCGCTGAAATAATCGCCGCTGAAGGTCGACACCGCCCTGTTCATCATGAGGCTGATGATTATCACATACGCGAGAACAGGAAGTTTCATGTCTCCCAGGCCGGGGAGAAGATAGACATACACGGCCGACCCCGCCGCCGCGAAGACCGCGGCGCTCACCCAGTCTGATGCATGAAAGCCGCTGAAACGGGTGAATACGGCACTATAGGCGACATGGCCCAGGAGAAAAAGCACAAGGCCGACCCTGAAGGCTTTTTTTGAACTGTTCATGAACATAAGCGCCATGTCGCCGCCGAAACAGAGGAGCATTCCTGCCATAAGCGCAAGGGTGTAGTCGCTTCTGTAACAGCCCGCCCTGGTGAATGAAAGAAGAAGCGTCAGTGTCATCAAAGACGAAGCGATGGGCTTGAAGATTAGTATCCCCCTCCGGTCACAGGCAAACTCAGCCCGGTGGAGAAGCACCAGAACTACCGCCATGAGGGCCAGTATCGGAATAAAATGAATCATGCGGAACCTCCTGACTTCCCTTCGTTATGTAGAACCTTTCACGCGGTGGAACCGCATCCCGGGTCCACGGCCATCGACGCCGGGCGACACTTTCGCGTACCCGCGGGCGTTATGTGTTCGAAATATACGGAATGCTCATCGGCCCGTATCTGAGCACGGCAACACGGGCGTCTCGATTTTTTTTCATCACCGAGTCCAGGGTCTCCGTGACGTCCCCGCAGGGGATCATATGCGCCTTTGTAACCGTTCCCTCCGAAAGGCCGCTGTAAAGATGGACCGCGGCGCGCGTGAGCACTGCCGCCAGCTTCTGGGCCTGCCACTGCTCGATGCGCGAGAATCCCGGGTCCCTGATCATCTTCAGGAGTTCTCCCGGCGAGGGCGCCATCCCGAGAATCTCGCAAAAATCGCCATTATCGGGCACGCCCTCCTCGCACCGGGCGGCGCAGATGATCGAGCCCCCCTTCTTCACGATGGAAGCGGCGGCGTTGATCCCCTTCACGGCCTGGTAGAGATTGCGGTCGAGGGGATGACCCGCGTTAGACGTGATAACGATATCGAAGGGCCCGTCGCAGGAATGACGCGAATGGGCGGCCGTGAATTCCGCCCCCGCGCGGTGCGCCCCGATCAGATCTCCGCAGAAAAAACGGGTGATCTCCCGCTCCATGTTGAGCGTTACATTGATCGAAAAATCGGGCCTGCGGAGGAGTGCCGATTCCGCCGCCATCTCATACACGGGATTCCCCTCGAGCACCCCGGTCTCAGCCAGGGGATGGTCTATCATCGCCGCCCCGTGGAATCGCCTGATCTCCTCGATCCCCGCAATGCCGGGCATCACCGCCTTCGGCCCCCCGCTGAAGCCGGCGAAAAAATGGGGCTCGATGAAACCCACGGTTATGCGAACCGTGGCCTCGCAATAGAGCCTGTTGAGGAATATGTCGATGCCGCTTCCGAGCCTACCCGCGCGGGCCAGCATCAAATTGTCGAAAGCGTTATGGTTGACACACCTGACGCCGAGGGACGCTGCGCCGCCTGTCAGCTCTCCGAGCTCCGTTTCCGAGCTGGGCCGGTGGCTCCCAACGCCGACGATCACCGTCACGGCATCGGGGGGGAGAAAGTCGAGCTCCTCGAGTATCCAGGGTATGATCCTCTCGCTCGGCAGAGGCCTGGTGGCGTCGCTGATGACGATTGCTACCCGGTCCCCCCGTGACACAATGTCCCGAAGGGACGGGCTTCCCAGGGGAGCCCTGAAGGCATCGTGCGCCGTCCTTCTCTCATCCGGAAGTCCACGGACGCGAAGCGGCTCGATCAGCTCCGCACCGTCGGGAACCTCGATCCCGACATGCGTTCTGCCATAGGGAAGGGAAACGATCATCTGTCACTCTTCATGCCGATGCCGCTGCCGCGGAACCGGCGCTCCTTTATCCTGAAAACGGCCGCCGATTCGTCGTGGGAAGCCCTGGCCCCGTACCGTTCATCCTGAGGGGGGCAGCGCGACGAGCCACCGGACCCTGTCCCCGGCCATTGTATATCCCATGCTCGGCTTTTACGCAATAAAAAAACCTATATGGTATATCCCCCCGACACTCCCTCCCGGTTCACGTGACCGGATGGATCACGATAGTTCATCAATTTCACTCGCAGAATAAACGATTTCGAACCGCTGCCGCCCGCATGCCTGGAAAACAGCGCGGGGCGTCATTGCCGCATAGCTTGCATTATGCGATATATTCATTTTTTCTTCTCCGGACTGGAGCTGCGGGTCACACTTATTTTTACACTTGACAATAGCCCGATTGCCAACCATGATAGACTCATGCGCCTGGCGGAAGTAACGACGGCGGGCAATCCTGACAACAATGGAGGTCTTTGATGGACAAGTTTCTATTCATGAAACCGGTGCTCCGCCTCATCTCGGACGGCAATTTTTTCAAAAATGTCTTCGCCTGGTTTCTGAAAATTCTGGGCATCCTCACCGCCGCCGGTTTTCTCGGCGTCTCGTATCAAATGTGGAAAGGAGCCGGCGATGCGCCGGGCAGGATGATCGCGGGAATGATCATCATTCAGCTCTTCATCATCGTCCTGGGATACATCATCGTCCATCTTTTTTTCATCCGCTCGTCGGATGTCGACAGCCTGCCCGATGCCGGCGACTACAAGGTCATCCCACTCGTCGTCATCGCATCCAAGCTCTTCGGCGAGATCCTGGCGGCATTTTTCAGCGTCCTCGGTATCGCCGGGGGCCTGGCGGTCTGGATCGGCGGGCCCATGCTCGGCGGTGTTCTCCGCCAGATACCGATGCTCGGAGGCATGTCGGGCGGCCATGTCGCGATCGCGGGGATCACGATGATCATCATGGGCGCGTTGTACGGCTACCTCTTCCTGATGCTCTTCTATTTTCTGGCGGAACAGATCGGCGTGCTGGTCGACATTTCCCGCAACACGAAGAGATAGACGCTTCCATCGCTCAATTTCTCCCGGGGGGCCGCCTCGAAAGGACGGCCCCCGTTCATACGCGACTCTCCGTCTTTATTGTATTGACTTCACGCCGCACGATGATAGAGGTGCGCTATCGGGCTACGGCCCGGTTCTGACATGGTGCCCCTTATGAAAAAAATCGTCCTTGTCGCCATAAACGCCCGCTATACCCACTCCTGCCTGGCCCTCTACTGCCTGAAGGCATGTGTGAGGGGCGACGGCCGCGAGGTGATCCTGCGGGAATACTCGATCCGCAAAGACCCGGCTGAAATTGCCCGGGAGATCGCCGCCGAATGCCCGGACGCTGTCGGGCTTTCGGTCTACGTGTGGAACGGGGAAACGATGAAGCGGATAATCCCCGCCCTTAAAGACCGGCTCCCGGAGGTCACCCTCATCCTGGGGGGACCTGAAGCGGGTTACAATCCCGCGCAATGGCTCCGGGACTTTCCCATGGTCGATTACATCGTGTGCGGGCCCGGCGAGAGCGGCTTCGCCCATGTACTGGATAAACGTCCCGTAGAAAAAATCGTCTGCGTCCCCAATCCCCCCTTCGGCTCCCTCCCCTTTCCCTACTCGGAAGAGGATTTTCCCGGCCTCGAAAACAGGTACGTCTACTTTGAGTCGAGCAGGGGCTGCCCCTTCCGGTGCGCCTACTGCCTCTCCTCACGCGGGGACCAGGGTCTCGAGAGCAGGCCCCTCGGGCGCGTACGGGAGGAGCTCGATTCGCTACTTACCCATGAACCCATGCTGATAAAATTCGTGGACCGAACCTTCAATGCCCTGAAGGAACACCGCCGCGGTATCTGGTCCCATCTCATAGACGCCCACGGGAATGGACCCACAACCTTTCACTTCGAGATACACCCCTCTCTCCTTGAGGAGGATGATTTCACCCTTCTTTCTCGCTGTCCCCCTGGTCTCTTTCGCTTCGAGATCGGCGTCCAGACGGTCAATCCCGAAGCGCGCGCCGCCGTGGGGCGTTTCGGAGAATGGACAAGGGAAAGACCCCTCGTCGAACGTATCATGGGGGGTGGGGCCATTCATGTCCACCTCGACCTTATCGCCGGTCTCCCCTGCGACGACATGGCATGGACCGCGCGCTCCTTCAACGAGACCTACTCGCTTCGTCCCGCCCATCTCCAGCTCGGTTTTCTTAAAATTTTACCCGGCACGAAAATGGCCGAGATGGCACCGGAATACCGCATGGAGTGGGACGCGCACCCGCCCTACCGGGTACGCGAGACCGAATGGCTCGGAAGGAATGAGCTCGACCTCCTTGACCGCGTGGCCCTGCTCACGGACCGGCTCTATAACACGGGGCGTTTCAGCACGACCCTTGACGCAATGGAGGACCTTTTCGATTCGCCCTTCGAGCTCTACCTGTCGCTTGCGGGTTTTATCGATAAGATAGGCTGCGCGCCAGACCGGAGTAAAGAATCGGGCGCCCGATTCTTGCGGGAATTTATTGTATGCCGTGCGGGCGCCGCAAGGGAATCCCTCCTCGACGCCCTCGGGCAGGACGGGAGCACGATTGAATCGCCCCGGAACCCCGGTTGTCGCGGGGGTCGTACAGGGGAAAAATCGGCATGAAAAAGAAGCAGAAGAAACGCATCAACCTCATCGCAGACAGGTACCGCCGCGGCGACACACTTCCCGCCTGTCCCCATTTCGGTGAATGCGGCGGCTGTTCGTTTCAGGACATATCCTACGACAACCAGCTCCTGCTGAAGCGTGATCTTGTGAACGGGTCGCTGGGGGACCTCTTCGAAATTGACACGGTGGCCCCCTCGACCCCCTACGGCTATCGCAACAGGATGGATATGGTGACGGCCTTCGGTAGATTCGGCCTTCGCCGCGGAGGAAGCTTCCGCGTGGTCGTTGACCTCGAAACGTGCCCCCTCATGCAGGAAAAATCGAATACCATCTTCCGCGCCACGGGCTCCCTCGTTCGCGAAATCGAGGGCTACGACTACCTCCGCCACGAGGGGTACCTTCGCTATGTTGTGTTCCGCGAGGCGCGCCATACCGGAAAGGTAATGGTGAATTTTGTCACCGCGAGCAGGGAAAACCGCCTCGGGAGTGTAATCGACGCGATCTCCTCCGGCGCCGATTCGATCTCCCTGATCCACAGCGGCGGTCTCGCGGACCTTAGCTACGGTGAGACCTACGACACCATCCGGGGGGGATTCATCGAGGAAACCCTCGACGACATACGCTATCGCATCACCCCCAATTCATTTTTCCAGTCCAACTCGGACGTTACCCTCCGCATGTACCGAAGGATCAGGGAGGAGGCGCGGGGAAGGGTCCTCGACCTCTGCTCGGGAATCGGCGGCATTTCGCTCTTTATCGCCGGGACGACGGAGCACGTGACCGGGGTGGAATCCAACGGGGAAGCCGTGGAGGCTGCGGCGGTAAACCGCGAGATTAACGGCATCGGCAACGCCGAGTTCATCTGCATCGACGCGAAAGAATATCTCACCGGCCGTGGAGCGGGCCACGATACCATCGTCCTCGACCCGCCCAGAAGCGGAATGCAGCGCGCGGCCATGGAGCGCCTGGACAGCCTCGGCGCGGAAAAAATCATTTACATGTCATGCAATCCTGCCACATTCCGTGAGGACGTAGCATCCCTCCCCTCATACATGGTTGAGTCAGTGGAGGCTTACGACATGTTCCCCCAGACCCCTCACGTGGAACTCCTCGCCATCTTAAAGCCGGTTCGTTAAAACAGGGTCGAAGGCCGCATCCGGCCCGGTATTATATCAGGCGGTCCCGGTTCAGAAGTTCGCTGAGTGCTTCGACGGAGTTGAGAATGATATTCCGGAGAAATTTGAAGTTGATGGTCTCGAAGGTATCATCGGAGGTATGGTAGTTCTTATTCCGGTAGAAGCCCGTGTCGGAAAGCATGATTGCGGGAAACCCCGACTTGATGAAGGACGTGTGATCTGACAGGTCCATGCCCGGTATCGAGGCCGGCCCGATGTATTCATATATTTTGTGCCGTGCGTGTGTGTTATAGACATTTCTCCACAGGTAGACGTATTCCGCGTTGGAGGGAAGGGAAATAACGCTGACGTAATTTCCGTACTCCGGGAATTCCTTTTTCTTGTGGTTCATCGGATAATCCTGGAGGCACCTTCTGGACCCGTATCCGAGCATCTCAAGGCATACCATCAATTCGATACGATCGTTTCGGCCCCGCGCGTTCTTCGCGTTGACCATGCTGCCCATCAGCTCGGTCGAGAAAAAGGGCGGCTCCTCGAGGGTGAAGGCAACGAAACGAACCGTCCGCTTGAATCGTGACTGGGACAGGAGGCGAAATATCTCCAGGAGCGCGGCCACACCCGAGGCATTGTCGTCCGCCCCCGGGGTGTCCTCGACGGTGTCGTAATGGGCCCCCACGACGATATAGCTTTCGGGTATCTCGGAGCCCCGTATCTCGGCGATCACATTAGACACTCTCCGGCCGGCGGCCTGATAGACTTCCTCCACAGGACGGGAACCATATCTGTTAAAATAGTCGATGATGAAGTCGCGGGTCCCTTCGAGGTTTTCAAACCTGCGCACGGTTCGCTCCCCGAAATCGACCGAGAGATGACGGATGATGTCCTGCACGTTCCGGAGCACGGCTTTCCTCTCCCGTGCCGCGGGGGAAAATAATGGGATCATTGGCTGCGGGTCCTGTCGTCGATTTACGCGTCACTCCACGCCCCTGACTTAAATTTTTCAAGGACTTTTCAGAGTTATTTCTTGACTTAATTCCGGGATGAATGATACTAACCTGACCATGTGCATGATGCGGCGATGCCGATCCGCATCCCACGCGATCGAACGGGAGACATCATGGAAGTATTCGACGGCTTCATATCAGCAATCGCAAGTGAATTCAAGATTCGCTTCCACAAGGACGCCCGGGGAAGCTATACAACCACCATCGAGTTCGACAACGACCGCTCCCAGGAAGTCCTTATAACCCTCGCCAAAGACGAATCGGGTGACCGGAAAATAAACTACTACTCGGTCATCGGCGTGCTCAAGAACGACCTCTGTGAGCTCTATAAATACTGCCTCCAGCTCAACGCCACCCTTGACTACGGCGCGATCGCCCTCCTGGACGACACCCTCATACTGCACAACAGCATACTCCTGAAGGACTGTGATCCCGTGCGGTTCATGAAGTCGCTCTCCTTCATCGCCGCCAAGGCGGACGAAATGGAGGAACTTTTCATCAAGGACAACATCTACTGATGCCCTCGGGACGGCGTCTCGATCGCGGCGTATGGAGATGATCAAAGAAACAATAAAAATACACGACGCATACCAGTTCGAAATTAAGCAGGCCTACAACCTGTCCCCGGGCCGGAAACGCGAGAGTTCTTACTTCGTCCAGACCTATTTATTCATTCCCCACAACCTTAATATTAACAGGGAAACCTTCACCGCGGATGACTTCTACAAGGATCTGAGGGCCACGGTCAGACTCCAAACCCCATCCATACCGCTCAGTGAACTGGCTTCCGGGCAGGGAATCCTTGAGCGCCTTCGGCTGAGCGTCAAAGGCCTTGAAAAAACCCCCAGGCCGGAATCAGTCTCCGACTGCGAGTACCAGATAAAAATGTTCTGTTTGATCTACAAAAAGGCGATCGGGATCCACCTTCGTTTTATCAAAGGCACAAAAGCGAAGATCGAACGTACGCGTCTTACGGCCGACTACATCACGTCCGTGTCCGAAATCATGAGGCGTTTCAGGGACCTGATGCCGGAGGCCCTGAAGGCCCTTCCGCCCGATTCACGCATGACCGTCCTCTTCGCGGATGAGTATTGCAGCCTGAAGACCGAAAACCACACCTGCCTTCTCCAGGAGATTCTTCTGGAAAAGGCTCCGGACCATGCGACACGATTTCGCGCGCGGCTCATGCGCATCGTGAGGGAGGAGTCAGCTTACCGGATTCGGAACGGCTACCCCTCCGTCCCCTCACCAGACGGTGACAATGAAAAATTCGTGTTCCGTCAGGGTGCGCTGAAAAAATTCCTCAGTAACGTCCTCTATCTCGAAACACACACGACACGGGGAGGAATGTTTCTGGAACATCTCATCTACAGCATTGCCGCAGGTGTGGCCATGGTATTCGCCACGGTGGTGGTCTTCATCGGCCAGAGCCGCTACGGCAGCCTTTCGCTCCCCTTTTTTATCGCCCTGGTCATCAGCTATATGTTCAAGGACCGCATCAAGGAAATCCTGCGGCTCTACCTGAACGTCACCCTCCACAAGAGGCTCTACGACCGGAGTCGGGACATCTACCATACCTTTCATGAAAAGATAGGAACATGCAGGGAGAGCTTCAACATCGTAGACGAACGCTCGATATCCCGGGCTATCCTCGATATGCGGGCTCGCGACAGGATGTCGGACATCGATAACAGCATGATCGGTGAAAACGTCATCCTCTACCGGAAATACATCAGCCTCAGCGCCAGGAAGTTCCGTACGATCAGGCGCCACTACTCCACCAGCGACGTCATCGACATCATGCGCTTCAACATCCAGCACTTCCTCCGGAGCATGGATAACCCCGAGAAAAAGATTTTTGTCCCCAACGGGTCCGGCTACCTGAAAACGCACGGCATGCGGGTCTACCACATAAACATCATCACCCATTACATCGTGGATAAAAAAGATTACCTGAGGCGTTTCAGGATCGTGCTGAATAGGGACGGGATACGAAGGATTGAAGAGGTAAAATAAAGGACCGGACTCAGACCCGCGGTTATTCGCGGACCATGTAGCTTTCCCGGTACTTGTAAATCCCCTGTATCTCGTCGAGAAGATTGAGCGCCTTTTTTTGGGATCCTATCTGACCCACGCGGACCCGGTAGTAACGCTTGCCGTTCACGCGTGTCTCGTCCACATAGGCGTCGTAATCCATCCTTTTCAGCTCACCCACCTCGTTCGTGGCCCTCTGCATAGTATCATACGAAGCTACCTGCACGGAGAAACGTCCTTCGCCCTGCGCCCTTTTCGTATCTGCGGAGACCGCTACGACATTCGAGGCGCTGCTCCTCTTCGCCGCTGCCTTTTTGTGCGAAGGCCTGGTGGTCTTCCCTTTCGCATAGGATGAGTCTTTCTCGCGCGGCTCTTTTTTCTTCGCGACGGAGGATGGGGACGGTTTTTTCACCGTTTCTTTTTCCGCCGGGACGGGGGCGCCGATGTTCTCCTTCGTAAGCAGATCGGGCGAATCGGCAATCGGAGAGACGGTCTTGTCCTCTTTCACGTCCCGCGCCGGGGCATCGAGCTTTTCAAGCGAGAACAGCTTTTCATCAGCGGAGCGGGTGAGCTCCTCTTCGTCGGGATGGCCGGGAAGGTTTCCCTTCAAAATATCGAGTTCCTTTCGGCTGTCGAAAATATCCGTGCTGGTCATCAGGGTTTTTGCGCCATCGCCACCCCTGACGAAATTCATCCCCAGAAGGAAGGATGCAATGATGATGCCGATAACGGCGGCCGAAATCAGGACTATTCGTGGTACATCCAGATGTACGAGATACACGCTTTTCTCCCTGATCTTCTGGTGAGGTATGTTGAACTGTTCCATGCCGCGTCCCGCCTTTTTACTTGAATCAATATACGGTCAACCGATTTTATTTTCGGCCTTATTCCTTCGACCTTTTAGATATTTTTAACGCCCCGTGCAATTTATTCACCCCCCCTGTCCAACAACGATCGTATCATGGCTTGGTATCGAAACCTCTCCCGTTCGCCGGGGACTTCCCCGAGCGACGCGGCGATCAGCTCGCCGAAAAGGTCTTCTCCTGCCGCCACTCCAAGGGTGCCAAGGGCAGTCTGCACGGAGAGGGTTCGTGAAGCGCCCCTGATCCCGTCGATGATCTTTTTTTTATCGATTCCGTCCCTGCCGTGTCGCGCCGCGAATTCCTCCATCGTCGCCATCTCCACTCCGGATAGCGGCATGCCCCGGTCATTGAGCGTGAAAAGTTTCCCGGCCCTGCTCTCCGACAGGAAACCCTCAAGGGCCTGCCGGTAATTGAGAAAAGACCTCCGGGTGAACTTTCCCTCCTGTTTCAACCCCCCGCTCGATTGGAGTATGTAGCGGCAGTTCCGACCCTCCACGGTGGAAAACCGGTCTTGAAAATAGACCGCATATCGTCTCTGATAGGCCGTGCCGCGCGCGTAGATCGCATAATCCGAAAAAGAGAAATCAAGTCCAGTAAGTCCGATCGCAGAAAATCCGCACTTCAGGCAAAGATTTATCGCGTCCCCCGCCACGCTGCCGGTGGCCGAATCAATCGATCCGATTCCATCGCCGTATGCCTCGCGGGCGAGCTGGGAAAAGGGATGCGAATTGAGCGAGCAATATATGCCCGCCCCCCCCAGGATCGACGGTGGCGAGGTGATCGAGCAGACCACTGCCGCGTCACCGGTGTTGCACCCCTGGAAGTGCTCGTACACCCAGGGCTGGGGATCGATCGTGACGACTATGTCCGGAGACACGCCATTACCGATAAGGGCTGGCAGGGCCGAGTCGACCGCCACGATGAAAAAGCGCTTCTGGAGAAGCCTGAGGGCTCCCATATCCCCATCAAGTGAGGGCCCCGATGCAGCGATGACCGCCGCGTTCCCCCTGAAAGCGTCAAAAAGATATTTCACCGGCGCTACACCACCGAGAAGCCCGTAATTCCGCAGAATATTCCTCAGATAGAGGGCACCGAAAGCCTTTCGCGTGGCTTTGTTGCCCGCCTTCATGTTGATCAATTTTTGAACAATCGACCGTACCTTCTCGTAATAATCGCGGAAGGCATTAAGTGAGGCGGGATGCTCTATCACTGACACTCCCCTGACCGCGTCAAGGTCGATCATTTCTGCCAGTGCCGCCTCAACCCCTTCCGTGCTCTTCCCGGCAATAAGGGCAACCCCGGGGCTCTCCACCAGAAACGAGGTCAGGGGGTTCGATCCGATATGCCCTTCGATTCCCTCAAGAATGTCTATGCATATCACACGCGAGTAGTCGCCGATCCGATCCTTCAGCCCGGTGAGATGGTATCCCAGACCAGTTCCCAGGACGATGAGAAGGTCATATCGCGCGGGATCGAACCGATCATCGAAGGCTCTCCCCTCCCGTTCAGGATTGATAGCGCTATGAAGGGGTATCTCCCGACCCCCTGACGCCACCAGTATCGTGTCCGGTCCCTTCCGGCTTTTCACTATTCTGTATGTGGCCTCCCCCGGTATCATCTCCCCTCTCTTTATTCTGGATATCACTATTATCGACCATACCCGCCGTAATAGTGACAATGGATCGCACCGTGCTCACGGGGGGGATTTTTCAAATGACTGAATATATTAGTTGACACTAACATGACTTCTCACTATCTATTGATTAATGAACATGCAGGATACCATCATGGTACCTGACATGACTACATCCCCTGTGGGTACAGTACATGAAGCTTGTTGATCTATACAACGGCCAGAAGGGCATTATCACCAGGGTCCGCGGCAGGGGGCAGTTCCGCAAACGAATCATAGAGATGGGCTTCATAAGGGGTAAAACGGTCACAGTGATAAAAAACGCACCCCTGAAAGATCCGGTCGAATACCGGCTGATGGGCTACAACGTTTCGCTCCGGAGAAGCGAGGCGGCGATGATAGATGTCGAGGCACCTCCACAGGTGGACGCGTCCATGCAGGTGGATTACGCCGCCACGCGCTTCATGCATAGAAACCGCCGCAGAATGCGCGGTAACAAGGGAGGTCCTTCGGATGGGAAACCGGATGTGCACCACCCGTTCCCCCATCCTCACGCCGGCACCGTTGTCAGGGTCGCGATGGTTGGCAACCCGAACTGCGGGAAGACCACCATATTCAACTTTGCCTCTGGCGCCAGGGAACGCGTGGGCAATTATGGCGGCGTCACGGTAAGGGCCAAGGAGGGAAGATTTTCCAGGAACGGCGTCACCTTTATAATAACCGACCTCCCCGGAACCTACTCGATAACGGAATACTCCCCTGAGGAGCTTTTCGTCAGGAACCACCTCATCGACAATCGGCCCGACGTGGTGATAAACGTCATCGACGCAACAAACCTGGAGCGAAATCTCTATCTCACTACCCAGCTCATCGACATGAATGTGAAGGTCGTGGTGGCCCTCAACATGCACGATGAGATGGAGGAGCGGAGCGACTCCTTCGACTACACCGCACTGGGAGAGATGCTCGGCATCCCCTTCATTCCAACCGTCGGGACCGAGGGCATCGGAATCCTGGACCTCTTCGATGCGGTCGCGGCCGTCCTTGAAAAAAGTGATCGGCACGCCCGCGACATCCGGATCAATTACGGCCCCGATATCGAGCGCGCCATCGACGCCCTTCTTACCGAACTTGCGCAGTACGCGCCGATCAACGGCGTCATATCCCCCCGATTCGCCGCCATCAAGCTGATCGAAAGGGATACCGCCATGAAGACCTTCGTATCGGCGGGAGGTGGAAAGGGAGAAGAGACCGTACGGCTGGCTGATATCCTTATACGAGAAATTGAAGAAGAGCTCGGAGAGGACATCGAAACCCTTATGGCGGATGCCCGATACGGCTTCATCGCCGGCGCGCTCAAAGAGACCTTTCGTCCCGCCGCGCGTCCCACGACAACTCTGAGCGAAAAAATCGACGGTATTATAACCCACCAGTTCATGGGATTCCCTATCTTTCTCTTTTTCATGTGGCTCACCTTCCAGCTCACCTTCTCCCTCGGACAGTACCCGATGGACTGGATAGAGGGCGGAATAGGCCATATCGCCCGTTTCATCACGTATGCCATGTCCCCGGGCCTGCTCAGGGAGATCCTTGTCGACGGCATCCTGGCGGGGGCCGGCGGCGTCATCGTTTTCCTGCCCAACATCCTGATCCTTTTTTTCATGATATCCCTGATGGAAGACACGGGATATATGGCGCGCGCGGCCTTCATTATGGACCGCCTGATGCACGCCATCGGCCTTCACGGCAAGTCCTTCATACCCCTGGTCATGGGATTCGGCTGTAACGTGCCGGCCATAATGGCGACCCGGACCCTCGAAAGCAGGAAGGAACGAATTCTGACCATGCTGATCATCCCCTTCATGTCCTGTAGCGCACGACTCCCGGTCTTCGTCCTCTTCATCGGGGTCTTTTTCCCCGAGCACGCGGGATCGATGCTCTTCGCCCTTTATCTTGGCGGCGTGGCCGTTGCCGTGGTCTCCGCGACCGTCATAAAGAAGATATTCTTCCGTTCAAGCGAGGCGCCTTTCGTCATGGAGCTCCCTCCCTACCGCACCCCCCGATTGAGAAACAGCCTCCGGCACATGTGGGACCGGGGTAACGAATATCTGAAAAAGATCGGCGGTATCGTGCTGATCGCCTCCATCATCATATGGTCCCTCGGAAGATTCCCCGACAACGTGGAGTTTTCAAAAGACTACGACGCCCTCGCTGCCAAGGCCCGGGACCGGATCATCTCCGATGAAACGATCCGCGCACCGGGGGAAAAGAAACCTCTTCTTTCATTCGACACGGAGGCCTCGGATGAGATCCACCGCCTCGAACTCGAAAAAGCGAGCGAGCGCCTCGAAAACTCGTACATTCGCATGATCGGATCCTTCATCGAACCCGCACTTTCGCCCCTGGGGTTCGACTGGAAGATGAGCGTCAGCATTTTTACCGGCCTCGCCGCCAAGGAAATCACCGTGAGTACCCTTGGCGTCCTCTATCACGCAAATATGGACACCGATGAGCTGAAGGGATCGCTCTCCGAGCGTATACGCGAACAACGCCATTCTTCCGGGCCGCGAGCCGGCGAGCCGGTCGTCAGCCCCGCCGTGGCCCTGGCCTACATGGTATTCATCCTCCTCTACGTTCCCTGCATGGCCACCCTTATGACTATGAAACGCGAATCGGGCTCCTGGAAATGGCCACTTTTCTCCGCGATCTTCTCGACATCCATTGCATGGGTGGCCGCCTTCCTTATCTATCGCATCGGCCTCCTGGTGTGGTGAGGGGCCATGGAACAGACAATAACCGCCATCATCATCATCGCCCTCGCAGTCACCGCCGCCGTGACGAAGCTATTCCTTTTTTTCCGGCGTTCCAGGAAGGGGAGTGACTGCCGGCCCGAGGGTTGCGCAAATTGCCCGCATTATACCGCACCCGGCGCCTGCGACGATCCCTCGAAAAAGCATCCCTGATCCGCCACGCATTTTTTTTAAAAAACGAATTTTTCTGCAAATGGGCTTGACGAAAATCATGTGTTTCTATATATAGTAACCTTGTTTCTATTTGTAGAAACACTTTAGGGGTTCATGCCAACCCGTACCCTGGAAGGAGGTGGCAATGCCGTATCCGACGCTGGAACAATTCATAGAGCTTTCGAAGCACCATGACCGGGTGCCGTTTTACCGTGAGATCGCCGGGGACCTGGTAACTCCCATCGGCCTACTGGCGAATTTCTCGGATGAACGCCATCTCTTCCTCCTTGAAAGCGCGAATTGCGACAAGAGCTTTTCCCGATACACCTTTTTCGGATTCCGACCGCGAAGCGTCATCACCTTCAAGGGGGGAACCCTGACCGTTGAATCGGGAGAATCGAGGGAATCCCGCGAGGGCGCCAACCCGATCGATTACCTGTCAGAATGTCTTTCCGGCGAAAGCTCGAGCACATACCCCGCCATGGGAAACTTCTGCGGGGGGTACGTGGGTTTCATCGGGTACGACATCGCCAATTACATGGGAATTCTTCGCACGCCGGTGCGGGAGGACCGGGAAAACCTCGCCATGGCCCTTTTCCAGGTCGACGATTTCTACGTCTTCGACAACATGATGGGACGATTTTACGCTGTGCACTCCTCGCGCATTGACGGGGACCCCGAGGCCGCATACCGCATGGCCGCCGGTCGGACCATGGAAATGGCGGCGGAGATCCTTTCCATCCGTACAAGGGCCTTTCCCCCCGCCGCCGCACCGGAACCCCTTCAGGACTTCGACCTCGCATCCTACATGGAGGCCGTACGGGGGCTCAAGGATGAAATCGTCCATGGCGAATGCATCCAGGCGGTTCTTTCCAATAAATACGAAATTCACGCCAGGGTCAACCCGGTCAACCTCTACCGCCTCCTACGGAATATCAACCCGTCGCCCTACATGTATTACGTCAAGACCGGCGACGAGGTGCTCTGCGGCACATCCCCTGAAATACATCTTAAAATCGAGGAGGGGATCGCAACCCTCAAACCGATTGCGGGGACCTACCGCCTTGATGGGAACGACCCGTCCGCAACGGCGAAACGGCTCCTGGCCGACGAAAAGGAGCGGGCCGAGCACCTGATGCTCCTCGACCTCGCGCGTAACGATCTCTACACCGGTTGCGAAAGCGTTTCCCTGATCAGCGCCTTCGAGCCTGAGGTCTATTCACATCTTGTCCATATTGTTTCGGAGGTTCGTGGAAGAGTCAGGGCCGGCGTCTCCCCCCTCCGCCTCTTCTGCAACACCTTCCCCGCCGGCACCGTGTCCGGCGCGCCGAAGGTGCGCGCCATGGAGCTCATCGGCGATTACGAGAAATCGCCCCGCGGATTCTACGCCGGGTGCGCCGGCTACTTTGCCTACAGCGGCGACATCGACACCTGCATCATTATCCGGAGTGCCCTCGTAAGGACGGACCGGGTGATACTCCGTGCCGGGGCCGGAATCGTATACGACAGCGACCCGGAGAAGGAATACCAGGAGGTGGGCAACAAGCTGGGGGCCATATTCGACGCCATCACGGGGATGGGCGCACTGGAGAGCAAAAATGTATTTATTGATCGATAACTACGATTCCTTCACCTACAACCTGCGCGCCCTCTTCCACGAATGCGGGGCCGAGGTGGATATCATCAAAAACGACGAGTACCGGCCTGCCGTCGGCTATACCGGCATCATCATCTCGCCAGGTCCCTCCTCGCCCGCGCACTCAGGCACAACACTTCGTTATATCGACGAGTACCTGGGGCGTACGCCGATTTTCGGGGTCTGCCTCGGCATGCAGGCCCTGGCCCACGTCCTTGGATACCCTGTCGTTCCCGCCAGGACCGTGATGCACGGCAAGGTTGACCTGATCGGGCTCACGAAGCCGTCCCTCCTCTTCCGGGATATGCCGGAGAGTTTTTCCGCGGTCCGGTATCACTCCCTGGCCGTGGAGATCGACGACCGTTACGTCACCTCGCATTCCCTGAGCGACGGCACGGTCATGTCGATCGAGGACCCGGAAAAAATGTTCTTCGGCGTGCAGTTTCACCCGGAATCGATCTTGAGCGAATGGGGGCAGCGCATCGTCCAAAATTTTCTCCACATCGCGGAGTACGCGATGCCGCGCCCTGCCCTGAAATGAAGGAGGACGTCATGGAAAATATCATCATCAAGGTAAATTCAGGCAAGCCCCTGGCCTACCCGGAGGCGGAACAACTTTTCGAGGGGATGGTTCGTGGCGATCTCAGCGACTCGCAGATCGCCTCGTCACTAATCGCCATCAAGCTGAGGACGGAGACCGTGGACGAGCTGGCCGCCCTTGTGGCGACGCTGGACCGCCACAAGAGGAAGCTTGAGGTAGATCCCGCGGGAACGGTGGACACATGCGGCACCGGCGGCGACGGGAAATCAACGGTCAATGTCTCGACGGCAGTCAGCATCATTCTCTCCTCCCTTGGATGCCGCGTCGTGAAGCACGGCAACAGGGCACAGAGCGGGGCGGTCGGATCGGCAGACCTTCTCGCTGAACTGGGAATGGACCTCGGATACTCCGGATCATCGCCCGAGGAATTCTTCTCCTCCCACGGCTATGTCTTCATGCCCGCCCCCGATTTTCATCCGGCCATGAAACGCATCGGCCCGGTACGCAGAGAGCTGAAGGTCCCGACACTTTTCAATTACGCGGGTCCCCTGATCAACCCCGCGAATCCGGAGTTCCAGGTCATCGGCGTCAACCGGCGCGACAGGATTGATTTCATAGGCCGTGTGGTGGAAAAGCTGGGGAGGTCAAATGTGACCATCTATTCTTCCCGGGACGGCTATGATGAGGTCTCCTCGTCGGGTGAGACAGAATGCCTTCATATCGGCGATGGCGGCACGCGTCGCTTCACCATAGACCCCTCCGATTTCTTCGAGCCTTTCCCAATGCCGGTGGCGGGCGACCTCCGCGAGGCCTCCAGGCTCTTCCTTGACGGGCTTTCCGGGGAAAATGGGCGTGTCGCGAACCTCTTCGCCCTGAACGCGGCCCTTGCGCTCCGCACCATGAACCGGTGCGGCCTCAGGGAGGGCTATTTCCTTGCCAGGAAGCATATAGACGAGGGACACGCCAGACGCAAGGTGGATGAGTTGACCGGATGCGCTCATTCCCCCGTATCGGTCAGGGGTGCGTAACCATGGCAATGTACCTTGATGAAATTATCACGCACAAGCGGAAGGAATTGCAATCTCTCAAACTCCCCGACCTGTCCCGGACACGTCCGGTAATCGATCCGGTCAGGTCGCTCCGCGAACGGCCGATAATCGCCGAGATAAAGAAATCCTCCCCGTCCAGGGGAACGATCAACGCCTCAGGGGATATCGCCTCCCGCGCACTCGCCTATGAACGGGGCGGTGCCGGGGCCATCAGCGTTCTCACGGACTCCCGCTTTTTTCACGGAAGCTTCGACTCCCTTTCAATAATATCCGGTAGCGCAGGAGTCCCGATCCTTTGCAAGGACTTCATACTGGGAGAAGTTCAGATCGACAACGCCTATCTTCATGGTGCGGATTTCATCCTCCTCATCGTCGCCGTATTGAACGTGCGTGAGCTCTTGATCCTCTCCAGCAGGGCCCGCCGGTATTCCATGAAGGTGCTCTACGAGATACACAATGTTGATGAATTCAAAAAAATCAAATCCCTTGACCCGGAAATGGTGGGCGTTAATTCCCGCGACCTTACGACCTTCGCAATCGACAGGGAGCGTGCGGCGGTGACCATCGCTTCCCTCCGCGGGGAATTCCTCAAGGTGGCCGAAAGCGGGATCGAATCCCCGGAACATGTCGCCCGCTACCGGAGCGCCGGAGCAGACGCCTTCCTCATCGGCACCGCCCTTATGACCGCCGAATATCCGGAAGGGAGAATCAGGGAGTTCCACAGGGCACTGGGGGCGCCATGTTCGTGAAGGTCTGCGGCATCACCTCGATCGAACAGATAGACTGGGCCGCCGAGCTCGGCTATTCCGCCATGGGGGTCGTGCTTCATCCCGGGAGCCCGCGCTATCGTGATTTCAACCGCGCCAGTGAACTGGCCGCCTATGCGCGGGGACGCCTCATTTCCATTGCCGTGGGCGCCTCCTTCGACGAAGTCGCGCCCTGCCGCGATGATTTCGATTTCGCCCAGGTCTACGAGACCTGCTGTGGCGAACGGCTTATATATGCTGGCAAGCTCCCGCCCCCGGGGCCGGACCGTCCCCTTTTCCTTTACGACGCGAGCAGGGGAAGCGGACGCCCTGCCCCCCTACCCCACTGGCTCCATGACCTTCGTGAAAGGCTCATCATATCAGGGGGCCTCGTGCCGGCAACCGTGGGGGCCGTTATACGGGAGTACCGCCCCTTCGGCGTCGATGTATCGAGCGGTGTCGAGGCACAGCGGGGTGTGAAAGATTACGGGTTGATGATGGAATTTATGAAAGAGGTGCGCCATGCGGCCGGTTGATGGTTTTTACGGCCCCTACGGGGGACAATTCGTGCCGGAGGTGCTGATCCCCGCCCTGGACGATCTCGAGGCCGCCTTCCGCGACTTCATGGCAGACGGGGCCTCCATGGCGATGCTCGATCGAAGCCTGGCTGAGTATGCCGGCAGGCCGACGCCTGTCACCCATGCCCGAAACATCTCTAAAAAGTACGGCTTTGATCTCTATCTGAAGCGTGAGGACCTCCTGCACACGGGGGCCCACAAGATAAATAATACCATTGGCCAGGCACTCCTGGCCAGATCTATGAAGAAGAAACGGCTTATCGCAGAAACCGGCGCGGGCCAGCACGGCGTCGCCGTCGCAACCTCCGCGGCACTCTTCGGCCTTTCCTGCACCGTCTACATGGGCGGTCTCGACATGGAACGGCAGATGCCGAATGTGAAAAAGATGCACCTTCTGGGCGCGGAAGTGGTGCCGGTGGAGGAGGGGCTCCGCACCCTCAAGGAAGCGATCAGCGCCTGCATGAGGGAATGGGTCGCCTCGGTCGGCGACACCCACTATCTCCTGGGCACTGTGGCGGGACCCCATCCCTTTCCGGAGATGGTGGCCGCCTTCCAGGCCGTCATTGGACGGGAGGCACGCGAGCATTTTCTCGGCCTCGGCGCGCCCCCCGACATTGTGATCGCCTGCGTGGGGGGAGGGAGCAACGCCATCGGCATTTTCCAGGGGTTCCTCGATCTTCCCGGTGTCGAATTGGTCGGGGTCGAAGCGGGGGGTCGTTCCCTCGATCCGGGAGAAAATGCCGCCACCCTTTCCCGTGGCAGGCCCGGCATTTTCCAGGGCGCCCTGTCGTACCTCCTTCAGGATGAACACTGCCAGGTCGAGAAGGTCCATTCGGTCTCCGCCGGCCTCGATTACGCAGGGATCGGTCCGGAGCACGCATACCTGAAGGATAGCGGCAGGGTAGCCTACACCCATGTCTTCGACGGACGGGCCCTGGCTGCCTTCCATGAGCTTACCCGGATGGAGGGGATTATTCCGGCCCTGGAGTCGTCCCACGCCCTGGCCTGGGCCCTTGACAATGCCGCCGTGTTGAAGGGGAAGAGGGTCCTGGTGAACCTCTCGGGAAGGGGTGACAAGGACCTGGGCATAATCGAACGCGCATACAGAGAGGAATTATGAGGGGAATTTATATCGTCGGTGGTTATCCTGACATGGCTCTATTCAGGGAATGCTGTCATGTCATAGCCGCGTCCGGCTTCGACTTCATCGAGGTGGGAATACCCTTCAACGACCCCATTGCCGATGGCCCCGTGATCGCCGGGGCGATAGGCGATTCTCTCGCGGGGGGTGTCACACCCGATGGAGTAATGGAGGAGATCGCCCGCCAGGATATCGGGATCCCCGTCTACGCGATGACCTACGCCAACGTGATATACTCCCCTGGCATGGCGGTTATTTCTAAGCGGATGGCGCCCCATCTGCGCGGCATCATCATCCCCGACCTCCCCAACCGGATGGCCCGCAGATTCCATGATGAAGGATTCACGATCCCCATTGTACCCTTCGCCACCCTCGAAACACGGGAATCAGACATCGGGATAATGAATGCGTCGGAAAGCGACATTATTTATTTCGTAGGAATCCGCGGCATCACCGGTGCGAATTCCGATCTCTCCGCGGAGGAACTCTCGGAGAAGGTCGGGCTGTTGCGCCGTCACACGGCCAAAAAAATCATTATTGGCTTCGGAATTAAAACTCCAGAGGACGCCAGTAGGGCCGTGACCATGGGTGACGGATTCGTGATCGGTACCGAGGCGGTGCGGCGCCAGAGGGATCCCGCCGCCCTCGGGAAGTACCTCGGGAGGTTCGCCCAGTGAGTTCCCGGCCCTCTACCCCATCCGGGCCGGAATAAGTGAAGGGGCGCCCCTACGACGGCACCCCTTCACTGCACGACGCCCTACATCAGCAGGATGATCACCGACTCTACCGCGAAAAACACGAGGCATATCAATGCGGTGTAGCCCATAAAATCCCTGGGCCTGATGTTCATCAGCTGTCCCATGATCGGGAGAAAGGTGAGGGTCCAGAAGGGATTGATCAGGTTCGTCAGTGCGTCGCCATATGCGAAACCGATGATCGCTTTGCCCGGATCGGCCCCCGCCAGATGCGCGGCCTCGAGGATCGGCGGCCCCAGTACGAGCCATTCCGCGCCGCCCGAGGGTATGAAAAGGTTCACGATCGAGGATATCACGAAGGAGAACCAAGCCAGCGTCCCCTGGGTTGCGAGTTTCAGAAGCCCTTCGGCGAATACGGTGGCCAGGCCCGTCGCGATGAATATCCCCATGATCCCGCCGAAGAGCGGAAACTGGAGCACGATGTCCGCAGACCCGATTATCGCCCCCTTCATTGTGTTCACGAAATTTATCGGCCTCCAGTGGAAGAGCACTCCGATGCCGAGCATCAGGAAAGCCAGGGCGGCGAGGTTGAAGCCCTTCGCCTTGACGATCCCCGCGAAGCCGATCATGGCGAGGAGGAAAAGAAAGATGCTGATCAATGGCGAGTTGTTCAGACGTTCGGCAAGTGTTTTTTCTTCTTCATCACGCACCGACGGCGCTTCAACCGGCGCATCTGCCGGGCGGCCATGCTTCTTCTCATACTGCACGGCCGCATCCCACCGCTCGTCCACCGTCTTCGGCCTGAGGAGAAGCACCAGGAGGGGCAGGATTACCAGGACCGCGGCGATGAGGGCGAAATTCATAGGGATGAGAAGGGAACTCGATACGGGGATCACGGCGGAAATGTATCCTCTGTCAATAAAGGTTCTCGCGGTTTCCTCGGTGGCCATCATGAGGGCGGCCGACGAAGACATTCCGCCATGCCATACCAGGAGCCCCGAGTAAAATGCGGCGATGGCGACCCGGTAATCAACGCCTTTCACCCGCTTGCATATCTCCACGGCGAGGATGGCCAGAACCGGCGCCAGCCCCCAGTTGACCAGCATAAGGAGAATCGAGAGTATCACGAGAAAGAAATATACCTGCCACGGCTTTTTAATGAATCTGACAAGCCAGTTGAAAAAGCGCGTGAATGGCTTCGACACGCCGATGCAGAAACCGAAGGTGAGGACCATGATCATCAGGAAGGCGAAAAAAATGATGTCCGAGTCGAATACCCCCTTGACCCAGGCCTCGATGATCTCCTTCGGCCCGGCGCCGGTCATGGTTAAGGCGAGTATGACGGTGATGAAGGTGAGGAGTACGGCGAAGACGAATGAATCGGGGAGGATTTTTCTGACCTTTTCAGCGAAGAAATTCCCTGTTCGTTCCAGCATTGCAACCTCCTTCATGATCGGCGGGTATTGCCCGCTTGAATAAGGGACTGGACGGGGCGGCCTGCCAGCAGCCTATGCAAAGCAAAATCGAAATGGGGTGAAAAGGGCCCGGAGGGGCCGATGCCTTGTATTATGGCGGCAAAGGGATGGATCAATCAAGCCTTTTTAACACTCACCGGCATGCCCCTCCCCACATGAAGCACTCTCTTTCGTATGATCCGCCTGATCTCTTGAAAGCACTCCCGGCGGGCCTATTCATTCTTCTTAAGTTTTTTCTTTATCTCCTTTTCAATTTTTTTATCCTTTGTCGACTTCTGGGGTTTTTTCTTCTGTTCCTTTTTCGAATCATGCGATTTTGTCATAGCGATTTCCTCGTGGGTTGATATCTCATTGCCAATCCGGACGGTTTCGTCGAATCGGTCCTCAACACTAGCCGGAGGTTGCACGAAAATCAAGTAAAATATCGTCACGGGCGACACGGTGCCATCTTCCGGGGAATATGCTTGCCTTCGCTCTCTCGGTCTGCCACTCTTGACGGGCGCGACGGTTTCGTCACGCGAATCATACTCGACAGGGGGACCCCCGCCATGACCCTCAATGCACGAGCAGTGGAAAAGCTTTCCCGGCTTCTGGGTCCGGGACGAGTCGTCACTGACCCGGAAATACTCACATCTTACGGGCGCGACGAGACCTCCGACCTCAGCGCCATGCCGGACGCCCTCATAAGAGCCGAATCCACCGCGGATGTGAGCATCGTCCTCCGCTTCTGCCAGGAAAACCGTATCCCGGTGGTACCACGGGGAGCGGGAACGGGCGTCACGGGCGGCGCCGTCCCGGTGAAGGGCGGCGTGGTCCTGTCACTCGAAAAGATGAACCGCATACTCGAGATCGATCGGGAGAACATGATCGCAGTGGTTGAGCCGGGGGCGATCACGCGAGATATCCAGGAGGCCGCCCGTGCTGCAGGTCTCATGTATCCCCCGGACCCGGCGAGCCTCGACATCTGCTCGATAGGCGGAAACGTGGCGGAAAACGCCGGGGGGCCCCGCGCGGTTAAATACGGCACAACAAAGGACTACATTCTGGGCCTCGAGTTCGTCCTTCCCGGGGGAAGCGTGATCGTCACGGGGGGAAAAATCGTCAAAAACGCCACCGGCTATAACCTGGCGGGAATAGTAACCGGCTCCGAGGGGACACTGGCGGTCATAACGAAAATCACCCTCCGGCTGATACCGGCCCCCCGCCATTCGACGGATATCCTCATCCCCTTTCCTTCGATCCGGGACGCGGCCGACACGGTATATGCCATGCTGCTCGAACGAATCGTCCCTGCGACCATCGAATTCATGGAAAGGGACGCCATTGCCATTGTCTCGGCCTTCCTCGGCGGCGCTATTCCCTATCCGGAGGCGGGGGCGCATCTCCTGGTCCAGGTAGACGGTTCCTCGGAGGAGTCCGTCCATCTCGACCTCGAGCGGATCGCCTCCCTCCCCGGCGTGGACCGGGAATCGATCATCGCCGCGGAAACCCCCCTCCAGCGGGAGCGGCTCTGGAAGACGCGCCGCTCCATCCGCGAGGCTATCCACGCTGAGAGCCCGGTCTTCCTTGCAGAGGATTGCGTGGTACCCCGTTCGAAGATACCGGAGTTCCTGACCGAATTGAAAGACCTCTTCAAGTCAAGGGGGCTCCGGTCGGTGATGTTCGGCCACGCGGGGGACGGGAACGTACATGTCGACGTGCTCAGGGGCCCGATGGATGACGCGACCTGGCGCGCGATGCTTCCCGATCTGAAGGGAGATATATACCGGCGCGCAATCACCCTGGGGGGCACCATCACCGGCGAGCATGGCATCGGCTTCACCCGGAAAGACTACCTTTACCTCGCCCTCTCAAACGACGAGATTGCCCTCCTGGGACGGATCAAAAAGGCCTTCGATCCCGAGGGTATACTGAACCCGGGAAAAATATTTTAGCAGGACCGTCCTGGCCGCCTTCTTCGGACGGGGGATGGATCTATATTAAACCTCGCTCCTTTTGATAAAAACGCTCCTGTCCATCCGAAGCCCCGACAGGAGTTCGGGAAAGGCCATGGAGCGCAGGTATTCAAGACGCCCGATATTCTCGGCGGGAGTGAACCGATTTACGCTTCCCCGGCTGACAACGGCATAATCGGCCGAATCGGACCGTTTGATAACGGCCCGCAGGGTTCGCTCCCTGGCGCGTGCTCTGTTTTCAAGTTCAGTCAATCATCGCCCTCTTTTAAAAATCGTTCAAACTCTTCAACATCAACGGAGTCTTTCAGCCTGCCGGTCGATCTCTTATTCTGAATTATATTTCCTTTCGATAAAAAGGGGATATCGATTCCGTCTTTACGAACAACGACAGCTGTTGAAATCGCGGTTGGTGCATCAACGCCGTCTATGGCTGTGATGATATCCACCCTTAAGGGAGAAACGCCTATTTGAAATGCCAGCCCCGGCCTGGCGAAATCCTCAATGTATACATCCGCAAGAGGGGCCCCAAACTCTTTCAACGCCGAGTAAACTTTTTTTGCGTTTTCCTGTACGGGATTTATAAGAATATCAAGATCACCGGTCATCCTGATATAACCGTAGGCTGACATCGCATATGCACCCACAACGACATAGGAACAGCCATGCTTATTAAATAAAGATAGTATATCGACGTAATCCTGATTAAGAGGAATGACCGGCTTCATGTATTAATCCCATCGCATCCCGAAGCATCATTACAACATAACGGCTTCTCTTGTTGATAAAAGCACAATTCAGAAAAGTTGCCGTATAAACCTAGAACCCGTTTTTCTCATGATCTGCAGCAACTCCAATATATGTTGCTTTTTAATAGAGTCAAGCAGAAATATCTTTCACGAAGCGGGCCGACACAACTCCATTTGCACCCAACGACGGGAGCCCGATTCACCTGTTGTATGCTGCACCCTTACCAAACTGGCTGCATGTTGCTGGATATTAATATTATTCTTGCAAAAAACCCGGGCCGCGGTCCAATCTGTGCCAATCGACATCAACCGGGAGGAGCCATGAAAAAGGCATTGATAGGGATTATCGGGGGCTCCGGTCTCTATGAAATCGAGGGAGCGCACACCGTAGAGGAGCTCGACATATCCACGCCCTGGGGCAAACCCTCTGACTCCATCGTCATCGCCGACATCGAAGGCACAAGGGCTGCCTTTCTCCCCCGTCACGGCAGGGGGCATGTCCACCTTTCGCACGAGGTAAACTACCGGGCCAATATCGCGGCCCTGAAGATGATTGGAGTGAGCGAGATCATCGCATTCTCGGCCGTGGGAAGCCTGAGGGAAGAGATCAAACCACTTGATTTCGTCCTGCCGGACCAGGCGATCGACCGGACAATGTGCCGGGAAAACACCTTCTTCGGGAACGGGGTTACCGCCCACGTCTCTTTCGCCAACCCCTTCTGCGCGAGGCTCCATGATATAATTAGACCCGCCGCTGCGAAGGGCGGAATCAAGATGCATTCCGGGGGTACCCTCATCTGCATGGAGGGCCCCGCTTTTTCTACGATAGCCGAGAGCAATCTCTACCGGTCATGGGGAGCCCACATCATCAACATGAGCACCCTCCCGGAGGCAAAACTTGCACGGGAGGCGGAACTCTGCTACGCCGTCATATGCATGAGCACCGACTACGACTGCTGGCATGAAACCGAAGAACATGTCACCATCGAGATGGTACTTCGCAACCTGACCACCAACGCGGTACACGCCAAAAATCTATTAAAGCAACTCCTGCCACGCCTCGGCGGGGATCGGAGTTGTCCCTGTGGGTCGGCGACCGAATTCGCCATCATTACCGCAAAGGAACGGCGGAACGGGGAGCAGGTCGAACGCCTGAGGGCGATCCTCCCCGACTATTTCTAGAGATGCTCATAGACGTACTTTTTCAGCACGTTATTCGCACTCTCCGACATCGAATCGAATTTTACCGTGTAGTATGAGGCGTCCCCCTCTTCGACCGTCTTCGTCGTAATTACACGCGCGAGAATCCTCAGATTGAAATCGAGCACTGTAAAATCTAGATAATAGCGGTGATTGAAGTCAAGCCGGATGTGGATCCTGAGCACCGCCTCGTAATTGTTGATCTTGTATATGGTGCAGGGAAACCGCTCTTCGACCGTTTCAATCCTGTCGGACTCTTCGGCCTCTTCTCCCTCATCGGGCCCTCCCCTGTCCTCTTCAGTCGGGGCCTCCCCGGCGCTTTCGCCCTCGACTGAAAAATCGGTCGATGCGGTGGAGAGCAAAGCGGGCAGTATCACTTCCACATAGGGATGGCGTGATTCGTCCTTTCTCGTAAGTTCTCGCGGGATCTCAACCAATAGTAGCGGACCCTCTTTCCCCGTAATCATCGAGGTAAACTCATATTCCGCATCCCCCATCCTGAAGATATGGAAGGGGACCGGCCTGTTGAGGCCAAGACCGGCCAAGCGGCTCTGCCCCCCGAAGACTTTCATATAGAGGTTATGGCCGTTCCACGAAACGATTTTCCCGAGGAGCACCCTGCCCGGCGCCGGCATGCAATAGACGAGTTGATTCTCGTCCAGATCCCTCACCCCCTTAAGAGGGCTTTTGAAGAGCATGTTGAAATAGAGCTTGTCATAGATGACCGTGATGTCCCTGCACATCATGGACTGGGAATCCCCGTCTTCACCGGATTCCCGCACATGATCCAGAAACCGGGCGACCGCCTCCTCGAAGAATTCCGGATTTTCCAGGAGGCGGTTAGGGTTTGAAAAGCTAAGGATGCCAATTACGTTGTTTATGATTTTGATCTGGAAATTCGAAAGGCCGAGGCGCTTCAGTTTAAAAAGAAAGAGCTGGGAGTCGTGTATCCTGCGGTAGCGTATTTTTTTCACAACCGTAATTACGACGAGAATGACTACCGGGACTGCGAAGATGAACACGGTCAGTGCCACATCCTCTATCGATGCCTTCCGCCAGGTAATGCCGAATATCGTCTGTATATCCACGTCGTTCACCCCCCCCCGTAGGGAAAGCATGCCCCTTCAATCATGAAAGATATGCTGATATTTTCTCCCGGTCAAATAAAATATTCATTGCCGGGGAGGGGTTATCGGTCCAGGATCAATCAGGAGACAGGTATTCACCATGAAGGCGGTGCAGGGGCATGATAATCGATTTTCACACCCACATATTCAGCGCTAAGGCACGATCTGATAGGGGCCTCTGCCTCGATGACCCCCAGTTCCGGAGCATCTACGAATCGGAAAAGGCGAAAATCATCGACCACCGCGACCTCCTCTCCGCCATGAAGGGTTCCTGCATCGATTTCTCAGTGGCAATGGGGTTCTCATGGGAACGAGAGGAATTCTGCGCCTCCCAGAACGACTACTTCCGGAGAGTCCCCGATCTGTCAGACGGCATGATCATCCCCTTCGGTTCAGTGCCGATCAACGGATCAGCTGACGCAGGGGCATGGGTGAGGGAAATACGCGATATGGGACTGCGCGGGGTGGGAGAGGTGAGTTTCTACCATACGGGTGTCACTTCCGAAAATCTTGATTTCCTTCGGAGTCTCCTCGATGCGGTGACCACCCACTCCATGCCCCTCTGTCTGCACGTCAACGAGCCGGTGGGGCACCGCTACCCAGGGAAGTACGACCCGGCCCTCGGGGAGATATTCACCGCAGTGGCCGAATACCCGGATGCCTCGGTGATTTTCTCACATTGGGGCGGCGGCCTCCTCTTTTACGAACTCATGCCCGAGGTAAGGGCCGCCCTCGCGAACTGCTACTACGACACGGCGGCTTCGCCCTTTCTCTACGACGATTCGATATATAAAATTGCCCCGTTGATAACGGGGCCGCAACGGATACTTTTCGGAAGCGATTATCCCCTCATTGCCCATGAAAGGTACCTGGAACCCATTGGAAGGACGGGATCAGAGGAACTCCAGACGGCTATTCTCGGATCGAATGCCGCCCGGCTCTTGGGTATAACGCAGGATGATGGCCGGAAGTGACTGCCATTAAAGTGGGGAGAGTGATTCCATCCAGGGTCATCAATCCCCCGGTGAATGCTCCTTCAGCCGTATTTCACCGAGCTTCTCCCTCAATCCTGCATCCGCCTGTACCCTGTCGAAAAACTCCCTGTACTGGCGGTATGTGTAGCCGTATTTCTTCGCGACTTCCTCCACGCGGGCTTTGTCAAGTTCCGGATCGGGAAGGTTGACTTCAATCTCCATTTTCGCATAGTCCTCCAGCGTCATGTCCTTCTTCATCTTGCATGAAACCGCGAGTACTGAAGCGAGCAGTACTACCGCCGCTATCGTTAATAAACGCATACGCCCTCCTTGCGAACGATATCAGGCCCCGCATCGAGGAAAGGGCCCTGTGCTCTTTGCATCTCAGATTTTTTGCGATCTGTCAAGGAGAAATCGGGGTTATTTGCCCCCCGAGTAGACCACATTCCCGTTGCAGATCGTATACTCGACAGAGCCGTAGAGCTCCCTTCCGATGAAGGGGGAATTCTTGCACTTTGAAAGAAAAAAATCATTCGTTATGACGAATCGTTTCTCCGGATCGATAACGGTTACGTCCGCGGGCCTTCCCGTCCTGAGTTCACCCCGGTCTATTTTCAGTATCCGCGCCGGGTTGACTGTCACCTTCTCAAATGCATCCATAAAGGAAAAGCCGTTCTCCCGTACAAGAACCGTCACGATGAGCGGCACGGCCGTCTCCAGGCCTATGATACCGAACGGTGCGTACTCAAGCTCCTGCATTTTTTCATTGTGTGAATGTGGTGCGTGGTCCGTTGCAATGACGTCGATGACGCCGCTCCTCAGGCCCTCGATGATGGCGCGCCGGTCTTCCTCGGTCCTGAGGGGAGGTTTCATCTTCGCCATGGAGAGGCTCTCCGACACCGCATCGTCGGTGAGGGCGAAATAGTGGGGCGCAGTTTCGCAGGTCACTCTGATCCCGTCGCTCTTGGCACGCCGTATAATCTCCACGGAACCACCTGCGGAAAGATGCGCCACGTGAAGACGGCCGCCGGTCAGACGGGTGAGAATGACGTCCCGGGCAATCATCACCTCCTCCGATTCTGAAGGGATTCCCTTCAAACCCAGCAGGGTCGAATTTCTTCCCTCGTTCATGATTCCGTCGTCGGTCAGCTCCAGGTCTTCCGAATGGGTGATGATAGGCACATCGAACATCCTGGAATACTCCAGGGCGCGCCTCATCAGGATGGAGCTCATGATCGGCAGGCCGTCGTCGGAAAAAGCCACCGCACCGGCGCCTATCAGTTCGCCCATTTCTGATATCTCCCCTCCCTTCATGCCCTTTGTGGCGGTTGCCACCGGGTAGACATTGATCGGCCCCTTTTCCGCCTCAAGCTTGATGAAACGTACCAGAGCCTGGTTGTCGATCACCGGGTCCGTGTTCGGCATCGTACAGACGGAGGTGAACCCGCTCTTCGCCGCCACCATCGATCCACCGTAAATGGTTTCCACGTCCTCCCGTCCCGGCTCGCGGAAATGAACATGCATGTCAATGAGGCCGGGCAGCACCAGGCACCCCTTTGCGTCGATTACGCCGTAATTGTCACGTACGGCAATTGTGCGCGACATATCGGCGATGATATCGTCCTCGATGAGGATATCCAGCTCGTCATCCACCCCCGAGGCGGGATCGATGACCCTGCCGTTTTTAATTACTATTTTCAACACCACCTCGTTCTTCGCCGATCTCCTCCAGCGGGGCGCCCCCCGCGAGGAGGTAAAATATCGCCATCCTCACCGCAACGCCGCTGGTGACCTGTTCGTTTATGATGGTCCGCGGGCTTCCGACCACCGCGTCGTCTATCTCGATCCCCCGGTTGACCGGCCCGGGGTGCATCACGATCACATCCTCCCTGCACCTGCTAAAGCGCTCCTCCGTGAGGGCGAACTGGCGATGATACTCGCGTAGAGACGGGAAGAGGGACCCCTTCTGGCGTTCCTTCTGTATCCTGAGGAGGTTGATGACGTCCAGGCGCGGCAGGATCTCGTCCAGGTTGTAGCTTATGTCCACGCCGTAATACTTGAAGTTGTCCGGAACAAGGGTCGGTGGTCCGCAAATCGTCACCTTCGCGCCGAGTTTCTTGAAGGCCTCGATATCTGACCGTGCGACGCGGGAGTGCTTTATGTCACCGATGATCCCGACATGGAGACCCTCCATGCTTCCCCTCTCCAGCAGATTGAGCTTTTCCATGATCGAATAGGAATCAAGAAGCGCCTGGGTGGGGTGGGCGTGGAAACCGTCCCCCGCGTTGATGATCGATGCATTAATGTTACGGGATAAAAAATGCGGCGCCAGGGACGCCGCATGTCTCATTATTATGTAGTCGACCTTCATGGCCTCAAGGGTGTGCACCGTATCGATGAGCGATTCCCCCTTCACCACGCTTGAGGTGGAAACTGAAAAATTGATGAGATCGGCAGAAAGCCGTTTCGCGGCAAGGTCGAAGCTGAGACGGGTCCTGGTCGAAGGCTCGTAGAAGAGGGTGCACACGGTCTTGCCACGCAAGACAGGAACGCTTTTCACTGAACGGGTGAAGACATCCTTGAAATACTTGGCCGATCTGCAGATAAGAAGTATCTCCTCCACAGAAAGCGATTGGATATCAAGGAGATCTTTACTTTTGAGGGCGTTCATACTGAGTCCACATTGTTGGAGCGACGCGGTAAATTGTCAAATTAATTATACCGGTACCGGAATAAATTTGCCCGGGTCTGAATTATTTTCGGTAATACACAAAAATATACATAGAATAGACTGTATACGATTCAAACCATCGAAGGAAAGATTTTTTCAGGGACCTGGCCTTTTAGTAGCGGCAAAAAATCCGCTATTCCATTCCCGGGATGAAAATCATGACTATTTACCCTGCCGTGGTCCGCCTAAAGGGACTGGTATATGAGATGGATCCCAATAAGGAGAAGGGCGAATATGAATATCTCCTTCAGGCGCTCTTCCTCGATCCTCGTCGAGATCCTCGGCCCGATTTGCCCTCCAAGAAGGGCCCCCGTCCACGCACAGAGGAGGCGCCCGATCATCCCGGTGCCGATCTCGCGCCTGATAAGTACTGCGTGGAAGACACCGCTGATCGCCGCAATCGAAAAATTGATGAAAATGGCCGATCCGATGGCGTGGGTCATGGGTATTTTCAGCCTGCTCCTCATAAGCGGTATCAGGAAATCGCTCACGCCAATGGAAAAGAGCCCGGAGAGTGTCCCGAAAAACGAGCCAAGGGCCCTGAATCGGGGAGTGGGAAGAATCTTCCGGTCAAGATTGAGGACCATGTCGTACTTCTCGGTCTTGAAGGCGAAATAAAGGGATATGATGATGCTTGTCCCTCCCAGGCCCATTTCAAGCAGATGACCCGGGGCGATCCTCTGATGCTGATGGATACCACGAAGAGAAGTAGTATCATCCTGTTGCGGAGGTTGTACACGGGTGAGAAAACGCGGTCGAAATCGATCCTATCCCTTATGTGGGCAAGCCGATCCCGGGGGATCTGCTTCGAGAGTTCAGCGTAGAATTGGTCCTGGACCGCGTCGCGGAACCGGGTTGAATCATCTCAAAAATGATCTCGGCGCTCACGGAAATCGAGACCACGGAAATCAGGATGAAATAGAGAAGAAGCTTCTTCTTGAGACGCGACATGACGGGAATCATAGGACGCACCTAGGATGATTCGCCGCCCGCGTGCGGGTTCGCCGGCCGGAGCGGCCCGCTACGCACCGCGGAGAGATATATGGTAATCCAGCTTTCTCATTCCCGCAGCGGAAATGCTGACAAATTTCAGACCCGCCCGGGATCCCTGTTCCGGACGATCCTCCAGCCTGATCACTCTGGCCCGGCCTTCAAAGAGCTCGAAGGTGTTGGGTGTCAGGAAGGAGATTCTGACGATTTCACGCTCCTCCAGCCTGCTGTCCATGGCAATGAGCATCCCGCCGCCGCTGATGTTGACTGTCCTCACGACATGGGCCGGCGCCTCGTGATACTCGTCCTTTTTCAATTCGCGCACGACCCTGACATTGAATTCTTCCGGGGCCCTTGCATAAAGCCGCCGCTCCTTTTCGTTCGACAACAGAATCACCTCCAGGGGGGGGCGTGCCCACCCGTGCGTCAGATTTTTCCCATCTCCACGGCGATCTCATCACCGACCTCAGCGAAGGTATAGTGCCCAGACTTGAAAGAACCGGAATTCGCCACCACGCAGCCATTGTGTCGCTCCACGCCAAAGGCCTCGTGAATATGGCCTGAAAGGCAGAGATCGACCCGATGTGAATCGAGGAACTCACTCACGGCCCGGCTTCCGCCGCGTAACCCTATGATGGACCTGTCAACGGAACCAAAGGGCGGAGCGTGGGTCACAAGAACCACACGTGACGAACCCGTGATCTCGCGGTACCCGGCAGCGAGTGCCGTCGCGATGTCCTGCATCCCGGGCCCGTTGCCGGCAACAGGCACCGTGCCGCGCCCGGAACCCCCGACACCGAAGAAACCGATCCCGTCGATTGACCTTCCCCTCCCGTGAACGTCGTAACCGCGCTCGTCGAGGAGCAGGCGCACCTCATCGCGGTCCCAGTTTCCGGGTACCGCGATGATTCTCCTTGCATGGCGTTCGATACGCGTGAGGATTCTCTCCGCAGACCTCGTACTGTAGGCGCGCATCAGGTCCCCGCTGATGACCACGACGTCGGCCGACTCCATAAGCGGGGCTGCCGCATCAAAATGCCTCTCGTCACCATGTATGTCGCTTAGTGCGAATATCCTCATCATCCTCTCCGCACCCATGGTCGCACAAACTGCAAAAATTACAAGAAATAATTCCACTATTTTATTCTTGCAATTATGCCGCCACGCTCTATACAGAGCAGGAAGAAGATGTTCGGAGGAAGGCCGTTGTATATCGACTCCCACGCTCATTTCGATCTGGTCATAGAAGAAACCGGCATCGCCGGGGAGACACTTGTGGGGGAGATGGGCGATCACGGGATCGTCGGCGCGGTGCAGGTATCCATCAACACCTCCGGCTTTCTCTGGTCCCTCGAATTCGCCAGACGGTACACGGAGAACGGGATCCTCTTCACCGCAGGAATTCATCCCTCCTCACCCGCGGGAGAAAGTGACATACGTGGCCTGGAGAAATTCGCCACCACCGTAGCCCGCGGGCCCGACGCGATGTTGCTCTTCGGTATCGGCGAATGCGGCCTCGACTTCTACCGGATGCGTCAGCCCCGCGAGGTCCAGGAACGCTCTTTTCACGCGCAAATCGGCCTTGCCTCCATGCTGGATCTCCCGCTCATCGTCCATTCGCGGGACGCCATGGACGAGACCCTCGCGATCCTGCGCGAATCGGGCCATACCCGGGGCGTCATCCACTGTTTCCCCGGCGACCGCGAGGCGGCGAGAAAGGTCCTTGACATCGGATTTCACATATCCTTCGCCGGGAACCTCACCTACCCGAAGGCCGTGGCGCTTCACGATTCCGCCGCCTTCGTCCCCCTGGACCGGCTTCTTGTCGAGACCGACGCGCCCTTTCTCGCCCCGGTGCCCCTGAGGGGCCGGGGAAACAGGAGCGAGCACGTGCTCCATACCTATCGCTTCATCGCCGAATTGAGGCGGGAGCCGGTTGACAGTATTGCGGCGGCAGTGTATGAAAATTTCATGGAGTTGCGCGCCCATGCGGCCAAAAAAGTATGAATCTGATTTTCTGGTGATCGGGAGCGGCATCGCGGGGCTGGCCTTCGCCATCAAGGCCTCCGCCGCGGGCACGGTGAACATTGTCACCAAGAAAAAAAATTTCGATTCCAGTACAAACTACGCTCAGGGCGGGATCGCATCGGTGCTGGCCCCCGAGGATTCCTTTGACAGGCACGTTGAAGATACCCTCCGCGCAGGCGCGGGACTCGGCGACCGGGCCGCCGTCGACATACTGGTCCGCTCGGGTCCGGAACGGGTCATGGAGCTTGCGGAATGGGGAGCGCGGTTCAACCGCAGAAAGGACCCGGCCCGGGGCAGTGTCTTCGACCTCGGAATGGAGGGGGGCCATTCGATAAACCGGATCGTCCACGCCACCGACCTTACCGGGCAGGAGATAGAACGGGCCCTCATTGACCGCGTTGCTGAAATAGACTCTATCACCCTTTTTGAAAACCACACGGCAGTTGACCTTCTTACGGAACACCAGCTCCGGGGAGATCACCGCAGGGGTGACCGCATCCGCTGCTATGGAGCCTACCTTCTCGAGAACACCACGGGACTGGTGAACACTTTCAGGGCGAAAATGACCCTTCTCTCGACCGGCGGGGCGGGGCAGGTATACCTCCATACCACCAATCCGGACATCGCCACGGGGGACGGCATTGCCATGGCCTACCGGGCCGGAGCACTGATTGCGGACATGGAGTTCATCCAGTTCCACCCCACTTCCCTCTATGCTCCGCGGCGCGAAGGCTCTCCAAGCTTCCTCATCAGTGAAGCGGTACGCGGCGAGGGCGCCATACTTGTGAACACCCGGGGTGAGCGTTTCATGGAGCGGGTGCACCCACTTCGTGACCTGGCTCCCAGGGACATCGTCGCCCGCGCAATCGACATGGAACTGAAAAAACATGGCGTGACCAATGTCTTCCTGGACATATCCTTCAAGAGCAGAAAGTTTCTGAAGAAGCGTTTTCCCCACATCTATGGCAGGTGTCTGGAGGAAGGGATCGACATGTCACGCGAGCCGATACCGGTCGTGCCCGCGGCGCACTATCTTTGCGGCGGCGTAGTGAGCGACCTGGAGGGCAGAACGAGCATCGAAAACCTCTACGTATCCGGCGAATCCGCGCGTACCGGCGTACACGGTGCCAACCGGCTTGCGAGCAACTCCCTCCTCGAGGGAATCGTCTTCTCCCACCGCGCATTTCTCCACGCCACGGGCCGCCTTGCTGTCGAGGACAGGAAGGCGAAACTCCCCGTTTTTCCCGCATGGAACAAGGAAGGGACATTCGATCTCGAGGAATGGGTCCTGGTCCAGCACGATATCGAAGACGTCAAGCGGCTCATGTGGGACTATGTGGGCATCGTACGCTCTGACAAGCGCCTCCGGAGGGCGCATAAAAGGATACTCGTGCTCGCGGATGAAATCCATGACTACTATAAGAAAAGCACACTATCCTCACGTATCGTGGAGCTTCGCAACCTCGCGACGGTGGCCAAGCTCATCATAAAAAGCGCGCTCACGCGCAGAGACAGTATCGGTCTCCATTACAACTCGGACCGTCCGGAGCCTGGCCCGAAAATGTGCAATGTCGTGCTCAAGTCCGGGCGAGAGCCGAAGCTTGTCAAGCTGGGGCAGGCCTGAATGGGCCGTCCCCTGGAGATCAGGCCCATGATTGAAAATGACCTGCGGGGCGTCTTTCTGCTCGGACGGGAGCTTTTCGGCAAGAGTGGAGTGGTTGCGGATACCTGGAACGAAACATCCCTTGCAGCCCTCCTTGCAGTCAACCTCGAGCACTCACTGATCGCCATCAGGGGAAAAAGCACCGCAGGATTCATCATACCGGAGGTGTTACCGGACCGGACCGTTTTCATCCGCTGGATTGCATGGCGCGAAGGCGAGGAAATCACCGTGGCCGCCCCGCTCCTCGAGATCTTTCAGGCAGCATTATCAAAAAAGCACTTCACGGATGTCCGGATCATGACCGGCTCCGAAAATCTTCGATTAATCGAACTTTTTAAAAAATTTAGCTTTACTGAATTGAAACAAATTTTAATTATGGGGAACTTTTTTTCCGAAAAATGAACAATAGCGGCGAATGGGGATCCCTCCCCTCCACCGCGGGGAAACGGTCATGAAACTAAAACTCGTCGAAAAACAGAGCCCGGAGATCCTCCTCTCGAAGACCGGCCTCGCGGTCCCCCCTTCCGGGATACGCGAGTTCTTCGACATCGTATACGCCATGCCTGACTGCATTTCTCTGGGTGTGGGCGAGCCCGATTTCACAACCCCCTGGCGCATCTCGGACAGCGGCATCTTCGCCATCAAGGACGGATCGACTCATTATACCGCCAACCGCGGCCTCCTGGAGCTCCGCGAAATAATCGCGGCAGGCCTTTCCGCCGAACAGGGCCTCTCGTACGATCCGGACATGGAGATGATAATCACCATGGGGGTGAGCCAGGGACTGGATCTCACCCTGAGGAGTATAATCGATCCGGGCGACGAGGTAATCATCGTCGAACCCTGTTACGTATCCTATACCGCGAACGTGACCATGCTTCACGGCACGCCGGTGATCGTTTCCGCGCGCGCCGTTGACCACTTCTCTATAGACCCGGAAACACTGAAAAAATCGATCACCCCGAAGACCAAGGCGGTTCTCCTCAACTATCCTTCTAACCCCACAGGGGCAACCATCGACCGGAAGACTCTCGAGGCGGTTGCTGACCTCGCAATGCGGCACAACCTCCTGGTCATCAGCGACGAGATATACTCCGCCTTCACCTACGAGGGTGAGCATTTTTCAATCGCCGCGCTCCCCGGCATGAAATCCAGGACCGTCTACCTCAACGGATTTTCGAAATCGCACGCCATGACCGGCTGGCGCCTCGGCTACGTGGCGGGTCCGAAGTACATCATCGACGTCATGATGAAGATCCACCAGTACACGGCCCTCTGCGCTTCCTCCATCTCCCAGTACGCCGCCATCGAGGCGGTCAGGAAAGGCAAGAGGGACGTGCAGGATATGAAAAACGAATACTTCAAGCGGAGAAATTACATCACCAGCAGGTTCAACGATATCGGGCTCCCCTGCATCGTCCCTGGTGGCGCCTTCTATGTCTTTCCCGATGTCTCCCCCACCGGAATGTCAGGGAGGGAGTTCGCTATCAGGCTTCTCGAGAAAGAGAAGGTGGCTGTTGTGCCCGGTGAGGTTTTCGGCGTCTCGGGAGAAAATCATATACGCTGTTCCTACGCCACGTCGATGGAGAACATACGGGAGGCCTTGCTGAGGATCGAACGTTTCGTCAAAGAGCTGTAACCACCGATGATACTGTTGATCGACGGGTTCAACCTCATTTACAAATTCCCCGACCTCGAGGAAAAAATGCTTATCGGGAAACTCGAGGAGGCGCGCGACGGGCTTCTCGACAGGATGAAGGATTTTCAGAGGATAAAAAAATCGCAGATCCGCGTTGTCTTCGACGGGAAAAAAAGGCCTTCTCATCAGGTTCGAAGCGAGCGGGTCGGCACCATCGATGTCTATTACTCCCTTGATTATTCGGCTGACTATCTGATAAAGGAATTTATCAAGAAGGATCCCAACCCGAAAATGTCAACCGTGATCACCTCGGACAAGGACATTCTTTTCTACGTCAACCGCTTCAAGGCGAAAACCATGACCAGCGAGAAATTCGCCGAATTCGTGAATCGGACCATCGAGGAACACGAGATTGAAATCCTGCCCGAGAAGGAGGACGACCCTGTCCTATCTGAGGAGGATCTTTCCTTCTGGGAACGGCTCTTCTCCTCCAAAAGTAAAAAATGAGCCTCTATCGATTGAGCCTCCCGTCGAAAAACTCGAAGACATCGGGTGTGAGCGCCCCCCAGTAACTCCAGTCATGGCCCGCGCCATCGCTCTTTTCCTTCTCCACAACGCACTCATACCCGCGCCCCGAGCCGCGGAGCCGTGCGAGACTCCTGGCCAGAAGATCCGTCTGCTGTGGAGGCACCACGCCGTCCCGCGTACCATGTCCCAGGAAAACCGGTGTTTTCCTGAGGCGATCCGTCCTTGCGAGAATATTCACCTCAGCCTCCCACCTCTCCCTGTGATCCTCGTAAGGGCCGAACACCGAGGTCAGGATCCTGTCCTTCCTCATGGACGACGCGTCGTAGTCCCCCGAAAGACCGGCGGCTGCACCAAAATCACCACTATACCGCGCGGCGAGAAGCAGGGCGCCCCGGGCCCCGGTCGAAATGCCGAATATCCCGGTGCGATTACGCTTCATGGCGAGACCGAAGCGTTTCCTCACAAAGGGAATCAATATCTCCATCACATATTCGCTTCCGGGTACAGGCGACCATCTGTTGACGGTCTCGGGAAAATAGCGCGATTCGTAAAGAGTGGTGGTCATGGCGGGACACACAAGGGCGAAGCCATACTCGTCAGCATATCCGGCCACGGAGGTCCGTCGCGCCCAGTCCTCCGGGCTCTGCCGATACCCATGGAGCAGAACCAGTGTCCTCGTCGCTGTTCCCTTCCGGTACCCCCTGGGAAAATAGATATGCGCCGATCCTTTACGGACAGCGCCTTCCGACCGGTATTCGATGGAAACGTTTCGAAGCCATGAACCCGGTATGACATCAGCCGGGGAATCGGCCCTTCCAGGGGAAGGTATGGAAAATAGATATGCCGCCAGGAACAGGACGGCAGGGGTTGCGGCGCGCATGGATTCCACCTCGTTTCAGAAATGTCGCGACCCCCTCGGATCGGGCCGCCGGCTGCATCATACACTTCGCACCGGAACCGTTTCAAGTACAATTTCAGCGGCTCGTAAACAACCTTTTCACAGGTAGCCCCCCTCCTTGAAGCTGAAGTATGAGGCGTTGGTGATTATCACATGGTCAAGTACGGGGATACCCACTATCTTTCCCGCCTCCGCAAGACGCCGAGTGGTGTTGATGTCCTCCCCAGACGGCGAGGGCTCCCCGGTCGGATGATTGTGGGCCACTATCACCGCGGCCCCGCCCTCCCGTATCGCGTCCCTGAACACCTCGCGGGGATGCACGATCGCCTCGGAGACAGTGCCTACCGATATCGCGCTGTTTTTCAAAAGATTGTTCTTTCCGTTCAGAATCAGTACCCGGAACTCCTCCCGGGAGAGGCAGGCCATAGAGGGAAGGAGTAGCTCCCAGACCTCCCCCGGAGATCCGACATGTTTCAGGTCAACGGGTCTTGTGATAACGCGCCGTCCCAGCTCGAAGGCGGAGAGAATACGCACCGCCTTGGTATGCCCGATTCCCCGGTTCTGGGAAAGTTCCCGAATCCCCGACGCGGCAAGCCCCCCCAGCCCCCCGAAACGCCTGAGCATTCCAAGTGAGAGCTCCACCACATTATACTCCCTGGTCCCACTCCCCACCATAACGGAAAGGAGCTCCTGGTCGGAAAGTGAACGCACGTCTTCCCCCGCCAGGCACCTCTGAACGGGCAGCAGATATCGGAACCTGATCTCCCTCTCCTCCATCCGGCTTTACCCCCCTTCGCGTAGGCCCCTCTTCCCGGGTCGCCCTGACTGCGCTGATTCCGCTTATCCCAATTACGAACGGCACGCTAAAAAATATAAAAATATGTTTGAAAAAACCGTTCGCTCCTATTTCCCTGTCTTCATGCAAGCAAGGAGAGTATCGTGCGCCGTGCCTTGATCCTTCTCATCTGGGCTTCCCTGCTGGTCCGCATCGCGGCCGGCGCCCCTTCACCGGAAGAGAAGTATATGCGCCTGAAAAGTGCGGGGGACTACGGGACCGCCATCGCGCTCTTGCGGGACCGGACAGCAGAAACGGACGACACCATCGCCGCGGAGATCAACCTGTTCCGAATACGCGAGCTCACGGATCGTCCCGAATTCATCGCACCCGCCCTTGATGCCCTGCGTACAATCGCCGGCTCCCCCGTTCTCCGGGCCCCCTTCCTCCGGAGCCGCCTCGACAACATCGCGGCAGAGCTCCATCTCCGGGCCGGAAATCTCCGGGCCGCAGAGGCAATCGCCGCTTCGGCCGGATATCTCGATTTCATTGCTGCGGGGCCCTACATGTCTGGGGCCGGCGACGGATTTGAACAAAGGCATCCCCCGGAAGAGACATCCCCGGCCGGCGGTCCGCACCGTGATCCCCGCTGGTTTTCCGTAGAACCGGACCGTACCGGCGTGATCCGCATGGATGAGCTGATGCCCTGCGTGAAAGACTCCTTCTACTATTTCCGCCGCTCCTTCTTCGCACCCGAAGAGGGCGAGTATTACCTGATACTGGGAAAAACCGGCTATACCGATCTCTGGCTGGACGGCGTGAGGGTCTTTTCGGAAAGAACCCGTCATGGCTTCGACCATGACCAGTATTTCATCCACGTCCGCCTGCCCGCCGGGCCCCACCTGCTCCTTGTGAAGTCGGGCGACTCGAATGGGAAACTCGCCCTTTCCCTCAGGATCGCATCGGCCGGAGGGATGTCCCTTCCCCTTCAGAGATCCGTGGGACAGGGGACGCTCTCGCTGGGGAGCCTTGTCGGGGTTTCATATTTTCCCGCCCTCGCCTCCCTTGTACGCGAGGGGAATCACGACGGCGGCGCCCCTTTCCTCTCAGGATATCTGCTCGTTCAGACGAAACTTTGGGGCCGGGAATCCCCTGCCGCGCGGGATCTTCTTTCATCGGTCGGAAAGGATGATCCATATCGCGCCGCGGCCCGGTGCTACCTCGCGACCATGGCGCCGGACCTGGAAACGAAGGACCGTCATCTTCGCGAGGCCCTGCTGACAAACCCGAATTCGGCCGAGGCGCTACATGAACTTGCATCGCTGAAAATTTCCCGCGGCTTCATATACGATGCATGGTCCCTCATCGCTGTAATAGGCGCGGCAGGGGCACCGGCGCGCCTCCGGGCCGAATCCACGATACGCCTCTTCATAAAAAGCGGGTGGAACGCCGAAGCGCTGCGCGCCGCCAGGGCCCTTGGTAACTCTTCCTTCCCCTCGGCGGGCCTTTCCCTTGAGGCGTCGCTCCTCCTGTCTGAACGGGACTATCACGGCGCCATCCCCATTTCAGAGAAACTCCTGATAATGGACCGCTACCGCGCATCGGGGTATCTACGCCTCCTCTCCTGCTATGAAAAAACAGGGTCATGGGATTGTGCGGAACGTCTCCTCGGTCAGGCAATCGCGCTGTTTCCCAACCGGACAGATTTCAAGCTCCGAATGGCCGCCATCGCGGAGAAGAAATCAGGTCCCGGCGCGGCGATTCCCCACCTCGCCGCAGCGCTGAAGCGCGCTCCGGTGAACTGGGATGCACTGCGCGCTCTTGGTATGGCCTACCATCGTATCGGGAAGAGGTCCCTCGCCATCGACCTGCTCTCCCGCGCCTCTGCGCTCGACCCTGACAATCACGCCCTCAGGGAATACCTTCGCCATATCAGGGGCGACGTGGACGAACTCGACCGCTTCCGGTCCAGGGCTTCCCTCTCCTCCATGGCCGCTGGCGCCCGGCCCTACCGGGCCGAACCGGCCGTCACCCTTCTCGACGAAACCCTCATCTCGGTCACCGCCAACGGCTCCTTCGAGAAACGGGCACGCAGAGTCGTTCTTGTCAACACCGCGGAGGAGGCGCGTCGATTCAGCATCCGACCTGTCGTTTTCGATCCGCATTCTGAGCGCGTCGAGGACCTTTCTCTCACACTCGTCCGGGGCGCCGAGCGCATACCCGTCACCGGCCATTACCGCACCCCTCTCTCGGAGCCGGAAAGCAGGCGCTACTATCGACTCGAAGCCCTGCGAGTGCCACTTCCCTCACTATCGCCCGGGGACATCATTGAACTGAATTATACGGTCAAAAACAGGGGGGGGAAGGAATACCGTGGTCACTTCGGCGATCGATTGATCGTCGGCGGCGACTATCGCACCATGGCGTTTCACATCGCCCTCATTCATCCGGAGGTAAAACCGGTCTACTGTCACCTTAAAGATATCGCTCCAGGAGGGCATTCCGTATCCCGGTCCGGGACCACCACCGTTCACCTCGTCAACGCATCCGATATCCCCCCGCTTGCGAAGGAACGGTCCATGCCACATCCCTCCCGCTTCCTTCCGGCGGTCTTCTTCACCTCCTTCCGTTCATGGGACGGCTTCCATGGCTGGTACGGCTCTCTGCTTAAAGGGAGGATCAGGGTTGATGGAGAGATGCGGGATGCCCTCCGTTCCATCGGAGCCCTCAAGGGCCCTCCGATCGAGCGTGTCCGTGCGGTGTACGCACACGTCGCGTCTTCCATCCGCTACGCCGGGTTTGAATTCGGTATGGCGGGTATACGCCCCCGCTTCACCGACGAGACCTATCACTCGAAAATGGGGGACTGCAAGGATGTTTCTCTCCTCCTCGTCGCACTCCTCCGCGAAGCGGGGATAGACGCACGTCTGGCCCTTGTCCGGACTCGTGACCGCGGCGCGGCGCCCCCCGGGCCGCCCTCCCCGGGCGAATTCAACCACGCCCTCTGCTACGTAAACATCACCCCCGGTTTTTTCCTCGACGCGACCGCTTCCGGCGCCGGCATACGGGAAATCCCGCCGGAGAGCAGGGGTGTCCCGGCCTTCGTTTTCGGCGATAATGGCTGGAGTTTCATCAACACGGAAAGCGATTTTTACCTGAGCGATTCGGCGGAAACTTCCACTATCGTCACCCTGAGACCCTCGGGGGACGCCGGAATGCAACGCAATCTCGAAAAAGTGGGTAGCTCCGCACCACCCTCGCGTGAGTCCCTTAAGAACCTGGAGGGCCACACCCGCCATCTGAACGAATACTGGAACGCCACCTATCCGGGGTCCTCCGTGAAGGGGCTCACGGTTTCCCGTGCCGGAGTGGACGGGCCGTTGAGCTACGCCTATACCGCGACCGTGCCCGCCTTTGCCGCGCGGCAGGATGACCTCCTCATCTTCGACTCCTTCCCCATCAAGTCGGATTACTACCGTCTCCATGCCCTCCCTCGGTCGCGCGTCCGCCCCCTTGCGCTCTCCAACCCGTGGACCACGAGGACCGTCGTCACCTTTCTTGTGCCGGAGGGGTACCACGTGTCCCGTCTCCCGTCGGGCGGGCGATTCGATCACCGCCTCTTCAGTGCGGAATTCAGCTACTCTTCTTCGGGGGGGGCGGTCACGGCACTGTCGGTCATCGAGATGAAACGATCGGAGATAGGGCCCGGGGATTACCCCCGTTTCAGGGAATTCGCGAGATTCATCGACAGGAAGGAGCGTGAACGAATCATCCTTTCGGAGCGGTCACCGGTAGACCCGACGAAACTCGGCAAGGTATCCGGCGGCGATTCCCCCGTTATCGATGATGAGGATATTCTCGTCGTTGTTCCTGCTCGCATTCCGTGAAAAATTGTAGGATCCGGTTATCACCCGTCGTTCGTCGATGATGATAACCTTGTGGTGCATGTTGTGCCGGTTACGGTCGAGCTTCACCGGCACACCCTCGAGCAGCATTTTCATGTACGCGGAATGGGCCCCTTTACCCCCCCGCCGTTCGAAGACGCCCCGTACATCAACCCCATCCCGGTGCTTCCGTATCAACATCTCCCCGATCGGGCCGCTGGTAAAGGAAAAGGCCATGAAGCGGATCGTCGATTTCGCCTTCCGCAGTCGATTGAGGATGATCCGCTCCACGTTGTCCTCCGGCGAAAAATAGACATTGATGTCCGTCTCCTCAATCCGCACGTGGTAACGCCCGATCAGTTCGGCGAAGGGACCCGGCGCCTTTCGGTTCCCGAAGACCCCGTCCCGGAACATCTCCATGAATTCCTCCGTGTAGATCACGGCAAGTTCCGGCGACTGTATCAGTATCGCGTTATTGTCATTTTTACCCGATCCGTTCGGCGTCGGGTTATAGGATCCGGTCCATACCCATGAACCATCGAAGACCGCGAACTTGTTGTGCATGAGTCCCTTGCCGCCGTCGGTCACCGCCTCCACGCCCGCCGCCTCGAATCTTCCCCCCGGGCTTCCCCGTTTTCGGAAGGTATCCGATTCCGTAACGATCCTCACGTCAACCCCCCGCCTTCTTGCATTGCAGAGGGCTTCAACCACCCTGGGCGACGTAATCTCGTAAAAGGCCCCGTACACATGGTCCTGCGCCCTTCCGATCATCGTCACCAGGCCGGACTCCGGGTTCTTTGCCGAGCGGACATTGCCGCCGGGGGCGGTAAAGTAAAGGCTCCACCACCCCGCGGTGCCCGGCCATGCCCCTGTGCCCGTTATAAGGACAAGGACGATTAACGCTGTTTTCGCCCGTTTCATCTTCCTGTTTCCCTCACGTGTTCCCCTTCTTATACGCGCGGAAGGCGCCAAATAATAATAAAAAAAGCCGGTTACAAAACCGGCCCCCTGACTTACCTGCCCCGCCGTTACGCAGGCGAAGCCGTTTTCAGTTCCTCCAGCCTGTCGTAGAGGATGTTCTCGTACACCGTGTAGAGCTTCTGCTCTTCAGGACCCGGGTACATCGACTTGACCTTTGAAACCAGCGTGCGGTAGGGCGTAAGTTTTTTCAGGTCCGTTGTCGAGTCGATCATCTTCTTTATCGCGGTTTCGTCCTTCTCCAGCAGGGAGTGGTAAAACCTGAAAGAATTGAGCAGGTCATTCATCATCGGTGCGTGCTTCTCCATACCGGGCTGGTCGTACATGGTTCTGATACTATTGTGTATAAAGTTCAGGATATATTCCGTGTCAAGGGCGTTGATCTCGAAGTCAAGGAGAAGCTGATTGATCTTCGCAAGGTCCTTGTTGCGGAGATGGATCAGGGCGAGGTAGACGGGATTTGAGGACATCATGTTCAGGTTGACTATATCGTCGACATCGGGGATTTGCATCCTCTCGGTAAGAAAGACATTATTGGACAGCTCGCTGTAAATAATTTCCTCGGCCTTGAATCGGTTCTTGATGACGATCACGTCGTTTGGCGTTACCGCATCGTCCACGATGACGTAACGGGGGTGTTCCGCGATATCTATCTCTCTCACCATCTGTACGACATCTCTCACGTGCATCATTCTGGCGGGGATCGCATCGAGGGCTTTGTCGGTTTCCAGAAAAATATATTTAGTCATTTCGTCCCGAATGTCGACATAAGGCACCACGATGACGCCGTCGCGGATCTTCAACATCCGGTAGTCTTTCTCGTAGTCTCTGGCAATCTCGAAGGACGTGCCCACGAACACCAGTACCGGCACTGTATGAAGCAGACTCCGGTGCTCTCTGTCGACATAGATCGATTTTCCCCGCCGGTCGAAGGCGAGGAACTGCCACTTGTCGAAGAATATCTTTATCAGATATCCCTTCGGGGTTTTTTCCTCGATAAAATTCATCTCCCGACTTCTCCTCCGGCCGTTGCCGGGCCGGTTTCAGCGGCCGTCAGCTGCGGGCGGAATTCGTCCGCTTCCTGAACCGACCGAGCTCTTCCTTGAATAGCAGGGCAATGGCGGATATGTCCTTGAATTGCTTGATCATGAAGAAGGCCTTTACGATCTGCTTGATTTTGGTGTCGTCCTGAAGCTCCGCCATCTGTTTCTGGCTCGCGGTAAAGACCTCGTCCGCCCCTGAGAAAACGGACCTGATGATCTCTTCCGCGGGCTTCGGCAGGCTGTTCATGGGCGCGCCTGTCCTCAAATGAATGTTTTTGAGCACAAGGGCGATCAGCGTGATCAGCTTTCTTCTTCTGTCCGCTTCCCTGTCGCCCATCATTTTGGCGAAGGCCGAAAGAACACCCTCGTTTTTCCCCTTAATCTTGTCCATCAGTTCGAAACGGACGTCCTCGGGAAGCTTGTTGAAGGATGGAGCGTGATGAGGGTAAAAGGCTTTCAGGTAGTGCGGGGACAGCATGATTTTTCCCGCCATCGAGTCGTTCAGGGTGCCGCCGCGCACGTAGGATTCCAGCTCCCCCATCTGGATGTCGTATATCGATTTCAGTGAGGAAACGAAGGGTGGAGGAGGGAGGTTCTGCAGAAAAAGCTCAAAACCCCGGCTTGCGCTCTTCTCATTTGCGAAAAAATAGTCCATCACCAGACATGCAAACTGCTTTCCGACATCTCCTGTGAGATCGGGGTCCTCCTCCATCTTGAGGCAAAAATCTATCAGGTTATTGAAGCTGCTGCTTTTTTTCGACATCTCTCCATCCACTCGAACGCGGTTTCCTTTCCGGCACGCGATGCCGGCTCGCTTCCTATTATCGCCATGGACGTCCGATAAAATCAAGCAAAATTACGCCCTCGCGCTTACGTCGATGCACAAATCGTCGAACCTTCCTGAGATGAAGTAGCGGTATCCGATTCCGGCCACCATGGCGGCATTATCAGCGCAGAGGGCGGGCGATGGCATGATGACTGTCTCCTCCGGTTCTTTTCCGGCCGCCAGCATTTCACGCAATCTCCCGTTGGCGGCAACGCCCCCCGCCACCACGATGGTGCGGATCCCCCTCGCCCGCGCGGCCGCGAAGGTCCGGCGCACCAGGAGCTCAAGTACGCTCTCCTGAAAGCCGTACGCCACTTCCGCCGGGTCCGCCGCCGGGTTCTTCCTCAGGTAGTTGACAACCGCGGTCTTTATTCCGCTGTAGGAAAACCGCTCGTCACCGGGGGTGGTCAGTATCTTCGGGAAAAGCTTCGTGCGGGCCTTCGCCCCGCGCGCCAGATTTTCTATGACAGGACCGCCGGGATACCCGAGGCCCATATGTTTCGACACCTTGTCGAAGGCCTCCCCCGCCGCGTCGTCTACGGTGCGGCCTATCACTTCGCAATCTCCCGCCCCGCGGACATGATAGAGGACGGTATTCCCGCCGGAGACAAGGAGTCCGATATGGGGGTACACCGGCTCCCTCTCCTCCAGGAAGGGTGCATAGAGGTGCGCCTCCAGGTGATTTACGCCGATGAGGGGTATGCCGAGTGCGTAGGAGACAGCTTTGGCCGACTGGAGGGCGATGAGGAGCGAACCCACGAGCCCGGGCCTCGTCGTAGCCGCCACGTAATTCAAATCCTCGAAACGCACTCCCGAATCATGCAGGGCGCTTTCTATAAGCGGGTTGATTGATTCCAGATGGGCGCGCGATGCGATCTCCGGCACCACGCCGTTGTAGAGACGATGGAGATCGACCTGGCTGGAGACGGCGTTCGATAGCACCGTCGCGCCGTCGCGGACCACCGCGGCCGCGGTTTCATCGCATGAGCTTTCCAGACCGAGTCCCAGCACCATCGCGCCGCCCTCCCATGTCACCGTCCGCCGATATATTTGACCGCCTCGTTCAGCTGGGAGTCAAATTCCAGGTCATAGAGCGGCTTTTTCTTGAAGCGGTTGATCCAGTCCTTGAGGATGAAGTTCCCGGTTTTTTCCGAGAGAGTCACACCCTTTCCGGCGAGGAATGCGCGGAAGGATTCCCTTGACTCGATGGTGTATGCAATGCCCCCTTTGGAGAAGTGCTCCATAAGGTTCCCCTCCCGAACAGCCTTCAGGCCCTTCATGTCGCTTTCCGAAAATTTTTCCACCGTGACCTTTCGATCCGGTTCAATCCCCTTTTTATGTATCATTTCCCCGGAGGGTGTGTAATAGCGCGCCACCGTGATGGACACTCCTATGTCGTCATCCAGATTGAAGGACTTCTGCACAGATCCCTTGCCGAAAGTCTTCTCGCCGATCAGGGAGCCCCGGCCGTTGTCCCTGACCGCCGCCGCGAGGATCTCCGCGGCGGATGCGGTACCGTTGTTCACAAGGACCGCCAGGGCGCCCCGGTAAAGGGGTTCGCTCTTCGATTTGTACACCTCGGCGCTGCCGCTCCCCTTTTTGCCCCTGGTCGAAACGATCGTTTTTTCCCGGTCGAGAAGAAGTTCCGAGACCTCGACCGCCCCGGAGAGAAGACCTCCGGGATTGTTCCGCACGTCGATGATCACTTTTTTCACGCCTTTCTTTTTAAATAATTTCATGGCCTTTGCCGCGTCCCGCCCGGTTTCGGAGCCGAAGTTTTTTATCTTCAGGTAACCGATCGCGCCCCCTTCCATGATCCCGTATTCCACGCTTGCGATTTTGACCGGGGCCCGTTCGAGCCGGAACTCGATCGGTTCAGTGAAACCCTCCCTGCCGATCTGCAGGGTGACCGCGCTTTTCGGCAGACCCCGTATCATCGATGCGATCTTCTCGACGGTCATGTCCTTAATCGGCTTCCCGTCAATCCGGGTGATCACGTCGCCCGCCAGTATGCCTGCCTTCATGGCGGGCGAATCATCGATGGGCGCGACCACGACCACGCGGCCTTCCTGTACCGTAATCTCGATGCCCACGCCCTGGAATTTTCCGGTGGTCATCTCCCTGAGCTCGTCAAGCGATTTCTCGTCGAGGAAACGGGAATAGGGGTCGTCGAGTGAATTGATCATGCCCCGTATCGCCCCGTAAAACATCTCCTTGGGCGACGCCTCGTCCACGTATTCGGTGATGATGATCTGGTAGATGCGGTGAAAATAATCCAGGTATCGGTGCGCCGGTTCAACCGCTGAGGAAAGGAACGAGGCGTTCACACCAATGAAAAGTCCCGTCAGAAATGCGAGTACCAGAAGATGCGCGTGCCGCTCTTTTATCCATTTAAACATCATTTTCTCCGGTTGCGTGTGGTAACAGCCGCCCTGAGGCTCGGGGCCGGTATACATTCGGTATGAACCCTGTAAAGCAAAAAAGATACGAAAGGGAACGGCGGCGTCCTACTTGCCTTTCATGACGAAAACGCCGTCCCATCCGCGAGAGGGAGGACTCTTCATGAAGGTTTCACATCGCGCTACGTAAACGTCTGAAGGACCGTCGTCGGGAACTACCTTCAGGGCCTGTTTGAAAAGGTTGCGCGCCTGCTTCCAGTCCCGCCGGGAAAAAAACTCCAGGGCCTGGTTGTACTTTTCAATCATCTCATAGATACTGTCCGGGAGTTTCCCCTTCCTTCCCAGAAGCTCGTATATAGGAACGGCCTCGCTTTTACCCACGACCCGAATCACGTCCAGTTTCCGCACATCCACGTGCTCCCGGACCCCCTCATAGGTGGCGCCGCTTATCATGGCGCGAGTTTTATAAGACTTGTTGGCGCCCTCGAGACGCGATGCCAGGTTGACCGCATCGCCCATGGCGGTATAGTCCATCCTGGTGCGCGATCCCATGTTCCCCACCGTGGCTTTGCCGGAATGGACCCCCGCCCTGGCATCGAGGGCCTCCAAGCCCGCTTTTTCGCCACTCCTCCTGCATCTCGCGGAGCCGTTTCTTCATGTCTATGGCGGCCATGCACGCCTTCAGCTGATGGTCCGGCATCGAGACGGGGGCCCCGTAAAAGGCCATTATCGCATCCCCGATATATTTATCGACCGTGCCGCTGTAGCGGAGTATGATGTCAGTCATTTCGGTAAGATATTCGTTCAGGCGCTTGACCAGGTCCTGGGGGGTGAGCTTTTCAGAGATCGTCGAGAAAGAGACAATATCGGAGAAAAATATGGTGATCTCCCGGTCCTCACCGCCGAGTTCGAGCGATTCCGGGTCCTTGATGATCTCGTCGATGACACTGGGCGCAAGGTAGTAGGAAAAGGCGCTCTTGATGAATTTCTTCTGGCTTTCCTCCTTCATAAATTTGATGGCCACGATGGCCATAGAGGGGAGGAAGGATGCGAGCAGGATGCCTAACTGCTGAAACCAGAGGTTGAAGAGAGCGAAGACCGCCATCACCGCCACGTTAAGGGCCACTAAGGCCGCGACCATGGTGACCAGGGAACGCTTCGCATTGAGACGCTGGATCGTATAGCCCATGGCAAGGGCCACGATAAGCATGATAATGAGGTTGACCGGCCAGTTCACCCTCTTGAGAAACTGCCGCTGGACGATCGTATTGATCGTGTTGTGATAGGTGCCCACCCGCGCGTATTCATTGTGGAGGGGTATGGCCCCGATATCCTGGGTACCCGCCGCGGTAAGGCCCACCAGGGTGAGGCTGTCGGCCATCTCCTCGACCCTGATCGCCAGTTCCATCGTATCGGCGGCGTAGCGCAATTTATCAAGGATGGTCCGCAGATCGGGGTTATCCCCCGCCCGGAGCTCCTCTTCCGCCTTCGCGACCTCCTTCCGGTAATTCCCAAGATATTCCCGCCTGGTAAGGCCTATCTGCTTCTTCAACACGTCGATCCGCCGCCAGGCCTCCGCCTTTCGGGACGGATCCTTCGCGGCGTCGTAATCCCTCCGCGCCTCCGCCAGCTTCGGCTCGAGCTCCCCGAGTACCGGGTTCTTTTTCGCAGCGACTATCTTACCCTCGAGCTCCGCAACACCCGCTGCGATCGTTTTTTTCATCTCCGCTTGAGCGTGGGGAAGCTCGGCGGTGAAATCGGCGAGCCTCTCTTTCAGGTCCGCCAATCCATCGAGCTTTATCCGGTCCTCCTCCTCGAAAATTTCGTGGGCCAGGTCCCTCTTTTCCGGGTATTCGATCAGGGCGTAAAAGGGGATCAGGTGAAAGGTCTTTTCGCGCCTCCCTCCCTTCCCCTGGCCGGACCCCGCCCAGGTGATGTACATCATGCCCTCCCGATCGATCGGGATTCTGATGTCCCCGGTTTTCAACGTCGCGGGGTTGATTGCGTTTTTCAGGAGTATCGACCTTCCGGGTATCACCTTGACGTTCTCGAGGGGGATTCCGCAGGCGTCGATCAGCATGACCAGCGCCAGGTTGAACCAGATGCGCCCTTCATAAACCCGCACAAGCTCGACCTTCCTGGTGACACCGTCGATATCCGTATACCTGTTCACGAAACCGAAGGCGCGGCCCGTCCTCATCAATTCCGGGATCGGGTAGGAGAGGCTCTGAACCGTCCCGTCGTCAAGGGACTCCATCTGCTTCATCTTCTCCGGCGGGACGGGGATCGAGGAGCGATTGATAAAGCGGTCCCTGGCCTTCAGGAAGTCGGGGCTTTTCTGGCGTTCAATCACATCATAGGTCAGCGGCTCGTCGCTGAACGTATAGGCCATGATGACGTTGTTCGCGTCTTTGACGCCCCGGGCGAAAAGCAAGTCATTGTCGATCCCCGCGGCCTCGACGTCGCCGGGGGCGATCCTTTTCCCCCCGGCCGCCTTCCGGTAGAGGGAGTCGAATTCCTTCGGATCGACGATCCGCGGGGATGAATCGGGGAACATGACATCAAAGCTCGCCTGGAGCGCCCCGGCTTCCCTCAGGGTGTCGAGGCCCCGGGCATAGGTGCCGCGCGGCCAGGGGTACTGGCCCACGGTCGTCAGGCTGTTTTCGTCGATATCGAGAAAATAGAGGCGGTCCCATTCCTTGATTGAGGGCATGAGCCCGAAGCGGAAGTCGTAGAGTTTCAGCTCGAACATCTCGTACACGCGGGTGAAGCAGAAGCCCGCCACAAGGAGGTAAAAAACCAGGGCCACGGCGACCCCGGAAAATTTGTGCTCGTCTATGAAGCGGTTGGCGGCCTCAAAGTAGCGTTGAATCATTGACGCACCTCGCATGAATGTAACGCAATTGTCGGGCCCGCTCTTCCCTGAGCGGGCCCCGGGGAAGGGGTTGTCCCGGTACGCCCCTCCCAACCCCCCGGAGGGGGGCTTGTGGGGCAGCCCCGTACGGGTGGCACTCCCTAGAAGCTGATGTTAAACCCTCCCATGAAAAAATGGCGGTACGATGTCGAGGAGTAGGTGACCGTACGATAGGTCCAGTCATAGCCGTACCCGAAGGCCTCGCCCGGAACGAAAAGGCCGTAATTGACGAAAAAGGTGAAATCGGAGAACAGGCGCCACTTGAGCGAAAGGTCCAGGCCGTGTCCGATCTCCCTCTCCGGCTTCGTGGCGTCGAACCCGTAATTGACCGCCGCCAGTGTCTTGTGCTTGAGATAGTAGAAGTACCGGGCGGTCACGGTCATCGCCTTTATGAAGATGATGTCCGACCATGAGAAGGGCGAAAGCGAGGCGCTTCCGCTCATCACGTGCATGTTCGCGAGAAGCGGCTTGAAGGCATACCCCCCCACGTAGGTGCCGAAATAGATGAAGCCGCTGTCCCTGCCCAGGGTATTTCCGTTCGGCCTCCGGTAATCGTCCCGGTTGATGTCCCCGGAGCCGAAGTTGTACTGGGCCGTGAAAACCGGATGGAGGAGAGTCTTGACGTAGTAGGCCATTTTGAACTGGCCGGCGTAGGCGATGATATCGCTCTTCACGTTATAGCCGGGCAGGTACTGCGAGTAAGAGGTGCCGGAGAGGTAGCTTTTCCCCCGCTCCATGACGAATTCACCCGAGTAGATGAGACCGCTCACGATGACGCCCTGGAGGCCCACCCCGTAGTACTGGGAATCGTAATGGCTCCTGCCGCTGTAATAACTGAAGCCTTCGGCCCAGTTCGTCAGGGCCGCGAAAGCCCGCCTGTCCCGATCGTATCGCTCCTTTCCAAAATCGAACTGCGCAATCCCGAAGGCATAGAGCTTCTGGTTGAACCATTCCGTGGAAATCATGCCGCCCCCGAAAATGCGCTTCGCGCCGGTGGCGATGTCACGGTCGCTCATGCCGTAGGGATTGTCGTCCTTCACGAGGTAACCGGTCCATGTGCCCAGGGCCTTGACATTGATATATTTCGAATAGAAGTTGAATTCGGCCCCGTCCCCGCGGCCGTTCAGCACCAGCCCGGAGCCGATTATGTAGTACTTGCGGCCCACGGAAAAATCAATGTTTCTCCGGGGCGTGGCCATGGAAATATAGCCGATATCCAGGTCGTACACGTTTTTATTGCGCGCCCCTGACCCCCCCTTCTTGAGGACCGCGGTATAGGTGTCCTTGCCGCGTACGTAGAGGAAGCTGTTGTCCCAGAGGTAGGTTTTAAGCCAGGCGCGGAAGGTGTTGACCGAGGTGGCCATGGAATTGCCGGGCGTTTCCTGGTAGATGATATAGGGAGATACCCACGCGCCGTACTGGACCCCGCTGTCGACCATGTTCTTCCTGCTCGCGTACGTGCGCATCTCGGGGTCCGTCTCGGGTTCGGGGGTGAAGAGCTGTGCCCTCGCCGACGTTCCGGCGAGTGAAACGCCGATCGAAAGGAGTAAGGAGAGGAGGGTGACTGATGATAATTTTTTCATTTCTCCCCCTCCATCCGCTCGGATACGATCGCCATTACTTCGATCAGCTCATCACCGGTCAGTTTGTCCCATTCGCTCGTGTCGACCGCCATGATCCGCTCGCCCACACAGGCCCGGTGTGCGTAACGCCTTGTGTCGAACATCAGGTACAGGAGGGAACCCTTGAGCTTGAGGTGGCGCGCCACCATAAGGGCCAGCATGCCCCGGCGGAACGGCCTGGTGGCCTCGTACCGGTCGGCCTTCAATAATTTCATGCCTTTCAGCGCCCTGACGTTCGCCTCGAACCCCCCCGGCGCCTTTCTCAGCACATACATGTACATCCTGAAGCCGTCGTCGAAGGTTACCGAGCTTTTGCCTGTAAGTCCGTTGATGAAGTTGATTTCCTGCGATAAAAGCGGGACAGCGCACAGAAGCACTACGAGCAAAAGGATTGTCCGTTTCATAACCCCCCCATGATGAATGAATGACCGCCGCGACAACCCCGCGCCTTTATGTGATTCAGGCGAAGCGGGATGCATCGCGTCGTATCTGTATATCGGCGCCCGTCAAAGGGTCGCCCGGGCATCGGCGACGGGCCGATTAGCCCTCCGGCCAGATCAGATAGATATTCACCGGTACCGGGATGTTCTGCCCCTGCCCGGGACTGTTACCTGGCGCGTAATTTAAGAAATCGTCGCCGAAAAGCGCAAGCGCCGTCTCCTCGTCGAGGGTGACAAAAAGCGAGTTGGTCTGGGTGAGGAAATCCTCCATGCCGGTCATCAGGCTCTCCGGCACCGGCGAGGCGTACTTCTGCCAGAACTCGAGGTCCCCCGAAATCATTTTGCCCGCGCTGTTGAGCCCGCTCCCCTCGACCATATTCGCAAGCACGATGATGCGCGTGCCGAAGGTGGGGCTGTGCACCACGATCTGCTCGGTACCGCGCACGCTGGATGTGGCGACCGGGGTCGAGACCTTGAACACCGTCTTCACCCTTGCGTCGCTCGCCACCTTTGCCCGTACCGATCCGCGCCTCAGGCCGATAGTGGTGGAGGAACTGCCGGCCCTTTCCACGTTTTCGCTTACCTTCATGATCGTGAGAGGCTGTACGGTCACCCTGTGCCTGTTGATCTGCAGCTCTACCGTGGAGCGCACCCCCGTACTCACCCTGGTCCCCACGGCGAGTGCGGCGCCGGCCCCGAGGGGCGCCCACTGCTGACCGGTTTTATACGCCGCGGTCCCCTTCACGGAGATAACCCGTATCTGCGCCGAGGCGGCGGAGGCCGCGAAGAGCGCGGCGAAGAGCGCTATGGATAACAATCTCATTTTTTTCATGGTTCCCTCCTGGAATCATGCGGCGATAGTTCGCACATTAATCACATTCTTTTGAATAATTGCAAACGTTTTTTTCTCGCCGTACTCTGTAGTTAATATATACCTGATCCGGAAAAAAAACCTTTTTTTTCGCACATGACCTCGAAATCTGTTATAATCGAGAGCCCTCCCCCCCCCCTCCCCCGTAACGAGGGGTTTAAACCCCTCGTTACGGGGGAGGGGGGCCCTCTCGTTACAGCGAGGGCAAAAAAACCTTGAAAAACATTGCTCATATCGATACATTGCATCCATACACACAACACGTCGCACCGGAGGGAACACCATGAACCGCACGATAGCCCGCGCCCTGATTCCGCTCATACTGACGGGCTTTGTAACGACCTTCTCCTGCTCCGACACCGAGCATCGAATCCCACTGGGAAGCTCCCGGGTGATAATCAACATGGGCCTGCCGCCCGAGACCCCCGACGCCGAGCTTGGACTCATCGAGCGGATACGGCGCCTCTTCGTGCCCGACGCCATCGCCCAGAGCGCCCCCGCGGCGTTTTCCAGCATACTCGTCCGGGTCACGGGCGCGGACATAGGCACCATCGTGCAGGAGTTCGGGGCCTACGAGGTCATCTCCATGAACGTGCCCGCCGGGGCCCTCCGCCTCTTCGAGGTGACCGCCATCGTGGCCCCGGGTGACCCGAGCGCCGCGGCATCCTTCCGGGCACGGCGTCGGCGAACTGCCCGGCCGGGGCAAACGGTGAACGTGCCGGTGGTGATGGGGCTGAATGAGACGAAGATAGTGGTGCCGGATTACGGAAGCAGCAGCATCGTGATGATTAACTCTATGAGCGGTTCTGGTTTTGTTCGAAAAGTCGCTTCAGACATTTTCGGTTCTGGCCTTCTTCGCCCCTATGACGTCGATGTCGACAATCATGGAAGAATTTTTTTCGCCAACAGTCCCGGTGGCGCTCCCTATGCCGGTATATTCAGGATGAATTCAATAAATGGCACTGTAATCGATTCAACATGCATCCAGATCATATCGGGCAGCACTGATGTTGTATCTCTCGCGATTGATCAGAAAAGAAATCTTTTGTATTATGTCACTGCAACTCCCGCACTTTACAAAACGGACCTGAACGGCTTTTCACCCCAACTGCTCACCACTACTGGATTCACAACAATATCTGCAGTTGCTGCTGACGAAAACAGCGGATATATCTATGTGGCTTATTCGGTAGTGGGGACCGTACCGATCCCCCGCATATGCCGTTATAATCCCGCCGGCTCGGGATCGATCCTCAACGTGTATAACAGCGGTTCGGTTGCGTCAGACCTGGTAGTTAAAGGTGATCACGTATACGCTTCCTTTGTACCGACTCCCTCGATAATCCAATTGCCTCTCGATCTCGTTCCTGCGGGGCCACCTCCCATGTTGACTGGGAAACCGGGCGGCTCCGACCCGTTTCTCGGACTTTACCGGTTCCTTGCGGTATCCAACCGTAAATTTTACATTATCGATGAAAGATCGAGTGACGGAACCAATGCAAACGAGCGGATAGTGTCATTCGGCGATATTAATGGAACCGGATGGGAGACATATCCCCCGTCACCCCAGTCTATTTTCGTTTTCTACAGCGCCTGCTGACCAGTGAGGATAGTTTACTACACCTCCTCGATCACCGGTGTCGGCCGCATGGTGACCGGGATGGCGATCGGAAGGGCCCTTCTCCGGAAGGGCCTTTCCGCATCGCTACACCATCATCCACTCCTGCCCCCTTTCGCACCTGGCCGTGGACTTCGAGAACGAACGCATTCCGATAGAAACCGAAGGCGATTTCTCACCGGCCAACTACCGGGGTTCGGTCCTCTACAGGACGTTGAAGCGGCTCAAACCCGACATCCTCATCGTAAACCATCAGTGGTTCATGATCCAGGGATTCATCCGCGAGCTCCCCGGGAAAAAGATATATCTCTCGGACCAGGCCCACGACCGTCATTTTCGCATACCCCTTCCTTCGGGGGAGCTCGTCTTCGACCCTGGACATTACGAACGGGTCATCGCCATCGAGCCCTTCGAAAGCGCCGTGCCCATGGAAAGGATCAACCCCGTCATCCTGGCAAACCGGGACGAGATTCTGCCCCGGGCAGGAGGCCCTTGACCGGCTCCGCCTCGACGGGAAAAAAAAGGTAGCCCTCTACAGCCTGAGCGGCCATCCCCGTTATTTCGAAGAGTACAGGGAGAAATACGCCTACCTCGATGACGAGTACGACGTTATCCGCACCACCGCTTATCGGGAGGGGCTCTTTCCCGCGGTCGATTACTTCAATGCCGTCGACCTTATCGTGTGCGGGGCCGGTTACAACCAGGTCTGGGAGTCGAACTATTTCGAGAAGGAGGCGCTCTTCGAGGTCCTCGACGTCAATTTCAGCGACCAGCCCGCGCGGATCAGGGCGGCACAATCTTATCGCTTCGACGTCAACGGTGCGGACCAGCTCGTGGAGATCATCAAGGGGCTCTGAGCCCCCTGCCCCCCCTCGGGTGTGTGTGTGTAACGAGGGGTTTAAACCCCTCGTTACACACACACACCCGGGGCTATCGCCTATCTGCCTCCATGCCGCCTTTCCTGGTCCCGGATATACGAGAAAACACCCTTGAAGGATATCTCGTCGACCGTGAACACGCCATAACCCGGCTGCCATTGAAGTTCCCGTATCATGAAGGAGGAATACCCCTTCAAATGTCGTGCAATCTCCGCTACGCTCAATCGCGGAGGGGATGTGACAAGAAGATGAACATGGTCCCGGTACCCGTTCACTATGTGGATGCGGATTCCCAGCTCTGCCCCTTTTTTCCTGAAATGAACCCTCACCTGCCCCATCACTGTGCCCGTGAGCGCCGGATTCCTGTACTTTGTCACAAAAACCATGTGGTACACTATCTTCCTGTATGTTTTCCCCGACATTGCCGGCACCTCCCCTCTCATCATGCATACGGGCGGGCATGGCCAGGCGTTAACAGTTTTTTCCATGCACCCTCCCTCCCCCCGTAACGAGGGGTTTAAACCCCTCGTTACAGGAGAGGGCTCTCGTTACAGCGAGGCAAAAAACCCTTGAAAATCCCAGCTCATATCGATACATTGCACCCATACACACAACACGCCTCCCCGGAGAGACCGCCATGAACCGCACGATACGCATAGCCCTTATCCCGATCGTCCTGATCGGTCTTATTATAACATTTTCCTGCTCCGACACGGAGCATCGAATCCCAATTGGAAGCGCCCGGGTGATAATCAACATGGGCCTGCCGCCCGAGACCCCCGATGCCGAGCTCGGCCTCATCGAACGGATACGGCGCCTCTTCGTGCCCGACGCCATCGCCCAGAGCGCCCCCGCGGCGTTTTCCAGCATACTCGTCCGGGTCACGGGCGCGGACATCGGCGCGGTCGAAGAGAGCTTCGGTCCCTACTCCACCATCTCGATGAACGTCCCCGCGGGGACCCTGCGCGTATTCGAGGTGACCGCCATCGTGGCCCCGGGTGACCCGAGCGCGGCCGCGTCCTTCAAGGGCACGGCGTCGGCGAACTGCCCGGCCGGGCAAACGGTGAACGTGCCGGTGGTGATGGGGCTGAATGAGACGAAAATCGTTGTGCCGGACAACGGCAACAACCGCGTGGTGGTAAAGGATTCAATGCACAGCGGCTGGAATGTAATCACATTATTCCAGCAGCCCATGGACATTGATTTCGACGCGAGGGGAAGAATCTACGTGGTTGACCAGAACTTGTATTATGTCTGGCGTCTTGAAAACATCAACGACACCAACCCGCTTCAGGTTTCTGACACTGATTGGCTATACTGCCTGGCTGTTGACCGGTATCGAAATCGCATTTTTTACTCCGATGAATCGGATCTGTGGCAAAACAATCAGTCAGGCGGCAACGAAACGCTGAAAAACCTGATCACTCCTCCCGCTTCAATCACGGGGATAAACGGAATGGACGCCGCTCCGGACGGCATGCTCTACATTGTAGGCCAGGTAAACGACTCGTTCTCTATCCGCGACGCAATCGTGCAATACGACCCGGACGCCAACTCGGGATCCGGTGCAATCCTCCGCACCTCCCTCTCAAGTTCCGAAATAACCGCCCTCATCAACAACCCCGAGGACATTCAGGTCAAATGGCCCTATCTTTACGTGACGAACAGCAGCGGTGCGGCGGGCGAGGTGATCATCAAGGTGAAAGTGTCGAATAACGGGTTTTCCCTGGCCGACAGTTTCGGCACCCTGGCGACCACCTATCCCGACACGCCCCCGGGCGATTTCTACGGGCCCCTTCAGTTCGTCGGGCTCAGAAACAACGGCCTTGTCGTCATGGATCACTTATCCACCTATTCCCGCCTCGTATTTTTCGGCAACTTTATCAATTCCGGCTGGGATACTCTGGGAGGTTTTTCAGGCAGCGGTGTCGACCAGTTCTCTTTCTGACGGTCACGGGTGATGCATTTCAGCATTACACCGCCGGGGAAGGACCACCATGACACGAGCACTACGCCTTGCCGTCGTTCCGATCGCCCTGGCGGAATACTTCGGCAATAAGACCGCGGGAATAACCAACAGCTACGGCATGTTTAATGGCGCCAACCTGTTCGTCGCGATTCGCAATGACCGGCTTATCGTCGTCGACCATGACGAGACCAACATTCCGTCCTATTCATCATGGTGCAAGCTGGCGGCCACGGGCACGATTCCGGGAATTGGATGGTCGACCTGCGGCGACACCGGGTCGGGGCCGGGCTATTTCAAGTTTTACAGCACTTGCTGTCCCGTGCGGATCGTCTGCTACACCTCCCCGTAAAAAAACCTTGTAAAACCCGGCCTGGTTGGATATATTGTCAACCATACACATCCTGCGCATCGGAGAAATCACAATGAAATACGCGCGACGCCTTGCCCTTATCCCTGCGGCCCTTGCCGTCCTTATCATGACATTTTCCTGCTCCGACACGGAGCATCGAATCCCAATTGGAAGCGCCCGGGTGGTAATCAACATGGGCCTGCCGCCCGAGACCCCCGATGCCGAGCTCGGCCTCATCGAACGGATACGGCGCCTCTTCGTGCCCGACGCCATCGCCCAGAGCGCCCCCGCGGCGTTTTCCAGCATACTCGTCCGGGTCACGGGCGCGGACATCGGCGCGGTCGAAGAGAGCTTCGGTCCCTACTCCACCATCTCGATGAACGTCCCCGCGGGGACCCTGCGCGTATTCGAGGTGACCGCCATCGTGGCCCCGGGTGACCCGAGCGCGGCCGCGTCCTTCAAGGGCACGGCGTCGGCGAACTGCCCGGCCGGGCAAACGGTGAACGTGCCGGTGGTGATGGGGTTGAACGAGACGAAGATTGTGGTGCCTGACCCCTTTGATAACATATTTTATTCAATTCGACGACTCATCCAGATTAATGATATGACCGGTGCCGGATGGACTGAAATACAGGGAAGCGATATCGGGTTTGCCGGAACCTTTAGGCCCTGGGCAGTGGATTTCGACGCACGAGGCAGGATTTATATTGCCAACAATGCGGGGGCCGGCAGTGATGTTGTTATACGTATCAACAACATGAACGATCCCGCATGCGTTACCTTGGGAGATGGCTCAAACAATCCAATCGTTGCTGTCGCCGTTGACAGGATCAGAAATCATGTGTATTACGCCACCAATCCTCTTTTGCTGAAGCGGTGCAATCTTGACGGAACGAACGATATAACATTGGCAACTACTATCGGAGTTGTAATTGAGACTATCACAGGTCTCGATATCGGGTCAGAATGGAATACTATATATTTCCGGTACGACAACGGGTCTCGCCCCAATGAATATTCCGTTATGATACGGTATTGCAGTCGGTCACGGCGTCATATTCAACCGTACCTTGATAATCCCTCCGATGTCGAGGTCAGATTTCCGTATATATATGTTGCCAATGCAGAAGGCGACAATTATAAAATCCTTCAACTGAGTTCCGATCTCCAGTATGTCGCCGGGTACGGCTCCCAGGCTCTCGTGGGGACTAATACTAATCCCGGGATGTTTTATGACCCACGCCGTTTTGTCGGGATCAGGAACAACGCCTTGATCATAATCGATGATTACAGTCCTTCTTACGATTATGACAAGCTGGTATCACTACAAGGCATGAACGGGATCGGCTGGACGACCTACGGTTCGGAAGGAAAAGGAACCGGGCAGTTCCAGTTCTTCTACGGCTGTTAATGCGCGTCGTCTTCTACACCTCCGGGACCACCGGCTCGGGCCGGCTGGTCCGGGGGATCGCCGTCGGCAACGCCATACGTCGAGCCGGCCTCGATTGGGATTTCACCATCCTTAGCATGTCCCCTTTCGCGCACCTGGCCGACAGTTTCGGTCACCGTCATATCGAAATTCCACCCGAGACCGAGGATCGCCTGTCCAGGGACAATTATACCGGTTCAGAGCTTTACGAAAACCTCGTTTCTCTGAATCCCGACGTATTGATCGTCGACCTCGTATGGTTTTCCCTCTACCATTTCATCAGGGAATTGCCATGCAGGAAGATCTATTCTTATGCCACTGGGTGAGGGACGATTTTTTCCGCATCCAGCTTCCCGGCGGCCCTCTCCGGTTCGAGCCCGACCATTATCACCAGCTCCTCGCGATCGAGCCTTTTCGCACCCCCCTCCCCTTCGACCAGATCAATCCGATCGTAATCCGGAACAGGGATGAAATATTTGACCGGGAGACGGCGCTGGAGAAACTCGACCTTTCCCCGGATGAAAAGCATTGTCTATACGCCTTCAACGCCAACCCTCAGGATTTCGAAAAACATATGGAAAAATATTCCTACCTAGAAAGAGATGGATACAGGATTTTCTATTCATCGAATTACAGGGGGGGGCTTTTCCCGGCAGTGGATTATTTTAATGCCTTCGATTTCCTTGTCTGCGGCGGGGGATACAACCAGTTCTGGGAATCACAGTATTTTCGTAAAAATGCGAAGTATGAAACTATCAGTGGAAGATTCAGCAGTCAGGAAAAAAGGATTACAATGGGCCGAAAATTGCGATTTGACGAAAATGGCGCAGACCAGCTCGTGGAGATCATCAAGGGGCTCTGAGCCCCCTGCCCCCCGGGTGTGTGTGCGTGTAACGAGGGGTTTAAACCCCTCGTTACACGCACACACACCCGGGGCTATCACCTATCTGCCTCCATGCCGCCTTTCCTGGTCCCGGATATACGAGAAAACACCCTTGAAGGATATCTCGTCGACCGTGAACGCGCCATAACCCGGCTGCCATTGCAGTTCACGTATCATGAATGAAGAATAACCCTTCAGACGCCGTACGATATCCGACAGGCTCAGCCTTGGAGGCGAGGCGACAAGAAGATGCAGGTGGTCCCGAAAACCGCTCTTTACATGGATATGGATTCAAAGCTCAACCGCTTTCTGCGCGAAAAGCCTTTTCAATTGTTCGATTATCGGGGCCGTTATAACGGGATTTCGGTACCTGGTGGCGAAAACAAGATGATACGTTAGTTTCCAGTATGTTGTACCGGTCATGATCGGCGTCTCCTCACCATGCGCTACGAACCGGCGGATACAGTCGATAAAACTTTTTACTGCCCCCCTCCCGTAACGAGGGGTTTAAACCCCTCGTTACGGGAGGGGGAGAGAGCCGGGAGACAGCGTCCCGCCCTGGGGTAGGCTGTGGCAGATTTTCCGCCCGAAGTCGGTGAGGATGCGGGCCGTGAGGCCCCAGATATCGTAGCCCTCGTGGCGGTAGAAGAAGACCCGGTAATCGTCCCCCCGGTAGTTGTAGAGCTCAACGCGCTCGTACTTCTCCTCCACGAAAAGGGAGAGGGGCGCGGTGAAGCAGCTCTCGATCTCCTTCTCGTTGATGGTGCAGGGAAAGGGGTAATCGACGGCCCCCACGTGGCAGAAGACGTGGTACCCGGCGATGGAGATGTAGTCGTCGAAGCGCCCGATATACTCGACGAGCCCCCGCTCTATCCCCACCTCCTCCTCGGTTTCGCGCAGTGCGGCCTCAAGGTGATCCGCGTCACCCGGGTCCACCGACCCCCCGGGAAACGACACCTGCCCCTTGTGGCTTGAGACGGTGGTGGTGCGAAGGGTGAGAAGGACGTGCGCCGCCCCCTCCCTGTTCATGAGGAGCATCATGACCGCGGCGCGGCGGAGCCCCGATTCCTCGATGTCACGGGGTTCCCGGGCCGCCAGCCGCCTCTTCAACTCATCCTTGAAGGCCGCGAAGCCGTTCTCACCGTCGATTGACATGTTCATACAGGTCGCCCCCGTGCACGTCATTGGCCACTATGAGGGGGAAGTCCTCCACACGAAGCCGGTATACGGCCTCCGGTCCCAGGTCCTCGAAGCCCGCGACCTCCGACTCCCTGATTCGCATGGCAAGGTAGGCACCGGCCCCGCCGAAGGTCGCGAAATAGACGGCCCGGTACCAGGAGAGTATCTCCCGGATGTAACGGTCCCGCGTCCCCTTGCCGATCATGCCCCGTACGCCGAGCCTCAGCATTCCGTCGGTGAAGGGGTCCATGCGCGACGAGGTGGTGGGCCCGGCGGACCCGATGGGCCTCCCGGGGGGCGCGGGGCTCGGTCCCGTGTAATAGATCATTTGCCCGGAGAGGTCAAAGGGAAGCACCTCGCCGCGTTCCGCCATTGTGATGATACGCCTGTGAGCCTGGTCCCGGGCGGTATAGAGCGTGCCGGAAAGGAGCACGTGGTCCCCCGCGACAAGGGCCTCGACCGTTTCGTCCGTGAGGGGCGTTTCGATGGCAGTCCATTTTTCAGTCACAGCTCAGCCCCCGCGTACCGTAGGGAATGGCAGTTCAGGTTGAGGCCCACCGGCAGGCTGGCGATATGGGTGGGCGCCGCGATGATGAATACGCCCGCCGCCGTGTAATGCCCGCCGAAGCCGAGGGGGCCCACGCCGGTCCCGTTGAGCCGGCGCTCGATGCGCCCCTCGAGATCCGCGTAAAAGGGATCCCGGTGCCTGGTGCCGACCCCGCGCAGCACCGCCCTCTTTGCGTTGAGCATGGCGGTGTCGGCGGTGCCGCCTATCCCCACGCCCAGGAAAAGGGGCGGGCAGGGATCGGGCCCCGCATCGACAACTGTCTCCTCGATAAAGTCGATGATGGCATCGGGCGCGTCGGTAGGGCGGAACATCCGGAGCGCCGACCGGTTCTCCGATCCGCCGCCCTTGAGATACACGGTAAGGCCGACCCGGTCCCCTTCCACGATTTCGGCGTGAATGATGGCGGGTGTGTTGGTGCCGGTATTGACGCGCCTCAGGGGATCGCTCACCACGGACTTTCTGAGGTAATCATTCCGGTATGCCTCCTCCACACCGCGGTTGACCGCCGCGACAGGGCTCCCCTCTATCGATACGTTCTCCCCGATATCCATGAACACGACCACGATGCCGCAATCCTGGCAGAGGGGAAGCCTCTCCCTCGCGGCGATCTCGCTGTTTTCAGCCAGGACCCGGAGGACGGCGCGTCCCGCCTCCGAAACCTCCTGCTCCGCCATTTCGGATATTTTCGACCCCGCTCCGGGGGGAAGGGTAAAGCTCGCGCGGCGGACAAGTTCCCTGACCGATTCAGCTATTCGCTCCGCGGGTATGATTCTCTTTGTCATATCGTCGATGCCATCCTGAATTCAGAATGATAATTTCATTTTTTTAATGACGCCTGTCAAATATTTAATTATATTGAATGGTGATCCGTCATAAAACGTCGAATTGCCGGCTTTCTTCCGGTAGTGTGCAGGGCGCAAATCGGTTACTATTTTATGTTTGACAAAATCATTCCGGTGCGTTCCTGTCATTCAAATATCATATACGGAGGTACACAATGAATAGGACTCTCTCAGTTCTCACAATCGCAGTAGCGGCCTTCTTCCTTATTTCATGCGGGAAAGACCAGGTGAAGACCGACGCTACCGGTCCGGCTGCCGCATTCGTCAAGGCATCCAACAGCCAGCTCGCCAAATATCCGATAAACGGGTTCGGGTATAAAGACTCGGTCCTCCCCGCACAGCAGTGGGCAAAATGGGCCAAGGTGGCGTCTCCCATAGTAAGGGACATCCTGGAAAAGGTTCCCAATGGATACGCCCTTGAGGTACGCGGACATACCTGCGCGCGCGGACCGGAGTATGCTGAAGGAAACAAACCGGGCAACATGAAGATTTCGAGCGATCGCGCCAAGGCAGTGTACAACGCCCTCGGCGGACAGGGCATCAAGTCTTCCAAACTTACCTCCCGCGGCGTCGGTTCCTCCGAACTGATTCCCGGCATTGACAGGGGCAGCGAGCGTCACCGCCGTGTGACCTTCCAGATCGTACCCAAGTGATTCTCTCAGACCGGACAGCACCCGGCACCGCGGTCCTCGGCGACCGCGGTGCTTTTTTATGCTTCTTCCGTACCCGGCGTGCCAGCGTTATCCTCATGGCCGCCGCGCTGCTCGTCCTTCCCCTCGCTGCCGCGCCAGGCAGGAGTGCCGTGGACGAGGACTATCTCATGAGCGGCCATAATACGGCGCGGAAGGTCTACCTGAGCGCGAGCTCGGTCTTCAGCAAAAATCACCGGGCCCTCAGGGCGATGGACCAGGACGCCGAAAGTCCCTGGATTTCGGGGCCCGGCGCGGGACCGCACTGGCTCTCCGTCGACTTCGGCTCGAAGCGCCTCATCACCTCCATCGTCGTCCGTCCCGGGAGAAAAGACAATTACCGGACCCTTCGTTCTTTCACGCTCCAGTTTTACGACAACGGGTGGTTCGATTTCGCCACCATCCCGACCTATCGGAAGCGCCTCCTGGGACGTACATGGGAGGACCGGATCGAGATCGATCTCGGCGGGGTCGACGCAAGCCGTTTCCGTATCTATATCCCCCCCGGCGCCGTAATCGGCGACCATGCCGCCATCGCGGAGATCGAGGCCTATATCGGCCATGCCCGCATCACCTTTTTCGACGACCGGCTGAAGGAGCTCTGCCTCCCCGTCAGCAACGGCTATCTTCCCACGGACGACCAGGGGTACCCCAACGCCCCTCGCGCCTACCGCGGTGGCCGCCATGCAGGCGTCGATATCCACTACTATCACGAGGAGGGCTCCTACGACCCGCTTCCTGTTACGGAAAAGACCCCCATCCTCGCGGTTGCCGGCGGCATCGTTGTGCGTGCCGACCATAATTACAGATCGCCCGACATCAAGGAGTGGAACCGTCTGGCCGCCCACCACCGGACAAACGGGAGCACCTTCATGCGCCATTCTTTCGGCGGCCGGGAGGTCTGGATCGACCATGGCAACGGAATCGTCACCACCTACAATCACCTCTCCCGCATCATGCCCAGGGTGAAAAAGGGCTCACGTGTCTCAAGGGGGTCGCGCATCGGATACGCCGGGAACTCCGGACTGGCGGGCGAGGCGGAAGGAAAAAAGTACGGCATCCATCTTCATTTTGAAATATGGGTCGACGGTACCTATCTCGGCTACGGGATGAACATAAAGGACATAAGGCGCTACCTGAACTGGATATTCTTCTCCGCCTGGTGAGGATTGTAAGCCATCGGGAATTAATATTGACACGAAGGCTTCATTACCGCTACATTACCTGTATGAAAGGGCCGCACTACAATCACTATCTCCGCTTTACGGCGGTCATAGTCCTCATCTTTTACTTCACCGCCGCTTCGTCGAACGGGAACCAGGGGCGTTTCTCGTTTCTCTTTCTCGGTGACATACTTCCCGTGAACGATATTGAAATGCAGATAGCCGCCCACGGTGTGGAATTCCCCTTCAGGAAGATCCGGGACAACCTCCTGAAATACGACTTTGTCTCCGGCAACCTCGAGACCCCGGTGACGGAACGCGGGCACGTATTCGTCAACAAGCAGTACAACTTCCGCCTTTCCCCCCGGTACGCCCTCTGTCTCAAGAACCTTAAACTCGACGTCGTATCACTTTCAAACAACCACCTTATGGACTACGGCCCTGTTGGAATGGCGGATACCCTGGACTTTCTATACCGCCACAACATCAAGTACTCCGGCGGCGGAAGCGACCTGGCCGCGGCCCGTGTCCCGGCTCGCCTCCAGTACGGCGATACCATCATCTACGTCTTCTCCTACTGCAGCCGTCCCCCCGAGGAGTTTTACGCGGGTAAAAACCGGCCAGGCATCGCGCCCCTCGATATCGAAATGATCCGCGATGACATCGCCTCGTACAAGACACCCGGCAGCCTGGTCTTCATTTCCCTCCACTGGGGCATCGAACAGACCCACGTGCCGCAGAGCTACCAGATCGTTCAGGCACGCCAGATCATCGACGCCGGAGCGGACGCAATAATCGGCCACCATCCCCACTGGCCCCAGGGCATAGAGATATACCGTGGAAAACCGATCATCTACTCCCTCGGAAATTTCATCAACGGTTACACCAACGCGGTGGAGAGGGACAATATCGGCGTGGTCTTCTACTATTCCGGCGATCAGCTGGAGCGGATAAAGGTCATACCGATCGCCGGCCGGAACCGGAAGATCCGCTACCAGCCATATGTACTGGCCGGAAATGAGGCCGAAGAATGCCTCAAGATCGTGAGCGGCCTTTCGAAACATCTCGGCACGGATATCGAGATCGCCGGTGACTACGGTTTCATCGACATGATGCGAAGCGAAGAACGGATCGGCATGCGCGACTGACGGCCCCTTTTCAGAACCGCGGCGGTAATCTGTTTGACACGATAAAGCCGGTGGGCCAACCTGCACCATCCATAAATCATAAACGAGGTATCCTGATGAAATTTTTTATCGACACGGCAGATATAAGCGAAATCAGGCGCGCAAAGGAGGCGGGCATACTGGACGGTGTGACCACGAACCCGACCCTTGTGGCGAAAACCGGCAGGCCCTATCGCGAGGTTCTTGTCGAGGTCGCGAAGGAGGTCGATGGGCCCGTCTCGGCCGAGGTGATTTCCACCGATTACGCCGGTATGCTGAAGGAGGCGCGTGATCTCGCCACAATCGGGGACAATGTAAATATCAAGATACCTCTTATTGAGGACGGGCTTCGGGCGGTAAAAACCCTCGATGCTGACGGCATCAGGACCAACGTCACCCTCTGCTTCAGCGCCGTCCAGGCTCTCATGGCCGCGAAGGCGGGCGCGTCCTATATCTCTCCCTTCATCGGCCGGCTTGACGACATAAGCTCCGAGGGCATGGATCTGGTCGAGGAGATATCATTGATTTACGGAAACTACGGCTTCGACACGGAAATCATCGTTGCGTCGATCCGCAACCCCCTCCACGTCAAACACGCAGCAATGATCGGGGCGGACATCGCCACCATTCCCTTCGATGTGTACCAGAAAATCATTCGCCACCCCCTCACCGATTCCGGGATCGCGCGTTTTATCGAGGATTACGCGAAAATACCGAAGTAGGTCAGAAAAACGCGACCACCAGTGCCAGGGCGGCCGCCCCCGCCAGGAGGGTGATCCCGAAGCCTGTGAGCGTGAGCCTCCTGAAACGGGGGGCCCCCAGAAAGAGGGCCATCCCGGCTTTCATAACCGTATTGGAGAAGGTGGCCAGCGTAATCGAGACGGTGGCCAGCTCTGCTTTCGAAGGATCATCCCGGGCGATCTGGCTCATGGTCAGCGTAATGGCGTCAACGTCCGAAAGACCTGTCACTACGCTCATGACATAAAGCCCCCCGTCACCCGCCGCCGCCTCCATGAGCTGCGCGGCGAACACGATGGCCGCGTAGAGAAGCCCGAATTTCACCGCCGGCATGATGTTGAAGGGATTATTGAGAGGCACCTCATCGCCCTTCTCGCTCCCACCCCCCTTCCAGAGTACGAAACAGACCATAAATCCGGCGGCCCCCATGGCTCCCATGACGGCCGAAAGCCTCGGGACCAGAGCGGGGTTGACCACCATTACCTCGACGAGAATGCGGGGGAACATGGTGGAGCAGGCCAGGAGCACGGCAAGGGCGTAGGCGCGATATTCCAAGCTCTCCCTTCCCCCATCATCCCGGCTCCTCCGTGAAAAAGTAAGAGTGGTGGCGGTGCTCGATACCAGCCCCCCCAGGAAGCCGGTAAGCCCTATTCCCTTGCGAGCCCCGAGAATCTTGATGGCGATGTAGCCTGAATAGCCGATGCCCGAAATCAGCACCACCATCAGCCAGACATTGAAGGTGTTGATGACCTTCACCTCCGCAAGTTCCGGGAACCTGTCGAAGAGTCCCCCCGCGAAGGGGGCTACGTCTTTCAGATAAATGGTGTTGTTCGGATCGATTACCAGAATGATGAAGGTAATGATTGCAAACTTGAGGGTGGCGCGAATGTCCTCGGCTTCGAGTCGTTCCGTGAGACGGCCGATATACTCCTTCATGTGCAGGACCAGGGCCGTCGTGATGGTGATGAATATCGCCAGGACAAGCCGTTCTCGCTCTACTGCGACCCCTGTCATGAAACATATCGCGAGACTGATCTCCGTTGTGATCCCCCCCTCGTTGAACTTGATGAAGCCCACGCAATAGGAGACCGCCGTAAGGGCCACTATTCCGATAAATGAGAGTGGCAGGAGTTCGGGATAGTACTCCCGGGCCATGAAGGAGGCGAGGGACCCGAAGAGCGCGACAAGGGAATAGGTTCGGATGCCGCCCAGGTAATCATCCACGTCATGGTCGAAGCGCGACGCAAAGGTCCTCTCCAAACCGAGAAGTGCCCCGAGAAAAAGGGCTATCATAAACGGCTTGAGCATCTGAATGTTCACAATTTCCATGTCGTACCGCCGCTGTAATGATTTCCCGAATGACGTGCGCCCGGTATGGAGTGCGCGGAACCCTGCCCGCCATATTAACTTGACAAAAAAGGGCCCACGGCCCATCGATTGTCAAATGAAAAAAGAGATACCATACCCGGCCGAAATCACTTTCAAGGGATTTTTTTCTTACCACCCGGAGATCCGTGATGCAGTCATGGCCGCCCTGGGCGAGGATGCGGCCGATGCCACTGTCACGCTTCGGGCCAGTAAAAATGGAAAATTCATCGCCTGCACCATTACCGCCGTATTCGAGTCTGAGGAGATTCTTAACGAGACGTGCTCTCGCGTATGCAGTATCCGCGGCTTCGTTATGATGATCTGAAGGTTCCCTGAGCCATTCCCGCCACCGCGCCGCTGCTCCAGGCGAACTGGAGATTATAACCCCCGCTTATCCCATCCATATCGAGAAGCTCTCCGGTAATATGGAGTCCCGCTATGAGACGCGACTCCATGGTCGCAGGGTCTATCTCGTCAACATTCACTCCGCCGGCAGCTACCACCGCCTCGTTAAAGCCCCGGGGCCTTCCCGGCTCGAGCTCAAGGCCCTTCATGACCCTGGCAAGCATGGTTTTCTCCGCCGGTGACAGATCGCGAACCCTCTTTCCCGGATCAATTCCCGCGATTCGTGGAATCACGTCGGGCATGACCCCCTTCAGCACACCTATGAGGCTCAAGGAGAGGGTCTTCGACCCGTCCTCCCAGAGTGCATCGAGAAGATCGCCCAGCTCCCTTTCCGAGCGTGTCGGAAATACATCAATTACTATCCTGCACTGGTCTTCACCGGGATCGTTTACCGCCCGTGAAATGTCGAGGGCCGCTGGACCCGAGATGCCATACGCGGTGAAAAGGAGCTCCCCCTGCGACTCAGCAGCCGTCCTTCCGTTTCGTACGGCTCTGATCCCGCAGTCCCACTTCACTCCCTGGAGCCGATGGAGGATCTTGAGGGGCACATTGAGCGGAAGTATCGCGGGGAAGGGCTCCCGCACCGTATGGCCAAATGCCCTCGCCAGATCATATCCGTCCTTAGACCCTCCCGCCGGAGGGCACGCGCAGCTCCCCGCGGCCAGGATCACCGAATCGAAGCGATGTTCCTCCTTCCCTGCCGTCATGACCATGAAGGAAGAGCCGGATGGTTCAATCCGATCGATCTTTCTCTGGAGCCTCACCTCGACGCCCCTTCGCTCGATTTCGTATTCGAGGATCTTCACCACTGACGAAGCCTGGAGGGATGCAGGATAGAGCCGTCCGTTTTTTTCCTCCGTGAGGGGCAGGCCAATCGACTCAAAAAATTCGATCGTCTCGCCGAGTCCGAACCGGGAGAAGAGGTTGTTCACGAAGCGGGGATTATTGCCATGGTAATGATCGGCTGAAACGTTTCTGTTGGCGATATTGCATCGCCCGTTGCCGGTGACAAGAACCTTTCTGCCGATTTTTTTCTGCTTTTCAAACAGGACCACCTCCCTGCCCTTCCCGGCCGAGAAGCAGGCCGCCATCATGCCCGAGGCCCCTCCGCCGATGATCGCAACCCTTCTCACCGCGCCTATCCCTTTTTTAATTTTTCGTTAATCGATTTTTCTAGCGAGTTAATATCATGGGCGAAGGCCTGGAGTTTCAGGTCCTGGTCCGAATTCGACCGTGTTTTCTGGAGTATTTTTTTCACGACCCTAAGGTCCTCGTTTTTGGTAATACGATCCTCCTCGATTAGCTTCTTCAAGAGAGTGAAGCGGTATTCCCGGAAGCATACCCTGCTGTAAAACTCGATCCCGTACACTGCGATCGTTTTCTCTATCGTGTTCCCACTCGAATACTTATTGAATTCCTCGATGCGGACGGCATCTGTTGCCCGCCGGCTGCTGTCAGGAGACGCGGGCTTTGAAGGGCTCCCCTTTTCTCTCCCCAGGCCCCCGTTTCCCGAATCGATGAACGACTCCAGGGGCGCGCTTGCCTCTATCTCCTCACCGAGTTGTTTCTCCTGCCATTTCTGGCCGTACTGCATGATGTTTCGTTCGAGGGTCATCTGACATCCCATAAGGTTAATCAGGATGTTGGCAATCTTTCCTAGCTCGGTGTTGTTGTACTCCTTGAGCCGGGGAAAAAATTCCTTGGTAATCCGTTCCACCGAATACTTCATTGAGAACTCGGTGGAATAAGCCCGGATCAATTCGTCCCCGAAAAACTCGACCATGCTCTTGATGATGTTTCCCTCCGCAACCACGTATCCCTCTACCCGGCGTATCCGTTCCTTCCTGTCCGCCTCCACAACCGGGATAATGAATATCAAGTGGGAGTCAGCGAGGATCTTGAAAAGCGTGGGCGTGGCAAAAGGCAGGAGTGAATACCGTTCAGCGATCCATTGAGGGAACTCATCTGACAGGGGCAGGCTCTGAAGACTGCGCCCTGTGTTTTTCTTCCGGATTTCCATGGTGATGGCCTGAAGAAGCTCTGCAAGTGTTTTCATTGACACGACGCGCCCTTCCTATAGCTGCACCGCAACGATGGTGACATCGTCCGCGAATTCCAGGTTTGCGCCCTCTTCGAGGCGGATTTTCAGTTGCTCGACCATTGCGTCGGGGCCGTCGGCCAGATGTTCCCTCGCGATCCTGGCGAGTTCATGCTCGCCGTGGGCGATATCCATTCTGTCCCCGCCGAAACATTCTGTCACTCCGTCTGTAAACAGGATGAGCATGTCTCCGTGGCCGAAGGGAACAGATCGCTCCTCAAACCTCTGGTTCGGCGCCAGACCGAGTGCTCGCCCGCGCGCGTTCAGAGCCGTTACCTTGCCGTTTGTGGCGCTTATCAGCATCTGGTCGTTATGGCCGGCGCTTGCGAACCGTATCAACAATTCCCGCGCATCGATGACCGCATAGAAAAGGGTGACGAACATTCCGTTCTCGGAATCCTGGTGAATATATCGGTTCGCATTCCTGAGAAGTCCCGAGGGTGAGCTATCTACTCGCCTCTCGGCCCGGACGACATTGAGCGCGAGGCCCATGAAGAGCGCGGCGGGTATTCCCTTGCCCGATATGTCCGCCACCAGCAGGGAATAGGAATGGTCGTTCATCCGGTAATAATCGTAAAAATCCCCCCCCACGACCTTCGCGGGCTTGTTAAATGTCGCCAGCCTGTGACGCCCTACGGCGTGCGGGACGCCGTGGAGTATTTTTCTCTGAATCTCGGCCGCCACGTCGATCTCGTGTGAGAGCCTCCGGCGCTGTTCCTGCTCGCGCTGTTCCATCATATTGCCATACGCCTGCGAAACCTGGCTGCTCACGGTCGTAACGATCCTCAGGTCGTACGAATCGAATCCTCTGCCGGATATTTTATCAGCACAGCATATCACTCCCACCGTTTTGTTCTTGAGTCTGATCGGCACCGAAAGAAAGGAATCGGTAAGGTAGTGCCGATAACCGTCTCTGAGCTCAACCGGTATTTCCTTCCGGATATCGGTCACGATGAGGGGGTCGCCAGTCCTGAAAACGTGCCCTGCGATGCTTCCCGTTATGGATACTTCGCCTCCCTCCTGGATCGTCTCGGGAAGCCCGCATGTGGATTCAATGCGAAGCCGATTTTTTTCCTCGTCGAAGAGGAGTATGGACGCCTTCCGCACCCTGATCGAACCTGCCAGGGACCTGCATATTGCATCGATGACGTTTTCGTCGGGATTCGCCAGGGATATCGACTGCGCCACTTCATAGAGCGCGGTGATCTCAACTATCCGGTTCGTGAGATCATCATGAAGCCTCCTTGTGTTGATAGCCACGGCGGCCTGGCCCGCAAGGTATTTCGCCTGCTCGATGTCCCCGTCGCCGTATCGCTCTCTCCCGATCGAGTTTACGATCTCGAGAACCCCTACCAGTTCGTCCTGTACTATCATGGGGACGCAGAGGATATTCCTTGTATGAAACTCATATTTTTTGTCGATGTTCCCGTACCAACGCCGGTCCTGTTGCGCGTCGTCTATAACGGCGTGTTCGCACGTCTCGGCCACCATGCCCGCGATCCCCCTGCCGCGCGGAACCCGTTCGCCCCTGATGATGTCTCCCTTCTCTCCGATTACCACGTCAAAAACAAGATCTCCCGTGGGAGAATCATGCAGAAGAAGGGAGCACCCCTCAGACTCGAGGAGATCCCTTGCCGTGTCCATGATTGCCTTCAGCAGGTCCGCCAGGGGCAGCCGGGAATTTATTTTTTCATTGATGGCCCTGAGAACCGATATGTCTACTTCGTGTGAGATGGGTACCCTCCAGGATCGTCGCAGGTCTCATGCCGTTTCCGTACCCGGAAGGCGGCCGAAAGACGGCGGGTAATTACGCTCGATTGGTTAGAATATCGGTTTGAAATCAAACCGGTGTACCGCAGTGATATGCCTGACCGTATGCGTCTTCTGCCTTAAAAGCAGCGAACTGGTCTTGGCCCCGCCCGGCACATACTGCACGCCGGGGAGGAGCACGCCGTCAGTGACGCCCGTGAGGGATACGATCACGTCATCGCCCCGCACCATATCGCCTATGGTGAATATTTTTCCCGGGTCCCCGGCCGCCAGGTCCCGGACCCGCTCCTTTTCCCTCCCGCTTATATCCACGAAGCGGGCCTGCATATCCCCGTCCATGCACTTGAGCGCCGCTGCCGCAATAACGGCCTCCTTGGCGCCTCCGATCCCCATCAGGATATCGATGGAACTTTCCTGAAAAGCCGTGGAGATGGCCCCTGTTATATCCCCGTCCTGGATAAACTGTATCTTGGCCCCGGTTTTCCTTATTTCCTTTACGAGCCCCTCGTTGCGCGCCCGGTCGAGGACACAGACAGTGATATCCTCGATATATTTACCCTTCGCCCGCGCCACCCGTTTTATATTGATCCCGGGCGTCTGGTTGATGTCAACCACCCCCTTCACCTCGGGACCCACCGCGATTTTTTCCATATGGAGCGACGGGGTCACCAGGAAGGTTCCCCTGCTTCCCACCGCGATTGCGGAGACCGCATTGTGACCGCCACGTGCGCAGGTCATTTTCCCGTCCAGGGGTTTCACCGCAAGATCGACCGCCCCTCCGCTCCTGTTTCCGATTCTCACCCCGTCGTGGAGCGGCATGTCCCTGCTCTCGGCCCCGATCACAACTTCCACATCCACATCCATCGCCGAAAGGACCCTGTCCATCGCCTCCGCCGCAGAAAGGTACGATATCTCTTCATCGCCTTTTCCCATATGCCGGCTTGCATAGAGGGCCGCGGCCTCTGTCAGACGGACTGCTTCGATAGTAAGGGATCGGTCCATTCTTCCTCCGAGAAGCGTCGCGACGTGATGCGCCCGCCCTCTGGCACAGTAGTGGTGCCGATCAGGTTTTTCAAGACATTTTCATTCGCTTCATGTCCGTCCATAATTAATTATTGACGTGATCAAACCAGGGGTATAGAATGCGACATAAAAAAAGATCATATGATCTTTACGGCAGCACACCAACCCCCAGGCACCGCGCCGTCGGGCCGCCCTGACGAGGAGCCGGAATTGAAAAAGACAATCATGATAATCGGCGGCGGGCTTCTCCAGCTTCCCGCGATCCTCACTGCGAAAAAGATGGGGTACCAGGTCATAGTGAGCGACTATAACCCGGATGTGCTAGGCATCAGGGACGCCGATATTCCCATCATCATGAGTACCCGCGACATTGAGGGTTCCGTACGCGCTGCCCGGCAACAGAACGAGATTACACCCATTAGCGCAGTTCTCACCGTCGGGACCGACGCCTCCATGGCGGTCGCCGCCGTGGCCAACACCCTCGACCTCCCGGGCATAAAGTTCGACGACGCCGAGGCCGCCACCAACAAGATCAAGATGAGAATGCGTATGAAAGAGCATGGCGTACCATCGCCCCTTTTTCTTCCCGTTTGGTCGCTTTCCGATGCAAAAAAAGCGGGAAAAATTTTAAAGTTTCCCATAGTCATCAAGCCATCGGACAACATGGGGGCTCGGGGCGTCATGCGTGTCGATAATCTGAACCAGCTCCCTGACGCATTCAAGTTCGCCAAAAATGCCTCTCCCAGCGGCGAGCTGATCATGGAAGAATACATGGAGGGCGCGGAGCTGTCCATCGATGCCATCATATACCAGAATGAAATTACCATCACAGGAATCGCGGACCGGATTATCGAATATCCCCCCTACTTCATTGAAACGGGGCACGACATGCCCTCCGCACTGCCGCGCGAGGTGCAGGCCGCGGCATGCGAGGTGATGAAACAGGGCATTCGGGCCCTCGGAATTGATATCGGAGCCGCGAAGGGGGACATCAAGATAACCGAAAAGGGCCCCATGGTAGGCGAAATAGCGGCCCGACTTTCCGGCGGTTTCATGTCGGCCTACACGTACCCGCTTTCCACAGGGGTTGACCTGATGAAGGCGGCCATTGAGGTCGCACTCGGACAGGAACCCGGAAATCTTGAGCCGGTCATGAAACGTGTCGCCATCGAGCGCGCGATCATCACAAGACCCGGCATCGTGAGAAAAATCACCGGTCTCGAGGAGGCGCTGAAGGTCCCCGGCATAGAGGAAATTTTTCTCAACGTCAGGCAGGGAGACAGAGTTTCCCTCCCCCGCTCCAACGTCGAGAAAGCCGGTCATATCATTGCCGTGGGTCAAACCCTCGATGAGGCGGTGGCACATGTTGAGGAATGCCGTCGTATTCTTGAATTCGACATGATCGAGGAATCGGAGATATCCCTGGAAACCATCAATTTCTCTGCCAAGGAGAAATTCAAAAAAATCTGTTATGTGTGCAAGAACTGCGACGGTCGTGACTGCCCCACGGGAGTGCCCGGCATGGGTGGTGCCGGTACCGGCGAGTCATTCCGCCGCAATATTGCATCCCTCAAGCAATATAAAATTCGGACACGCCTCATCCATGAAGTCACCAGACCCGATACATCCTCGACGCTCCTCGATATCAATCTGGCCCTCCCGGTTCTGGCCGCGCCTATCACGGGAACCGTAACAAACATGGGCGGCGCCATCGACGAACTCGATTACAACCGTGCGGTTGTCGGCGGCTGCTCCCGGGCCGGGACCCTGGCCCTTGTGGGGGACGGGGCTACTCCCGACAAGTACAGGATCGGCCTTCGTGCGATCTCTGAATTCGGGGGCAGGGGCATTCCCATCTTCAAGCCCCGCAGTGACAATGATGAAATAATCACCCGCGTCAGGGCGGCCGAGGAAGCGGGTGCTCTCGCCGTCGGCATGGACATCGACGCCGTGGTATTCAAGACCATGGCGATGAAGAATCAATCGGTAGGACCGAAGAGCTTTTCCGATCTCAGGGACATCATTTCATCGACTTCCCTCCCCTTCTTTCTAAAAGGTATCATGAACGTCCATGATGCAGAGGCAGCCGCACGTCTCGGGGCAAGGGGCATCATCGTTTCAAACCACGGCGGTCGGGTCCTCGATGAAATGATGGGATCAATGGACGTACTCGGAGAGATCGCGAGAGAAGTGAAGGACGACCTGATAATTCTTGTCGATGGCGGATTTCGTGAGGGTGTGGACATTCTGAAAGCGTTGGCCTTCGGAGCGCACGCCGTATTGATCGGTAGGCCCATTGCCATCGCCGCGGTCGGCATGGGCGCCGAGGGTGTTTCCTTCTACCTGAATCACTTAAAAAAAGAGATTGAGACGGCCATGATCCTGACAGGCTGCGCGTCGATTGGTGAGATCCACCCGGAGATCATTCAGGCCGTATAACACCCTTCCCCGATCATTCCCTCACGCAAAATCCGCGAGGTCGTCATCCGGGCATGATCGGGCGTAGTCGACCACCCAATCGGAATACCTGCCATGGATCATAATGGTGGCCATCTGTCGCTCGCATTCCTCTACGTTGATAGTGCCGGCCCGGCGAAATATCCTGGGAACAAGCAGGGCGTTGATATGGGGTATGCGGCGGCGCCTGCAGATGGCGGCCCCCTTCCCGTCGTCGAGAAGTATCACTTCCCCCGATCCCGCTTCGTAAAGGAGGATGGTATCCCGCTCCCCTGTGTCAAGACCGCCCATATCCCCTTCGACCGTCAATAACGGGTCCGTATCCCTGACCTGGATGCTCCCGTCCGCACGGTATCGCGCGAATTCCTCCGACCCCGAGCGCCCCCCGACTGTCAGCTCTTCGAAAACCGAGGCGGGGATTACGATGCGGAAATACTCCGCCGTATATTCGAAGAGACCCGCTTTGAAAAGAATTATGGCGGATGATGAATCGACAAGGGCGGTCCTTCTCATTGCCCTGTCCATTTCTAGTATCCATACAGCATGAAAGATCCCCAGAAATAGGGGGAAGAATAGTTCCCCGGACTCCCACCCGGGGAACTGTCATCGGCTTTTTGAGTAATGAACTCGCGTTTCGCTCGTGCAAAGGCACTGCAGTAGGGCAGTTTCTCCTCCAGTGCAAGGCGGTACGCCCGCTTTATGAGTGCCATCTTTACCGCTCCCTCGACAGGCCAGATCGATATCGCCACGTTCCGAGCTCCCGCATCCATGAAAGAACCGCAGAGGCTCCATATTCCCTCCCCCTTGCTGTAACGCGCAGGCGGCAGGAATACGTTCGACAGGGTCACAAGATCGGCCGCTATCTTAAGAGAGGCGATTTTTCTGATATTCAGCAGGCCATTCCCACCTGAAACACCCTTTTCGCTGGAGAGCACCAGCGCGCTCAGAATCGGCGCCTCCGGAACCACGACGGATCTCGTGGCGACATGCAGAATCCTGTACCCGGAAAAGGCCCCCGCGAGAGAGGCGCCCAGTATCCCGCCCTCGGTGACGTCCTCGTCCCTGAGTATGTCATGGTTCTTCCAGGCGCCATCCAGTAACTCGATTTCCTTTATGTCGCCGCCGGGACCACCGATGTCATCTATACCGAAAAATCCGTACAGCCCGATGGTGTCCCTCCCTTTCATGATGGCATCGACGGCTCTCTGTTTAACGAGCTCATAGTGCCGGACCGATTCGAGGACTCCGGGAAGTGATTTTGACGGATGGGTGACACCGCCGATCAGCATCAGTTCTTTCCTCCCGGCATTGTATTTTCTTTTCGCCGCGGCTGCGCTTATGGTGTGGGAGTGCACGTAGGTTATAATGTACTTCTCGACGAGAAATCTTCCATCCGGCATGATCAGGGTTTCAAATGGCAGGGTGGAAAGGACGCCATCCGGCTGAATGATCAGTTCCGTCTTTCCTTTTATTGCCGGGCCGATTGTTCCCAAAAGAAGGTCGTAGAGGGCCTTCCCGATGCGACGCAAAGCATCCTTTTCATCGCTCCCGATATATTTTTTCGAGGCCAGATACCGGTAGTAATTGATTATTTTTTCAAACTCTATGTAATAATGATCGCTTCGCGACCTCTGTCCTACTGTGAAAATAATATCGGTCTTTTTTTCCCCCATGAAGCGTTCAATCTCGCGGCCAAAATGGTTGTATATCGTTTTCACCGTTGCGGCTTTGTCCAGCACATGGCCCGATGATCCTTCACGCCTGATACAGACAACCTGTGGGTCGTCCCAGGAGACATTCGAATAAACCACCGCCGCCCCGCTGGCCCCTAGTCGGTCCTTGAGCCTGTCATAGCCGGCCGCAGGGTCCGGCCCTGCCGGTTTCCAGGTATGAACTGGCGAGTACATTCGGTTAATGCAGAACCGTTCGTTCGCCTCGAATGCCATCTCGTGTCTCTGAGACATTACATACGCGGCGACCAGCCAGCGGTACATCTCGCCTTCGACCTCGTCCCTGACCGGATAGATCGTCCGGGGCGTCCCCTCAATCGAGCCCCTCGCCCGTAGAAGGCTGTCGATCGCCAGGTCCCACTCCTTCCGATGGTAGTGGACAATCCCGCAATTCTTCAGGTCGTCGGCAATCGAGATGGAATCCTTCGTCTCTCGATAGATTTCCAGGGACTGCCGAAAATAATCGAGCGCGACATCATAGCGCTTCAACGCCGTCATCACACGTCCCAGGTTGCTCAGGTTCGCCGCTGTCTTTTCCTTCCCTCCGGTGCCGATTCCCCGTTCCAGCGCCCTTGCAAAGTAATCGGCAGCCTCTCCGTGCCTTCCACGCATTTCGTAAAGGAGACCGATATCTGACAATCGCTCGGCCACATAGGTTTCCTTTTCCAACTCCCGGTTTAGGGCGAGTGCCTTTATGTAATAATCAATGGATTCCTCGAACCTGCCCATCGACTCGTACACACGCCCGATGCTGGCGTTCAGCACCGCCACGTTGATCCTGTTGTTGATCCTGTTGTTGATTTCGAGAGATCGGTTAAAATGCGCAATCGCGCTTGCGCCGTCTCCGACACGGAAGTAGATATCCCCTATCCTGTTTAAACGCGATGCGATGTTGATGCCATTCTTCAGCCTGGTGTCGATTTCCAGCGATTTCTCAAAATAGTTGAGGGCCTCCCCATACTTTCCGATGGCTGTATACACGCTTCCCATATTGTTCATGCCTATGGAAAGGGCCATGTCGTCCCCCCTTGACTTGTCGATGTCGAGAGCTCTACCGTATTCCTTCAGGGCGGTCTCGAAATCCCCCCTGAAAAAATAGAGCGTACCGATATTGCTGATGATCGCCGCCTCCAGCACCGCACCCCCCGCCTTCTTCGCGGCATCGAGGGCTTCGGTATAGCGCGCAAGGGCTCCTTCGAAATCATTCATTGCCCTCAGGGCTCCCGCCATATCGTTCAGGACACGCACCTCCTTGTCCCCAAAGCCGTACTTCCTGGACCTCTCCAGCGCCCGGCCATAGATGTCAATGGCTTCCCGGTGCCGCCCGAGGTTGGTGCTGACCCTTCCGATATTGATGAGCGCCATCACCTCATCATCTTCCCTCCCGTATTTTTCGGCCGCCTTAAGGGTCATCTGGTGGTAGTGCAGAGAGCTCTCGAAGGAACCTGTCATGCCATATAGAATGCCGAGCTCGTTGAACTGAGCGATTAATTCATCAGCGCGGGGATTCTCGTTTTTCATCTCCGCAGCCACGGCCCTTCGCAGGAATTGTATCGCCTCCCTGTATTTCAAATCCTTCTTCAGCTTCTGGCCCTCGTTCCAGAATCGATCGGCTTCATCATGCCACTGATTGGAAAAACCGACCGTACAGGCAAGGAGCAATATGCCCGGCATGAGAATTCTCTTTGCCATTATCCTGTCCCCCCTTTTGCCATCCACGGGCGGGATGTGCGGACAATCCGTCATGATTATCCCGCAGCCGCCGTCCAGTATCCCCTTGCGCGCCCGTAAAGGGTCGGTCCATTATGACCGCACACCCTTATTGAATTATACGGCACGGGCCGCCAGGATACAATGATAAAATGAGTACTGGTATGATAAGTTTTTATTTTCGGAAGGAATTGTTTCAGTACCGTCGGAATATGGCGGTCAACTTCCCCAGAATGGCCACATCGGTAGTGATAATCGGTTTATACGCTGGGTTCTCCGGTATAAGGTGGACCTTTCCCCCCGCGGCTTTAAACCGTTTCAGAGTGGCCTCCTCTTCGATAAGCGCGGCGACTATGTCGCCGTTTTGAGCGGTATTCTGTTTTTTTATCACGGCGATGTCGCCGTCATTGATTCCGCCTTCGATCATGGAATCGCCCTTTACATGAAGGGCGAAAAAGTCCCCGCTTTTAAACATCGTACGCGGAAAACTCAGATACTCTTCGACATTTTCAGCCGCGAGAATGGGAGATCCGGCTGCGATTCTTCCAAGGAGAGGAATATTGATTGCGTCCGTCGGGGTTTCATTTTCCTCATGCAAGATCACAATGGCGCGTGATTTATTCTGCTCCATTTTTATAAAGCCTTTTTTCTCGATGGCCTTGACATGATCATAGGCGCCCTTGACCGTAATGTTGAATCTGTCACCGATTTCCCTGACCGTTGGGGGAAACCCGTCGCCTTTTATCGATTTCTTTATAAACTCAAGAATATTTTCCTGCTTGGTGGTCAGTTGTCTTACCGTCTGTTTCCGCGCCATTTCACCAACCCCCAATCTTATCTCAATATAAACATACAATAAGCATACATTAGTATATATGTCAAGAATAATTTATTATTTTATCCCGCTGGCAAAAAGTGGGCGGTAGACTGAATACCCGCCCCGGATATAAGGGCACAATCAATAGAATTCGACCAGGACGGTACGATCCGGGGATCAATTACACCCATCCATGGGGATTAATTTCAATCAATTAATGTCTTAAAAAGAGATTCATCCAAATTTATTTCACCTCACAGACATCTGGATGATCATGAAAGGTTCGAACCCATAGTGATTGACGCCATGCACGTCCGCGCATTCATCCCAGACGCAATTTCCTCCTTGACACCCCCCCCATGCTTCCCATTATTTTATACCTGCATCGGAATGTACGGAAATGATCACTGACATCGAGCGCCATTATAACCTTCTTGGCATAGGCGGCGGAGCCACCGACGATGAAATCGTCGCCGCGTATAAAAAGCTTGCCCTCAGATACCATCCTGATAAAAACCCGCACCGCGTTGAATGGGCGACTGAGGCGATGACACAGATCAACCTCGCTTACTCTGCGGTAATGAGCCATCGTTTCAGGACCGAGTCGATTCGCCCGTCTGAGGGCCCGCCCCCGCCAGAGGAAAAGAAGACCACGCCCCAAGCCGGGAAAACGGTTGTAGATTCTGAAGTCCTTACCGGACAATTCATCAATCATCGCGAGGGCGCCAAGGACTCCCTTTACCGTTATTATCAGTACTCCCTCTATCGCTTGACGATTCGGGAAAAGGTGGCGAACCGAGCCATCTTCAACAAAATCGTGTTCGCTCTCAGAAAATCATATCACGCAATACATCGTCTCGCCAGATTGACCGACGACCCGGAGCTTATCGAGCATTTTGAGGTCTTTACCGTCATGCTCATCAATTTTTACAGGGCATCGGAATGCCTCAACATCATCGATTCATATGCCAATCAGTACGACGTTGAGGCATACCGCATATACAAGCAGGGCGATGAAGACCTCACGATCGCAGGTAAGGAAATCTTTTACGATCGGCACAATCGCGGATACTTCAAGCTTGACATGGCGTACGAACATCTTATCCGGGCTGAAAAAACATTTTCCGCGAATCTAAAGGTATTCCCGAAATCCTCCTGGGCCGTCGAGACAGGCATCAAGCTCGAGTTTGTCCAATCCCTTCGCAAGTACATCGAGCTATTTTTCTCGGATTATACCCGACCGTGAGAATAGTTTCACCATTATTCCCTGCGCCGGACCGTAAAAAATGAGCATGCTGCCGATTCACTGGGTTAAACCGTCAAAAAACCGGTGCCTCCTGCCGATAATCATTCTATAGCGGTTTCGCATGACACCGCACCGTACAAAGAGCCGATCCCGATGAAAAAAATCGCAACGATAATCACACTGCTCCTCGCGATAATCCTGCCCCTGAACGGGGAGGATTATGAATATGATTATTTCAGTAAAAAAAAGGAAAAGGAGAAGCATGTCCCCTTTTCCGATTACATTCCTCGCGTACGCCTTCACTACCAGACCGTGCCCCATTATCTCGAAGACTACTACCAGCTCTATGGAATGAAGCAGTATTACAATGAGAACTCATTGCGGATGAACATCGCGCGTCTGAAAACCTCCCTCAACTGCAGGTTTCGCCATCCCTCCATGGCGCTCGTTAAAGTAGAATCGGAGGAGGAATATCTGAAATACCGCAATCTCATGTTCATGCATATCAACATGCTGATCATGAGAAACTACCTGAAAATCGCGGCCCGTTACGACAAAAGGGATATCCGTTTCTACCACTGGGACTACGCTGAGGAACTATCCGAAAGCCTCGATATCGCCGATACCCATTACCGCGAAGCCCTTCCCTACTGGGATCGAGTCAGGGAGTATGCGAGAAAGGCCAGCAGCATACGGGTCACCACCGATCTGGGCTATATCGAAACAGAAAGGAAAAAGGTCATAACCGGTGAAACGGATTTTGGTAAAATAATCTCCGGTTATCTGGGGGGCATACAGGCAAAAAAGCGTAAGCTCGCCGAACTGAAGGGGGCTTACGGGGGCAAATAGCCCCCGGTCAATTGTACTATCCCGCCTCTTTTTTCTTTTTCAGTGCGAGCGCCTCCCTGAGCCCCTTTTCCCTTATGACTTTTATCTTCAACCCTGTCTCGGTCAGCCTGAAGAAGCGCGTCCCATATTTCCGAAGAAGCCTCCGATCGATCTCGAAGCCGAGGCCCGGCCTGGTAAAGGGCTCAAGTCTTCCCTGTACGTGAAGTATCGGTTCTATGATTCCCTCCCTCTGCTCAGGTACCCACGAGGGCTCCTCGAGGGGATATTCGAGGGGCAGGGTATTCTTCGGGTCTGCCAGCACCATGTTCCAGTTAACATAAAAGCCTATACCGTTTGTCCAGGTATGAGGCGAAAACAGGCGCTTCTTCTTTCTGCACGCCTCCATCACCTGCGCGACCTGGGCAATCCCTCCTGCGAAGGTCGCATCCGGCTGATACACGTCGAAGCAGTCCTTCTCCAGCATAATTTTGATTTCATCCCATCCGTAATTCAGCTCCGCACCGGAAATCTTTACTTTGGAAGCGCGCCTCAAGGCCGCGTTTCCGTCGAAATCCCTGGAATCCAGTGGCTCCTCGATCCAGTCTATCCTGTTATCATAACATGCACTGGCGAACTCCTTCGCCCTCTTCAGATCCCATGCGGGGGGCCGATCGACTATGGACACGAGCCATCCCTGGTTCGCGTCGACACCGAGCGCCATCTTCGCGCCCAGTCCCTTTCTCACCATGCGGACATGCCGTATATCATCCTTGAGACTCGCGTTCTTGACCCTTAGTTTTGCCGTCCGAAAGCCCCGCTCCCTCATGGCGAGAAGCTCGTCTACCCGACGCTCCGGTTCATGCATCTCCCCTGTAGAGCAGTATACCTCGACCGGCCTCGCACTTCCGCCCAGAAGCTCGTAGACCGGCTTCCCCTCTTTTTTCCCGATAATGTCCCAGCAGGCCGGCTCGATCCAGAAGTTCCTCCATCCAAGGTACCCGGCCTGCTTTAAAAGCGATTGCACACGGTCGATGTCCGTGGGGTCCGCGCCGATAAGGTAGCCACCCAGGAGGTCACCGAGGCCCTGACGCTCGCGACCCATTGCAGATCCCGCGGAGTATCCCTCTATCCCCTCGTCCGTGACGATCTTTATGAGCGTGAACCTGTTATGGGTTTGCGGATACCCCGGTATCCAGGTCGGCCAGAAGGTCTTTCTGAGAGGAACCGATACATGATAGAGTTCGATGGCGGTTATCTTCATCTGTGTCTCCTTTTATATCGAGTGACCGATCGATTTTCCTTCGGGCCGTCGCCGCCCGATCTCGCGGATCGGCTCCGCATATCGTAACCGGTCCGTACGAGGGAATCAATCATTAATTAATTGTTGGTTTCATTTTGCTTTCAGGTCAGCCCGGCGGAAATTCCGCTTGATTTCTGGTCCTCTGTCCCTTCAAATTGAGAGGGGGGTTATTGCCATGAAAGAGAATGAAGTGATCACGGCCATAAAGGCAAGGAGATCGATACGTAAATATGAAACCCGCAAGATCGACGATGAAACGATCCGGTTGATCCTTGATGCGGGCCGGTGGGCCCCCTCGGGCCTGAACAACCAGCCGTGGAGATTCATGATCATCGCTGACAGTGAAACGAAGAAGGGACTTTCGAACCTCACGAAGTATAACCGCATCGTTCGCGAAAGCACCCTTTGTATTGCCGTCTTTTACGACCGCATGGAAGGATATGATCGGGACAAGGACGTCATGGCCATCGGCGCCTGTATTCAGAACATGCTACTTGCCGCTCACTCACTCGGTGTGGGTACGGTATGGCTCGGGGAAATCCTGATCCGAAAGGTGGAGGCCGGCCTTCTGCTGGGAGCGAAACAGGACTTCGAGTTGATGGCGCTCATTGCCCTTGGGAGCCCGGCTGAATCCCCGCGAAGCTCCAGGAAGGAGCTTGAGTCACTGATTATTACCCCCCGGAGGGCGGTCCCGGAGACCGCTGATCGGGGAAAGATCCCCGGGACTCTTTGTGGCCTGTGGCCCCCCTGACTAGAGCAGGAACGGTATAATCGCCTTCCGATCCTGCGGATAGTCGGGAAACCCGTCGAGGTACCACCGGTGGTTTGTCAGAGCCCGCGGGACCAGGTTCGCAGCCGTCCAGACCACGAAGAATACCCCCGCAATTGACCATGTCATTACCGCCCAGCCGATCCAGGTAACGATCTCACCGAGATAATTGGGGCATGATACATAGCGAAACAACCCGCCATGGGGTATTTTATATCCAGGGTTCGTCGGGTCCCAGAGCCTCCTGGTAATGGCATCCGATTGCTTGTTTATGAAAAACCCCGCAGCAAAGATGAGCACCCCGGCGATAAATCTCGGGTCCGCGAGCCACGCGGAGGTGTAGAGCGTTTCCGGAGAGAATGTATAGACCCATCGCCCCTGTATATAGGTGTTGATGGAATTGAATATCATGCCGAAGATGATTATCGACAGCGATACGGTTTCATTGCTCTTAAGCATGAAGGGAAATATGAATGACCGGTGAAAGTAGTGGATCTGCCAAATGATCTGGAGCACAATAAGGGCCGCGGTTATTTCCCGTCCCCCGATGAAGAAATAGAGGAGAAAGAGGAGAGACGCGGGGGCCTCCATGATGACCCAGGCCGCCCTGTTCGGGACGAGGGGCCCCCATCCTTTTTTTGCGTGCCGGCCATACGGGGCCGTTATAAAAAGGAGGGAACCGAAGGTGAGCGCCGCCACTCCGAAAAACGAAAAGAGAACGATACGATATATCTGGTATTCAGTCATGACCCTTTACCTTTCCTTGATTGTAAAACACACTAACGGCGCATGCTCCTGATCGCAGATACCCCGCGATTACGCCCGGCCGATAAACGTCACAGAATAAAAATCGCACCGGGTCTCTCATCAGTCAAGCCTTTTGAGGCTCCGTGCATCACATGCTCGACTCGTTGAGTTTTTCCTCATACGTTAAAGAGATACTTTACGATGTCCCCCTCCTTCACCACGTAGTCCCGCCCCTCGGAGCGCAACAGTCCCTGTTCCCTCACCGCCTTCTCCGAGCCTCGATCGACAAGATCGTCATACCCGTAGACCTCGGCGCGAATAAAACCCCTTTCGAAATCGGTGTGGATCTTTCCAGCAGCGCGCTCAGCAGTCGTGCCGCTTTTGAGGGTCCACGCCTGGAGTTCTGTCGCAGCGGTATAGTAGGTGATCAGTTCCAGGATCCGGTAGGCCGAACGTACGAGTCGGTCGAGCCCCGACTCGGAAAGGCCCATTGCCTCGAGGTACTCCTGCTTCTCACCCGCCGGAAGCCTTGAAATCTCCTCCTCGATCGTTCCAACGATTCGCATATACCCCGCCCCCTGTGCCTCGGCGTACCCGGCAACCGCGTCAAGGGCCTCCCGGGAGCCGCCCCCCTCGTCCGCGTTCGCAACATAGATAACCGGCTTGTTCGTGATCACCCCGTATTCCGATACAAATTCACGCTCCTCATCATTAAGGGGAAGGGACCTGAGCGCATCACCCCGGTCAAGATGGGCAATGATCCCGCCTATGGCCTCCGCCTTCATCCCCGCCCTTTTATCCCCGCTTTTTGCAAGCTTCAGCTCCTTCTCCCGGGCACGGTCCAGCACCTCCATGTCCGCCAGGGCCAGTTCCGTGTTTATTATGCCGATATCACGGACCGGGTCCGGCTCTCCAGTGACATGCACCACGTTTTCATCAGAAAAGCACCGAACGACATGTATCAACGCCTCCACGTTGCGTATGTGACCGAGAAATCTGTTCCCCAGACCTTCGCCCTTCGATGCCCCGGCCACGAGGCCTGCGACATCGATGAATTCGATCCTGGCGGGTATCGGGTGCTCCTTGTGCAAAAATTCCCCTATTTTCGCAAGCCGGTCGTCCGGGACAGGTACGATCCCCCTGTTCGGCTCGATAGTGCAGAAAGGATAATTCGCCATCTGGGCACCCGCGCCGGAGAGGGCGTTGAAAATCGTGGATTTCCCCACATTGGGCAGGCCTATTATCCCGCATCTGAATTCCATGACAGGCTCCTCCTGACCGACCCGCAAGTCGCCGTACGCGTAAAGGGGTCAACAGAAATATGAATTAACGTTGACATGGTAATTTTTTTTTGCTCTAATGTCAATTGAAGTTATCTGCGATATGAGTAATAATCTACGGTCTACCCCTGCGTACGCCGCGGGTATTTCGATGTGGATATACGGGAGGATAACCTGACTGCACTATTGATGCCGGCCCATTACTTCGCACACATCGCCGTCCCCGGGGCCGCTATGGACAGCGTACATACTGCCGCCATCCATTTCCTTTTTTACACGATGTTCATTCTTACGGCGCTGGGCGCCATGTTTTTTTTCATCGCCCTCTCCAAACGAATCATTCTCAATTCAAGCTCCGTCCTTCTCGCGACCGCACCCTATTTTTTCGCACACCTCTCTTCGGCCGATGTATCCGGTTTCCCGACCCTGACGGCCATCGGACTCTCTCTCTACCCCGTCACCTCGTCGCTGATGGTCCGTCACCACTACGCCCATTACGGCAGAAACGCATCAGTACCCGTCTATGTGCTTTCCCTACTCTCCCTACCGCTCTGGGCCCTTTTCCCCCGGCTTCAGGCCCCTATTCTCCTCGTCCTTCATCTCGTCCTCTACGCATCCATGCTTTACACTGTCTCTCCCGCCTGGAGGGATCCCGTCACGACACTGCTCATGGCGGCTATCATCCTCATAATGCTCTATGTCATTGTCGCCTTCACCGTTCTTGGTCCCGTGCATTATCTTTACTCGGCAGGTGCCATGAGCATCATACTCTCGCTCCTCCTCGGTTACGGTCTCCGCAACAGGATATCGGGGCTGCTTGTCCATTTCAAGGCGGTCAACGAGCTCAACAACACCCTGAATCAGCGCATTTCCCGTATGAAGAAAAGCATCGAATCAAGCCGTCGAATAATTCTCGAGAAGGACCTGGAACTCTATCAGATGGCGCGTCACGCGAGCCTGGCCGAACTTACCACCGGAATCGCCCATGAGCTATCCCAGCCACTGACGGGGATCAAGGGCATCGCACAGAACATGATCGACGATATCAACATGGAGGAATTCGAAAATCTTCAGGCCGTTTCCGAACTGATGCGAATCTGCGCCCTCGTCGACAAGTCGTCGAACATCATCAACCATATCAGAAACTTCTCAAAAAAGAGAACTACGGGGAAAAATTTGATCGACCTGAACAAGGTCATTCTTGAGGCGATAGATTTGATCAATCTGCAGTTGAAGAAAAACAGCATCGATCTCATGTTCGTTCTCGACGAGGCCATACCGAAGATATATGGCGACAAGATATCCATCGAGCAATTGATCGTGAATATCATACTTAACTCGAAAGACGCGATAATGGAGAAGGGCTTCGAGTCCATTGAGGAAAACGGGACGGTCAGAATCTCTACATTTTCATCAGATGACAACGTGTCGATGGTCATAGCCGATAACGGAAGCGGTATTTCCGACACGATCATGCACAAGATATGGTCTCCCTTTTTCACCACGAAGAAACGCGATCATGGCACCGGCATCGGACTTTCGATATCCAGCAAAATATTGAAAGATCATAACGCTTCCGTCGACATCCAGTCCGACAAAAACGGGACCCAGTTCTCGATTCGATTTCCCGTTCCCGTATAATCCGCGGCCGATCAGACCCCGGTACGGTCAGGAACGATGTCCATCACAAGGAGGGTTATGTCATCAGCCATCGTTTCACCCTCCCGAACGCCGGCCCATTTCCTGACCGTTTCGACTACCCTGCTGGCGAATGCCTCGCAATCGACATCCCGAAATTCCCGGGCGAGTTCGCCAAGCCTCTCCTCTCCAAAAAGCTCTCTTTCACGGTTCCTCGCCTCAATGATTCCATCGGTATACATGACGATACGGTCTCCGAATTCGATGTCGATCTCGTTGATGGAATAACGTGAATCCGGGAATAACCCGATGGGTCGGTCGTAAACCTTGTCCCAGATCAGCCGGCCCTCACTCCCGCGCCATATCATAATGGGCCGATGGCCTGCGTTTGAATGATACAATTTTTTGCTTTCCGTATCAATATACACGGTGCAGGCCGTGAGAAACAGCCCGTGTGGATATTGCTCCATGATCGTGTTGATTTTTTCAAAAAGCATCGATTGGTCATCAAACTCCGTTTTATAAAAGGTATAGGCCACCTGCATCATCGCCGCGACCATGGCTGCGGGAACACCATGGCCCGCTACGTCTGCCACCAGTACGCCGATTTTGGTGTCGCGAATCACGTGAAAGTCGTAATAATCTCCCCCCACGTGCGTCGAGGTCTCACAGCGCACGGCAAAGAGGATATTTTTCGCGCCGGGAGGGACCCTCGGGATGAGGGCTTTCTGTATATCCCGGGCGATTTCGAGCTCGTTTTCCATAACCAGGTATTTACTTTTCACCGCGGCAGATTCCTTCATCAGAATCAGACCTTCCACGCGCGCCATCATTTCATCAATGTTCACCGGCTTGGTAATGTAATCGTTGGCCCCTGCTGAAATACCGCTTACGATATCCCCCCTGTTGCTCCTTGCCGTTATCATGATTATCGGAAGCTCGTGGGGCGGGTGGCGCTCCCTCACCTTTTTACACACATCGTATCCAGACATCCTGGGAAGCATGACATCCAGAAGCACCAGGTCCGGCATTTCACCCTTTTCCAGCGCCGCGAAAAGTCCATCCCCGCTATCCGCGGTCATGACCTCATACCCCTCGAGGGTCAGATGGTTGATGATGACCTGGAGATTCACAGGCTCGTCGTCCACCACCATGATCCTTTTTTTTTGCCCTGTCCGAACGCTCCCGACCGTTTCGGCCCTTCGCACTTCACCGGTCTCGGCATAGATCATCTTCGGCAGCGTGTCTTCTTTCCATCCTGCGATACCCGCAACCGGAAGCGGGTCGGTATAGGCGAAGCACGTAAAGGTAAAACGTGATCCCCTTTCGGGGCTTGATTCCACCCAGATCTTTCCGCCATGCAGTTCGACCAACTTCCTGGTTATCGCAAGCCCGAGACCGGTGCCACCCCTTGATCGGGACGCAGATCCGTCGACCTGTTCAAAGGATTTGAATATGCGCTCCATGTCTTCCTTTGCGATACCGATACCGGTATCGGCGACCGTTACCGCCACCATGCCCCGTTTCCCCTCGTAAGCACGGGCCGTTATGACGATGCTTCCCCGTTCTGTAAACTTTATCGCGTTGCTCAGGAGGTTGAGCATGACCTGCTGTATCCTGTCCTCGTCTCCTTTCACCACAGCGGCCCCCGGTGTGATCCGATTTTCCACCGTAACGGACTTTCCGCTGTAGAGTGGCCGCGTTATGGAAATGATGAGCTGAACCGCATCATGCATATCGACGGGTTCCATGTTCAGGATAATATCATGATGCCTCAGTTTTGAAAAATCAATTATGTCGTTTATGAGCGCGGCGAGACGTTTTCCGCTCGCGGATATGAGCCCGAGATCATGGATGGTGTCATTGCCGAGGTCACCAGTGGCCCCCAGGATGAGAGAATCGGTTATGCCGATGATGCCCGAGAGGGGGGTTCGCAATTCATGTGATATATTCGCGATGAACTCGTCCTTGAGGCTGTCCATCTGCAGGAGCCGGCGGTTGCTTCCTTCGAGCTCTTCTATCTTCTGGTTAATCATCACCAGCATATGGTTGAAGGTCTGGGAAAGACGCCCGATTTCGTCATGGGACCGTACGGCTATACGCTGTCCGAGATCCCCTTCCTCGATTCTAATCGCCGCATCCGTAAGCTCGCCGATGGGCGTCGAGATGATGCGGCTGAAAAGCAGTCCCAGTATCCCCGCGAGTATGATCGCGCCTGCCGTCGCTCCGTAAATCATGCGATGCAATTTATTTATTGGCGCCAGGATGACCGATTTCGAAAAAACCAACCTTGCCACGCACAGGGGCTTTCTGCCGGCCGGGTTTCCCGTCGCGACAAACTCATAAAATATTTCTCCGGTCCGGGGCTTTGTGATTTCCCTGCTTGTTTTCTGTACGATGAGGCGCGCAATCTCGTCGTGGGAAATGCGCCCCCCTCTCTCGAAACCGGGAAAATCGACATCCACCGTATGAAACGACGCCATCACGATTCCGTTATATCTTTCTTTTGAGGATACAAGCAGTGCATCCGCATAGACCAGGCCCTCATCCTCCAGAGTTTCAAGGACTGACATCATTTCCTTCGCATCTATCTGCGTCGCCCTGACATCTCCGCCGTTTGCAAGTATTATATTCAGGACCGATTGGGCCAGTATCGTGGTGAAAACCGATCCCTTTTGCATGATCGAATTCAGTTTTTCCTGTTCCTGCTTTCTGAGTACGAAGAAGGAGAGCGGAAGTGCCGCGAAGAGGATAATCAATACAAACATCATCGCCAGTTTATACTTGAGCTTCATCATATCCCCTTGCGGCAGGCTTATCTTCGCGCAGGTGCTTCATGAAGTTGTTTTTCCGCGATTACTCTTCGCGGCCTGGAAGGTCTGCGCTTTTTCCTGCGTGAGGCATTCAGTGAATAAACCGCACGACGCCATCCGGTCGGAAAGAGTACCGGAAATAGCAAATCAACAGACGCGCCATGCTCTGTATTTGTGCTCATCGATCATGGGGCCTTTTTCATTTAATATCGTTTTCACTGTCGAAAATTTTCATGATAGTGTCCACTGTGGCGAGTCTGAGAAGCGCCAGGATATCCTCATGAACGTGCAGGAGGGCAATTTTTCCGCCATAACCGTTCATTACCTTGTAGGCGGTTACAATCAGCCCGATTCCCGAGGAATCCATGTATTCCACGTCTTTAAGGTCGAGTATTATACTCCGTGCCTTATCGTTGATCAGAGCGAAGATGTTGTTCTTCAATTCGCTGATGCTGAAGTAATCAATATCACCGTCAATTTCAACGATCCGGTGATCTCCCCGCGTCCTCAATTTTATATCCATAAGCACCACACCCGTTTCATTGGTTTCAACACGACACATCCCTCATGCAATGCACGACACCCGGGGTTTTTCTATCTTTACCCCGGTAAAAACGCTCGATAGCAGAGGTATTCCACTTCAGTGGCCCGAAATCGCCCCACACTGAACCACAGGGGAAAAGCAATAGTATTATGATTATCCCATCACCGGAAAAAAAACAAGCAATTTTAAACTTTTCCTAGAAGTGGCCGAAAAATCATTCCACGCGGATTTGCCTACCGGCCTTTCATAGATCAAAGGGGCTTTCCGGGGCATGGGTGATGTCGCGGATCCAGTACTCGTGCACGAGGTGGTTCTCAATACTTCGAAAATCCATCCATTTACGTATGTCCAGGGCGATGCGGATCATGTTGGGTAGCATGGGAAGCAACCCCCCGAAGAAGCGTGTCGGCTTTAAAATCTCCTCTACGGCCCGGCACTGTTCCTCCACGATCCCGGCAAAAGACGGTGAACCCGGAATAATGCACTCCCTCACCACGTTCCTTACATAATTCCAGAGTGGATGAATCCTCAGGGCAAGTGGGGTATGGCCATGGTGCCATCTTCTGATGAATTCTTCATGAGCGATGCCGCGCCGCGGCCTGAAAAGGGTGAGCAATCCAAGGCCCGGTGTTCGTGTAAAATCCGGCCATGACCGCTTATAGGCTACGGGCCTTGATTCTTCTACGCGATATCCAAAGCACCCTCCCCCCCACGCCCCGGCGACGAGTCGTGACCATCCCTCGACGGTCTGACCAACCCCTTCCCCGATCCATAGCGAGATAAGGGCAATCCGCTTACGCCTGTATGGTATTACGGAGAATAGGGGAGGATTCATCGCCGTCATTGAGATTTTTAGGCGAGACGGATCTTGCCCGAGAAGACGTGGCACCAGCCCCCGTAGAACACGATCGCTGAAAGAGGACGCGGGTTCTGACAATTCGCCATAAATGATATAGACGAGTTTAACCACCATGTTCTCCTTCATCCGTCATGTTACTCCGAAAAACACCGCCGGGGGGAGGCCCCCCCGGCCCGCCCCGGATCAGGGCATACAAAGGGATGCCGGTGAATTGATATAACGGCGGCCATCCTACAGGGAACAGGAAACACCGACCTTCGCGAAATAACGATGCACGGTGTCACCCTTGTACCATGACTTCGCGGGAACAGCGACCCAGTAGAACCCTCCGTTGAGGGAGATGGGGCCCTTCGAGAAGGCGAGTTCTATCTTTGTCGTAATGTCGCTCACGCCTTTGATTATCGGGATACGCATCCGCTGATCCAGTTTACTCGGATTAACAAAGCTGATTGTCGTCGGATCAAAGTCGATATAGAAACGAGTCATTTCCCCGGTCCGGTAATAGTAATACCCCGCCGATGAGCCGATGCCGATTGTCACCTCCTTTGTCAGCTCGAAATCATGCCCGAGCGAGAGCTGCACATAGAAATCCCCGGCTTTCTTCTCCATAGTGTACCAATCGTGGCTGAATGATATCTCCGGCATGAGAAAGGGCACAAAATCAAAACCTATCGTGAGAACCGTGGAGAGGAAGCTCAGATCGACCGTCTTATCACGAAGCACATATCCGGTATTCAACTCCTTGATGATTGGAATCGCCAGATCCCTGGCCGTTCGATGGTTAAAATACCACCAGTACCAGACGCTGATTCCGAAAGTGACCACCTCAGCGAAGGTATGGGAATAATCCACGCCAAAATCAAGGCTATGGTTCACATACCCGCTGTTGACCATTTTCAGCTTTTTCCGGTAGGGCGTGAAATCCTCTTTACTAAAATAAAATTCTTTCGGCTTCCGCTGAAAGCCCTCGAAGAAATAGCTCGTTGAAAGTTCCATGGCGACGCCAAGGATAAGTCCGCTTCCCGCAACATCCCATGAAAGGGCGGGAATGAAGGCCCCGTCATTGTCATAAAACCTCGTGCCCCGCCAGAGGTAGTTGCTGTAATAATCAACGCCGATAGTCACCCCCGCGGATTTGCGCTCTTCGCCGGTTGTTTCCATCTTCCCGTCCTGAGCCCACGATGAGACTCCAAACAGGATAATGGCCGAGGCGATAAAAATGGCTGTTTTCATTTTCTTCCTCCATTATTCTCGTTGGTTATCTCGACTCCACCTGAACTGACGTATATGTAAATTGTTTTACTCGCATGAATATTAACTGGATGTAAAATTTATTCGTTACAAACGTGTAACGCAGATTCAAACACAACACTCATTGTGTGACATTAAAATATTCGGTCCATTGCATCCTGAATGGTGCGAATCCCCACGATGCTACCCTCGAAACCCGCGGCCTTCGCCTCACCGGCCTCTGCTTCCGGCACCACGAGTGTGCTGTAACCGGAGTGTTTGAATTCCTGTACCCTCCTCGCGCAGAGGGATACCGGACGGATCTCACCCGAAAGGGAGATTTCACCCAGGAAGCCGAACCCCCTGGGCACGGCCATGTTTTTCAGGCTTGAAGCTATCGACACCGCCACCGCGAGGTCCGCAGCAGTGTCATTTATCTGGAACCCCCCCGATACGTTGATGAATACGTCGAAGGAATTGAGCTTGAGTCCCGCATGTTTTTCCAGGACAGCCGTAATAAGGATGAGGCGATTCAGATCGAAACCGTCCGCCATGCGGCGGGGATTGGGAAAGGAAGAAAATGTCACAAGGGACTGGACTTCGAAGAGTAGTATCCGGCTCCCCTCCACCGCCGCCGAGACCGCATTGCCCGCCGCATCGGAGAGATACGGATTAAGAAATATCCTGTTCTTGTCCGTAACCTCAACAAGGCCGCGCTCCTCCATACGGAAGAGCCCGATTTCATTTACCGAACCATAACGGTTTTTGAAGGCACGAAGGACCCGGTACTCCCTGGAAAAATTCCCCTCGAAGTAAAGAACTGTATCGACCAGATGTTCAAGGAGCTTCGGCCCCGCGATTGAGCCCTCCTTCGTGATATGTCCTATCAAAATAAGTACAAACTGCAGTCGCTTCGCAGCTTCGGCGAGACGCGACGCGGACTCACGTACCTGGCTTACCGATCCCTTGAGGCCCGGTATCTCCGGGGTATAGAGGGTCTGAATGGAGTCTATGATGATGCATTGGGGTGCGACGGATTCAGCAAGCCCAATTATCTGATCCACCGATGTGGCGGTCGAGAGCTGAATGGCTTCCAGGCGGCAACCGATACGCTCCGCCCTCATGCGTATCTGCGAAGGGGACTCCTCCCCGGAAATATAGAGCGTCTGAAAAAATCCCCCCACCTGGAGGGCAAGGGTTGATTTCCCGATACCGGGCTCGCCGCCAATCAGTATAACTGATCCGGGGACCACCCCGCCGCCGCACACCAGGTTGAATTCGGCTATTCCGGTCTGTATTCGATCGAAGCCGCCTGTCGGAACATCGGCGAGGTGCATGATCTCTGCGCCAGGGGCCTGTTTCGTCCCTCCGTGAGTGGCCTCTTCTGCTATGGTATTCCATTCGCCGCAAATGGAACATCTTCCCTGCCATTTCGGAAAATCCGACCCGCAGGCACCACAGACGAATGATTTTCTGTTACGCGCCATTGTCACTTCTGCGTTCGGAAGAAAAGCTTGGACGGGTCCTGCTTCAGCTGCCGAAACAGATCCTTTGCGGATATCGATGCATCCCGAAGATTGTTGTAAATCTCCTCCTCCTGCAGGAGCCTTCCCAGTGTTCCTCGTCCTTTCTCGATCCTGAAAACGATTTTGTTCATATTCGACGATATTTCCGACATGTTCCGGAGGGTGATGTTGATGTCGTCCTTGTTTTTCTCGGACAGGTCCGCCATGTTTTTCGAGAAACGGTTGACGTTATCCATCATGATTTTCGACTGGAAATTGAGGCTCGCGATCATCTGCTTCGCCATTACTATGGAGTGGCGGATATCATATCGGTTTTCGTCTGTGATTTTGTTCAGGTTTCCCACAAATTTCTTCGAATTCTGGAAAATCTCCGCAAGAACCTGCCCCCCGCTTTCATCATGCATGAAGGACTGGAAGGTCATCATCATCTGGTCGAAACTGGCCGGGTCGAGCCCGTAAATCTTGTCCCCGTCCATGAGGAATTCTTCAACATCGCTTGATGGCGGCACAAAGACATTGACATACTTTTCCCCGATCAGACCGGATGTAAAAATGGCGAATTTCGTCGTCTTGACCAATGAATATTTCTTTTCAATCCAGACGGTGACCTCCGTCTTTTCCCCTGTCTGGGCGATCGACTTGACGTGTCCGATACGGATGCCCCCCGCGATCTTGACCGGCGCCCCTATGCGAAGATCGTTTAAAAACCCATAATAGACCCGCAAGGTGTAACCCGAGCGTGATACGTTTATTTTCGCCAGCAGCGCCACAAGGACGATGAACAGGGTGAAGCAGATAGCGATCATCAGCCCCACCTTGGCTTCGTTGTTCAACTTCATTTCGCACCTCCATTGGCGAGAGACGTCTCAACCTGTTGAAAAGCGCCCGGCTTGCCATTAAACCGACGGCTTTATCGGATAACCCATACTACTTTTTTTTCTCTAAAATTTGCAACTATAATTATTTCAGCAGCGGGGGTATCGATATCTCCTTGTTGGAAGACCCTTCCTGCATTGAATAACCCGTGATACACGACTGGACCAGTAGCCGCCATCGAATGCAACAAACCGGAAGGAAATGGAAAGCTATCCTCGTTTTTTTATGTTGACAGGAAGCAGTAGAGGCATTTTTTTGATATAAAAAACACATAGGAGGAACCTGATGGCAAAACAGTACAATGCGAGAGAAAAACGCCAGAGGGCAAAGCGGCGCCTGAAGAGAAAAAAGAAGCTTTTGAGGGAAAAAATACTGAAGAAATACTGAGTATCACTGCCCCGCGGCCTTATATCATTCCAAGATTATCGTCTCTCCTTCGAGACGCTGAAGTTCACGACAGAAATCAAGGAAATCGGGATATTCATCGGGCCCTATCACCGCGGCGTCGATATGTACGGTTTTTTTCGCATACAGCGACACTGACCCTTTTTTTTTCCTGATGATGATCGAAGCGTTACCGAACCTTCCCCGCACCGCCCTCCTTTTATTCAATTCAGCACCCCTGAACGATTCGGGAAGGGTCCATCGGTAACGATCTGATTCATGCACCCCTGTCTCGATCACCAGAGGGCTCGATCGTCGTGGATAGCTGACATAACCATTAATCGCGCTCCCCCTCAGCACCGGTCTGAAGATTAGACGCTCAGCTTCGATTAACGCGCCAATCCCGGCCCCCTCCACTTCGAGAACCAGCGGTTTTTCGCAATCATCCAGGTTGCGCACCCTATAACCGTCCATGCTGAAACCCGGCAGTGCCTTTTCCACGTAGAGGTGCGCCGTTTCCTCCGCACGGTGTGAATCCCTCTGGGTATCCCTGAAGGAGGAGCGCGCATCGGCGCTCGATCCGTTGAAGGAAATCTTGATCGCGCATTGCACCCCGCCGTCCTCCTTGATCCGCAGGCGGTACTCTCCTCCGACCAGGGTAGCCACACTGCTCCGAACGCTTCGCATATGATGCGAGCCGTTTATCATGACGGAGGCCTCCGTTCCGTCGATACGGCCCGAAACGGTGCCGCAGGCGAAATTTCGGCTGGAAAAATCGAGCCAGAGTGAGTTCTCCCTGTCAAGGGGCACAAAGAGCAGACAATCGGTATAGTATTCATGAAACATATAGCCGGTCATTACCGGCTGTAAACGGTCCCTCCCAAAGGCGAGATACGACCTGATTCCGAGGCGATCGAGCAATGCCCGGGCGAGCATGGCCTTCTCCTCCGCGGTGCCGTGCCTCTCGTTGAGGATGTTTTCAGGGGATCTCGTCAATCCTGACTCACGCTCATCGAGATCGATGCCCCTTGAGACGAAATCATACACAGCGGCAACCGTCTTCTCCAGCCCCTCTTTCTTCAATGATGTCGCCTTTTCCGCCGTACCATTTTCCCCCACCCCGATACTACCCTTGCGCAATGCCGAAAAATCCTCGAACCCGTTCATCGTTGAAAAAGAATAAAAAGCGAGGGAATTGCCCCGGTCACCGGATAATCGCTCTTTTTCAACTGACGAAAGCCCCCCCATTCTTATTGTATGGTACCGAAACCCGTCAGAGGCGATCGACTCTACGGGTATCTCATCCCTGAAACGGAAATCGACTTCCATTTCCTCAGGAGTTATTACCTTAATTAAAATGGCGACTGCCGGTTCATTATATCCCTGGAGATACTCCGGGGGGTATGAAAAGAGGCGTCCGCCCCCGGGTGTGAAAACCGCATTGTCGATACTATACGCGAGATGAATGATTGAGTTTCTCCCGAGGGAGGCGATATTCACGCATACCTCGTCACCTTCCTTCCGGAAGGTATAGGAATTAGCGACGATACCCTGTTTATTATATACCCTTACCCTGACAGGGTTGAAACGCCCCCGGCAGGGGATCCTGATCTCTCCATAACGCCATACCCCCTTTGCATCCGACAGGTGAATGATATCCTCGCAGAAGGCCCTGCTGCTCCCATCATTCTGCAGCAGAAACGTCCTTCCCCGATAGAGGATCGTTGATGAATGGCGGCCATCGGCAGGAGCGGTCCGAAGCCTGCCCGTGACTGCGTCCTGATCCAGAAAGATCCCCGGCGGGCCCGTAATATCACCGGTATCGAGATAACGAAGATAATCGGCCACCTCAAAACGGGAAGGGTCCATACTTAAAAGTTTGTAGAGATACATCGATGGATCGTCCCCGCGCACCATATCCATTCGTCCAAGGGCCTCATAGAACCACGGATCCTCCCTTCGAAGTATCGCGCCGAATATAATGTTCCTTGCAGTCGGAAAATCCCCGGTCCTGATGGCCGCTACTACCATCTCCCGTACCAGATCGTTGTTGAAATTGAGGCGCTGTATCAATTCTCGAGCGGCGCCATACTCCCCCCGCGAAACAAGCTCCGCTGCCGCAATTCGTCCACGCCGCGGCGTATAGGCTCTTCCGGCAAGGGCAATGCATGATTCGAGGTACCTGGTGCTGTTCCGGTCCCGGTAATATTCAGCCTCCGCCTCTGTCACCAGGTGGGAGTCCGGAAAATCTTTTCTTAATTTTATCGTAGCCGCAAGAAACTCCCGGTCACTGCCGGTCTTGTCCAAGAGTTGAAGAAGCGCAAGCCGGGCATAGGGGAATCGGGGCGATGACAGGACAAGGAGTTCTCCCTCGAGAAGGGCCCTTCTGTTCTCTCTGCCTTCAATCAGCCGATCCAGCCTTTTCAGGGCGGCGGGTGCGAATCCCGGGCGTTCGTCATATATTTCCTCGATCAGACGCCACCCCTCGCTATGTCCCGCTGGCTCAATGTCTTTGTCCTTTCCTGCGAGTAAGGAAGCAGCGAGGAGATATGAGATCAATATATCCTGCTTCGCATTGAGAGATTTCCGGTAATACTCGACGGCCTCTTCGCTTTGAAGGCCGTCGAGTCGGATACCAAGCCTGGCGTATGCGAATGCGGGATCACGGCGGGCCATTTCAATGAAATGGGCATGGGGGAACTCATCTTCCTCGGACACGGCGCACTCCTCCGTGAAGGAGCTTTCATTGTCGATGGAGGGGCTTTGTACGGCATCCCTTTTGTCGGTAATCAGCACCCTTACACCTTCCTCGCCGTCCCCGAGATGAAGCTTGAGTAGAAGCGTAACACGGCGGGTGTCGCGGACGCTGAATATCCTGAGGTTCCTCCGCCGTCCCGGTACGTTTCCTCCTACATATCGGCCGTTGATCATGGCATGGTAGTCCCCGCGACAATATACGCGAACCATCACCTCGTCCTCTGTCACAAAGGAGGCCCGTGCGTAGACCACGCCCTCCCCGGGTCCGACAAACCTGCCTGGCCTCAACCTTCCATCATATTCTTCGATACTGATCCGTTTTTCGCGCTCATTTCCTTCCCCATCAGATACCAGTTCAGACATGAATCGATACTCCATATCACCGGATCCGTATCGGCGGAAGGGCCCTATAAGAGCCCATTCCCTGACCGGTTTCAATTCATCGGTGATTCTTTTCGCCTTTTCAGCATCATACCTGTAGAGGAGGGCCTCATGTACGCAGTCCAGGGCAATCAGGCAGGCATTGGCGTTACGACCGCCACGGGCTTTGATGGTTTTTTTCATTTTCAACACGAGTTCCTCCACGGCCGTGGTTCCGAAGAGGTCAGCCATTTCAAGAAGCCTGCTATAGTAGATGCGGGACAGGGGATGGTCGGGGTAGGTCGCGAGCATCATTCGAAAAGAGGCATATACTGCCGGGTAATCGCCTTCGGTGAAACCCCTGATCATCTTCAGCTCATACCCTTCAGGCGTGGTCTTCGCAGCAGTCGGAAGGGTATGGGCAAGGCATGCGAAAAGGGCGGCGATCAGGAGAAGGGTTCTCCATGCCACTTTTTTCCTCCTTCCACGGTCGATCATTTCGCCCCGCTTATTCAATCAACATCGCCCCCTTTTCCAGTACGATATCAAAAATATAGGAGGACCGTTTCGCAGTGACAGGCGTGTACGCGACAAGTTGACCGCTGAAATCGATCAGCCCCTTTTCTGCAATCATGGCGATTGATTCCCGGCTCTCCGCATAGAGGTAATAGGTTATCTTCATATTCTGCACTTTGGCATCCCTGTCCTCAAGGACGATCCGGTAATTCCTTTCGTATTTCGGGCATGTATTAATCGATACGACAACGCCCCTCGCCTGAATGATGGCGTTAAGCCTCTCCTCAATAAAGGCATCCCTCATAATCGGCGGCGTGCGTCGCAACTGGGTGAAGAAATGCTTGTCAAGGAAGATCCTGCCTGCCCGCCCGTCTGCACCACCCCTCCCGGGATACATCAGCGCGAACCCGATTAATGCAATCACAGCGAATACCCGGGCTCTACTCGTTTTCATGACTTCTCCCTAATCTGATATTTCGATCCTGAGGGCCCTCTGGTCACGATTGACCGTCATGCCGTTAATGCGGTAGCCGCTCCGCTCATATACACGCGCAAAGTCATCGAGCGAAACGATGTCCCTTCCATTGATCGCGAGCACGGTGTCTCCCTTGACAAGGTTGTATATGATGCTCTTGGGCGACACGTAGGATATCACCACCTCGCCGCTTTTAGAATTTTCATCTATTTCTATACCGTAATACAGGAAAAGCCTGTTCATGGCTGTGCGAATTTTTCTATACACCGTTCTTTCCCTGAGGATCAATTTCGCCCTTACAAGACGCCCCTCCCGCGACGCGATGATATCAATTTTCGTGCCCACGGACTTGTTGCCCACCAAACGGATGAGCTTTCCCAGAGAGGAGACAGTTTCCCCGTTCACCTTCCGAATGATGTCCCCCGCCCTGAGTCCCGCAGATTCCGCGGGAGAATTTTTTATCACGGAAATGACCTCAAGACGCCGTTTCTCCTCCCCGATTCCCGACCGCTTTTCCTTCACCATGAAACCTATCCAGCCCCGACGTACCCTTCCGTAGCTGATGAGTTCCTTGCAAACCTGGCGTACCTGATTTGAGGGGATCGCAAAGCTGATCCCCTGGAAGGTACCGGAATCGCTCCGTATGGCCGTATTGATACCCACGAGCATGCCCCTGAGATTTATAAGAGGACCCCCGGAGTTGCCTGGATTTATGGAGACATCGGTCTGGATGAAATCCTCGATGTCCGCGAACCCTATGTTATCCCTTCCCTTCGATGATACTATTCCACTTGTGATCGTCTGACGGAGTCCGTACGGGTTTCCAACCGCGAGAACCCATTCGCCCTCCGACAGATTGCTCGAATCGTCAAAAGCGACCGGCGCAAGTGAGTGACGGCCCGGATCCCTTATTTTCAACAACGCGAGGTCGGTCTTCGGATCCGCAAGATAATAGGCACCTTTCTCGAACCGTTCAATCTCGACCGAAACGCCATCTCCCGAATGTACCTGACACAGTTCACCCTTCATGACAACATGATAATTCGTTACGATATATCCACCCTCTATGACGGTCCCGGAGCCGTATGAGACCTTGCTGTAGACAGGTTTTCCCCCGCCCCTGCGCTCATAGATGGAGATGCTCACCACGGAATTCTTCACTTTTCCCGCGGCGCGAATGAAGTTTTCGTTGAAGTCATCCGCTTCGGCCGTGGAGGTCACGAGGAGAACGGCAGTTGCGAGACTAATCAGAAGTGACCGCGTCAAAATAGCTTGACCCGTCCGGCATCCGGTACTTGCTGAAATCAATGTTTTTCCCCCTCGGAGCATATTTGTATTCCTTTTTTTTCAGCTCCATCCCCGCACAAAGTGAGTAAATCCCCACGGCTATTCCCTCGGCGATTTCGTTCTGCTTCTTGGTGAATATATGTCGGTCCCTCTTCCGGTTGAAGTACCCCAGTTCGATGAATGCGTTGATCGCGTTGACATGGAGCGGCATGATCCATACCGATACGTAGCTCTTCCCTGGTTTCTGGGAAGGATGATCATCGCCATGTAAGTTGAGGGAATAACCGATATATCTGATGATTTCATAAGCTGCGTAGGCGTTGTCACCTCCGAATCCTTCCTCGCCGCCTCCCCGTCGATACTTTTCATATTTCGAGCGTTCACGCTCCCAGAACCTTCCTTCAGGTATAAAATGCTCGAGCCGGGGCGCATACCGGCTCGATCGTATGCGATGCCTGGCCGGGTGCTCCCATCCGGGATCGTCGGCGTAGGCCCAATCCACCATGTTGTACCGGTACCCTCTGAAACGGTTCATGGCAACTTTCCTTTTTTGCTGCAGGGGAAATCCGGTAAAGTAGATCGATGCGTCATTGAGAAACCAGCTGAAATCAGTGCGTGAGGTGTTTTCCACGAACCAGTCCCGGTAAGGACTTCTATGAAAAAAGCCGGTGCCGATCGAATCATCACGAAGATACTCGAGGGCGCCATGCAGGAAATCATAGGGAGGCGTAATAACAGGGTTCATCCCCTCATAGTCCCGCGGGCCCGCGGCGGCCATATGGAGGGAAACGACCAGATGCGGTTTTCTTTCATTGATGCGTGAAATACGTCCCTTCAGCATCGCCCCGGAGTAATCGGGATAATCGAAGAGACGAAACGACGCGTTCGGATCTTCGGCGATGTCGGCCTCTCTTTCTGTGATCGACCTGCCCCTGCTCATCCCCGTTTCGATATAGATCCTGCGCGGCGTAAGATCGGTATATTTTTTCAGTATCCGGTAAAATCTTTCGCTATCCTCCCCTGGGGCGAGGTGTTTCAGCAGCCGTTCCACTTTTTTCGCAATATCATATACGATCAGGTGCTCGTAAAGCCTCCCCCGTGACGCCCCTTCCTTGAAGGTCTCGAGGTACCTGCCCCGAAGCGTATCATACCGATCGCCATGAACTGACATCGGGTGTTTGGCAATACCACCGTGCCCCGGGTCGAGCATCACCCTGTAAGTGGGAACCTCGTATTCTACAATCATGGACGGGAACAGGAGGACGAACACCACGACAAGGGGGACGAGGATCCGCCGGTCCAGGAGAAGATTCAGTGTGAAATAATAAAACTCGATGGCATGATACGTCAGGATTTCCTTTTTTGTTATTGCTGCCTTCATTTTTTATCGTGTCGAATACTCGTTGCTTCGTGCCTTTAATGCAATAATATTATTACGCAAATAAAAAAAAGGGGATGGCCTCCCCTTTTTCCGGTGATTTCATTTCACTTGCTGCTTCTGCTACTCCTTTTTGAAAACCCTGTTGAGATTATCAGCTTTCTGGACTCTATACTTGTCCTGAAGGCTCTTCCTCTCGTTTTCGTCTTTTGCCAGGTCTTCGAGTATCGCGATACTGTAGGCCCTGGCCATGCGAAGGTGATAGATGGCCCCGGAATAATAATGGGCGATGGTTGCGGACTGTGCCTCATCAAGGCGGCCGTATGCCACTTTTAGCCTCAGATGATTTTGGCTGACCTGATCAAACCTGTCCGGGTCGATGCGGGCGCTGACATCCAGGTGAAGCATCAGCACCTTGCCTGCGCACTCATTGAGCAGATCCTCGCACTGCTTCTGGTAATCCGCTAGGACTATTTTAAAGAATTCACTAATGTCTGTCTTGTTCTTTTCCAGCCTGTCCCTTGCGTAAATGATGTTCCTCTTGTAATACTGCTCAAGCCCGTCCTTGTAGCCTTCATACACAGCCTTGTATTTCGCTTCCCAGTCTGCTTTCCCGGGATTATTCGAAGTCAGGACCCTCAGCAGATATATATCTTCCAGGTTTCTTTTTATCAACCTGTCGACTGCGTCCATCGCGTGAAACTTCGCGAGGTAGCTGTCATCGGGTCTGCTGGATTCGTCATGGTCCTTGCTGCGATACGAACCGTCCGGCATTTTCGTGATGCCGTCGTCCTTTTTCTGCTCCTGCGCCGTTGCCAGGGTGATCATGAAAACGCCTGCTATAACAAGCGACATAACCTTGAAATGCTTTTTCATCATGTCATTGCTCCTCACTGGTATGCTGTAATGGCTTCACACATCGAAGCATCATATACAACCGATACATTCCTGCATATACTGTTTGCATATACTGATAAAGAAATAATAATTATCAACCTTTTTTTTACATGGTGCATTAATTTCCGGATGACTTCGATACGGCACACGGTCCTAGCGCTACTGCTTCCGGGGTTTGATCAGACGATCAGCATGATCCGTATATCCATGACGTTGGTTTTTGTCGGTCCCGTAATGATCAGACCCCCTGTTTTTTGATGAAAATGATATGAGTCGTTCCGATTCATGTAGTCCTCGATATTCACTCCCCTGTCCCTCGATACACTCATTGTGGTTCCATCGACCACGGCGCCTGCCGCGTCCGTGGGACCGTCCGTGCCGTCCGTTCCTACACTCGCGATTGTGACCCCGTCAAGCCCGTCTATGAATCGCGCCGCCTGCATGGCGAATTCCATGTTTCTTCCTCCCAGTCCGTCGCCGGCGACCGCTACCGTTGTTTCTCCCCCACTGACTATACAGGCAGGCTTTGCCACCGGATTCGATGTCGACGCCTCCTCCCTCGCAATGCGGGAATGCCAGAAGGCGGCCTCACGGGTATCGCCCTCGATCATCGACGAGAGAATGAGGGCATTGTAGCCCAAGCGCGACGATTCTTCCTTCGCAGCTCTGAGGGCAATGATATTGGATGCCACGACGAGGTTTGCGACACGGTCGAAGACGGGGCTCCCTTCATGCGGGTTCTCCTCGATCTCTCCCCTGGTTCCCGCCCCTATTCTTTCGGAAACGGAGGAGGGAACCCTCCCATCGATGCCATATTGCTTGAGGATGCGCAATGCGTCATCGAAGGTCGAACCATCAGGAGCGAAGGGACCCGAGGCGATGATATCGATGTCATCACCCACCACATCGGAAATCATCAGGTTGATCACTGTCGCGCGCCGGGCAGCCTTTGCCATATTACCGCCCTTTACAAGGGAAAGGTGCTTTCTGACCGCATTCATTTCATGAATGGAGGCCCCGCTTTTAAGCAGAAGTTCGGTGGTGTGCCGTTTCTCTTCCAGTGTGATCGGATCGGGGGGAAGGGGCAGGAGAGCGGAACCGCCGCCCGATATGAGGGAAATCACCAGGTCGCCTTCGCCTGCGCCCTCGAGCATTTCGAGCATTCTTCGTGCAGCGCCTGCACCCCTTTCATCCGGTACGGGATGGGAGGCCTCGATGATCTCCGTTTTCGACAGTGTGTCGGAATATCCGTCTTTCACGCATATGCAGCCCGCGTCGAGTCTTCCGCCAAGCAGAGTCTCCACCGCCCGGGCCATCGGAGCGGTGGCCTTACCCGCGCCGACCAACAGGACCCGGTTATACCTGGCGAGATCGTATTCACTGGCACGTGTATTTTCAGAAATAAGGTGGAGAGTATCACCGCGCCTCTTCAGATGTGAAGCAACGGCAACCGCCGGGTCCACCGCCCGTATGGCTGCGGTGTAGATCGCTTTAAGGTCACGCATTGTCTGTTCAGTGCCGGCCATCACCTCATCCCTCGGCTCTCCCCAGTAATCCCATAGGTTCTGTTTATTGTCACCTTGAAAAATATGAACTTTCTGAAATCCAAAGATTGAAAAATCATTTTTTTTCCGCTTTTCTGCCAACACGAAAACATCTTGGTTTTATTTTTTGCGGTTTTCTTCCTAAAAATACAACCCGAACGGTGATCCGGCAATCATCATCAACCCTTTTTTTTGCCCCCCGGCATCCTTTTTGCGGGATCCGGTGTTTCCTTCAATCTCCAGGCGAGGACGATAAAAAGGGTTACCGCAATCGCAAGAAGGGTGAATCCATGACCGAGGTCCCGAAGAAGGAGTTTCCCAATGGAAAAGAGGGCGCTGTACACCACGCCTATACCGAGAAACCAGTCGACAAGGTGCCTGGTGAGGGGCTCCGTGTCCTCCGCAGCACCGCCCGTTGCCGCCCCGGTGAACCCCTTCCATCCAGGGCCCCCGGGTCTCACGTGCTCATAAAAACGGAGCAGCTTCTCCCTCTCCACCGGAGCGGTTATAAAGGTCATGATGATCCATGATAGTGTTGTTATCCCGGCGATGAAAAAGAGACTCTCGGGGAAACGGACGAAGGGGACATACTCCCCGCCGGGATTGATAAACGCCGCGATGATCCGGGGACTCCCGTACGCGATGATCGGAACGATCATCGCCGTTATCTCCGACCAGGCATTGAGTCGCCACCAGTACCAGCGAAGTATCAGCACCAGCCCCAGGCCCGCGCCGCATTCAATAATGAATTCCCAGGCACCGGTTATGCTGCTCATTGCCTTTATCATCAGGCTCGAAATAACAACAAGTACAATGGTCGCGATGCGGGAAATCAGCACATAATGTCTTTCCGTCGCGTCCTTCCTGACGAATCTGCGGTACAGGTCGTTGATTATGTAGGAGCTTCCCCAGTTCAGGTGCGTTGCGATGGTCGACATATAGGCGGCAAGAAATGCGGCTATCAGGAAGCCGCGCGCCCCGGGGGGGAGATGATCCCTGATGGCGTAAATGTATCCCTCGCGCGGGTGTTCGAGTCCCGGGTAGAGAACAAGTGACGCAAGGGCAACGATGATCCAGGGCCAGGGACGTAGAGCGTAATGGGCTATGGCAAACCAGAGTGTGGCCAGAAGTGAGTGCCGCTCGTTTTTCGCGGACATCATCCTCTGTGCTACGTATCCACCTCCCCCGGGCTCGTTCCCCGGATACCATGACGACCACCACTGAATGGCGATATGTGCGAAAAATGCTGAGGCCGATATGGTCAGTACGCCTGTCGCCGCTGCGGGCACCCCGCTGACGGTGGGGAAAAACCGGAAAAGATCTTCCGGCAATTTTTCCATTAGGCCATTTATTCCACCAATTTCAGGCAGGCCGAGCACCGCGTGTGCGAGGAAGATACACCCCGCCATGGCGATAACAAACTGAAACACGTCGGTAAGGGCTACGCCCCAGAGTCCGGAAATCGCGGAATAGACGCCGACAAAGGCCATGGCGCCAATGATATACAGAATGACCCGGTCATCATCGATCCCGAATATCACTTTTAATATCGACGCCAGTGCGAGATTGACCCATCCCATAATGATGACATTCATGAACACACCGAGGTAGATCGCCTTGAAACCCCGCAGAAAAGCTGCCGACCGTCCCGAATACCTGAGCTCAATAAATTCCACGTCAGTGAGTATGTTGGCCCGTCGCCACAGCTTCGCGAAAAAAAAGACCGTGAGCATGCTCCCTGCCACCATGTTCCACCATAGCCAGTTCCCCGCGATCCCGTTTTTCGCAACAAGTTCGGTTACCGCAAGGGGCGTGTCGGCAGCGAAGGTGGTGGCCACCATCGCCGTACCGGCCAGCCACCAGGGGAGTTTCCTCCCCGACAGGAAAAATTCCTCCGTGCTCCCACCCGCTCGTTTGCGCATCACCAGGGCGATTACTATGCTTAGAATGAAATAGAGGATGATGAGGAGTATGTCTATATGTGCGAGGGAGGCTTCAGACGACATGCGATCATTCCACCTATGTGTCAGTGCTTTTCTTTGTAATAAAAATCAATGTCGAAACCACCATATTTCGAGTTGAACGAAAGGTTAATGTTCTCATAAAGGGTTTTCATCCCGATCGCATCGTCATTGAATTCCGGGGCGTTGAGCCTTATATCATGCGCCATGTACTGCATCTGATTCGCGAAGGTTCCGGTGATCAGGTTGGCCAGTTCACCGGCCACGTCTCCGTGGCTCTTGCGGATCGCCCTGATGTCCTTCGAGTTTATGAATTTCATGGTGATCTGGTCGAGGGTTTTCTTCGGAAGATTGATGATGATCTCGCCGACCATCGTGCCGGCGATCTCTACAGACACCAGCGGATCCTTTTCCTCCGACTGGGATTCGTACACTTCCTCCACTGATACATCATCAAGGAAATGCTTGAATATATGGCTAACTGACCTCACCAGGTATATCGAGTATCGGTCATAGTTGCTCATTCCACCACCTCATCCGCTGACGGAACTCATGCCGGACCAGGAAGGTGTACCGTATGGTCCGTGAACAGATAAAACCGGAAAAATCTACCTGTCAATATTTTTATCATGTTATGTCGCATAAAATGACCGGGGCAACGGGATCGTTTCTAGCCGGACCTCTTCTTAATGGATCATTCCTTCGGCCCTGGTGACGGCCAGACTGATCGCCTCAGAGAGTCCCTCCGGTTTTTTTCCTCCCGCCTGGGCCATATCCTTCCGGCCCCCACCGCCTCCACCAACCAGTTTTGCAGCGTCCCGTATTACCGCCCCGCAATCGATACCGGCCATCACCGCAGCGTTCGTCGCCGCGAAAAGGAGCAGGGCGCTACCGTCGTTTTCAGCGCCGAAGAGGACAACCGATTTCTGCTCCCTGGAGCGAATCGCATCGGAAAGCTCACGCAGATCCTCGACCCCGCGGTCCTTGAACATATGGGAAATGATCTTGATTCCCCCGGCCTCCCGCGCCTTTGCGATCAGGTCGTCCGTGCCCCCCGATAGCGAGTCCTTCCTCAATTTTTCGAGTTCCTTTTCCAGGGTCCGGCTGCGACACACGATCTCCTCGACCCGCCTGAGGAGCCCCGCCTCCGCCACGTTGACGATCTTCATAACACCCGAAAGCGTCTCTTCGATGTTGTTGTACCTGTCGAGCACCCCTTTCAGGGTCACCGCCTCTATCCGCCGCATACCCGCGCCGGGAGAAGCCTCGCGCATGATTTTGAAAAGACCGATCTGGCCCGTATTCATTACATGGGTGCCGCCGCAGAGCTCACTGCTGAAATCCTTCACCGTCACCACTCTGACCGTGTCCTCGTATTTTTCATCGAACACCGCAATGGCGCCTGTTTTGACCGCCTCGTCGTATTTCATTGATTCGGTCGTGACGGAGCGGTTCTCCCATATCTTCCCGTTTACGATTGCCTCGACTTCAGCGATCTCTTCCTCTCTCAGGGCATCAAAATGGGTGAAATCGAATCGCATGCGTTCCGGGGATACAAGTGATCCGGATTGCCTCACATGGGGCCCCAGCACGTTCCGTAACGCCGTATGGAGGAGGTGCGTAACAGTATGGTTTGCCCGTATCAAGTTCCTGTTGACCGCGTCTATGGAAGCCACCACCGGCTCTGTCAGGGAAAACTCTCCCGCTGTGACCTCTCCGACGTGAATGATAGTCCTGTTGATTTTTTTCGTATCATCGACCCTGAACACCGCCCCTGAGGTGGTGATAATAATGCCGATATCACCCACCTGTCCGCCCGACTCGCCGTAAAAAGGGGTATCCTTCAGGATCACAAGTCCCCTCTGTCCCTCGGTAAGACGTTCCGCAGGCCCGGAGCCGTCATGGAGAAACTCCACTGATGAAGGGAACGTTTCTTCCTCATACCCCCGGAAATTCGTGTCGCCCGCCCTTTTGACAATGTCCTCGCTCGCAACCTCCAGCCACCCCGAGGCAGCCTTCCAGCTCTGCCTTCCACGCTCGCGCTGTTTCGCCATCTCCGCCTCATAGCCCTTAATGTCAACGTCAATGCCATGTTCCAGGGCAATTTCCCGCGTCATTTCCAGGGGAAAGCCGAACGTATCATGGAGCTGGAAGGCGTCCGATCCGGAGATCACCGTCTTTTTCTTTTTCAGGCATCCTTTCACGATCTCCTCGATCCGATCCATTCCGTTTTCAAGCGTTTCGAGAAAGCGCTTCTCTTCCGATTCGATAACCTTTTTCACGTTCACCGCCGAGTCCCGCAGTTCAGGATAAAAATCACCCATAATGTCAACGATGGGATCGACGACTCTGTATATGAAGGGCTCCGTGACCCCCAGCTGCCGACTGAAGCGCATCGCACGCCTGAGAATTCTGCGAAGGACATATCCCCTTCCCTCGTTGGAGGGATAAACACCGTCTGCAATAGCAAAGGTAAGGGCGCGCGCGTGCTCGGCGATGATGTTCACCGGCATTCTCGTCCCATCACGTACCTCCGCCTTCGCCCCTTCACGAACGAAGTCACCAATGCGACTGAACTCGTTGGTATCGAAAACTGAATCGACGTCCTGAACTAACGCCGCAAGGCGCTCGAGCCCCATTCCGGTATCGATCCCCGGGCGGGGAAGCGGGCCCAGCGTGCCGTCCGCGTCCTGGTTGAATTGATTGAACACAAGATTCCAGTATTCCATGAAGCGTTCACAATCGCACCCCGGCTTGCACTCGGGCCTGCCGCATCCGTACCTGTCCCCTCGGTCGATATAGAGTTCCGAACAGGGTCCACAAGCCCCCGTGTCGCCCGCCGGACCCCAGAAGTTGTCATCCCTCCCGAGCCTTACTATTTTTTTCTCCGGCATTCCTATGCGGTTTTTCCAGATGTCGAAGGACTCGTCGTCATCCTGGTAGATCGACACCCATATGCGCTCTTCAGGAAAACCGATCACCCCGGTCGAATAGTCCCAGGCGAAAGCGATGGCCTCTGCCTTGAAGTAATCCCCGAAGGAGAAGTTCCCGAGCATTTCAAAAAAGGTAAGGTGTCTCTTGGTCTTGCCCACGTTCTCCAGGTCGCTTGTGCGAAGACATTTCTGCACTGTGGCAGCCCTTGTATATTCGAGCTCCACGGTCCCTGCAAACATCGGCTTGAACTGCACCATGCCAGCCGTGGTGAAGAGAAGGGTCGGGTCGTCCTTCGGCAAAAGCGAGCTCGAGGATACGATCCGGTGCCCCCGCTCCTTGAAGAATTCCATGAAGGAGGTGCGTAAATCCATTACCGTGAGCATCTTCCGCCTCCGGCTCTCAGAATGATAGCCCTCAGGGGGCCGCGATAACAATACCAGACAGCAATGATATATTTTTCAAGGAAATAATTCGGGAAAAGTCCCGTCATTCAGCGCTCTGATCCTTTTCTTCACTCTTTATCCGCTCAACGACGTCCGTGACTGCAGATCCGTCAAAGCCCCTCCCGAGAAGAAACATCGAAAGCTTGAGAAGCGGGTTCCTTTTATGCTTTATTGATGCATATTTTTTCACCGCGGTCTCATAGAGGGCGTCAGGGTCGCCATGGAGGGCCTCTGATTCCTTCAGGGCCTGCCGGATGACGCTCCGCGAAACCCCTTTTCTCTGGAGCTCGCCCGCGAGCAGGTTTTTTCCCACCAGCTTTCTGCTCAGCCTGCTGCTGATGTAACGGGCGGCGTAATCCGCATCGTTGAGATATCCCGATTCCCGTAGATTGATGAGAACCTCCATGAGCAGATCATGGTCGAAGCCCTTCCTGGCAAGATAGCGTTCCATCTCTGTCCCGGAACGCGGGCATATTGCAAGGTAATCGAGCGCCATCTTCGCACAACGGTAGCGCTGTGACTCGATTTTAAGCTGAGCATATTCCTCGGACCCGAGGACCTTTCCCGCCTCCAGGGCGTAGAGTACCGATACCCTGTGCGGAATTTTCAGCGATTCCCCGCTGTCAAGCTCGAGGAGGAGACAATCACCTGAATTTTTCGTTTTTACAATAAGAGTCATCGTACGTACCCGGCACAAATGAAAAAGGATGCATTCCTGCATCCTTTCATCCCAGTGATATAAATGGTTCCTAGCGTTTGGAGAACTGGAACCGCTTTCTCGCCTTTTTCTGCCCCGGCTTCTTCCTCTCTACCTCTCTGGAGTCCCTGGTGAGAAATCCACCCTCGCGCAGCTGTTTCCGGAGCTTTTCGTCCATACCGACAAGGCAACGCGCTATGCCCATCTTGACCGCGCCGGCCTGACCGGACCATCCGCCGCCATCGACATTCGCATTGATGTCAAACCGCCCTATCATCCCCACATGCTCGAGGGGCTGCCGTACAATCAGCTCCAGGGTCTGTCGTCTGAAATATTCATTGATCGGCATCTTGTTAATGACGATTTTACCTGATCCGGGAGTGAGCCACACTCGGGCGACCGAAGTCTTTCTTCTGCCGGTTGCATAATAACGATCGGACATAATGTTTCCTCTATACGAAATTCAATTAAATCTCAAGCGGTTCCGGCGTCTGGGCCTGGTGAGGATGGTCGGCTCCTTTGTAAACCTTGAGATTCCCGAAGATTTTTCTTCCCAGCCTGTTTTTCGGAAGCATCGACTTCACGGCGTGCTCGATGATGAACTGGGGCCGTTCCTTCCACATTTTCTTGATATTCACGAACTTGATACCGCCCGGATACTGCGAGTGCCTGAAATATTCTTTATCATCGGCCTTGCTTCCGGTCAGCACAATCTTTTCTGCGTTGATTACGATGACATTATCGCCCATATCAAGATAGGGTGTGAAAGTCGGCTTGTTCTTGCCCCTCAGAATCATGGCTATTTGAGTCGCGAGCCTTCCCAGCACCTTTCCTTCGGCATCGATGACATACCATTTTTTACTGATTTCAGACGCCTTCATCGAATATGTTTTTTGAATCCCTTTCATGATCTTCTCTTTTTTAAAATTATGTGAAAAATTGCCTGAAAAACCGGAAGATTAAAAATATATATGGGTCTTTTCCTGTCAATGAAAAATATCGATTAATTTGATCTTTCATATAAAAAATTAACATTTGTGCGGGTTCCTTTTCATGCGGCACCCTGACTACCTGCGGCTTTTTTTAGCCATTCCTCTCCAGGCCTGGTCATTGGGCCATATGTGACACCAAGGGTCCGCATCCGTATGGCCAGGCCCTCCAAAAACCAATTGACGAATTACCGACGGGAACTATACTTACCGGAGAAAGGTCGATGCTTTCGACTAGGGGAGCGCTCTCACACCAGTATGTGCGCGGCCGTGCGGCAAACCCATCGACCGGCATATGGATCAGGAGGGACCATTATGAAAAAGTCTATGGCGCTGCTATTCTCCATGATTATATTTGCCTTTCTGTCCTGCGCGGGAACCGGGGGATCAAGGACCGATGAAAAGAGGGGTGACACCTTTTCCTTAGATGAAAAACAGGATCCCGGCGCTCCCCTCAGGGGGAGTGCAAAGGGAGTTGCCGCGATTTTCGATGACGATACTGCACTCGCGCGCGATCGCGCCATTAACGACGCGAGAAACAAACTCGTGGAAAAGATGCTCGGCTCCACCATATCCGGCCAGAGCATCATGAAGGACTATGAGCTTGTATCGATGCTGGTCGAAGCACGATCCTACGGTCTGGTGAAAAAAGAGAAAATAATCGAGGAGGGTTCCGACGGAAGCATGTATAGTATCGAAATTGAAGGCACGGTGGAACCCGCGGTGATCGAGGACGCGATTGCCGACGCCCTCAATCGTTACGGCAGGCCGAAGTTTATGATCCTGATCAACGAGACCTTTGAAGGAACCATGAACCGCCCGGGCCTGACGGAAACCGAGATACTAATGCAGGAGCGCATGATAAGCGCGGGATTCGATTTCGTCGATGCGCAGATCGTACAGAACCTTATGAAACGCCAGTACACCCGGATGAGCCGTGCCATGGCGGGGCAGATCGGGGAAGACGTGCAGAACCTTCTCCTGAACGACGTAGGCGCTGAGGTGCTGATAATCGGCACCGCCCAGACCAAGGACCAGAGCGGTGCGATGCGCGCCTACTCTGCGAACATGAAATCTAAATCTGCCATTCTGCGCCTCAAGGCCGTGGATGTCTACTCCGGAAGAACTCTGGCCGCCATCAGCAAAGACGCACCCGGCGTGCATATCCAGTCGGACACCGCCTCCAAGAAGGCTATAGAAAATGCAATCAGGATGATCCTGGGCGTCCAGGATGAACAGACCGGAAAATTCAAAACAGGCCCGTTCATGAACGAGATCGTCAGGCAGTTCGTCAGGTCAGCAACGCATCGGCAGATTACCCTTTTCATCAGCGGCCTCGATTATGACGGGTTGAAGAAATTCAGGGATCAGGTGTCCAACCGGGTCCGGGGCGTTCAGCAGGTCCTGGACAAGGGAAGGATCGGAAAGGCGGCCCGGATCGAGGTTCTTTTCGCCGGAACGACCAATGAATTCATCGACGAACTGAAGGCAAAATCCGAGCGCTTCGGTTTCGCGATCGATATACCGGAAAATTTTCCAAACAGGGTCACCATCAACGCCCGTATCCAGGGCGGGCGTTGAACCTGGTTTTCATGACGTTATTGAAAACACCGGTTGCCCGTTACCGTCCACTGAAGGCATGACACCGATCCGATACAGAATCGAGGCAAGGGCCATTTCGAAAAAATTCACCCGGGCCCCTCTCTTCAAAAATATCAGCATCTCCCTTTCAACCGGCGATTCGATCTGCGTGACGGGTCCTAACGGGTCCGGAAAATCTACGTTGCTTCGAATTCTTGCCGGACTCCAGGCGCCCTCCAGCGGCGTTATTTCGCACGGGGCCGGGGAGGATATCCCCCGCGCGGAGTGGTCCCTCCACACTGGCTACACCGGCCCCCTCGTCAATCCCTATGACGAACTCACGGCAATTGAAAACATTCAATTTGCACTGAACATTCAGGACATGGGGACCGCGGATTCCCTTCTGGATCGTTTCGGCCTTGAGCGCCACGGAAATACGAAGGTCGGGAACTACTCAACCGGCATGAAACAGCGCCTGAAGATCGTACTGGCGGCCCTGAACGATCCGCCTGTCCTTATCTTCGACGAACCGAGTACCGGCCTCGACGCGGCCGGTAATGAAGCCCTCGGTGACTATATCAATTCCTCGCGGTCGGGAAAGATCATCATCATTGCGACAAACGATCCCGCGGAAGAAGGACTCTGCTCGGGAGGCCTTCGTCTTGGTTCATGACGTTCTCCGCAATCTCATAAAGGACGCCCGGGTCGAATTAAGAAGCCGATTCGCCCTGAACGTATCCGCCGCCTTCGCCATCATCGTCACCACCGCCATAGGCCTGACCGCGGGCGGTATTCCCTTCCCACCGCTGGCGCAATCTATCCTTCTCTGGGTAATTGTTTTTTTTAGCGCCATGAACGGCCTCTCCCATATTTTCGTCAGGGAAACTGACCAGGGCACAGCCCTCTTCTTACGCGTCACCGTACCGGTGGATTCGATTTTCATTTCAAAATTCATTTACAACCAGGCCTTCATGGCTCTGGTCCTCATCATCGTCGCCCCCCTCTTTATCTTTTTTGTCGGGATGGCCCCGCGCCATGTCGGTCAATTCGCCGCCGTTCTCTTCTCCGGTGGCGCAGCCATTGCCGCCACCACGACCATTCTCGCAGCCATGGTCGCTAAATCGGGAGGCAGGGGATCTCTATTTACCATTCTATCGTTTCCCGTACTCCTCCCCGTGCTCTGGGTCTCGATCTCTTTCACATCCGCAACGCTTGAAGCGATGCCCCCCCAAGGGAGTGGGCCGGTTTTTTTGCTTGCTTTTTCCGGTTTTATTACGGTTATATCCTTCTTACTGTTCAGGTTCGTATGGACCGATGAATAAATGCCTCCGCCCGTCCCGCAGGAGCATCACGGCGGCTTATATTTTACATACACTGTTGCGTACATGAAAATTACAAGGGTCATCACACGAAGCGTGTACCTGCTGATGCCGGTCACGATTATCATGGCGTTTTTTCTCGCTCCGTCCGCCGAGATCCTTGGCGACTACAGTCGTATTGTCTTTTTCCACGTCCCCCTCGCCTGGGTATCGGTCCTTGCCTTTTCCGTATCCGGCTTCCTCTCGATTGTCCATCTCACGGGCTGGAAAAAAGAAAGCCTGCACCTCGCCGACCGGGCCGCCAACTCGGCTGCGGTGGGTCTGGCCTTCACTATCTTTAGCGTAATCAGCGGATCTCTTTGGGCCAGACTGAGCTGGGGCTCCTTCTGGAACTGGGACCCGCGCCAGACCTCAATTGTCTTCATCCTTCTCATTTATATCGCCTATTTTTGCCTTCGGGGCGCCCTTCCCGACGGTCCCGGCAGGGCGAGCATTGGCTCATCATACCTGGTGGTAGCGATGATGACCGTACCTTTTTTTATTTTTCTCGTGCCACGCATTACCGATTCGCTCCATCCCGATACAATAATCAACACCGAACGCAAGATCCAAATGGACGGGCTCATGCTAACGGCCCTCAGCACCGCTCTCGTCGCCTTTACCACACTCTATGCCTTTCTCCTTCAGCTTATGAACAGAATTACCGCATTGAAAAGATCAATCGAGGAACATGATCATGCGTACGATTAGAGCCATCCTTCTCTCCCTGGCCCTTGTTGCCCCCTGGGGCACGGCCTCTTTCACGGCAGACATGACGCCCCTGCGCAAGACATTACTCAATGCGGAAAAACCCCACGCGAAGGAACGCGGACCGTTACCCGGCGAATGCGATCCATCCTCGCTCTACCTGGTCGCGGGGGTTATCCTGTTTATATGGTCCGGAATCGCCCTTTTTCTCTTCATGCTCGATCGTAAGGTCTCGAAGCTCGAAGGGGAGATAAAGTCGATCGATCGGTCCCGGGAGGGCGGTCAATGAAATACCGTGTCATACTGATTCCCGCTCTGGGACTCGTCTTCCTGGTGATCGCCGTCCTCTCGTTGAGCAAAAACATCCTTTCCCCTTATGTCCCTTTAGATACCGCCCGCGCCCGGGCAGGCTCCTATGTGCAAATCATAGGCACCTTCGACAGATCCGTCCGGATCGTTCACGATGACGGGAAATTTTCATTTCGACTCGTCGATGCAAACGGCGCAACAATGGATGTCGAACATGGTGGCCCCGTACCGCAGAACTTCGAGCACGCTGAACAGGTGGTGCTTCTCGGCGCATTCAATTCCGACCGGGGCATCTTTGAGGCAGAAAAGGTGCTGGTCAAGTGCCCATCAAAATACAGGAGCACCCGCTGACATGAGCGCAGCAGTGAACTGGGGAAACCTCTTACTCATCTTCTCTCTTGTGATCTCCCTGGCCGCCTTGGGATCGAGCCTGGCGGCTGCGGCCGGTAGGGATTTCTTCTGGGATAAGTCGAGAAGGCTTTATCTCATCGCGGCCCTTGGCATAGGCTTTTCTGTATTGCTTCTTCTTTATTACTTCATCGCATCAGATTTTCGCTTCATCTACGTATACAACAACTCATCCCGGGATCTGGCTCTTCCCTACCGCATCGCCGCCATGTGGGCCGGCAAGGAGGGAAGTTTTCTCATATGGCTCTTCTTCATTAATATCATCGGGTTTTTTCCCCTCCATTCGAAAAGTGAGCACGCCAGAATAGTCACCACTGTCGTGCTCATGACACAGGTATTCATCCTGGCCCTGCTCATCATCGAGAGCCCCTATCTCCGTGTCTGGGAAATGTACCCTGAACATTTTAGCCCTGGACTCTATCCCGGGGACGGCGCCGGCCTGAACCCTCTTCTGAGAGACCCGTGGATGATCACCCATCCCCCGGTGCTCTTTTTAGGATATGCCTCGGCAACCATTCCCTTTGGATACGCGATCTCAGCTCTTATAAAAAAGGATTTGGGGGGGTGGATACGGGACGCCCGCCCCTGGCTCCTCTTCAGCACCGTCTCCCTCGGCATAGGCATCTTCCTTGGTGGCTACTGGGCCTATACCGTACTCGGGTGGGGCGGATACTGGGGATGGGACCCGGTTGAAAATTCGTCACTCATACCCTGGTTGGTTTCGGTGGCCCTGGTCCATGGCTTTTTTCTCCAAATGCGTCGCAATGCCCTCAAGAGGATCAATGCCTTCATGGCGATTATCTACTTTGTACTGATCTTTCTCAGCACCTGGTTTACGAGGGGCGGGGCCCTTGCAAATTTTTCTGTTCACTCATTCTCATCCTCGGGGATCGCCAACTATCTTCTCGCATTTATCATTATTATCTCAATTGCCTCGGTGGTCCTTTTCATTGTCCGATTCAGTGATTCCAGTGGGGAAAAAATCGTTGCGGAGGGGTTCAATTGGGACATGCTCACCCTCTACGGCATCATAGTGATTCTCGTGTATGCCTTGGTCATCCTGACGGGTACGGCAATGCCGATCATCACCAGCCTGTTCATGGAACATCCTGCGAACGTAACGGAGTCGTTTTATAACAACTTCACACGGCCCTTTGGTATGCTTATCCTGCTCCTCATGATTGCCGCCACGACCCGCATCGTGGAAACACCGAAGACACTCTCGAGTAGGGAAAACATCATCGCCCTGGCCGCTTCTTCGGCCCTCGGGGTTGTAATCAACATCGGTTTTACCAAAAGCCCCGCGGCCATCATGTTTTCGATTATATCGATTTTCCTGATTGCCCGGGCCGTTATCGATCTCGCAAAGACGCGTGCCCGCCTGACCCTTCCCTCACGTCTCACCCATATCGGGATTGGGATTCTCGCCCTCGGCATAGTCACATCCGGCTTCCATACCACCTCTGGTCGCCAGAAAATGGTCCAGGGCGCGGGATATGCTATCAACGGTGTTCAGATGACATTCCTGGACCACCATGAAGGGAAAGAGCCGTACCTTCGATTTTCGGTCAAAATGGACTCACATACGCGCGTTGTGAATATCGCCTATTATTTCGATCAGAAAACCGAATCCATTTTCAAGGAACCGTATATCATTCCCGGCCTGCTTGATGATGTCTATATCGCCCCGGATGACTATGTGTCAGGAGCCGAATCATTAACTCTCCTTGTAATTGGAAGGGGCGAAGTGAAAGAATTCGGGGGAATGCGGATGAAATTCATGGGGTTCAGGACCGAGCATATGACCTCCGGTGAGCCGACTACCTATGCCGATATGGAGGTTAACGGGCAGCGTGTCTCTCCGGGAATCGCGTTTGCAGATGGGAGAATGCGACACCTCGATTGCCCCATCCCGGGAACGGACCGCTCACTTTCAGTCCGAGAGATCAACGCAACCAGCAAACAGATCCTTCTCTACGTGGCCCCAGGCAAAAATATCGTCACACCCCCCGATACGGTCATCATCACGGTCACAAGAAAAAGGTTGATATGGCTCGTATGGCTCGGCACAATCCTCATTGCGGCAGGATGCGGTTATGCCTATGTCCTATCTCTGCGGGGAAAGGGCCGGTCCTGATCCGGTCCGGGGAATGAGTGGGGTTCAGAAACCTTTTTTCTCAAGTAGATGGTTCAGGGCCCTCGTCATGCCCTTCAATTCATTAACAAGGCTTTCCATTGCTGTATCGACACTGTTGAGTTCACCGCTTTTTCCAATTTTTTCAATCTCATAGGCCGCGGCGAAGGCCCCATCGGCCGAAAAATTCGCCACCGCGCCCTTGATCGTATGGGCCGCCTTGCCGATAGCGGCGGCGTCCCGCTCCCTGATCGCCTTTTCAAGTGAAGAAAGTAGTTCCGCGCTGTTGGCAATAAACATCTCCGCAAGCTCACGGAAAAGATCATAGTTACCATCAAGCCTTTCCTTGAGGGACCGTTTATTGATATGCTTTTCTGCTTCCATCACGCCTCCCTGCAGCGCTGCGATAAAAGGCCGGGTATCCTGCAAACTGTAGCACCCTCCGCATGATCGCCTGCACCCCCCTCCTGTCAAGGGATAATTGACGTTCCCGCTTCCCCCCGGGCGATATTGTTTTTCCTTTTTTATGTCCCCGTTCGTAGTAGTACTTCCGGGTGTGTGGGATTAACTTACACCCCCCTTTTTTAATTGACTCGGGTTGTCTCCTGTTCATATAGTGGGCAACCAGACGGGGGTAGTGCATGATTCGAACCGTGTCGATAAATTTCCGCCCTGACGACGGCATCTGCGCCCTGATGCTCACACGCCTTGTTCAGTTTCTCGAGGGTGAGGGCATAACGGTCCTGCTCCCGGAATACGATATCATCAGAAACGATGAATGTTACCGTCTTGCTGTTCCCTTTGACCGATTCGTGAATTCCGCAGATCTTGTCATTGTAATAGGCGGTGACGGTACCTTTCTCCGCACCGCCCGTATATTTCGGGAGACCGGATGCCCACTTTTCGGAATCAACCGTGGGCGCCTCGGGTTCCTCACGGAATTCAGCCCTGACGAGTACGAGCCATATCTGTCTGGAGTTCTCAGAGGCGAATACTCGGCCGTTGAGCGCCTCGTCCTTGAAGCAGCCATCTTCAGAAACGGCAAAGAGACCGAGAGCATGAGTTTCCTGAACGATGCGGTGATTCACAAGGGAGCCCTTATGCGTCCCATCAGACTTGACCTTGAAATCGATGGAAATTTTCTCAGCTCCTTCACCGGCGATGGGCTTATCATGTCCACACCCACCGGCTCCACCGCCTACTCCCTCTCGGCGGGAGGTCCGATCATCAACCCGGTCGAAACCAGCATTTTTCTCCTGAGCCCCATATGCCCCCACAGCCTTGCCATGCGTCCGGTGATTATTCCGGCAAGCTCTCGCTTCTGCGCCAGGGTGATGTCGGATTATGAAAATTTATTATTGACAATCGACGGGCAAGAAGGGATTGAAATCAACGGGAACGACGAGGTCCTCATTCGCAGGTCGGAAAGCAACATAAAGTCAATCACACACCCGGAAAAAAACTACTACTCCATCCTGCGCGAAAAGCTCGGGTGGGGATGATGGAACCGATGCATCGCCATGCTGAACGAACTTAAAATAAAAAATTTCGTCATAATTGAAGACCTGGCAATCTCCTTCGGCAAGGGTCTCAACATCCTGACCGGTGAAACGGGCGCAGGAAAGTCGATCCTGATCGACGCCCTCTCCGGCGTCATGGGCGATAAAATGACCACGGACATGATCCGGACCGGGTTCGAAAAATCGACACTTGAAGCCAGTTTTGATATCTCTTCCGCCCCAGCGATCAAAAAAATCCTTGATAAGGCGGGAATCGACTCGGATGACGACACGCTGGTCCTGAGACGAGAACTCTATTCCAGCGGCAAGGGCCGCTCCTTTGTCAATGCGGTCCAGGTCCCCGCATCGAAGCTCAAGGAACTATCAGATCACCTAATCGACATCCATGGCCAGCACGAGCACCAGAGCATCGTCAAAGTATCGCGCCATCGTGAACTTCTCGATAGTTTCGGCGGTCTTGAAGACGACGTCTCCCGTATCCGCGGGATCCATGACCGCCTACAGTCTCTGAAAAACAGCCTCAGCTCCTTCGAAATCGATGAACGTGAAAAAGCCCGCCGTATCGAATATAACACCTTCGCAGTCAGGGAAATCGAGGCGGCAACCCTCAAGGAGGGTGAAGACGAGGAACTCAAAAACGAGTCGCTGCTCCTGGCTAACTCGGAAAAACTGTTCAAAGAGATAAACGCCTCCTCCCGCCTCATCAACGGGGAAGGCGGCGCACTCCAGAACCTGAAACGCGCCGAGCAAAGCCTTTCGAAAATATCGGAATATGACCCGGAAATCGCCGGCCTTCTCGACACCATCCGACAGTCTCTCTATTCCCTCGAGGACGCCGCGGTGTACCTCCGCGATTACGAGGGCCATATCGACTTTTCCCCCGAGCGCACCAACCAGGTTGAGGAACGGCTCTCGCTTATATCGAACCTGAAAAAAAAGTACGGAGACACCATCCGGACCGTCCTCGACTACGCGGAGACGGCCCGGAGTGAGCTCGATGCCATAAACTCCGGCGCCGAGGAACTTGAGCGTATTAAGACGGAATACCGGCAGGCGGTCCGGGAAGCGAAAGAGGTGGCCCTTTCCCTATCCGAGAAACGCAAATCCACGGCGCGGCGCCTCGAAACCATGGTCATGAAGGAGCTCGGTGACCTAGGCATGTCGGGCACCCAATTCCGGGTTTCCATCAATCGGGAAGTAGATCCCCAGGGAGAGATAGAGGCTGATAACAAGCGGTACATGCTCTACCCACACGGTCTCGACCGGGTCGAATTCCTTCTTTCGGCAAACGCCGGGGAAGACCTGCGCCAGCTCCGCAAAGTGGCCTCCGGTGGGGAAATGTCGCGCATAATGCTCGCCATCAAAAATGTCATACTTTCCGCAGACATCGTGGAAAGCCTTGTCTTCGATGAGGTCGATGCGGGCATTGGAGGAAAGGTCGCAGAAATCGTCGGCCGGAAACTCAAGTCCCTTGCTGGTGACAGGCAGGTCCTTGTCGTTACCCACCTGCCCCAGATAGCCGCCATGGCCGACAGTCACTTCACCGTACAGAAATCGAAGGCAGGGGAGCGAATCACCACCCTGGTTAAACAATTGGGGGTAAAGGAAAAAATACGGGAAATCGCCCGTATGCTGGCAGGTGAAACTATCACCGACATATCCGTCAAACACGCCGAGGAAATGGTACGCAATGCAGAACGAATCAATCCCTCAGGATGAAATCGATCTTTCCAGCACGTTAACCGCGATCATTTCCGAAATTGTGTCCCGCACCCCCTCTCTTGCTCACATTGATGTCGAACGGATTCTTGTATGCGTCGGCTCAAATCGGAAGGGGAGGAGGGGCGGCCTTTACGGAAAGCTTATTCCCCTCCGGTTTAAAAACGGCTCCCCTCGCCTGCTCCACCGCGGCCGGACATACGCCATACCCGAAATATCCCACAACGGCAGAACCTGTCTTTACATGCTTTATTTCTACATGCCTCGTTTTTTCGATCTGTCATGGGAGGGAAAGCTCGGCGTCCTTTTCCACGAGCTCTTTCATATCAGTCCCCGTTTCGATGGTGATATTCGTCGAATGGGGGCGGTTAAAGCCGCCCATGGCCATTCCAAACGCCATTTTGAAACCCTCTTTTCCCCCGAACTGCGGGCATTTATTCCCTATGCACACACCTCGGCTCATTTCGAATTCCTGAGCATGAATACACATGTCCTTTATCGTCGCTACCGGGCCGTTACAGGCATCCGGATGAAAAATCCCAAACCCTTGCCTGTAGGGCCCGTCTGAAAAAACGCTCCCATGCCTGAAAAAACCCTTGACACAGAAAGCCGATGCGAAATATGTTTCTATTAATAGAATCGTTTCTACCAATAGAAACTATTTAACATGAGGCTATGAATAAGTTAAAGGAAATCGCGCGGGTTCTTGCAGATACCGACGACGCGGAAAAAATCGAATCCTTCTTGAGGAGCATCCTTACCGGAAACGAGATTGCCGAAATATCGTCCCGGTGGGAACTGGTAAAACTTCTCTATGACGGCATGAGCCAGCGCAAAATAGCAGAAAAACTCGGCTTGAGCCTCTGCAAAATAACGAGGGGCTCTAAAGAACTGAAAAAAACCCGTTCACCTTTTAGAACCATGATCGAACGGCACAAAGAGATTCACAGTTAACAACCGATCAGCGCGCGTTCCAATCACCGGCGCGAACCGGCAATTTTACAATCAAGGAGAACTTTATGCAGACCAAAGTGTTTCTTTCAGAAAAGGATATCCCTCGCCAGTGGTATAATATCGCGGCCGATCTTCCCACTCCACTTCAACCGCCACTCGGGCCTGACGGAAAACCGATCTCGCCCGATATGCTGGCACCGGTGTTTCCGATGAACCTCATTGAGCAGGAAATGTCCCAGGATCGCTGGATCGACATACCCGAAGGCATCCTGGATCTTCTCTACCGGTGGCGGCCTTCTCCGCTACATCGCGCCCGGTTTCTCGAAAAGGCGTTGAACACCCCCGCAAGGATTTACTACAAGAATGAAAGCGTCTCGCCGGCGGGTAGCCACAAACCAAACACTGCCGTTGCACAGGCCTGGTACAACAGGGAATTCGGCATCAAAAAACTGACCACGGAAACAGGTGCCGGGCAATGGGGAAGCGCCCTCTCCTTCGCCTGCTCCCTCCTAGGAATGGAGTGCAAGGTATTCATGGTCAGGATCAGCTTCGATCAGAAGCCCATGCGTAAAACAATGATGCAGACATGGGGAGGCACCTGCATACCGAGCCCTAGTACGGAAACCAACGCGGGAAGGGCGGTCCTCAAAGAGCACCCCGATACCCCGGGTAGCCTGGGTATTGCGATAAGCGAGGCGATCGAGGCCGCGGTCACTGACGAAACCGGCCAGACGCGATATTCCCTTGGAAGCGTCCTGAACCATGTTCTTCTTCACCAGACGATCATCGGTCTTGAAACAAAAAAACAGATGGAAATCTTCGGTGAGAAAAAAGTCGACGTGGTTATCGGATGTGCGGGTGGTGGGAGCAACTTCGCAGGCCTCGCCTTCCCCTACGCTTCAGACAAGATCAATGGCGCTCAAATCGAGATCATTCCGGTGGAGCCCACATCCTGTCCCACCCTTACCAAGGGCCCGTTTATCTACGATCACGGCGATATCGCGAAGATGACCCCCCTTCTCCCCATGTATTCACTCGGGCACAGCTTTGTCCCTGACGCAATCCATGCCGGGGGCCTGCGTTATCACGGTATGGCCCCTCTTGTTTCCCAGGGTGTCGTGGAGGGCCTCTTTACCCCGATGGCGATCGCGCAGATCGAGTGTTATAAGGCCGCAATGCTTTTCGCACAAACAGAGGGTCTGATCGTGGCGCCGGAAACAAGCCACGCCATCGCCGCGACCATCCGCAAGGCCAACCAGGCCAGGGAAGAGGGCAAGGAGAAAGTCATCATCTTCAACCTGAGTGGCCACGGCCTCATGGACCTCTACGGCTACGACCTCTTCCTCCATGACAAGCTTATGGACCATGAACTTCACCAGGACGAAGTCGACACCGCACTTGAGGAGTTGAAGGGCCTCCCGAAGCCCTCACTTTCCAAGACCGGCAAGTGGTAGGATCATAAACGCGGGCGGAATAAAAAATGTCTACTATTGTTCGTTATCCCGTCCGCGTTATCGTTCAGGTAACGGGACACACGGCATGAAGAATCGGTATGACAATGAAAAAGGTTACTGCAGAACCCTCGGCCACTATGTCCCTTTCAGCTATTGCCGCATGCTCAACGATCCGCTCCCCTGCCGCACTATATCCGATTGTTGGCATGAACGCATTGATATCGAGGCATACCTCGCAGATAATTACAACGCTGAAGAACGACACGCGATGTGCAGCCCTCCGCCATCGAAGCTTTCCACCCTTGTAGACCTGACAAGGAAAGCAACGGAGGGAAGAAATTCGGATTAATGGCGATTGTACGATGATCATGCGTCACAATTTTTAAAACCGTATTCCCGCAAACCGGTTTATACGTTGCTCCACTATCAATCACTCGACATTTACCTCGTTTCATGGAGCCAAAAATGAAAAAACACGTAGTTATCGCCCTTCTCATCCCAATCATCTGCCTCGCCGTGCTAGAACTGTCACTTCGCATCTACGGACGCTGCAATCCAGGATTCGCCATCATGCCTGACGGCACCTACCTCAAATACCGGGGTAGACCGAATTCGCTCGAATTCAACGGCTTCAGGCTCAACTCCCGCGGATTCAAGGACGTCGAGTTCAATGAAATAAAACCTCCGGATGTTTTCAGGATCATCGCCATCGGCGATTCACAGACATACGGAGCCGTCCCCTATCAACGCACCTATGTATTCCTTCTCGGGAAGGAAATCCGCCGGTCAGTTCCGGATGTCGAGATCTATAACCTCGGCGTGCCCTCCGCGGCCCCCATCGACTATCTCTCGATACTGATCAACGAAGGGTTACGTTTACATCCGGACATGGTGCTTCTGACTCTATTCCTCGGCGACGATTTCAACAGGGGCGGGACGCGCAAACGTCTTCACTACGGCTCGGCGGCCGCCACATTCCTGCACGCCTTCATCGTCAACCGCATCGAACCAGACGGAAAAGTTTTTGGCACCGGCACCTATCGCGATGACACACTCATCCGGAATAATGACGCCTACATTCACTTTCTCGTCGATACTCAATTGAATCTATTCCACAAAGGAAACCACGGTTTCAGGAGGGACGTTGAAAGCTCCCTTTCAATTGTCCGGAGGATGAGGGAGATATGCAATGCCAGGGGTGTCGCACTGGTCGTCGTAGCGTGCCCGGCGGATGTGCAACTTTATCCGGAAGCGCGGCACAATGCGATTGCGCGACGTGGCGGGAATCCAGACGAGTACGATTTTTATACCTTGAACGGAATGCTTCATGAGGAACTATCAGGCATGGGGATCCCCTTTCTCAACCTTCTGGATGGGTTCAAGAAAAGACAGCGCTTCGATCGTCGCATCTTCAATCAGCGTAACGATCCCCACTGGAACCTGTACGGAAGCATGGTTGCGGCTGAAATAGCCGGATCCTGGCTGAGCGAATTGATTCGGCCCGGCGCCAACCGACGGGAACACTAAAAGGAATACTCACCGGTCAGGGGACCGTCATGATTTTCCACATTAACAGAATCGATCCTGCCGTAAAAGGCGTACCCCTCGGGGTTGCTTCGGATATCGCATACGTAGCGGCCTGTCAGGTCCGGGTCATTTGTGTCGAGAAGGACCCTGACGGTTCCATCGGAAAGATTGGAGGCCGTACCGCGTATCCGGTGTTTTCTTGCGTAATGGGCACAAAAGGCGCGGCAGAAGACCCCCTGCACCCTGCCATGGAGAATCAGCTTCTTTGCCATACCCATCACTCCCGCCCCTCAACTATTAAAGTGGTCGGTGAAGATCATAATCCGGCAGGGGATAATCCGCAAGAATTTTTCATGTGGCCTGCCTATGCCACATCAGACCCTTGTCTCTTCTTTGAGTAACCAGCCAATCGGGCCTGCCCCGCCTGAGATCTCCTGAAGCAGACGGAGATACTCCTTGTTCTCCTTCTTCCATTTTCTATTGATAAGGCGCGCATAGATTCCGATGCCGGATGCGATCCACCTTCTGCCTATCAGCTTCCTGAAGATTTCCGGGACCGAGTAAAATTTTTCATGACTGTATACCTGCGACAGCTGGAGGGAATGGGGTGAGAAATTCCTGGGCTGGTACACAACATGGTGGGCATCATACATCGACCAGTCATTGAAAAGGATCCTGTCATTGACACAATCATAGAATTCTGAGCCCGGGAAGGGGGTCAGGAGAAGAAACTGTGCGGAAGTTATTCTCATTTTTTTCGCATAGCGCACGGTCATGGCGACCGAATCCATCGTATCGCTGTCGAATCCGTGTACGAACATGCCGTGAATATGTATACCGTAGGAATGAATCACCTTGACTGCATGTATGATATCATCGACCGTCTGCTTCTTCTTCATCTCTTTGAGGCTCTCCGGGTTGAACGATTCGAAGCCGATGAAGAGGGTATGGCATCCGCTTCGCTTCATCAGGTCCATCAATTCCAGGTCCTTCACAATATCGGCACGGACCTGGGTCGACCACTTGAAACGAAACCCCTCGTCAATCATGGCCAGGAGGAGTTCCTTCGCCCGTTTTTTATTCGCAGCGAAATGATCGTCATAGAAAAATATCATCCGCCCCGAGTCCCGGTACTTTCTGAGCTCTTCCATGATGTGTTCAGTCGAGCGGTAGCGGTACTTTTTCCCGAACATCCCCGTGACGGAGCAAAACGAGCAGTCATAGGGACAGCCCCGGGAGGTCTGCATCGGTATCACCTTGAGGGGCCTGTCGATCTTCATAAGGGAAAAATCTGCCGCGGGAAAGCGATCAAGGTCATTTTCGAACTCCCTAATCGTATTATGAACAGGAGTTCCATCCGACATGAACGAGAGGTTCGGGACTTCTTTATAGCAACCACCGCCCTCCCATTCATCGATAAACCGCATCAGGGGAATTTCCCCCTCACCCCTGATGACGTAGTCTGCATGACCGAGGGCTTCTTCCGGTAAAAACGTCACGTGGGGCCCCCCCATGACGACCGTTACTCCCATACTCCTTACTCTGTCCGCTATGTCATAGGCATTGATCGCAGTTGGTGTAATGGTCGATATACCGACGATATCCGCCCCAGAAAGGACCTTATAATCAATCCTCTGCATCTCTTCTACCATCACTTCCGCATCCCATCCCCGGTCTCTCATCATCGTGGCGAGGATAAAAATGCCAATCCGTGGCAATCCGAACTTGCTGAAAATGTGTCCCCCCGGTGGCTTCGGCTCAATAAATACTATTTTTTTCATGTTGCACTCCTGAAAAGCTACACCGTGTGATGTTTCCGTATATGAGGCCGCAATTCTCCCAGGCTGAAGCTATCCGCTGTCCATAGATAGGTGAGTGTTGAAAAAATTTATTGCATGAATAGCTGACTTATAACATGTGAAAAAGGAAAACCGCCATATGAACCTAAATGCTCCGGCCCAATTCGCACAATTAAGAAATGACCATTATTTTATGAAATGGTTGCAAAAATAGTCTGCTTTCCTACTAGTATACCCTTTTCCCTCTCGGGACAAGGGTACAATGAGCACCCCGCGAGTGAATCTTCGTAGGGAGAAATGCCCCATGGCATTCTACACCCCTCTGCACAATCCGCGCCATGCATCAAATGGGCTACTATTAATGCTCATGATCGCATGCTCATGCACAGGATCAACTGTCAGGGAGTACGCATGGGAGGGAATCAGCCGCCGTATTCTCCGGGTCTATGTGAGGATCGACATTCCCGGCGAGGACGGCCTCAACCGGAGCTCCGGTGAAATGCAGGAGGCCCTTATAGCGGCGGCCGGTCTTCGCGCCACCCTTATTCTCACTACCAATGTGCGTATAAATATCGACGATCCGGGCCTGGCCGCAGCATGCAGGGAATCTCTCCCAGTCATCATCCGCGGCGGAAGCCTCCATCATCGTCGCTGCGGCGAGTTGTACTGCACCGCCTATGTAGATTACGATCCTGGAATATGCATCGGCGGGTCGACCTCCCATGATGACGACCAGTCTGTTTATAGAAACGGGAAAGAGCAATGATTGACAGCCCTCATTTTTCCTTCGTTTCAACCGGAGACGGATCATCAACCATCGTCCTCTCCGAATACGGCGAAGGGATGCACTCCCTCTCCGGCGCCTATGAAGAGGCCCTTCGAAAGCATATCCAACCCTCTCGCATCCTGGAACGGGAAGACAACTCACTTTCCGTTCTTGATGTCGGTTTCGGCCTGGGGTACAACATTCTCGCGATGATCGTGGAATTTATCCGCCTGAAACGGCATGCCACCCTCTCCATCGTTTCCCTTGAAAAGGAGCGGGCCCTTCACCACGCCCTCAGGGCCATTTCATTCAATGACGGCCGTGATACCGCGTACCGCTTTGTCCGCCATGCCTATGAAGATGGATACGCCCGATGGGGCGACATTTCAATACGTGTGCATTGGGGAGATGCCCGTAAATCGGTGAAAGGTCTCGAGGCAGGCTCTTTCCAGGCGGTTTTTTTTGATCCCTTTTCTCCTGCCCGCAATCCCGAGCTGTGGTCAACCGATTTCCTGAGGGAGATATCCCGGGTAATGGACGAGAAGGGGGTCCTTACCACCTATTCAAGCGCGGATCACGTCCGCACCGCCATGCTCGATGCGGGGCTCATGGTCGGAAGGGGCCCGTCGGTGGGTGGCAAACGTGAGGGAACGGTTGCATCAAAGGGAGGATCGATCACTCCCTTTACGGATTCCGAACATGCCGTTCTCCGTGCCAATCGCAAGTCAATACCCTATCGGGACCAACTCCTTTCAGCGGACAGGGAATCTATTTTGAAACATCGCAGGGATGCAATTCTCGTTCGGAAGTCTGATGAGATCAATCAGGTGTGACAGCAGGGACCCGTTTACAGCATATCGTCAAGTTCTTCCAGTACCGATTTTTTTTCTTCACGCTCGGATTCCTCACGCGCCATAGCGGCCTGTTCTTCCATCCGCTTCCTGAGCTCATCCAGCTCCTCTTTCTTAAATTCAAGATCGCCGGAAAGGTCTCCTCCCTGACTCAAGCGGCTTGCGAAGGCGAAGGCATACGAATAAGCGATATGGATGGCCTCAAATACCTTCTTCCCGTTCAGCTTTTTCTCCCCTTCGATAAGGGTATCGAATACGATCTCCTCCTGGGGATTCTCGACATATATCTGATTACCGTCCATGTCATCCATTAGCAACGCGAGCTCTTCAGCCACCTCGGTCATATATTGGCGTACCATTGCAAGGGCGTTTTTCCCCGCCGCGGTCTTTTTTTTCTCGAAGGATTCCATCCTCTTCGTAAACTCGATGTACTGGGCGTTGCTCGAGGGTTTTTCCCGGCGGGCCTTTTCATAGCTCCCCAGCTCTTCCGCGTATTCCTTGAGGCCGTCACTGCTCTTTTTCATTCTATCGTACAGGACGTTGAGCCTCGATCTGAAATCAATCTTTGTGCGTGCGATAAAATCAGTCCTGAACTTAATTTTACTCGTGGTCAGTATGAACGAGTATTCTCTGTCGAATTCGTTGAACAGAAGGTAAGTGAGAAACACCTTGTCTCCTTCACCCACATTTTCGAAAAGGCGCGTCCGGTCATACTCCTTTCTAAGCCTGGCAAAATCAATCATGGACATCAATTCCAATCCCTTTCGCAAGGCCTTCGCCCTTGCGTCATCAGGCTTTTCCAATTCCTCGTCCGCCTCAGTATTCTCCGGTCCCGTTACCGTTACTGAACTCTCCTCAAAATACCGCTCCAGCTGCCTGTTCCCCGGTTTTTCTTCGTCCAATACGCCGAGAATCCCGTCTATAGCGGGATCAGACTGAGGGTATAGTCTCCACTGATATAGACAAAAAAGCAGGTGGAGACGCGGATATAATTTATGAAACACCACGAATAGATCGTTGCGGGCACTTTTCCTCATGGATGAAAACGAATCCGATGATTTTTCACCTTTCTTCAGGTAGAGATCGATGGCCATTTCGAATGCAGAAAGAATTGAATGCTCATACCGGCTCAGGAGATGCAGCTTTTTATACAGAAGCAATATCTGTCCCTTCAACTCTCCTGTTTTTTTCGGGACTTCCGGGAAATTGATGTACTGCTCGACGATCTGATCGGCCATGATTTTGTCAAAAAGATTTCCGATCATCTCGATCAGCTCATAATAGAGCGGCTTGATCTTGTCAAGTCGGGACGTAATCTCCCTTCCTGTGGCGGGACTTTTTCTGAATATCTCGAGAAAAAGTATCTGCAACTCCATCATTGCGGGCTTGTAAGTGTTATTGAATTTCTTGAAAAACCGTGCATCGAAAAAATAGCCGTTGAAGCCTGCCACACCGGAAGTCTTCAGCTTTATTCTGAGTTTCAACCTGTTGAAGAAGAGGGCCAGTGGGCCAATGTCGCCAGTCGCGGGGGGACGCTGCTGTACGACCTGCTTCTGATCGACCTGTCTCTGTTTTTCTACCCTTCTTCCCCTGTTCGCATGGATCTCCGCTTTCTTGAGAAACTGTTTCTGTTTTTCACGATCGATTGTAAGCCGCTTTCGTGCGGCCTTTTCATCGATCACTTTTCCCCCGCCGTCCACAAATTTTTCGAACAGATTCTTTCTGGTCTGCTCGTCCATATTCGTCACACCGATATTCTTCTTGGTTTTGTCGAGTTTGTCTTTATCCATATGAATAACCCATGCCTGCAGGAGGCAGATAAGTATCATCATTCGCCGATGAAATGTCAATCTTATTGCACTTACAAGATAATAAAATTATCCAGTACGTCAACGAATTGTTTGTCCCCATCCCTATTTGCCAATACAGAACCTGCTGAATATCGAATGCAACACGTCATCAGGCGTTATTTCCCCTGTTATTTCCGATAAAGCTTCCATAAGCGATTGAAGTTCAAAGGCGATGATCTCTGCAGGCCCTTCATCCCCGATAAGACGACCCGCCCGGGATGCCGCTTGTACCGCCTCTTCAAGAAGACCGGTGATACGGACATCGGCGATGAAGCTGTCCTCCGCCGCGGAAAACTCTTCCCGTATTTTGCGCCCGAGCGTTTCTTTCAATTCGCTCAGCCCCAGGCCTTTTTTTGCGGAGAAAGATATCGCATCCTCGGACAGGGCTTCCCGAATGCGTTCAACGTCGCCGGCCCCCGCGATGTCGATCTTGTTGATGAGGATAACCCTGCTCTTGTTCTTCGTCTTTTCAAGGAGCGCCCGGTCGGCATCAAGCAGGCCCGCCTGTACATCGAGGACGAGGATGATATAGTGCGAGGACTCGATATGGCGATTACTCAGGTCAATGCCGATCCTCTCGATCTCGTCACCCGGCGTGTCGATACCGGCGGTATCGATCAGGTTGACATGAACGCCGGCGATCTGGAAGGTTTCTCGAATCACGTCCCTGGTGGTCCCCGGTATCCCGGTTACGATAGCCCGCTCCCGATTGAGGAGTAGATTCAATATGCTCGATTTTCCTACGTTCGGCCTGCCAGTGATGGTGATATCGATTCCGCGGCAAAGGCGCTCGCCCGATCGGCACCTGCCCAGGAGATCCTCAAGAGCCGTAAGGATGCCCGCAGATTCGCGGAGGGCTTTTCCGGTGAATATCCCGTCGATCTCTTCCCCGGGAAAATCAATGGCGGCCTCGATGTCCGCCTTCAATTCGGTGATCTGGCGCCTTATCCCGTTAATGATTTCCCTCAGTGACCCGTGCATCTGCCGGAGGGAGGTCTCAATCTCCCACTCGCTCTTCGCAGAAATGATATGATTGATTGCTTCCGCGCCGGTGAGGTCGATCTTGCCGTTCAGAAAGGCACGCCGGGTGAATTCTCCCGGTTCCGCAAGCCTGACGCCATGGCGGTTCAACAGCCGTATGACGGCCCCCACAATGAGTGGATTGCCATGGCATGACAGTTCCGCCATATCCTCGCCTGTATAACTTGCCGGCGTGCGGTAGGATACGACCACCACATCGTCGACCGGCTTTTCACCGTCGTGAATAATTCCGTATACGGCGCGGCGCGGCTCCAGTTCCTCCGCCCTGCTGAATATGGAAGCAAGGGCGCCTAGTGTACCTGGGCCGCTGATGCGGATTACTGCGATAGAGGATTGAACAGGCGGGGTTGAGGGAGCGCAGATGGTGTCGTCCATCACCGTTCCCTGTCACTGCCGTGGCATGATAGTGACTTTCCGGTAAATTCCCTGCCCCTCGCTTTTGGTCGTCACACGCGAATCGTTCTGGAGTGTGAGGTGTATCAGCCTCCGCTCGAATGGGTTCATCGGCTCAAGGGTCCATGGCCTTCCCGACTTGATCACCTTGAAGGCAATGTCCTTCGACATCTTCCTGAGCGCCCGCTCTCGCTTGGCCCGGTACGATTCGATATCCAGAATAATTTTTTTATCGCTTTCGCATTTGTGATTCACGATCAGGTTCACCATAAACTGGAGGGACTCCAGGGTCTTCCCCTTTCTGCCGATAACGAGGCCGGAACTGTTCTTGCTTTCCAACTCCACATAGACCTTCGATTCCCCTTCCTTCAGATCGGCAATTTTACAATCGAGTTCCATCTTGTTGAATATGTTAACGATAACCTCTTTTATGGTGTCCCCGATATCCTTAGTATCGACATTGTAGAAGAGCCTGATTTTCGCGGGCCTGGACACACCGAAACCGAAGATGCCGCTCTTCCCCTCATCGATGACCTCTATGTTCACTTTCGAGGCGTCTGCGATACCGAGCTCTGCCATCGCTTTCTTTGTCGCGTCCTCGACGGTCCTTCCCTCCAGCTCTATAACCTTCATGGTTGGCCTCCTGATAATTTACATGCATCATTTCTCATCCCGAAAACCTGCGGTTTCATGCACATCACACCCCTCAGGCACTCACGTTTTTCGCTCTCTTCGTCCTGTAATTGATGAACAACTGTTGCAGGATCTGGAACACATTCTGGAGAGCCCAGTAGAGCACCAGCCCGGAAGGCATACTCCAGAAGATGAAAATGAACATGAAGGGCATTATCATCATCAGCATCTTCTGCTGACCTCCGGTATCGACGGTCGTCAATTTCTGCTGGATAAACGTCGAGGCGGTCATGAGAATGGGCAGTATGTTGAGATCATACCCGGAGTAGCTGAACACCGTATCAGGCATGGAAAGGTCCTTCATCCAGAGAATGAAGGGAGCCTGCCAGAGATCGATGGAATTGATCAGGGCACTGTAGAGTGCGAAGAAAAAAGGCATCTGGAGCAGGAGAGGAAAGCATCCGCCCATCGGGTTCACCTTGTTCTCCCGGTAGAGCTTCATCATTTCCTTCTGCATCTGGTCCGGCTTGTCCTTGAATTTGGCCTTCAGCTCGTTCAATTTGGGGGTCAGCTGCTGCATCTTTTTCATTGATTCGGTCGATTTTATGGTGAGCGGCATGAACACGATCTTGGTCAATATCGAAAATAGTACAAGGGCCCAGCCCAGGTTCCCCACCAGCTTGTTGATGGTGATGAGGCACCACAGCACGAAATTTCGTATCGGTTCGATGATCCTGTTGACGTCCGCGGCGTCCACGATTGACGCATCGACGGACGCGAGCATCTTCTTATCCTTCTCGCCGATGTAGACCTTGAAGCCCTTCGACACGTTTCCACCCGGTGCGAGGTCCTTCATCGCCACCTGGATCCCTGTCCTGAAACCTCGTTGCTTCCTGCTATCCTGCACCACCCCGCTTCCGGTCGTTCCTTCCGGAATGATGATCGCAAGGAAGTAGCGGCTCATTATTCCGGCCCAGTTCGCCGCGCCTGCCGTCTTTTTAAGCGGCTCCCCGTTTGATGACGATCCGCAGCCGAAGAGAAAGCCCCCGCCGCCCTTGTCGGCATTTTTGAATTTTCCGTCGATAGAATACACACCCATCAGTCGGTTGTAGGTATTGTTGTAATTCAGCGCCGGCCCTATCATTTCACCCGGCGACACAATGACCGCACCATCGGCGAAGGTGACTGCGTTCCTGCCGTTATTCTTCATCCGATACTCGAGATGAAAGCCGTATCCTTCGTCTTTGAATGTGTAAATTTTTTCCAGCCGAACCGGCACGCCGTTCATCCGGAAGTCCGTCTGGAAGAATACACGGTTTCCTTCCTGGCGATAGTTCCACAGGGTTTCTTGAAGAGCATTTCCCGAAAGGAACTCCTCATCATCGAAATGTAGTGCGAAATCCAGAGGCCCTGATGCACCGTAGGGGTTCATACCGACGATCAGGTCTATGTTCCTCTCGATATAGTTACACGCCGTAATGGCAGCACCCCTGTTCGAGAGCTTGAAGGCAAACTTTTTCGTTTGGATGTTTATTAACTTTTCATCACCCGACCTGGTAACCGCACTTATTGCCACCGGGGCGCGGTCTTCCTTCCGGAGCTTCCCTGCATCCTTACGGGGTTCTTCAACTTTCTTCACGACCTGCTTTCTGGCGGTTTCGTCCGGTTTGAATACAACAAAATAGACCATCCAGAGCGCGGCAATAAGAACGATCGCTATTACACTTCTCTTATCCATTATACGACACCTTTATTTCCAATTTACTGTGGGTCAATCCTCAGTTCGTGCACCGCTGGCAAACAGACTCCTGCCGCGTACGGACTGCCATATTCTAAAAAAGGCGGGGATGTTACCTGCGGAAACGGAACGTATCTGGCACCGGGTCGAGACCGCCGGCGTTGAAGGGATGGCAACGAAACACCCTCCAGGCCGCCAGAATCGAGCCTTTCAGTGCGCCGTGACGCTTAAGTGCGTCTATGGCATACACCGAACAGGAAGGATAGAATCTGCATGACGGGGGCAATAGTGGCGATAGTATTGTTTGATAAACCCTAATGACAAATATGATGAGTTTTGAACAAATACTATTGATTGTCGCTCTGTATGATTGTATGCGCATCATTATGCAATAATCCAGCTCTTTCGAACAGCCCTGTGATAATCCTCTTTTCTTCTTCGTAAGCCAGATTCTTGTAATCACTGTCTATCCTGATGATTATGCAAAACCCGTCCTTCAGATAATGCAACAGCCCGGTGCAGATGGAGCGAATTCTCCTCTTCGCCCTGTTCCTGTCATGCGCTTTCCCAAATGATCTTGTAAGAGCGATCGCGATTCTGATCCGTTTCTCATCGCCCGGGGTGTTCCCGCTTCCGCCTGTCGTTGCATTCTTTCCTGCGGGGAACCGCACTACAAATAACCGGACCCCATTCCCCCGTATTTTCCTGCCCTTTTGATATACTTCCCTGAATACATTCCTGCCTTTTAAAGAATAAATCCTTTTCACGGTCAGATCATTATTTCGGCAATCTCCGCTCATCCGAAACGCTAAGCTTGCGCCTCCCCTTGGTTCTTCTCCTGCTCAGGATCTTCCTTCCTTCGGCGGTACTCATCCGGGCACGAAAACCATGCTTCTTGTGCCGCTTTGTCCTGCTTGGTTGAAATGTTCTCTTCATGGCAAATCACCTCATATATAAACGTATGTAGTATTCCTGTTTAAAATCTGAAAAATGAACGGGAAAATAGAGAATTAACTATTTTAAATGCAATAGCTATTTGTCAATAAGATTAATAATGAATAATCTAAAAATCATGTTCAGAATGGTTCCTAACTCCAAGATAACAGGCTTAACTCCTGGCACCGGTCAGATCTGATTTATTTTTTGGAAAATCAACGTGGGATCTCTCCCCCCCTTCCATCCATTCTCACAGACCCGGCATTTCCTGGTGTTCCGGGGTGTGAATGATCCTGTTACTATTTGTGGCGAACGTAGTATTTAGTTACGAAAAATTCCTTCACTCTTAATGTGACATAAAATTTTGATTGACAAATATATTGCAGTGTATATTTTTTCACATAACCATTCATGTTTTACAGACCGGGGTTATCAACATGATTTACAATATCATAACCTGTGTGGTATGTCTCGTAATGCTCATCATCTTCAGAAAGCTCGACCGTACAAATATGAAGATGGCGAAGTTGAGGAGGTATTCCACCAGGCTCTTCGATGAGTTCAAAAAACTCTCCGAATCGGAATACCGCCGCTTTAACGATGCCACCATCGAGATGGATATACTCATCAAAAAGTCAGGAGCCCTTGCAAAAAATGTCAACGCCTCTGTCAGGGAAATCGAGTCGCGGCTCCAGGGCCTTGACGTCGAGAAATCGAATCTGAAAAAAGTCGAGGAGGATGTCAGGATTATATCCCAATCCGCCCGTGACGTCAACAAGCAGATCGAATTTATCTCCGGAGCAAAGGAGGGATTCGCCGACCTCTCCCTGAACATGTCCTACCTGAAAGAGTCGGTCAAGACCTTGAAGGGAGAAAGCTCCGAAATAGTGCAGAATTTCAATAACCGTCTCAAGGAGAAATCGCGTGAACTCACTTCGGAGTTCAATGAAAGCATCAACAGAATCCGCGAATCGGTCGAGAAAAGGGAGGACATCCATCTCAATAACAGCCGCCAGAAACTTCTCGAGCTGACCGACACTTTCGAGCGTGCCCTTGCCGACGTGGACCATCGCGTATCTGATACCGGTGAAATCCTTCTCCAGAACTTCAGGATGAAAATCGATGGTGTGGCGAAGTCCGTCGAGGGCGCCTCGAATCTCCAGAACCAGATCGAGATGCTCAGGTTGAACCTGACAGACCTGGAAAGCCGAATATTTTCTGAGATAAAGGAGCGCAGTTCCGGCGTCGAGAATGAGATCCAGCGTTCCATCGAACAGCTCCATGCCAGGCTTTCCACTTTCGAATCCGAATTCGACGACGCTAAAAGCGTCATGATGAACAGGGTCCAGTCTGATATCGAAAAACTCTCATCCAAGCTTAACGCCGTTGAGACGAACGTCAACGACTCGAAGAACAGGCTGATTAAGACTTTCGAGATCGAGGTGGACAAAGTCAGGACTGAGATCGACAACCTTAGCATACACGCCATATCGAAGCGCGACGAGATCGTCCAGGCCACCCGGCGCGAGGCCGAAGAGATCAAAAAAGAAATCGACAACTTCGAATCCCGCTTCCTGGAATTCGAAACAAGATTGATCGACACCTCAGAGGCCAAGGCGGATGAAATCCGCAACGGGGCCGCAGATGTGGAAAGAAAGCTTCTGGAGTTCCAGGACAGGCTCAGCACGAACGACAACCGTCTGGATGAAGCCGTTGCCGGCCATATGAAAAAAGTCCGTGATGAATTTTCCCTGATGGAATCAAGGCTCTCCGGAATCAAGTCTGAGATTCTGGACTACGAGGAGCAGAGCAAAATATTTTCAAAAACCGAGACCCTCCTGCGTGATGTCAATGATTCGATTGAACGCCTTAACCGCATGCTCCAGGAATCGAAAAACGAGGCTCAGCACCTCGACAAGTTCTTCAGCGACATCGAGTACATCAAGGAGCTGACCAAGGAATTCGACAGGGAGATACGCTCCTACCAGAACAAGAAGGACAAGCTCTCCGATATAGAAAACGAGATACGTTCTCTTCAGGAGATGAGCGATCTGGCGATGGAAAAGGCCGCCACATTTTCGGATCAATTTTCAAAAATCGACACTATCAGCGTGCGTATCGACGCGCTTATGGAGAGCTATTCCGGAATCGAATCAAGGATCCGGGAACTCCACGAATACGAAGACGTCATCGCGCAGAACCTTGAATCCGTCAACCGGGCGGACATACTCATTCAGTCGATTGAGTCAAAAATCGGTACGTTTCAGAAGGTTGTCGACAAGTCTGAAAAGAGGGTCGATAAAATCAACCTGCACCTCCGCGCGGTCGAAGAAAACACCCTTATCCTGAAGACGAGGGAAAACGAAATTAAGGAAATCAAGGACCAATTCAACGAGCTGGATGGCCTTTCAGAGATCATGGAAGTGCGGGTGAAGCAGATACAGGCAATGTTCAGCAAGACCGAGACACTCCGCGAAGAGATCACCAGCACCGACAACCGCCTGCAGCAGCTCTTCACCGAAACCGATAAAAAAATGCGTCAGTTCGCCGACTTCATCCAGGCCGTCGACAACAACAATCCTATCCTTAAGCAGGTGAAGGGTCAGTCCGTAGCACAGAAGGGGATCAACGAAAACGTCATCAAGACTGTACGAGAGCTTTCGGACAAGGGTTGGAGCTCAGACGATATATCCCGGAAGCTGTTGATGGACGAAAACGCCGTCCGCCTGATAATCAACACCTCATCCATGTGACGCCGGCTCGGCCAGAAGAAGGCTACTCTTCGCCCATCATCTTCTTCTGTAGCTCCTCGATGATCTGTTCGTCCGTCTGCTTTTTTCTCAACACGATTCGATACTTGACATAGAAGTTGACGGGGTGTATGGTTCGCTTGGGAAACTTGAAGGCCCATCGCTGCAGATCGTCCAGAATGAGATTGTCAAGCTCGATCAGGTTCATTGGCTTGCGGGGACGGACCCTCATCAGGGTCCCGCGATCGGGATAAAGCGAAACCTGGTACATCCCCTCCCTTGCCTCGTCGATCTTGTCATATTTCCTCACTTCGTCGCAGATATACTTGTCGCCCCCCGGGTCCTTTTCGCGCTCTATCGTATCGTTGAACTCAGTCTGAAACACTTCATACCTATCCGACATGATCATGACTCGGAAGGTCTCTTTGTCCTCGCCCTTGATGAAAGGCTTTTGCAGAAATTTTCGGTTCTCCGCATCCAGCTTTTTTTCACCGGTTGTCGCGCAGGATATGGCTGCCGCCGCACAGAAAAATATCGCCAAAAGGATCATTCTCTTCAATTTCTTCATGGTGCCTACTTCCCTTTGATTGAGTGTCGTTTTAGGAAACCATACGCGGGCCGTTTCCATCACCCTGGGCTTGACGGATGTGTCGTCCCGGTCGCATTTTTTTTCTCTCATCCCACAATGCAAGAACTTTTCCCCTGCGAGCAACCGCCGTTTTATCGCTTGATTTATTTTCTCCGTCGATCTCCCCTATCCCCGGTATAGAAAGGATATCCGAGGTACGTGCCATGGTTTTTTTTATCGCTCTCGTGCTCGCGTTTTTCATGTTCATGGTGTTTAAAAAATACCGTAGCACCCGGTCCGTGGTCATCGGCATCGCATCGCTCTTTCTGGTCACCACGGCTTTTCTAGTCTGGGGGTTGGTCATTCTTTTAAAAGCGCCGGCTATCCCATTGTTCAACCAGTACCTTGACTCCCGGGTGTTCTATCATCTCATGGGACTCTGGTACGGCGCTGATATCTTCTGTTCACTACTTATACTACGGAGTCTCGCCGCATACCGGCGCATCAACACACCCTCGCCCCGCAAAGGATGACCGCATCTGTCTTCTAGAAAAATTTGATAGGGACGGGGACGAAGGTGAGTACCAGTATCACCATGCAACACCATCCCGCGGCCCTTTCCATTACGCTGAGTGGCTCCCCTTCCGGGATCTCCGGATGCGCCACCATGAGAAAAAGGAATGTGAGGGCGATCCAGATAAGCCAGCCCTGCCAGATGAAAGAAAGCCCGATCAGGCACACTATCGCCGTCCATCCGAAGAGAAGCTGGCGTCTTCCAATCAGTGCATAGAGGATATGGCTCCCGTCAAGCTGGCCTATCGGCATCAGGTTCAGGCTTGTGATCAGAAATCCGATCCATCCCGCCCATGCATATGACGAGAGAAAAATATCCTGTCCCGGTGGAATATGCCCGTGTGCCAGAGTCACGATCGCCCCGAAGAGAATCGAATCACCGAAAATCGGCATCAGCATCTCCCCTGTGACGGGGGGAATGGGCCGTATTTCCGACAGGTACACCCCCCCTACCACGGCTAAAAGGCTCACCGCAAATCCCGCCAGGGGTCCCATTGCGCCGATGTAGAAGAGGGCCCGGCGGTGAGGTATCGGAGCTTTCGTCTTTATAACCGCCCCCATCGTCCCGATGATCGATGGGAAGGGAATGAAATAGGGGAGCGTCGCCGGGACGCCAAACCTTCGCGCCGCAAAATAGTGTCCGAATTCATGGAAGAGGAGTATCGTCAGGAGGGTCACTGAATAAGGGAGACCGCTGATGAAAAGCTCCGATAGCATTTCCCCGCTGGTGGCACCCGCAAAAGTGGTGGTCAGGAAGGTGGCCAGGAAAAGGACAGCGTTTACCCCTGGACGGTCCCGCACCGCGGCTGCCTCACGGAACTGCTCCGGCGGCCGGAAGCGCTTCGCGCCCCCGGTATTAAGGCGGAGAAAATAATCCTTCGCCCACTCTTGTATCCTCTCGTTCATAGCAATCACACGCCCGGAGGGATCCCTGAACCCGAATACTCCGGCCCTGAAATCTATCGGGCAACTTTCCCGTATGCTGATATTTTTTTTAACACATACTCGCGCGAGTAGTCATTGGAGAGTTCCTTCCCTGAGTCAAGGACCTTTTTATAGACACCTACAATCTCTCCCGCCGATACGGTGAGTTCCGCACGCTTCTTTTTAGCCGTTACGGTGCTGATGAGAAAGAGTTTTTTCAGATAGAGCGAAATGAAGCGATTCCCGTCAGGGGAAAAGATGACGTCCTCTCCCTCCAGCCCCGTATTCGTCATTTCATTCGTGCGCAGGTCATAAAACCGGATCACCTGTTGATGAAGAAATGAAAGCATCTTCGGGTAGGGTGAATAATTAATATTGGTGTTGAGTGAGTCCGCCAGGAGGGCCCTGAAGCGTTTTCTCTCGGTGTCATAAATCTCTACCGAGTAGCTCCCCGCCCCGCCCCGACGGCATGCAATACGCGCATTATCGAGCCAGAACAGCTCGGAGACAGAGGTTATCCCTGGCAGATCCCATGCCTTCCCCCGGTACGTCACTCTTGTGCGGTAGGTCCCACCGCTCCCACTCATAAAAACAGTTTTTTTTCCGTTCGGAGAGATGCATGCAACGACGGGCGCGCCCACCGTGATGATATCCGAATAGGCCGACTTAGAAGCCACCTTCGTCCTGCGGCCCCCGTCCGGGAAATATTCCACAATACCTTCTTTCGATTCATAGAGGAGTGAATTTCCCCCGGACCCCAGGGAAAAATCGAGGAAGGGATAGGAGGATCCCAGGACGGCGAGCCTCTTCAAACGAAGGTCCAGCACCACCGTCTCTCCTTGCGGTACGCCCCTGCCCCGGCGTATGAGCCGCTTGATAAAAGCGTACCTTCCGTTAAGGCTGTTTCGTACCGCGGTGATGGCCCCTTCCATTCGGGCTATCTCCTCGATTTTACGGCTGTTCCTTCCGTATGCGTATACGATGTTGGTTCTGGGAAGTTCTCTGATATAGAATACAGTGAGACCGTCGCCCCACCAGGCAAAAATGACATCCCGGTCGATGAAGCGGGCCCCGGCCGCCTGGTACGCATCAAGCTTTTTCTCGAGGAGCCTGCGGTACAGGTCGGAACCGGGGTCAATATATATGGCGTCGAGATCTATGTCGCGTGCGAGGAGCTCCCCCGGCGCAGCAAAGAAAAGGACTGCCAATAATGCGGCAAGGAATTTCGTTTTCACCGATTATTCTTTCACGCCATTGCCGCCAGAATCTTCATCGTCCTCCTTGATGGCCGGGTCGCCCGCCTTTTCATCGGGTCGGGGGCCTTTTTTTTCAGGAATGTCGGGTATGACGAATCTCTGACCCGGGAATATCAGGTCGGGATCCTTAATCTGATCCCTGTTCGCCATATAAATAAGCGGCCAGAGCCGGGCATCATTATACACCTTGCCGGCAATCCTCCAAAGGCAGTCCCTTCTTTTCCTGTTGTACACGACCTTGTAGACCTTTTTGCCCTCCAGGTCGCGGATCTTTTCATCATCCTTCACTCGATCTCGTTCGCTCACGATGCCAAGGGAATAAAGAAGCGACTCTGCCTCCTCAAATTTCACCAGGCTCTCGGTATAAGACTCGTTCTCCATGAGTTTTTTGCCGTCCGAGATCATCTCCCCCGCCCGATCGATTTCAGCGCTGAACTTGCCTTTGCTGTCGCGTTTTCGCGTTTCGGCGAGAAGGCGCTCGACTGAATCGGCTTTGCTCATCGCGATTCCCTTCCATGTTTTATCCTTCGCAACGGCCAGCAAGATTTCAGCGTCATCGATCTTTTTCGTTGCCTCCTCGGCCCTGTCCTGCTCCAGAAGGGACTCCGCCTCGTTCAGCGTGGCGAGCACCTGGTCTATGTCCTCGCCTGCATACTCGCTGCCCCTTTTCTTTTTCAGTGCGTCGACATCCTTTCTTATCTGAGCGATCCGTTCCCTGGTGGTAACGATGGTCGCCGCACGCCTGACGCTTTTCAACGCCTCTTCCGATTCGCTTATGAGCCCGACCGCATCCTTGAGATTGCCTTCCACTATCAGTGCGCCCGCCTTCTCAAGGCCCGTCCGTGCTCCAGCGAGTGACTGCTTCTGCTGGTCCGTCAGCTTTTTTTCACCCAGCCTGTCAATTTCTCCGTTCATCTCCGCTATGCGATCGGTGAGCCGGGGGATGTTCGACATTGAGATCTCTTTCGCCTCGGCTCCGCTCGCGACGGCCTCACGCGCTTTCAGAAAGGCGCCCATGAGATCGCCCCCTTCCGTCAGCTTCTCCGATTCCCCTATGGCCGCCGCCGCGCCGCTAAACTGATCCGGAGCGAAGACTTCAGCGTTGAGCCTCTCCGCCTCGCCATACGTCTTTTTCGCTTCAGCCAGCGTGTCTGCAGCTGCCCGCGGCAGGGAGACATTGATCGCCAGTTCGGCGAAATTGGCCGCCTTTTCCGCCGACTCCTTCGCCTTCTTCGATTTTTTATCCAGGAGCAGGGTGTGAGAATCAAACAGATGCTCAACCGCCCTGTTCAGATTCTCCGGGTCGTATTTTTCGGCCATTACAAACCTTGCCCGGCTTATCAGGGTCCTGGCCGTGACCATTTCCCTCAGGGGCACGTCAAGATCGCACGACATGAAACCGATCGATAGTATGAAGAGCATCAACGTGAAGCATTTTCGCGCAGTCATACCGGGCCTCTCTTTCATAGTTATTGTGGCGTTATGCTTATCCTCGTTTTGAATATTTGTCAATGATTTTATAATCCGGGTTGGAAGTGTTATGTCGTGCCACGCTGAAGATAATATGATGTCCATCGTAACGTTACAAAAAGATGATTCATCACTAAGGGAACCTCTAAAAATCAAACCAGGGTGTTTCCTTGTGGGCACGTTCTATGAGAAAATTAAATTTTTTCATTGTTTCTATTATGAAAAAACTTAATTTTCAGAGGTGCCCATAATCCATGGCAGATCATCTCACTTCAAGGCAGATAGCGCATACGTCGTCCATAAAGCGCTCCGATCCGCTCCATACTGTCAGCCGTGAATAGAGTCCTTCTATAATATCCCGACTGGAGGCTCCCCTCATTGAGGGAAGTATATCATCCACCATCATATCTTCAAATGATCCGAACCCGCCTCCATGCCCCAACTCTTCGGTGAGTCCATCCGTATAAATCAGGAGGCGGTCACCCGTCATAAACTGTCGCCTTGCGTTTTGATATCTTTTCCCGCTTGACGCCAGAAACTCATTATTCGCAACAGCGAGGGGTATTGACCTCGCCTCTGCCAGGGTAGCAACCCCGTCTATGCCGAGAAGGTAGGGGGCGTTGTGCCCTGCCGATGAATATACTAATGAACGATCATCCGGGTCGTAAACCCCGTAAAACGCAGTGATGAAATTTTCAGCTGTTTTACCGTGGAGCAGGCCATTAAGATAGTGAAGCAGAGAAGCGGGGTCCTCCCTCACGTCCCCCGATTGAAGTGTCATGGTTTTCACCATGGAAGTGATAAAAGCGGCGGACATCCCGTGCCCTGACACATCGCTTACGAAAATACCTATCCTTGACGGGTTACGGAACTCAAAATAGTCAAAAAAATCCCCTCCCACCATCTCCATTGGCTGATACAGCGCATGAATCCATGGATAAGGGCTCCCCTGGGGTATCATCTGTTTCTGTATGCGCCGGGCAAGTTTGAGATCGTTTTCTATGATAGTGTTCCTATCTTTCAGAATGTCCCGATCATGACTCAGCTCCTCTGTCCGCTCACGGACCTTCTCTTCGAGCCTGCCTGTCAGCTCTTCAACGCGGGTGAATGCCTGTGAAAACCGCCTGGAGATGTTAGCCGACTCAGCAATAATAAAGATTAACAGACCAAGGGGTGAAAGCTGTGTGCTGCTGATAAAGCCCATCGCCGCCAGAACATCGTTTGCCAATGCTAAAAATAATATGGTGAAACCCGATATGTCGAGAATTGATCCGCTCATCCTTCGACTGACAGCCCTGATCAATATGGTAAAGGCGTAAACCCCCGCTACTATCAAAAATGCATCAAACCATAACAGAAGCCTGCTGTAAACACCGGCGGAAAAAACGATTACCGCCGCTGAGTATGCACCGCACACGGAAAATATTATATATTTAACACGCCTGTGCAAGAGGTCCCTGTATTGAAGCGAGAGAAAGGCGATGAAAAAGGGCCCTGCGAGTGTGAAGGAAAGAAAGTTGAGCTTGACCAGAGTTTCAAAGGGCAGGTTCGGGAAAAGCTGTATCAGGTACATCTCATTTGTAACAAGGATTCGGAGCGCTACGAGGAGAGAAAAGATGCCGAAAAACAGGGGAGCGCGATCGCCCCTGCGAAATACAAAAAGTATTATATGATAGAATCCTATTATAAGCAGGCTCCCGAACAGAAAGAGCTCATAGGCAATAGAGTGTTTCTGCCTCCTTTCGATTTCAGAGCGTTCCCCGATGTATAACTTATCCCAGAGACCCCCGAGATTGTACGAAAAATTTGAAACCTGAATTATTATTTCATTTTCTCCGTTGCGTGAACGAAACGGAATGTTTTCAGAGTTCTGATGGGGCCTTGCGGTTTCAGATGTGCGGCCGACAGTGCCCGCCCGGGAGACCAGCGAACCGTTTATCCAGATTCGGTACGAGGTGTTCGCGTGCAGGCTGGACAGGGACATGTCACGCTCAAAGGGCACTCGTACGATAAGCCGGTAGGTGGCGTAACCGTAACCCGGGAGTGTGCCTTTATCATCATGATAGTTGTTCCAGTATGATGGCAGATTTACAATGCGGCCTCCAGGTGGCCTGCCGCCGATAAAATCCCCGGGTTCGAGAAGACGGTTCCAGTAAAATTCCCATCCGCCATGCAGGAGCACGGGCTTTCCGTACGAGCCTGCCTGTCCTGTCAAATCGAAGAACCCCTGTTCAGCTGAAGCCGAAGCTGCTGCGTTGCAGGAGGCCAATAAAAGGGAAATGACAAGTGCAGATAGTAAACACCTGACAGGTGTAATTGACATACTGGAAACCACCATCGCGTTTACGCCGTCACACATTACCAATGTTAATAGATTGAGCAATCAAGATGCAACATCCATCATTATGAGTACTTAATCGAAATGGTCAAGTATAATCCATCACAATGAAGCATAGGGGTTCGTGATGGAAATACTGCCATGTATCATAACTATCAAAAAAAGTTCTTCCTCTTCAAAACACGTTTCAATTGCATGGCTCCTTGCAGACTTTTTTATACACGGGCTAATGTTTCATTTTATCGTCAACCGGGACCGATACTATTCATGCATTCTCAACCGTCGGGTCCGTTAAGGGGCAGATGCTTTGATGATCCGAAATAACAATAACTCCCTTTTTCATCAAACGGTCAACGGCAGAAATATCACAGATTGGATTACCCAGCAGGTTTACATATTCCAGATCATTAAGATTCTCGAGAATGCGGATATCGGTGATATTATTGAAGCTGATGTCCAGCTCTTTCAAATGCACCAGTTTTTCCAGAGGGGAGATATTTTCAATCTGATTGTTTGAAAGATACAGGTAATATAAATCGACAAGCGAGGACAGATTCCCAATTTTTTCAATTCTGTTATTCGACAGGTTCAATGCATTCAGGTATATGCAATGCTCTATTCCGCTCAAATCACACATGTCAAAATCGGACAGGTCAAGTTCGCCTTCAAGGTTCATCAGGTCCGATTCGGCAATGGCAACATCAAGGCCGCCGAAAAAAAGCCTGTTCAACACCTCGAGAAAACCGGGCTCCTCATCCCCGAAATCGAGATTGGTTTCCCCGAAATCGCCCTTATCGGAGATATCTGTTTCCCCGTACCCGAAATCTTTTTCATCAAACACACATTCCTGCTCAAATTCAAAATCAGTATCAGGAATCGACCTGACAGCGGAAATATTGAAAAAGTAATTGCCATGAAGCCGGGTCAATGCGTCGAAATCATTACTAACGAATAATTCATCAACCTGCTTGAGAATGAATGAAAGTCTGTCGGGATGGAACTTCTTTATAAGCATGGAAAAGAGCCGGGCATTGTGTATCCCGGGATCCATCCCCAGAGCCGTGACATATTTTTTAAGCTGGTCGAAATTCCTATTTCTATAGGAAGTTATTATATCTATTGTAATCCTTTTAAGGTGGTCAATTGTTAGTCTCTCTTTTATCTCACTGTAAATCGCTTTATTTTTATTGTTCATCGCACCCTTGCATGATCTAATAGTATATGATTAATCTGACTACGCACTGTGAGGGTTACCATACATGCGGCACTAGTCTGTATCTGACCCTTTTTGAATAATCAGCGTATCCATCCAGTTCAGCTTTCAGGGTTGTATCTTCCAGCTTTGTACGGATAACAAAAAGAATAACCGAAATCGCGGACATAATCAGCGCATATAAAGAGCCCAGCGCAGGCGATACCGATAGTGTGACCACGATTAATCCAAGGTATCCGGGATGTCTCACGAACCTATACGGGCCGGATGTCGCGACCTGGTGACCCCTCTCCCGCTGCAATCTGACCATAGTTGAAAAATATCTGTTATTTACCATTGCCCAGGTAAACAGCATCGAGCCAAGAACATAGAAAATCAGGCTTGATGCATGGAACGCATTATTCAACTCGAGACTCCACTGATACCGGTAATCCAGGCCTGCAATGGCATAAATCCCCACTACCGGTATAATATTAATTGAAGTCAGTATCCGGTCCCACTTCTTGACGTTTTCCTTTTTCCTGCCACGCTCCTCGATCACTTCTTTGGGCAGGACATTGAAATTAACAATTAGAATGACAATATTGAAGGACAATAAAATCCACGCCCATTGCCATTGTATCGTCCATGCGCACAGGAACAAAATCACACCTTGAAGGACCAACGAAAAAAACACCTGCGCGACCCTTTTTGCAATATTCTTATTCATAATGGACCTCTCTGGATTATTGTTTTGCACTCACTCTATGAAGCACACCTTGCCGTTCCATAATCGCGTGCCGGCAGGAATCCCGCCCGATTCATAGTTTCCCCCCTCTGCCCGGCCACCTTCAATTTTATTAATGTGCATCTGAAAAGGAACGTGTAATACAGAAAACTCTGCCGCATTGCCGCCTGGATGTATATGGTGATAATGCTGCACTGATCCATACGATGCAGATACGGCCATGATAAGGAGTAGCGGCGCTATCATAAAAATAATTCTGATCCGGAGAATAAATTGCAGATGTGCCAGGCTGGACATATTGGTACATTGTCTCATGCGGAATCTCTCAATATGTCATGTCTTTCTTCCCCTGCGGTGAGGGTGATGCGACGAGTATACGATCACTCCACAAATATTTTCAAGTGTTTTATTGATCAATCGAATCTCGCCTCTCCCGGTTTTCTTTGACCGGGGTCTTGCAGCTTGTTATCGTTTGGTAAAGCTGACATGAAAACAGCTGTGTTAAACCAAGTATTTCTTCACGAAATAAGCGAAATGCTCAACGGTTTTTCGGCGACTGTTGCGACGGACGGATGCAGACACTGCACCATAACCGGCGAAAAAGACATATGCCATAATTGGTTACACAATCTATCCCACATCCAGGCCTTGAGTTATGAGTACCTGTATGTCCCCGCCTCTTCCTTCGAAGGATTCGAGGAATCCTGCGTCAAAGGAGGACTTCTGCCATTCCCGACCCACAAGCCGCAGGTTGTAATCCCGGTTTCGAGTTTCTGTGGAACAAGATGTTCCCGTAAGGTCAGCCTGCGGCAAACAGATAACCCTGTCCGGCACATTACGTACGGCCGGGTATTTCAGGCGGTCCCGTATATAAACGGAATAAAAATCAACAATAAAATGACCCGTTCGCCATTGCCTTGCCTCACCCCTGAAAATGATTATTGACAAATAGGGCTCCTTTTCCATAATGTGAAGCCTGTTCGCGAGCCATTCTTCCGGCGCGCACCCATCAAAGAAGTCCAGGGAACCGACATGTCAAAAACTGCGTTCATTACTGGCATCACCGGCCAGGACGGCGCCTACCTCGCAGAATTCCTTATCGCGAAGGGATACAGGGTGTTCGGGGGTTACCGGCGAACCAGCACGCCCAATTTCTGGCGCCTTGAAGAACTGGGCATCCTCGACCATACCGAGCTTATGGAGGTCGACATCCTCGACACGGGAAACCTTATCCGTACCTTCGACAAAGTCAAACCCGACGAGGTCTACAACCTCGCGGCCCAGAGTTTCGTTGCTGTATCTTTTGAAAAACCCGTCCTCACGGGGGAAATCACCGCCATCGGCGTCACCAGGGTCCTCGAGGCTATCAGGATCGTGAACCCCAAGATACGCTTTTACCAGGCTTCAAGCTCCGAGATGTTCGGCTTGGTGCAGGAATCCCCCCAGAAGGAAAGCACCCCCTTCTATCCGAGAAGTCCCTACGCCACGGCCAAACTCTATGGTCACTGGCTCACCATTAATTATCGGGAATCCTTCGGTATATTCGGCTGTTCCGGCATACTCTTCAACCACGAGTCACCCCTGCGTGGCATCGAGTTCGTTACCCGCAAGGTGAGCGACGCCGTTGCCCGCATCGCCAGGGGCCTCCAGGGCCATTTCGAAATCGGCAATATGGACGCAAGGCGTGACTGGGGATTCGCGAAGGATTTCGTCAAAGGAATGTGGATGATGATGCAACGCCCCGATCCGAAGGATTACGTGCTGGCCACTAACGAGAACCATTCCGTGCGTGAGTTCATCGAGCACGCCTTCGACCACGTAGGCATCAATCTTTCCTGGAAGGGGACCGGCATCGACGAGATCGGAGTCGATCCAAAAACCGGCAAAACCCTGGTGAAGATCAATCCGAGATTTTTCCGCCCAGGCGAGGTGGACCAGCTTCTGGGCGACTACTCCCTGGCGAAGAACGATCTTGGATGGGAACCTAAGGTTAAATTCAAGGAGTTGGTCGGGATCATGATGAAACGCGACCTCGAGCGGGTCGATCACTCACGTTGATCACCATCCCACCAAATGGTCCCGATTATTGAAAGCTCTCATCACAGGTATTCACGGATTCGTGGGAGCCGAGCTCCGAAGGACCCTGCGGGAAAAAGGCCATGACGTATACGGCATCGACGTGTCTGGCGGGGGAGACGGATTCCGCTCGGTCGACCTCACCGACGCCCCTTCGCTCATCGAATGCGTTGATGAAATATCCCCCGACTGCATTTTCCACCTCGCGGCCGTGTCACGCGTCGACTTCAACGATCCCTCGAAAATCTATGAAGTAAACGTCGCCGGAACCGTCAACCTGCTTAGCGCGTCTCTACGGCTCCCACGTCTTCCACGCGTTCTGGTTATAAGCTCGTCCCAGGTTTACGGTATCGTTGATCCTGAATTTCAGCCAATTAATGAAAAACAACCGATCAATCCGGTCAACCACTACGGCGCCAGTAAGGCCGCGTGTGAGCATATCTCCCTGGCCTTTTATCGTGATCAGGGCCTACCCGTGACCGTGGCAAGACCATTCAACCATATCGGCCGTGGGCAGGATCCCCACTTTTTTGTCCCGAAAATTGTCGAAGCCGCAAGGGAAAAAAAGCTCGCAATCGAGGTCGGGGACACATCGGTGATACGCGACTTTCTTGACGTGCGCGACGTGGTCGAGGCCTACATCATGATGATGGAACAATTCCCTGAAGGGAAGTCATTCAACATAGCGGGAGGTATCGGATACCGGCTTTCTGATATTGTGAACCTGATACAGGAATTATCCGGAATCACCTTCCGCATCACCCGTGCTGATACCCTGATGAGGAAAAACGAGATAACGACCACCATCGGAGACAGTTCGGCTCTTACACATTGCATCGGATGGAGCCCATCACACAGCATTCGCGACACCCTGGAATGGATGCTGTCTGAATGATACTCCGCCATCGATCAATTGTTTTCCGTCCAGTCCGGTGGAACCGGCGTGATACTTTTTTGTCTTGACTCAATCTTGAAATCATTTATATGTGTCAACCCGGCGCGAATTGTCGGTATAATTCTCGCCAAGCCATACGTAACCGGCACCATCCGCCGGCAGAGGAAGCGGCGCATCGACGCCGCCCGGTTTCCGGGACCCCCCCAGGGGATGCCGGTTCCTCGACAGAAAAACCGACAACCGTCATTCCCTGATTAAACGAGCGCGGAACATGCAATTTAACTCTTTCGAATTCATGATTTTTTTGCCCGTTGTCGCGGTCGTTTATTACACGATTCGCCACAGGTGGCGCTGGGCATGGCTCCTTGCCGCAAGTTTCATATTCTTCGCATTTTTCTGTTATTCAACCTATAACCCCGCGAGGATATCCCACGCGCGCTTCGCCGTCAATATCCTCGCGATCGTCGCTTCAATCGCCTCAGTGGTGCTTATCAACTTTTTTCTCGGTATTTTCATCGAGAAAAACAGGGAGGCAAACCCGAGAAAGACCAAGTTTGCCCTGGTCGTCGGCATCGTGTTCCCCCTGCTTCTACTCCTGTTTTTCAAGTACCTCAATTTCCTGAACCAGACCATTTCGCAGATTGCCCAGTTTATGAGCCTTCACTACCCGGTGCGGATTCTCCAGGTCATCATACCACTCGGGATTTCCTACTACACCTTCCATAGCATCAGCTATCTCGTGGACATTTACCGTGTTAAACAACCCGCCGAGCGGCACCTTGGCATTTTCTCTCTCTACATTCTCTTTTTCGCGAAGATGGTGGCCGGCCCCATCGAGCGTGCCGGGCGTCTCATTCCACAGTTCCGAGAAGAAAAACAGTTCGATTACGTCCAGGTCATGGATGGTCTCAAGCTGATGGCATGGGGCTTCTTCCAGAAGCTTGTTATTGCGGACCGGGCCGCCATTGTGGTCAACGAGGTCTTCAACCACCCCCAGGATTATTGGGGTGTCTATCTTATCATCGGGTCCTTCTGCTTCGTCTTTCAGGTCTTCTGCGACTTTTCCGGATACTCCGATATTGCAATCGGCGCAGCGCAGATTTTTGGCATCCGGCTCTCGATCAATTTCAAGCGGCCCTATTTTTCCACCTCGATCGCCGAGCTCTGGCGACGTTGGCACATTACCCTTATCGCCTGGCTGCGCGATTATGTATACATACCGATGGGAGGCAAACGTGTCTCGAAATGGAGATGGCAGTATAACGTTTTCGTGACCTTCATTCTGAGCGGTATCTGGCACGGGGCAAACTGGACCTACATCACCTGGGCCGCCCTCAATGGTTTTTACATCCTCTTTTCGATCTGGACCGGAAAACTTCGATCGAAGATGACCGCCGCTATAGGATTGACCAAACTCCCCCTCGTACACAAGGTCCTGAAGATTGTATCAGTGTTTCTGCTCTTCTGGTTCGCCGCCATCTTTTTCAGGGCCAACTCAACCACTGACGCCTTCTATATAATCAGCCATCTTTTCACCGGTCTCGACGACCTTTTCGGCACGATTGTGTCGATGAACTACGGCCTCCTGAAATCGTTCCTGGTGGTACCGAACAAGACCACGTTCCTGGGCTTTTCCAAACCGGCCTTTCTGCCCGAAATGATCACCCTCGCCCTTTCCATCGCTGTCATGCTGGTAATTCACGTCATCCAGGAAGTAAGGAAAGAGCGGATGAGAGACATGATTGCGCGCCGACCCTGGTACATACAGTGGACGTTATATTTCGGGCTGATATTCGCGATCTTCTTTCTCGGTGTCTATTCTAATCAGCAATTCCTATATTTCATATACTAGGCTCGATGTCAGATGAAAAAAGTCTTCGGTTACATAGCACTTTGCACCCTCTCGATGGCAGCCGCCCTTGCCGTTGTATGGATCGTTCCCGGCACACACCCGCACGACCTGGCTGCAATGGTGAACAAGAAACTGATGCTCGCGTCGATGACGCCCCCCCGGATAATATTTGTTGGCGGGAGCAGCCAGCTTACCCTCGACTCCCGCCTCATTTCTAAGGAACTGAACCGTAAGGTCGCCAACATGAGTCTCTGGGGGGGGCTGGGCACAAGGGAACACCTTGAGGAAATTGCGCCCTTTCTGAAGCCCGGGGATGCGGTCGTTATCACCATGGAATACGCCGCCGCGATCGACGCGGGGTTCGTGAAATACATCCATAATAACGATGAATCGAAAAAGTGCTTTTTTCTTATGTCACCGCGGCGCCATGCATTGCACTATCTGGCCGAGGGTCGCTACTTCGAACTCTTTTCCATCATGCACGACCTTGCGCAGATGAAGGTAAAGTCGTATATCAGGAACCTTGTCCTTTTTAACTTTTCAGGGATCTTCGACATTGGACTCCCGAATTACGCGACTGAATTCAACATATACGGCGATCGGGTTCTCCCCTATGTAACCGTTCGACCAATCGTGGACTCCAACTCGACGTTCAACGAGCCGGATTGGAGCAACCATTCATTCATCAATGATTTCACCGACCTCGCCGTGAAACGGGGTGCGAAAGTTTTTTTCTATTTTTCCCATTTCCCCACTGCCTATTACAAAAAAAACGAGCGGTATATCCGCGCCTATAACGATTTGATGAGGGAAAAGCTCAACTGCGTGATTCTGAACAGACCAGAGGATTTTATCTACCCCCTCGACTATTTCGCCGATACCGTGTACCATCTCAACCAAAAAGGCGAGCGCATCAGGTCTTCCGAAATGATACGGATGCTGAAGAGGGCATTGTAGACCCGCATCCCCGGTCCTGTTGAGAAAACCTGTGGGCCATACATTCTTTCAATGCAATTCAATTCCATTGCATTTATGCTCTTCATCCCCCTGGTCGTGGCCGGATACTACCTGGTTCCCCCGGCCTTCCGGTGGTTCTGGCTCCTTTCTGCAAGCCTATGTTTCTATTTTTTCACCATCCCCTGGTTCATCCTCCCTCTCGTCGCGGTTGCCGCGGCTGTCTACACGGCCGCCCTCCTGATTGAGGGAAAGATTCTTCATTACCCTGCCGCCACAGATGCCGCCTTTATTTTCGGCGTATCATTTCCAATCATCCTTCTCCTGACATTCAAGTATCTCCCCTTTTTCGACGGCGCTGCGGCACAGATTGCCGTGGCTTTTAACTTACACTATCCCCGTCATGTAATCGAACTGATAGTGCCGCTCGGCGTCTCTTACTACGCCTTCCAAGGTGTTAGCTACGTAGTCGACGTGCGCAGGGGAACCGTTCCCGCTGAACGAAATTTCGGTATCATCCTTCTCTACCTCCTTTTTTTCCCCCGTATCGTCGCCGGCCCCATCGAACGGCCGTTCATGATCCGTCAATTCCGGGAAATCCACAAACTTGATTACGGCGACATCTCCGCGGGCCTCAGGCTCATGGCTTTTGGCTTCTTTAAAAAAATGGTCATCGCAGACAGGGTGGCTATTCCGGTTAACGAGATTTTCAGCCACCATGAACACTATCATGGCGTCTACTTTCTCCTTGCCGCTATTTTTTTCTCGGTGCAGATCTACGCAGACTTTTCCGGATACACCGACATCGCCCTCGGCTCGGCCCGCCTCTTCGGCATCCGACTCACCGAGAATTTCAAGCATCCCTATGGCGCCGCCTCCCTCACGGAATTCTGGCGTAGATGGCACATCACCCTTACCTCCTGGTTCAGGGACTACCTCTACATTCCCATGGGTGGCAACCGTGTCACCCCATGGCGCAGGCGTCTTAACGTATTCATCACTTTTCTTGTGAGCGGACTCTGGCATGGGGCGGGCGGGACCTTCATCGCATGGGGTGCGCTTCATGGCCTCTATGTGATCGCCGGTTCACTGACCCGCCCCGCTCGGGACCGCCTTGCAGCCTTCACAGGCCTCCTGCGTAAGCCGGTGCTTCATCGCGCAATCGGGATCGCCACCACTACGATCCTTGTCTGTTTCGCCTGGATATTTTTCAGGTCAGAAAACATCCCCGCCGCACTATCCTTTATTCGCGGCATGTTTTTCGGCATCGGGGATATTCTCGCCTCACTTTTCTTTCACGACATCGATCGTATACGCACTATCGGCGATATTACCAGGGCCGGCTCCATACTCGGTTTTTCACGGGAATCATATCGCTCTGAAATGCTCATCACTTTGCTTGCTGTCATGGCACTCTGGATCGCAGGTATACTTCGGGAGCACGGGCGGGATTGCGAGCCCCTTTCTGGAGCCCCCGTATGGGCAAGGTGGACCCTCTATTCCGTCATGATCGCATCGATTCTCTATTTCGGGATGTTTACCTCTGACCAATTCATATATTTCAGGTTTTAAAGATATGCGCCTATCAGGAGCACCAGAAATAATTTTTAAACTTGCGATCGCCTCAATGATCGGCACGGCCCTTACCGCACTTGCATGGTTCACTCCCGGCAACTATTACCATGACCTGGCGGCCCTGGTGAATAAACGCGACCTGCTGGCTTCACGAACCCCTCCCCGGATCATCTTCATAGGGGGAAGCAATCTCACCACCATGCGTGGCAACCTCATAGAAAAGGAGCTCAATCGGCGCTCCCGGATCTCCCGATCAGTCGTAAACCTCGGTCTCTGGGGCGGCCTGAACATCGAACGCTATCTCGAAGAGGTGTTTCCTTATCTCAAAGCAGGTGACATCGTTATCATATGCCAGGAATACGCCACTCTTCTCGACCCGAAGTATTTCCGATACATCCGTGAAAACGACGAGGCTCCTCGCTTCTTTTTCCTGATGACACCGGGCAAGAGCATTAAGGACCATCTCTCAGAGTGCAGGCTAATCGATCTGTCCCGTACGATCATCCTGTTGAACCAGATCAAGATCAAGACCTATCTCGCTATCATTCTCGAATCGAAATACGACCGTCCCTGCACCGGCGGATTTTACCGCTATGCCGAGCAGTATAACGATTCAGGTGACAGGATCAGACCCTTTAAGGTGATGCGACCCCTGAACGGAAGTGGCGCCCGCTTTGGTGAGCCCAAAACCGATGATCTTGCATATTTACAACGTTTCAATGAACGGGCGGGATTGAAGGGTGTGCGGTTCATACTTGCCTTCCCCCCGTTCCCGGAGACCGACTATCTTCTCAATAGAGTGCCCATCGGCTACCTTGAAATCCTCTTTGACGAGGGCTTCGGGATCGAATTGCTGAACGAACCGTGGCACACCGTCTATCCGGAGGGTTGCTTCGCTGACAGCGTGAACCATCTCACACCGGAATGCGAGAGACGCAGAAGCGCAATGATTATTGAGAGACTGGCTCCCCGGATCAGGTAATCAGCACAAGAAGACGTTTTCTTCCCATACCGATCAATGGCGTCACCACGATGGAATCGTCCCGTATGGCCGGGCTGAAACGCTTTTTTTTCATTGACGCTCGGGAGCGCGTCATCACTAACTTGTCCATGAGAGCCGATTATGATAATAGGCGTTGACGCATACTATCTTTACGCCAGGCAAATCGACGGCCTTGGCACCTACCTTCTCAGGCTCCTGGAGGAGCTCTCGAGCGTCGACAGGGTGAACGAATACTTTCTCTACACCCCCGGGGTCACCCATGAAAAGCGCGCGAAAAAAATCCTTTCCAACCCACGCTTCAGACTCAGTATCGTACCGGGCGTTTTCAGCGACCATCGCCGCCTCTGGCTTCAGAGCCCGTCCCTCAGGAGTCGTATAATTAAAGACAATCTCGATCTTTTTTTCGCCGGCGCGGAATATTTCCCCCTTTTCATTCCCCGCGTCATTCCGGTTGCTGTTACAATCCATGACGTTGCTTACAGGGCGGTGCCCGGGGCCATCTCCTTTTCCAATAAGCTTTTTTATCGCCTCTTCTTTCCCCTCTTCATCCGGCGCGCAGACCATTTTTTCACAGTGTCCCGTCATTCACGGGATGAATTGGTCCGTTACCTCGGCATTGACCGCACAAGGATTATCGTGATCCACAACGGTATAGACCTCGATTCCTTTCACCCCGCAGGTAAGAATGGAAAAAAAGATTACATCCTGTTCGTTGGCACTCTCCAGCCAAGAAAAAACCTGCTGAACCTGGTCAGGGCTTTTGAGCTCATAGCCGGGTCCATTCCTCATCACCTGCTAATCGTCGGGGGATCCGGATGGAAAAACAGCCCTCTCCGGGATTTGATCGATGGACTTGAACCATCAGTCAGGGAAAAAATCGTCTTCAAGGGATATGTCGATGGCCAGGAACTGGGGACACTCTATCGCGAGGCGGCCCTCTTCACTCTCCTTTCCCTGCATGAGGGCTTCTGCCTCCCAATTCTCGAGGCCCTTGCCTCGGGTACACCCGCTCTCGCATCTCCCGTCACCGCAATACCCGAAGTCTACGGCGACGCTATAGAATACGCGGACCCTCTCTTACCCGGGGACATCGCCGAGAAGATATACGGACTATTGACCGATACAGACCGCCTCGACTTCTTTCGGGAAAAGGGTCTGGCACTGTCACGCACCTACGGGTTAGGCGCACAGGCCACCGCCTATCTATCCGCGTTTAATGCAATAGGCACCACGCGGGTATGCGGGGAGGAAAAATGATGAATATCGCAATCAACGCCCGTGTGCTGAACGAACGCCAGGGGGGGCCGGCCCGCTACACCATGAATGTTATCAGGGAGCTTGCCTCCCTTGACAGGAAAAACCGTTATATCATACTCATGTACGACTCAGTCGACTTCGGATTCTCCCTGCCGGATAATTTTATCACCAGGATCGTCCGAATCCGATCGAAGCTTTTTTTCGATTATATATACATACCAGCCTTTTCCTGGCTGAACAGGATTGACATCTTTCTTTTTCCAAAAAACACGTTTTCGCCACTGGTGCGCGGGAAGAAAATTCCCGTGTATCACGATATCGTCTATTTCGAGGATCTTGATTTCCGGGAATTCAAGTTTTTCGATAATCTTCATCACAGGATCATGATCCCGGTTGCTGCACGCTTTTCCTGGCGTGACCTCACGGTTTCCGACTTCACAGCATCAAGAATGCGCTCACTTCTTGATATTACCGGGGATAAAATCCGGGTGGTAAAGGAGGGAGTCGAGGAGAGCTTCATGACAATCACCGATAAAAAGAAACTGGACGGGACGGTGAAAAAGCTCGGTCTCACCATACCCTTCTTCTTCTATGCGGGGTCATTGAGCCCGCGGAAGAATATGTTGAACCTCCTGCGCGCTTTCATGATAGTACGGGACTCAATACCGCATTGCATCTACTTTACCGGCGGGGATTCCTGGCTCGACAGCGACATCCACCGGTTCATACAGGAAAACGGTCTCGCTGACCGAGTAATGAAGCTCGGATATATCGATGATGACGACCTCGTGCGTATGTACAACCTCGCCGATTGTTACCTTTATCCATCTCTCTACGAAGGCTTCGGACTTCCCATCCTTGAAGCCCAGGCGTGCGGGTGCCCGATCATCGCCTCTAACACCGCCTCCATCCCGGAGGTAGCGGGAGAGGGCGCACTCTATGTGGACCCCCGTGACGTGGACGATCTGGCGTGCGCCATGGTCCGTATCGTCCGCGACCGCAGGTTCAGAAACAGGATAGTTGCCGCGGGCTCGAAGAATTGCGCCCGCTATACATGGAAATCGACGGCACGAGGGATTCTGGACATCTTTCATGAGCATGATGGTTGAACCGTGCGCCTGACAATAGCGTATCATATCGAAGCGGAGCATAGAGATGAAAATTGCCATTGAAGCTAACGCCCTAAGTCAGGAAAAAATCACCGGTGTGGGGAATGTGGTCCTCCACTACATCAATGAACTTCAAAAAATCGACCAGGAGAACTCCTATTATATATATTCCATGGACGGCGTCAAACATGCCGATATCGTTAGTGATAACTGGTGCGAAGTGTGTTTCGATTACGGGCTGAAGCGATCGCGCATAAACACACGTGAGCGATGGCTCCGTTTACAATCGGTCGATAATGGTGGATGGTTCAGGTCTCTGGTCCTCATTCTCAACAGGGCGGCAAAAATCGCCCTTGAGCTCCTTGACGAGATCGTGTTCACATGGAAACTTGCATCCTCCCTGAAAACGAATGGTGTGGACGTCTATCTCGGCACATCGACATACTACTATCCATTCTTCTTTCTCTCCCCCGTGAAAAAAGCAGGTATTCTTTACGACCTCGTCTGGACTCTCTACCCGGGTACTATGGAATTCGGGAACAAGATCAGAATGATGCTTTTTACACTTCGCAACATGAAAAAAATGGATCTCCTCATCGCCATATCTGAAAATACAAAGACTGACGCACGGGCCCTTCTACGACTTGAAACCCGAATCGATGCGATCCCTCTTGCGGCAGATCCGTTGCTATTCCATCGCGCCGATCTCCCATCGATCGCCGCTGTCAGAAAGAAGTACGGCATTACCAAGAAATATATCCTCTCCGTCTGTACCCTCGAACCCAGAAAAAACCTGAAGTCCCTCATCGCAGCCTATTGTGTAATGCCGGGCCGACATGACTGCCAGCTTGTTCTTGTGGGCATGACCGGATGGATCGGTTCAGATTTTTTCCGTGACCTCAAGGATTCCGGGGTCGCGGACAACATTCTTTTGACTGGATATATCGGTTCTGACGAGCTCGCCCCTATCTATACCGGTGCGGATCTTTTCGTCTTCCCGTCACTCTACGAGGGTTTCGGTCTTCCCGTTCTTGAGGCAATGCAGTGCGGCTGTCCGGTCATCACCTCAAACACCTCCTCTGTCCCGGAAGTTGCGGGTGACGCCGCGATCATGATCGATCCCGAAGACATCCAGGGGCTTGCCGCCTCCATGGAGCAGTTGCTCACCGACGACTCCTTGAGACGGGAGATGACGGAAAAGGGGCTCCACCGCTCCAGGCTCTTTTCCTGGTCAAAGTCTGCACAGGCACTCATGCATTCGCTGGTGTCCCTTAAACGGCCCGATGGTTCTTCCGAAGGCCATATTTATTCTTGACATTTATCAGTCACGTCCCCTATTCCTTAAGGCGTTGATGATGGACATCATTTCCCCTCCCCATCTGGCAGGCTGTCGATCCGGAATTGAACGGTACCATGCAGGTTGGGCGTTTCATCACTCATAATGGAGACATGCGGAATGGGACGTGTCTATGCAGTCATTCTCGGTGGAGGCAGGGGTCTCCGCCTCAACATCGACACACCGAAACAGTTTTTGCCCCTCGGTGGGAAGCCTGTCATGGCCTGGTCGATGGAAACCTTCGAAGCCATTGAGGGAATTGATCGGATTGTGGTTGTGGTTCCGAAGGATTACATCAACGATGTTAAATCGATCGCCGTGCGTTTCGGAATAAATCGGCTCTTCTCGGTGCTCCCCGGGGGCACGTCCAGGCAGAAATCTACCATGAACGCCCTCACCCTTCTCGATTACGACGATGACGACATACTCATCTTCCATGACGCAGCGCGCCCCTTTATCGACCCTGTTACTGTCTCTCGGTGCCTGGCTGAAGTCAGGACTCACGGCGCGGCCGCGGTCTATGTCCCGGTACGCGATACCATCGCCGAAATTAGGGACGGGTATGTCAGCTCTGTCCCAGCACGCGATTGCATGTACCATGCCCAGACCCCCCAGGCCTTTCTCTATTCCATCATCAGGACGGCGCACGACATGGTCGCCGCAGAAGACCCCGACGTCACGGATGATGTGTCCCTGGTACTGGCTGCCGGGTTCAGGGTAAAAATGACGGATGGCGACTTCTCCAATTTCAAGATCACTTCCACTTCGGATTATCGTACCGCCTGCCTCATCGCGAATAAAATCCTGTCAGGTGACACCTGCCCATGAAACGCAACAACCATGTCCTCACCGCCCTTGTGACCGGGGCCTCCTCCGGACTCGGTGAATCGATCGCGAAGGAACTTGCCTCGCGCGGGCACACATGCCTTCTGATCAGTGAAAACCTTCCGGAATTAGAGCGCGTAAAGCAGGAGATTATTAATGACGGCCGCGGCAAAGCCACGACCCTCGCAATGAATCTTTTCAAGCCCGATTCGTCCGAACGTATTTTTCAGCACTGCCTGGACGCGAATATTGAAGTCGACATCCTGGTCAACTGCGCCGGGATATTCCTCAACATCGATCGCGAAATGCGCGACATTCGCTCCATCGAGGAAATAATCAATCTGCATATCCTCTCCCTCACTAAGCTCTGCTTTCTCTTCGGGAGGCCCATGCTCGACCGCCATCGAGGTTGGATACTCAATATCTCCTCCATCGCGTCCGGTTTCCCAGACCCCGCCTCCCTCACCTATGGACCGACCAAGCGCTATATCCTCTCATTCTCCGAGGCCCTCCACTGCGAATGGAAGGACAGGAATGTTGCGGTTACCTGCCTGACTCCGGGAGGAATTAATACCAATTTTTTCACCTCGAATGAGGTATTCATTCCGTCAGTTATACGCGCGACCCTCCTTTCACCCGACTCCTGTGCGAAAGCAGGGATCAACGCCATGTTCAGGGGAAAGGCGCGCATAACCCCCGGTATCAGCGGAAAGGTGCAGGCCTTTATTCTCGGGATCGTGTCCCGGCCATCCACATATGGTATTATCAGGCGCTCCTACTTTTCCATGAAAAAATCATCCGGCGCCGGAGAGAAATAATTCAGTCCGAATTCATTCCCCGCCCTCCTTCCCTGTATACGTGCCAAAAATAGTGGCGTGATAAAAAATATGTTGATTATTTATCCTGAAGAGGCGATGAATAATTTCATCGCGAAACAAGGAACAGGATAGTGAAACAAACCCTCGCCGCCATTACCCTTCTCCTTATTCTTCCCATACCCCTGCCCGCGGAGGGGGTTGATATTGAAATCGGTGCGACGACTGCGTACAATCGTTGGGACCCCGCATGGAACAACGAAAAAATCATCATGTATCCCCCCGATATGATAAAAATTGTAGATACGAACGCGCCATCCTATCCCCCCCTCGAGTTCGCGTCCTACGGTCCCCATCTCGCGGTACGGTTCGCGGGGCAATGGGAACTCTCGTCCTCCTTCCACTACGGCTTCGTTTCTACCAAAGGCGGTGGTGTGGCATTGATTCCCGATCTTGTTTACAGGCGATTTAAGTACGCGATCAAATTATATGACGTTCACGCTGGCCTTTCCTACCTCCTTTTCGATATGATGAAACTATTCGCTGGTGTGCGCACTGAAATCACCGACTACACCGTGAGTTACCGCCATTCCCGTTTATATCTGCCCGTAGAAGTGTTCCGGACGACGATGGAAGGCCGCTCGCTCCACTTTACCCCGGAGATCGGTATCGGTGTGGTCGTTCCGATCTCCCCGATACTCGGCATTCACGCCTCCCTCGCCGGAACCTTTCAATCCGGCTCACAGAAGGCTAACTATAAAAATTCTTTCTCTCAATCCGGACCCGAATTCAAAATGCAGCGCATACCCGCGGCAAGATACTATGGCATTGGCCTTAATTCATCCATTTCTCTCCGATGCGCCATTCCCGTGATAAACACCACTATCTCCTTTGGCGGGTTCTATCGCCTTCTCCGCTACATGCAGAAATCATCCAGGCGAGGTATACATGACCTGGACGGCTCCCTTGATCAAATTTTTGGGTGCTCTGCCTCCGTCTCATATCATTTTTCTTTTGCCGAAAAAAAGTCCCACAGGGTCTGGATTCCCCGGCCCCGTTACGATCAACGCCTTCATTAAAAAACTTGACACGAACATTGCAGGCCTGTATCTGTCACATTGACATTGATAATGATAGATGCCGCTCGATGGCATCGTAGTGCGGGTCACGGCCGCTGTCAGAAGCAAACTCGCCGACCCCCGACGCAACCTATGAAAATTTACCATCACTTGCCTGATAACAAGAACCTGTTCAGAAACCCTGTGGTTACCATCGGAAACTTCGATGGCGTCCATCTCGGTCACCGGAAAATTCTCGCTTCCCTCCTTACCGTCTCAGCAAGGGAATCGGGGGACCCCGTGGTCATCACGTTCTCCGCGCACCCTCGTAAAATCCTGAATCCCGAAATGCCGATCCACATTCTTACCACCACGGAGGAAAAAATAAATGCAATATATGATTTTGGAATTCCCAACATCATTCTCCTGAATTTCACCCGGCAGATGGCAATGATGAGTGCATCCGATTTCTACCACGAAGTTCTTATCGACAAACTGGACGCAAAATTTCTGGTAATCGGATACGATCACGCCTTCGGCAAAAACCGGGAGGGTAATTACGATTTCCTGACCGAACTTGCACACACCACTGGAGTCGAGATCACGCGCATTGAAGAGGAGTACCATGAGTCGGAGCCGGTCTCTTCCACCAGAATACGCCGCGAAATCGAGAGGGGAGCAGTTCGCCTTGCCGGCTGCCTTATGGGCCGCCCCTATTCCCTCTCGGGGACCGTCGTGCGGGGGAAGGGACGGGGCTTCAAGCTCGGTTTTCCGACTGCCAACATCCATCCCCTGAACGCGGACAAGATCATCCCGGGAAACGGCGTCTACGCCGTTACCGCGGTTCTTGATGGGGGATTGAGAAAAAAGGGCATGCTCAATATAGGTCTCAATCCTACATTCTCGGACACGCACTGGAGCATCGAGGTCCATCTTTTTGATTTCGAGGGGGACCTGTATGATACGGTATTGACCCTGGAATTTTATGACCGCATCAGGGATGAAATACGATTCACCAGCCCGGATAAACTGGTCGAACAAATCAATCGTGACCGGCACTCGGCCCTTGCCCTTATGGATGCGTCTGATGCGTGACACTGCTCATATAAAAAGCCTCAATCAGGAGAGCGACATTCGGTTCACAATCCACGACTCGCCTGTCGGAGCGCTCTTCCTTCTTGGCACAGATTCATGCCTGAAAAGTGTCATATTCACCCCTCACGGTGAGGTCCTTTCCGTCATTGAAAACACGTTTCAAAAGGGGAAAACATCGCAGACAACCCGTGCGAGTGTACTCTTAAATAAATATTTTTCCGACCCTTCATCCCTCTCCAATCCGTGTATCAAGACCTTTACCTCAACCGCCAGATCGATTATTTCTCTCCACTATTCCTATTCCGGCCATGAGACTATCGACCTTGATCTCGGCATGTTCACCCCCGGGGAAATCGCTGTCTATTGCGCCCTCCTTGGAGTGAATCCCGGGTCCACCATCTCATACGGATCCCTGTCCCGGCTTGCGGGAATTCAACGCGGTGCGCGGTTTGTCGGAAACGTTATGGCAAAAAACGCCTTCCCCATCCTGATCCCCTGCCACAGGGTTGTTCGTTCCAACGGTTCAATCGGGGGCTTCACAGGAGGAACGGAATGGAAACTTTTCCTTTTAAATCATGAGGAAGCCACAATCAAACCATGAATAAAACGATTTGAAATTTGCCGCCCCCCCCTCACCATTTATTGTATCTCTATCTTCAGCCATTAATGCAAACGGAAATACCGGAAATGCAAGTCACCGTTTAGGAATCCGCCGGAAAATGGAAGTGAGAGGGTCTTGTTGACACGAAAACAGATGGTATGACTCACATATCGGCTATGACTTCAGGGTCACAGGAAAGAAGGTACGCCCCCGAATGATCTATTCGGGCATCACATAATCATTCGCGACCGGGAGACGCAACATGGATACAACGAGGATATCGAAGAGGTCCGGGAAACCGGGATGGCGCTTATTCCCATTCGATCGTACTGGGTGGCTTTGATGAGATATCGTACACCACGCGGTTGATTCCTTTCACTTCGTTGATGATGCGGTTCGATATCTTTCTTAATAACCCTTCGGGAAGGATCGCCCAGTCTGCTGTCATCGCATCCACAGAGGTAACCCCCCGTATCGCGATTACGTTTTCATAAGTCCTGCTGTCTCCCATGACGCCTACCGACCTCACCGGAAGAAAGACCGCGAAAATCTGCCATAATTCATCATAGAGACCCGCCGCCTTTATTTCCCCTACAACGATGTCATCCGCCTCTTGCAGTATGCGAATCCGTTCAGGTGTGACCTCCCCCACTATCCGGATCGCAAGTCCTGGCCCGGGAAAGGGATGTCGGCGGATCAGCTCTTCGGGCATGCCCAGGGCCCGACCCAGATCGCGTACCTCGTCCTTGAAAAGCTCCTTCAGCGGTTCAATCACCCTGCCCGACCGTATCAACTTCAGGACTTCAGGCACCCTGTTGTGATGGCTTTTTATGGTGTCGGAAGGCCCTTTTGTCGATACGGACTCGATGACATCAGGGTAAAGTGTACCTTGGGCGAGGAAGTCGAAACGGCCCAACCTGCGAGCCTCCTCCATGAAAACCTTTATGAACTCACGCCCGATTATATGCCTCTTCTTCTCCGGGTTTTCAACCCTCTTAAGCCGGTTAAGAAATCGGTTTGTGGCATCGACATAAATCAGATTCAGTTTCATGTGCTTTTTGAAGCGCTCAACGACCTGTTCATGCTCGTTTTTGCGCAGTACCCCATTGTTAACGAAAACGCAATAGAGCCGCTCACCGATCGCCTTCTGTAAAAGAACCGCCGTGACCGACGAATCGACCCCTCCCGACAGCCCGAGCAGAACAGTCCCTTTCCCCACTTCAGTTCTAATCGCCTCAACGGACGATTCGATAAAGGAAGCCATGGTCCATGTCGGCTTCAGGCCGCAGATATCGAACAGGAAATTTTCGATGACCTTTTTTCCGTTGATTGTGTGGTAGACCTCGGGATGAAATTGCACCCCGTATATACGTTTTTCCCTCTGTTCAATCGCAGCGATTTCTGCATTCTCAGTAGAGGCAATCACCGAAAATCCTGGTGGTGGAGACACCACCTTGTCGCCATGACTCATCCATACCTGCTCCTCTCCGCCCAATCCCCGGAAAAGCGGCGAGTCCCCGGCGGTGTGTATCACCGCCCGACCATATTCTTTCGACCGGGCCCCCTCTATTGTACCATTGAAGCTCCTGACCACCTGATACAATCCGTAACAGATACCCAGAACCGGAATTCCCAATGTAAATAGTTCTGGCGCAGCATGGGGAGCATCCTTATCGTAGGTGGAAGAGGGCCCGCCGGACAGTATAAGGGCGGCAGGCTTTTCCCTGCGTATGACATCAAAGGGATAGTAATAGGGGACGATCTCCGCATATACATGCAGCTCGCGTATCCTTCTCGCAATCAACTGCGTGTATTGCGACCCGAAATCAAGTATGATGATCCTCTCGTTAGGGATTTGCACCGCATGTTTGATCATGAGCCGTCCTCTTCAACGTACAAAATGCATATCACAATAATCATGTCTGACCCGTTTATTGCTCTCATATATGCGTGCAAGGTTGATGCCGCAACGCCTCCGCTCTTCTACGAGGGTTTTTTATATCCCGTCCGCGTACCCGAGATATTTACTTGACTAAAACCATGACTCCTAGCTAAATACGTCGGTGGAACGTGACAGTAATGTAGCGGCCACAAACCCGATAGATTTTCAAAACCGATTTCATTACAGGCACAATGCATAAAACACCATGAGAATCACCATCGCAATACTGTTCATTATCATCATCATTGTTGTTTTTATAGTTATTAAATCAACATCTTTTCAGGCCAGAATTCAAAAAGCAGAGGAATATCTTGATTCCGGCTCTATAAGCAAGGCCAACGAAATCGTAAAAAAAATACTGGATCGGAAAAGCGATTATCCACCTGCCCGGTATCTTCGCGCCCTCATTCTTATGAAACAGAATCAGTATGTTCTCGCCATCTCGGAATTCAACTCGGTTTTGGCCCTGCCCAACTTCAATAAATACATCAATGAAGTCGACATCCACTACCATCTCGCCAGACTCTATAGTGAAACGAAAAATTTTCCCAAGGAAATCGATGAATATAAAGCCATACTCATTTTCAATCCAGACGACCTGGTAGCCAATCACCGGATCGGTCATGCCCTGTTCAAGAAAAACGACTTCAAAAAGGCGCGTGAGCATCTTGAAAAGGCCATCTCCATCAATCCGTCATTGAATGACATCTATTTCCCACTCGGCATATCCTCCTATAATGTTTCCGACTACGACAGGGCCGAGCAATGTCTCCTCAAGACCCTGGCCCTGTCTGGTGCCAATCCCGAGGCCGAATTCCACCTTGGCATGATCTATCATATTAAACGGGATTACGACAATGCCATCATCATGTTTCAGAAGGCAAAAAACGAAAGGAAGTTTTTTTTGAAGAGCCTTTTTAAAATCGGCGAAATCAACAATGCCCTCGAAGATTACGACAACGCCATCGAGATCATGGAACAGGGACTGGTCAACCTGAAGGATAAAAGCGAGGAGGCCCATGAATATCGCTATCTTCTTGCGGATTGTTATGAGCAGAAAAATAAGATCAAGGAGGCTTTCCACCACTGGAGTAAAATCGCAGAAGATAATCCTGGATTTAAAAACACGCGAATGAAACTCGAATCCTATCAGGAAATCTTGGGCAATGTAAGCATGATGACCATTTTCACCTCTTCCCTCGACTCACTTCAGCCACTCATAGTGGAACTTATATCAGGCCTTAATTATAACATAATATCCAAGGAACGTACAAACCCTCATCTCTACCAGTACAAGGCCTATAACATCAAGAGAATAAACGATCCGCCGATACTTATCACCTTTCACCGGACCACCCGAGAAATAACCGAAGACAATATAAACGATTTTCATAAAGTCATCCTGAGTCAGAACTGTAAAAGCGGCATTTACATCACCACGTCAAAATTCAGCCTAAGGGCAAAAACCGTTGCCCCTACGAAGATGGTCGAACTCTATGACTCGGAATTCGTGAAAAGAATCGTCGAAAAAACCACCTCACGAAAAAGGATGAAATGACAATGCGATCCGGCATCCTGGATAAACTATTCTTCCTGGCTATGTTTTTCTCACTCGTTTCCTGTTCATTCGATCCCGAGAAAAAGCTTGATGCCGCCATAGAACGCTATCTTGAAAGGGATCCCGGTGCGGTTGAGGCCCTGGCGCTTGAATTAATCAGGTATAGCTCGATCGACTCGATTGCGGGGACTGATTGCATATCCAACGGCAACGTTCTTTACTCGGTCGATGAGAATGATGCGCGCATCATTTTTCCCTCGCGGTTTGAGCTTTCAATGGTCGGCGGCGATGGCATCAAGCACCTTGACGTAAGCGGCAATTTCGCGGTGGCTTCCGACGAGCGACGTCTTTCTCTTTTCGACTCCGGGGGCGGGCATCTTGACGACATCGAGATCGGAGATGAAAAAAACCCCCTCCTTAATTGCGTGATTTATAGCGACGCCGTTATCTATTATAGGAGTTTCAATCTCTACCGTTACTCCATTCGGGAGAACGAGGAGGTTCTTTTATTGAAAGATACCTTTCCACCTCCCTACACAAAATATTACACCGTGACTTTTCTAAAAAAACGGAACCTGCTCGGCATAGCCGCCGGCATAGCCGGCTCGTACTATTTTAACATCGTCAACCTCGACGATAAAAACGTAGTGTTGAAGAACCTTCGGACCTCATCCTCAAAGATTCATATGGATTCTGAATATATTTACTACATTTTTGGTAATTCCGGTGCCTGGCAGCTAACCCGATGGGCCTTCGCAAATAAAGACAAAAAAATCGTGTATCGATTTTCCGATATAATCGACATTGAGCTCACCGGCAGGGGCTATATTTGGCAAGATACCAACGGACTCCATGCCTCTGGTTATGAGGAAGAACCGATCCCGATCCCATTCCCCTACCAGCTTGCGGGTTCATACGGGGAAAGCATACTGCTCCGCCACGGGGTATATTATTATACGATTGATATGAAAAAATTGCTCGTCGCCTTGGCAAAGCTCAGGGAGAAGGCTCCGAATCTCTTTTCTAAGCGGGAGGGCAAGGAAAAATAATCATGGAAGGAAGAGAATACACCCGGCCCATAGCATTCCCGATGGAAAACCTTACCCGGGCAACCGACCTGGAAAACCCGAATCCCGGATTTTCCTCGCCCTGATGTGACCATCTGCCGCCAAAGCCAGGGTTGGAGACCTCCTGAGTCGTTAACGCACCCGTATCATCCGCAAAAAACTCTACGGAGGGACCTATTGGCAACTTCTCCAGAGAAACTTCAATATTAATCGGAGCGTATACACCGGGCACCGAGAAAAGAATCATGAGCGACGCGAGGACGCAGTGTACTATTATGATAATTCTCACTCACTTCTCTCCGATTCCCATGAGATTTTTCTTGAAAGGATTATTGCGATGTTGTCCCGTCCATAGATTCTCACCGTTCCAGATCAATCCTCCACCACCCCCTGAGAAGCATTTCTTCATCCCTGCGCACCTGAAACCTTTGAAAATAGCGCTTCAGTCTATCCATATATTCCGGGCTTCCCGAAACAACTTTCCGATCCACAACCAATTCCCGTGAAAATATTTCCTTTATTGAATCGCGCGGTATCAGATCGTCGAGATCCGCGTATCGATTATAGAGAATTACGAACATCGGCTCGAACAACTCGCACGCCTCTTCAAGCATTTCTTCAGTCGGATTCAGGATGCTCATACATGCCGTGAAATACTCGTATTCTATAAACTGGTAAAGATCAAGAGAAACGCCGAATAGTTCCGTTCCCAAATATCGGCACAGCTCCTTCGAGAAATCCTTTGCATTGTGTTCATCGAATATGGCAAAGAGGTGCCGATAGTGGTCTGCCTCGACATGATCGGCCTCCTTCATCCTGATGGGCTCGAATCCAACCGATGACGCATTCCTCACCGGTATAATTTTCGATTTATAGTAGATCCTGTCTGTGTGATATGAAGGATAAAGATCCGTGGTGGCTTTTTCTATTATGGTGGAAGAATCGCCGCTGAATAGCAAATCGATTTTCAGCATATGGACGAATTGGAGCGCCCGTCCTCCAATGATTCGAATGAATTGAAGCGAATGCTGATCGGCCGCCGGCTTTCTCCGTTCAAGGAGGTAATGTCCGCGTAAAAATTCCGGTATGAGGGCCACTAACTGCGTGACAACTCCCGTCGCGGTCCCGTAATCAAGCTCCCTGACGGGAATCCGCGGGACAGTTAACATACCCCCAAGCATGATGAACTCGTTGTGGATCGAATTCAAAAAGACCGGTCCCGTGCTGTTTTTTTTATCCGGGTCGATCCGATCAAGGATATTCTGTATCCGTACTGCATCGTTCATTCAGACACATCCCCCTTCACTCAAACGATTTCATCATTTTTAAATCCACAGTCAACTATATTTATACACCATCAATTCTGCATTTCTCTCTGTTCCCGTGTCTCTGTGAAAATAATTCATGCAATACTTTCCAGTTTTAAATTTTCCTCGGGTTGACTCTTTGGTTGCAGATCTTTAATACTCTTGACAAAAGGGTCAACATTCACTATTATTCCTTTTTTATTGCATTACTGATCATACTGGAGTATCCAGAGTAATAGTTATGAGTCAAATAATCACTGTCGGCGTCGCTCAGATCAGAAATTCCACTTCCCCGGCCATCTTGCGCACTATACTCGGCAGCTGTGTCGCTATCTGCATCTATGACCGGATAAAAAAAATTGGTGGCATGGCCCATATACTTCTTCCTCAAAACCTCAAGCGAGTCGCCACCCCTGAAAAATACGCCGATACTGCAATTCCGCTTCTTGTAAAAACGCTTATTCAGGAAGGGGCACGAAAGGAAAATCTTTCCGCTAAAATTACCGGCGGTGCATCCATGTTCAAATTCGGGTCCAACATTACACTCGGGCAAATCGGAGAAAGGAACATCGATCAGACGAAAGAAGAGCTGCAAAAAATCGGCATCCCGATTCTTGTCGAGGACCTCGGCGGGAACCTGGGTAGGGTCATCGATTTTTACCTTGAAGACGGCCGCATGAAAGTCAAGGCCGGCGGAAAGGAAAAAATGTATTATAAAGTATAACATCGGTCGCCCGGAGACTACGCATGGAGCAGATGATTAAACAGCAAATTGAATCAATCATAAACGATATCGACCGCCTGCCTTCCCTTCCGGAGGTGGCCGGAAAGGTCATTAACATGGTCAATGACCCTAATGTTTCTTTCAAGGATGTCGCCAGGGAAATAGGGACCAATCAGGCTATGACCGCGAATATACTCAAACTCTGCAACTCGGCCTATTTCAGCAAGGGTAAAGAAATCACCTCTATCGACCGCGCCATCGTTACCCTTGGCCTTAAAGAGGTAAAAGATATCGTCATGCTCGTCGCGGCGAAACCGGTCCTGGATAAACCCGCCATCGGATACGACCTCGACCAGGGCGAGCTCTGGAGACAGGGGCTCGCGGTGGCCACCATGTCCCGTGATATCGCACTCGCAAAAAAACGCAAAGAAATCGCAGATGTCGTCTTCACCGGAGGCATCATACACAACGTGGGGAAGGTGGTAATTTCCCTTTTTGTACACCAGGCATTCAATCAAATTCTCGACATGGCGCAATCACAGGGGGTTCCCTTTCACCAGGCTGAGAAGGAAATCATGGGATACAATCACCAGGAGGTAGGTGAACGAATACTGGAGAAATGGAACTTTCCCCCCGTCCTTCGCTCTATCGTCCGCTATTACCAGGACCCCTCCAGCGCGCCGAAGGAACACCGCCTCGAGACCTCTATTGTCCATATAGCAAGCGCTATCTGCTTGATGGGAGGCGTCGGGATCGGCAGTGACGGACTCTACTACGAGATACAGGACGCCGCAATACAAACTACCGGCCTCAGTCCATCCGATCTTGAGACGCTCTTCTCTAAAATGCCTCTGATACTGAAGCAAATTCGCGATTTACAGTAACACCGATGCATCTTATCAAAACCTGCCCCGCCTGCGCTAGACGGCTCCGCTTCCCCCTCAACAAAGGGGCCATTAAGGTCAAATGCGCATGCGGGTACAGTTTTATCGCCGATCCCGACAATACGGATATCTACCGGGGCGCCACCTTCGACTTGACCCGGTCAGCTCCCCACATCAAAGGCATGACTTCCCTGTGGCGAATTATCGTCAACTTCGATTTCGGCCGAATGATTGCGGCCTTTGCAACCGGTGCCCTCACTATCAAGTACCGCCTCCAGAACTTCAGGCTCCTGCCAGGGGCGGAAAAAAGAAAAATCGCATTTGTACTACTTATAATAGCTGCATGCCTGGCTGTACTGATCGTGGTGATATGTGCCATGTCACAGGCTCCACATACCCCCGATGCCATGGTGATTTGATCCACCGCCATGACCGCATTCTACCACATCAACAACACTGATGACTATCATAGGGATGGGATGAGGACCCTCGGCTGGGAGCTCACCGTATGCAATGCCCTTGAAGAAGCACAGAGCCCCTGCCGGGGAATACTGAATGAACCCGCGACACTTGGCAACCTGCTTTACGACCTTCTCGCTTCGAAGATCGACCTTGAAAAAATTGATTCTCTCATTGAAATCGGGGGAGGTTATGGATATGTCATACGAGATTTCCACACCCGGAGGTTGTGGAAATCTGTGGCAATGCTGGACCTTTCACCTGTTCTTCTGGCACAACAGAAAGAAACCCTAAAAGGGCTCAACACGACATTCATCGAAAATGATTTTTTTTTGACGGAGTTGTCGTTTTTCCAGAACTTCGATCTGGCAATTTTGAATGAAGTGATCGGGGATTTCCCCACGATTTGCAATATCGATCCTGAGATTCTCTGCATGCCGGAGGGACGGATCGACCCTCTGCTAGTGGAGGTGAAAACGATCTTCGACTCCTATGGCCTTCTCCTTCCAGATGGGCCTTTCAATCTCAACATCGGCGCCATCAGGGCCCTTGAACGACTCTGTGACGCCGGCCTTCGCCATATCTACCTGAGCGAACACAGCTGCGAAGCCTCCGTGCCTGATAAGTTGAAAGGCCTTCTGAATATCTCCGCCACGGGAAATCCCCAACGTATTCCTCTCATGGGGCATGATGAATACACGATCAGGTTTTCAGATCTCGTGGCGGTCGCGGAGAAAAAGGGATACCGAACGATGAGAGGCTCCTACTGTGATTTCATCAGGTACGATTACACAGATAGCCTTCATTTCATCCTCACATCAGGCTCCCAGAAAGACGAGCATGAAATCATCCGACATTTCATCGAAGATCTCTATACTTATGAATATCTGATTGCGACGCGAGAATGATGACTGACTCAAATTCCAAGCTCTTTCTTTCGCTGAAGCAGGTGCGCGTAGTATTTTGAGCTGGTATTATTCCCCTTTTCAAGCTCTTCGATCTTTGACGCAAGATTCTTTGCGTTCATCCTGTTGATCTTTTTCGTTTTGGCCGGAGCCGGTGTGCCTTCCTGGGGCGCTGCCGGGGCTTCAGCAGATTGGGTCTCTTGAACTTCTTCCGACATGTCCTCTCCTTTCGATCGTGTCTGTTTTTTTAATCGGTCCTCGCCAGCATCATGGAAATCCCCGATGCTGGCGTAATTGTATCAATGGTCCCTGATAGAGTGCATTGTCAAGGATTTTATACGTACCGCCTTTTTCTCTAACGGTGTTTCTTCCACTCGCGCTGGATTTCGCGATCCACTTCCCGCTTCTGTATGTCATGGCGCTTATCGTACTTCGCCTTCCCCTGCGCGAGCCCCAGCTCGACCTTTACCTTCCCGTTTTTAAAATAGAGCCGGAGGGGAACCAGGGTGAGCCCCTTCTCCCTGACCTTTCCTATCAAGCGCTTTATCTCGTGCCGGTGAAGGAGTAGCTTCCTGTCCCTGACCGGCTCGTGATTGAAGCGATTGGCCATTTCATAAATCGCAATGTTCATACCGGTGAGATATGCCTCCCCGTCCTTTATTTTAGCGTAAGATTCCTGGATGCTTGCCTTTTTCTGACGCAAGGATTTGACCTCGCTTCCCACGAGAACGATCCCCGCCTCAAAGGTCTCCACGATTTCGTAATTGAATCGCGCCTTCTTGTTGCGTACGATTTCGATAAACCTGTCCGGCATTTCCCCCTCCAGAATTGAAGACTTTACGTTGATCCTGAGGCGCCGTCTTCGTCAAGATTAATACACGGGGTGTGGGAAAAATGGCTCGATTTAATCACGTCTCAGGAGACGGGGTCGTGAAGGAGGGAGTATGATATGTTTATGTTTCGGCTACGATCATATCGGCGCATCGGATACCGTCCACCGCTGAACTGACGATTCCCCCCGCATAGCCCGCTCCCTCACCCACGGGATAAAGCCCGTGGTGAGAATACGAATGAAAGCCGGCATTTCTGAGGACTCGCACTGGTGACGAGGTCCTTGTTTCCGATCCGATAATGAGAGCCGATTCGGTTATGAACCCTTTCATCGTTTTATCGAAATGCCGCAATCCCGCCCTCAATTCATCCACGATCCATTGCGGCAGAAGCATGTGCAACCCGGCCGCGCAGACCCCCGGGCGATATGATGCAGGCGGGAGGTCCTGATCGAAAATACCGCGTAAAAAACTGGTGACCCTCTGCACGGGAGCGATGAAGCCACCCCCACCGCCCCTGTATGTCGCCTCCTCGATCATCCGTTGAAATGCAATACCCCCGAACAGATCATCTCCGCAATCCTCAGGACTCACTGTCACGACAAGAGCTGAATTCGAAAAGGGATCGTTCCGGTCGGAAAAGCTCATCCCATTGGTACAGAGCCTACCCTGCTCGGAGGAGGAATTGATCACCCTGCCGCCGGGACACATACAGAATGAATAGACACCCCTTCCGGACCCCGTCCCCCGGCTGGTGAGGAAGTAGTCTGCGGTGGGGAGGTGATCGCGGTAGGGGGAATCGCCATACTGAATATCGTCAATCAGATCGGCCGGATGCTCGATTCTCACCCCCGCGGCGAAGCCCTTCGCCTCCATGACCACGCCTCGTTTTCTGAGCATCGCGTAGGTATCCCTTGCCGAATGACCGGTGGCGAGAACGAGCCTTGACATCGCCACCTCCCTTCCCCGCGATGTGATCGCTCCTTCAATCGCACCATTTCGAACGATAATATCATCTATCGACTCGGTAAAATTGACGGTCGATCCCGCATCAAGGATCCTTTTCCGAATATTTGTGACGATCCCCCTAAGCCGATCCGTGCCAAGGTGTGGTTTCGCTTCATGAAGAATGGAAGATGGTGCGCCCATTTCCACCAGCTTGTTGTAAAACCAGTCAATTTCCGGTCTCCTCGTGCGGGTGGTCAGTTTCCCGTCCGAATATGCCCCGGCGCCTCCCTCGCCGAAAAGCACGTTGCTCGATTCATTCAGCATCCCTTCGCTTTCCAGTTGTACAATATCCTTCAATCTCTCTTCCACCTTCGAGCCCCGCTCGTAGAGTTCCACTCGCGCACCCTCCTCTATCAGACGGAGGGCACAGAAGAGACCTGCGGGACCGCTCCCCGCGATATGCACTACTTCACCGGTCATCCGCGTTCGAATCGAGATCATCGGACGCTCGCTGTACGTGGTCACGTCCGGACGTCCGAGGAGGAAATGAGCGGCGGCTTCTTCTATATCTATCACGACCCTGAATCGATAGACGATCCGATTCTTGTTGCGCGCATCAAGGGATTTTCTGAGGATGGCATATCCGAGGATATCGACGCCGCAGTGTTCCCTGATCTTTTCCGCGAGGCTTTCATCCTCCTCGCCGGGGAAGATAGTAATATTGTCAACAACGAGCTTCATAAAAGGTCACTTAATCCAGTCGGTTCACTTAAGAAAATCAGAATCCCGGAATCGGGGGCTGGGGTAGCTGTAGAACCCGATGCCGGATTTGACCCCGAGCCGTCCTTCGTCCACGAACCCCTTTACGAACTCGGCGTTTTTCATCTTCTGGGACTGGTTCAGCTTCCGCGCCCAGAAGTCGGTGATTTTCCACACCGTCTGGAGCCCCACACTGTCCATGATGCCGAAGGGCCCGGTGGGCATATGGGTGACACCCATCCATGAGCGATCAATATCCTCTACCGACGCTACACCGTTCGCGGCAAGGGTGAGTGCTGATTCGAAAAGGTTGCTCAGCATGAAATTAAAAACATATCCGGGACTCTCCCGTTCCAGCATGATCGGCGTCTGCCCGATCCTGATGGCAAAATCCCTGACCAGTTCCATCGTATCCCGGGAGGTGCCGGAGTGCGGCATCACATCAACAATTGTCGAAATACGTACATCGTGGAAATGAAGGGCCGCGAGCCTGTCAGGGCGGCCCGTCGCTCCCGCAAACATCGAGGGGAGGAGTGTGGAGGTGTTGGAGGTGAAGATCACATGCTCCGGGCAGTATCCGTTCAGCCGTGAAAAGACCTCTCCCTTCAGGGCAGGATCCTCCGGCACAGACTCGCTTACCAGGTCCACTCCTTGTGCAGCGACCTCGAGGGAATCCGAAACGGATATCCGACCCAGCGCCGCAGCCGCTTCATCTTCGGATATTTTTCCCGCCTTTACAAAGAGCTTATAGATGCCACGAATTCCCTCCACGCCCTTATCAAGGGCCTCACCGCTCACATCGTTGAGCGACACCTCTATACCATGTACCGCGCAAACCGAGGCGATCTGCTGTCCCATGGTGCCGGAACCGACAACGAGTACGCGTTTGATTTCATCAGCTTTCATCACACTTCCTCCTCAATTCTTCCCTAAGCCCATTGATCCGCGGACCCGGGGGACTTAATGGTGATGGACGTCCCTCTTTTGATTATCAACCTGATATTGAATAGAATGACCCGTCAGATTCAGGCTTGTCCTTATACTTGTTCATGAAAAAGCCAAGTCCCATCAATCTATGCCAGCATCCCTCCGTCCACAACGATAAGTGATCCGGTTGTGTACGATGATGCGTCGGAAAGAAGATAGAGCACGGCTCCGGTTATCTCATCGGGTCTTGCAACCCTTCCCACGGGGATCGTGGGCAGAATGAATTTCGTCATCAGGTCGGGGTTTTGTGTCATTGCTGATGAAAATTTCGTATCCGTCATCCCTGGCAGCACCGCATTCACCCGGATATTGGCTGGCGCAAGCTCCTTGGCGAAAGAGCGTGTCATCGAAATCACCCCCGCCTTGGTGATTGAATACATTCCCTGCATCGGGGCGGGCCTGATCCCGTTCACGGAGGAAACGTTTACGATGGAACCGCCTCCCTTCTCCTTCATTATCTTTGCCGCACGCTGGGTAGCGAAATAGTATCCCTTCAGATTGACGGAAAAGGTCTTTTCCCAGGCTTCTTCGGTCGCGTCCATGTTGTTCCCGAAAAAAGGATTGGTGGCCGAATTGTTCACCAGAAAATCGATGGGACCATGCTTTTCTGCGATAGTGCCGAAGAGAGCTTCAATCTCATCCATCTTACCCATGTGACATGCTATCGATATCGCCTTCCCGCCGTCAGACGAAATTTTGTCCTCTACTTCCCTGAGGCCTTCAATTTTTCGGCTCACCAGTATGACCTCCGCCCCCAGTGATGCGAGTGTTCGCGCTATTGATTCACCGATACCCCTGCTGGCACCGGTAACAAGGGCCCTTTTACCGGTGAAATCATAGTGGTGTAAAAATTCATTTTTTTTCATTTCATGCTCCTTATTCAGTGAATGGCCCGACTCAATCCGGGAACTCTTCTTTTTCATTACTTCCCCGGCTATGGCCAGGTCAGTAATCATGCCGGTGCTGAGGTCCCTGACACCTGCGCCGCCACTGTCTCCAGTATTCGGACAGCACCGATCAACATCTTGAAACGTTCGTCCTTCGTCTGTCCGTGATAGAACCGATAATATATCTGCTGTGCGATAACCGCCAGTCGGAAGAGACCGAAGCAGAAATAGAAATCGAAGTTGTCGATGGGCCTTCCCATTATATCGGAATAGAGCGCCACCTGTTCTTTCCGGCCCAGCATCCCCTCAAGGTTCGTAGCGATCATCCGTATCATCTGGACATTTGGGGGGTCGTCCCTTTCGACCCAGTAGGCAAGAGAATTGCCTAGATCCATCAGTGGGTCCCCGATCGTCGCCATTTCCCAGTCCAAGACGCCGATTATCTCCAGGGGGTTTTTCGGGTCAAGTACCACGTTGTCGAATTTGTAATCGTTGTGAATCACGCATGGCCTGTCCGTGTCGCCCGGCATTATGCCTGTCAGCCATTCCATAACAGCCTCGAAATCGGGGGCGTCGGGCGTGCGGGCGTCGCGATACCGCCCGATCCATCCCTCGACCTGCCGCCTGACATACCCTTCGGGCTTCCCAAAATCTCCGAGTCCCGCCTTCACATAGTCTATGGAATGGAGTTCACAGAGGACTTTGACCAGATTCTCGGAAAGCACACGGGCTTCCCTCGGCGCCAGTTCCAGACCCGCAGGCAGCTTTTTCCTGATGATAAGCCCGTTGATCCTTTCCATTACATAAAACGGGCATCCCATAATCTCGGACTCCTCCGAGTAGACAAGTGGCTCCGGACAGTATTTATAGAGGGGTTTCAGGGCCTTCAATATCCGGTATTCACGTGACATATCGTGACCCGATTTCGGCTTTTTCCCAAAAGGCGGTCGACGAAGAATCATCTCGCGACCGCCGAAGGTGACCATGTAGGTAAGGTTGGAAAACCCGCTCGGAAATTGCCTGATGATGATATCGCCCTTCAAGCCCGGAATTGATTCACGTAAAAACTCTCCCACCCTATCGATGTCCAGTTCCTCCCCGGAGCGAACATCCACCGGTTCGTCAATTCGTGCCATTGCCATCTCCTTTTCGGCGGTGTAATTGTTCCTGATTCATGCGCGGTGTATCTAGGCCCTGCGTGATCCGGTCATTATGCTGGCCTCTCCATCCAGAACCCTCGACGTTGATCGACCACTATTTTCCCCACTCGGAAGAATATACGATTCAATCATATCGATAACATGTCCGGCATAGGTCGAAACGGAGACCTTACGCTGGGTATATTTCCACTGCTTGAGATACCAGTCCTGCATCAATGCCTTAATAAGCGATCCTGTAAGCAGTACATCCACAGCTCTGAACGTCCCGCGCCCAATACCCTCTTCCAGTATGTCGGTGATGACCCGCTCCGTCATCAGCTCGCTCTCTACCGATATTTTCCGATACTTTTTATTGAGGTTTTTTGTCTCCATGAAAAAGAAGTAGAACCAGTTCTTCATCAGCTCGCTCAGATAGATATGCGCACGTATCACGTTTCTCAGCCTGCTTCCTGGTTCGCAATCCGGATCGACATGGGCTCGCAAAATCCGTCCAACAGCCGCCTGGCCGTGAAGCTGGATCATGCCGAGTAGCTCCTCCTTGCTCGAAAAATAGGAATAGAGCGCTCCCATGCTTAGCCCCGACCCACGGCTCAGATCGCGAAGACTCATCGCATCGAACCCCTTCCGGCAACTCAGGTCAAGGGTCGCGTTAACGATGGCGGAAAGATTTTTTACGGCTACATCTTCCTTTTTTACTCTGATTGAGTCGCGGTTGGTGCGGTAGAATTCACGGCACAATTCTTCCACCGATACCGTCACCCCTGTTCTGAATTCATCGAAGGTCATCCTTTTGTCCGCACCACGCCCGTTTTCGCTTCCTCTGCGAACATCTTGAGAAGTCTCTTCGCAAAGGATGTTTTGTGCACCTCATCAGCTCCGTCATAAATTCGGGCCGCACGCTCATGCCGGTAAAAAAAGGCGAGGATCGTATCGTCTGTCATGCCGAGGCCACCATGAACCTGGAGGGCCCGGTCAACGACGCTGTTCATCGTGTTCGCCACTACCCATTTGATAATGGAGATGTCGTCCCGCGCCTCCTTGGCGCCGACGGTATCGATCCTCCAGGCCGCATAGAGAGTGAGAAGACGCGCTGACTGTATCTCCGCCGCGGACTCCGCCACCCAATTCTGGACGGTCTGCCGGGACGCCAGGGTTTTCCCGTTCGGCGCGATTATCCTCTCATTTGCGCGGCGGCACATAAGGTCGAAGGCCCGCTTGCAGATGCCGAGCCAGCGCATGCAGTGGTGTATCCGGCCGGGCCCAAGGCGCTCCTGCGCCATGATGAATCCGTGCCCTTCCGGCCCGAGGAGGTTTGATTGCGGTACGCGGCAGTTCTGGTAGAGTATTTCCCCATGGCTTGCGTAGTCGCTCCCTTCATGGCCCATTACCGGGATGTTGCGCACCAGGTTGAACCCCGGCGTGTCTGAAGGTACAATGATCATGCTTGCCTGGAGGTAGGACGGCGCCTCAGGATTGGTCACCGCCATCACGATGCTGAATGCAGACCCGTCAGCCGCGGTCGTGTACCATTTGTGTCCGTTGATCACATAGTCGTCGCCATCCTTGACCGCAGTGGACTCGAGCATCAGCGGGTTCGATCCCGGCATGTCGACTTCGGTCATTGAAAAGCAGCTCCTTATTTTTCCCGCGACAAGGGGTTCCAGGTACGTTTTTTTCTGCTCTTCGTTGGCGTGGAGATGAAGTATCTCGATATTTCCCGCGTCGGGGGCCTGGCAGCCGAAGACGTAATGTCCCAGTGGAGTCCTGCCCAGGGCCTCTGACACGAGGCCGTGCTCGAGCATTGTGAGGCCCATCCCTCCCAGCTCCTTCGGATGATTTGGGCCCCAGAGCTCCATCTGTCTGACCATGCGCCGCTTCTCTTCAAGGGCGGGAAGCATGTCTCTGAACTCAGTGGCGACGAATTCAGGCTCCATAGGGATCAACTCCTTGTCCACAAACTCGTTGATCATTTCAAGAACAGTCTTCATTTTTTCCGATATCGTGAAATCCATTTTCTCCTCCTTAATGCTCGTAGTGCTTACTCCATCCCCCATGCCCCGCCATCAGCCGTCACCTATAGGTGATCAGGGCATCGTCCCCCTCCCTTTCGAGATGAGGGTACTCGTTGAATGTTGCCATCATGATTCTTGTTGTCGTGCACTTGAACCTGCAGACCGACGAATTTACCAACTGTTCCGCGACCCTCATTGTAGTGTCTGGCGAGAGGTCGAGGACGCGCCCCACGGCCGCGGAAATCGCTCCTCCGGAGGTGCATATTGCCACGGTTTTCCCCTTCCCGTCGGCCTTCATGATCTCATGGATTGCCCCGCCGACCCGGTCTGTGAATTCTTTCCATGTAATGAGTCCGGGTATATCATTCGCGCCCGAGGCCCAGAGTGACATCACTGCCTCAAAAACCCGCTGAAATGAGCGGCGGTCGGTCATGAGTCGGGCAATATCGTCGGAAAGGGACGGGTCCCGGTCCAGGGCGTCAGGCGCCATAGCGCGAAATATCATTTCGGTGGGATATTCATCAAGACCCTCAAGGCTTTTGAAGGGATGAGAAGCGCCCTTTCGCTGCAGAAGAGGGAGCAGAGCCTCCGCCGTCTCCAGGTGACGAGATAGGGTTCCTGTGTAGATTGCATCGAAGCGGATGCCGATCATGTTGAAATAGTGGGCCAGAAGTGCGGATTGCCTCAGCCCCAGCTCAGACAGCTCGTCATATTTTTCCTTCCCGAAGGAGGCCTGCCCGTGCCTTATGAAAAAGAGTCTGCTCATTTCGTCCTCACTAAAGCCACTGATCACCTGCCTGCTAATCTGTCAATAAAAAAAGAACGAGCGTTCGTTTTTTTATTGACACCATTTCCTCCCCTGCTATCCTGTTGTCCATGATGCTTCTGACTCAGATGGGTAATGTGGATCATGCAAAATTTACCAGGTGAACGAGAATACCATGCAAAAAAAACAGCTGCTGGGAATCATCGGATCCTACCGCCGCGGGGGCAACTGTGAAATCGTGGTAAAAGCCGCTGCAGAACGGATGGAGGGGTGGGATCTTTCCTTGATTCGCCTCCCCCTCCTGAGCATCCTCCCCTGCAAGGGTTGTTACGCCTGTCTCCTCCCTGGCGTTCGCTGCGCCATCTCCGATGATATGGAGTGGCTGCTGGAAAAAATTATCCAGGCCGACGCACTCATCGTCGCCGCACCGAACTACGTACTCGGGCCGGTTGGTATTCTTAAAATGGCGGCCGATCGCGCCCTTCAGGCGGCACATCTACACCCCGCCATGGGGAATAAGAAAACTGCCCTGGCCCTCACCCTCGGCAGGGAAGACTACCGCGGCTACTCAGATACCGCTCTCATCGCACAGGTATCAGCACTCGGACTCGATATCAGGTCGATTGAGCTATTTCACGGCACCCATCCGGGAGAAGCCGCCTTGGCCGACAATTTCCCTGAAAAGATCGGTCATCTCGTCTCGTCTCTACAGGGGGAAAAGTCCCCGTCACCTTCTCCCGGGAGGTGCCCCCGGTGCATGTCAGATCTTTTCAGAATACGAGAAGGAGCCCTTGAATGCGCCCTCTGCAAGTCCCTTGCGCGCGTAGACGGGTGCATCCTCGATTTTTATTATTTCCATCCTGAATTCGGCAAAAACGGAAAAGAGGAGCATATGAAATGGCTGATCGGAAAAAAAGAAGAGTACGCGTGTATAAAAGATCGCCTTTCTGAAATCAGCGAGAGATATGGCGGCGGTAGCTGGCTCTCCCCCCGGGTGGAATGAGATGAGGATCCTGGTCTGCGTAAAGCAGGTGACCGACAATGAATCTCCGGTTGTGATTGAGGCGGGGGGCGCATGGGTACGCACCGACGGCCCGGCGGCCTTCAGGATGAATCGATACGACGAATACGCACTGGAGGAAGCGGTCCTCATACGGGAGTCCTTCGGTGATGTCACGATTGACGCCCTTTCCGTCGGCCCCCCCCGTTTCGCCTCGACACTGAAAAAGTGCCTTGAAAAGGGCGCAGACAACGCCGTCCATATTCTCCTTGAAGACGAGAATTACGTTCCCCCCGGTGTGACAGCCGGGCTTATCGCCGGGTACGCAAGACAGGGCGGTTATGATCTCATCTTCACCGGAGTTATGGCGGAGGATGACATGCAGTGCCAGGTGGGCCCTCTCATCGCCGCGCTTCTTGGCATTCCCTGTGCGGTGTCTGTGCTACGGGAGCATGTGGATCGAGACAAAGGAAATATAACCGCAGAATGCGAACTGGAAGGCGGTATGAGCGAAACGATATTCCTGCCGGTCCCGTCCCTCCTGACGATACAGTCCGGCATCAACCGCCCGCGCTATCCCTCCCTTTCGAACGTGTTCCGCGCGAAGGAACAACCCATCATCACTATCCGTGCAGATGGTATCGACGCGGCCACTCGGCAGGAAGTGCTATCCGAACTCTCCTACCCCGAAAAATCCTCCCGCGGCATCATCATAGAAGGAACCACCGAAGAGAAGGCCGGACGCCTGATTGCAGTTCTTCATGAACGAGCACTCCTGTAGGGCCAGGACGATGAGTACGATTCTCGCCATCATTGATACCATTTCAGACAGGGCCCCCTCAGGCTCAGACGAAATTATCTCCTTCGCCCGCGAACTCGCGTCATGCGAGTCCCTGAACATTATCGTAATAGTCGCGGGCGAAAACCCGAACGATCAGGCAAAGGCGTTGACGCGCCATGGCCACCGTGTAATCGTCATCGCCCATGAATCATTCCGGTATCCCAACCCCGACCTTCTCGCCCGGGAGTGCATTCTCCTTGCCGAGGAACTCAGGCCCCGTTATATATGCCTGCCCCACACGATGAGGGGATGCCAGGCCGCCACTCAAATCGCCGTAGCCGCGAGGTACTCTTGCATTACCGCCGTTGAATCGTTCCGATGGTATGAAACGGCTCCGGTTTTCAAAAGGTCGATGTTCAACGGGAAAGTGTTTGTCGAGCTTTCCATCGCCGGACCGGGGGTCTTCACCGTCCTTCCCGGCTCCTACCCCCGTCCCAAAATCGGGGAGGAGTGCCGGATCAGACCGCCCCTTGAGGTGCGCACTTCGCTCGCCCCATCACCCGTGAAGCCACATTCGATAATGGAATCGGACGGCGGTGCGGAGAAACTCGAAGAGGCAGATGTTATCGTCGCGGCGGGGAGGGGCATAGGCTCCAGGGATAACCTCGAACTGATCGCCGCGGTCGCAAAACTCTTCCCGAATTCAGCGGTGGGAGCCTCACGCACCATCTGCGACCTGAAGTGGCTACCCCACGGACGACAGGTGGGGGTTACCGGCAAGACAGTCTCTCCACGACTCTATCTTGCGTGCGGGATATCGGGGGCCCAGCAACACATCGCAGGCATCAGGGGATCACAGCTGATCATCTCAGTGAACAAAGACCCTCAAGCCGCCATTTTCGACATATCCGATTACATTGTCGTCGAAGACCTGAACAGGTTTCTCCCCGCTTTGCTGGAAAAATATAGGGAAATCTTTTCTCGGGGCTGACGAGGATCACACGGTAACTGCGTCCCCCCTTGCACTGCCCTTTGTTTCGATGCGAAGAAGCGCAATGACAATCAGGGATCCTGCAAGAAAGGCTGCAATGGTGAGGACCTCGTTGATCCCGATGGATTCGGGAATCCTGTTGTGAAGATAGATGGTCTCATTCCCGACTATCTCCGAGGTCTTGAAAGGCCAAATCAGCCAGAGGGAGCCGAAGACGAGACCCACCAGGAAGGCCAAGGTCTGGTCATGCCATTTTTTCAAAAGCTTCTCGAGGAGCCGGCTGAATATCACTACCCCCACAAGGCAGCCCAGGCCAAAAAGTGCAAGGACCGGCAGATCGCGGAAGGCGATCGCCTTTAAAATTTCAAAGTAACCTCCCATTAGAAGGAGAACGAATGAACCGCTGATCCCGGGGAGTATCATGGCAGAAATAGCCACCGCGCCCATAATGAACAGGGAGCCCGCCTTCCATATATCCATGCCCGCATCACTTGAAGGCGATGGAGAAAGCAATTCCCTTTTGAGCGACAGCTCATGCTTCACCTTCGCCTTTTCAATGAGCCGTTCCCCGGAAGAGAGCCCTGATAGGCCCACAAGAAGGCCGGCGGACAGAACAATCATAAACACGGCCGCGATCCCACGCCGTTTCATAAGCCTCCATGGTGCGGCTGCCGACACAAGCACCAGTCCGAAGAAAAATCCGTAGGTGGGATCGTGCCACGCATCAAGGAGGTAGGTCATAATCTTCGCGAGGGCGACGACCGCGACGATTGCTCCCGCCATAATTCGCAAAAGAAACCAGGCGTCGATTCGTCTGAGCTCTTCGAGGAACCGATCGAGTCCGGCCCGGTTGAATCTACACAGCCCGAAAAAAGCCTTTATGGTCCCGCCTGAAATGTTATGCAGGGCCTCGATCATCCTCTCATACACCCCCAGGACCAGGGCCATCGTACCCCCAGAAACCCCCGGAATGATATTGGCCACGCCAATAACCAATCCCCGCAAAAAATCCTTCAAGTATTCCATACTCTCACCCATTTCTCGAATAGTTACTATCGTTACAGGCTCCCTTTTATGAAGAGCGTCTGTGCAGATGTAATGGTAACGCAACACGACGTCAACGGAAAAAACCCACACGTAACACCCTTATCCTGTACTTCCTAAAAAATCCTTGCATTATCTTCTGTACGGTACAACCATGCTGATCTACTTATACATTCACGTGCGGTAAAAAATATGCCTCAAAAAATGATCTCCATATACGATACTACCCTCCGGGACGGAGCCCAGACCGTCGGTATCTCCTTTTCTCTGAATGACAAACTCCTTATTGCGAGCGCCCTGGACCGAATTAAAATCGACTACATAGAAGGGGGTTGGCCCGGGTCAAATCCGAAGGACGACCAGTTTTTTGTGGATATCCGCCGGGCCGGTCTGACGTACTCGAAAATGGTCGCATTCGGCTCTACAAAACGAAAGGGAGTCTCCTGCGGTAAAGACTCCTTTCTGCAGGCCCTTATTAACTCGAAAGCCCCGGTCATCACCATTGTGTCCAAGACCTGGGATTTCCACGTAACACACGCTCTGAATATCACCCTTGAGCAGAATCTCACGATGATTCGTGAGACCATCGCCTATCTCAAGGATCGAAAGCGGAAGGTCTTCCTCGACGCGGAACACTTTTTCGATGGCTTTAAATCGAACGAGGAATACAGCCACCGGGTGATCGCAACGGCCGCCGGGGCCGGAGCCGACATGATCGTCCTCTGCGACACCAACGGGGGCGCCATGCCGCACGAAATCCTGGAGACAGTTGATAAGATATCGAGATTAACCTCCGTTCCCATAGGGGTCCATTTTCACAACGACGCCGGTATCGCGGTTGCCAATTCCATGGCGGCCGTCCAGGCCGGCGCTGTTTCCGTGCAGGGCACGGCCAATGGGTACGGCGAGCGTTGTGGCAACTGCAACCTTATGACTCTCATACCGAACCTGGTACTCAAGATGGGGTATCGTTGTGCGGCCGGGGAATCTCTTCCCCATTTGACCGAAACTAGCAGACTCATCAGCGAACTGGCGAATCTCGCCCATGACGAGCGAGCGCCCTATGTGGGAGACAATTCCTTCGCTCACAAGGGTGGCATCCACGTATCAGCCCTTGAAAAGGACACCAGAACCTATGAGCACGTTAACCCGGAGCTTGTGGGAAACAGACGGAAAGTTCTCATATCCGAACTCTCAGGGAAGAGCAACATTCTCTTCAAGGCCAGGGAGATGGGTATCGATCTGAAAAATCGGGTAACACTCCCGGCGGAGCTTTTACAGAAGATCAAGGCCCTTGAAGAAAAGGGATACCAGTTCGAGGCTGCCGAGGGCTCCTTTGAGCTCCTTCTCCGCGAGGCCACCGGGGAATATCGCCCTTTTTTCAAATTGAAGGGATTCCGTGTAATAAGCGAGATGGATGGTCACAAAAAACTCCTCTGCGAGGCCACCATAAAGGTTGATGTGGAAGGTCGCATCGAGCATACTGCGGCGAACGGAAGAGGCCCCGTGGAAGCCCTCGACAACGCCCTCCGCAAGGCCCTTGAAAAGTTTTATCCAGAGATTCGGGAGATCCACCTCTCCGACTATAAGGTACGCGTCCTCAATGAAAAAAGCGGAACAGGGGCATCTGTACGGGTCCTCATCGACCAGAGACGCAAATCCGAGCGGTGGGGCACTGTCGGGGTTTCAACGGACATCATCGAAGCATCATGGCAGGCCCTTGTGGACGGCATCGAATATATGCTCTTCAAAAAAACGAGATGAAGCGGCGGATCCTTCAGGCGTTCACGAATAAAAAATTATCTTGCAATTAATAACTAATGCTGTCACCACGTTACATACTCCTGATTCCGCGCCTCGGCCCTGGAATGAGGGCGCTCCTTGAGCGCGAAGACAATTACTGCTTGGCTGGCTGACATGAAAAAAACCGGATATCATATTGCATGGCTTATCATTTTCCTTCTCACCTGCGTTCCCCTCTTTTCCTGGGAGCCCTACGACAGCGTAATCGCGGTCGTAAACGACCTCTCTATCATAGAAAGCGAGATTGACAGCAAGTTCGATCAGCTCCTAAAATCAAAAAATGTCCCCAGAAACCGTCACGCCTACGAAAAAAGCAGGATCCTCGACAGGTTCATAGAAAACGCCCTGGTCCAGGAAACGGCCACGGATGAAGCTATCGTTGTAAGCGATCGCCGTGTCCTTGGATATATCGAGGAAATGCTGAAACAGCATTTCGCCGCTTCAATTCGTGATGAGAAGGCGCGTGACAGGGAAATCGCCCGAATGATAAACCGCCTCGAAAAGCGTCTCGGCGGTGGAACGATAATGGACGATAAAAAACTCGACAAACAGATCGACGAGTTTATAAACATTATTGAAAAGCGTCTCAAGATTGGTTTTAATGAATATATTGAGGAAATCCGGTCTCAGATTATGAGAGAACAGGTGATGTCCATCGCCATCGGTGTATCCCCTCCGGGAAAGGAAGAGGCCCTCGACTGGTACAAAAAAAACAGGGCAAAACTCGGGGACGAGGTCTGGGTAAAGCATATACTCATCAGACCAGCCAACAGCTCCTTCGCCGCTGAACGTGATGCAAACAACACCATCTCCGATCTCAAAGCCAGAATACAGGCAGGGGCGTCTTTTGAAGCGATCGCCCGGGCCCATTCTCAGGACCCAGAATCCGCGGGCAAAGGAGGCGACATGGGCTGGCAAATGCTCGCTGAAATGGACCCCTACTTTGCCGGATTCATCAATTCACTCCGGGGCAGGGGAACCGTGTCACAGGTCTTCAAGTCGGGCACCGGATATCATATCGTCAAGTTCATGGATCGTCGTCCCACCACCTTCGATCGGGTTGAACGGCTTATTATGTACAAGCTCTATAACGAAAGCCTCCTGGAGCAATTCAGGAAATGGGTCATGAGGAGAAAAAAGGAGTCGGAGATACAGATTTATATGACGAATTACGTTCGGGCATGAGACGAAATTCACGGGGAACTATCATTGAAAGCCGATATACTGATCCATATCGCCCGCGCCGTATCCGACAAGGACCTGACTTTCAACGGTGTGTTTCTGCCTGAATCGATCGCCGCTTCGATTGGGGTCCTGGACAATACCGGTACAATCTATTACTCAGCGCCTCCGGACTACCGGGGCAGACTTTCCGAGGTCCCCGGCTTCTTTTTCCGTGACGGGGAAGGCGATGATGCCCGATTATGGAAGGATCTCTTCAATCGAACGGGATCGGAGCACATCTGCCGGGTACATGCCGAAGCTCCCTTCCTCGATACGACCGTAATCCACGAGATGATAGATCTCCATCTCCGCTACCTCGCTGAATTCACGTTTTCCGAAAATCTGCCCGCCGGCTTCTCCTGTGAAATCGCTTCGAAGGAGCTGATAGCCGCACTCCCTGACTTCAGCGAAAAAACACTGCCCCTCGGCCAGGTGGTTAAATCGAATATCAATAACTTTGACATAGAGATATATTACCGTGATCCCGACCTCCGGGACAAAAGGATATCCTTTCTTTCAAGCAACCCCCGCGACACGCGAATAATGGAAAACATGTTCCGCCTCCGCAATGCCGCGTCACCATACAGTGAGATCCGGGCCCTCATAGAAGGATCCCCCGGGACACTCTACATCGGCCCCTCATATGTTGAAATTGAGCTAACGGGAAGGTGCGACCTGGAGTGCCTTTTCTGCTATCGCACCACCCTTAAAAAGGTTCATAATGACATTGATCCGGGGCTCTTCAAGGACATCATCGAGCAGATGAACGGATTCAATCTTCCCTACACCATCTGTCTCGGCGGCTCTGGCGAGCCTCTTATGCACGCAAATTTTTTCGAAATCCTCGCGGAAGCGAACAGACAGCCCCTTCTGGAAAGTGTAATTGTTGAAACGAACGGCATGCTGACCGGCGCCAATTACCTTAACGCAATCAGGGAGGGAGGCGAAAAAATTACTACCATCATCAATATAAACGGCATCGACCAGGAATCTTACATGCGAGTACACGGACGCGATTCCCATGCGCTGGTGGTCAAAAATATCCTCGCCCTCAAGGAAACGGCGGAAGGACGCCTCTATGTGCAGGTCATGAAGATCAACGAGACTGAACCGTTCCTCGATTCCTACTACGACTACTGGGAGAGCCATGGTGTCCCAGTCATTCTCCAGAAGCAGAACACCTTCCTTGGAAGAATACCAGATCGCCGCTACTCGGATCTTTCACCCATCGAGCGGACTCCCTGCTGGCATCTTCAGCGCGATCTCTATATCCTGTCTGACGGCACGGTCTCCTTCTGCAAACAGGACGTGGACGGCGAGCATGGGTGCGGCACTCTTCGCGACAGGACCCTGTCGGAAATATGGGAGGGAAAACGTGAGACCTTCCTCAGGGACTACAAAAGGGACTACCCCGCGGCGCCTGATTGTGCGGCATGTGACGAGTGGTATACCTTTAATTCCTGAACCCTCTCAATACTTCCGTCGACCCTACCGATAATGAAATCATGAAACCAACCGTGACCGCCATCATCCAGGCGAGGATGAATTCAACACGACTGCCAGGTAAGGCCATCATGGACCTCGGCGGCAGGCCACTTCTTTACCATGTCTTTGAACGGATCCTCGCATCCACTGGAGTCGACTGTCTTGTCCTCGCCACCTGTGGTGGTAATGAAAATAGACCCATCATTGATCTTGCGGAGTCTATGGATATCGGCGTTTTTATCGGATCAGAGGAGAACGTTCTTGAACGATTTTATCTCGCGTCGGAACACTTTGGTGGTGACTACATTATGCGCGTGACGGGCGACAATCCCTTCACCGATCATATACTGGCGTCGAGAATCGTAGAGGTGGCCCTGAAATCCGATGCAGACATCTGCCATTTCACCAACCTGCCCCTCGGCACCGGCGTGGGCATGGTGAGAAAAAAGGCCTTGAATGCCGCCTACCGCCACAGCGACAGACCCTACCATTTCGAACACGTGACCCCTTACATACGGGAACATCCCGAGATATTCAATATCGTGCTCCAAGAGGCGAGCATCGACAATCCATTCAATAATCTAAGGCTCACGGTTGATACTTGTGAGGATTACAAGCTTGCACAGATCCTCTACGGACACTGCTACCGCGGATCACCTTTCCCTCTTTCCGAGGTCATTGATTTTCTCAAAAACAATCCCCAATTGGTCGAAATCAACAGCGGTGTCGTCCAGCGTCCCATGACCCATTCAAGCCTCCCATGCCAGGAATAATATCGATCATCACCGGGTCGGGAGAAAGACTCGGATCAGGACACCTTCAGAGAATGGCAAATCTGGCCCATTTCATCCGAAGGGTAACGACATCCCGGGCCTTCATTACTGGAGGGGAAATTCCCGATTTCCTTTCCCCGGACATGCACTCTCTTTTCGCGAATTCCATACTTCCCTCTTCGTCCATCATAATCAGGGATATGAGGGACTCGGATATTGATGAGATGGGCAAGCTGAAACGATTTGCCCCTGTCATTGCAATTGACGACTGCGGCCCCGGCAGGGATCTCGCGGATATGGCGATTGACCTTCTTCCGAACCCTGTCAATGCCACGCCGCGAAGTGACCTTTTTTTATACGGCTTCACTTTCACCGAATCGATACGGGATATGAAAAAACGGCATGTTGAGAAAACGATAGATGTTGCCCTCTACTGTGGTTTTCATCCCCGCCCATCAATAATAAAATCCCTCCTCTCCTTTGTTCCGAAGGGTTTGACCTGCGCGATCCTTTCAGGCCCAGATTCCCTCATCATCGAAAAGGGAAGGGCCGCGCCTCTCCCTATTTCCTATGCCGAAACTCTCTTCGCATCAAGGGTTCTTATATCACACTTCGGCATCACCCTCTACGAGGGATATCTCGCGGGGTGTACCCTGATATCAGTCAACCCAACAGATTATCATGCGCACCTTGCCACTATCGCCGCTACGGATATTCGCTCAACCAACCTCGGACTTCTTCATGATATTGATCCTTCTGAAGCGAAGGAAACCATACTTGCCGCCGCCAAAAATCCCCGCACTGATATCAAGGAACCCAGGAAGGCCCTTGAGCAGATCGAGCTGCGCCTCGACCGGTTTTATTCGAAGATACACCCGTTTCTTTAGGCGTGAAGAATCAGATTAAAAATTCAAAAAAACTAATTGCAATATTTTGCCGAAGGAATATATTCCCCTGATATCGGTAGTAAAGCATGCCTTCACATCCCGTCTTATAATGAAGGTGTACTATGACGCATTGCAACCGATCCGTTCTTCACATCCCAGCCCATGAAGGAGCCCATTATGAAAACCAGATCACTTACTCTTGCCATTTTAATCATTTCAGCCATTCTCCTCTTTTCATCTTGCCTTACAAAGGGAAACATAAAGACCATCACCTTCAAGGACGGATCAAAGTACGTCGGTGAAATGATGGATGAAATGAAGCACGGATATGGTGAACTTTCCTTCGCCAGCGGCAATAAATATGAGGGCCAATGGGAACGTGACGCCATGCAGGGAAAAGGGACCTTTAGCTGGGCCAACGGCGAACGATATGAGGGCCAGTGGGAAAACAATCAGCGTCACGGCCAGGGGGTTTTTATCAAGCGGGATGGCACCAGATATGAGGGCCAGTGGGAGCAGGGAAAACAAAATGGACAGGGGACCCTCACCACACCCGCCGGTGAAAACTATACAGGGGAATGGAAAAACGATAAAAAAAACGGATCTGGAATCCAGATATGGCCGGACGGTTCGAAGTACGATGGCGAATGGAAAGACAGTGTGCGCCATGGCCAGGGAACTATGACCGGACCTGACGGCTTCGTTGAAAAAGGAAAATTTTTGAACGATGTGTTTGTCGGGAACTGACCTTGCCTCATGATGATAACCAAACGGTCCATCATGATGGTGGTCACTGCGTCCCTCATGTCGATGCTCACTGGAACCTTTGCCAAGTCACCGTCAAACGGGATCGAGGAGCGATTCCAGTCACGTGTTTACCGCGGTGATAATCATTTCTCCCTTCCCTATCGACTCCTTGTCCCTACCCGACCCGAGACTGGAAATAATTATCCACTCATCCTCTTTCTCCATGGATCCGACGAGCGGGGCAGAGACAACAAGAAACAGCTCTTCGTAGGGCTGGATATATTCGCAGATCAGGATAAAATGAAGCGCTATCCATGCTTCATCCTCGCGCCCCAGTGCCCTGAGGAGAAGATGTGGGCCGATGTCGACTGGAAATCGGATTGTCATACCATGAAGGAGGAGCCGACACCGGCCCTCATGGCGGCACTGAATCTTGTCAAGTTACTCATCAACGAGTACCCCATAGATGTCGACAGTATCTACGTCACAGGCTATTCCATGGGTGGTTTCGGCGCCTGGGAAGCAGTCCAGAGATGGCCAGATTTCTTCGCCGCTGCAGTGCCCGTCTGCGGTGGCGGTGACGAATCAGCCGCGCAACGTATCGCGCATGTTCCCCTCTGGGCCTTCCACGGCGCCCGTGATACTATTGTCAAAGTGTCCCGAACTAGGAGAATGATCCACGCAGTCGTCAGATCCGGAGGCATTCCTCGCTATACCGAATACCCGCATAGCAACCACTTCTCCTGGGGTATTGCCTATGGCGATGAGGAATTGTTCAAATGGCTTTTCAGACAAAAGAGGGGCAGATTATTTTATTGATAAATGCCTTCATAATCCAGAAGAAAGAGGTAATGTGGAAAAATGAAAATAATCAAGCAGATGACACCCGGAGGCAGGGACAGCATGAAAAGTCTTACGCATGAGCTTGAATCGGTAGTGTATACTTCAGTAAGGGAAAGCTACCCGAAAACATGGGATGCCGATATCATTACCGCCTCGCTTTTTTCGGGCATTAAGAAAATCCTGCATGGTAAGAGAATACTCACCCCCGGAAACGCCATCCAATCCCGCTGGCGCATCTATAGGCACGTGGGCAATCAGGAAAATGCCTTCTGTGACACCGCTTTAATCGTGCAGGTATCGTATCATGACGGTCAGATCGTCAGGGGGGTGGCCTTTCATGACACCGCGGAAAAGGACCCGTCAAAAAACACATTCTCCAGGCTTAACAAAACCAGAATGAAAAAAATAGCATCAGTAGGACCACATTCCCGGATTATTCTCTACGATTACGATCCCGTCACCGGGATGGCCTTCCCGTCAACCGCGGAATCGATCATCGGCAGTAATCCTCACAGCTGGAACGCGTGGATGCCCTACACCCACGCGGTCGCCGTTCCCACCGTGCTTGCCCTCGCGCTTGATAGCAAGTCAACCGGTCTCTATAAGGCCGCCCTTCCCCTGACATACCAGATCTGCTACCGTTATCTCTACGGGCTCGATCTCGATCACTCGAAGCCGGCATCCGACATTGCGTCAGGCATCAAGACCGACCGCGGTAATCCCAGATTCCTGGTGTTAATCGCCGCATCTCACGGCGGCGCAGAACCACTTGACGCATTTGAATATAACCGCGAACTATATGAACATGTCGGGTAGGGGAAGTGGCGGGTATTGATTCCCGCCACCATGTTATGTCTATTCTTATAGAACGAAAAATAAAATGCCTTCAATGCGGTAATTGCTGTCACGTCGACATGATCGCCTATGTCACCGCATCCGATACCGAACGATGGGAGAGGGAGGGTCGCAATAACATCCTGAAGCGCCTTCTTGGAGAGAATATCGTTTGGGCCGGCGACATCATCGTCTCATCCGACGGAAAGCGCCTGAAAAGCTGTGTTTTTCTCAATCATAACGGGAATTCCTTCTTCTGTGAAATCTACGATACCCGGCCCGGAGTCTGCCGCAATTATAAGCCCGGCTCTTCAACACTCTGCCCGCTCTATTATACACTCGGGGCATGATCCAACCAGGGGTTTCCTTTTCTTGTTTTTCATTGGATTCTCGAACTATTACAATTGTTCCACCCTCCCGAAGGCTGCCGGTTTTCCGCATTGATATCCTGATTATCATTTCGCGTGCAAAAAATTACTTTACTGGAATGATGAACCGCTTATTAATGTCGATTGAGTATAGTATATGATAATAGAATTAACCTGATGGATCGCATATGAACGGTAGCTCAACATACACGAAAAGCTGGGTAATCAGGCTGATAGTCGTCAATATCGCCGTATTCTTCATACAGGTTATCACCATGCAAATCGGTATGGGCGATCCTCCCATTTCAGCAAGCCTTTTAATGACAGAGTACCTGGGGCTCAAGCCGAAGCTTGTCATGGAGCATGGCTATATATGGCAACTTGCCACTTACATGTTTCTACATGGCGGCTTTTTTCACCTCTTTCTTAACATGTATGCTCTTCTGATTTTCGGAATGCCTGTCGAGCAGGCCTGGGGAAGCAGACGGTTTCTATTTTACTATTTTTTCACCGGCATCGGGGCGGGCGTTGTTATATTTCTCATCAATCTGAAATTCGGTGGAGCATATTCCATTTCCACCATCGGAGCCTCCGGGGCGGTTTTCGGTCTGCTCCTTGCCTTTGGTATGCTCTTCCCCGAGGCTGAAATTCTCCTCTTTTTCCTGATTCCCATGAAAGCCCGGCTGCTCGTCATTCTCTACGGCGGACTCGAGCTTTATTCACTCATTTCATCAGGGGGGCATAGTCCCATCTCACACGCAGGCCATCTCGGCGGCCTTTTCTTCGGCATAATTTATTTTATCATCATTCGAAAGCGAGGCATCACCTTCAAATCGAAAATCATCAAGGCAAAACTTACACGTGAAATCGACCGGCGCCAGCAGAAGGAACCCGTCGATGACAACCATGAGGCCCTTCTCCGGGGTATTCTCCGAAAGATTGAAAGTACCGATGGGGCATCCCTCACCGATGACGAGTATCAGTTTGTGCGGTATATGGATATTATGACCCAGGACATCAACTTCCCCTGCAGTGACAACGAGTTTGACCCGGATGACAATTTCTGCGGCAAATGCGAAACACGGGAAGCGTGCCTTGTCCGACGAATAAAAAACAAGCTTTGAACTCTTTTTTTAATCGGAGAAAATTCGTCTTTACAGGCGTGCATTCATTAACAGGCTTATTGCACAATCCTTTGCGCATTAATCAGCCAAGGGGAAAGCGGTCCGACAATTGCGAAAGTCGCTGAATGACGGCATGAAAATTCAACAATCAGGAGAACCGTAATGGCCAAAAGAGTGTACATGTTTGGAGGAGGATCGGCTGAAGGCAGGGCCGACATGAAAAATCTTCTGGGTGGAAAAGGGGCCAACCTCGCCGAAATGTCGAACATAGGGATCCCCGTTCCCGCGGGGTTTACTATTACCACCGAAGTTTGTACAGAGTTTTACAAAAACGGTCGAAAATATCCCTCCGGTCTCAGGGAGGAAGTCGCACTAGCTATGAAAAAAGTCGAGCAGATCATGGGTGCCCGATTCGGCGACCCGACAAATCCGCTCCTCGTATCGGTCCGTTCCGGTTCCCGCGCATCGATGCCCGGCATGATGGATACAGTGCTCAATCTTGGATTGAATGACCGGACGATTCATGGCATTATAAGAAAATCGGGCAATGAACGATTCGGATGGGATTCCTATAGGCGATTTATCCAAATGTACGGTGATGTCGTCATGGGACTCAAGCCAGAGTCAAAGGACGAGCATGATCCCTTCGAGGATATCATGGATGTCCTGAAGAAAAAGCGGAAGGTCAAAATGGACCTTGATCTCACGATCGGCGACCTTAAGGAACTGGTCGCTCAGTACAAGACCCTGATCAAAAAAAAGCTAAGAAGGGACTTCCCTGCCGATCCCTATGAACAGCTCTGGGGCGCAATAGGCGCCGTCTTCGGTTCATGGATGAACGATCGGGCTATTCTCTATCGAAAAATGAACGCCTTGGACGACAGCTGGGGCACCGCGGTTAGCGTACAGGCCATGGTCTTCGGGAATATGGGCGACGACTGCGCGACCGGCGTGGCCTTCACCCGGGACCCCGCGACGGGTGAAAACGCCTTCTACGGCGAGTACCTGGTGAATGCACAGGGTGAGGACGTGGTTGCCGGTATTCGTAACCCGCAACAGATCACCATCGCAGGCTCGAAAAAATGGGCGAAGGAGAACAGCATCCCCGAGAACGAGCGAAGGGAAAAGTCTCTTTCCCTTCAGGAATACATGCCGAAGGCATACCAGAACCTTGACCAAATTTATCACAAGCTCGAAAAGCATTACCGTGACATGCAGGACATCGAGTTCACCATCCAGAATAACAAGCTATGGATGCTGCAAACGAGGAACGGTAAAAGAACGACCGCGGCGGCGGTCAAGACAGCCGTGGACATGGTGAAGGAGGGGCTGATCACCAAGAACGAGGCTCTGATGCGGATCGATCCCGCCTCCCTTGATCACCTTCTCCACCCCATGTTCGACCCCAAGGCGAAGCGTACCGTGATCACCCGAGGCCTTCCGGCCTCCCCAGGCGCCGGAGTGGGAAGGGTCGTCTTCAATGCCGACGACGCTGAGGCCTGGAACAATAAAGGGGAAAAAATTGTCCTTGTGCGGGTCGAGACCTCCCCCGAGGACCTGAAGGGAATGGCTCTTGCGCAGGGAATCCTGACCGCGCGGGGCGGCATGACTTCCCACGCGGCCGTCGTTGCGCGCGGCATGGGAAAGTGCTGTGTGTCTGGATGCGGCAATCTTGAAATCAATTACAAGAAAAAACTCTTCAAGGTAAACAGCCATACCATCAAACAGGGCGATTACATATCCCTGAACGGTTCGACAGGTGAGGTCATGCTCGGCAGCGTACCCACCATTGACCCGCAGCTCTCCGGAAACTTCGAGACAATCATGAAATGGGCCGATGAAGTCCGCACCCTCGGCGTGCGGACCAACGCCGATACTCCCCACGACGCTGAAATAGCCCGCAAATTCGGCGCCGAGGGCATCGGCCTCTGCCGTACAGAGCACATGTTTTTCGAGGGCGACCGGATCAAGGCAATGCGCGAGATGATCCTGGCCGACGATCTGGGTGGTAGAAAAAAAGCCCTGGCGAAACTTCTGAAAATGCAGCGAAAGGATTTTTATGGCATCCTCAAGGCGATGAAGGGCTACGGTGTCACGATCCGCCTCCTCGACCCACCCCTCCATGAGTTCGTACCCCATGAGGATAAGAACCAGAAAGAGATGGCCCGGGACATGAAGGTTCCGGTCAATGTCATTAAGGCGAAGGTCGACTCTCTCCATGAGTTCAACCCCATGCTCGGACACAGGGGGTGCCGCCTCGGCATTACCTACCCGGAGATCACCGAGATGCAGGCACGCGCCATCTTCGAGGCCGCATGCCAGTTGAAAAAGGAGGGTGTTAACGTCAAGCCTGAAGTAATGGTACCCCTCGTAAGCCACGTCAAAGAGCTCGAGATGCAGAAGGCAATAATCGTAGACACCGCCACGAAGGTGATGAAGGAAAAGGGGATAAAAGTCGAGTATCTCGTTGGCACGATGATAGAGGTTCCGCGCGCGGCCGTGACAGCAGATGAAATAGCTAAAGAGGCCCAGTTCTTCTCCTTCGGCACCAATGACCTTACCCAGATGACTTTCGGCTTCAGCAGAGACGATTCAGGTAAATTCCTTCCTGAATATGTAGAGAACAAGATCCTTCCTAATGACCCATTCCAGGTCCTTGACAGGGATGGCGTCGGGAAGCTTATACGCCTTGCCGTGGAGCTGGGCCGCGCCACCAGAAAAGACCTAAAGGTCGGGATTTGCGGCGAGCATGGCGGAGAGCCGAGCTCCGTGGAGTTCTGCCATGACGTGGGCCTGAACTATGTGAGCTGTTCCCCTTTTCGAGTGCCGATAGCCCGGCTTGCGGCGGCTCAGGCAGCCATAAAAAAGTAGAATCTATACGGCGCCCGGGGAGCTCCGGGCGTCGTAGCGAACTTATTACACCAAGGGATGAGTCATGACAAAAGCATGTATCGCATTTCTACTCGCGTTTCTCCCCTGCACGCCGGTCTTTGCCTCCTACGAGGATGCCCTGAAGCTCTATGAGGCCGAGCGGTATCAGGAATCACTTAAACTGGTCGCCGATCAGCTGGTAACCGATGACGACTTTAAGCCCAATTCTTCGAATTACAACTTGCGTTTTCTTGCCGCTCACAATCACTGGAAACTCGGCAATCCAGGACCTGCCTCCCAGCATTTCGCACGCTGCATGGAGATAAAAAAGGACTCCGTTGATCCCTATGTCGATCTTGCCCTTCTTCAAATCGAGCAGAAAAAGTACGCCGATGCGGAGAACACCGCCCGAAAAGGCCTCGCCATTAACAAATCGGCGATACTTCATTACATCCTCGGTATTGCCGCCCTCCAACGCAGGAATTTCTGGAGGGCAAAGGAGATGTTCGAAAAGGCCATTTCAATCGACCCGGAACAGTACTATTCATACAATGGTCTCGGAATCGCTTTGATGCGCCTTGAAAAATACGGGGAGGCAAACACCGCTTTTTCCGCGGCCCATGTCATTCGCCCGAAATCGGTGGAGATCATTAACAATCTTGGAATGAGTTATGAAAAGCTCGGAAAAGCCAAAGAGGCGATCGGATACTACACACGGGCCCTATCGATAGATGGCACCAACAGCGTCATATCCACCAACCTTCAACGGGTAAAGGATAAGACGAAAGATTAGGAAAACGTATCCATAGCTTCGCTGAATTTCGGAATCGCCCGTGCTATGACTTCCTTTGAAACGCAATAGGCGAGCCTGAAATATCCGGGTCCTCCAAAACCCGAACCGGGCACCGCCAAAATATTGTATTTCTGAAGATGCCCCACAAACCGTACATCGTCTTCAATCGGCGACCTGCAGAAAATATAGAATGCCCCTTCAGGGACAGGAAAGGAATATCCCGCCTCCCTTAGGCCCATTGCCAGAAGCTCGCGTCTTTCCCTGTAGGGCGTAATATCCACTGTCACATTGGAAAGCTCCGCCACGATCCTCTGCATCAATGCCGGCGCGTTCACAAAACCGAGTATCCGGTTGCACAGCACAAGCCCTGCCAGAAGCTCATCACGCCCGTCGCATGAAGGATTCACGGCGATATAGCCGATTCGCTCGCCGGGAATGGAGAGCGATTTTGAATATGAATTCACGACAATGGAATGCGGATAGATCGCCAGTATACTCGCGACATGTACGCCGTCATAAATGATTTCCCTGTACGGTTCATCGGAAATAAGATAGATGGTCTGTCCCCTGCTCCTGAATTCGAGTAGTATATCGGCCAGTTCACGAATCTGTTCCTCTGGATAGACCCTGCCAGTCGGGTTATTAGGAGAATTTATCAGCACCGCCTTGGTCTTTTCGTTGATTGCACCCCTGATGGCGTCCATATCAAGTGAGAAATCTGGACGGGTATCTGCTGGAATAAGCAGTCCGTTATGATTGGCGACGTAGAAGGCATATTCCATAAAATAGGGCCGGGACACTACCACCTCTTCACCGGGATTGAGAAGGGTTTTAAGAACGGTATTGAGCCCTCCCGCGGCGCCACAGGTCATTACGACATGACCCGCATGCATTTCCACCCCGTGCTCCATGGCGACCCTCGCCGCGATGGCCTCCCGCACATCAGGAAAGCCGGCATTCGGCATGTATCCGTGGGCACCCTTTACCTGTTCACCAGAAAATTTCCGCATCGCCTTGAAAAATTCTTCGGGAGGATCCAGGTCGGGATTGCCTATGCTGAAATCGAAAACATTCTCTTCGCCATACCGGGCCTTCAGCTTGAGTCCCTCTTCAAACATCTTTCGTATCCAGGACGACCTTGTCATAGATTCACGTATGTATCCGGCGATTGACATCCTATACCTCCCCTCTGCGATCATTTTCCAACTCTTCGTACCGGTTTGATCGCAATTCAACGCATTTCATAGTTATTCAATTCAGCTGATTATTTGCAACAATTAATTCCGAACCTCCGCCCCTTTACTCTTCCCCCGCCTCTCATTTGTTCTTTTCATTGTACTTTGATTTATACACCATTGGGCAATCCGGCCTTTTTCAAAACATTTCTTAATCGATAAATGCCCGGGACTATACAACCCCGGAAAAGATCTATGAAATCCCGCTCTATTCATAAACGATTCAGATTTCAGCAACGAACGTGGTATCAACTGGTTCTCATTATACGCACTGCCAGCTGTATGCCTTCTCTGTGGATGCCTACTCTATAAATTTAAAAACCTTTCTTAGGCACGATCTCCCTATTTATTGCCGGAAATTCCTTGACCGCCCAACCAGTCTGAAATACTTTATATTGCCAGAAGGTCGGCACTGACTCGTGCTGGTGATAATGATGACTTGTTCCAATCGATGATCGTCGGGAAAATGAACATGAGTTCACTTGTTCAATGACTGTAGAAAATCTCAACGACAGAAGTAAGAGCCTCGACATCTTCAGAGGGCTCGCAATCGCGGCGATGATAGTCGTGAACAATCAGGGGGACTGGACTGCCGTCTATCGCCCTCTTCGTCATGCAGTATGGCACGGTTTTGCACCCGCTGACATGATATATCCTGCATTTCTCTTTATAGCAGGTATCTCCCTTTATTACTATCTGAACTCGGCCATAGAGAAAGGATTCGGAAGACCGAAGGCCTATGCCCTTCTTTTAAGTCGCACCCTCGTGTTGATCTTGCTGGGCCTCAGTCTAAATATACCTTTCGACCTCCACATCTCCGATATGAGGTTCCCCGGAGTGCTTCAGCGAATAGCCCTCTGTCTGACGATTTCCGCACTACCTGTACTCTTTTTCCGCCCGAGCGGTGTCTTTATATCAGCGATCGCGTTTTCGGCCCTTTATTGGATTGCTACATGCCTCATTGCAGTGCCCGGTACATTCGCGGGGGATCTTACCGCCAATGGTTCTCTTGCCGGTTATATAGACTCTGCGCTTCTTGGTCCCCATCGGTATAGGTACGGAAGTGTACCTGGATATGATCCGGAGGGGATATTGAGCACAATGGGAGCGATCTCAACAACCCTTCTCGGGTCCTCTTTCGGACCGATTCTTAGGTCAGATGCTTCCTGGCCGGGTAAAATCATTCGTATAGCAATACCGGGCGCTTTTCTTATAATCATGGGCCTGGCCACTTCCGAGATCGTGCCACTCAACAAACATCTCTGGACCCCGACCTATGTAGCATTGACTGCCGGTATTTCCTGCCTGACACTCTCGCTTTTATGCTTCATCGCCGACTACAAAGGGCAGGGTCGGTTTTTTGGCTTTTTCACGGCATTGGGTATGAGCCCCCTGATAATCTACTATCTCTCATCGCTGGCAGGAAAGATATCTGTGAACCTAAAACTATCAACCGGGCCTGACGGGGTAACCGTTACCCTTAAACAGCATTTCTTTACCATAACCTCCGGCCTGGTTCCTGGACCCGCGGGATCCCTGCTCTATTCCCTGTTTTTTCTCATGATTTGTGTGGCGATAGCCGTTGCGATCAGACATATCAGAAAGTATTAAGACAGTGTGGGATATCGGAGCCGTTTAAAATCCTACTGTTTTTTTTATATCAGAAATTATTGATCGAAATAAATACTGAGGACAGTATCTGATGAGTTTGTGAAAAACTCCATGATAGAGAACATCGCGGTTGTTCCTGCTGAGATTAGTGCGGCTATCTCACCATTCAGGATCGATTTGTCGCATAATTCCCGTCCAACTTTCAGCCCCAATTATCATATGCCATTCCTATGAACCCATTCTTCATGTATATGCTGAAATATTTTCTGTATTGACAGAGCAACTTGTAGGAGGATATGATATGAAAGTAACGTAGGGAGTCATTGTTATGAATCCACTATCATTCTTTTCATCGTTATTCACACTCCAGAAGGGCGATTTTTTCGAAACGCACTTTTCCGTCGAGTTATTAAAAAGCGAACGCATCCGATGCCTCATGCTTATAGGTATATTTGCTGCGACATCTGCCTGGTTTTTTGTGCTCTATCTCTTTATCCCCGGAATAATGCCTGAAAACGCGTTTCGGCCATATTACGGAGTGCCCATCACACTCTGGGTTTGCGTGATTCTAATTGCCAGCGCCCTCTATGAGCTATTGTTCTATATACTCATTGGGATACTCATCAAAAATAATCTCAGACTGCCGACTCCTCCCCGGCTCGCCAATGCCTTCATCGAAACAAGCATTCCCACGATACTGATATTCTTCGCTGCCCATACTCTCTATTCCCATGAGGCCCTCTTGCTGCCTACATCCTATCTGTATTTCGTGTTTATCGCCCTTTCGGCCCTTCGTCTCAGCTTTTTGATTTCTCTTTACACGGGGCTTATTGCCTCGGTGGAATATATCATCCTCGCCTTATACCTCATCCCCGCACAGGTGGAGGCTGTTCACGACGGAGTACTTTTCGCACCGGGTATTCATTTGGCAAAGGGCCTCCTGCTTCTTCTCTCCGGGATTATCACAGGCTTCGCGGCTCACCAGATCAGGCTTCGTGTCGGACGCTCGATTAAGGCCACCGAGGACCGGAACCGTATAGTGGGCATCTTCGGTCAACACGTTTCGCCGGAGGTTGTAAACCGGCTTCTCAATCAAAAAGAAGACCTCGCGGGTGAAATACGCTTTGTTTGTATGATGTTTCTTGACATTCGCAACTTCACCCGATTTACAGCAGGAAAGGACCCACAGGAGGTAATTCATTACCTCAACCACTTGTTCGGTTTTATGATCGATATTATTAATGATAACCATGGCATCATCAACAAGTTTCTGGGAGATGGATTCATGGCGGTATTCGGAGCACCATTTTCTGATGGCCGTGACGTGCAGAACGCAGCGCGTGCTGCACGCGAAATCCTGGCCAGACTCAAGGGGGAGATCAGGACGGGAAGCATTCCCGAAACTCGAGTCGGCATCGGCCTTCATTCCGGCAAAGCCCTTACAGGCAATATTGGCTCCTCTACGAGGAAGGAATACACAATCATTGGTGACGTGGTAAACCTTGCGTCTCGAATCGAGCAACTCAACAAAAGATTCGATTCCCAAATACTGGTTTCAAGCGACGTGTGGGCGGTCATATCGGACTCTCCGGGCTGCATTGATCTTGGCGATGTTGAAATACGTGGTTTGCAGGAAACAGTGAGGATTTACCGCATTGCCTGATGAGCAGAATATGTATCCGTTCTTTTACTACTGTTTTCAGTGGTGTTGATTTGCTATATAATCTATGGAAAAAGAGTACCGAAAGACCTCCGTTTTCATGATTATGGGGATCACTACACCTTCAGGATAACGTTTCAGATTAATATTTTTCGATACCGTGCTTCCCTGCAAATCCAGTTGACACTACCGACGGAAATAGCATTGCTTTCAAGAATGAACGAATCATTCATTTATATTTTTTTCATGCATTACCACAGGGCATATCACGGGTGTTTCCACGAGCCCCCTCCTTGCCCCGGTCATTTTGCTACACTCCGATACAGTAACCGGGAGGGATAATGAAAAAGATTGTACAGAGCGCCCGGTACCGATACCTTATTTTTTTCGTTCTGGCCATGGCCTATCTTCTAGTCTATTTTCACCGACTTTGTGCCGCCGTGGTGGCTGTGGACATCATGCGCGATCTCAATGCAAGTGGGACCATCATCGGCCTTCTGGCCGCCGCCTACTTCTATCCCTATGCCCTGATGCAGCTACCGGCGGGTCTTCTTTCCGATTCCCTTGGACCACGCCGCACCATCATGATTTTTTTCTTCCTTGCCTTTGTCGGTTCATTAGTCCTTTCAATGGCCCCCGACGTACAAACCGCCATCGCTGGACGCGTCCTTGTCGGCATAGGCGTGGCCATGTTATTCGTGCCCACAATAAAGATTCTCGCGGAATGGTTCACGGTACGTGAATTCACCTTTATGACTGGTATACTTATCGCCGTGGGAGGAGTGGGCACTCTTGTCGCCACGTCTCCACTGGCATGGTTCAGTGCCCTCGTGGGATGGCGCAAAAGCTTTCTCTTGGTTGGATTCATCACTCTTATACTGACTCTCCTGGTATATTTCATCGTACGCGATCGACCCGCGGACATTGGCGGTTCACCTCCCCACGCTCATACGGGAAAGGCCGGGCCTGCCATCGGCCTTACACAGGGCCTTAAGATGGTCCTGATCAATCCGCACTTCTGGCCCCTCGGGCTCTGGTTTTTCTTTACATCGGCCATTTTCTTTTCTTTCGGAGGCCTCTGGGGCGGTCCCTATCTTATACATGTCTATGGAATCTCAAAGGCCGACGCAGGGGGCATACTCTCCATGCTGGCACTGGGCATGATCGCAGGTAGCCCCCTATTGAGCTTTCTCTCCGACCGGATATTCAAAGGACGAAAGGTGGTAATACTATTTTCATCTGTTGTTTCACTTCTTGTGATAGCTACCCTGACTATCTTCATCGACACTCTTTCCCCCGCGTCACTCCACATTCTCTGCTTCCTTATGGGAATGTTCTCCAATTCAATCGTTGTGATTGGATTTACGTCGGCCAAGGAACTGTTTCCCCTGAATATTACGGGCACAGCTACTGGCCTCATTAACCTGTTTCCCTTTGCCGGAGGAGCCCTGTTTCAGCCACTACTCGGCCATATTCTTGAAAAACAAGGCTCGATACACAATGCATTTGTCTCCGCAGGTTACCAGAAGGCCTTCCTTGTCCTCTCAATCTGCGGTGTGTTGGCTTTGGTATCGGCCTTATTTGTAAAGGAAACCTTTCCCACTACCAGCAAAAGAACAGAAGATGACATATTATTCGCCTCTGATTGATTATTGTATGCCGCATACGACCCTGTTCAATACAGACGATATAAGATTTAATATCTAATTTATTGTATCCTCCATACTATCCGAAAAAAATGTCCTTTGATCGCTTGACATACTGCTGGTACTCTCATTATATCGTTTATCGTTCCACTAAAATATATGGAAACAAAGACACATGGAATACTTAATAACCTTACTTTCCGTTATCGCTCTGGCGGCACACGTTCGGATTTCAGGGACGAAGCTTGTTCTCACGGGTCCCATACAGTATTTTCTTCACAAGCTTTATGCTATCGCCGAACCTCCGATCCTCCGGATCGTGGATTACCTCATCACCTCAAAAAGAATATCCGAAACCGGGACTGGAAGGGCGTTGCTGAAAGCTATCGCTATAATGAGCCATTTTTTTCCTCACGGGCTTGTGCTCACCACGACTGCGGCAGAACGATTTATGGAATATATCGATACTGTTGAAGGACCGCGGGGTGCGCGTATTGCCGTTGGCCCCTGCGTATGTCAGCGAGCGCTTGACCGGTGGCAGGAGCCGTCAATAAAGGACATCGTCGTGCTCTACGGTGCCGACATCTATCGCCATCTCGATATCGGCTACCGCATTATCAACGCTGATGAAGCAGTGACTCTTCTTCGCCAGTGCCGTGATGCGGGTCTCATCCACTCACTTGACTTCTGTATGCAATCCGGTAAGTGGACCTTTGTCATGTGCAATTGTGACCGGGATATATGCGTACTCTACCGCACATGGCGGTTAACGGGTAAATTTCTTTACCCAGGCCCAGAAATCGCAACCCTGGATACTGAAAGATGCTGGGGAGAGAATAAATGCGGGCTGTGCATCGAGCGGTGCCTTTTCAAGGCAATCACAGCATCAGAATCAGTACCCGCATACGATCCTTTAAAATGTATGGGGTGTGGTCTTTGTGTTATAACCTGCAAGGGAAAAGCCAGGATCATGACACCAAGGAAGGACTTCCGTCATGGTAGGATCTTTCATGAAAGCTTCGTCCGGCCGCCAATGAAAGCCCCGAAGGTACGAAAATCAAAAATTCAAACAAAAAGGGTGACATAATCAAAATGCCCTGTTTACCACTGTACCTATTATTTTCGATTCGACAAGGAGCCTGTTTGCCGGCCCTAAGGATCTCCAACGGTCGTTTCATAACCTTTCCCTGCAACAACGCTGACAATATAATCGAGATAATCTGGGGGTTGAAAGGCCATGAATGATTATTCCCAATACGATCACCCTGACCTCCTCGCCTTCCTCTTCCATCCACGCCCAGAGGAATCGTCCTCGCTTCTGGGGGATTCGGTTCGTGAGCTTCTGATCCCAATAGACAGGGACGTCAGCATCGGAGGGAAGATCTTCATCGCGGGAAATAAATCTCCGTCGATACTTTTTTTTCACGGCAATGGTGAGATAGTCGAGGACTATGACGACCTTGGTCCTCTCTTCATCAGTATGAATATTAATTTCATTCCTGTAGATTACCGCGGCTACGGGCGTTCTGGAGGTATTCCCACTGTCTCATCGATGATGTCCGACTGCCACACGATTTTTTCTTACATGCGGTCCTGGTTTTCCGATAATGGCTTCACTGGCGTGCTTCTAGTCATGGGAAGGTCCCTTGGTAGTGCCCCCGCCCTGGAGCTGGCCTCGCGTCACCCCGGTATGATCCGTGGGCTCGTTATAGAAAGCGGGTTTACCCGCGCCCTGCCGCTCCTGCGCCGCCTTGGCATCAACCCCGAACGTTATGGCATCGAGGAAGACGGGGGCTTCGGCAACCTATATAAGATACGTATGTATAATGGGCCCACGCTCATCATTCATGCCGAGCGAGACCATATCATTCCCTATAGTGACGGCCTGTCCCTTTATGAGGCATCCGTCTCGGGGGAAAAGAAAATACTCACCATCCCCCACGCCGATCATAACACCATTTTCATGCATGGGATTAAAGAGTACATGGCCTCAATAAAAAATCTGACGGACGTTTCAGCATTATAAAACGATATAACATTACTACCCGTTTATCGTCCCTTTTATACCATTATTTTTTTCCGTTTGTTTATTATACTGGTTTTCATGACACGCAATTGATAACTTTACTACTACCATGAACCCGAATTCACTTAAAAAAATACATGACTATCTCTACGAGATCCCCTCCGACTACAAACCCGGGATGAGGGTCCCCGCACGCATCTATGCATCCCGCATCCTTATAGAAAATATGGATGACGCGGTTCTTAACCAGCTTGCCAATGTCGCCTTTCTTCCCGGTATCATCGACTTCGCCCTCTGCATGCCCGACGGTCATTCCGGCTACGGGTTCCCCATCGGCGGTGTTGCTGCAGTGGATCCTGATGATGGCGTCATTTCTCCCGGCGGGATCGGCTTCGACATTAACTGCGGCGTACGCCTCATGAGCACGACTATCACTCTTGATGAATTGAAACCGAAATTGAAAAAGCTGATCGAGGCTCTCTTCACTCGCGTACCCTCCGGTGTCGGCTCGGAGGGCATTGTCTCCCTCCCGGCTGATCGCTTCGATGAGGCTGTCAGCCTCGGGGCACGCTGGGCCGTGGAAAACGGGTATGGTCAAAAGGCAGACCTGACAGTAATCGAGGAAGATGGCTGCATCATGGCCGCTGACCCCCGAGCCGTTTCCAAAAAGGCGCGCGATCGAGGTAGGGGTCAGATCGGTAGCCTCGGTTCAGGAAACCACTACCTGGAAATACAGGTCGTGAAAAAGGAAAACATATTCGACAGAGATGTCGCCGGAACATTCGGAATTGACCGTGACAACCAGATTGTGGTAATGATTCATTCCGGGAGCCGCGGCTACGGGCACCAGATCGCCACTGACTATCTTAAAACATTCCTTTCCATCATGGGGAGTAAATTCGGCCTCTCCATGCCGGACCGTGAGCTGGCATGCGCCCCCTTCAATTCCGATGAGGGACAGAACTATTACAGGGCTATGAACTGCGCAATTAATTACGCATTCCTCAACAGGCAAATGATTATGCACGCGGTGAGGACAGTCTTCTCCGATATTTTCAAAAAATCACCCGAGGATCTCGGCCTGCGCCTGGTCTATGACGTGTGCCATAATACGGCCAAGATGGAGAATCACCAAATTAACGGTAAAAAGAAATCATTACTGGTTCATCGGAAGGGAGCGACCCGGGCCTTCGGACCTGGAATGGAAGGTATTCCGGAGGTCTACCGTGACACTGGCCAACCCGTACTTATCGGAGGGAGCATGGAGACAGGCTCCTATATACTGGCAGGGGTGGATACCGGAAGTGAAGCTTTCTTTTCCACCTGCCATGGGAGCGGCAGGATGATGTCACGGACCCATGCCAGGAGCCTATACAGAGGCAGGGATATCCAGAAGGAACTCGAGAAACGGGGGATACTGGTGTTGACATCATCCCTCACTGGCCTTGCTGAGGAGGCGGGAGGAGCCTACAAGAACGTGGACCATGTTATAGAAGCCACAATTAAAGGGGGACTGAGCCGCATCGTCGCCAAACTTCTTCCTCTCGCCAACATCAAAGGGTGAGGTCCGTGGCTTACGAGATAGTGGATGGAATAAGCAGGGCCGATATCGCATTCAGGGTCAGAGGAAGTGATCTGAACTCACTATTCCGCGATGGTGCCGGGGCCCTCATCGCCATAATGATGGGAAACCCCGATTCCGTGCGTCCGTTAGTCAGTATCGTGATACGGTGCGAAGAGGATACTATCGAGCTTCTTTATCACGAGTGGCTTTCGGAAATAATATTTTACAAGGATTCAGAGCGCCTGCTCCTTTTGCCCCAAAGCATCGATATCGTCAGTACGGGAAACTCATACCAACTCCATTCCCTTTGCGAAGGAGAAACTATCGACAGGACGCGACATTTTTTCAGCATCGATATAAAAGCTGTCACCTTCCACGGCCTCATGGTTGCGGAAGAAGATGCGGAATGGACCGCCATAGCGGTCGTCGATGTGTGACCCTCCATCACCGCTCCATCTGTTTCTGGTAGAGTGTGCGCATTTCATGAAAGAAAAAAAGATATTCCGGCCTGTGTAGATCGGGTGGGGTCCATTCCCAGGGCTGGTAGTGCTTCGCAAGATAGCGGTACTGGTTTTCCAGATACACACCCTTTCCCAGATAGGTCCTGTGGAAATAATCCTTCCCGGTCGCGATGAATACGTTCGAGAGAGTGATATACCCGGGATCGATCTTCACCTTCATTAAGCCTTTTTCCATAAACCGCTTTTCAAGTTTCACAGTGAAGCGCCTGATTCCGATGATCTTTTCCCTTTTGATCAATCTGTTGAACGATAGAAAAACCCGTAACTTTGGTGGGCCCTTCTCCCTGTAAAGCTCTCCCGAAATAAAAGGGGTGTTTCGTGTCCTATAATCGACGGGACCAAATTTTTTTATAAGCCTCTTTTCCGCCCCGGCGAGTATTTCCTCAGAGCTGAATATGATACTGATGAATAGTTTTGCCCTGGGAGGAATGATCGTGTCAGACATCAACATCCCCCGGTCGGTCATTGCACCCCGGGAAATGAATCGACGAATTGAATCTTAATATCTGGAAAGGACGTTACATACTGGATTTTAAAATCGGGAAAGGAACTGACGAACTGCCATTTCCCACAGGAGTCGGGAAAAGAATCTACGTTTTGCACCTTGATATCGGGGAAAGACGTCACGACCTGCACTTTTATATCGGGAAAACTTGTGACGATCTGTACCTTTCCGTAAAGCCTGGTTCCATTGAACGTGCAATCACCCTTGTTGATCGGGTTTGATCCCGAACTGACGAGCACGGCCGAGGCGAGAAGCGACACCAATACCACCGCGACGATTGAAATCTTTTTCATGTCTTGCCTCTTTGTTTCAGTTTATTTCCGCAACCGATCTCATGAAGCTAACGGACCCTGCGCCATTCACCACCCTTCATATCGAGACCCATCTGACCCCCTGGGTTCATGATGTTCTTGGGATCAAAATGTTTTTTTAGTGTCCTCAAAACGGCCATCTGCTCCGGACCGAGATGCTCTTCCATCCAGGGACCTATCATTTTTCCAACGCCATGGTGGTGACTCAGAGACCCGCCATGCTTCTGTATCCTGTCTATGATCCCTTCCTGGAAGCGTATATATTCCCTTAGGTCTTTCATTTTGGCGATAAATATGAAGTAGAGGTTTGTCCCCTGGGGGTAGAAGTGCGAGGCGTGTGTCATACATACAGTCATCGGGCGGCTCTTCACGAACTCCCGAACGCCCCGGTGGAGGTTCATCAGATTGTCCCAGCTGACTCCGGTTTCAAGTGTATCGATCATGATGTCATAATCTTGCAGATCTTCCCTCATGTAGGGGTCTGTATAACGGCCATGCTCCCACTGCTTCACCGGATACCCGGTGATGTAAAGCCCGCCGAATCGCCTGCATATCTTCTTCACCTGCCGCTTGACATTTCCGGTAAAACCCTTCTCTCCCTCCGCGGTGCCTATGAAAAGGCAGCGCTGCATTGGCCTGTACCCGCGAAGCTTCATGAAGACATCGATCAGCGTCCCCTCTATTCCGTAAAGCTTCAGCGCCACGTCGGTCTCCTCGGGATCGGATATCCTGAACACAGCGGGCATTCCGAATTCTCCCTGGGCTATGTCACGCACCGCTTCCACACCCGCCTCCCAGGTGGGGAAGATGTAGGCAAAACACCGTCGGTTTTCCGGCATATGCCGGTATAGTTTCATTGTAAGCTCGACCAGTATTCCGAAGGCCCCTTCGTTTCCCTTCATGATGTCGTTGACCTTCGGCCCCGTAGCGGTCGCAGGATATTCGAGTGTCCGGATCACCCCGGCTGGCGTAACGTATTCCTGGCTCATAACCAGATCGCAGGCGTCTCCATAATATGAAGATGCCTGGCCTGATCCGAAAGTTACGACCCATCCCCCCACGGAAGAATACTCGAAGGATTGGGGAAAGTGGCCGGCCGTGTATCTTCTCTTTGCGCCGAATAGTTCCGGGGCACGGTTGAGTGCGTCTTCATAGGCGGGCCCCATCATTCCGGGCTGAACCCTCACCGTCTGGTTTATTTCGTTCAATTCGAGGATCCTGTTCATGTGGGTGCTTAACACCAGTGTCACGCCGCCCTTCGAAGGTCTGAGTCCGAAATTTACCGAAGACCCTCCCCCGTACGCGTATATCGGTATTCGATGACGGTTGCAATAGGCGACGACTTTTTTTACATCCTCCTTATCCCGAGGATGCACGACGAGCCCCGCGGGACGGTCTATGATACCGTTCCTGAGGAGCAATGCCTCCTCGACAGTCTTACCGGATGCGAACCTGACCCTCGAATAATCGTCTTCATTTATATTTTCGTTCCCGACAATCGTCTTCATGGCCCGGACATGACGCGGGTGAATCGACCCCTTCCGCCCGCATCTGACCTCTTCGTTCCCCTCCTTTCGCCTGGTGAGGAAATCATCGTCAGTCAGGTTGAAGGTCTCCTTCATGAGGTTATAGAGCCTCTTGTTCGGATGTTTGAACCCATCAGGGGAACCCCACTTGAATATCGATCTATAGGATCCCGGTTTAGGGGGTTCCTCGCTCCAGTCGGGGGTGAACTCTTTATTTCGCGTTACTTTTTTTCCCATGACGCTCCCTTCTCTTGCCCTTTACGGTTTTAACACGCGGGTCTCCCGCGCCCGGTATATGAAACACCTCTCGGGCCTTTTCAATTTCTTTTTTTACTCTCGCAGCATTCCATTTTAATTCTTTCGCCGCGGTCCGCGCAACAAGCCGGAGTACATCCTCTCCAGGATTTCCCAGTGTCCCGATGCCGGTTCGCCGGAAAAGAATATCATTCAGTGTTTGTGCGGATTCATTTCGTACCGCATATGCCACCTGCGCCAGGATTTCCCCATCCTCGTTGAGGGATCTCCCCAGGGCCTTCTCTTTTCTGGCGATGTCAAGCACCGCGGCGTATTCCGTCCCGTAATTCCTGCCAAGGTACTCTATAGTTTGAGCGCTAAAATCTCGGTTCTCCCCTACGATGCGCTTGATAAAGGCCCCCATGTCTGTTATTTCCGAACCGCAGAGATGCTCTTTATCCGTGATCGTTTTCTTCAAGCTTCTTTCCTAGTTTTTTTGATATCGCCTTCATCGCGTGTTCAGCGAGATTTCTGCTCGTTGTGTACTTGCCTCCCTCAATGGTGATGAGCCCCTCGAGGCCATCGGAGCTGTTATCGTGAATTTCATATTTTCTCGATGACTCGTACACATCCTCTGTCTGATCCTCCACCAGAGGGCGGAGGCCGCCCCAGGTGTAGAGCACGTCATCAAATGCAAGGGGGTTCATTCCGAAAGAGTCGTTCACTTCATCCAGAAGCTCGCGAATGCTCTGTTCGGTAACGCGATACTCGTCCGGGGTCCCGATATATTCCTTGTCCGTTGTGCCGATAATCGACCTGCCCCGCCACGGGATAATAAATATATGACGACCCCTGGCGGTGACGGTGCCCACAATATGCTCGTTGACGAGCTTTTTTGTGATGATGTGTATCCCCTCCGACCGCCTGAGCTGTTCTCCGTCGGTCCCCTTTTTCGCAAGTGCGAGAATTATATCCGCCCAGGGGCCACCGCAGTTTATGGTAATGTCCCCATATATATCCACCGTCTTTCTTCTGAGTTCATCACTCACCCTGACCCCCGCAATCCTGTCAGCACCCGAAAAAAGAAACGATTCCACCTTCGCGTAATTGGCCACCTTCGCCCCATATTTGACCGATGATTTGATGAAGGCCAATGTCATCCTCTCGGGAAAAATACTCATGCAATCATAATAAACGGAGGCACCGGAGAGCCCTTCGCCCTTAACTATCGGCTCCAGTTCAAGGACTTTCTTCCTCGAAAGGCTCCTATGGAGGGGGATTCGTTTCCCAGGATCCCAGGTGAAACCCTTGTCATATGAAAGGATGTCATAGATAATCATCCCCGCCTTGATAATCCACTTCATATTGGTGAGTTTTTTCCCCCCCGTCGTAATCATCGTCGCCATCGGGTATACGAAATTGGGTGCGATATTCTCCATTGTTTTCCGCTCACGGAGCGACTCCCGTACGAGGGCCACCTCCATGGTTGCCAGATAGCGAAGCCCGCCATGTATGAGTTTAGATGTAGCCGCTGAAGTGCCGCCTCCAAAATCGCTCTTCTCGACCAGTGCTACAGAGAGTCCCCTTGAGGCCGCGTCATAGGCGACCGCGGCGCCGGTTATTCCCCCACCAATAATAATAAGATCGAATTTTTCTCCATTGTATTTTTCAATGAACCGATCCATCATCATACTCTCCTTCCGACGACTCCCCGGCCGCTCAATCGAACTCCATGGAATCCCATGGAAGCCTCATAATTGTTATCACCGGCTGGAAAATTATTTTCCCCCCTCTGTCATTTCCCGATTATCCTGCAGAGGTATGCTATCCCCGTATACGATGACCTTGCCCCGTACCCGCAAAATTTCCACCATGCCTACGAACCATATCTGCCTCTCAATCCATGTGCGCACGTCGATAAGGTTATCGCCCCCAAGCCTCGCAATCGCATCATTCACCGCCGACTCGTAGCTTATACGCGGCGTCACGGGAAACACCCAGAGGAGGTTAAAACTGCTACTCTCCCCCTCTGCTTCACCCAGCACGCGATACTCCCCTGCGGGCATCACTTTTGAATTCGGCTCAAGGCCTGTGGCACGAACGCGGGTCTGCACGCATCCTAACAAAAATGCCGTTATGATACTGATGATAAGCGCCGCACTAAGGGCACGCTTTGGCGCAATGAACCAGCTTTTTTGATCGTTACCTTTTTTTTTGCGGTTTCTGGCCATTTTTACCTTCCCTGCCCCCCCTTTTGGCATCTTCACGCGGTACAGGTTCAATATCAACAGGCGCTTCCTTCTGGAAAGCCACCGCCTCACCTTCCACCACAACTTCATGAGAGGAGACAAAGAAGTACCATGTCATTTTTTCATAACAGGTCACATTGATCAGGGCATCGCCTCCATGTACGTCAAGGGCCTTCCGTATCGCCCTGTCCGTATCGGGTCTTCCGATCATCCAGAGACCGAAAACCGACCAGGCCCGATGCGAGCCTTTTACCGCTCCGAAATTCTCAACAATTTTTTTATCATGAAGCGGAGTCGTCGACGACGTGACCGCAACCGGTGTGGTCTTGCACCCGGAAAATACTAGGGACGCGATTAATATCGCGACCGTCGTAGTTGCCACCCTTCCTGACATCTTCATTCTCCTTGAAGTTAAAATTTTACTTCTACCCCGAAATTCGGAATAAACGCAACCGAACCCGAAACGGGACCCCGTTTCGGGTTTTTCGGTCCGAGGTACGGCAATCTGTAGTCCCAACGTTCAACCGCAACGGGCCTGTGGTTGTAGGTATTAATGATTTCAATGTACCAGCTAAGGTGGCCCCATGAATAATTTGTAGTCTTGCTATAGCGCACATCGAGTCTGTGGTTAATGGGGAAATGACGTGATTCTGGAGTCCCATAAATAGGATAGTAACGACGCTGTCCCGTTGTGGTGAAGTAATCAAGGTCCTCTTTATAGTATACGATCGGGGTATAGGGACTTGAGGTAAAAAGCATGAATTTTCCGGTAACGGTGTTCTTTCCGAAGACATACCCCAGGATCAGTTTTAAACTGTGGTTTTGTTCATTTTCGTAGTTCAGCCACTTGTTGCCCCAGGGGTCCGCCAGTTCATTGTTCGGATTCCCATATATACCCGGATAGTTGGGAAGGCCCGTTCTTTCCTGGGACCTTGTGTATGTATAGCTGATCCATCCGAAAAAATCATTCTCGTTCTCTTTTCTGTCCTTGCTGAGCATAAGTTCCGCCCCGTAGGCGCGGATTTTTCCGGTGCTCATTGTCTCCCGCAGGCTCCAGTCAGGGCCGAAATGAAGATAACGATTCGCGAGGTCGAAAAATTCATTATAAAACCCCTCTGCCTTTATCTTGAAAAGGCCCAAAGCCTGCTCAATTCCCGCCACGCGGTGTATGGCCCATTCGGATTTTAGCTGTTTCCCAATTTTCGAGTACTGCGGATAGGCGTCGAAGTATGTCGGGTTGGTCTGGAAAAAATAGCTGTATTTTCCCCCGGCAACCGAAAGGGTTGTTCCGGTCGGGAACTCATAGCTTATAAGAAGTCGGGGGTCCCATGTAATCTCTCCTGAGCGATCCAGGTAATCGGTCCTGAATCCGGGGAGAATTGTCAATCCTCCGTAAGTAATTTTCGTCTCGATATAGCTGCCGACAAGATGGTTGATAACCCGCTCGTTCAGGGGCATCGGCAGGAAATTGTTCTCTGTCAGATCGAAAGTGAAATCACGACCAGAACTACTCGCAGTCTTACCCCGTGCGGTGAAATAGTAGAGGTTGTATTCAACTCCACCTCGGATCTCAAGAATCTTTTTCACCGCCTCGAACTTGATCTTGTCGGAAAAACCAAAAACATAGGGCCGGGAATCCACGTAGAGGCCCTTGAGGGCCTGGCTCACCCCGGGTGCCGGGAAATTCACCGAAATGTAATTTTGTCGTAGGGAGGAGTAAAAAGTAAAACGGTTCCTGAATTTTTCCGATGGCTGGTAGGTATAATAGAGGCTCTGACCGTGGGTCTGCTGGTCGGTTTTCACCTTAAGGCCGGTAAGGAGCGGGTCGCTGCCTTGCTCCGGCGCCTTATTGTTTACCAGCTTGAAGTAATCGCTACTTCCCATGGCGAAGAGTGTAAGGGAATGATCGCTGTTGAAAAAATATTTCGCCTTAAACTGGTAGTCCCAGTATCGGGGCGCAATACTAATTCGCTCCCCTGTAATCAGACTGATAAGAGGCAGGACGATCAGGTCAATATACCCTGCCCTTCCCGATGCAATGATATATCCAGCGGGCTGTCGGTCCTTCTTCGGTGTATCGAGCGGAGATGCAATGGAAATACCCCCCCCGTCGTTTTTGACGATGCATGTCTGGAGGAGCGCCGTGGCTGACAGAATAGAGAGGTCCGTGTACCCGCCGAATTCCTTTACGTCGTCAACAGTGCTGATGCTGATCACCGCCGATGTGGCCGACCCGATTTCAGCGGGAAATGCCGATGCAAAGACGTCTATCTGATCGATCAGGTTGCTGTTGATCACGGAATGCAATCCGCCATAGTGGAGCGGGCTGTAGACTGGAATATCATCCACGAGATATCGGATGCCCCGATGATCGCCTCCCCGTATGACTATTGGTCCGAATAGGTCTCCACCGGTCCGTATAATCCCGGGGAGGGACGTAATTGCGTTTATCGAATCACCGAATGTCGCCGGCACCTCTTTAATATTCTTTATTGTCATGGTGTAGCGAGAGACCTTCTGGATGTCTCGCTTGCCTGTTATTGTGAGACCTCTTCCCTTTATCGTCAGCGGGGACAGGGAAATATTTCTCGTCGTATCCCCCGCAACGGAGACTTTTGCCCTATAAGTCTGCAATCCCTCTGATCGTATAATGATTGTGTAGATCCCATCTTTGGGAAGCTCGATAGTGTAATTCCCCCGCGTATCGATGTAGGTTTTTTTCTGAACCTCCATGATGCTTACGCTCCCGAAATCAACGGGTCTTCTGTTCGAGGAATTGTAGACGGTTCCTTTGAGTGTGACGGCATGCGCAACTCCGGCCATGATCGAGGCATGGGCCGTCACCATTGCGAGCGTCAGGATAATCATGACATACCGCGCCGTGCGCGTCTTTCGATCATTCATCACGGGATTATTCCAGCCTGAATATCAATCGTTCTTCCATTTTCACGGGAATGTTTTTCCCGTCAACCACGGGAGGTGAATACCGAGCGCCCTGCAGCATGAGCCGTGCATCATTATTGAATTGTGACGCCACCCTTTCTTTAAGGTCCGGCGGAAGATCCTTCATCAGTCGGATTCCGATAATACCGATAGAAAGCACCTTCCCGCTGGCCCCAATCAGCAACTCGACCATAACCACTGCTTCAACCTGTAGTTCACGGGCAATTTTCGGATACCGCTGCTCGATTCTTCCCAACAATCTCGGAGGTACAATATTCGGATAAAAGGAAAGATCCACTGCCCCATCCTCCGATTCTCCCGTCGCCCTTTGTACGGTCTCCTCCGATTCCTCAGATGCCGCCTCCCCCCTGTCGGTAGAGTAATCCTTCTTCGTGAACCGTTTCGGCACGGCAAAGGCCGAAATGGTGTCCATGTCAAGTATTTGCAGTTCATCCGATTCTATCCGGTCATGATCGGATGGTCCAGCGTAAAAATTAAAAAAAAGCGAGAAGAAAATAATCACCAAGGAGGGCACGGCAGAAAAAATATAGGGGTGCCGTTCTTCAAAGACCCGCAACGCATCAATGATTCGAATAAACCCCTCTTTCATGGCACTACTTGCCTGAACCGTCGTCTTTTTTGGGCTGGGTCATGAACAAGACGTTCAGGAATTCCTGTTCCTGAAGGATGGTAAGTACTACCGCGATTTCGCGGTACTGCATGTTTTTATCCGCAAAGACTGATACAACCTTGTTTCTCTGGTCCTGCCTATTCGAGAGGTATACCCTCAACCCATCGAGTGATAGTTCTTCTTTGCCCAGATACACCCTTCCATCCCTGGTAAGTGAGAGATATATGTATTCGCTTTCAGATGTCTGTGTTTCAGATTGAGGAAGGTTTATCTCGGCAAGATTCGGGGCATCATAGGTCGTTGAGGCCATAAAAAAGATAATCAACTGGAGCGCCGTATCGGCCATTGCCGTCACGATGGATACCGACTTGATCCTCTTGAGAAATGATCGGTTCTTCACTCCTTGTCATCTCCAAAGTCATGTTTGAGCGAAATACGGTTCAGTCCCGTCTCCTTTGCCACACTGAGGGCATCCACAAGGCGGTCATATTTGATTTCAGACCCCATTCGTATGATAAGAATTTTTTTCGGTGATTCGCTGACTGCACGCTCCAGGAGTTTCTTAAATTCTTTGCGTTGGAAAAGGCGTCCGTCAACCCGGAATCCCTTCTCCTCTGGATAGGCTTCAATAACGTTTTTTTCCTCCACTTTTACCGCAGCGCTCTTTTCTGGCAGAGAAAAAAATATCCCTTCCCGTATCAAAAACGAGCTGGTTACAATAAAGAAAAGCAGAAGAAGAAAGGATATATCCGCCATGGAAGTGGGGTCAACAAAAAGGTACTCCCTGTTTCGCCACTTCTTCATCCTCTTCATGAGAAATCTATGTATGATTTTATTCTGTACCACGGGCCTGACGCTAACGCTTTGATTTCGCTTTCGCGCCGGTTTTCGTTGTACGACCCGACGCGGTCTTACCCCGGTCTATCTGATCGGTCATGCGCGGCATATGTGCACATACCCCGGCAATAGTCTCATCCGCGGCGGAGAACCTGTTCTGTATGAGAGTGGTGAATAGATAATAAAAAACAAGGGTAGGCGCTGCGACCGTTAATCCTCCAGCCGTGGTGACAAGGGCGATCTGTATACCCCCAGCGACCACCTTCGCAGTGACGGTGGTTGCCGCGACAATTGATGCGAATGCATCGATAAGCCCCACGACAGTGCCCAAGAATCCGATAATGGGCGCCAGGTTGCCGATTCCCGCGAGAATGCCGAGTCCCCGTTCGAGCCCGTTGACATATACCTGAAACTCTCCCCGTAGATAATCCTCCATATCTTCCCTGTATGACGCGCCGGATCTTCTTGCCAGGTCCTCGATATGAGAAACAAGGCCATAGCTGTCCCAGACCCCGTTTTTGGTATAGAAGATAAGCCTCTCTATGATCACAGTGAGGGAAAGAAATCCGAGGATAATGATCGGGATCATTATCACTCCCCCTCCCCTTATGGTATAATAGAGGCTGGAGCCTTCGTCGCTCTTCCCGCTCACGGCCGTGTCATCGGCAATCGCACCTTCACCAGGAACCCCGACGCTTTCAGCAACATCCCCTTCCTCCGCGTTCAACCCCTCTTCCATGACGGGCGTTGTTTCCTTCTTAATCTTCTCTTTTGAATAAAGGGTTGGTGACCCTCCGAAAATGAACAGAGCGGCCAGAACGACGGTAAAAGCAGTTATGACTGATGGTATACGCATAATGGATCAACCTCGTGGACATGAGAGTGTGAATCGTCAATGCCGGTATATCAATTTTTTTAAGTACGGTCTCCACTTATGATGGGGCCATATGCACTATGAAAGAAACGATAACTGGAAATTTCTTTGCATGTCTGCAGCTTTTCATCCTATTTTTCGATCAGAAAAGAGTCAACATAAATTTATTTCACCCTGCTTTCACCATTGATTCTATTATTCGTTGACAACTACAGCTCTGCCCCCTAGTTTATGGAAAATAACAGATGTCAAATTACTCGGCAGGCAACAACCACGACGAGAGGAAGTATGAAATATTTAATCATCGGTTCAGGCGGGCGCGAACATACCATTGCATGGCGCCTCATCCAGGACGGCAGTGCCGACGAGGTCTACGTTGCACCCGGCAACGGTGGCATCAGTCCCTCTTATCGCGTCGACATTGACATCAACGATCACCCGGGCATCGCCCGCTTCTGCGTAGAAAAAAAGATCGACATGGTCATCGTCGGTCCCGAAGCACCCCTGGTGGGCGGTATCATCGACTTTCTCGATGAAAAAAAGATACCCGCCTTCGGCCCCACAAGGAAAGCTGCCATGCTTGAAGGAAGCAAGCTCTTCGCCAAGGAAATAATGGATCGCTACGGCGTCCCAACTGTACCCCACAGAGAATTCAGGGGAAAGGACGAACTAGTCGATTACATCCGCGGTCAGAAGCGGTATCCCCTGGTTATTAAGCTGGACGGACTCGCAGCGGGCAAGGGAGTGGGGATACCGGAGAGCATGGACGAGGCCCTGCGTTTCATCAACACCTCCGTTACCGCGGACACCCGCGTCTTTGTCGAGGATTTTGTCGAGGGCGAAGAGGCCTCCGTGCTTTGCGTATCTGATGGGAGAAACATCATTCCTTTCATCGCAGCACAGGACCACAAGCGAATCTTTGACGGTGACCGTGGCCCCAACACTGGCGGTATGGGCGCCTACGCCCCGGCTCCTGTCATGACCGACGATCGTCTCAGTTATGTGCACGAACATATTCTACAGAGAACCGTCGACGGCATGCGTAGCGAGGGTATTCCATTCAAGGGCATCCTCTATGCCGGCGTAATCATCAGCGGAGACAGTATACGAGTTCTTGAGTTCAATGTGCGATTCGGAGATCCTGAAGCGCAGGTCATCATACCTTTAATGAATGGCAGGCTTGGCGACCTCTTCTCTGCCTCCGTAAACGAATCCCTTGGCTCGATAGATGTTTCTTTCAAAAATATGCACGCCATCACCGTGGTCGTTTCATCAGGTGGGTATCCCGGAGAATATGAAAAGGGAAAGATTATATCTGGACTCGATAGGGTTGAGAGTGACATCATCGTCTTTCACGCCGGGACGGAATTCCTGAACGGCAACTACCGTACAAACGGCGGGAGAGTGCTGGACATCACCGCTCTCGGCGCCACGCTCGCGCAAGCGAAGGAACGGGTATATGGCTCCATAGGATCAATTTCCTTTGAGGGGGCCCATTATCGAACTGACATAGGCCACAGGGCCCTCTGATATGAGCCTCCTTGCCGATCATAGCCGTGTATCAGCAGTGGTTACCCCTCTGATCACACGCCTGATGCGGGCGTTCCTGCCTGTTATGGTCGTTGCCATACTGACGATAATGCACAATCCGATAAATAGCCTTGCCCGCAATGAAACGCCGGAACTCACTTCCCTCGAGGGGATCACCCATTATGGCATGGCAATTGACGAAGTCTCGAAAAAATTTGTCAAAGACGATGCCATTCTGGAGATTGTTTATTCGAAAAACCTCTCAGATGATAATATGGATGACTACGTAAAACAACTGTACGAAGAGTTGATCCGACGAATCGAATTTTGGATATCCAGCCGGAAGGAGTTGAACAAACACATCAAAATAGTGATATCAAACTGCAAATTCTGCAAGATCGGTTATTGCAAAAAAAAGGGCTTAAAAGAGATTCGAATTATCTCATACAGAAACAACAAGGAATTCATGCGGACCTCTGTCATCCACAGGGAACTACTCGAAAAGGAAAAAATTCCGAAAATAGCCGAACGCATCGTCTCCAAACTGCTTGAGCCCTGAAAGATCACCATCTTTGTCGTTTAGCGGGAAAATTACCTCTTCATGTTTGCCGGGCAGCATCATTTTTCGATTTCATCTGTGGCCGATTCGAGGGCCTTCAATAGATCCTGTCGTGTAAATATATCCCGCAGAATAATCGGCCTCCTGAATCCTTTGCCGGGGGGTACAACCGCGAGGAGTGGTATCGACCTGCTTCGGAAAAGGGACATCAACTTCTCTGCAGCCGGATTGCTGATCGTGATATCCGCCACCATGTATTCAATATGGTTTGCGCCAAGTGCCCCCGCAACCTCCTCATTCCGAAGTGTCATATTCTCGACCAGCTTGCAATTGGGACACCACTCCGCGGTAAAGTTTACAACTGAAATCCGACCCGCATCCCTATTTTCAAGGAGGCGGGCAACGGTGAAATCTTTTACCTCCTTCTCCGAAATGCCCTTATCCGCATACAGGAAATGAAACGTCACGAAATATCCTGATAGTACGATCACCACAAGGATAAGTGCTGAGGCTACACGGGAAATCCGACTACGCTGAAGAGTACCATATATTCCATACTGCCAGACACCGAGGGCGATGAACCCCAGGAAAGTAATCATCGGAAGAACCACCCCGCCGTCAAAAAGGCCAATGAGATATATTGCGGTAAAAAGTAGCAGAAAACCCATTACCCCTTCGAATGTCTTCATCCACTCCCCGGGCCGTGGAATCCATTTCATAAAAGCGGGGTTTGTCGTAATAATCAGATAAGGTAGTGCCATCCCGACTCCGATCGACATAAAGATTGCGATGATAACTCCAGGCGGCTGGGAGAGGGTCCAGGCGAGGGTCCCTCCGAGAAAGGGCCCGCTGCAGGGGGTTGCCAGGAGAGTGGCGAAGAAACCCTTGGCAAAAGCGTCAGTATAATGATTTACCCTGTTACCCGCAAGTCGGCCGGCGATGGAGGGGACATTGATCGTAAAAACACCGAATAGCGACAGGGCGAAGGCAAACACGATCGACGTCATTACTACCAGAAAAAGACGCTGCTGAAAAAGGCCACCCCAGGCATATCCGAAGAATGCGGCAAGGGTTGCAAGAACACCAAAACTGACAAGGATTCCAAGCGAAAAAAGAAGTCCAAGGAGAAAAAGCTCCTTTCTGCTGTTCCCTGCATGTTGCACAAAACCGAGTATCTTCAGGCTGACCACGGGAAGCACACATGGCATGAAATTGAGTATGATTCCCGCGATAAGCCCGAACAGAACCGCTTGTATCAAACCAGTCACTCTTTCATCGAAATAACGCGGTGAAAACTTCAGATCGGACAGAAGCGCGATATCTCCTTCACCCTCCTTTCCCTCGAGATGATGGGATGCAACGCCGGTAATGTTCAATGATTCAGGCACTGGTGCTGATGCGATATTGTATTCATCAGCATATATCGGGTCATGGATGGTAACCGCCCCACCCACAGGAATGACCCGTATCGGATAGGAAAACTTATGAATTTCCGGGACGCAATAGGCGGCACCCTTTTCGCCCCCGTCAAGGCAGAGAAGAGAATCGACCGTTACTGTAACAGTGCGAGATCCCGATACCGCATTTTCCCCGACATGAAATGGAAGGTATAATCTTGTTTCATGGGTATATCCCCATGTATGCTCCTTTTCACCTGGAAAAAAATATTTTTGGGGTGGGAGAAAATGGGCAGGCTGAAAAATGATTCCCTCTGCCGGTTCAACGAATACCTCTGTCGGTTTACCGATGCCGGGCCCCTTCGGGTTCCCGTATATATGGCCACCGCGGGGTATCTCTACCTTGATCGTCACATACGATTCGGCCCCCCGGGCGACGCTTATCGCTGCCGGGACCGGGTATACCTTCATCTCGTTATAACCGGTTTTCGCGCACGAAATCAGGGATATTCCTACAATTATGTATGCAACACGACGCCACATGCTCAGCTCCTCTTCTGACATGACCGGTTATAATAGTCATCCAGTCCTGTTTTTAATAAGGGTATCCGTCGACCCCCTATTTTTCAATAACTATTCAGCATTTACTTGCTTGACAACGAAAGCATTCTCCCTTCAAAATTTTCTAAATACTGCCTGTATGTGCTTCAACTGGGGGGATCGACACGCCAATCATGACCGAATTACAGATTTATCACGCTATTCTCTATTCCTTCATGGCGCTTGCGGCGATCACTTTTATCGTCCTTATCTATATTGATGCACCATACGGCCGGCACGCCTCACCGGGGTGGGGGCCATTTATCAACAATCGGGTCGGCTGGCTGATACAGGAAGCACCGGCCTCCCTCATGATGATCTATTACTTTTTCTATTCATACAGGCCCGCGACTGCTGCGACCATTACCCTCCTGGTCATATGGCAGAGTCATTATGCGCATCGCGTCTTTATTTATCCCTTCATGATTCGAGGAAATAATCGGGTCCCCCTCGTAACGGTTCTCCTTGCACTCCTCTTCAACTTTATCAACACCTACGTACAGGGCAGATGGCTCTTCTCCCTTGCTCCGGAATCGCTGTATACGGCCTCATGGCTCCATGATCCCAGGTTTGTCATCGGCGTAACTGTTTTTTTTGCGGGCTATGCCCTGAACAAGCATGCTGACCATCGGCTACGCAACCTCCGTACTCCTGGAGAAAGTGGTTACGCTATTCCCGGGGGGGGTGTCTTCGAGTATATCTCCTGTCCGAATTATCTCGGGGAAATCATAACCTGGACCGGCTGGGCCATAGCCACATGGTCTCTGGCTGGTGTCTTTTTCCTTGTCTGGACTCTCGCCAATCTCGGGCCTCGGGCAGTCGCCCATCACAGGTGGTATCGCCAAACATTTCCGGACTATCCAGAACAGAGGAAGGCCCTCATCCCCTATATTCTCTGACCGTCTCACTGACGAATGCATCATCATGCAGCTGTTGCGTCACGCATACCCGTCCCCGATTACGGTGTGTCACCCTTCATTCCCATCCTTCCTCGTTTGCCGAAATAGTACGCAAGACCGGTTAAGGTCAGCACAATGCCTATCAATGACGGAACAAAGGCGGTAATCAGAGTGATGAGGAGATAGGTTACAAGAATGACAAGGACAGCAATGATGCTGAAAGGATAAAGCCATGCTCTGTAGGGGCGCTTCGCATCAGGATATTTTTTTCTGAAAATGAAAATGGAATAGATAGTCATGATATTGAATATCGCCCCGGTGGCGGAAAAATAAGCGATGATCGTTTCATAGGATCGCCCCGGCTTGATGCCAAGGGAGAGATAGCAGCACATAAGCACTACCAGCACTACTGAAGCCCAGAGGGCTTGAGCAATGAGGGCTCTGTTGGGGGTTTTATACCTGGCATGAAGCCTGTCAAGACCGCGGAAGAAAAGACCATCCCGCGCCATTGCCTGCCATGAACGCGCCTTGACGAGTACCTGGGTGCTTACATTGCCGAAGGTGGAAATCATCACCGCGATCGAAATAAGTATGCCCCCCGCCCCTCCCATGGCCGCCTTCATAGCGTCCGCGGCTATTCCCTGCGATTCTGATATCGTCGCAACCGGAAGCTGGTATAGATATGCCGAGTTTGTCCCCAGATAGAGCACCATGACACCGGCAATACCCAGTAGAAGCGAGAGGGGGAGGTTCTTTCTGGGGTTTTTCACCTCCTCGGCTATGTACGTCGCCCCCTCCCACCCGCTGAAGGCGAAAAAGGACAGACGAAGTGCGGCACCCACCGCGAGGATTGTCGTCCAGGAAAAGCTCTCCGGAAAGAATGGATTAATAAAATTGCCGAAGCTCCCTCGAGCCGTGAATGAAACCCCGATGATCACTCCGATTGCGAGTATCTTGATGGAGCTAAATATGTTCTGGAATACCCCGCTGATAAAGACTCCGAAGCAATTGATCGCAGTAAGGATCCAGATGATCGCGAGTGCGATCATGATCTCCGTTACGTGACCGAGGGGAACAAGAAAAAAGACCTTCCATATTTCATTCAAATACTCGGCGAACACGAGGGCAACTGCTGCAATCGCTCCCGTTTCTGATACGAAAAACATTGCCCATCCGCGCAGAAAGGCCCACATCGGCCCATAGGCGGCCTTGATATAGACATAAGGACCTCCCGATCGCGGCATCATCGCGACCAGTTCAGCATAGCATACGGCGTGAAATATGGTTACAAGGCCGCCGACAATCCATACCAGAGCAAAGAGGGATGTGCATGAAACCATCGCCATAATCGGCCCAGGGGTGCGGAAAATTCCGGAGCCGATAATTCTTCCAAGGACGATCGAAACTGTTTCGATAAGTCCGAGATCCCGCCTGTAGTTAGTCTGCTCTTCGAAAAGAGAGGCGTCGGAAACCAATTTATGTTTCATGTCGTTGTGCACCGGAGGCGTCGGGTCGGGAGCGCGGTTACCTGATCAACACTGAAGCGATTTCTCCCACATACATGCGGTGATAATCCTGTTGAGGATAGTTGTCGGCAATCGAGGGATCGATAAAATTTTTTGGTTCAATATCCTGATAATAGATCTTTTTGCATTCTAGAACGAGACGGGCCTCGGAAAAAAAGACCGCCCCGTGGGACGTTTTGACCGGCGTGATTCCAGTTTCCGTGGTTTTGCTGATGTCTCTTCCCGAACGGGCGCCGCAGAATTTCAGCACATCCCGATACTTTTCATGAAAAAACGAGAGGGTAAAGTAGTCATTATTTTCGAGATAGGTAAAGGTATGACGCTGGGGCCTGACCACGATATAGCAGACATTACGATGCCACAATACACCCATTCCACCCCAGGATGCGGTCATCGTATTGAACGACTCCATGTCTCCCGCCGTGATGAGCATCCAATCCGACCCCAGCAGTTCGAATACGTTTTCATTCAGTTTTTCCGGCTCAATTGCAAAAAATTCCTTCATCTGCCATGCCTCATCCCGTCAATATCTCGACTCCGCTCTCCGTTACCAGCACGGTGTGCTCCCACTGGGCGGAAAGCTTCCCATCCACGGTCACGGCCGTCCATGCATCCGGCATAAGTCGGGTCTCATGCCTGCCCTGGTTAATCATCGGCTCGATGGTGAATACCATGTTGGGAATCATGATGATGCCCCTTCTAGCGCTACCATAATGGTGCACATGAGGCTCTTCATGAAACCTCAGACCGATACCGTGACCCCCGTAGTCCCGCACTACCGAGAAGCCCTGTTCGTTCGCGTGACGTTCGATGGCATAACCGACTTCTCCGAGATCCCGGTAGGGCACAACCTTCTCAATGCCCAGGTAGAGACACTCTTTTGCAACACGAACCAGTCTCCGTGCCTCCTCCGATGCCTCACCCATCACAAACATTCTTCCCGCATCACCGTAGTATCCGTCAAGTAAAGTCGTTACGTCGACATTCAGGATGTCACCTTCACTGATCTCTGCGTGGTCGGGAATACCGTGGCAAATCACATTGTTCAATGAAACACATACGCTTTTCGGGAACCCATTGTAGTTGAGCGGTGCCGGCACCGCTCCACGGCTTACTGTGTATTCATGAACCCATTCGTTGATCTCGTTTGTGACAATCCCTGGTCTTATTCTCCCTGCAACCATGTCAAGTATCTCTTTCGTAAGGCGACAACTTCTTCGTATCCCCTCTATCTGCTCTTCGGTTTTGATTATCACGCCCGGGGATGGTTTGATTGTATCCCCCGATACACTGCCACTGGCTATATCGGATTCGAGATGACATTTCTTGTATTTTTTGCCGCTACCGCACCAGCACAGATCATTTCTTGATAACTTCCTCATCATCATAACCGTATTCTACTAAATAGTATCCCCGTTCACAATATAATAATTCCAGTAGAGGATCGCAACAGAGAGAGGCTTGTTTTTAGAAAATATAATACTATGAAACGCCGGTTCTCTAACGCTTGGAAACTCTATCCCATTCCACACATGATCAATACTGCACCATCAGTGGTGACCTTGCCGGCCTGGTTTGAAACAATCTATGTCGTTCTGCATTATTATAAAAATAATAATGTCACATGCCAGATGTCAAGGATATATCCTTTTTATTGATGTAAAACAACTGAATTGCCAGCCCGGAGTCAGTTGCCATCATGCATGGAGAGTGAAAAAGCGGAATGTCACTGTGTATGCCCAGCTTAAAATGAAAGGGTGATCCAATTACAGATCACCCTTTCCTATGCATCCCCGAGGGGATTCGAACCCCTGTTGCCGGGATGAAAACCCGGTGTCCTAGACCCCTAGACGACGGGGACAAAAAATTTTTGAGACGCCCGAGGATCGAACTCGGGACCCACTGCTTAAAAGGCAGTTGCTCTACCTACTGAGCTAGCGTCTCAAAAGGTAGAATACCTGATACTGAAATGCCTCGTTACTGTCAATAAAAAATATTTATTAAGGAAAATAAAAAACATCCAATGCATCTGTTCACCAGATGCTTACCTGTTTTTAAAAGTGCTGAGACGGTCCGGCCCGACCGATACGATTGATATTTTAACGTTGATGATCGATTCAATAAAATCGATATACTTGCGAGCATTTCGGGGAAGGTCTGCCCTGTTCTTGCAGCGCGCGATATTTTCATCCCAGCCGTTAAGATCCTCATATATGGGTTCGGCTTTACTCAGGCTCGATGCAGGGAAATAGTCGATGGTCTTTCCGTTTATCCTGTAACCCACGGCGACCCGTACTTTCTTAAATCCGCTCAGAACATCCAATTTTGTCAGGGCAATGCTGGTGAGCCCGTTGATATGGGCCGTCTGTCGAAGAAGCGGTGCATCGAACCAGCCGCAGCGCCTCGGCCTTCCGGTGGTGGAACCGAACTCTGAGCCGTTGACCCTCATCCTTTCTCCTTCCTTCCCCGTAGCTTCCGTTGGAAATGGGCCTTCGCCGACCCGTGTCAGGTAAGCCTTGGTGATGCCGACTACTTCATCAATATCGAAGGCGTTCAACCCGGTTCCAATCAGCGCCCCCCCTATTGTCGGATTCGACGATGTCACATAGGGATAGGTACCATGATCGATATCCAGCCCAAAACCCTGAGCACCTTCGAGAAGAATTCGTTTCCCCGTGGCAAGGGAGGAATGGAGATAGTGCTGGGTATTGACTATCATATCGCCGCACGCTTTCTTGAAGCTCTTCATGATATCCATAATTTCTTTTTCAGTATAAGTCCTCTTTTTATAGATGCGCTCAAGCTGAGGATTTTTGATGTTCAGGGCAAGCGAGACTTTCTTCTTCAGGAGTTTCATATCGAAAATGTCACCAGCTCGGATCCCTATTCGAAGACACTTGTCGGAATAGCTCGGTCCGATTCCGCGCACAGTTGTCCCGATTTTTTCCGATCGTGCTTCTTCCATCGCTTCATCCATCGCCTTATGGTAGGGGAGTATAAGATGCGACGCATCTGAAATGAGGATTCTGTTTCTGACCACGAATCCCTGCTGTTCCAGGGACTCAAGCTCGATAATGAGCTGAAGCGGATCGAGGACAACTCCGTTCCCAATGACGCAGATTTTATCCGGATGAAGCACACCCGAAGGCACCAGGTGGAAAATGAACTTTTTTTCCTTCACGACGACAGTATGGCCGGCATTGGCTCCGCCCTGATATCGGACGATAATGTCACTTGCCCTTGTATAGTAATCGATCATTTTAGCCTTTCCCTCGTCGCCCCACTGAGTTCCGATGATTACTTTACAACTCATTTTAGTACCTGATTCCATTTATGTGGTAATCCCCGCGCTTCAACGGTACTGCGCGGAAACTATTCCGGATTGAAGATCCGGAATAGTTTAAAAAATATTTGAAATAAATGCTTTCAAAAGATAGACTGACATATCATCATGTCAATAATTAAATATCGTGGCCGTTCGACGTGTCAAATAAATTATCAAAGTGATAACAATGGCAGAGAGTCTTTAGTCTTGGTTGTGAGAAATAGTCTTCTTCCATGATTTCTTACAAAAAATGCATTGAAAAATGCTAATACTTATGGGCCAGAGAGCAAACCTTTTTCATACACGGTCCAAAACAGCGCGTGAAAACCATATCGGCCGGATACCTATCCTGCCAGGCCACGAAGAGGTGACTCATGAATAATGTCGTGCGGTTCGGTGTCTCCATAGAGGAAAATCTTCTCAAACGATTCGACAATCTCATATCCCAAAAAGGCTATGTTAACAGATCGGAAGCGATACGCGATCTGATCCGGGGTATGCTTGTATCAGAGGAAATTGAAAACCCCGAAACCGAATCTATCGGCACCCTCACCCTGGTATACAGTCATGATGCCCGTGAACTATCAGACAAGCTCAACGAAATCCAGCACCACCATCATAAAATCATTATTTCCGCGACCCATGTTCATCTTGACGAGCACAATTGCCTCGAGGTGCTTATTCTCAGGGGGCGTGCGAAAGACGTCCGAATGATCTCTGACAGGCTACTTTCAGTGAAACACGTAAGGCATGGCAAACTCACCATGACCGCGACAGACACACATCTCCAATAAAACCTCTACGTTTCCACCCCTTTCCGTGATTTGCATATATCCTTCATTCTCACACAATCTCCTTCCTTCATTATCCTTCTTTTTTAGAAATAAAAAAAAAATGCTAAACTATGCCACCACTACATCCGAAACATAGATTAGGGTGATAATTGCCCTTGTCGGGCAATGACGGAAAAAGGGATGTTTACCGTGACCAACAGGGAAGTTTTTCCGCGAAATATCGCGGCCGTTTTTACATGCTTCGCGCTTATCACTCTTCCCCTTCACGCAGGGAGCGGCACCTCAGACCGTAAACTCCGAAAAGATGCTGCAAGCGATTCCATGGAATATGAATCATACGAAAAATTCATGCCATCTCATCACATGAGCGGTGACGCCGACGCCAATGGTCTTGGAATCAAAACCCATCGCCCCAACCGTTGTTCCGATAATTTCTCTCATAGAGATCATTCGCGTAACACTAGAATAAAAATCGTCTCCTATACTGTCTGCAAAGGAGACACGCTTCTCAAAATTTCAAAAAAATTTAAAGTCCAGATATCCTCGATAACAGCTATAAATAGCATCAAGAACGCTAACTCAATACGAAAAGGAATGCTCCTTAAAATACCTATCGCCACTTCATCAAAAACCATGGTAAAAGAAAAACACTTGCCCGTTGCAGGCCACCCACCATTCCGCTGGCCAGTTCGAAAAGTAATCCGGTACAAACAGGACGGTCTGGACGGCGTCAAGCCGATCGGGATAATTATAACCGGCACACCAGGAGCGAAAGTTTTTTCTTCCGCCCCGGGAGTGGTAAAAAAAATCGGCCGCATGAGGGGTTTCGGACAGTATATCGTTATAAGTCATTCCGGACGGTTCTCCACCGTATACTCAAATCTTGATATAATTGATGTAGCCGAAGGAGACACGATAAGCTCTGGGAATGCTATAGGCAGGATTGGCACAAATGACAGAATACTGCATTTTCAGATAGATCTTGAGGGAAAGCCAAAAAACCCGCTTAATTATCTCCCGAAAAATAATAATTTTTTTTAATTGAAAAGATTTATTCCCTGAAATTAATTGACTGATGCCTTTTTTACAATTATTATCTGGATAGGTGCTATGGAACCAAAAAAATCCACCATTAAGGATCTTGAATCCGTCTTCCGGAAGCTTAAAAAAGCCGACGAGGCCGCAATCGGAAATTATATTTACAAGGGCCTCAGGATTCAGGTGAGCAAATACAAGTCTTCTGGAACCGAGCGGTATATGCGTCTCTACAACAAACGGAGGGCCGAGGGACTTTGCATAAGGTGCGGGACGAAGGTCACGAAGAAAAATCAGAATACTGGAAAGCTTTACCGACTCTGCGAATATCACCGCAATACTACGGACCGTAGAGACTGATCACAATAAAGGATCTTACGACACTCCTTGGAACAGATCAGTGCCTCGTGTTTTCGCGTCTATTTTCTGAAGGTCATTGAGAAATCGAAGGCCCGAACCGAATGGGTGAGGGCACCCATCGAGATATAATCGACGGCAAGATGGCGTATGCCTATGATCCGCTCTTGCTCGACATTACCAGAAATCTCGACCTTGGCTTTTTTATGGATTAATTCGACTGCCCTTCCTACCATTTCTATTTCCATGTTATCGAGCATGATGATATCCGCTCCTGACGACAGGGCATCAGCGACCTCTTCCATACTTGAGGTCTCCACTTCCACTATATAGCGACTCCCGTATTTTTTTCGTACCATCTCCACGGCCTTCTTGATGCCCCCCGCCGCTTTTATATGGTTATCCTTAATCATAATCATATCAAAAAGTCCCATTCGATGATTCCTTCCGCCTCCCGTCTTGACCGCATATTTATCGAGCACTCTGAAACCAGGAACGGTTTTTCTTGTGTCGAGTAGCGCAATACCCGTCCCTTCAAGCAACGCGCATATCTCTGCTGTTTTCGTAGAAATCCCGCTCATTCGCTGGATAAAATTGAGCGCCGTGCGCTCGCCTGACAGGATGCTCGCGGTCGGGCCTTCAATTATAATGATTTCTTCCCCCGGCGCCATGACGCTCCCGTCTTTCTCCTCTACTGTTACCCGGACCCGGGGATCAAGAACTTCATATACGAATCTTACAATATCCGTACCGCACAGAACACCCTGCTGCTTGGCGATGATTGATGCCGACGATGAGTCATCCATCCCGAAAATGGCCCTCGATGTGATGTCCCCCTGCCCGATATCTTCCTCAAGCGCCATACGTATCAACGATTCAACCTGGGCTCGTTCAATCACTCCGCATCACCTCCATTACAGAATTCTCCAGATTGATAAATTATTCTCACAGTCTCGACCTCCGGTCAATTTCTTTAGCTCTTTAAATATTTGCGCATCAAAAATAATATTATCTGGCCCTGTCTCTGCTCATCCCGATACATATCCGCCCTTCATCTGGCCTTGCCGATGAGTGTAATTTTTTTTTCAATATCACGCATCTGATCGCGTAATAATGCGGCCTTTTCGAACTCCATATCATCAGCGGCTTTAAGCATCTCATCACGTATCTTATCACGAGCTTCGGTCAATTTCTTTACATTGTTCGTCTGATATGCAGCTCCATAATCGGCAACTATTTCGGCATACCTGCTGTCGTCATGATATTCACGCTCGATCATGTCGATTATTTCCTTTTTAATCGACTTCGGATTGATGTGGTGCTCGATATTGTATTGCCTCTGTATCTCCCTTCGACGGTTCGTCTCTTCAATCGTTTTCCTCATCGACTCGGTCATTCGGTCCGCATAAAAAATGACGCTGCCGTTGATATTTCGCGCCGCTCGGCCAGCCGTCTGAATGAGCGAGCGTGTTGAACGAAGAAAACCCTCCTTGTCTGCATCGAGTATTGCAACAAGAGAAACCTCGGGAAGGTCGAGACCTTCCCGGAGAAGATTGATTCCCACCAGGCAATCAAATTCACCGCGCCTCAGATCCCGAATGATCTCAACCCTCTCAAAGGTATTGATTTCCGAATGTAGATACCTTGCGCGGACCCCTACCTCTTCGAAATATTTCGTAAGATCCTCGGCCATTTTCTTGGTAAGAGTCGTCACCAGCACTCTCTCATTCACCTCAGCCCGCCTATTGATCTCTCCTATCAGGTCATCCACCTGATCTATCGCAGGCCTTACCTCTATTACCGGATCCAGTAGGCCAGTTGGCCTGATCACCTGCTCCACAATCCTTTTGCTCTTCTCTATCTCGTATTCCGCCGGAGTCGCGGACACGAATATCACCTGATCTATCATCTTTTCAAATTCTTCGAGATAGAGTGGCCGGTTGTCAAGAGCGGATGGCAGACGAAAACCATAATCAACCAGGTTCTGCTTTCTTGCCCTGTCACCCTCGTACATTCCCCTCACCTGAGGGATCGTCACATGGGATTCATCGACAAACATCAGATACTTCCCCTTGAAATAGTCTAGAAGGCAGGCGGGCCTCTCCCCCTTCATCCTCCTGGAAATAATACGTGAATAATTCTCAATTCCATTGCAGTATCCCATTTCAGCGAGCATTTCCATATCATAGCGAGTCCGGCTCTCCAGACGCTGCGCCTCGACAAGCATATTCATAGAAAGCAATTCTTCAAGACGATGGTTTAGTTCTTCTTCAATAAGACCGAGAGTGGCTTTCATCTCATCCATCGATGATACGAAATGCTTAGCGGGAAATACGGTGCAGGATTGCACCGTTCCACCCGCGTTCCCGCTCACCGGATTTACCCTTGTGATCTTCTCGATCCGATCCCCGAAGAACTCCACTCTGAAGGCCTCTCTCTGTAGATAGGCAGGATATATCTCCACAAGATCACCGCGGACCCTGAAGTTACCTCTGTTGAAGGATACATTGTTCCGCTCGTAATAGATCGAGACAAGCCTGCGCAGAAGATCGTCCCGTTCAAGGATATCGCCGGTTCGAAGCCGTATGTGTGAACTTTCGAAATCATCCGGCGTTCCCAGACCGTAAATGCACGACACGGATGATACCACAATAACATCGTTTCTTTCAAGAATCGATGAGGTTGCCTTGAGCCTGAGACGATCGATTTCATCATTGATTGAAGCGTCTTTCTCGATATAGAGGTCCGAGGAAACTACATAGGCCTCGGGCTGATAATAATCATAGTATGAAACAAAATACTCAACAGCGTTTTCCGGGAAAAACTCAGAAAATTCACGGTAAAGCTGTGCGGCCAATGTTTTATTGTGGGTCAACACTAGGGCCGGTCTGTTTATTTCCTCGATCACCTTTGCCATGGTGAATGTCTTGCCAGATCCGGTCACGCCGAGAAGCGTCTGATATTTTTCCTTCTTCCTGACACCCTCGGTCAGCCCACGGATCGCTGCATCCTGATCTCCGGAAGGCCGAAATCGCGATATCACTTTCAGTGGGTGCATATCGGGTTTCCCTCTTCTCTGAGTATTTCAAGCAGTAATGTAACAATCGATGCGTCAAAAAGCGCTCCACTCTGATCCATCATGAATGCTATAACATTGCCGTCGCTGAGTCCTTTCCGGTAGGGACGATCGGCAGTTATTGCGTCATACACATCCGCAACGGTGATGATCCTGCTGGTAAAAGGAATCTCCTCCCCCCGAAGGCCACGGGGATAACCACTCCCGTCCCAGTGCTCATGATGGTATAGAATTCCGGGAAGTATCTCTCCGTATGACGGAATATCGGCGATGATGCGCGCCCCCGTTGCGGGGTGCTCTTTTATGAGCGCATATTCCTGCTCGGTGAGCCTTCCCGGCTTGTCAAGTATAAGCTCAGAGATCGCGATCTTTCCGATATCATGCAATAGTGCCGAAAGCGCGAGCGTACGAACCTCATTATCATTCATGCCTAGGCGAACCCCGATTTTCTCTGAATACATCGCGACCCTCTCGCTGTGTCCAGCGGTCCACTTTGACTTGGCGTCAATCGACCGTGTAAGGGCGAGAAGGATTCCAAGAAGGAGCTGTTCCTTTTCCTCGAAAGCTCGCACACTCTGAAGGGCGATCCCTACCTGGTCAGCCAGCATTTTCGCAGATTCCACTTCCTTTTCGGAAAAAAACGCACTTGTGCCGATTCTCACCAGAAGCAATGACCCACGGTAAGTGTCGGCACTATTCACCGGCACATTCACCCCGATTTTAATCCCGCTTACCCCCTGCAACCCGATGATGTCGCCGATGTCATCTTCAGACAGTCCGGGTGTGAAATAAGAAATCTTTCGCAGGCACGCCATCCCCTTTGAACCAATAGTATCTTCAGAAATAAATGGCCTTTCAGAAAGCATTCCTTCACCCCTGATTTGACTGCTCGATAAAAGACCAAACCCATGACGATCAGGATCGTAGAGCAGTAGTGCTGTAAAATCACTACCAAAAAGTGAGGATACAAGGAGTATAATGCGGCCCATCAAGTCAGAACGTGAAATCGATGAGAGCACAGCTTTATCGATCTGGTTCATTGTTTCCATCGTCTTCACCCGCCTCTCTACTTCACGCAGATGGCGGTCGATTTCATGCGTCATGCTCTTGAGTGAATCTGAAAGGGCGCCGATTTCGTCCCTGCGCTCAAGGGTGAATTCCTGTTTCAAGTCTCCCGCGGCTCGCCCCTGTGCGGCTGCTGATAGTTTTTTTATTGGCCCGGCTATCCTGTAAGCGAATACTTTCCCCAGGATAAAAGAAACAAGAAGAAGCAGGGTCCCGAATGCAGCGATCCGATGGACATTTTTCCTGATGAACAGGGTTATCCCTTCCCTGTCCATCTCCAGCGAGAGTATGTAGACGTTCTGTGCCCTGTTGAGGGGTAGAAGCATATAGAGGGACACCCTGTCGCTTCTGCCGAAAAAAAACCGGGAGGAGTGGTGAAACCTTCGTTTAAGGGCCATCTCTAGAAGTGGGATTTCTTCCAGGCCTGCCGGCCGCTCTCTGAATATCCCATCCCTGTCCACATATATCTTTTTCCATTCCCTTCTACCCTTCCTCAAAAAAAAGATGGTGGACGAAATCCTGCCGTAAGCCGATGAGGTGCGGTGAATTACGTTGTTCAACCTTACTATTTCTTTGTTTTTCGTGTTGATGAGATCTGATATAAAATCATCCCCTTTTGTGCCGGTTATTTCATTAAGCAGGGGTACTATTATCTGATATGCAAGTTCGACATTTGCTCGCGCAGAACCGATGGTAAACAATATGAAGGAAAGGTAACCGATGAAAAGCCCGAAGCCGACAAAATAGAGGGTCACTTTCATTCCAAGGGATACAGGAGGTACTCTATTAACTATCGACTTCAATTTCATATCTTCCTGCCTGAAGCACGCCACCCTGAAACATGCTGAGCAGCAGGGTAAGGGATAATTTTCATGTCTCCCGGTTTATGGCGGAGTTGTCTTTTAATCAATAACAAATTTCACTTTTTGACACATAAAATCATACCCGCTGTAGTATACTATCTATCAATTGCATCACACCATCTACATGCCTCCTTGCTGTCCCCATCAATTGTTTCGTGAAATATAACACGTTATATGCGTTAATTTTTGACTGCCTTCTTGCTTTTCCTTCTCTCCCAGGCAAGATGAATATTTTTAGTATGCTTTGACCTGAGTTTCATTTTAAAACCGCCTTCACTCGAATACTCATGCCATTCCCTGGTACTTTCAATCGGTATAATCTGCACTGTTGCAGTGCAGATTTACAGCAACGAACTACCTTTTGTGTATAAATGTCGAACATAACGCGGAAGTTATTCTTTTGTTACCCGTGTTAGATAAAACTGTTGAAAAAATATCCTTATCCTGAATAATGATGCAAAATGCCATGAAAGAGAGTATTGCGCTTTTAACGGATTTCCAGTCATTGATCACGAAAGTCGGTGAGTGTTTTCCGCATGCCGAAATCATTACCTTCCGATCAATTGACTCAATAAAACGCGATGATTTTTCTTTTCTCCTCATCGATTTTAAAATCTTTACATCATCCGATACCATTCAGTTTTTACTTTCAAAAATAAGAAAAAAAATCCAAGAGAAACCGGTGTTACTGATTATAAGCGAGGAATCGATCGCTGCATTAAATGCCGAATGGTTTTTCGACGATTTCATTCTGAACCCTTTTTCGAAGGCAGAGCTCCTGATCCGTACGAAAAGAATATTTCAGGACAGGGGTATCAACGACGACAGTATTGCCATTGGCCGTCTTATAATTGATTTCAAGCAATACAGTGTGTATCTGGAGGACGTAAAACTCGATCTCACCTATAAGGAATTCGAACTGCTTCGACTTCTGATTCAAAACAGGGGCGAGGTCTTCTCAAGGAAGGACCTGCTCGGAAAAATATGGGGGATAGAGTATATCGGTGGCACAAGAACCGTTGATGTCCATATTCGAAGACTTAGGGGAAAGCTCGGTGATGAATTCAATTCTATCATTGAGACCGTTCGCAATGTAGGTTATCGATCCAAGATCTCCCGATAGTTCCATTGGTGAAAATTACTTGCTATTTTTCTGCTTATTTTTAATTTGTACGGTACACTACGATACACCGAGGAATTGAATTCCCTCAATCGAAATGAATCAGTACGAGGAACTGTATGAACCGGTTAAAAAAACTCAGAAGAGTACTTGAAGTCGCGTATACTGAAAATCTCGACGAATACGAATTGCTTGTCAAACGCCTCAAAAAAGAACTTCCCCTCTTCAACGGCGCGAAGATAATAGCCGCCGCGGTACTCAAGGAATACCTTGGAGATCTCTCCGGGTTCGAACTGCCCGTGGAAAAAATCTATCGTAAAGCTGACACCGGCCAGGTCGTTTTCGAAGATATCAAAGACGGCCGTGCGCGGCTCTTCATCAACATCGGCAAGAACCACAACATATCAACCGGTGACCTTATACGGGAGGTGGTAAAAAAGTCGGGTCTTGACGGAAAAACGATCGGAAAGATCGACATTCACGCGACCTATTCTTTTTTCGAGGTACCGGAACAATTCGCGGAACTTGTTCTCCATTCCTTTGAAAATGCGAAAATAAAAGGGATTAATGTCGTAGTCGAACCGGCCAAGAAGAAAAAGAAAGAGTAGAACAGGCCAGGATCAGATCCATGGCTTCAGACGAGGCGCGGTGTCCGGTATGCGCATCGGACGAGCAGAGAACGATTCATGACGGAATAAAGCTGTGTGTCCGATGCCGGATCGCCTTTAATACCGGTTTTGAACCGAAGAATTATGGTGATACCTACTTCCTGGAAGAATATCGGCGCCAGTACAGTGTCACCTACATGGAAGACTTTCCAGGTATCTACAGACTTTCAAAAAGAAGGTTGGAGGTTATTCTTCATCTCCTCGGAAAAAAGAGAGACATCTCATCCCTGACCCTCCTCGATATCGGCTCTGCTGCGGGTTTCTTTCTCCGATGCGCCCTTGATCATGGAATAGGCAGTGTCAACGGTATCGAAATATCACAATACGCATGCAGACTCTCAAAAAAAATGTGCGGGATCCCTGTCATTAATTCTTCTTTCGAAAATGCGAGCATTGATTGTCAATATGATATCATAACTGCATGGTATTTCATCGAGCATTGCAATGACCCTGTCTCCGTTATGAAAAGAATACATGTCGCGCTTCGCGATAACGGACTCTTCGCTTTTTCCATGCCCTCTATTTTCGGCCCGCTTTTCCTTTTTAGACGCAATGAATGGATTGCTACGCATCCAGGGGACCATAGAATTGACATATCACCACGAGGAATTCGAAAAATGCTGGATAAATGCGGATTCAGGACAGTGTTCATGCGAGCTGCAGGCGTTCACCCTGAGAGAGTGATCTCCCCATTTTCCCCTATTTACAGGCCCTTTGCCTACCTATACAAGCTTTTTGCCAGAATGACTTCCTTTTCTGACACGATCGAGGTATTCGCGATCAAACGGTGAGTTTCATCTCAGGATAATTAAATCAACACTTCCCTCGGCTTGCTGCCGATCTGAGGCCCGATATATCCCATCTCCTCCATCTGCTCGATGATTCGCGCGGCACGATTATAGCCTATAGAAAGCCTTCGCTGGAGGTAGGATGCGGACGCTTTTTTTGTCTCTTCGACTATTTTTATGGCCTCGATAAACAATTCATCAGTCGATTCCTCGATCTCCTTCGATTCCTCCTCCCTCAAGCTCTCCTCGATGTCAATATATGATGGTCTCCCTAGCAAGCGAAGATGGCTGGTGATTTTTTCGATCTCCTCTTCAGAAATATAGCCTCCCTGCACACGCACTGGATATGAGCCTGTCGGCGACTGGTAGAGCATGTCACCCCTTCCCAGCAGTTTCTCGGCCCCATTCTGATCGATGATTGTACGAGAATCATTTTTCTGTGCAACCTGAAAGGCTATCCTCGCCGGGAAGTTCGCCTTTATGATCCCCGTGATGATATCAACCGAAGGCCGCTGCGTCGCCACCACCAGGTGGATGCCCACCGCTCTGGCCTTCTGAGCGATTCTGGTGATATATCCCTCCACCTCCTTCGAGGTCATCATCAGATCCGCCATTTCGTCAATAATAATGACGATATAGGGCATTTTTTCCAGCCCGATTTTTTTATGCACTATCTTTTCATTGTACCGTTCGATGTCCCTTGTGTTCATATCTGAAAGAAGGCAGTATCTGCGCTGCATCTCCTGCATGGCCCACTTTAGCACCATAGGGGCTGTGGCGGGATCGACGATGACGGGCGTTAGCAAGTGCGGAAGGCCGTTATAGAGCTGGAGCTCAACCATCTTGGGATCGATCAAAATGAACCTGAGATAGTTCGGCTCGTAATTGTAGATAAGGCTCGTAATGATTGAATTGACGCACACCGATTTCCCCGCGCCCGTCGCACCTGCAATCAATAGGTGCGGCTGGCGTTTCAGGTCAAGCATCACCGGGTTTCCAAGGATGTCCTTTCCCAGAGCCACAACAAGACTCCCCTCAAAGGCCTGGAACTCGTCAGACTTGACAATGTCCCCCAGTGTGACCGCCTCACGATACCGGTTGGGGATCTCGATTCCGATGGCCGATTTTCCCGGGATTGGGGCCACTATCCGGACACGCTGAGCAGCCAGTGCCATGGCTATATCATCGGCCAAACTCGCCACACGATTCACCTTGATCCCCGGTGCGATCTGCATCTCATAGAGTGTAATGACCGGGCCCCTGTTGACATTTACCACATCAGCATCGATACCGAAATCTGCGAGTGTGTTTTTAAGCAATTCACTGTTGCGGCGAATTTCATTTTTCCAACTCTCGGTATCGTGTGGTTTAGATGAAGATAAGAAAGACGTCGGGATGATGTATTCCTCATTTATAGGTATTTCATCAAACACCCTTTCGTGAATATTCACGTTGCTGGACTCTCCCGCATCCTTCCTGTTTTTTTCTTCGTCATCCTGAAAAGAATCCACGGATGCCGCCTGCTTCAGAGGTGGCACCTCAGAATCAGAAAGAAAAACGTCATTACCCGGAATCATATCATCTTCATATTCCTCAGAAATGTCGGAATCCGTGCTATTATGCGACTTATCGCCTATTATGGCTTCACTGCCGTTTTCGACATAATAGTCTCCTTCACGGAGAACAACCTCGGCTTCTTCTTCCTTGATTATGCCGTAGCTTTCTGTACTTTCTTGATACGTCACATTACATTCACACTGACCGGTTAGCAGTCCCATCTTTTGTCCCGGGGATTCCTCCGGCAATTGTGGTAGACAGAAGTTTTCGAAAGGCACATCAAGTTTCTCAGTTTCATAGACCACCATCTTTTTTTTGATGACCCAGGGATACGAGCCGCTTTTAGAGCGTCCTTCGGCACCTATACGTAAAAGGGGTAAGTCTTCCTTACCGCGCCTAAAAAGGCGGGTAAAGACATTGCGAATTTTTTCCGCAGGAATGTATGATACGATTTTTTCTCGCTTTGCTGGAAGAGAATAAACCGCAATCAGTACGGCGCAGGATAGGGTTATGGATGAAAGTATGATGTAGGTCGAGGTCCGTCCAATGAGTGTATAAAAGAAGAAGCTCACAAATGCCCCTACGTATCCCCCCGAAATCTGGACTATTTCATTGTTAAAAGTGGCAAAAAGAGCTGACAGACCGATTGAAAGCACAAATATTAGTATGGAAATTTCTACAATTTTTTTTATTCTGTTTCGTGCCAGGAGGGAAAAACCAGGAAGAGCCAGTAACAGCGCCACAATATATGATACTGCCCCGAATGCGGAGCGAAACAAATGGCCGGTCCATGCTCCCACCGGCCCGGCTACGTTCCTCACAGGTAAATCACTCAACAGTGCCGTGTAATCCGATGGGTTATAGCCAAGTATCGATAAAAAAATGAAGCCGGAGATCCCCATCAATCCCGCACCGAGAACCGCCTGATAGTGCCGCATTGTCACCCGTATCCCTCCATAAGCCGATAGGTTCCAGTGGATCTACCATAATTACCGCATCAAAAAGGTGGCAATTACTCCTGCCAATCCCAGAGCGATGGTATAGTAACCAAAAATATGGATCCTGATTCTTCTTACCATAGCGAAAAGGACTTTCAAAGAAACCAGACCCACAAGCATGGTGATCAGCATCGAAACCGCCAGTGCAGGCACCATCTCGACCGGGAACCTGTGATGCACCGCTTTGATTCCTTCATGCAAACCCGCGCCAAGAATCACGGGAATCGCCATCAGGAACGAAAAACGGGCTGAATCCTGTGGTGCAAGCCCCATCAACATCCCCCCCGTAATGGTCATTCCTGACCGGGAAATTCCCGGCATTATCGCAACTGCCTGACAGAAACCCACTACCAGAGACCTGACGAAACCTACCTTATCTAATGATCGGTCTTTTACAGGAATAATTTTAGTGCTGATAAGAATAATACCATTGATAATCAGGAGAATAAAGACGAATAATCCAGACGAAAAAAGTCTCTCCACGGTGTCATTAAAGATAAAGCCGATAAGTCCTGCGGGAATGGACGCAATCAGTATCCAAAAGCCCGTTTGCACCTCTTTATTATTGAATTTGCCCCTGATTATTCCCGCGATAAAACCTGAAAATAACAATACGACATCCCTTCTCAGATATATTAACACGACGACGAGAGTTGCAACGTGCAGAGCAACATTAATCATTAAAAGTCCTTCCGGTCCGACTTTTTCTATGCTGGCTTTGAAACATTCGATCTGACTTACAAGGACAAGGTGGCCGGAAGATGAAACCGGTATAAATTCAGCTATCCCCTGGATAATCCCGAGAATTATCAATACCATGAAATGGTTGAGCGCCATGCTCATACCTCCAGAATTTCGACAACGATAAGAGGATTTCGTCTGGTAAGCTTGAAGACGTAGTTTTTAATGAATTTGTTAAGTGTAGCGATGATCTCTGTGTGCTTTTTTCTCTCCGACAACAGCTTTTTCGATCTATCGTTGACCTCTTTCTTTATCAGGTTGAGCACCTTTTCTTCCTTGTTACCTACAAACCCGCGGGAAAGGACCTCCGGGCTTCGCATCAGCATCCCCTTGGCGATCACAAGGGCGACAAAAAGAATGCCGTCAGACGACATTACATGACGGTCCTTGATCACACTTGATTCGATATCTCCTATTTCCTTGCCATCTACATATATATGGGATATTTCAAGCTTATCAATTTTTTTAAAGCTTCTTGCCGTCAATTCAAGCACATCACCGTTCTGGGCAATCAAAATGTTGGTTGGCTTGATGTTCAGAGATTCGGCAATATCGGCGTGGGCTTTCAGATGACGGTATTCTCCATGAATCGGCATGAAAAACCTCGGTTTCGTCACAGAGAGCATCAGTTTCAATTCCTTTGATGAACCGTGTCCGGATACATGTATTTCATCGTCCTGGTCATAATAGACATCCGCCCCCATCTTCATGAGGGAATTAACCACCTTTGACACCATTCTTTCATTGCCGGGTATCACCGATGCCGTAATGACGACGGTATCACCCTTTTGCGCGGCGAAATGTCTGTGTGTGCCGTAAGCCATCCGGTAGAGCGCGGACATAGGTTCTCCCTGGCTTCCGGTACCGACAACCACAAGCCTTTTTGCCGGAAAGGAATTGACCTTTGCCACATCGACGATAAGGTCGTCCCTGAATTTTAGAAAGCCAAGGGAGTGGGCGATCTCAACGTTCTTCTGCATGCTCATGCCGGAGATGACTACTTTTCTATTGTAGCGCTGTGCCACATCCATGACCTGCTGTATTCGATGAATATTTGAAGCGAAGGTAGCGACGATAATTCTCCCGTTCGCGCGGGTAAAGATTTCCTTCAATTTATCAACCAGCACCGATTCAGACTTGGTGAATCCTTTTCGCTCCGCGTTTGTGCTGTCCGACATAAGGAGGAGTACCCCCTTTTCGCCATAATCGGCAAAGCGATAAATGTCTGTCACGTCTCCATCCACTGGCGAGAAATCAATTTTAAAGTCTCCCGTGTGGATGACTGTCCCCAAGTCCGTTTTTATGGCCAGGCCCACACCTCCTATGATTGAATGGTTGACCTTGATGAATTCCACCATGAAATTCCCGATCTGTTTGCGATCCCGCGGTTGTATCTCGATAAATTCCGGTTCTTTTTTTGGCGGCAATTCCGCGAGCCTGCTCTGTATCAGACCTATCGTAAGTCTCGTAGCGTAGATTGGTGCGCTGATTTCATTCAGCAGGTAAGATATAGCTCCGATATGATCTTCATGTCCGTGAGTGACGAGAATTGCCTTTACTTTGGACCTGTGTTTTTTGATGTAGCTGAAGTCGGGTATGATATAATCGATTCCAGGCATCTCCTCCGTCGGGAACATGATCCCGCAATCGACGATAATTATCTCCTCCTCGTATTCAAAGAGTGTGATATTTTTCCCAATTCCCTCGAGACCTCCGAGAGGTATGATTCGCATTTTACTTTCTCTGTTCATTATTTCGTTATACTCCAGAATGGCCGAAACCGCCCTTATTTCGTTCAGTCGTGCCGATGTCATCCACGACGATGAAATTTCCCTGATATGTTCTATTGACTATCATCTGAGCAATCCTCATGCCGTCGGTTATCGTAAAATCATTCTGTCCCAGATTTGTCATGACGATCTTGATCTCTCCACGATAATCAGAATCAATGGTCCCGGGGCTGTTGAGCAGTGTTATTCCATTATTGAACGCCAGTCCACTTCGTGGACGAATTTGTGCCTCATAACCGTCGGGCAGTTCTATTGATATGCCGGTAGGCACGAGAATCGTCTCCCCCGGCTTTAACGTAATCGGGTCCCTTACATGTGCGCTGATATCGGCACCCGAGGCGCCTGAACTCTTGTAGACAGGAATCTTCGCTCCCGCAGCTGCTTTAATTTTAATGTCAATCATACTGCATTTCCATAAAAACAACACATATTCAACAACTGACGATCTTTGTCAAGATAATCATATCATGATGGTCGGCACGCCCTACGAATGGATATATTTTCATCTTGAAATAGTTATTGCCCCCTACTTCTCTATCCGATATACTATCATGGAAGACGCATAATAGTCATGATCATCGCTTCTCAGCAGCGTCTCGGCTCGTATTCTGTACTGGGTTCCGTACCATTCATGATCATGGGACCTGATTATCACAGGTGAAAACGAAACATTATCATGATACACCATAACTCACCCGTCAGATTCAACAAGGCCGTTCAACTTGAAAAACAGGGCCGATATGACGAAGCTCTGAATGAATATACCGCCCTGTTGCGATCCGATCCCGATTTCAGGAGTGCCTATGTCAACCTTGGTTCATTATATTCCCGACTGAACAAGCTTTCTGAGGCCATGAAGTGCTATCACGCGGCCCTTTCTCTCGGACAGGATTTCATTACACACTTCAATATCGGCTGTATTCACTATAAAATTGGAGAATATTCCCAGGCCCTTTCCCATCTTATGAGATCATCAGAGATGAACGATTCCTTCTTCCTTTCTCTTCTCGTATCCGGTCTCTGCCACAGCAGACTTAACGATCTCGGAAGGGCTGAAAAAAGCTTTCTTCGGGTCCTCGCTCATCGGCCTGACAACCGCGTCGCACTCACCGCTATGGCCATCATTTACTATAATACAGCCAGGTTTATTCAGGCCTTGAAACTATTAAACACTATTCTGACCCTAGATGATGAGAATATCGCATTGCGTGAATTAAAATCCGACATCCTGCTTAAATCTGGCCGGATCGACGAGTCAGCCGAAGTGGTGAAGGAAATCTCAAAAAGAGCCGATGGTTACAAATATTTTGAAGAATTCATCAAATCAATTCCAATTGAGACTTTTTCAGACAGATACGGGACCATTGAGGATAAAATCGATTCGCTTCAAGAAAAAAGGCATGAGGATGCAAGGAGTCTTGTCGCCCTCAGTCTATGCCACCTACTTAAAGGTGATACCGATGTAGCGATAGATTATCTCTTTCAATACAGAAAAAAGCCTTATAATTAGAAATCCCTTCCACAGATTGAATACTATTTTACCAGCCAGATAAAAAAAATACCTGCATATCCTCGCCATAAAAAATATGCAATTATTTTCATAAATAGTATTGACAATTCCCGCTATGGATTACAAATGGTAAGTCTTGGTGGCAATAGAGAAGGGGCAATACCTGTTCCCATTCCGAACACAGAAGTTAAGTCCTTCATCGCCAATGGTACTGCACGGGTAACTGTGTGGGAGAGTAGGACGCTGCCAGGATTTGCACTATATAACAAAAAGGCCGTGGATTTTTCCACGGCCTTTTTTTATCGTACATGCAATAATCAACTATTCCCATTTTGCCGCTGAAACCTTACTCTTCAATCCTTTAGCATGGACCTCATAAATGATCTCGCAATTCTGCTCCTCATCCCATGTCACTTTCTGCACTGAGCCTCCTTTCGTAACAGCCTTCAACTCCTGGGCAACGGCGATTCCTGTCATCTCGAAGTTTTCCATTCCTGCGGCGCCTTCAATCTTTGAACCTTTGAATTTTTCAATTACCTGATACTGTGCGTTCAATATCGCGGCGCGCTTTGAGCTTTCCTTCCTCTGTAGGATATTGGTCAATGTTTTGGTAGGAACCCCGCCAGCGGCAATCCTGTATGTATTATCGTCAATCCATCCCTCGGTTCTGAAGGAATCTCCTTCCACTGTTCCACCGATTTTTTGTCCGCCGCACGATGTCAGTGCGAATATTGTGCCAAACGCAATAATCATCGCGAAAATCAGAATCCTTTTCATCATCATTCCTCCTCGAAATACTTGTTTGAAAATTGTTATACCCATGCTATGCCATGGAAAAATAAGTTAAGGCCTTCACTTTCCGCTTGTTTCCTGCATTCATTTTTTGTGTTCATGCAGTTAGTAGGATACATAATTTTTCCTGACTCGTCAACCGTTCTTTACTGAATAGTGATTCCAGAGTCGAAATTTTCGATACTTAGTTCTGCTTAAGGGCTTTTATCATCTCCGCTCCGATAAAAAACGTGAGCAAAACAAAATTCAGCATGAACCAGAGAAAACCGATAACCTTCAGTGCGCCCCAGTTGTACATCAACGCTGTGGCTGTTCCGGAGCCAAACCCTATTATAATGAAGGAGTGATACTTCGAAAAAGCATTCGCTACCGTATCAGAAAAATCCCCTCCTGTGGTGACCTGTATCCTGTCAATGCTCCCTTTCATTGTCGGGAAAAGAAAAAACATTACCAGAAAGAGTATCGATGAATTCAACAACCAGTGGTGCGAAATCATCGGTATAACGGCACCCACTGCCGACGATAAGATACTAACGATCACAAGCATGAAAATCGAATGGCTCCCGGAAATCTTATTCCAGTACTGCATCAGGTATGGTGCTATATGTTTCAGATCATCTCTAGTAAACTGCTCCTTCGATATGAACAAGTGTATATAATAACTGCCGCAGGTCAGGGTAATGAGATAAATAACATATATGATTAGCATTTCTATAAACACAACGCCCCTCCCTATTTCTGAATTGAGCAATAAAAGGTGTATTTCAATGAAAAGTCAATCCTTTTTGGTGGTGCGAAAATGATTATACTCTCGCTCCTGCAAAATTATTGTATTTCATTACTGTTTTTTTTCTTGAAAATTATTGGTTTTATCTCCTATTATCGAGATTCATATAGTCTCACCACACCAATTGAGACCATAATTCGAGCTATATGACAATCATTTCAGTCATTAGTTCTCGATTTTTTCAATTATTTTACCGAAATGAGGTACATGATGAAAATTATATGTTTTCCCCTCTTCCTGTTTTTCATACTTTCTTGTTCCTCAAGCACCGTAACAAACAAATTACCGCAATCAACAGGGTGGATTGATAACGACACCTACATGGTGCGCGTCTCAGGAGATACAGAACAAAAGGCGGTTGAAAATGCAAAACATAGAATATTAAAGGATATTGTCGACGTCAGGATCCGCAATAAAAGTAGATACACTGACATTGTAAAAATTAAGGAGGAATTCGATCTACCTCTTAGAAGGGGCTCAATCACAAAAAAGATAATGATTCCAGGCGGGATAGATATTATTTTTCAGATAAGGGATACCAACCTTAGAAATAAATTCATGAAGCAGTAACCTTCCTGAGCAAGGACGGGCTTAAAGACCTTTTTCCTGTGGGTTCATCGCACATCAGAGATGAGGGAAAAACATGTTGCTCATGATAATCAACTGACGGTAACCCTTCGGCCCACTACACGCAATCTTCCATCACAATAAAGTTTCACCGCATCGATTAAAATCCGACGCTCCTCCTGATGAATTTTTGCTGATAGTGTAAGCCCCGTATCGTCCTGCCGCACCGGAATCGCTACCTGTTTGATTATCGGGCCGGTATCGACCCCACCGTCGATGAAATGAGCAGTGCATCCGCTTATCCTGACGCCGTATTCGATCGCCCGTTCCTGGCTACCCAGGCCCGGAAATGAAGGAAGAAGGGAAGGGTGAATATTAATGATCCTGTTGCGGAAACTTCTCACAAAAAATGGCGTCAACAGGCGTAGATAGCCCGCCGTTACAATAAGTCCCGACGCGTATTCCTTCAGTAAGCGGATTATCTCCTTTTCGTGCCCTTCCTGATCCTCGTAGAGTGCGGGATCGACGAAATATGCCGGTATACCCAGCACATGCGCCCGATCCAGCGCACCCGCATTCCTATTATCTGTGATCAACGCACCAATTTTAGCCCTGATCTTTCCGCTTTGTATTGCTTTTGCAACGGAGGCAAAAAGCACACCTCTGCCTGAAACGAGAAATGATACCCACGTGCGGCGTTGAAAGCAACGTAGCATATCAGACTCTCATCTGTTCAAGTGTATCATTTGAAATGATCCCATCAACCGGGTATGTGCCATCAGGTTCGCCACGAAGAAATATTTTAATCCGTGGTGCATCTCCCCCTTTTTTTCCATAACGGAGTATAACCCTGCCAATAAGATCAAGATCATCTCTGGAAAGCGAGCCTTTTCCATATACCACCGGGCCCTTGAATTCCGGAATGCAAAAATAATCAGCTTTCAACTTGTACTTTTCCAGTTCCTCGTTCTCGTGCATATTTCTCCCCACTATAATTTTGGCACTCTTATTGATCCTTAGATGCCTGCCGAGCGTTAAAAGGTAGAGGTCCAGTGCCTCCAGCACTTCATGCCGCTGGAATAGATCGTGCACTCTTCGAGCTATATTGGGATCGGTAAATAGACATCCGCCGGAAGGTGCTTCATACTGCTCTATTTCATAATGACGGGCTAGATCAAACTGTATCTTTCGCGATCTTCCATTAATATCGAGAAGCCTGTTCCGGTCAACGATTGCTTCCATTTCCACTATGGTAGGCCTCAGTAGTTTCGCTGAGAGAGGCCTGAGTAATCTCCCCCTCATACCGGTCTCTTTTTCAATGTGGTTCATAGTGTTACGCATCTGGGACATGGGTCTCTGACCCACGACTTCACCAGTCGCGATAAAGTCAGCGCCTATATTACACATAAATTCCGAGGCCTTCTTAAAAAAATATATGTGGCAATCAATGCATGAATTTGCACGTTTCCCAAAACCGTGTTCCGGATTTCGTATGATCTCAATATATTCCGCATCGCATCGATGAGTATGCACCCTGATGCCAAGCTGCTCAGCGGAACGAACAGGGCCAAGTTCAGCAGGATCCGCATCAGGGGGAATAAATGGAAGAATACAATGGAATCCGATTAGATCAATTTGCTGATCCATCAACACCCGTGCCGCCAGAAGGCTATCAAGCCCTCCCGATATTAACACTACCCCCCTTCCGCGATTCACATTATCTCTCTATGATGAATCAGCTGTATCATAACGTGTTCACCGGCCCTGACGCCCGCTGATTCTTCCGGTAACAGTATCAGGCAGTCAGCCTGGCTCATTGACCGAAGTATTCCCGAGCCCTGCGGACCCGTTGTGGTAACATATATCTGGTTATTTTTTATAAAATAATTCCCTCTGATATATTCTTTCCTGCCTGGCCGCGTGCCTATATCATTCTCTGCAATGGCAGGAATCTCCGGCTTTTTTAATTTACTCGCGCCACTCATTTTCAAGATCGCGGGTCTCACAAACTCCACAAACGACACCATCGTTGAAACGGGATTCCCGGGGAGCCCGAAGAATAGAGTGTCATCCGTGGTCCCAAAGGTTGTTGGCTTCCCCGGCTTCATCCTGATCGATCCTATCGCAATAGTCACCCCGAGTTCCTCGAGGACATTCTTTACAAAATCATACTCTCCCAGGGAAACACCTCCAGTGGATATGACGATATCATGTTCAAGGCCTCTTTCAAAAATCTCCTTCGTAACCCTAGGCTCATCATGTGCTATGCCCAGATATGTCGCTATCCCATTATACCTCATCACCTCGGCCTGTAGAGTATATGCGTTGCTATTTCTGATCTGCCCATACCCCAATTCCTCGCCTACCTCAACGATTTCGTCCCCTGTTGATATGATTGCAACTCGAGGCCGTGCGTATACCACCACCGTTTCTCTGTTCACCGCTGCCAGCATACCCAGATCCGCGGATCCAAGTCGTGTTCCCTTTTGTAAGACCGATTCTCCGACCCTGATGTCCTCACCGGCAAATCTAATGTTCTCATGCTTTTTTAACTGCTGGAATACAAATATTTCGGTATTTCGCTCATCTATTTCAGTCTTTTCAACCGGTATAACGGCATTCGCTCCTTGCGGCACCGGAGCTCCCGTCATGATCCTTATTGCTGTATGAGGGAGCACTTCCATGTCAGCATTCATTTCCCCTGCCCTTATCTCCCCCACGATGCGAAATCGTACCGGACGATCGCGGCAAGCCTCTGCAGTTTCCTCAAACCGAAGAGCAAACCCGTCCATGGCGGAGTTGTCTAAGGGAGGAACATCTGCATCTGCCCGAACATCATCATAGAGTACCCTGCCGTACGCCTCCGAAAGCCGTACCGTCTCATTTCCTTTTTCCCGAACTGCCGAAAGTATTATCTCAAGAGCCACTTCGGCAGTTACAAATTGGTTATCCGAATCATCCATAATTCACACTCCATCCTTACACCTCATCTGTCCAGAAAGACCGCTCTCAAGAGACATGTCAACAGATTTCATGGACGTCCCGCCTGAAGTCATCTTATGCTATATAGCTCGCCTTGACTCATTTTACATAGGTTATAAAGCCGCGATATATACCGAGGGATAAGTTATTCTGCTTCCTTCTAAAACGCTTCTCTGGTCAAGAATACTTTACAATCGACACCTGATAAATCTATTTTCATTCGTAAGTTGACCGGTGAATAAAATATTCCCGGAAAAATTGTCAATTTGTATAAGATTTGACAACCGATACCCATCTGGTTGTCTATGTCCATCATAACATTATTCAATACACTGAGCACTGCATCCTATGAAGACATCGTCAAGCCTGATAATCGTACCCGCCTTCAACCAGGCCGCTATGATCGAATCGCGTCTAGAGTTTCTTCAAAACTACAAATGCGACATATTACTTGTCGATGACGGCTCGACTGACCATACACCCAGCCTCTTAGAAGAGTATGAAGATATTAATTACATACGGCACCAAATGAACCTCGGTATTGGCTCCTCCGTGATCAGCGGCTATGAATATGCTCGAGATTTAGGATATGACTTTATCATTACTCTTGATCCTGCTCAAGGAGATTCCAGCGAAGATATTTCGCGTATTCTTGATAATGCCAGATACGGATATGATATTGTCACGTGCAGCAGAATACTGGAAAACTACGATCACCATCACTTCTCTCCCGAACGGATCGAGACAATGTCAATATTGTCATCGAGTATCATGGATTGTACGGGATTTGATATCACGGATCCCCTTTCAGGAATCATGGGCTTGCGGACTGCCGCCTTGAATGAAATGGTATTGTCAGATTCCGGCCATGGTCTTTTTCTTCAATTGTTTATACAGGCCCACTATTATGGACTTTCCCTGATCGAGATTCCCACAAGTACCGGTTACCGATTCGGTGATGAACTGGAGCTTTATGATGATCCCCTTGGAAATTTTCTTTCATTAATTGAAACAGAGCAGCACCTTTATCCCAGGAAAAGCATGAATTAGTAGAATACATTTTGTTTTTCACATCACCTTTCATTTAATTCTTGACAAATAAGGGCCTGTCAGTATCACGTGTTGTTTCTTTCAGCGGTATCGTTTCCTCAACCCAAATTGATATTTGCTGAAGGATATAACATTAAATAAGGCGACCATATCCATCAATGTCGAAGCCCGTTATTGTACAGAGCGATAACACCCTTTTATTGGAAGTTGACAATCACGATTTTGAAAATGCCCGGGATTCAATTGCGCAATTTTCAGAACTGATTAAAAGCCCGGAACATATCCATACCTATAAAATATCCCCCCTGTCGATGTGGAATGCAGCCGCATCCGGCCTGACCTATCAGACCATAATGGATATCCTGAAACGCTATTCACGATACGAAATTCCCGAAATCGTTCACACTACCATACAGGAACAAATGAGGCGATACGGCCTCCTTAAGTTGATACGGCGAGAGAACGATATAATACTTACCTCAGATGATTCAATCCTACTAAATGAAATATTCAATTCCAAAAAGATTCAACTGTATATAGACCACCGAATCGATGACAATCGCCTCATGATTCGTGCCCACTATCGAGGACACATCAAGCAGGCGCTTATTAAAATCGGTTTTCCTGTCGAGGATCTGGCTGGCTACGAAGAAGGTGATCCCTGCTCAATAGATATGAAGGAGATATCCTCGCGTGGTACTTCGTTTAATATCCGGGACTATCAGCAGAGTTCGGTTAATTCTTTTTACCGTGGCGGCGGGCCTGACGGAGGAAGCGGGATCGTCGTCCTTCCCTGCGGCGCAGGAAAGACGATAGTCGGCATTGCAATAATGAGCCTCCTCAAGACCGAAACACTTATCCTTGTGACTAATACCATCGCCCTTCGCCAGTGGAAAGAAGAACTTCTGGATAAAACGTCCATTGAAGAAAGCCAAATCGGTGAATTCTCAGGCGAAAAGAAGGAAATACGCCCCATAACAATCGCTACCTATAACATACTCACCTATCGAAAGGATAAGAATGGCCCCTTTCTTCATTTTGAACTCTTTAACTCTAATAACTGGGGCCTCATCATATACGACGAGGTGCATCTCCTTCCCGCACCTGTTTTCAGGATGACCTCCGAAATCCAATCGAAGCGTCGCCTAGGGCTTACCGCCACACTTATCCGTGAAGACGGTATGGAAGCTGATGTCTTCAGTCTGATAGGCCCGAAAAAATTCGACATGCCATGGAAGACCCTCGAAAAATCAAACTGGATCGCCAAGGCCCTTTGCACTGAAATCAGGATTGAACTACCCACGGAACTTCGCATGAAGTATTCAATCGCAAAAGACCGTGAAAAATTCAGAATAGCCTCGGAAAACATTGAAAAAATCAGAATAATCAGAAAGATCATCGCACACCACAACTCCTCAAATATCCTGATAATCGGTCAGTACATTGCTCAGTTGAAGGAAATCGCTAGCCAATTTAATTTCCCAATGATTACCGGCAGCACCTCAATCAGCGAACGTGAAGAACTATACCGCCAATTCAAGGATGAGACAATAAAGATACTTGTGGTTTCGAAAGTTGCAAATTTTTCAATAGACCTCCCGGATGCGAACGTGGCCATACAGATTTCCGGTACTTTTGGTTCACGACAGGAGGAAGCGCAGCGTCTGGGCAGGATACTTCGCCCAAAAAAAGGGGAGAATAAGGCCTTCTTTTACACTATCATCACCTCGAATTCAGTCGAGGAAAAATTTTCTCACAACAGGCAACTCTTTCTAACCGAGCAGGGATATACTTACATAATACTCAACGAAGAAATGTTCCGCGAGCAATTCACCTAATTTTTTTATTCGCTGATAATGGCAAAATCCGTCACCGTGTCATCGCCCTTCAAATCAAGCAATTTCACTCCATTCGTCGATCGTCCCTGTAATGAAACGTCGTCCGCCATGAGGCGTATGGTCATTCCACTTTTTGATGTTATAATGATCTCGTCCGATGGGTACACTGATTTAATCCCTCGCGCAGGGCCGTTTTTGTCCGTCACTTTCACATAAGCCATTCCCTTGCCCCCCCTTCCCTTCGTCGCAAAATTCTGGAAATTCACTCTCTTGCCAAACCCTTTTTCTGTAATTACAAAGAGCGTGGTGGTCTTTTTCACGATATCCATATCTATTATCTTGTCATCCCGGCTGAGACGCATACCGATGATTCCGGCCGCAGACCGACCCATTGAGCGCATATTCATCAGATTGGTACGAAGAAGATTTCCGTCTCTGGAAGCAATAACAATATCATCCCCTTTGTCCACTACCTTGACATCCACAAGCTCATCGTTCTTTTTCAGATTTAAGGCAATTATACCGCCTTTTTTCGCGTTTTGAAACACATTAAGATCTGTTTTTTTCAGGATGCCCTGCTTTGTGACCATGCAGAGATATTTTTCTGTCTCAAAATTATCCACGGAACAGATAGCCGTTATATTCTCTTCATTGGATAGATTTATGATTCCCTTGAGGGATTTCCCACGACCAGATTTCGACGCCTGGGGAATCTCGTAAGCTTTTAATGCGAATATCTTGCCTTTGTTGGAAAAAAGAAAGACCACATCATGCGTAGATGCGATGGTCATCATATTGATGAAGTCCTCTTTCTTCGTTGATATCGCGCTTACGCCCTTACCGCCCCTGCGTTGTTTTTTGAAAGTGTCAACGGGAAGTCGCCGGATGAAATTATCATTGGTGATGGTGATGACCATATCCTCATCCGCGATTAGATCCTCCACGTCAAAATCGGTGGATGTTTCTCCACCATGCAATATCTCAGTTTTTCTGGGCCCTCCGAAACGATCTTTAACTTCAATGAGTTCCCGCTTCACTAGTTCGAATACTTTTACCTCACTTTTCAGTATCGCTTTCAGCTCTTTGATCAGCTTGATCAGTTGATTGAGCTCCTCGACAATTTTATGTACTTCAAGACTTGTTAGGCGCTGGAGACGCATATCAAGAATAGCCCGCGTTTGTATTTCTGAAAAAGAAAATCGTTTGATAAGGCGCTTGCCCGCTTCATCCGCGTCTTTGGAAGCCCTGATAATTTTGATCACTTCATCAATATTATCCAGAGCGATTTTCAGACCTTCCAGAATATGCGCCCTCTCTTCGGCTTTTTTTAGTTCAAACCTTGTTCTACGGACGATAACCTCTTTCCGGTGGGCGATATAATGAGTAAGAATCCCCTTGAGATCGAGTACACGGGGAACATTATTAACCAGGGCGAGAAGAATCACACCGAAAGATGTCTGCAGGGCAGTATGTTTATACAGTTGATTTATGATGATACTTGAATTAGCGTCTTTTCTTAGACCTATCACGATCCTCATGCCTGTACGATCCGATTCGTCCCTGATTTCGGATATTCCTTCTATCACCTTTGAATTCACGAGTTCGGCAATACGGCTTATCAATACCGCCTTGTTCACCTGATAGGGGATTTCCGTGATGATGATTGTGTCCCTCCCCTTTTTATTCTGCTCCATATCAAGCTTGCCGCGTACCATGATACTTCCACGGCCTGTAGAATAGGCCTTATATATCCCTTCGGTTCCCATAATCATTGCACCGGTGGGGAAATCTGGACCCTGTATATGCTTCATCAAATGCTTGTTGCTCAGTCCCTGATCTTCTATTAGTGCAACGGTTGCGTCAATTACCTCGCGAAGATTGTGTGGAGGTATCTTAGTCGCCATTCCCACCGCAATACCGTCGGAACCATTGACCAGCAGGTTCGGAAACGACGCGGGAAGAACCTTCGGCTCCTGTCGTGTTTCGTCAAAATTCGGTAAAAAACCAACCGTGTCTTTGTCAATATCTCTGAGGAGCTCTTCGGCGATTTTATTCAGCCGGGCCTCGGTATATCGGTATGCCGCAGGGGGATCGCCATCTACGGAACCGAAGTTACCCTGACCGTCAATGATCGGAAGTCTCATGGAAAAATCCTGTGCCATGCGTACCATCGTGTCGTAAACAGCAGTATCGCCATGGGGATGATAATTACCGATGACTTCACCAACAATTTTCGCTGATTTCACATAGGGACGATCGCTGCGCCACGCCCTTTCATTCATTGCATGAAGGATCCTACGGTGTACGGGCTTTAACCCATCCCTTACATCCGGAAGCGCCCTTCCGGCTATTACGCTCATGGCGTAATCGAGATATGAATTCCGCATCTGGTCTTCGATTTCGACGTCCAGAATTGTTTCCTTCACATCACCATCATCAGTTTTTTTCTTTACCACGATTCAATGCTCCGACTGTTATAAATACTATAGCGTATTACCAATACCGACAGGACTCGATTATTGCAAAAACGTTTACGTATTTTTTATATCTTTTTCAACTGTCAGGTCACTCGTCATCTGTGCACTACGGCCATGCCATAAGTTCCTTTTCATGGGGCATTATATGTCGAGATTCTGGACATTCTGAGCGTTTTCCTCGATAAATTTTCTTCTTGGTTCAACCGCATCACCCATAAGAACTGAAAATGCATCTTCAGCTTCAACTTCATCCTCGATACACACTTTTAGCAGCGTCCGGTACTTCGGGTCCATGGTTGTCTCCCATAGTTGATCCGGGTTCATTTCGCCCAGACCCTTGTATCGCTGTATTGACACTTTTGACTTATCATTTTTTTTAATGATAGCATCACGCTCATTATCACTGTAGGCGTATAGTGATTCCTTGCCAACTTTAATGTTGTAGAGGGGAGGTTTTGCAATATAGAGAAATCCCCGCTTGATCAGATCCTGCATATAACGATAAAAAAATGTGAGAAGAAGCGTCTTTATATGCGAACCGTCAACATCGGCATCGGTCATTATAATGATCTTATGGTAGCGTGCTTTTTCTACATTGAATTCATCGGAACCGATCCCGGTTCCGATTGCCGTAATTATCGTTTTGATTTCTTCATTCGAAAGGATTTTATCAAGCCTTGATTTCTCGACATTGAGAATCTTACCCTTGAGGGGGAGTATGGCCTGAAAATTTCTGTCACGCCCCTGTTTGGCCGAACCTCCTGCGGAGTCTCCCTCAACGAGATAGAGCTCGGATAGTGCAGGATCCCTTTCCGAACAATCGGCCAACTTACCTGGAAGTGTATCATTTTCAAGGGCGCTTTTTCGTCGTGTAAGATCACGGGCCTTTTTTGCCGCCATACGCGCCCTAGAGCTTTGAATGCACTTATCGATTATTTTACGCGCATCCTGTGGATTTTCATCAAAATGAATGCTCAGGTTTTCATTTACTATCGACTCGATCAGGCCCTTGATTTCGCCGTTACCGAGCTTCATTTTCGTCTGTCCCTCAAACTGCGGGTTCGGGAGCTTCACGCTCACAATTGCCACAAGACCTTCACGTACATCATCTCCTGAAAGTTGTGTTCCGTTCTTGTCGGCCTTTTTCTCTTTTTTTAGATACTCATTTATAACCCTGGTAAGGCCGGATTTGAAACCGATTAGGTGAGTCCCGCCTTCACGTGTATTGATGTTATTGGCGTAGGTAAAAACGGTTTCGGTATAAGTATCGATATATTCGAGGGCAATTTCAACATCTACTTTTCCCCTGTTAGTGTGAAAATATATCGGCTTCTTGATGATCGGGGTTTTGGACTCGTTCAAATGCTGCACAAACGAAACAATACCCCCCTTAAACTGGAATAAGTGCTCCTTTCCCTTTTTCCGTTCATCCCGGAGGGTTATCTTCACTCCCGCGTTGAGGAACGCGAGTTCTCTGAGCCGCTTTGAAAGGGTATCAAAATTAAAATCAACAGTCTCGAAAATCTGTTGGTCAGGGTGAAAGAGCACACGGGTGCCCGTTTGTTTTGAGGGACCCAACATCTTTACTTTTCCCGTCGGAAGACCCCTCTTGTAAGACTGGGCATATCGCTTTCCGTCTTTATAAACCTCCACTGTCAGTTCGCTGGAAAGGGCATTCACAACTGATATACCTACACCATGTAAACCTCCAGAGACCTTGTATGCCTCATTGTCGAATTTACCCCCGGCATGAAGTTTGGTCATTACCACTTCAAGGGCTGATACCTTGTGAGTGGAATGGATATCCACCGGTATACCCCTCCCGTTATCAATGACCTCGACAGTATTGTCATTGTGGAGTACCACGGATATCACATCACAATATCCGGCAAGGGCTTCGTCAATTGAATTATCGACTACCTCATATACCAGATGGTGAAGCCCATATGCATCCGTTGAGCCGATATACATGGCAGGACGTTTGCGCACCGCTTCTAGGCCCTCGAGGACCTGTATTTTATCCGCGTTGTAACTCTTGGTCATTACGCCTTCTCCATACAAAATCTCGATCTATCGAAGTACGCTTGATGATAGTGAAGGGACTCACAATGCTTGTCAGCAGATGACTCTTCCGGTCAATAGCAACAGTCTTGACCCCTCTGTCAAGCTGTTTGGTGATCCAAATATTTTCATCCGACATCAGAAGGGTTTCATGGTTAAAAATACCCATAAGATTCATGCCAGAAACGGTTTCATTATTGCCAAGATGGATGAACATAGTTTGTTCGTTTACCAGCGTATTGCTTTTATCTCAATTCTTATATCTTTCAGTGAGATATGGGGAAACTCACCGTTAATAATCCGAATAATCTCCTCTTTTCTCGTTGCGATCTCGCCTGCATAAACAGAATGATCAGCTGCGATATACAGTATATTCTTATAAATTCTATCCGGTTTACTGTGTGTGGATATTATGTCTCCAACGATTGAATACCATTGTGAAGCTACCAATTCAGTTGTAAACGATTTTTCAATATTGAATTCGTCAATTATATCGGCCAAGATCGCGCCAAAAGCGATCAATCCATTTTTCCTTTTTTCACCAATTCTGAATTTCATGGGCCTTATATTTCAAACTGTTTTTTCAGTATAACGAACTTCTTTTTGAAACGATCGTATCTTCCAGACTCTTGAGTGAATTCACTTGAATAATGCGGTTATTACGATATCTCCGTAACCGCCCCATTACCGTTAACCACCAAACCCTTGTAGTTTCCAAACCTGAAGAGCTTTTCAGGTTCATAATGAACCATGGTAAATATAATCTGGTTTCCCCTTCTTAAAATATCAATTATTTTTAATCTCCGCTTCTCATCAAGCTCGGAAAAAATATCATCAACAAGGATAACCGCTCGTTTATTCGTATGCTCTTCTATCATAACGCACTCAGACACCTTTAGTGTTACGGCGGCTGTTCTTCGCTGTCCCTGAGAAGCGTAATTGACAAATCTTACACTATCTTTGTTCTCAATGATATAGTCGTCGCGCTGGGGCCCTATGATTGTCGACCTGATAATGTGGTCTCTTTCCCTGTTTTTGACCAGCTGTTTGAAGATGTCGTCTGAATTCTCGGATTCACAACTTCCCTTATAGCGTATGAATGGAACTTCGTCATCCTCCGCGATGTCAGCATAGTGTTTCTGAAATATACTTGTAAAATTTTCTGAAAATTCCCGCCGTCTTTTCATCAAATGGCTAGCTTTTTCGCTGAATATAATATCCCAAACATCAAGCTGCTGTTTTTCATGAACGCTATTCCTTGAATGCTTTAAAAGACTATTTCTTGAAGCAAGAATTTTTTTAAAATCCCCGAGGATCTTGAAGTATGAAGTATCAATTTTCGATATCGCTCCATCAAAGAATCTTCTTCTAGTGTCTGGATTGCCGTTGATGATATTGATATCGTTTGGGGATAGAATAACGGTCAGAAGTCTGCCGTAATATTCAGAAGCGCTTTTTATCTCTTTTCCATCGATCTTGAGCTTTTTTTTAACGGAATTCGGGACATGAATACAACCTACCTCAAACAGGCTGTCGTAACCGCCTCCCATGGTGACAGAGCAATAATATGCGTCCTCTTTCCATTTTATTATTTCCGAATCATGAATGTTTCTGAACGTTTTTATATTTGAAGCTATTGATATAGCTTCCAGAATATTCGTCTTGCCGACACCATTTCTGCCAATGATAAAATTTATCTCTGGCGAAAAGGTTATATGAAGTTCAGAATAGTTCCTGAAATTCCTGGCTGTGAGATCCTTGATGTGCATTATTGTACGGCACAAATTAAGTCATATAACATGACATGGCGATTTCATGGTTATTCATTATGTTGAGGCTTTATCTGTATTGGCATAATTATAGAGATATACTCGGTGTCATTTGAAGGTGATATGGACATAGGACTCATCTCACCCGTCACTCCGCATTTCACGTAATCCGAATCGATTTCTTTCAACGATTCCAATAGAAATTGAGCGTTGATTCCCAAGGATAATTTTTCATCCTTTTTTGATTTTATATCAATTTCTTCCTCCGCCTCACCAAGTTCAGGCGTGCTCGCATTAATGATTATTTTACCATTTCCGATGTTCAGAATTATTTTGTTCGCAGGTTCGCGTGTAAACACCATAGCGCGCTTGATAGAATCTAAAAACTTTTTCTTCTCAATCTCCATCTCGAACAAATATTCCTTGGGAAGAACCTGCCGATAATTCGGGAATTGTCCGTCTACAATTCTCGATATAACATCTGTTTCTCCAATCTTGAAAAAGCATTGAGTGTCGTTGAAAGAAAAACCACATGTACCAGAATTTTCAAGGAGCCTATATATTTCATTCACTGTTTTAAGTGGAATAATAATACCGTCTCCAAAATGAATATTATTTTTTATAGATCGAGTTACAATAGAAAGCCTCCTGGAATCGGTCGCAACTGCCGTTACATTGCCTTTTCCATCAGATACAAAAAAAACACCGTTAAATACAGGCTTGATGGAATCACCGGAAGCTGCATAGATAACCTTCCTTAACATTTCTTTCAAAACGCCCTGTTCAATAGATATTGAATTATCATCTTTGAAACGAGGAATTTCGGGGTATTCATCTGACTGTAAACCAACAAGGGTATAATGACCTTTTATATCCTTTGACTTCGTAGTGATATCTATACGTAACGAATCATTCACGCTGATAGACAAATCATCATTTGGAAGCTCTTTTAGAATACTTGAAAATTTCTTCCCGTTCGCGGCAAAGGTAATATTTTTATCCGAAGATGCAGAGGCTTTTGTGCGAACGGCTATTTCGTTATCCGTTGAAACGATCTCAATACCGTCAGTGGAAATGTTGAATAGGCAGTTGCCGAGTATGGTGTTAATATTTTTAGATGAAATTATGGAATCGGCAATATTAATGGATTTTAAGAGAGAATCTTTTGAGATTTGTATGACCATTGAAAGCTCCTTCTATTACAATATATATAGTTTATTGATAATTAAGTAGCAGTAGTAGGGGTATAAATATGTTGATAAATAATTAACTCCTGATTCTATCAGTCAATATAAAAAAAACTGATTGTAGATATCTCGACTTCAATTTGACGAAATACACACTAACAGTATGAATCGACTCAAAAAACAATAAATGAAAATATACAAGACGGGTTATAAACATTCTGATAAGGTGCAATTCACACACTATTAACTTTTTAATTCGACAATTAAATCGCTTATAAGCTCTTTAAGTTCGGGATCTCGATTCATATCCACGAATATCTTATTGCACGCATTGATTACTGTAGAATGATCCCTATCTCCGAATTCTCTACCGATTTCAGTCGTTGTCATGCCAGAAAGCTCTCGAGCTAGATAGATGCTGATAAACCTTGGTTGAACTATCCTGCTGTGCCTGCTTTTCGAAGTAAGGTCAGACACTGACACATTGAAGCGTTCTGATACCTTGTTCATAATATCGGTTATAGATACCATCTTGTTGGAATCAACGTCGAACAACTCTTTCAGATTGAGTTTCACGTCATCGAGGGTTATCTGTTCGTTTTTGAACATGGATATCATTTTAAGTTTGCTTACTGCTGATTCGAGAGCCCGTATATTAGATTTTATTCTTCTAGCGATATAATTGAAGGCCTCATCGGAAATCATAATTTTTTCCTTTTCGGCCTTGTCCCTGAGTATTGCCTCACGGGTTTCAAGGTTGGGAGCTTGGATGTCAGTAATCATACCCCATTCAAAACGTGTGCGCAAACGATCAGCAAGCGTCGATATCTGTTTAGGTGGACGATCGCTGGATATGACTATCTGTTTTTTGTTTTCATGAAGAGTGTTGAATACATGAAAAAACTCATTTTGTGTTTCTTCTTTGTTTTCAAGAAACTGTATGTCATCTATCAAAAGGATATCAACATGACGGTATTTTATTTGAAAGCTTTCCTGGGTACGGTTACGTATGGAATTGATAAACTCAGCAATAAAATCCTGGGTAGATACAAAAAGGACCTTTAAAAACGGTTTTTCAATGCTTACGAAATGACCGATAGCCTGAAGAAGATGAGTTTTACCCAAGCCGGTTGATCCATAAATGAAGAGTGGGTTAACCTGGGTTCCGGGTGCTTGGGAGACAGAATACGATGCAGCGTGAGCATACTGGTTGTTTGGGCCCACGACGAAGTTATCGAAGGTGTATTTTGGATTCAACGATTGCACAATAGATACATGCTCTTTCTTATAGTATGATTTATTATGGAGAGAGTGCACAGGCGAAAGTTCTCCATCTTTATTATGTGTGAATCCGTTAGATATGATAAATTCGCAGACGTAATTTATACCTGTAATCTCCTTTAGTTTTGATGAAATCTGTGAAAGATATTGCTCTGAAATATGCCTTCTGGTGACTTCGTCAATGACTTTTATCTTTAGAATATGATTGGATAACGACACTGGCTCAGTGTCCTTCAACCACATATTAAATGACTGCTTGTTTACACTCGATTCGAGTGATTCAAGAACACTATTCCATAATTCCCGTGGCACAACTATCCCCTCAAGTTATCAACATTTGTTGATAACTTTGTTTATAAGTATATTAATGTTCAGTATTATTAATTTTATTAAACAAATAACGTTTTCATATATTTATTTTCCTGCAACAAAACACAGGTTAGACCGCATCTTTAATCATTGGAAATAATGATGAGGACACGAAGTTGTTTATAATAAATAAACCGTGTATAAACAACTGATTGCATCTGAGAAATATACATAATGAAATTGATATTATGTCGTGTAAGATAAATGCGGAAATAATTTTGGCAATCAATTAATAGAGTCTTAAATAGACTTTGGGAAAAATTTTTATTAATTCTTAATGAGTCAGAGATAAATTGTTGATAAGCCGATTTAATTGTTAATAATTCATCATTTATTGTTAATAAGATGTTAATAGTGTAAATTACCGTTTCGACACCTGTTACTATTATATATTATGTCACATGGTTGTTGGGATTTAACCATGATAATGGTTTTTTAATGAAGGCTCAATTATTCCGGGCTGCAGAGCATGAAGATGAATTTTGTAATGGGATAATCAATAGTTTATAGCAACAACAAATATTTATTGCGCCCAAAACCTGAAAAGTGAGTAATATATAGATGGGCACATTATTTACGCAAAGTTGCCATCACAGTAATGAACGAATAATGGACACTACTGATTATTTATAACGACTAATGTAGCATATTGAAATAATGTGCAGACCTCTATTTTCGATAAAATGGTATGAATTCATGGAAAATCAATAATATTATGTGACATGACAATACACGCGCCTAACATCTATTCATCTGACGATATCACTCATACCTATGAACAGGTACACGATCTTCTGATAACACGCTACATAATAAAAACATATTCAACCAATAATGATGATATTCGCGATATAGCCATTCGGGGTGTGAATTTTAAGGGAATGAAAAGAATGCTTGAACTTGGGTGCGGATACGGATTTTTTATTGAAAAGATGAAGGGACTACTCAACGATGAAGCGATAATAATCGGAATCGACATGGTGGAAAACAATCGAGAACCCTTCCTCCATTCAGTGGCATCTATAGAATACAGGGGAGAGTTTATTGCAGGAAATGTAGAGATTATAAAGAAAATGAAATCGTCATCATTCGATTGTGTGGTGGCGAGTTATTCACTCTACTTTTTTCCTCAGCTGATTAATGAAATAGCAAGAATTATGTCGCCCCAAGGGATTTTCATCGTAATAACACATAGCAGGAACACCCTGGGAGAGGCGATACGAATTATTAACCATTGTATGTTAGAACATGGGATAGGCGAACCCGGAGGTACGGCAATAGGCAAACTATTTACGGCATTTCCTGTAGAACTGGGATTATCGGCTCTGGAGCCGTATTTTACACGAGTAGAGCGGATCGATTATATAAATTCTATGGTTTTTCCGAATGACAGTATGCGCGATCTGTTATTTTATCTTCACCAAAAACGAAATCTGATATACCGGAAAATAATTAACCAGGAGCCTGAAACGGTCGAGAAGGTATCCCAATGCATCGAGAAAAACATCATGAAATATACACATGATCACGGAGAATTCGTTTTAAACAAAGATGATGCGGTATTTCGATGTTATAAACAGGCGTAGTAAAAGAAACGGCTGCCTATGAAACAAAAAAGGATATTTTGTTCTTACTGCGGGAACAGTGTCGTGAATAAGGAACAGGACGGAAAAATAAGGGAATACTGCCCGAAATGTAATGCATTCTATTATGAAAATCCACTACCTGTGGCGAGTACGATTGTCGTAAATCAGCTCAGAGAGGTCCTGCTGGTAAAAAGGAAAAAAGACCCGTACAAGGGAATGTGGTGCCTTCCGATAGGTTTCGCCGAATCTGGTGAGGAGGTACATGAAGCGGCCTTGAGGGAATTACGGGAAGAAGCAGGAATCGAGGGAAGAATAGTGAGGCTAATTGATGTTGATACGGTTGAAAACTATTATTATGGTAGCCTTGCCATTGTAACCTATGAGGTCGAAATGACGGGAGGGACCGTGTGCCCAGGAGATGACGCGGTCGAAGCGAAATATTTCCAGATCAGTGATCTACCGAATCTTGCATGGGAATCGAATAAAAAAGCAATACATCTTTATATCGAAAATTATAAAGATACATGGGAGATGATCGATTCCTTCAAACGTCTTTATCCAGATTTCGATACTGTCCCATGCATTTACCAGGAACGGGACGAGCAAAAGAGGCTTTTATCGAACGTACTCATAAGATTAATAGGCTCAGACGGGAGGGAGATCACTGAGGCATGGACATCAGAAACATTGATCAAGGTACCCGGGCTAAAAGAATTTCTTCCACTCTTGATTGAAGTCAACATCTTGATACTGCGTGTTCTGCAAAACCATATGGAAGGACAATTGGTGTCGCAGGATCTGTCGGAATTCGTAAAAAGGGGAAGTGACTTGATGAAAGCGGGGGTGCCTCTTCCCGAACTAGTTACAGCACTTGCGTTGAGCAGAAAGTCGATATGGATACATGTTATTAGGAATAATATTCTAGCATCGCCCCTGGAAATATACGCAACATTGGAGTTGAACAACAGGATAATATTCATTTATGACAGAATTTTGTATTCGATCGTATGTGGATACTCGGAACGATGATGTGAAGGATTTCTTTCAGAACACTGTTTCAACGAAGGATATCCATTTGTTATTGGCAGGGGTGAGTTGCGGATGAGGCTTCTGCTAAGAGGAGGAAGCATTGCTTCGGGGTATTCAGTCAGGCGAAATTATGCTGAATGGCTTCGTGATCGGTTCGAAGGTATTGAGATAATAAATCGATCCAGGTTTCGGGATACATCTTTCCATGGGGTATGGACGTTCGATGAGGATATAGAAGTTTTTGCTCCTGATATTCTTATGATACATTTTGGCGTAGACGATGCGTACCATCCCGTTTATCGATCGGAATTCAAGGAAAATCTCGTCACGATCGTCCGCAAGGCGAGAAAAAGCTTTGATCCAACAATATTGTTATTGACCTCCCATCCATTTGAAAACCTGCATGATATGCAGGATGTGAGTATATACTACAGGGTTGTGCGTGAAGTGGCCAATGATCTATGTTGTGGAATAGTGCCCGTTCACCTGAAATGGATAAGTGAGATTGAAAAGAGAGGTGCGGTTATATCCGATTTCCTGCAGAAAGACACCAGGTATCCGAATGAAATGGGACATGAACTATATGCGGAGGCGATATATTCGCATATTAAAAATATCATAGAGGGGCATATTATATGGAGGGAGGGGCGTCTATGTCGGTAATAATCAAAGATATCAAGAAGAACAATAATGAGATTATCAGAATTGAGATTTCAGAATTCAAAGGTAGAGAATTAATTAATATTCGGATATGGTACCAGTCGATTGATGCAGCCAGCGGAGATATTGTGTATAAGCCCACGCCCAAGGGAGTTACCCTAAATGTTTCTGAATTCAAAGAACTGCAAGACGGTGTTGAAAAACTGGGGAATTATTTCCAGGACCAGGCCAGGGGAAGCGGACCGGAACAACCAGAGTTGGAAAAGCCCTCAGAATCTAAGACAGATGAAGATGGTGAATAACCCGTGACTTAGTCGAAGGAAATGTGAATTTTGTGTTCGATGATCCCGGGGAAGTCATGGATACAAATCTATTATCCCGTCAATATATAGCTTATTAATAACCTCAATGCAAATTTTTCTCGCTTTTTTGACTTGAATCTCATCATGAAGAATGTTCGGATTAATAATCCCCTTTAGCACATCTTCAACAAGAATTCGCGCAGGTTGGGGGAGATGGGATAACACCTTCCCCACAGTAGCCACGGGTGAGCTCTTCAGGGCCGTGGAGAGGTGAAACCAACCAGCCATGAGTAAAAGATTGAAATAATCGGTTGATGTGGAGAAACGTGAGAGAAGGTAGTCTAGACTTTCTGGACCTGTATTCCTTGTTTTGTTCTTAAAAGATCGGTACCTCGATAGCAGGGTAATCCGAGACGATAGTATATCCCCATATGAATAGGACCTATCGATCAGTTCCTCGATGTCGTTTCGTTTATTCTTCGACAATATGCTTTTTATTGATTCAAAGGATCGATCCATATCCCTTGAGAAGGCCATGCCAAGGACGCGATCCTCCGTTGCGGAGATAACCCTGTTGATTAGATTATCTGATATCATATCAGCAATCCATTCATTGAATGGCTTTTTTGATAGCATTACTGGATTCAAAGATAAAGCGAGCAATCGTTGCATTTGACTCAACAGGCGAGAGTAATCAAGGTTATGGTCTTCCCTGATCATGAAATAGATCGATTCCTGAACTGAATAGATTCCCCCCATGATGTCTCGTCTGCCGATTTTCATTTGATGAGCCGATCTATTGAGGAGCAGGACATCTTTGATACTATGTTTTGAAAGAGCGTGTTTTATTTTTCCTGATAATTCCGGGTATGCCCGGATGATGAGGAATAATTGATATGGAGTAAGACGATTCAATCTCTGAAGATGATCGAAGAGTTTCAACAATTCGACCTGCGGGAGGGATTGTAGGAAGCTGCGAAGGTCAGGGATCAACCTCCCTGGATTCCTTAGATAACTCTCGACCATTTCCTCAAGGGAATCGGAGCTATCCTCGTTTCCTACAGATTTGGAGAACAATCTAAAAAATTCATTGGGCATTAGGATTCTTAGATTTATATGTACATCGCGGGTGCCGATCATGATTGCTATCTCGCGTAAACGGGCGAACGGAACTACTTGGATATCATTATGATATTCAACTGATTTAATAGTTCTTTTAAAAACGATCTGAAGAAATTCGCGAAGAGAAAGTATTGATTCTAATAGAAAAGAATTAATTGAGTGGATTTCACCTTCGGTTGCGTTTTCAAGGATGATCAATATTTTGATTTCACCAGCGGGGAGAAGGATTCGAATCATAGAGGCTCGGAATGCGGATACCGGTGAGGAATCAATTACTGGCGAATATGCAATTTGACCGCCTCTGACGATTTCACGCAATGCGGAATCGATATTATTGAATAAAAGGGCAGCAATAAGTCGTGATGCGTGATTGTATATCATAACTGTTGAACAAAAGGGGCGCGCGAGGGCCGGAAAATAATGGAATTAAAACTCTATGCTAAGAAATGCGATATCGTCCACCCTGTTTTCAAGGGGCGCGAATGCTTTGACTTCGTCAAGAATAAGATCGCAGAAGTCCTCTCCTTTAATGTCGGTTTTATCGGTAATGATACGCGCCAGCCTGTTTTCACCGAATTCTTTACCTTCATAATTTCTAATTTCTGTAATGCCGTCGGTATAGAGAAGCAGTTTATCCCCAGGTTCCACGACAAGGGATTTTTCTTCATATACCGTATCCTTTGAAAGACCGATGAAGAGACCATTTGTATCAAGGGCGAGAACGCCATTTTTTGCAGCCCGGTGATAAAGGGCCCTTGTATGGCCAGCGTTGGCATATCGTATCGTACTGGTTGCGGGATCGTATATAACGAAAAATGCGGTGATGTATTGTGTATCGAGCATGAGGCCGTGCAACTGTTCGTTCACTGAAGAGAAAAGCTCGCGGGTGCTGTCATAACGCGAAGAATATATACTGAATATCATTTTCGCCATGGACATCACAAGTGCGGCGGGAATGCCGTGACCGGTTACGTCGGCTATGAGAAATCCAATTTTATTATTTGGAAACTGGTAGCAGTCGAAAAAGTCGCCGCCGATATCATCAATGGGAAGGTATCTCCCGCTCACAGTAGGGTAAATAATTTGCGAAAAGTCCTTGGGAATGATGAATTGCTGTATGCGTTTCGCGATTATGAGCTCTTTTTTAATCTGTAGGTTTTTTTGATAGAGCTCACTATATACACTTTTCAGTCTCAAAAGGGAGAGAACTCTAGCGACGAGCTCTTTTTCATTGAGCGGTTTTAGGAGAAAATCGTCGGCTCCGATACGGAGTCCCTTGATCTTTGAATTCAGGTCATCTGATCCCGTCATGAGGATAACAGGAATAAAATTATTACCGATGATGTCTTTAAATCTTGAGAGGAAACCGAAACCGTCCATTTTTGGCATTATGATATCGACAAGGACCAGGTCATATTTATTATTGATCAGGGAGTTAAGCCCTTCAACGCCGTCAACGGCTTCGTCAACCTTCATGTTAAGTTCGGACAGGGTTTTTTTTACAATGGCACGATTGAGTTTGCTATCGTCTATGACGAGTATATGCCATTCGAGGTTAAGGTAGTCAAGGTTCATGGTGGTATCGTGTGACGATGGCTATTGAAAATTGCATGCGGCATATCATAGATTTCATCCGTTGGGTCACAGTGTCAGCAAACCATCTCAAAGTGTAAACAAACAAAGTTAGTTATATATATCTTAACCGGCTAATGAGACACATTTCATACCGTCGTGATAAACTCTAAAAAGACATGATAATATTTCAACTACTTTATTTATACAACATGTGCATCAATTCTAGTTAATGAAATATCACAACAATTTGGTGCTAGAAAAAGAGGGATATGGTGGATAAAAGAATGGTCATAGGTCACTAGTCTATGAATTGAAGCATGAAAGTGTGGAAAAAAATACTCCTATGCACGAGTTCTGATCTACAATTGCAAGAGATAAAAGGCCAAACGGAAGGTCTTTAATTCTGAAAAAATTCAGTGAAGTATCATAGTGTACATGATACAGGAGGGAATGTGAAAACGCATCAATACTTATAATAATTTACTGATTTCATTGTTTAGATTTTCGAGAGCATTCACGGCAGCATCAGCGTAGTGAAGATCCGGGCGTTTTTTATATGCGTAATTAATTGCGCTAGATGAATTGATTCGATGTATACGGACATCGCTAAATTTTTTCAATATGCCCACAACCTCGACGATATCCCCTCCCTGGGCTCCGATACCAGGGATGAGAAGGGGAATTTCTTTACCTGATTGCATATAGATCGAAGCAATCCGTGACAGTTGATCCGGATATGTTGCGCCAACCACCGAACCGAGGCCAGGTCGGTGCCAATCGATTATTTTTTTTGCAACATGCATGTATAGGGGCTCGATATCAACAAGGAGCTCCTGAATATCAATAGCGCTCTTGTTCGAGGTGCGTGTCAAAACGTAACAACCCTTGTCGGGATACAGATCAAAGAAAGGGTGAATGGAATCACTTCCCATGTAGGGGGAAAGAGTGACCGCATCAGCCTTGAAAAAATCGAATGATTCCCTGGCATAGGCAGCAGCGGTCCTGTCGATATCTCCACGTTTTACATCGAGAATAACGGGAAAGCCCGCTCCACTGAATAGTTCCACAACACGGATAAGGGCTTTAATTCCTATTATTCCATACTGTGCGTAAAATGCGTAATTCGGCTTTACGGCTGAAGGACATACCCCTTTCTGTACCATCCTGTTCAATATCTCATGATAGAAAGTAAAGATAACGCTTTCGGTGTCACCCGATAGAGGGATATCCTCTATGATCGGATCCAATCCAAGGCAGATTATGGAATGGTGTTTTTCGCTCGAAGATTTGAGAAGGGTGAGGTAATCCATCATCTGCCTCCGGGAGGGATACGATTATAACGCTTTTGCGCGAAGAGTTGCGGCGTAATTATTATAAAGATCATAACTTTCATTGTCGAAGAGAATGAAATACACATTGAGATGGTATTCCTGGCGATCCATGAATTCACACACGGTATCGATTGCGATACTGCAGGCTTCTACTTTTGGATATCCGTATACCCCTGTTGAAATGGCGGGGAATGATAGGGAGTGGATACCATATTTTTTGGCGAGCAAAAGGGAATTCCAATAAGAATTTTTTAGTAGTGCGTCTTCGCCCTGATTGCCATTTTTATACACAGGACCAGGGGTATGGATAATGAATTTTGCTTTGAGATTATGCCCTCCCGTGATACGCGCCTCACCGGGACTGCAGCCTCCAATGGCAATGCATTCTTTTAGGAGGCCTGGTCCCGCGGCACGATGGATGGCGCCATCAACGCCACCTCCTCCTAGAAGGCTCGGATTTGCCGCGTTCACAATGGCATCGACTGCTTCCACGGTAATGTCACCAATTTTCACATGAACGAGGTCAAGGATGGATGAAGGTATGGGCATTGATATTCCCCAGAATGTATGTTTCGAGATAAATGTAGTATGGCTTCATTACAACAATATCGTGCTCATAGCGGCAAATATGCAAACAGAAAATTGTGTTATGAGTGGAAGTGTATGTCAGCATAAAATAATGGAGTGCTGAAACACACAAGTGGCAATCAAAAGATGCGATACATTACTTCGTGGAGTTTTATATGCATGCGATCCTATTAAAAAAGAATTTCCCGAAATTCACAGATTGAAAATTCTGATTTATCCCCCCCATCAATGACTACAAAATAATATCATATTCATTTTATTTTTAGGGGTTCTCTTATCTTAAATGCAACAGTTTTTTCCGATAATAAACGGCACTAGTTAATTAGTGTTTGTCCTCCAGTATACACGTCTTTTTCCGAATTTGGCCCCATTAATATATTGACTCTTCACAGATAGAATCATGAATAATTGAAGAAGGCGTTAAACATAGTGAAGCAAGGAAAAATGAAAAAATCATATGATATTATCGTTGTGGGCGCCGGTCATGCGGGAATAGAGGCGGCACTTGCATCATCCAGGCGGGGACTTAGCACACTGCTCCTGACAGGTAATCTTGATACCATTGCGCAGATGAGCTGTAATCCCGCAATCGGAGGACTGGCGAAAGGACATCTCGTAATAGAAATTGATGCCCTTGGGGGCGAGATGGCGAAAACGATCGATGTCGCGGGGATTCATTATAAATTATTGAACAAGAGCAAGGGACCAGCGGTGTGGTCATCCCGCGCACAGGCTGATAAAAAGAAGTATCAATCAATAATGAAACGGGTACTCGAGTCCGAGAAGAATATCTACCTGGTACAAGATATAGTAACGGAAATAGTGGCGGAAGGTGGCGTCGTAAAGGGTGTGAAAACGATTCGGGGTCAGGAACATATGGCAAAGGCGGTCATACTCTGCACCGGCACTTTTCTGAAGGGGCTCATACATATTGGCACGTACCAGGAAAAGTGTGGACGTCTTGCGGACTTTTCATCGGAAGAGTTGTCTGATTCCCTCAGAAATCTCGGTTTTCCGGTACATAGATTGAAAACAGGAACACCCCCGAGGGTGAACGGAGAATCAATAGACTTTTCAAAATGTGAAATACAGCTCCCGGATGATGTGCCCGTGCCCTTTTCATTTTCAACTGAACGTATCGAAAGGACACAGCTACCCTGCTGGATTACCCACACCTCAATCGACACCCATGCAATAATTAAAAGAAATCTGCACCTTTCCCCGCTCTATGGAGGTGTGATAAGGGGAGTTGGAGCACGATACTGCCCATCGATTGAGGACAAGGTCGTTCGTTTTTCAGACAAACCGCGGCATCAGCTTTTTCTAGAACCGGAGGGATATGACACAAAGGAGTTTTATATAAATGGGTTTTCAAGTTCATTGCCGGAGGATGTTCAGCTCGAGATGATGAGGACGGTACCCGGACTTGAGAATGCCAAGGTAATGAGGCCCGCATATGCAGTGGAATATGATTTTGTACCGCCGACAGAACTGCATGCGACACTGGAGACAAGGCGAATACAGAGGCTCTATCATGCCGGACAGATAAACGGAACTTCGGGGTATGAAGAAGCGGCAGCACAGGGACTCATCGCGGGGATAAATGCGACAAATGCAATAATGGGAATGAAACCAATTATTCTGAAGAGATATGAGGCTTATATTGGGGTGATGATCGATGATTTGATAACAAAGGGTACCGCTGAACCGTATAGAATGTTTACTTCAAGAGCGGAGCACAGACTTATTTTGCGGCAGGACAATGCTGATAAAAGACTGATGAAACATGGACATGCTATTGGGCTCGTGACACGTGAAATGTATGAATCCATGGGTGAAAAATATCGAAAAATCGAATCGGTCATTGCAGATTTCAGGAAACGAAAACTTATTCTAGAAGGTGGCATGCTGCGGAGGAACGATACTACAACAACGGGAAAAGGCGGCATGCGGATGACAATTGATAAGATTCTTAAGCACCCGGAATTTAGCATGTCTGAAGTGATGCCCCTGCTTGATGATGCAATTGAAGCGAATGTCGCGCCGATAATAGAGATGGAAATAAAGTACGAAGGGTATATCGCACGGGATCTGGAGCGGATAAGAAAACTTGAAAAAATGGAAATGAGGGAGATACCCCCGAGCATCGATTATCTGGCCATACAGGGACTGAAGAGAGAAGCACGTGAAAAGCTCGATAGAATCAAACCGAAAACCATTGGGCAGGCAATAAGAATACCAGGCGTGGATCCCTCGGATATATCGATTCTTCTGGTATACATTGAGGCAAAAAAAAGGACGAAGCACGAGGTTCCACGTGGAACATGACGATTTTCGTTCAATGGCCGAAGCAGAGGGCACTATTATTGATGACGATCAGGCAAAAGACCTATTGGAATTTACAAAGATGATCGCCGCTGCGTCAAAAAAATTTAACCTGACGGGCTGTGCAACCCTGCCGGAATTGCTTAAGAATTTAGTGTTGGGGAGCCTGGCACCTTTCTGCGGAGCAGATGTTCCACGTGGAACAGTTTTTGTCGACCTCGGCACGGGGGCCGGAATTCCCGGCGTCCCCCTTGCGGTATTGAATCGGTACTGGCGTGGGGTTCTGATAGATTCCAGCATCAAGAAAATCGCCTTTATCAATAGGGTGATAAGTGAGCGTCGTCTTGACAATGTATCAACAAAGCTGGGTCGTGCAGAGGAGATCGCGCATGGGGACCTGAGGGAGTGTTTTGATCTGGCGGTTTCTCGTGCAATGGGAAATATTTTCTTTGTTATAGAGGCGGGAGCTCCCTTTGTGAAAGTAGGGGGCCTCCTTTATATCTTTTCTCATCAGGGACCCGATGAGATTCCAGAATGGATCACTGAACATGGAAAGGAACTGGGTCTTTCAATAGTTAAGCGAAACCGATTTGGAGATTATGGATTGAAGGAGAGAGGACTTCTCTTCCAGAAGACCGATGCCACTGATCCGAGTTTTCCAAGAAGAATGGCTGTAATAAAACGTGATATTAAGCGACTGGAGGGGAGGATCGATAGATTGTGAAGAGCAGTACCCACATAATGATCAGAATCACGATGACCGCGACATTTTTAACCGTGAATAGTTTTTATAGCTCCTCTTCGGGGAAGGAAAATGAACTTGATAAACGTGTGAGGGGGGATCATTCCATCGTGACCCCGGGGGCGGGAGCTGAAGGGGTTGAACTGAGTGAGGATATTGATGCGGTAATGCTACGTTTCGGAAGGGACGGGTTCAGAATGTCCAGGCCTCCCGGGCTGCGGGAGCTATTCAAAGACGTGTTTGATGTCGATGGAGTGGTGAAGCTATTTTTTGATCGTATCTATTATAGTGACGATAATAAGATCGCCTTTTGTGTACTTCGTGATAGGGTTGAAGCGGTAATAGGATTAAGCGGAGACCGCATCACCATTCACGGAATCGAGCTCGAGAAGGGTGTCAGCAACTTTATCTTCAATTATGGAAACAGGGATCTGCTCCTGATCCGGGTCGGTACAAATGGTATTTATCTCTACCGAAATCTGGGAATAGCGGTGATGGATGATGGCATGAATGACAGTATCGATCTCTATATCGTTTTCCGGCCGCCAACAAATTGATTGACTTAATTGTTGGCGGGAAAAAACCATTGCGTCTCATGACCATGCCGCAGGCCGTGGGTCTCTCTGATAAGGTGAAGTATCTCGGATAGTACACATCAGGGAAACGACTTCAATGTGTTCGGAAATACAAAAGGGTGCCAGAAACCCGGCTATTGCTTTGATCACATACGGATTAGTCTGCAACGTGATGATAGCCAAAAACATTCGATTGCAACATAACAGATGTTATTATTATTGGGATATGAATTTAGCCCGGTTAAAGATGTCCGCTTTTTAGTTAAAATAAATCATGTAATGTACGAAATAAATAAATGGGGGCTTCAGCGTGAGTGAATTTACTACGGCTGAATTGAATGACAGGGAGTGGGTCCTTGTAATAAGATATTTATATACAATGGACGAATTATGTCGCACGGAAAGGAGGATTGTTTGATAACTACATTTAAAAAGATGGTGCGCTTTCTGGGTGTGGCGCTGGTGATCTTGATACTGGTACCGGCATGCGGAAAGAGGGAAAAAATGAGAATGTCGCTGAGCGGCTCGGAGGGGTTTATTGACTGCCTTGAGGAAGCCGGTAAAGCATACGGAAAAAGCAGAAAGGTGCGGGTTCTTAATATCGCAACTGGGTCATTGCAGGGATTTGAGTCCCTAGTGAAAGGGGAGTGCGAGATAGCGGTATCGCCGATAAAAATGCCGGGAAAACTAATGCAGGAAGCAAGAAGTAGGCAAAGAGCAATCATCGAAGTAATCATCGGGTATGATATAATCGTTCCAATCGTTCATCCATCGAATCCTGTAAAAAATCTCTTCTTGGGACAACTGTGCGATATATACACGGGATTAATCAAAAACTGGGAAGAGGTAGAGGGCACACAGGGTCGAATTGTGGTTGTGGACCGGGAAAGGTCATCTGCCATTAAGAAATTAATGACAGAGAGATTCTTCCACACAGAAAAAGAACTGGAGGAAAGCGTGATTGAGTCATCGGATGAGGCTGTAGTGGAGGCGGTGACCAATAATGCGGACGCTATTGGATACATCAGCAGAACGGCCGTAGGGGATGGGATCAAGATCATTTCCATCAACCAAATAAAGGGTACGGATGAGAATATCCGTCAAAAGCATTACAGGCTCTACAGGGAATTGTATCTTTATTATTTTGACGCCTCACCCGGGGGGACAATCGCTCAGGGGTTTGCATCTTATATGCGGGAGAAAGAAGGTCAGGAAAGGATGCTGAGGGCCGGGTTTATTCCTACATCATTTTTTGAGTGAGGGTGGACAAAATGCCAATATCGTTGAATAGGGAGGAGGTGAGATGACGGGAGTACGCGTGGGAATTGTGACGATCAGCGACCGGTCATCTCAGGGGCTTCGGGATGACCGGTCCGGACCCGAAATACGGGTTTGGGCAGAAAAGATGGGCTTTGTGGTCAGTGAGGAGCTCGTGATTCCTGATGAATTTAATGACATAGCGAAAGCCCTGAGGGCCCTCTCCGATTCCGGAGTGGATATAATTCTGACAACCGGGGGCACTGGATTCACCCCACGGGATGTTACACCGGAAGCAACCCGATCAGTAATTGAAAAGGAAGCCCCCGGTTTTACTGAAGTCATGAGGATGAGATCTTTGCAGATAACCCCACATGCCATGCTCTCCCGGGCGGTGGCGGGGATCAGGAAGAAGAGCCTGATCATTAACCTTCCCGGGAGTCCCAGGGCCGTGAGGGAGAATCTCGGATTTATTGAAGCCGCGATACCGCATGCGGTTGAAATGCTTCGTTCCGCAGTGACAGATTGCGGAGGCGAGTAACCATGTTAGTCGGACAGGGGTGGGCTAATGGCAGCAGAATGTTCATGGTAGGTAAGTACAATTTTTCCCGCTTCCAGATAGGCGCAGAAACCGTCAAGATAGCCGGGTTCACCCAGGTCCTCATGCCGGAGATTGAAGTAATGCTCGCGCAAGACCATTATGTTCCAGTCGTGGGTAATATTGATGGCCGACCTTTCGGAGCATAGCTGGGTATAGATAAGTCGAAGATGCAGCTCGGCTGCCAAGGAGAGTGGCATTATCAGGTCACTGGGCAGCTCATTATCGAACCACTTCCTTATAAATAGCGGCTGGCCGTGCTCCTTCACACACTTCACTAGCTCTCTCCAATCGCCTGTGATATAGGGCCCTCCGAGCTCATTCAGAGGACCTATCAACAATGCGTCCTCTTCAGCGCTTTTGATTCCTTCGAGAAGACTCCGGGCTGTTTCAAGACATCTCATGACGGGACTGTGAAACAGATTAACGGGACCATAACCTGCGAGGTGCGTTCCGAGGGAATAGGCAGCAAATTTTCCGCTGTCTGTAAGGCGTACCTCGAGGGCGTGCGCCATATCCGTAATGGGGTCGCGCTCTGCGTGACGCAAGATGATTGAAACCGTATCTTGTACGGGTCGGCCGGGAAAAAGGTGATGATCCATCGGACAAATCTGCATGGGCCTCTCGTTTCAGTCAAGTCGTAATCACGGGTTAACCGATGATGTGTCTGTTGTAAATTCAAAAGATTAGGGACCTGCGTGGTGATAGATTTTTATCGATGCGTTAGTGACGTATTTTGGTTGATGTTTATTTTTCTTGACTTTTTTATTGCTTCAAAATGAGGTGTGTGCAGCCTTTTCAAAGAATTAACAGATTATTTTTTCTGCTGTTTGCCGAAACAAAGCGAATCACAGAAGCACTATGGGATGTAGCCTTCTTCATCGAATTCAAAGATATAAAGAATGTGAGGTTTCAGGAAATCCGTTCTGAATGGTATATGAAATAATTCACCCGGCAAGTGTTTCATGAAACTGCTGTAATGGGTGTATGAATATTAAATGAAGTGTGGAGCCGGAGGACTAGTTAATGACTCGAGAACAGATCGAAGAAAAGATCGTGATTATTTTGAAAGAAGAATTTGAAATTGAATGCCCCGATCATGATCTGAATCTGACCGAAGAATTTGAATTTGACAGTATAGACGCAATAGCCCTGCTCGAGCATGTCGAGGATTTCATTGGTTCTCCCCTGACGCAGGAAGACAAGAAAAGAGCGATGGAGATACGCACCATCAATCAGATATGCGATTTCATCGAGAATACTCTTAATAAAAATAAAAGTGAAGGATAACCGGCATTCGGCGGATTGACAGGATGGAGAGAAGGGTCGTTATCACCGCGGAGGCAGCCATTACGCCAATAGGGCATGGCAGAAAAAGCATTCTTGATAATCTTCTGAATGGGGTCTCCGGCATTAAAAAAATGAAGGAAGTGGATGATCTTCTTTCACGATACCTCCATTCCAAGGTATTCGGCGTTATTGATTATCCCATCAACTATGAATTCGCTAGAAAATTTACCAAGACCCTGGGTCCGGTTTCATACTATGCCTGTCAGGTAGCCTCCGAGGTAATAGAGCGTGGAGGGCTTGATCAGAGCTTTCTCTCTTCCGGAAGGGTTGGCGTTGCCTTCGGATCGACGCACGGAAGCCCCACCGTCCAGCGACATATCTATCAGGCCTTCTACGACCAAGAGCGAAAGGGTTATGTGAAGGTCAATGCGACGGATTACCTGAAATCGATGGTGCATACTACGGCTGTGAACATCACAAGGATGTTCGGTATCACCGGGCGTGTTATTTCTTCATGCACGGCATGCACTACGGGCAGCCAGTCGATTGGCTACGGATATGAATCAATTAAATACGGGATCCAAGACGCAATGATATGTGGTGCGGCCGACGAATATGATACAACCACCGTAGCTGTATTTGACAATCTATTGGCCTGTTCGACCGCCTACAATGACACGCCCCACCTGACACCCCGACCTTTTGATATTAAGCGTGACGGTCTGGTGGTGGGCGAAGGGGCTGGAGCGCTGCTTCTCGAAGACTATGAACATGCACGGCGTCGCGGTGCGACAATACTGGCAGAAGTACTAGGCTTCTCATGCAGCAATAACGGCGGGGATCTTATTCTTCCCAATGCCGATGGAGTGAAGCGTACCATTAGAATGGGTCTGGATAACGCACGAATTAATCCAGGTGACGTCGATTTTATCAGTGCCCATGCGACTTCCACCAAGATGGGGGATATTGTGGAGGCGCAGGCAATAGGAGCTGAATATGGAAAAGGTCCCCTTGTGTCCGGGTTAAAAAGCTATATCGGGCATACCATGAGCGCCTGTGGGGCCATAGAGACCATCTTCACCTTGTACATGCTTCAGGAGGGCGTTATCGTACCGACCCTGAATCTTGACGAGGTTGATCCCCGTTGCGATATCATCAATCATTCGATGGTGCTGCAGAAAATGAGGGTTAATATCGCATCAATACAGAATTTTGCCTTCGGCGGTGTGAACACGGTTCTTTTCATAAAAAAATGGGAATGATTGTGCATGTCGCCCCTCATCAGAATATGTAAACCCCTGGTGGATGTTGCGATCACCCTGTTTCTCTGGTCATACTTCCTCTTTGGATATTCTCTGTTTTTCATTCCTCTTCTGATTCTGTTGACCCCGTTTTCAGGACGAAATGAGGCGCTTTTTCAGAAGATAAATCATCATTTTTATCGCTTTTTTTTCTTGGCACTGGGAACGCTCACACCCGGGCTCACATTGAAAATTGGAAAGGATGTTAAGACGATACGCTCAGCCGTGGTGGTCGCCAATCATCGATCATATCTTGATCCGATAATGCTGATTTCACTTTTTCCAAGGCAGCGGACCATCGTAAAGGGGGTTTTTTTCAGAGTCCCCATCATGCGGTGGGTCATGACATCCAGTGGCTATATCCCCTTTGATAAAAGTGGCGAATTCAATGATATCATGGCGGCGGGGATTCAGGGAATGGACGATTTCTTTCGCGAGGGGGGAGTGCTTTTTATTTTTCCCGAGGGAAGAAGGCACCGTGAAAAAGGGTTGGGTAGGATGCAAAAGGGTGCGTTTTCCATTGCGGCTAGGTTTAATGTTCCCGTGGAGGTTCTATATATCGAAAGCAGCGATCGTCTTTTCACACCTGGGAAGTTCCTCTTTAACACATGCATTGAGACAGTCATATCCGTAGAACGATTGGGCACCATCACACAGGGCCATGATAAGCACGTGCGTCCCGACGCGATGAGGGATGAGGCCGTGTGGTTCTACAGAGAGAGAATTTTGCGCGGGGAGGGGAGCCCGGATATACATTCCGGCCAAAAGAAAAATATTTAAATTGTCGGTGCTGGCAGTCCAGTAACCGATACTATATATATCCACCTGCATCCAATTTTTGGATTCTTGATATACGGCTATGAAAATTACCACCATATATAGTGCCCTAATTATCGCGGCGTTTTTTATGAGTGCTCGCTATGCGACAGCGGGTCCATACATAAAAATTGAAAGTGTAGACGCCGCTTCGAATTACCCCACAGTCAGGGTACACCTCACTGTATCAGGTCTGCATGATGAGGAGGCCGAAACCCTTGATGATACGCATATAAGCGTTGTTGAGGATGGCTCTCGGGTAATAAAGGGCGTATCAGTAACGCGGCAGAATGATCCAGATTATTATCTTTGCGTGGTCTTTTCCATCGATTCCAGCAAGAGCATCGACAAAAAGTTCATGGCCCGTATCAAGTCGACTGCACGGGATATGGTCAAAGGCTTGGAGGAAAGGGATAGAATAGCCCTCTTCCGTTTCAATGACCGGGTGGTAATGATGAATGACTTCACCCAGAACAAGGACGAGATCATCAGGAAGATCGATCGGATTGAACGCCACGGTACCAGGACCCTTCTTTATGATTCAATCTATGACGCCATCGTACAATTCGATTCCGTGAAGCAGATGAATAAAAAAATCATCGTTTTCACCGATGGTAAGGATGAAGGAAGTAGTTTTACTGCAGGGGAGATAATACAAGTTGCGAAAAAGACGGGGATACCAATATATTTCATTTGCTTCAAAGGAGTAAATGATCTCCAGACGATGGCGCGAATTTCAAAAAGGACAGGCGGGAAGGTTATTCTAGGGGGGGCTGACGATCTGGCCGGCATGTACGGTACAATACTTTCGATGATGAAAAATAGGTTCCTCATCAGTTACAGGACCGACATGAAAAGGGATGGAACAAACCGGACGCTTGAGGTAAGGTTGAAACGGGGAGAGATTAGGGACACAGACAGGGTTGTAGTTCGCATTAACGAGGTTCTGGGCATAAAGGATATTTTCACAGCAAGGAACATGTGTTTTGGGGGAGTGTTTCTCATTTTTGGTATAATATTTATCCTGATTCTTTTTTTTCTGAATAGGGAAAAAAGAATTTTGAGTGAGCGGTTTGAAAGCGAGAAAAAAATCGTGCAGGACATGCTATTACGGATCGAGGCATTGCACCGGGAAGCTCCGGAAGAGCGTGTTACAGAAATACCACTCGATGATTCTGAATTTGTCTATTCAAGAGCAGTGCTGATTCAAAAGAATGGGATACAGCGGGGAGAAAAATATCACGTGCAGGGAAAGGAAACTCTCATCGGAGGCAGCAGCGAGAACGCCATAGTTATAAACGATGGGGCGGTTTCTCCCCGACATGCGAAGATAGCTTTAATAAGAAACGTCTATTATATATTTGATCTGATATCGGACGGTGGAACTTTTCTGAACGGGAAAAAATTACTGCGACCGAAGGCCCTCCATGACTGGGATGAGATCAGAATAGGCAGAACCCTCCTCCTTTTTAGGGGGTTTACCGACCGTGTCTGATTTATTCCTTCCCTGAATATTAATTTCTTGACTTCACTACAGCAATGGCGCTTTTTAATGTATCTGTGTTGATCGCATAATTGGGATCATTGCACGACTAATGATGTTATGCTCGGGATCAATGAAAGAAGAACAGCTCCGAAATGATGACGCGGATAAAATACTGATCGTTGATGACGAACTCTTCATCAGAAAAGTTTTATCAAAATATTTATCTGGAAAAGACTACCGGATCGACACCGCTGATGATGGTCGAAATGCCATTGAAAAACTGGATTCCGAACCCTTTGATCTCGTCATAACAGATTTGCGAATGCCGAAGATGGGTGGACGTGAATTGTTGCAGATAATGTCGGAGAACTATCCTGATATCCCTAAAATCGTGCTTACAGGACATGGAACAAGTGATGATATAATTCTTGCGCTACAGACCGGGGCGTATGACTTCCTAACAAAGCCCATAACCGATTTCGGCATACTCGATCATTCGATAAAGCGGGCAATCGAACGAAAGAAACTAAGCGATGAGAGGAAGAGATACCTGGAGCAGGCCAATCAGATTAATGAAATCATATCCATGCTGAACAGGGGAAAAAGTACAGAGGAAATTTTCAACACTCTTGAAACGACGCTGAAAAGAGTAATCCCTTTCAATACGCTGGCGCTGCTTGTTATCAACAGGGAGGAGCAGTCGGTAACCACAAAACTCGTTGTATCAGATTCCAGCGCATTATTTCCCCCGGAGAGAGTTTTTCCCCTTGATGATCACCTCATTGAAAAGATTGCCGATTCAAGAGAGCTGCTTTCCATAGATGATATCACTGCAATGCAGGAGCATATACACGGTTCGTCATTAATGGAACTTCTTCTCGGGGGCGGCTTTACCTCTCTTTTGATGCTGCCCCTCATCATGAAAGACAGCACGAGGGGATTTTTGCTCTTTGCAGCGGTGAGTTCCGGCGTCTTTATCAAGGGGCATGTCTCCTTTTTGGAATCAATAGTTGGCCAGATATCTTTCAGTCTGGAACGAGGCGAATTAATCGAGGAGATTGAAAAGCACACAAAGAATCTCGAAAACCTGATTGATGTCCGCACGAAGGAGATTCTCAAAACCCAGAAAACCACTATTTTTGCCTTGAGTAAAATCGCGGAGACAAGAGACCGCAAAACCGGTGATCATCTTGAGCGAATCAGAAGCTACTGTGTCCTGCTCGCGCAGATTCTGAAATACACCGGGACGGAGGAGATCACCAGTCAGTTCATCAGGGACTTGTACGATTCATCAATCCTTCACGATATCGGGAAGGTGGGCATACCTGACATGGTTCTCCTCAAAGAGGGATACCTGACCCCAGACGAGTTCAGTTTGATGGAAACACACGCGGCAATTGGCTACGAGGCCCTTCGTTCCGCTTCCCACGATCTCGGTGATGATTCCTTCTTAAAAATGGCCCTTGATATAACGCAATTTCACCATGAGAGATGGGACGGGAGCGGATATCCAAACGGGCTGAAAGGGGCGGAAATACCGCTTTCAGCCCGTATTGTGGCTATCGCCGATGTATATGATGCCCTCACAACAGTACGGTCCTATAAAAGCGCTTTTACCCATGAGAGAGCAGTGGAGATTCTGAAGAATGAATCCCACAAATTCGATCCTCAGCTGATAAAAATATTTATTGATAATGCCGACGAATTCAATGAAATTAGAAATCGATTCGAATCGGAATAGAACGAAGCGAGTGGGCCATGCTTGGACAGAATGTTAATATTCGAATCGGCGGACCGCTGACGCCGATGGTCAAAAAATTGATGATCATCAACGGGGTGGTTTTTATTGTCCAGCAGATCGCCCGCCTGATGTATCCGGGATATATTGAAAATCTTTTCGGTCTCCACCACGTCAGTTTTATCGAGGAATTGAAACTATGGCAGGTCTTCACCTACATGTTCCTCCATGGTGGCTGGTTCCACATATTTTTTAATCTCTTCGCCCTGTGGATGTTCGCCGGAGAGCTCGAACAACTATGGGGTGGGAATGAATTTCTTCGGTACTATCTCTTGTGCGGGATCGGGGCAGGTTTATCCATTGCACTCATGAACTATATTGTGTACGAAAATTACCACAGTGATCCCGTGACTATCGGTGCATCAGGCGCGATCTATGCTCTGCTGCTTGCTTACGGGCTGAATTGGCCCGACAGAAAGGTGCTCCTCTATTTCGTCATTCCCGTGAAGATTAAATATCTTGTGATCGCCTTTGGACTTATTGAATTCTTTGGCACAATATCAACGGTATCGGTCGGAGCAGGGAACATTAGCCACATCGGCCATCTCGGTGGATTTGTTTCTGGAATCGTTTATTATTATATTCATATGCGAAGGCCAATGGAATCACGAAAAATCGGGGGTCGCCGGGATGGAGGAAGTGTTGCCGGATTTTTTAAAAGGGCACGGTTAAAGAAAAAGAAAAAAGAAATTGAAACGAGGATCCGGGCGAAAAAAGTAATCGATGAATCTCTGGAAAAAATCGCACGTTACGGAATGAGTTCGTTAACACCCGTGGAAAAAAAGGAGTTAGAGTGGGCACGAAGGCACTATTATCCCGATCGCGATGAAACTCTGCACTGATTATCCTCTGAAAAAAATCGGATGTCCCCATTCGGTAGACGGCTCACGAATCTCCATGAATTGTAGGCATATGTCATTCGTACTTCCATCCTCGAAACAACGTTATACTGCCAAGGATATACTGGCATGAAGGAAGCGATTTATGCAATGCTCTTTGGCCTTGCCGGGACCATGCTTTTTCATCTGGGAAAGGGTATGCAAAAGCATGGGATCGGTTTTCTTAGGGGGATCAGGCAGCGGGTAGCACGGGGTGCGAAAAGCGACGACATTATTACCGGGGATATTCATTCGGGAATGATATACATTTCAGGAATACTTTTAAACAATTCACTGGTGATCTGGATTATGCTCGCGAATATGTATGCTCCACCATCATATTTTGCATCTGTTTTCGGGATTGGCATAATGGTGCTCCTTTTTTATGCAAAGCTGTTTCTCGATGAAACGATAACGAAGGTGAATTATCTCGGCATGGGTTTTCTGATCTTCGGTACTGTTACTCTTGGGATGGAGGCGGTTCAGCGCAATGTGGTGTCCATGTCCGGTATTGATTTCACCACGTTATGGATTATCGTTTCCGCATATTTCGTTGGTGCCCTCTGCTGTATCCGTATATCATACAAATCCGAGAATCCCTATTTCATTGGCATATCATTCGGCCTTTTTTCAGGAGGGGCCGCGAGCCTTGATCCAGTGTTGAAGGGTATCGCCCAGAATTACGGGGGTGTACCGGGTCTTTTTCCTTTGACACAGTCGGGATGGATACTGTTTTTTGCAAGTTTTCTATTCGCCACTGCGTCCTTTCTGGCGACACAGTGGGGATTTGTTAAAAATGCCCCCATATCGGTGCAGATTTCAGTAAGCAGCAGTGTCTATGTATGTTTTCCGATCATGATACAGGGAATTGCACTTCCGGGATTCAGCCTGACTCCGGTAACGTATATGGGGATGGTCCTGGTAGTGATCGGCATTTTTTGCATGACAGGCCGCAACGGCAACGTATCGGTCAGATATTCGGACAGGTCAATTATTCCATTATGATGAATTCAACACGCCGGTTGAGGGCACGCCCTTTTTCTTTCTCGTTATCGGCGATAGGTTTACTTGCGCCATACCCTGCAATAGTAAGATATTCGGGTTTAATTCCCTTGCTAATGAAATACTCACGTATGGATCGGGCTCTTGACACCGAAAGGGGCTGGTTCAAGGAGGCAGTGCCCCTGCTGTCGGTGTGACCTTCAATCCTGATCTTCACCTTTTTTTCTTTCAGAATCAGGAATATCTTTTCCAGTTCATTGTATGAGTCGGGAAGTATTTTTGAGCTTCCCACTTCAAAATTTATTTTATCAGAGATGAAAAGGACCTCTTCGGTGTGTATGGAATTCAGTTTCACTCGCATACTCATAACCTCGTCATCGGTCATTTTCTCGGGGTTTTCCGGGGGTAGATTTTCGCGAACCTGGATTTTATTTTGATATGAAAGGAGCACTTTCCGCTCCTCGACCTTTGGGTTCCCCAGTTCCGTGATTCCGGAAAGACAGTAGACCATAGTCGAATAAATCGGTTCCGTTTCGACAGTTTCCTCCTCTTCTTTTTTCCCCTTGGTGGTTTGGGTATCCGCCTGTTTTAGTTCCTCGTTCTCTTCAGTAATCACAAAGCCGAGATCGGTGCCCCGAACAGCGGCGATGGTCGTGGGTGTCTTTATGCTGATATCATATTCTTTGAAGAGTTTTTCGAATTTTCCGTAAAGGGAGCCCTTGTTTAATTGCAGATGGGTTTTCCGGACAGAAATATCATCCAGTCGGAGGATTGAGTTCTCAGATAATCGCACCGCCATTGAATTGTGAAATCTCACATCCATCTGGGTATTGTCTCCGGTTTTAATTTCATAGCCATAGTTTAGCGTCTGCCCCACGATCGCAACTTCCCATTTATCCGAGGCTGATTTACGATACCATGCGTTACCGATAACAAATGTGATTTTGGGATTCTGTTGCACCATGAGCGGGATGCGTATCATGATTCTATCTGTATAAAGAAGAAAGCTGACAGACAGGGTGACAGCAAAAATTAATATTAGTGATAGGGTTATTTTTATTTTCATAACATCATCCTCACGATTGTTGAATCGTGAATATACTACGTATATGATGAAAAAAGTCAAGATCAATTGTGCTTAGATCACCTGTCAGGATCCGGGAATACAGTAGATCAGGAGGTTACTTCGTTTTCGGCAGATAACCTTGTTTACAAAGTTCTGCTATTATGTCTGTAATCAATTAAAGGATTGATCGGTGAAGACGGATTCATCGTCAGGGCGGTAGAAAAAAATGCCACTTCCGGGGCTATCCGGGGCTATCCCCCTGAGGTAGAGATAGAATATTCCTCCAAAATGGCGATCATAGGAGTAATTGGGGTTGATTGTCTTTATCCAGCGAATCAGAGCGCAGGCATATATTAATATTTGAAGATCATAACGCATTTCTGCCATGTTCGAGGCAAGATGTTGGGGATCATATCCCCCCTCAATAAAATTCGATTTCCAGTCCACGATATAGAAGCGGTCTTCGAACTCGAAAATCATATCGATAAAGCCATGGAGGAAGCCGTCGATGTCGGTGGAACCTCTAAGGGGGGCAATGGGTAATGAGAATGGTTTCGAGTAGAATTCGGTTTCTCGCGTTTTTTTATCAATTTCACAGAGACGGAGATTGCGGTCGTTGAGTGGGGTTGTGAGTGTGTTCCAGACGATTCGAGCGGCCTCCTCTCTGAAGACGATAGGGTCGAAATTTGGGTATGTCGCAAAATGTGCTCGTAACGACTCATCGATGATCTTTGCAGATCCGGGGCTGCAGGTAAGGACCTCTTCGTGATTTTTCGCCATCCGAATTGTATAAAAATCAATATGCTCCAATATTTGATGAAGCATCAGGCCCGTTTCCCTGCTGTGGGGGAGTTCACGCTGTGCCAGGGGTGCGGGGGTAGTGAGGACAAACCCAGCATCATATTCCTCTGAATGGCGTTCATCCTGGCCGAAGTCGATGCGACTAAGGTCGCGACCAGAGCTCGAAAGGAGCCTTGATTTAATTCCTGTAAATGAAATGACGTCTATTCTCCGGTCGAGAAAGCGCATGGAGGAATCGGGGAAGAGAGGGTTCGGGACAGCGACATCCATCGGGAGCTCGATGGCAACGCGCCGGGTAGTAACGAGTGGAGTAGTGGTAACATCGGATAGGATCCACCTGACCTGAGGATCATCTTTCAGATGCGATAGGGCGCGTGGAATGAGATCTCCAAGTATCCCTCGGGTGTTCCGTGCACTCGTAGTTGGATTAAACACGGGAAGATAAAGACGATCGCGTGCTCTTGTCAGTGCAACATAGAAAAGACGTTCATATTCACTGTTCATTTCAAGATCATGGAGCACCTTTCGGTTGGGATTGCATGCCAGGTCAAATACTCTTCTCGTATCTTGGTGGTATGTCCAGAAATCAGACTTCTCCCTGCGGGTGAAGCCTCCGGCGATGAAGACACACCTGAATTGGAGACCCTTACTTGCGTGAATGGTCATTATCTGCACACCAGTTTGTTCGATATCGATCTTCTGAATATTATGAGTTTCGTGTGCTGACACAGCCTGTAGGCGAAGTCTGTCAAGATGCTCGGCGATTTCTCGGACGGAATGGTGGTTTCTGAACGATTCGATCTCAAGGTCCTGGATTATTGTACGGAAATTCAAGAGTACACGCTCACGATCGTCCATCTCGTTATTAAAGAGTATCCCGGTTTCCTCGATGATAGTCTGAAACAGAAGGGACCACCTTTTTTGCTCAGCAAGGCCTAGCATTTTCCGGAAGATCACCGATACGGGATGATTTGCAGGAAGATTGTCATATCGTCTGAGGTGATGGACGGGAACTCTGAAGAGTCTCGTCAGAAGGGCCTTCCTTCTCGCAACAGGGTCATATGGCCTTGCCAGTGAATGGAGAAGATAACTCAACTCAAGTGCTTCTCTTGTCTGGTAAAGTCCCTCCTTTTTGTAGAAAGAATATCCGATCCCTGCTCTTCTCAGGAATTTTTCGACCGTTTCTGCTTCTTTCCATTTTGTCACCAGTATGGCAATTTCGTTAAGGGTTATCCCAATACCGCTCTCAATGAGGGAATGAATTTCACGGGCAATTGTTTCGGCAGTCCTGAACCTCGCCTCAGTTCCGCTACAATCACCGCAATCAATGACGCAGAGGGGATCGACATCAAGATGACGTTCCGGAAGCTGGGCCCCAGGGTAGTGATTTGGAATGTAGCGTATATTGGCGTCAGAAAACCAGTTCCCCTCCTGAAAGATTGCGTTGTAAAGACGGATCAGATCTCGTGATGACCGCCAGTTGTCAGTAAGATTGTAATGCTTGGCACCGTGAAGGGCCATCATTTCGTCACGTGCGATGTAGTAGGCCTCGACGTCGGCACCGCGGAAGCCATAGATAGATTGCTTCGGATCGCCAATTATGAAGAGACGGTTCTCCTTGGATTCAAGGAAGAGGGTCCTAAAAATTCTCCATTGAAGCATATCAGTGTCCTGAAATTCATCAACCAACGCGTAGCGATACCGATTCTGGAGGGTTCTTTTCAGGACCCCTGAATCATCCTCCAGGGCTCCGTAGAGATTGGCAACCATGTCATTATAGCTGATCAGGCCTTCGTTTCTTTTATATCGCGACGCGTAATGAATCAGGTCATTAATGGTAGAGGCCGCAAGCATTTGTTCAAGAAGGGAAAGATCGAGGGATCGGAGCCGTTCTAGCAGTTCAATTATGCGGGGCAATGCCGGCAGCTTTGCCGAATAGTCAGGACCGCCTTTATTCCATCCGGTATCCAGCTCATTAAATCCAGCGTCTCCGATCTCAAGGGATGATAGAAAATCGGCAAGATCGATTACTGATAGTGAGCAAGCGCGATGTGTTGCCACGAGTTCGAGTACGGCCGTAAGAATCCTCACCCTTTTTTTTATACTGTTTTTTCGTATATTAAGGGACTCATATCGCCTGCAGAGGTCGCTTTCAGATATATTCGATTCATTCAGTGGACCGATCAGGGGGAGCAATTCGTCAAGATACGCGCGTGATTCATTAAGAATACGAGCAATAGATGTTTTGATATCGTTTTTTGTAGGCGGGTTAATTATATCACTGCCGAGAGGCTGGTACCTGAGTGCTATTTCAATGATACGGTTTTCCCAGGCGCTCTCGCCGGCTGGGGTGAGGCCTGGATATCCGGAGAGCTTCAGAATGTCGTGAAGATCCTTGCCGTATCTTGCAGGCCATACCTCGCGCTGTAGTGTCGAGAGCGTTTTTCGGAAAAGTGTACGGTCGTCGACAAGTCGGTGCTGGAAACGCTCACCGTTTTCGAAGGCGTATTCCTGGAGTTGTCTGTTGCAGAAGCCGTGTATGGTAAAAATCGACGCAGTATCAAAGGCGTCGAGGGAGGTCTGTAATATTTCCGATGGCGAGAAGGTAAGGGATGTACGAATATTTGCACGGATTCGCTCTTTCAGATCGCTCGCGGCCTTTTCGGTGAAAGTGACGACCAGTATTTCATCAAGACTTTTGACCTTGCGTTTTACAAGGAGGTTAATAACCAAATGCTCAATGGTGTAGGTCTTCCCAGTACCGGCTGAGGCCTCTATTACGGCATGGGAATCAATATCGATTTGATCGACATTGCGGATTTCAACGGCAGCATTTGTTATGTGGCTTTTCTTCATGATGACGGTACCCTGAAAAAAGGCGTCAGGGGCATGGCGAGGCGATCACGTGCCTTTTCATAAGCATCTTCGGGGACTTCACTTTCGATGAGATCGAAAATTTTCATCGGTCTGAATGAGGGGAAAGGCTTTTCGGCGTCCTCGCTAATCAAGCGGATGAGGGTTTGACGGTAGTGTTCTTTTTCGTCCTGATCCGGACGGGATTTCATCTCGGGGGGCTGGATTATTCGTGACCCTGCTATCAATCCCAATGGGAGGAGATCGAAGGAAGAAGAGTCAAGGAAATCGGATAGGAGCCTAATTATATAGTCGGTGTATTCGGAGCAGGGCCGGTCATACGTGAAGGAGGTTATTCCCCTCCTGTGTGAGACGTGTATGATAAAGGCGCCGGAGCCAATTTCGCGCGTGATCTCTGGATGAAGGCCCGATGCGGAGGCGGCAAAAAAGAGAAAGTGCGGCAGAATATGAGCAAGAGAGGGGGTTGCACTGTTTGTGATGATAAGTGATTCGGAGACCCCTGTAGCGGGGTTTTTCCACAGGAAGGGAAGATATCCGTTAAGCTTTACCAGAATGGCACCGGCGTCTCTTGCAAGAGAGACGATAAGGGGAGAAAATTTCATTCCAGGTTCAACGCCAGGTGGCGGTGAACCGAGAGTGATATCGCAGATAAAACGAAACCCCTTCCTTTCCTTTAAAAACGAATTGATACCACCTTTGGATCCAATTCTGCCGATAACGGTATCGCGCATATGATCAAAATCGATGCTGGCAAAGGCGCCGTCGGGAGTCATACTTTTCAGACTAAGGTGGCGGTACGACGCTTCAATAAAAGCGAAAATATCCGCTTCACTTCCGGTGCGGATATAATAATTGAGGGCGTTTGAAATGAAACGGGACTGCGAGCGGGGCTGAGAATAAAAAGGCTCGTCTTCCAGCAGGGATACATCCTCATTCTCCTCATCATAGAGCGTTAAATGCCATCGAAGTGCGGATTCAGCGGGGTTGAGGAGAAATATAGTGAGGTCTCGCAGAGACACAGCCGCACCTTCTGAAGGTGGAGTATCAATATCATGAAGTTGTGTAAAAACAGGGTTTATAGATGTGATTCTGTCTGTGACTATCCTGCGAAGATCAGCGGTCCGGGCATTGTGACCGAAGGCTCTTTCCAGAAGGAGAAGGCGATCGGAGATGCCGTAGACTGCGGGATGATAGTTCCCCTCCTCAATTGATGCGATAATGTCCGAGCCAGAATCAATGGCTGTCCCGGCTCGCAAATACTCGGTGCTGCAGCCTGTCGGAGGGACATGCGCCACTACGAAATTGTCGGCAAGGACATGGCCGTTCAGATAGGTCAGGAATTGAGTAACAACCGAGTTAGGGTAGAAATCCTGGTCTTTTTGGAGGTCCTTTGACACATAGGTGAGATAGAGTTTTTTTCGAACTGAAAGAATAATTTCAAGAAAAAGATAACGGTTCAAGTCCGGTCGGGAGATGTCACCTATTTTTCTCCTGATGGTCATGAGATTGAGGGTTGATGTATCGGCAGTGCCTGGGAAAACCCCTTCCTGCATTCCCATGACATAGATGATTTGAAATGGAATCAGCCGGTTCGGTATGAGGGCGGAAACATTAACCCCATCGGCCAGGTAATTGCCACGTGAACTGGGAATTGAAGCAAGGTACTCGCCAATATATTCCTTGATGAAGGGGAGGGAGCATGAGTTGTTATCACCGTCTTCGGTGAAGCGGTCCAGGAGGGAAAGATTACGAAGGGCTTCGATGAGCCTGAATTTGATAAATGACTCTTCCGGCATTGAAGCCGGAATGACGAGGAATTCATCGATGAGCCCGGAGATTATGTGGTACCAATCAGAGCCCGGGGCACGGAGCAGTTTTAATCGAGAAGTCTTTTCATGGAGGAGTTCGATTGCGAGGTTGAAGGCATCAAGAAGCTCCCGATCCCGGGTGTTCATGTCAGCATACGGGACGACACCGCTGTAGTCAGAAAACAGGCCCCTCTCATAATGAGATTGAGGAGAGAGCATGATCCTGCCAAGGCGGAGGCGCCGGAGTCCTTGTTCCCATGTGTATAGGTTGGATTCATGATCGGCCACTCCGGTGTGGCTGAATCCTCGGAATATCATAAGGGCATCCGCCCATTCGAGCCAGATCTCGGCATCACGGGCGGAAAGGGAACGTGCTTCAAGGAAACACTGATTGGAGATAAGATCGAAGACCTCCTTCCGGGTAAATGATCCGGAAGCAAGGTCAAGAATTGCACGGACTGCCTTTCCGAAAAGACTGTCTGTCACCGCAGTAGAATCGATGATGCAGTAGGACACACAGCGGGGTTCCCGAGAAAATACTGATTCTATTACCGGTCCGTAGAGCGCCATATCCGGAACCATCACTGCGATATCTGTCATCCTGAGATCGGCACTATGCGCGAGATTGTGAAGTATGCTGTTATAGACGGCCTCTGCTTCACGATATAGATCGGTGCAAGATGCAATCTGAATGCTGGTATCCTGGCGCATAGTACCGGCATTTTCGATGGGAGAGAATCTTCCGAGCATCTGACGTCGTACTTCCGAGAGACAGGTAGAATCATCTGACGGCTCGTCCGGTTCGATCCACTCGGAAATAAATCTCAGCTCTTTGCTCCCTGCATCCTCAAGAAGGCTTAACAGCTTTATCGTTTCCCTTCCGGTTTTACCCCAGTATTTGAGCAGGGGGTTTTCATATTCATTGGCGGAAAGGATGTCCCCGTCGGGGTAGGAATCGATAGATATTGAGCGTATCCTCTTCCATCTATCTTCTCCAGTTGTGGTAATATCCTCCCAGAATTCCGAACAAGGATTGACCTGATACATTGTGATGTCGAGTTCCTTTCCCAGCTCATGTATCATGCTGGCATGAAGGGGGGAGAGTCGGGCTTCACCGAAAATAAATATACGCGAGCCGAGATGGAGGGATGCAAAAGTTCGGGCACGGCGCCAGTAACCGGGAAGGGTCAAACGAAGTCCGTGCTGTAAATTGCGGATACCGCCATCCTGGAAGAGGGATAGATAAAGATGGCGCTGGGCGGACTCCATTTCGGTATTATAGAGAAGTTCGCCGTTGATCCAGGCGTCTATCATTTCTTCGCGATAGATCTCATATTCATGAAAATATCGGGCAAGGCGAAGGGTGAGCTGCCATGCCCTCTCCTCGTAATCCGGCATCTTTTCACCCGATGTATCGAAAAGATATCCAGCCAGGGGTGCTGCATCTACCGCGCCAAGATTCAGTTTTTTAACCGCACGATAAAGAAGGAGGCGAAATTCGGCCTGGTCAATCAGGATTGGTTTTTCCGGATCGTTATCGTTTTCCTCAAGGATTTCCCAGAGGCCGTCAGTGAGTATGCGGAAGCGGATGTTCATTACAACGCCGTTAATCCGGGCAGTCTCAAGCTGGAGCCATTTCTGGACATAGGGATTGGGCACGATTACTGTGCATGGATCAGACCATTCATTACACGCGACGATATCACGGGCGAATTGGTTCGCAAGTGATTCAATCGTGTTACTGAAGTAGAGACGGGTGGGCATTGTATTGGAATGCGCCGTTTATTCCACCCGGTCCCGCCGGGATAGGATTATATCTGGATCGATTTCACCAATATTATGGAAAAAATAGTCGGGCTGGTAAGGAAACCGAAGGGCGGCGTCCTTCGTTGTCACGCCTGAAAGTACCAGGCAGGTGGTCATTCCTGATTCGATGCCGCCTATGATATCAGTGTCCATTCGATCGCCTATCATGAAGCAACTGGCCGAGTGGACGCCCAGCTTTTTTCTCGCCCAGTACATCATTGCGGGGTTGGGCTTGCCGAGAAAGTAGGGAGCAACACCGGTGACTTTTTGAATGGGAGCCACAAGGGCGCCGCAGGCGGGAACCGGTCCCCTTTCGGTGGGACCGGTTATATCCGGATTTGTCGCGATGAAGCGGGCACCTTCCTGGATCAGGAGTGTGGCTTCAATGATTTTTTCGTAATTATATTCTTCCGTCTCGCCGACGATAACGTAATCGGGATTGTGTTTGGTTAGTGAAACGCCTGCCTTGTCGAGCTCAGCAAGAAGCCCTTTACCGCCTATGACATAGGCACTGCAACCCGGTTTTTGATAGAGGAGAAAACTCGCCACTGCCATTGCCGAGGTATAGAAATGATCCTCGCCCACGTCTATACCGAGGCCACACAGCTTCCTGTTGAGTTGATAGGGGGTGTAGTATGAATTATTGGTGAGAAATAAAAATCGGTGATTTCCCATTTTCAGGCGATCGACGAATTCAATCGCGCCATGAATGAGGGATCTGCCCCTATTAATAACACCATCCATGTCAATGATGAACGCTTTATCGTAGCTCCGTTTTACGGGCGATTTGTCAGTTTTCGTCTCCTTCTTCATCAAATAACCCTACATTTCATCAATAATCATTGATATCATTTTTCTGAGATCATTAATATCCTCACGTATCTTGCGGATTTCAACTGTTTTATTCCGGTTTTTCAAAAGGTTGTATTTCTCAATCAAATCCTTGAGAGATTGGGAGAGAAGCTCCATCTCCGAATCCGTTCGTTCTGATAGTTTCGGTTTTCCCGATACGATATGTTCGCTTTGCATTGTTGAAAGATCAATTTTTTCTCCCCAATCCGGAACATGCGGGGAAAGACCGAGCTCTTTTTTAAGGGTCCCCGCAAAAGCCTGGGCAGAGCGTTCCTCTCCATGGACAATGAAAACCTTGAGATCGGGATTACGAATTTCCCCAACCCAGGCAAGGAGTCCGTCACGGTCTGCGTGTGCTGAAAAACCGCCGATAGTGTGTATCTTTGCTCTGACCGCCACATCAGTGCCGTATAACCGGACCTGTTCTGCGCCGTCAATCAGCCTTCTGCCCAGGGTACCCTCTGCCTGAAAGCCGACGAAAATGACCGATGATTCAGGGCGGTAGAGATTGTATTTCAAATGGTGCTTCACGCGACCGGCAGTGCACATGCCGCTTGCCGAAATGATGATGGCGCCCCGTGCTTCAGTGTTGAGCCACTTAGATTCATCGGTGGTGCGAGTGTAGCGGAGATTCGGCATATCGAAGGGACTATCTCCCGATAAAATTATTTTTCGCATGTCATCGTCATAATCGTCGTTGTTTTTTTTGAATATTTCTGTGGCAGAGATGGCGAGGGGGGAATCAATGTAGACGGGGATAAGCGGAATTTCATTGCTCCTGAATAGTTTGCCAAGTGTGTAAATAATCTCCTGGGTTCTTCCAACAGCAAAGGATGGTATGATGATATTTCCTTTATTATTGTGCGATTCAAGAATAACGTCACGGAATTCCTGAGTTGAATTTTCCCTGTTTTTATGGAGCCGGTCACCGTATGTCGATTCAATCAACAGGACATCGGCTTCATCAACGGTATCGGGATCGCGTATTATGGTCTGGCCCTTATAACCGAGGTCTCCTGAAAAGACGATTTTTGTTTTTTTTGCACCCGCATCGATCCACATTTCAATGAAGGATGCTCCCAGGATGTGTCCGGCGTTTCTGAAGCGAACTTCCACCCTCGGATGGACCTGTATGACTTCATCATATGAAACGGGTACGAAATTTTTCAAAGACTTTTCAGCGTCCTCCGCAGAATAGAGAGGCTTGACCGGATCGCGTCCAAGTTTTTGATTCTTCCTGTTGACATATTCAGCATCCATTTCCTGGATATGTCCACTGTCTGGAAGCATTATTGAACACAGATCCGTGGTAGCCTTGGTAGCGTAGATGTTACCATAATAGCCGCTTGCAACGAGTTTGGGTAAGAGACCACTATGGTCAATGTGCGCATGGGTGAGAAGGACCGCATCGATCTTTTTAGGAATATATTCATGGTGTGTGAAGTTCCGCTCGCGAATTACATTTGTGCCCTGGAACATCCCGCAATCGACCATAATGGTGAAATCAGCATCACTGATGATGTAGCAAGAACCTGTTACGGTCTGTGCGCCGCCAAGAAATTCAATTTTCATGATTCACTCCATTTTTTTTAACATGAGCTGGAAATCCCACGATTTCCAGCTCATGTATGAATAACATCAGCCTCCCGAAAATATGGGCAATCATCGCCACAGTTTGATATATTGGATAAAATATTCAAGCATTATGTGAAGATCCGATTGATTCATTCTAAGTAAGTCAAAGAATTGAAGGGAGTACACACTTTGATATTTCACAATATATGCAAGGATGTGGTCAAATGTGTGTTTTTTCGGTGTAAATAAATTTGAATGGAACATTGCCAGACGGAACAATCGCACTATCCGATGAAAATATTGTTGTAAATATGTATGTCCGGACTAAGGGTTTATACGTTGTGATAAATACATTAATAAGGAGCATCATATATGAAGAGCGGGATTATGGTGGATGAAAACGAGATAATAGTTTCGTCGGGGAAAAAAATTGCCGGGTCTATTGTGTTTGCAGGATTCGGGATGCTCGTAGCAGGAGGGCTGGGGTATCTTTCTCCGCTACTCACCAACACAGTTGTCGGGGTGGGTTTGATAGTCCTTTCAGGTGGGTTCTGTCTTTTTCTAAATTCACGGAGGTATAGTATTTATATTAACGAGGAAAAGGAGATCATCACAATAATTGAATCAGGAATCAGGTGCACAAACCGTATTGATATTCCCCTATCGTATTATACTGGCGTACTGATTCAGAGGAAAATGGGCGTGAATGTTTCAGGTGGTAAAGCATCTTCGCGTCACGAAATAATGCTGATAAACGATTTCGGTTCAGGTCTCATCATATCTGTGCAAGTAAACGAAAAAAAGGCCTTTGAGTATGCGAAAACGCTTCAATCCAGATTCAGGCTTACCATCCACCATGAGAATGAGATGGCAGTGATAATGAAGAAGCATCGGGTACCGACTGAGAATATGATAATCCAGCTGCCATCCACATCAAAAATATCACGGCTCTCCCAAGGGGATACGGTATCCTTGAGTTGGAGAATAAGGCGGAATCCGTTGAATCTACTGTCAGGAGGGGTATGTATGTATGGAGTGTCCCATCTCATCATTTTTGCTGCCGTACCCTTACTGGAGGGGAGCATTTTTCTATATCTTCTTTATTACGGGATAGCAGTTGGCATGTTGCTTTTTCTCGCTATCGCGGTCGTTAATCTCGTCGGGACGCATCATCTCGATATCACGAGTGAGCGACTTTCATACTATATTCGGATATTCGGGAAAAAAATCGTGAAGCGGGTAATGGATAGTGCATCCATCGGTTTAATAAAGAATTCGATCGGAGGGCCTGAGGAACGAATTCAGGTAATGAGCTCCCGGGGGCTTGTCGCAGTAAGAAAGATTTCAGAAAAGATTAAAGGGGACACATCGAAATCTCCGGACATGTCGATAGTCGGAGAGCTCCTTTCGCTTAAAGATGCCTACATCGACATACCGGTGAAGTCCCTTTCTCTGGCGGAAAAACTATTCATTGAGAATATGATTCTGAGACGAATCCCCGTTTCAGGCTGATTCCGTTCAGGAGCCGCATCGAAGAGAGTGGCAGAGAGCGATTGCGATTGCATCAGCGGCGTCATCGGGCTGCGGTATTTCGGTGAGCTTGAAAATAGATTTTATCATGAATTTCATCTGCTCCTTGCCGGCTCGACCGTAACCGGTTAGAGACTGCTTGATCTGAGAGGGGGTGTATTCCGTGTGTTCAATGTCATGCAGCCTGAGGGTGAGCACTACTGCTCCGATGGTCTTGGCTACATCGATAGCGGTCGTGGTGTTCTTGCTGAAAAAAAGTCGTTCAATCGCCGCGCAGTCAGGACGGTAAAGGTTAATAATGGTTTCAAGTTTTGTATGGATCGTGTGAATCCTGTCGGCAATATTGCATCCTGAGGCCGTTTCAATGGTCCCGTAATCGACCAAGTTGAGGTTTTTTTCAATAACCGACCATCCCAGTCTACCATATCCGGGATCAATGCCAAGTATTCTCACTGAGCCTCGCTGATTTTCATCATGAGGTCATCTGAAATGTCGTAATTGGAATAGACGTCTTGTATATCGTCAAGGTCTTCAAGGGTTTCAATGAGTCTCAGGCACTGTGAGGCCTTTTTTTCATCAAGCGAAACGGTTGTTTGCGGGAGGAAGGTAATTTCATCGACGACCATGCGGTATCCCTTTTCGGAAATTACATCATGGACGGTGTTATAACCTTCCGGGGGAGTCACAACCTGAATGGTGTCATCTTCGGTTCTAATATCTTCAATATTGTAGTCCATGAGGAGTTCGATTATCTCGTCTTCGGTCGCCTGGCCTGCTTCAAGCACCATCATACCCTTTCGCTCAAAGAGGTACGCAACGCAGCCCGTTTCCCCCAGGTTCCCTCCGTTCTTACTGAAAGTCGCGCGAACCTCCGCGGTGGTTCGGTTTCTATTATCGGTCAGACAGTTCACTAGAATGGCGACGCCTCCTGGACCGTATCCCTCATACTGAATCTCTTCGTACACCACGCCATCTAACGTTCCTGTTCCCTTTTTTATGGCTCGTTCAACATTATCATTTGGCATGTTGTTGGCTTTTGCCTTTGCAACGGCCGTCCTGAGACGGGGATTGGCGTTGAGATCATCTCCCCCGGCCTTTGCAGCCACGGTGATCTCTCGGATGATCTTCGTAAAAAGGGCTCCCCGCTTGGCGTCCACGGCGCCCTTTTTTCTTTTAATGGTAGCCCATTTTGAATGACCGGACATCCCTTTACCTCTCGATTTGTGTGCGGTACTGGAATAGTTTGGAAAGGTGCTGGTGCACACTTATCCCCCATAAATATCTTAATGACCAAACAGTATACGAGTGATGTGATTCATGATCATGAAATACCGCCATGTGAAGGCTTGAACTGATGCAATTATTGAAGTTTACTGATGTCTCCATCTTGCTGCAACAATTTAATAGCCACGTTTTATTTTCAACTCTAAATTAATGATTTTTTTTCTCGCCATGTTAGCATTGAAGTCGAAGGAGATGGCCGTACGATAGTATCGTATAGCCTCTGCAAATTGCTCCATTCGTTCGAGGGCATAGGCGATGTTCCAACGCACTTTCCCCGCATTGAGTTTCCCATATTCGTTCTCGATGCGACGAAGGTCGGTCTCCAATCTTCCTTTTCTGTCCAGCAGATTTTCATATTTTTCATATTCCTCGAAGACTTCCTCCCGGAGGAGGGAGGATTTAAGATTTCTGATCTCATCGTTCAATTTCGCCAGATCGGCCTGTTTTGATTTGGCCGTTGCGGAGATCCTATCCTGGTATTTAATGGTTTCAAGATAAAAGCGGACCGCATCGTTGAATTCAAGTTCCTGGAGGGCTATGTCTGCCTTGTATTCGTATGATTTCGATTTCTTGAAGATCTCGGATTCTGGCAGGATGGCCAGGGCGCGGTCAAAGGAGCGAATAGCACGTGGGTAATTGCCGGTGCGATAGTAGGCGATATACCCAAGGGCGAAATGGATATGACCGTCTTCCGGCTTTTCATCGAGATAACGAATATAATACTTTTCAGTTTCAAGATATCTGGCAATGTCTTCATTGAGATTGCCAATCATCAGGTATAGATCCGGGGATACGGGGTTGTCTGTTCCCTTGATATAGCGATCAAGATGATAAATCGCTCGTTTTTTCATGCCCGTCCTGTAAAGAGCCTTCCCAATCTCTAGAGAATAGGAGAGATTTTCGGGATTAAGAGAGGCGGCAGCCTCAAGCGCATCGATATAAGCGGTAAAGTGGTTTTCCTTGATGAACAGTTGTGCCATTTCATAATAAATGGCGTCGTCCTTTTGGGGCTCCACCGGCTTGTAACGAAGAGTCTGAACATAATGATTGAGAGAGTTGTTGTAGTTGGACAATTGGCCATAGCATCGTGCAGCATAGAGATGAAGTTCTGATATTCGGGAATTATCCTCGATAAAAAAGCGCACGGCTTTTCGGTTCCTGAAAACCATTCTCAGGTCGACTTCACGTATTGTCTCCCCGGTGGTGATGAAACCGGTAGGGATTCGTTTGTCCTCGACGCGATCTGCATAGAATTCGTCCAGTTTTCGAATAATGAGTTCCAGGGCCTTTTTGTAGTCGCCTGTTCGATAAAGGGTGATATGCTCATCTTGGGCGATTAAGTACGGTTGGATGACAATATTGAAAGATGTCATGAGCGCGAAAAAGAAAACAAGGCGTAAAGGGAACTGTGAAGTATGCTTCATCATACGGTATCGATTGAATCCTTGGATCGTTCTTTAGATTGTTCCCCACTATTTAGCCATGATGATTATGCGATGAGAACGCCCATGCATGCGCCTATGGGTTTACCTCCCATTCATTATCGGTACTGTACGACGTAAAGGACAGTATTATATCTGTGGGAATTCCGTTTAATGGCGGTTGATTTTGAGGAGAATCATGGTGATATCGTCATGTTGAGGCGTGGTTCCTGTAAAATTTCGGATATCGTTGATGACCGCATTGATGATTTTTTCGGGATGCTTTCCATAATTAAGAAGCAGTGCCTTCTGAAAACGTTCGAGGCCGTACTCATTTCCACTGGCATCCATTGACTCGTCGACACCGTCAGTGTACAGTACGAAATAATCGTTTTTTTGAAGACGGACCTCCCTGATTTCGGTTAGCTTGGAGAACATTTCAGGTATTGCGACACCCAGGGCAATGCCGCCGGCCGGTATTTCCCGAAGGGTCTCGTTTCTCATAATCATCGCAGGAGAATGACCGGCGCTTGAATAGGTCAGAGTGAGGGAGGTCATGTCGAGAATGCCGTAAAACATTGTGACAAAGTAGTTGCGAGCAGTATTATGTTTCAAATAATCATTGATCAATTCGAATATTTTTTTTGTGTTCTCGGTCTTTTTGCAGTAAATGTGCAGGAGCGTTCTCGTCATCGCCATGACAAGACCGGACCCGACACCGTGGCCGGATACGTCCGCGATTGCAATGCCGATTTTATTCTCTCCCAGGTCGATCGCGTCGTAATAATCACCCCCCGATTCGGTCTGAGCGAGATAATAGGCACCGAACTCAACTCCTGCGATATCAGGGATTCTCTCAGGGAGAAGAGCGGATTGTATCTGGCGGGCGGTTAGGAGTTCGTTTTCCATTCTGATTTTTTCTATTTTAATCTCTTCGGCTTTCATCAGGTTGGCGGTCATGATGTTGAAGATGTCAGCGAGCCTTCCGATTTCATCTGACCCGGGGATCACGATTGTTTTATTGAACGAGCCCTTTCCGATTTCAATTGCTCTGTCAGCAAGTGTCCTGATTGATTTAATGATGAAAGCGGGAAAAAGAAGGGCCAGGAAGGCCGCACGGAGAACGATAGACATGGCGAGATTAATGATCTCATTCGTGCTCTTTCTCATTTCAGGGAAATATTCCTTGCGATAGAAGAAGAGGCCGATGAAGCCCGCAATGTCTGCCCTGAATGAAATAAGAGACAGTTCGTCGAGTGACAAATCAGCGGATATGGGGACCCTGTAATAGATGAGGCGGTTGAGGAAATCCTGCCTGATTTCAATTTCCTGATGCTTCGTCAGTGTTGGAATTCGGTAGTTGTTTCGGATCATCTTCCATGCGGATTCAAGTTTTGCTATCTGGATTGTAGTACCCTGCATATTGTGGCTGATCAAGGACTCGAATTTTTCTTTCAAGCGAACAATGTCGGCATTCATACTTCCCGCGGCGAGTGTTTTTGCGATAAAGTAATTTAGTACCATGCGTCTGTGAGACAGGGAAGAAAGATCGATTCGATAATCGATAAAAGATCCTAGAGATATGATGCGCGAAATGAACAGGATCGGGAACTCACTTTTCCTTTTAAGGTGTTGACCGATGGTTGCCCGGGTTACGGTCTTTTTTTTGAAATGTATATATTCATCATACAACGCAGGTGTGTCTTTGAATAGTGGCAGCGCGACGACAACGAAGTCGGGGTTGTCTTTGAAGAGATAGCGGTATTGCTTTTCGACGTCGGTTATGCTTGCAAAGCCCGTATGGGATTTTGTATCAATAACTTTTCTGAAATGATCAAGAATGGTTGGCTCGAGCAGAGGGTCGCTTCTGCCGCCCTTTTGCGTGAATAGTGCTCCGGTATGGCGTTGAAAATAATAAAAGAAGGATCGCCCGGAACCCGGAGCATCCGTACCAATGCCGGTCCAATCGGCATCGATGATAAATGCGATATCAAGTACGCGGTCCTTCATTTTTTTTGCATCATTCCCAACGACAGAGGCGAAATAGCGGCTCATCGCCTTTTTTGTCTCCTCACGCTGGGTCACCAGTGCAGGGATGTTACGTTTTCCGGACGGACTTGAGTTCTCTAATGAGAGCAGACGGCGTGCACGAAGATAGATTTCCGCCTTACCAGAGATTCCCTGGAGGATCGTTTCTCCCTGTTGTGCCAGAGTTTTTTTCATTTTATTTTCATACTGGTTGATCAGAGCGAAAATTAACAAGGTGGACGAGAGGGCAACAGAGAGTATAATTATCAGGGAAAATTTGAATCGTATTCCGAAAATAACTTTTCTGATTCGAATGGATTTCATATTTATTCCGGGCCAGATGCGGATTATTTTCCTGATTTGCCTGTCTCAAATTTATCGATGAAAAAGTTGTAAATTGCCGAGAAACCGAATCCGGCGATCAGACTATCCGTAGCGGCGTAAAGAGTATTGATTAGAATGCCGGGAATCCGTGACGGGAACGATCCACCGAAATTGTCGACGATCGAGAACCCGCCGCTGGGATGTATCGATTCGAAGAGTCTCACACCTTCGAGGCCGAAGCCATTAATGGAGCACCATATGAAGAGGATCAGCAGGGGAGTGGTGCCAATTATCATAGTCGTCACGGAAAACCATTTGATGTTGAATTTCATGCATTTCCTCCGAAACGGGAATACTTCACCTGAACGGGCCTTACTTCAGGGTTGAATGTGGCTATGATTGCCCAGCATCATTGATAATGGGCAATTTTCAATGAAGACGTCAACAATAATATGCCACCTCCGAATCACAAAGGCAAATTAATACTGCCATGGTAAAATGATTGACGCGATGGATGTCCGATGATCATTTAAAAATGATCGGTATTCGCTTCGTAAGACAAAAACATTCCCCATATTCTTGGGGTGCGCTGGTACTGCATGAAAATTTTACTTACAAATGATGACGGCATCGGCGCTGCGGGTATAAATGCGGCCTATGAAATCCTATCCAGCGACCATGAAGTATATCTCATGGCCCCGGTTGAGGAGAAAAGCGCCTGTTCCAATGCAATTACGGTGCGTGGCGAATTGAACATCAAGCAGGTTGCTGAAAAAAAATTCACGGTTAACGGCTATCCGGCGGATTGTGTCATCATCGGCTTGAGCGGTAGCGTGATACCAGAGGTTGACCTGATTGTTTCAGGAATCAACCATGGTCCTAATGTGGGTGATGATCTTGTTTTTTCCGGGACAGTGGCGGGAGCTCGAACTGCATATGTATTCGGGAAACCATCCGTGGCGATTTCAATAAACAGCCGTGAGCATGCGCCAATTCATTTGAAGGATGCCGCAATATTTCTTCGTGAGTATGTGAATGATCTTATTGAGATGGTGCCTGAATTTTTTGAACCTGAGCCTACCGGTGCAGGCGGTCTCCACGATGCCATCCCCTTTTTCAACATCAATTACCCGGACATCTCTCAGAACAGGATACGGGGGGTCAAATACACACACATTGGGAAGAGGATTTATCGGGATTCCTTTGAAAAGGTGTCATTCGTATCGGGTGAAGCTACACTGCAGATGGGTGGATATATTGAATCAGTGGTTTCTGCAGGATCGGACACAACGGAGCTTGAAAACGGGTTCATCTCAATCACGCCGCTCAAGATAGACGGTACCGATTATGCAGTACTTGAAAGAATGTCCAGAGGATCGCCGCATGGAAGAAACTGATCTGCAGAAAAAAATTAGGGGTTTGCTCGGTTCAGCATTGAGGAAATTCGTCATAAAAGAATACACCATGGCGATTCACGACCTGAAGGCGGCCGAAGTACTTGACAGAGAGAACCCAGAGATTCTTTTCAATCTTGGAATAAATTATTGCAGGCTCGGACTATATAAGACGGCCATCCAATATTTTACGCAATTGCTCAAATCGGACTATGGTTTTGTTGATGCCCTTGAGGTGAATAAGCTTCTCGCATATTCCTACATCATGATGAATAATTGCAGGGAGTCCGAAGTTTGCCTTGACCAGGTTTTGAGAATCGCGCCTCGGGATATTGCAGCCTTAAGCATGAAAGGTTTCTGTCTTGCGGCGCGTGGCAGGGATGAAAAGGCTCTGGAAATGTATACGTCTGTCGTTGAAGTAGATCCGAAAAATAGTAATGCAAACAATTCAATAGCTTATCTGCTCTCAAAAACCGGGGGAAATTTAAAGAGGGCGTTAGAATGCGCGCAAATTGCCTTTGAGGCGGACAAGGAGAATCCCGCCTATATCGATACTCTGGGATATGTATATCTGAAAATGGGGTTCCCCGTGGAGGCAGAGAGGCTCCTTTGCGACGCGATGAAGAAGGCGCCGCTGTCATTGGATGTTCAGCACCATATACAGGAATTGAAATCGGGGAAGTCCTGATGGGAGAAAGCGCCTGATATACCCATGTTGCATAAAGCGAGATAGTAGATACTATTCCCCGGTTGCGATCAAGCGGATGGATTAAGCAGGAGTCCGGATCGCGTCTGTTTTCTGCCAAATTATTGAATTAATATCTTGACATTTCATCACTTTCTATAAAATTATATCAACTTGAGGAAAGGATTGCGTATATGAAATACCAGCATAAGATTTCATCGGATGTGATGAGCGATGTTCCCATAATATTTATTGAGGGCGATCTTACATCCGACGCAGATGGAGATGCGAAAGACATATATAATGAAATCAAAAAGAAGCAACCGATCAGGAAATTGGTTATAAATTTCGACAAAACCAAGTACATCAATTCATCCGGCATCGCGACACTAATACACATAATCCAGGATGTAAATGAAAAGGGCGGCACAATCGCCTTCGTCGGTATGTCCGATCATTTAAAAAAAGTGATGACAATCGTCGGCATCGCCGATTTCGTCAAGATATTCAACAGCACTAATGACGCTATTGCGGCAATCTGAATGCTGATACGACGCCGGCCTTCATTCGGAGCGCGACGTGATATTCCTGCATATCGAACCATGTACCGAACGCCTTACAATCATATGTTGAGCCTACATTGATTACAGGCTGGTTGCGCTATGACTGCAAAAAAGAAAACAATTGACGATTGCATTCTCGTAATAGACGCGGGTACTCAGTCTATACGGGCCGCTATTGTGGACCTGCAGGGCGAGATTCGAGAAATCGTAAAGACACCTATCGAACCTTATTTTTCAGTACATCCGGGATGGGCTGAACAGGATCCTGAATATTACTGGGATACACTTTGTACTACAACCAAAAGACTGTTTAAAACGATTTCCTTCGAATTGAAAACAATACGCGGCGTGACGGTAACCACGCAGCGGGGCACGGTAATCAATGTGGATACACAGGGCAGGCCCCTGAGACCTGCCATCACCTGGCTTGACCAGAGGAAGGCCGATAAAAAAGAGTGGCCGCCATTTCATTTGAAAATAGCCCTCAAGGCGATTAATATGTATGATGCGGGGATCCATACCTTCAGGGAAACTGAATCGAATTGGATTCGGCAGAACCAGCCTGAAATATGGAGTAAGACCCACAAGTACCTTCTTCTGTCCGGTTTTTTTTCACATCGACTGACCGGAGAATATATCGAGTCAACCGGAAGTGTGGTTGGCTATCTGCCTTTTGATTATAAAAAACATGAATGGATGAGAAAGAGTAACATCACATGGGGCATATTCGATTTTGATACTTCCTACCTGCCGAAGCTGGTCAAGCCGGGTGACCTTATGGGCCATATCTCGAAAAAGGCCTCCCGTGAAACCGGTATACCGGCGGGCTTGCCGGTAGTAGCGGCTGCCGCCGACAAGGCATGTGAAGTACTCGGATCCGGATGTCTCACTCCTGACATAGGCTGCCTGAGCTATGGGACCACGGCCACGATTGAGACCACAAATACGAAATATATCGAAGTCGTTCCCTTTTTCCCTCCCTACCCCAGCGCCGTGCCTGGGGCATTCAACACCGAAGTCATGATATTTCGTGGCTACTGGATGGTAAGCTGGTTCAAGAAGGAATTCGGCCTCCGCGAGGAACAGATAGCGAAAAAAAGAAGGATTGCTCCTGAGGTCCTTTTCGACGAACTGGTAAGTACAGTGCCGCCCGGTTCGATGGGTCTCACGCTACAGCCTTTCTGGTCTCCGGGAGTGAAAATTCCAGGACCAGAGGCGAAGGGTGCCATAATCGGTTTTGGCGATGTTCATACAAGGGCGCATATTTACCGCGCAATACTGGAGGGGCTTGCCTATGCTCTGAAGGAAGGCACCATCCGTACACAAAAAAGAAACGGTGTGAAGATCGAGCGGCTTCGCATCTCGGGCGGAGGATCGCAGAGTGCTGCTGCCATGCAGCTCACCGCCGATATTTTCGATTTACCCGTTGAACGGCCTCATACCTATGAGACTTCGGCACTGGGCGCGGCCATCGACGCCGCGGTGGGTCTCGGTCTTCATTCTGACTTCAACAGTGCGGTTAAAGTCATGACAAGAACCAGGGATACCTTCGAGCCGATGCCGGGAAACAGGGATATCTACAATGATTTATACAACCGGGTGTATATAAAGTTGTATAATAGGCTGAAACCACTGTATGACGATATCAGGGATATAACCGGCTATCCGCCACGGATACATTGATAGGCCGTGAATGATGTCGGTGAATAGAATGGATCATTCGAATCCCTGCTTATAATGAATTTTGTACTTTATAGAATCTTTTAATAGGGGAGTAATTATGGGAGTCCTTCAGTATTCCTCATCACGACATGGAAACGTTATGCTGATCAGAATAGGTGGCAGTCTGGACGCGGAAACGGCGCCGAAATTCGACGGGAAAATCAGCGGGGAAATCAATAAAGGTGTTAAAAAAATCGTATGCAACATGGAAAAGCTTGATTATATCGCAAGCGCTGGCCTGGGAGTTCTGATAGGAGCCAACGATATGCTGGGCAAGCAGGGGGGTGAGATACGGCTTTCCGCGATGAATGAAAAAATCAAAAAAATATTTAAACTTCTCGGGTTTATTAATCTTTTCAAAATTTTTGAGGATGATCAGAAGGCGATTGACTCATTCTGAGTTTGTCGCAATAATATTTTCAGAGTATCAGCAATAAAACCTGCGATCTCTCAATGACAACCTTCCCGGACATTATGAAAATCGAAATTTCAAGGCACACCGGAGAATTGGATGATTTACGGGTGCGTATTGTTGATTTTTTGCGAGTCCACGAAATCGATGAAGGGGTAGTGTCGGCCATAGAACTTTCGGTATACGAAGCTGCGGCTAACATCATTGATCACGGGCATAAGGATCACCGGAACAGAATGATTGCCGTGGAGATCAGTGTTGGAAGCGTCGAGGTTGAAGTGACTATGACCTATTTCGATGAGTTGTTCGACCTGACCCGAGTTCCTCTACCTGAAGTGGAGGAACACTATCGATCGGGGAAAAAGCGCGGACTAGGGATCTATTTCATTCGCAAGCTTATGGACAAGGTTGAGTACGCCCATAATGAGATGATCAGCACCCTAAAAATGTCGAAGAAGATTTGATACGGAAAGAACACTCTTTTTATATGTGGTAGAGTTCGCACTTCCCTGAAATAAGGTATTTCACTCCTTCATCCAGACCGTCCAGGGTAAGTTCAAACATCGGGAATATTTCGCGTACCATTCGGATAGTCGGGACATATCCCCAGGATCGGGACGGTAGTGGGTTGAGCCAGATGATGTTCTTGAACTTCTCCTTGAAACGTTCGAGCCAGACTAGCCCCGGTGTATCATTGTGATACCAGTAATCGATAGCGCCGTTGACCCAGGTTAGCTCTGAAGGCGCCATTTCGGCATCACCTACAATGATGACCTTGTAATCGAGGTCCTCGCGTTTCAGGAGGTCTATGCTCGATATCGACTTGTTTCGTTCGATATCGGTCCAGAGCTCCTGGTAAATAGAATTGTGGAAGTAGTAGTGTTTGAACCTGTTTATTTGTGAGGTCGCTGCAGAAAACAGGGCGCTGACGAGCTCGGCATAGGGCGTCATAGATCCACCCACATCCATGATCAACATTACCTTGGACGCCTTTTTTTCCTTATTCTCCCAGACGAATTCGATCTCCCCGGCGTTTTTGCAGGTTGCGTCGATTGTTTCATCGACATTCAACTGTTCTCCAGTGCCAATGGGGAGGAGGGAACGGAGGTGAGAGAGGGCGACTTTCATCTGACGGGTATCGAGGGTGATGTCGCTGGAGTAGTTTCGAAAGCTTCTCTTCTCAGCGATCTGGACCGCACGTCGGTGACGGGATTCGCCCTGCCCGATTCGTATACCGGCCGGATTGTATCCCCACGCTCCCTGAGTTGAACGCCCGCCTGTGCCGATTGCCTTGTTTCCACCGACATGATCTTTATAGTGGCCTGCCTTGAGCTGTTCCTCGAAATTTTTCAATATTTCCTGGAGGTCAAGCTTTTCCATCTGCCTTTTTTCCTCTTCGCTCAAATGGAGTTCCTTGACCTTTTTAAGCCCCTCGAGTATTTCCTCCAGCATTTCATCGGTAGTTTCGATATCCTTGAATGCGTCGAGAAAGGCTAAATCATATTTGTCAAAAAAAATCTCATTCTTGACGAGAATTGACCTGGCTATATGATAGAAGTTGGTCAGGCTGCAATTGTTGAGATTAAGGGCAAGCGCCCGGTGGAGGGTAATCCATTCATGGATTGAGACCGGTACGCCGTACGATTTGAGGCTGAAAAAGAAATCAATAAACATCCCTTGTCCTCATGCTGGTGTTGAAGGCGTAGTGGGATTTCCCGGACTTTTCCAGCAGGTCAATATCTTCTTTTTTCTTCAAAAGTGTACCAACAAAGGGCAGTTCCTTTTCTAATTTTTTGGTCGGTATTCCCCCAGCGATGAGGGCCTGAAGCCAGTCGATCAATTCGCTCGTCGATGGTTTTTTCCGAAGCATGTCGAACTCACGTATCCAGTAAAATCGCTTCATGGCCTCGCGCATAAGGGAGTTCTCGATTTTCGGGAAATGTACCCGGATGATCTTTTCCATGAGGTCGGCATCGGGGAATTCAATATAGTGAAAAATGCATCGGCGAAGAAAGGGATCGGGCAGCTCTTTTTCGCTGTTTGATGTGATGATCACCACGGGCCTGTACGCTGCCTTGACGGTTTCACCGGTTTCAGGGATGTAGAAGCTCATTTCATCCAGTTCGTTGAGGAGATCGTTTGGGAATTCTAGCTCGGCTTTGTCAATTTCATCAATAAGAAGAACCAACTGTTCTTTGGATTGGAAGGCTTCTCCAAGCTTGCCCATCTTGATGTAGCGTGTGATGTCGGAAACATTACCATCGCCGAATCGGGCGTCGTTCAGTCGCTGGACTGTGTCATAAACATAGAGGCCTTCCTTTGCCTTGGTGGTCGATTTAATGTTCCATATGATCAGTTTCTTATCGAGTCCCCTCGCGATAGAATGGGCAAGAAGGGTCTTTCCGGTTCCCGGTTCTCCCTTCACAATGAGGGGTTTTTCCAGGGCGATGGCAACATTGACATTGTCCCTAAGTGCCTGAGAAAGGACATACTCATCGGAACCCTTGAAGTAATTCATTTCATTTCACCTGTTGGTTTTATAACGGCGAATAATGACGCCGCGACCCTTCACGTGGATACAATACAGAATAGGGCACTGCCTCTGGCAAGTATTTTTATGTAAGGTATGATAAAAGATCCTCAATTTAGAACGCAATGTTGATATTTCATGATTTCTATTGATAGTGTCACTATACAGGCGGGAAGACTCTGTAAGCGAATTATTCGTTGACATTCCGGGGAGCAGGGGATATAGAATTCAGCATATGGATTGTCTACCATGAAAATTATCAATGTCATACTCTTTCTTTGCATTACCGCTACGGCGGTGGCCGTCACCTTTGAAGAGCTCGATAAGCCGCCTGAGGGAGCGCATAAAGGTCAGATGCTCCTGGGCGTTAGTGCCACCGTAGGCGTTCCTTATGGTAAGATTATCAGCGCAGAACACAATTATATTCGAAATTCAACCTATACTTTTGCGGATAGCCTGATCACCAAGAAAATCATGTTACGTCATCTTTTTTTCAGTTATGGGCTTTCATTCGAGTACATGCCGGTTGATCATCTGGGGTTGAAGGTGAAGGCAAGAAGATCAACCATTGTCCAGACAACCATGTTCGGTCCTCAATATCAGAATTGGTCAAGGCTGATTTACGGTGATTATACGTTTTTATTCGGGTCATCGGTCCATGTGACAACACGCAAACAGTGGGATATTTCCTTTACCCCTTTTGCCGGCTATTCAATCGGACAATACACCGCCGCGTCGATTGCTCGCCAGCTTGTTTACCGCTATCAGATAATATCATTGCAAAAGATCGTATATGGATATGGTGGGAAAAGGAAAAAAAAGGCCGATAGCCCGATTGTAGGCGGAGAGATAAGCATTCTGATATATTTTAGCGGTGGTTTTTTCCTTTCAATGGGTACTGAATGGACCATGAATATACTGGAATTCGGTAATAAATACTACCTCATGAATCCTCAGACCTATGAATGGTTTTACGGGAATAGAAAATCCTCGTACCTCCATTCCGTCTGCTTTATACTCTCTGCTGGATATGCATTCCTGAATTAATTTCTCACCACTACGTCGCCGGGCTATCAATCAAATTAATCATCTCAACAGCAGCATCCATCGCCCGAGCATGAATCATCGGAGCATGATGAGCAACTTCCCTCGAGCTGAGCTTCGTCATTGATGGCGAGGACTTTTACCTTGAAATGCAGGGTTTTACCCGCCAGGGGATGATTGAGATCGAGTGTTACGTTATCGTCGCTGATGTCGGTGATCCTGGCCGGTATCATATTTCCATTTTCCATCTGTATCGATATCACCATGCCCGGCTCGGGCTCAAAATTCGCCCGCATTTCACTCAGCGGCACATTGAGGACGAATTCTTCATTGTAATCACCATAGCCTTTGTCGGGGCTTATTGTGATTTCTCGCTCCTCGTCATTGGCCATTCCGATCAATCCCTGGTCGAGACCGTTGATAATGGAGCCAGAGCCGACCTCGAATTCAAGGGGATCCATTTCGACATTGGAATCGAATACTTCGCCATTATCGAAGGTGCCGGTATATTCAATCTGGACGAATTTTCCAATCTGAACCATACATTACTCCTATGCAGATGCTTTTTTGATGGGCCGAAAAAGAGGTAAGATCAGAATAAAAGGCAACATATACTCAATGTGGATTATTGTAAATACTTTTTACTGGAATTTTTTTAAAAAAGACATGGTGAATACTATTGGTTTTGCATAAGAATCACAATGAAAAAAATGAAGAAGCAATCATTATTGTCGAAGTGGGAGTTCAGTTATGTAACGAAGAAGACGAAGAACCTGGAGCGTTATCCATTTATTTTTCAGAAACAGACCACGGTCCTTTCGATTGCCTTCCATCATGCCGGTTCCGTGATTTTCCAAGTTCCATGTGCCGTCCTGGTTCTGCTTCGAGATGACAATATTGAAGGCATCACCGGTCCTGCCATCACTTATTTTCCCGGCTCGTGCGATTATAAGAAGACCGTAAAGGATGTCGTACTGGGACATGACGGGGTATCCAATCATACGGAAATCCCTGTTCCACGATTTTCTGGGATGTATCGGCTCGCTATTTCTGTTTTTATAGAGGGAGCGTCTCAGAAAAAATTCAGCCGCAGCCATGATCTGGGGATGATACATGGCGGAATCGGTGCGGTCTCTGTATTCCAGAAGTGCCATGGCGCATGATGCGGTGGCATAGAAACAGCTCTTGACACTTGTATCTGATTCACGGTTAATGCCGTTTCCCGGTTTATTAAGGAAAAGGAGCCGCATCTGGTCGCATATGCCGGATACAGGGCAGTGGAGCCAGCCCCCGTCATGGCGTTGATGCGCAACAATCCAGCCTATCCCCTTATGCACCGATTCGTCGAGAAGGCCGGAGCGGAGAAGGGCCTTCAGCATATCACCGGTTCTACACGCCACGGCTACGTGGGGTTTCCAGTTGAGACTGAAACCGCCTGAAGGTGTCTGCGCGGCGTCCAACAGAAATTCGGCGGTATTACGCACGAACGGGGTGCGTATTTCCATGCCACGTTCCACCGCTTCGGCAAAGCACCACATGGATCCGGTGTAAAAAATATCGAAATTACCGGTGTGACCAAGAACAGTCCCGTTTCTGGCGATGAGCGATTGAACTTCTGGCGATTCGAGGGCTTTCATGTAGTGTTGTTCTTTAGCGTTGCCGTAAAAATCTCTTCGCATAAGATAGCTGACGCACGGATCGGAATCCTCCATAAGCCATTCAACTGGATTGGCGTTCAGATATTTATTGTATGGATCGGTCATTATGTCTCTGTGTAAACGGATTGATGTAAGAATTTTCGTCGTGAATTCGGAATATGTCAATTTATTTATTGTCACATTAAAGTATCCTGTCAGTACAGGGAAGTCTACGTATGGATTTTTTCGTAAAGCATAGGCAATTTGTTGAAATGATGGGATTTGAAGTATACTATTTTTACTAGAGGATGGAATGAAGGCGGAATTCATCTGAGGATTATAAAGGCCCTCTTCGAAGGAAATGACGCATCGTTTTTTAATTGAAAAATATCTAACAAAATGATCAGTTTCTTCCGTAAATGAAATATAGGCGTTTTTCCCTTTTTGCTTTATATCGTTTCAGGGGAATCAGTATGGATGAATATATTCCGGAAAACAATCTCGTGGTCCTTCTGTTTTTAATGGCCATTACCTTCGGGTTCTACTATTTCTGGTGGCTTGCAAGGGTAAGCAGGGTATTCAATGACGATCCGGTCATCAATATCCTCTTGACGGTTTTTACCCTCGGAATCTGGGGGTTGTATCTCAATCTGAAATATTTGCAGAAGTCGGAAATGCTTAACGGCAGGGATGCAAAATGGTATATGATACTATTTTTACCGTTTTTATTGATTTTTCCCATAATCATACAACATAATCTGAATGAAAAATATTTTCCCGGTCGGTAAGTTCGCCAGGAGAGAGCGATGAGAGTCAGGTGTTCGAACTGTAATTCCGCGTTTGCGGTGGATGACGAGAAGGTCGAGAATAAAAAATTCGCCTTTACCTGCCCAAAATGCGACAGCGAGAACGTGCTGGATAACCGCACGCGCAGAAAACCGGTATCGGCCGGACCATCCGTGATTGACGAGTCGTATCAGAACGATGATATGCCGCAGACGGGTGTTACCGGAAAAGAGAGAGAAAGAGGCTCAATTCCCGATGATTCGGGGACACTGGATTTGGATGGAATCCATAACGGTGCCACTTTTTCTGACAGCGAAGACCTGTCAGGCCTGGCGGAGCCGGAGAAATATGGGGATATAGACGGGAGCCTCGACCTGGCAGATCTTCCGCCTGCGGACGACATGCGTTCGGATGTTCCTCTCGACGACCTGGCAATCGACGATGCTATTGAGGAAATGAATATACCAGACGTTATGGACGAAGTGGGTGTCGAGACCGCGAAGGCAGGGCAGCGTACAGTTGATTCGAAAGTTATGGAAGACGAGTGGGCAGGGCTCGAGGAAGAAATTGACGGGTTTCATTCAGAAAGCGCCCCCATAAGAGACGAACTGGAACCCCATGTGGATAGTGATGAGCCGGTAGAACTTGAGGAACTGGACGATATCGACAGGCTGCTTGCGGAAGAGGAGAATGATAAGGAAATAACCGACGATTTTGAACCGCTGACTGATGAATCAAGGAGTGATCAGGCTATTGGTGAATCAGAAATAAGCCTTGATGACGATATTAAGACCGAGGAAATGTATCGCGCCGGCGACGATAACCATGAAGAGAGTATAACCATAGATCTTGACACACTCGATATCGATCTGGAAGACTCGGCTGGGAAAGGGAGTGGTGGATCGCCATCGGGCACAACGGAGTATCCTGGTGAGGGTGCAGACGGGCACACTTCCCCACACCGCATCGAAGAGGACGAGAATATCACCATCGATCTCGATAGTCTCGACATCGAACTCCAGGAAGGGGATGAATTCGTTAGTGGCGAGAGACATGAGGAGCTTGATCTTGATCTTTCCGATTTTTCGGATGAATCCATAAGGGAACTTAACGGCGGGCCTCGAGTATCGAAGACTAATCATGACGATGACATAACCCTGGACCTGGATACGCTCGATATATCGCTTGAAGAGAGCGATGAATTCAGGGAAGGAGAAAAGCCGGGTCATGATGAAAAGCTGACCCTTGAAGATGCGGGACTGACCATGGATGAATTGACCACGGAAGATCTGTCCATGGTTGCTGGTTCCTCAGGGGCAGAGGAAGAAGAGATGAGGCTGTCCATCGACGACATTGACCCTGATCTGGACATGCACTCGATAGAAAAAGAATTGAGGGAGGCGGAGTCGATTCTAAGCGAATCATCCGAAGGTGAAGTTCCTATCGTTGATGAGCTATCCGAGCTTCCTGATGTTGATTTTGATGAATTACTTGAGAATGAGAGAACGAGCGGCGCAGGGCGAGTCTCGAAGGTCGAAAAGGATTTAATCGATCTGGACCTGGCTGGAAAAGGCTTTAGTAGGAAGTGGGGATTGCAAAAGGAGCTTCCCGACATGGTGCCGCATGGATCGGTGAATTTTTCAATAGATTATTCTATCAGGTATTCAAGGATGGGGGCCTTCTTCAGATTGTTCGGACTCTTCTTTATCGGGCTCATCCCGCACTATCTGGTGTTCTTCGTATATGCCCTACTTTCTCTTATCCTGGGTTTTCTCAATCATGTGGTGGTAATCGCGACAAGGAAGAATGTGGAGGATTTTTCCGAAATTCACGAAAACACACTCAGGTACCTTCTGTCCATAAGTGCTTCCATGACGGGGGTAGTTGAGGAAATGCCAATATTCGCGGGTCGGGATAATATTGATTATCCCCTTCAGATGAAGATCATCTACCCCCTTCGCTCATCCAGGGTAATGGCGATGCTGCGATTGTCGGGGATCGGAATTCTTGCTGCCGTATTGCCACATCTTCTTGTTCTCAGCCTGATGAGCATCATGGCGTGGTTTGTGTACATCATTGGCATCTTTTCCGTTGTGATATTCGGAAGGTGGCCGCACATTCTGTTTGATTTTATGACACGCTACTATCGGTATGCGGCAAGAGTGCTGGCTTTTGTCATTGGGATAGTCGATGTATATCCGAGATTTTCATTTGAATGAACCCCATGTTATACATTCTGAACACATGAATGGTTTTCACCCAACTCCATAAACTGAGGCCGGTTGCGGGATTGTGTGAATGTGTGGAGAGTGTCATATCATCTTTACCATAATTTTTCTTGATCTCGGGCCGTCGAATTCGCAGAAATATATTCCCTGCCATCTCCCCAGAACAAGGCGTCCCTTCTCAACTGGTATTATTACCGAACAGCCAATAATCGAAGACTTGATATGGGCGGGAGAGTTTCCCTCCATGTGTGCGTAATCTACCGATTCAAGGGCGAGATGCTTCAACCCCTTGAGTATATCCTTCCTCACTGAGGGGTCGGCATTTTCATTTATCGTGACTGCGGCGGTGGTGTGGGGGGTGGATACCATGCAGACACCATCGGCGGGAGACGACCTGGAGACAATCTTTTCGATATGCGAGGTGATATCGATCATCTCTTCTTTTGCGGAACTTGTTATGGATATTGAATCTATCACCTTATAATCTCCTATTTGGTCCTTCTGACAAAAGATTGGGAATGAATTGCTTCATAATTCCTCGTATCAGGAAGTGACGCTTCGATAACGATAGGGTCTTTAAAAAAAAGGCGTGTCCAGTGTATTCATATAAATCATTTCCGGTCGCGTGGTTTTTCAAGGTGCCTCAAGTCTGTCTCATGCCGGAGGAAGATGTCGTGATACAGGTGCGCATTTATTCTCTTACTATGCCGCATGATGATGGAATATGAAAGTTGCTATTTCATGATAAAAATAATGTCAAATACTTATTATAACCAGGATGATTGGCCAGCTGACAGCCAGTGAGATGCCGGCAGTTAAGAATGCATGTTTTTTTTTATTGACAGCGGCTTCAAGATGGAGAAGTTGTATAATTGTTCGTACAACAATACAAGGTAATAGCAGATGGAGAGGATCCGCCTCGATAATACCCATATTCCGCGCCACTACCAGATCGCAGAGTATCTTGAGGACATGGTGCGACGAGGAGAATTGCGGCCTGATGACAGGGTTCCCCCGGAAGAGGATCTCGCAAGGGCATTTGTCGTCAGCAGAACGACTATACGGCGATCTCTTGAGCATCTTAGCGGGAAGGGTCTTATTACGAGAAAGCAGGGGAAAGGTACGTTCTGGACCGAGGCAGCCAGGGGTCTCACCCGTGAAAAGCTGGCAGGTGTGAACAAGCAGATATTCAACGTCAACGAGAAAACCCTTGTAAGGTTTATCTCTAAGAACGTTGAAGGTGCGGGAACCGAGGTGTGCCGATTCCTTCACGTACCGGAAAGCACCGAGTTTGTCGTGTTCAGGCGCGTGCGATGGACTGGTGAAGAGCCGATGAGCTATACGATTAATTACCTGCCGCAGAAATACGGGAAATCAATTACGAAAGAGCACCTGCGGCGGATGACCATGCTTGAGACCCTGGAATCAGTGCTGAAATTACGGCTTGGCACAATAGAGCATGAGGTTGAAATTACCAGAGCGACTGATGAGATATCGGAAAGGCTCGCGATACAGTTGCGGGACCCGGTTTTAACAATCAAGACCTCAGTGTTTGAAAATGACGGCAAACCAGTAGAGATCGTCTGGACCTACTTTGCCGAAAACACCTATAAATTCAGAGTAGTGCTGGATTGATTCAAACAGTACGGGCGAGAAACGCATAATTTATATTTTTCTATGAGGAGGAACAAATGGGGGACTATCAGAAGGCGTATGATGAATCGATAAACAATCCGGATAAATTTTGGGATAGGGCAGCGCAGGAGATCGTGTGGTCGAAAAAGTATACAAAGGTGCTCGATGATTCACGAAAACCCTTTTATCGCTGGTTCGTTGAAGGAGAACTGAACACCTGCCATAACGCAGTTGATGTTCATGTTGAAAACGGAAGGGGAGACCAGGTCGCCATCATTTACGACAGTCCGGTCACTGGCACGGTGAAGAAGATCACCTTTCGGGAATTACGGGATGAAGTGGCTCTTTTCGCGGGAGCGCTCGCAGCACGCGGGATCGGACACGGGGACCGGGTTATCATCTACATGCCGATGATTCCTGAAGCTGCGATTGCTATGCTGGCGTGCGCTAGAATCGGGGCAATTCATTCGGTGGTGTTCGGCGGGTTCGCACCGAATGAACTGGCTGTTCGAATCGATGACGCCAAACCGAAACTGATCGTGTCCGCTTCATGTGGCATTGAGGGGAAAAAGACCATCGAGTATAAACCGCTTCTCGATAAGGCCATCGAGATAGCTAGAGAGAAGCCTTCGTCATGCATCATTTTTCAAAGGGAGCAGGTAAGGGCATCACTCATAGATGGAAGGGATATTGACTGGAAAACAGCCGTAGAGGGAACTGCGCCAGCGAAGTGCGTCCAGGTAAAGGCGACGGATCCATTGTATATACTTTATACTTCCGGGACCACCGGACTGCCGAAAGGAGTAGTAAGGGATAATGGTGGCCACGCGGTTGCATTGAAATGGAGCATGAAGTATGTGTACGGAATGAATCCAGGAGAGGTGTTCTGGGCGGCATCGGATGTTGGATGGGTTGTCGGTCATTCATATATCGTGTATGCACCCCTTCTTTACGGCTGCACGACCGTGTTGTTCGAGGGAAAACCGGTGGGTACACCAGATCCGGGAGCATTCTGGCGTGTGATATCCGATCATGATGTGAAGGTGCTTTTCACCGCCCCCACCGCTTTCAGGGCCATAAAAAAGGAAGACCCGAAGGGAGAATATTTCAAAAAGTACAATCTTGATTCATTCAGGTTTCTTTTTCTCGCCGGAGAACGTCTTGATCCTGATACCTACCACTGGGCGAGCGATCTTTTGAAAAAACCGGTAATCGACCACTGGTGGCAGACTGAAACCGGGTGGGCGATCGCAGCGAACTGCATGGGGCTCGAGCAATTTTCCATCAAGCCCGGATCACCCACCAAGGCGGTTCCCGGCTACAGGGTGGAAATCATTGACACAGAGGGGAAGTCGTTGCCTCCCGAGACAGAAGGCCTCGTGGCGATCCGCCTACCTCTGCCACCGGGGACGCTTCCCACGCTGTGGCAGAACGATGACAAGTACCGAGAATCGTACACCGATCCCTTCCCCGGCTACTATTTTACAGGCGACGGTGGTTATATCGACCGTGATGGTTATCTCTATATCATGGGGCGAGTGGACGATGTCATAAATGTGGCAGGCCATCGCCTTTCCACCGGTTCGATGGAAGAGGTCATTTCACACCATCCTGATGTGGCGGAGTGCGCGGTGATCGGCGCAGCCGATGATTTCAAAGGTCAGCTTCCACTTGGATTCGTGGTGCTCAAGGAGGGCACGACTAAGTCGAACGAGGAGATCATCAAGGACATTGTCGGAATGGTGAGAGATCAGATCGGTGCGGTCGCCGTTTTCAAACAGGCAGTGGTGGTCAAACGGCTTCCCAAAACCCGATCGGGGAAGATTCTCCGCTCAACGATGAGAAAAATTGCGGACGGCCAGGATTATTCGGTCCCTTCAACTATCGACGATCCGGTGGTACTCGGTGAAATCGATCTTGCGCTACGTGGGCTCGGATACGGCAAAAAATAGTTTTATCTCCATCCTGTCTATGCGACAGAATGCGCAAAAAGGGTCCCCGGCCGTGCATGCCGGGGACCCTTTTTGCATCCCATAGGCCAGGTCAATTCGGATAGTATGTGTGTGTGGAGTATCATTTTATCAGCTATAATATATGAACTAATAAAAACATCATTGACATCAATGGTAAAGGAGGTAGAATAATTTGCATACGTGCAGGGATGCCCCATGGGGAGCATGGAATGGAGGGCCCTCCACCGGAATGTGTGCGGCAGGCAATCAGTACAATCGTTGCGGAAGGGGTGTTCATCTGTCCATATGATTGCGAAACTCTTTATTTCAATATACAACAGGGTTTCTTTTACCTTCGCAGTAGCGGTATTCACCACAACGTGGTCTTGGGTGGCGTCGTTTTATGGATTTTTTTTCGTATACGCCACGGTTAATTTCCAGACTGATGAATTGTTGTTCCTTCTTGCCATGCTGATTTCCTGCACGGGAGTTGCGGTGTTTCTTCACCTTACCCATTTCGGAATGTTCCACAGGTTGGGGTTGCCGGGTCTTTCGCGATCAATCAGGCTCATCAATGATCATTTCCATGAAAAAAGGATTTTCGCCCATTATCGAGAATATGACGGTGAAAAAATAAGGGAAGTCTACGGCTCACTTTCGAAGCTTCCTCAGACGAATCTCTATACCGCATTTCTGTACACGACCCTGGTGATCACCACTCTCGCAGTGGCCATTTACATATACAGTCGCGATTATGAGAAGGTATTCTTTGTGTTTGTGGGGGGGGGTTTTGCGTCTTTGATCATTGGGTACTGCACTTTTCTAATCACTGAGTATTTCATAGGACCCTACAAGGTAAGGCTTGAACAGATTCTATTCGAGAGCGCGGTGAAAATCGAGACGCGTGACTTTTTAAGTATCAAGTATAAATCGATAATAATGATCATGCTGATTCTTTTCAGCATGATCATCCTCACAATCATGATAAACCGAAGTGAAAAGCCCCTCTATCAGATCGTCATCTTCATCTTTTTAAGTATTACATCCGTGGGGCTGCTGATTTTTCTCATGATAAACAATCTGAATATCTCTCTCGATATCATCAACAGGTCCACGAAAAAGCTCGCGGCTGGCGGTATCGGGCTCTTTTTTCCACCATTTTCCGACAGGGAGTTTACGGTCTTTTCAGAGAACTACAATCGGGCAGCAATGGAGATAAATGAAATACGAACCGGCCTCGAAAGAAAAATTACAGAACGAACCGAGGAACTGAGCGCCGCCTATGAAAGACTCAATAAAGCGTATGGTCAGATACAGGCGGATCTGACACTTGCAAAAAGGATACAGAAAAGGCTGATGCCTGAAAATTTTGATTCGATTGAAGGCCTCGACCTGTTGGTTCATTATTATCCGATGGCGGATATCGGTGGTGATATTTACGATATCGTCCAGCTTTATCCAGGGTATGTCAGGGTTTTTCTGGCAGACGCGATCGGTCATGGAATACAGGCCGCACTAATAACCATGATAATAAAGGGAGAATATGAAAAAGTCAAGACGATTGAAGATGCGCGTGAACTCCTCGAATGGCTGAATAAATCCTTTACTGACTTGTATATATCCCTGAACGCGTTTTTTTCATGCGTCATTGTCGACATAGATCTGCCCAATCAAAAAATGTACTATTCTTCCGCCGGGCATCCGGATCAGATACATGTATCCAGAGGTATTGTTGAGAAAATGAAGCACACGGGCAGGCTTGTTGGGATCAAGCGGGACACCCGATTTGGATGTGTGGAAAAAGCCATTAAGCCGCATGACAAAATTCTTCTGTATACAGACGGGCTTTTTGAGCAGTTCAATGACAGGGATGAGGGTTTCAACGAAAACGATATTGTTGAGCTGGTGGAAAATAATAAGGATAAAAGCGTCCATGACATCGAGAGTGAACTTATCGGCAGTCTCTGGAAATTCGTAGGAGATGAGAAAGAGCAGTCGATCAGTGATGATATCACCCTCATATGCATAGAGATAAAAGAATGAGCGTAAAGCCGATTCCCGTCGGGATAAATGCCCTGTCTCAGGAATCGGGCATTATGAACAGGGGGCATGGCAGTGAATCGGCGCCACGGCGGAGTGATGAAATGAATGAATTTTTCGGGGAGGGAGGGCATCTATCTTGCCTTATCCCCTCTTTTGAGTTCCGGAAGGTACAGCTTGATATGGCGGAATTCATACATGATCGTCTGTATGACTCCGGAAACGGGATTATCGAGGCGGGGACAGGCACGGGGAAGACGCTCGCATATCTTATCCCTGCAGTGCAATTTGCCATCGAACAAGAAAAAAAAATTGCCATCTCGACGGAGACAAAAGCTCTCCAAAAACAGCTTGTCGACAAAGACCTTCCAATCGTCCATCGAATATTCAGTGAATGCCTCGGTCTTGATTTCTCCTATTCCCTCTGTCTCGGAAGTTCGAATTATCCCTGCAGGAAGCGATTTGAAAGCGCACTAAAGACAGGCCGATTTCGCACCGGTGAGTTGAAACAGCTTGAAACAATAGGCCGACTATTCGGAGATAAGAAAATATTTACTCATTTCGATCTTGTGCTACCCCCCCACTTGTGGAGCGAAATACAGAGAGAGGGGGATTCATGCGATTACTACAGGTGTCCCTTCTCATCGGTATGCGCATACCAGCTGGCGCGCAGAGAATGGAGCAGGTCGACTGTTCTGATCATGAACCATTATCTTTTTTTTTCCAATATCGCTTCAGAGAAGACATACCTGCCTCCCTTTGATATCGTTCTTTTCGACGAGGCGCATTCAATAGAGGAGGTCGCAGCTGGGCAGATTGGATTCAGGATAGGGTATAGGGAAATAGAGGAGATTTTACAACGATTTCATGGCGATCGAAAGAATGCCCTGATCAGATCAATTCAGGGCGAATCAATAAAATCACGCGCTATGGACACAATTCACCTAATTGAACGGGGAATCTCCATGTTTTTCGAGGGTGTTCGGGCGATGGTGCCGGGGGAAAGAAGCTATATCCGGGTGAAAGAGCCGATGCCTGCAGGAAATGCGCTAGTGAATCAATTAAAGAACCTGATGGTGGTCATGGCGGAAGCGGAGGAATTTTTCGGAGAGGAACACCCGCTCAGGACGGAATTCGATGTTGCGCGAGGAAAGCTGTTTACATATATCGAAAACCTTTCATCCTTTGTATCGCGAAAAAATGATAATTATGTGTATTGGATAGAACGTGATACGAACGCCCTTCTGGGAGATCTTACGCTGCGAGGGCAGCCTGCCGATATTGCAGAAATATTCAGGAGGGAGATCATAAACTGCTACGATTCGTCAATACTTGTTTCGGCGACCCTGGCGATACGCGATGATTTTTCATATATTATCGACCGTCTCGGAATCGAGCGTGAAAAGTGCCTGCCTCTCAAGACACATTTTAACTACAAGGCACAGGTTGTCCTCTATGCAGCCGGGGACCTCGCAGATCCTTCCTCTCGTGGTTATAATGAAGAGGCGGCCGAGAAAGCAGCTGAAATTATTAATCACCTCAACGGGAACTGCCTCATGCTGTTCACCTCATACAAAACGCTTCGAGAGGTCAAAGACACACTTGCCGGCATGATTCCTTTTCCGATATATTCACAGGATACGATGACGCCCACAGACGCGTACGAACGTTATGTGAGCGATGAAGATTCCGTGCTCATGGGAACCCACTCTTTCTGGCAGGGTATCGATCTGCCTGGCGATCTAGTTCGGGGTGTCATTCTGATGAAGCTTCCATTCGCAGTGCCTGATTCGCCGCCTGTCGAGGCGAAAATGGAGCGGTTGAAAGAACAGGGTAAGAATCCTTTTTCCACATTCCAGGTGCCGGAGGCGGTGATAAGATTCAGGCAGGGATTTGGGCGTCTCATAAGGAGTGGGACCGATCGCGGGGTGGTCGCGGTTCTTGATTCGCGAATAGTCAATAAATCGTACGGCGGGGCGTTTCTGAAATCACTGCCGGAATGCAGGGTGGTCTATTCACTCGATGATCTGAAAGAAGCCTACTCGGTCATTCGTTTCTGATAATGCATCCATACATCAGTCCACTTTTTCCTGAAGAGACAGGGATGAGTGGTGCAGGGAATCTGTGTAACTCTCACCGTCGAGTATGAAGAAACCGTACTGAGCGAAAAGGTTCGGCATAAACCGGACACTTTTCGATGCGCCCTTTGAAGAGAGGGAGAAATGGAGCTTCTTTTTTACAGGATAATGGTTTTGTACACAAAAAGTCTGAAAGTCTTGAATGGTCAGAAGATGTATGTTGGGTGTCTCGTGCCATTCGTAGGGTAGAAGAACATTTTTAGGCATTCTTCCCTTTAACAGGAGTTGAAAGCGGGTTCCGTGGTGTCCGAAATTAGGGAAACTGACGATTGCGTTTTTACTGATCCGCATCAGTTCTTGAAGCACATAGGCAGGCCGTTTGGTGATCTGTAGTGTCTGGTTCAGGATGGCGTAATCGAAGGAATTATCCCTGTAGTCGGCGAGCCCCTCGTCAATGTCTCCCTGGTAGCAGTAGAGACCTTTTTCGACACACTGCCATACCCCGGCTTCCGATATCTCCACGCCGTGCGGTACCGCATGTTTAATTTCACGGAGTTTCTGAAGCAGTACGCCGTCGCCACAGCCCAGGTCGAGTACCTTCGACCCTTCGGGTACTTCACGTATGATCAGATCGTATCCGGTTCCCTCGCAAGGTTCCATATCAGGTGACTTTCTCAAGTTCACGTTTTAAAAAACTGGATATATTTCTCTTAAGTGGATCATAGTCCAGGAGAAACGTATCGTGTCCCATATCGGTTTCTATGTCAGTATACATTACGTTTTTACCGTTCGCGCGAAGGGATTGCACTATTTCCTTTGATTGTGAGCCGGGGTAGAGCCAGTCAGATGTAAAGCTAATGAGGAGGAAGTTCGCGGTCACATTGGCAAAGGCGTTATGCAGGCTACCGTAATCCTTTTTGAGGTCGAAATAATCGATGGCCTTGGTAATGTAAAGGTAGGAGTTAGCGTCAAACCTGTCAACGAACTTGTTCCCCTGGTGGTGAAGGTAAGATTCGACCATGAACATGTTTTTGAAGCTGTCCAGAGGGGGCTCTTCTGCCTTGAAACGCCGTCCGAATTTTTCGTGCATATGCTTTTCGCTCAGGTAGGTGATATGGCCGATCATCCTGGCCAGGGAGAGACCTGCGTCTGGACCTTTCGTGCCGTAGTAGTTTCCATCCTTCCAATTAGGGTCGTTCATAATGGCCTGGCGACCAACTTCGTTCAGTGCTATTCCCTGCGCGGAAAGAGAGGCGGAACAGGCAATCGGTATGACGGAGTGCACGATGTCCGGATACAGAATTGCCCATTTCAGGGCCTGCATACCCCCCAATGAACCCCCAGCAATAGAAAGGAGGCTTTCGATGCCAAGATGCCGTATCAGTCGGTACTGGGCATTCACCATGTCATGAACTGTTACGGTGGGGAAATCAAGGGCATAGGGTGTGCCGGTTGCCGGGTTTATTGACGAGGGACCTGTCGAGCCTGAGCAGCCGCCGATAATGTTAGAACATATGACGAAATACCTGTCTGTATCGAAGGGTTTACCGGGTCCGATGTAGAGATCCCACCATCCCGGATGGGCATCATCCGGAGTGTGGCGGCCAGCTGCATGGGCATTTCCTGAAAGAGCGTGAGTGAGAAGGATGGCGTTGTTTTTTTTGTCGTTCAGCCTTCCATAGGTTTCATAAGCAAGTGTGACTGGTCCGAGGGTTCTTCCCGATCTGAAGGAAAGCTCGTCAAAGGTAAAATATTCTGTCGTCACAAGCCCAACCGATTCCGTATCTGTCCTTTCCATGATGTGTATATCCGGCGATATTCCTTTCAAGCGTATTGTTATCGTATTGAGAAGGGAGCAGCGCTGTAAGGCATGCCGAAAGTGTGCGGAAAAAGAAACGGTGATATCTATCAGCGATCTCATCTTCCGGACCAGCGTCCGCTGGAATTGGCACCTCTTTCATTGCTGAACGGTTGCCGTGGCTTCACAGGGCCAGTCCCTCTGCCACTCTCGATAAGATAATCACCTGCTATTTATGCCAGGATAAAGCGGTGTCAATAAAAAAAAAATGATGGAGGGAAAAAGATCTGTATTGGCGATGGAATAGCTCGTTCTGGAGGGGAATGACAGAATTTTTGTTTGACATTTTTTGTTGACATTATTGAGCATTGAAATGATAAAGGAAGTCATCTTGTCATGTTTTGATCATATAGATTTTCGAAACATTAAGGATGAACGGTCAGAGAGACCTGTTAAGGAACATCATCTCATTTCCCTCTTCCGTTTCGGAAATGAGTGGAATTTATTATAACGTCCAGTGAATTCACAACGCGGTTTTCGACTCAGAAAAAGCTGATGGACGCACTTTTTAAGTAGACCGCTGATGGAGTCAATGTGGCATTACACTATTCGCAGGAGGGATTGGTATGAAGTTTGCCGAATCGTATGGCGTCCCGTTGTCTGATATTACCAGGGAGTCGTTTTTCAATATCGGCGGCCCTCATGGATTTATGCGTTGGGGCATTTATATTTTCATGTTCATCGCGTTTTTCTATCTGGCCTATACTTTAGTGAAACGGGTACTTATCTGGAGAAAGGGAAAGGGAGAGTTGCGAACCGATTATCCTGAAAAACGGATAATGGCAGTGTTCAAGTATGTCATTCTGCAGGCAAAGATTTTAAAAGAGTCCTTCGGTGGCATCATGCATGCATCGATATTCTTTGGTTTCGCAGCCTTGTTTGTGGTGACGTTGATCATCATGGCTCAGGATGACTTTTTCGAACTTTTTTTTCATATCAGGTTCATTGAAGGTAATTTCTACCTTATCTGGTCCCTGGTGGCTGACCTGGCCGGCATGGTGGTCTTTATCGGATTGCTAATGGCTACGTATCGCCGCTATATCACCAAACCAAGCCGTCTTGACACAAAACCTACCGATACTTTCGCGATCGTGCTTCTCTTCACAATAGTTATCACCGGCTTTACGAGCGAAGCCATGAGGATTGCGATTTCCGATTTCCCGGAATGGGAAGTCTGGTCTCCTTTCGGCTATGTGCTCGCATTCCCTTTCATGATTTTCAGCGAAGGATCACTCAGGGTAATGCATCAATTCAGCTGGTGGATACATATGCTGGGCGCTTTTATTCTTATCGGCCTCATTGGATCGGATAAGCTCGGCCATATTATGATCAGTTCACTTAATGTCTATTTTGGCAATCTCGACAATGAGAAGCCGGAGACAAAATACACCCTCAAAATAATCAATCCTTCTGAGTTCGAGGTCTCAGAGAGCTTCGGTGTGGCGAAGGTGGAAGACTATACATGGAAACAATTGATGGACAGCGACGCCTGTACGAGGTGCGGTCGCTGTCAGGATAACTGTCCCGCATGGCTCACTGAAAAACCGCTTTCACCTAAAAAGCTGGTGAATGACATCAAAGATAATATGGATGAGCGGATGCCAAAACTGATGCTGGCGGACGATCCGGCGAGCGTTGAGACAACCCCGCTTATAGACGGATCAGTGCTTGCGGATGAATTTTGGTCCTGTACAAATTGCGGGGCATGCATGGAAGCCTGCCCGGTCAACATCGAGCATGTTCAGAAGATGATCGATATGCGCAGGTACAAGGTTCTCATGGAGGGCGACATGGCCCCGGAGCTTCAGACCACATTTCAGAACCTTGAAAATAATTTCAATCCTTATGGTTTCGCCTTTGCTGAACGCGGAGCATGGCTTCCCGCGGATCTTGGCGTTAAAACAATCGCTGAGGATCAGGAAGTCGATTATCTCTACTTCGTGGGCTCCGCGGCCTCTTACGATAAACGCAGTCAGAAGATCGCAATTGCGTTTTTGAAGATACTGCAGAAGGCGGGCGTAAAGGTCGGGATCCTCGGTGCAGAAGAAGCTGACTCTGGTGATGCCGCGATTCGCGGAGGGAACGAATATCTCTTTCATGCTCTCATGACGCAAAATCTCGAGAATTTTAACGCCTATGGTCTGAAGAAGATCATATGCACATGCCCCCATGATTACAATGTAATCAAGAAGGAGTATAAAAAATTTGCTGCCGTGGGCATCGGTTCAGACGGGAATCCCCTGAAGCATGAGTTCGAGGTATTTCATCATACGGAGATCATCAGCGAATTGATAAAAAGTGGGAAAATCAAGCTGGTGAATTCACTTGATCATACCGTGACCTATCATGATTCATGCTTTCTCGGGCGCTACAACGAGATATACAGTCAACCGCGAGATATACTGAAGGCGATTCCAGGCGTGCAATTCGTGGAAATGAGCAGGCATCATGACACAAGCTTCTGCTGCGGTGCAGGAGGTGCGCGGATGTTTCTCGAGGAGCACCTCGGGACGCGGGTCAACCAGTTCAGGACCAAGGACGCGCAATCAACCGGGGCCACGCGGCTCTGCACGGCGTGCCCCTTCTGCATGACCATGCTATCGGACGGCATAATCGAGCTCGATATACAGAACATGGAATGCTATGATGTCGCCGAGTATGTATATAACGCCATGGAAAAATGACCGGGTGGCTTCAATAAAGAACGCTTAATTGTAACAACGATATATAACAAGGAGAGGGCCGTGATTGAATCACGGCCCTCTCCTTGTTATATGGTGGCATGGTCAACACCTTCCCTATCAATGCGAGTGGCATTAGATGCCGCCAGTTTATTGGATAATCTAAATATTAGATAAGGAAAGTAAAAAATAGTTTGGAAGGTTTCGTGTAATACTATATTATTAAAAAAGCATGTCACTTTTCGTTAAACAAGTATTCGGCATCGGTGAAAAGAAAATGTTTCGAATAAAAGGGCGACTAAATCACGCAGGCAAAATGGCGCAAGCATGAGTTTAATCTCGAATCTATACATGAATTATATTTCAAGAAGGAGGCGGGAAAGGGTACCGGACTCGGGCTGTCGGTGTCATACTTTATCATTACGGACAATCATCAGGGGAGCCTGGAGGTCGAATCGATGAGCGGTGTGGGAACCAAGTTTATTATAAGACTGCCCCTCACAAGGGATGGATCATGAGAGTACCTGCGAAAATTCTTATTGTTGATGATGAAATAGCCGTACAGAATAATCTTGTGGCATATCTTGAGGACGAGGGTTTCATCGTTGTTACCGCACTGTCCGGAGAGGAGGGGATTGAAAATATACGCGGAGAAAAGATGGATCTGGCGATAGTCGATATGCGGCTTCCTGGAATGGATGGAAATACCTTCATAGCGAATGCGCATGCCATACAACCCCAGATGCGCTTTATAATTCATACGGGATCACTGACCTATACGGTGCCAAGGTGGATGGGGGATATTGGCATCCGCAGCGAGCACCTTTTCCTGAAGCCCGTCATTAAAATGGAAGCAATGGTGGGAGTGATCAATGATCTTCTGATCGCATAGGCTGGCAGTAGTTCTTTGCAATCCGCCTTTGATGCAGGTGAATCAGAAGAAAAGTGGCGCCAAAGAGGGCATATCCGATAGGAAGAGGCCACGCCATGTTGATCCCTATTTCTTGGGAGTGGATGAAACCGAAAAAAGAGAAGACAACGAGCGGAAGGGTCCACAGGGCCGACCTGAGAAAGTCCTTCTGAATGAGATACACGGCAACAGCAGAGAGAAACATCGCTGAAAAGAGGGCTCCTTCCGAAAAGATCAATATTCCTTTTAGGTGAGGGAGAGCGGCGCCGATGGCATCGTTAGTTGCCGCAATGCTCAGACTGCCGTCGGCATTGGCGAACTGACGGAGAAGGCTGAGGCCCCATGCGGAAATCGCGGGCATGAGCCCGATGGCCACTGCGGGGGCGTGCTCCCTGGGGGTTGTTTGGAAAGCCTGGGCGGTGATAATCAGGCCTATCCATAATAGTATTGGATAACCGGCCTCAAGGGGTACCAGGGCAACGATAATGCTCATTAATCCAGTGAAGCAGATTACCGTCATGACCGCCCCATTGATAATGGAATAACCCGATCGTGCACCGAGGCCTTTCCATCCAGGATGGCCGATATACACGGTCGTGGGGAAGGGTGATCCGAATAGTGCGCCGATTAGGGTGCCGACTCCGTTCATTGCGAGGGACGGCATTGCGGGGTAGGTGTCCCCTGCTGCAGAGGATGACTCGAGATTTTGCAATGTGCCGAAGAAAGACATAATCCCCATCGGGATCGATATTGACAGGTAGGGGAGTATGTCGACGAGGGTGACGCTTCCGACGATATCGAAGAGGACGAATTCGGGAAGACAGATTCTGACCTGATGAGCGGAATCGGCCAGTCTTGCTGTGTCCATTGAACCGGTACTCCATGCGATGGCGGAACCTATGGCAAGGGCGTAGAAACCTGCCGGTATCCGGAAGGGGAGGCGAACATGTGAGAAATATTCCGCCATGATAAGTGCCAGCGGAATGAATGCTATGAAGGGCCGATCCCATATCCTGATTGTCTGGTCAAGGGCGATGAAGGATATTGCGATACCGGCGAGTGTTGATAGAAGGGCTGCGCGCGGGGTCATTTGTCGTATTCGTTCACCGATAAAGGCACCAAGTCCCTCGAACAATCCGCTTATAAAGCAGGAGATGACTCCTACTTTCCAGGCAAAATCGGCATCTTTCGTGTGGAAATACACAGGAGCGATGATGAGGGAAAAAAAAGCCAGGAGGCTTACGGTGTTTATTCCGTATGGAAGGGCGGTAACGTCGTTACGGCCTTCCTTGCGTGCGAGACGGCGGGCCTGCCAGGCATAAAACAGGTTTCCGGCCAGCACTGAAAGCGCCGTACCGGGAAGCATCTTGCCGTAGATCAGTTCGGCAGGCATACCTATGGCGTGGCACAAGCCGGTGATTATCAGGAGATTGACGAGGTTGTCGATGAAAAGACCGATAAAACCGTCAATGTCTCCCCTGACGAAAAAGGGGTATAAGAAAGTGGCGTCCCGTTTCATTTTCCCACCGCCTGTAAGTATGAAAGAAGAGTATGAAATTGATCAGTAAAGCTATCAGTTACGGATAAGCTGAGCGATTCTCTGCCATGGTCTATTTTACCTAAAAAAGAGTCCTTGCTATCGATGACACTTCTCAGTAGGGCTCTGAGATGGTCGTTCTGACGGCAAGGCGGAGATTTACCTGCGTATCCAATAGGATTACTCGCCATGCAACGGTTTTATAAGCCCGCGGATCTTTTCTAGATTCATCATGTCCGCTGTGTCATCTTTCGATTTGGGAGTCTCAAGAACAATTGGTACACCTGCCAGCCTGGGATCGTTAAGCAGCAAGCCGAATCCGCCTTCACCGATGTGGCCTTCTCCTATATGAATATGACGGTCGACCCTGCTGCCACATTCGCGTCTGGAATCATTTAAATGAATAAGCGAGAGTCTGTTGAGGCCGATGATTTTCTCAAACTCGGATATGACCGCATCGTAATTCGCAGACGATGAGATGTCATAGCCCGCTGCGAAGATATGACAGGTGTCAATGCATACTCCAAGCATTTCCGGACGATCAGTGCGGTCGATTATGGCGCGGAGATGCTCGAACCGGTGCCCGACTGATGTCCCCTGTCCCGCCGTTGTTTCCAGCAGGATTTTCGTGGTGACACTCCCGTCGATGGCACTGTTCAGTGATTGGGCGATACGCTCGATTCCTTTATCCAGGCCACGACCACCGTGACTGCCGGGATGAATGATGAGATATTCGATTCCGAGCTGCCGGGCACGATGTAATTCATCGCGTAATGCCACCATCGATTTATCATGGGTGTTGCCCTCTCCCGCAAGGTTGATCAGGTAGCCGGAATGGGCGAAAAGAGCGATATCCGGTATCAGGTCAAGGGCCTCACGGTAGCTGTTCAGGTCGTCGGCGTTGTAAGGCCGGGCTTCCCAGCGATTGGAATTTTTCAGGAATATCTGGACAGCGTTGATATCGAGTTTGCACGCTTTGTGAATGGCTCGATGGATGCCGCCGGCAATGGAAATATGTGCGCCAATTTTTCTCATGTGTGGAAGTATATTGCGAAGTTGTATTGATTTGTTTTAAGGGCCTTTAAAAATTGCATGAATTTCCTCCGTCAGGAGGCCCTTGATGGCAATCCGTTTTTTTCGGCTTTTTTCTCCCGAAATAATTTGTATCGACGATTTCGGGATTTTAAGCCGCTTTGCCACAAGGGCAATCAATTCAGTGTTTGCTCTTCCGTCGACAGGTGGAGCGGAAATCGAAATCTTGATCGTTCCATTCTCCATAATGGTGATCTTTTTTTTTGAGGATCTAGGTGAAACAGTAATGTCAAGTACCGTCGTCAATTCCATGATTATTCTGTTACAGTGTATCGTTAATAAGGCAAGTTTTTTTTGTAATTATAATTGATGGGGGACAGTGATAATAGTAAAGAATTACTTCCAGACAGTGAACCGCGGGCTGATCATATGCAGCCATGCCTTATACAAAGGATAAGTAAATAATTATTGTAATAAAATACCGGTATGGTAGTATATTTGTATTAATGCGGTGCGATTTCTTTATTAATCTACAGGAAACGTCTGACGAAAAGGGAAGGGCCGGTCCAATGAGTAAAAAACGTGACATAATAAAGTTATTCTCCGATCATGTGTCCCCCGGAAAGGTGGATATCTATACGAAGTATGACATGCTTTTAGTTCCGGGGCTTCGAAGCGGCCCCTATATTTATGATATTGAGGGGAAGCGTTATATCAATTGTCACTGCAATGGTGGAGTTTTCAACCTGGGACACAGGAACAACCGAGTGATCAGGGCGGTTACGGATTCAATGAAAACCTATGATATCGGGAATCACCATCTCATCAGTGCTCCGAAGGCTAAACTTGCGGAGTTGATCGCGCAATCAATGCCCAGGGGAATAAATCAGGTGGTATACGGGGCAGGAGGCGGAGAAGCGGTTGATCTGGCCATCAAGCTTTCACGGGGTGTTACAGGGAGATTGGAGATACTTTCTGCGCGAGGTGGATATCATGGCCATACCGGGCTCGCCCTTGCCACAGGTGATTTGAAATTCAAAGAGAAATTCGGGCCCCCGGTGCCGGGATTTCAGCAGATCGATTTTAATGATATCAAGAGCCTCGAAGGGGCGATTTCAAAAAAGACCGCAGCGGTAATTTTCGAAACAATTCCCGCAACTATGGGAATGGTCGTGCCGGACAGGGACTATTTCAGGAAGGTGCGTTCCCTATGTGATTCCCACGGTGCACTTCTTATTATGGATGAAATACAGAGCGGTTTCGGGCGGACGGGGATGTTGTGGGGCTTCGAGCGTTTTAAAGTCGTTCCCGATATCGTCACTCTGGGAAAGGGAATGAGTGGAGGCATTTATCCGATGGCTGCGACTGTGTATCATGAAAAGTATGCAGGATTTTTTCGCGCCGATCCATTTATTCATATTTCTACCTTTGGTGGAAGCGAAATCGGGTGTTTCGCCGCGCTTGAGGTACTTCGCATATCGAAGAGGAAACAATTCCTTGATCGAGTGAATAGTATGGGAAAATATTTTTTCGGACAATTTAAATCTCTTTCAAAAAAATTCCCGTCGGTCGGTTTGAAGCCCCGGGGGATGGGTCTGATGATGGGACTCGAATTTAAAAATGAGGGCACCGCCCTTCTTATTATGAAAATGCTTTTCGACAAGGGTGTATATCTAGTCTATTCTGGAAATGACTCAAGAGTCCTGCAGTTCATGCCCCCCCTCATTATCACCGTTGCGCAGGGGGGTGAGATAGTGCGGTGTCTTGAATCGGTAATGAAGGCCCTCGATGAGCGGTAGCCATGGGAATGAAATCTGAAGAGTTCATTGACATAATCGACTTTTTACGTAATTGCGATCTTGCATATGCCTTTAAGAAAAAAAGGCTTAGATATATACAACTTGCGACAGTGAGCAGGGAAATCAAGAATCTGAGAGATGGTTTCTTCTGGATCTGGAACCGGGAAGGTGGACGCTACAGACTGAAGGACCCCTGGATATCAAGAAAGAGTATTGATATTCTTGCCGGGCTTTTTGGGAAAGTTGATGAGGCCGCGGCATTACTTGACATCGATCTCGCGATTGTCGATCTCGACAGGAAACGATTCAGACAATTCCTTGATGCACGTGTGTCTAGTGGTAGAGGGAGAAGGCACCTTTACGACCTTTTTTGCGGTGAAGGAGAATCGATGCGCACTTTAGCTACGTTGCGGGTACCTTATCTGCAACGCTACATCCCTACAATGAGCAAATTCGACATTGATGATGTGAACTCCCTCCTATTGGACGAGGCAGACCTGGAATCCCTCATGCACATAGCTTCACGGTTTCATGACATCGAGATGAATCTCTCACGCGATATGGATATTTATCCACAGTTCATGCGAGATTTCCGCAGAATGTACCGAGAAGGGGCCACCGTCGATATTGTCGGCTATGGAGAGATATCGACTGTAATGCGGCTAAGCAGAAAAGGATGGATAGGTAATGCAGTCGATGTTGTGAGCGACGATTCACAATGGATATGGAAGAAGATGCCTCCCTTCCCATCCATTGAAGAGGTTCTTCGCTATGAAGAGAGCTACAAAGACTATCGGACGATACTGGTAACTGAAATCGGCATTGACGTGCCGGAGCAGGAGATACGGCATTTCAGGCACGGCAGCTATTATGTCGTGTATGCTGGCCAGAAACGGATGGATGAAGGAAATATCTGCAACAAGGTTATACATCATCTCGATGAAGAAAACGCGTGTCAGTTGCTGAAGCTCGTTCTCGACAGGTTGCAGCGGGTGCACAAGTTTAATGAGGGTCCGGGAGGGGTACGCGTTGGTTTTGACGCGCAATTATCCAATTGGGTCTTTTCGCCGGCTGAAAAAACGATGGACCGGGTTGGCCCGGAAGACAGTCTTACCTACATTGACACCAGTTCCCCGTTGATTCGTATTAACGGGATGGAGCAAATCAACACGGAGATATTCATTAAAAGCGCCGCATCGTTTTTACGGCCACTCATCAGAATATTTTTCCTGAAAGACGTGGTGGACCGCTATTACGATATCCGGCGCGTGGTGATCGATGTCATCGCCAACATGCATAAAGAACAATGCGTGGGATTGATTGACAGATTCATTGAAACTGCAAACGATTTTTTCGTCACAACCGGTATCGACGTGAAACCAATAACACGAGGAGAAATTGACGGGTACTATTCGAGTGACGCCTTTATCTGGAAGTTCTACCAGTCGGCGCGTATCATAGACAGATTCATCACGGAGAAACTGCTCAGAAAAAAATACATTTTCAGGATTCCCGGACCCATCGCGAGATAAATTCTCCCAGAGCTGCGACGCTGGCCGGAGGATAACGTCGGGAAGGGAAAAAGGGACATTCTGCAGGGGGAAAGCATGTGTGACACATTTGTTTCAACTCCGAATTCATCATTAGGCGGAATAATGTTGATGGGAAAAAACTCTGATCGAGAGCCTAATGAGGCTCAGAATATCACATTTGTGCCCGCAAGAATTCATTCGGCAGGAAGTACGATTCGCTGTACACACATTACCATACCACAGGTTCGGCATACATCTGCGGTTCTACTGTCGAGACCATTCTGGATGTTCGGGGCGGAGATGGGTGTAAACGAGCATGGCGTGGCGATAGGTAACGAGGCTGTCTTTACTAAGGAGGCATATCATAAAAAAAATACTGCCCTTACAGGAATGGACATGTTGCGTTTAGCCCTGGAGCGCGAAACAAGCGGATCCAGAGCGCGTGATTGTATTATCGATTTGATTGAACACTATGGCCAGGGAGGTGAGCAGGCGCTTAAGGGCACTCTTCATTACCACAATTCATTTTTGATCGCAGATCCGGAAGAGGCTTTTGTGCTGGAAACAGCGGGGAAATTCTGGGTCTGGAAAAGGGTAAAGGACTTAGAAAGCATTTCAAACTGCCTGACGATCGAAGAGGAATTCGATGAAGCATCGCCGGGGATTTCCGATTATGCACGATCACAGGGTTATTTGAAAAGGGGGAAAAACCTGAATTTCAGAAGGGATTTCTCCGACAAAATCTATACACATTTCGCCAAGGGAGAGGTACGGCGCCGTGTAAGCCGGGAACTACTTTTTCAGAAAAAGGGTGTAATCACAAGCAGTGACATGATGAGAGTCCTCCGCGACCATAACATGCATGAACCCTTTATGCCGGGTATAAAACCGATGGAAAGAATATGTCTCCATGCCGGAGGGGTTATATCCACCCAGACTACCGGATCGATGGTGGCATCTCTGAAAAAGGGAGCCGTACCGCTGGTGTATTTGACCGGCACCTCGGCGCCTTGCATGAGCCTTTTCAAGCCTCATGCGGTGAAGGGTGATGCGAAAGAGATGGGCCTTGATATGGAAGATATAAAGGAACACGGGGAGATTGATATCTACGGGTCGGCAACAGGCAGGTATGACAACGGTGTCCTGTGGTGGAGGGGCGAAGACATTCACCGGAGGGTGCTGATGCATTACAGTGCCCTGATGCCGTATCTGGTCAAGGCCAGGGGGCCTTTAGAAGAATCAATGATGCATGATGTAGAGAAAAACTGGAAGGATGGAAAGGACAGGCAATTTTTAGCTCTATGCAGAAAGCACTCACTTTCCATGAGTGAAAAAACGAAGGATCTGGCGGAATTAATTACTGCGGAATATGAATGCGGGGAGAGAAAGAGATCGGTTCCCCATTGGTTCCGGTTACAATGGTGGTCAATTAACAGGCAGGCGGGTATTCGTATATAATTTTCTCACAATTTCAGGGGCATTACAGGCAAGATAAAACAGCAGCTCTTCTTTCCGCATCAAAAATGAGTCCGGTGTTTTGAGCGTGAGACTAAAATGTTGAAAATGTTAAAAACTCCCCAGGGCATCTTCAATCGTTGTGAAGAGTTTTATAACCGTTGTGACCTTTGTCAGATCGAGCACTTTTTTGACTTCATCGTTGGCCGCCGCCAGCCGGAGATTGGATTTCAGGCTCTGGTTGATATTCAAAAAAATTCCAATACCTGAACTTGTGATCATTTTTACATCAGTCAGATCCACGACCATTTTTTTTACTCCTTTTTCAATAATGGTCTCCTGAAGCTTTTCCTTAAGCTCTGGTACATCAAGTGTGTGTACCTCTTTCATGACGATTTTTATCACGTATATGCCTTCGCCTCTGTCGCTTATTTCTATCATGGCCATCTCCAGTGATTATTCTTTTAGTAGCTTTTGGACTATAATTTTAAAAGTCAACAAATTTTTAAACGTATCCAGCCATAAATATTTTTTAAGTTGATTTCGTAGCAAAATGGGGGGATTAGTCAGATATGACGGCCCTACAATATACGCTTGACTAATCGGATGAGTTTTGTGTATAACTGATTTCGGAAGCATGGTTTTAACCGGACTTGATCGTAATATAGAAACATCCATGGCGGACATAATTAATGGAACTGTCTGATAACCTAAAGAAACAAAATATTCTTTTGAAAGCGTCTTCGAACAACAGGTGGGACCTGATCGAAGAAATGGTCGATCTGGCAGTGAAAAATAAAGAGATCGATCAGGAGGACTGTGTTGAGGTCAAGAAAGCGCTGATTGAAAGGGAAAAATCGATGAGTACGGGAATCGGCAACGGCGTGGCGATACCCCATTGCACGACGTCGAGGGTCCAGAATACAGTCCTTATCGTTTCGGTCGTTACTCGGGGAATGGATTTCGATTCGATAGACAATCAGCCGGTGAAAATTGTCATACTTCTGCTTGTGCCGAAAAACAAGCTTACTCAGCATATCAAGACCCTCGCAAATATTGCGAAGCTTATGAGCAATGAAAATCTTCGCGAGCGGATGTTGAATTTGAAAAGCGCAGAGAGCATCATTGGCGCAATTCGAGAATTTGAAAAAGTGAAAAGATAGGGATTCGATGCAAGAGGACAAGTTAACCTGCTCGGACACCATAGCCGATGAACAGGAGCATGAACGCTCGCTACGCCCCGGACGACTTGATGAATTCATTGGACAGAAAAGAATAACGGAAAACCTGAAGGTCTTCATCCAATCGGCGAAAATGAGGTGTGTGCCCCTGGATCATGTCATGCTGGCGGGTCCTCCCGGATTGGGGAAAACAACACTGGCCCTTATAATCGCCAGAGAGCTGGATGTCAACATTAAGGCAACATCGGCGCCGGTTATAGAAAAAGCAGGGGACCTCGCTTCGATCCTGACAGGCCTTGAGGAGAGCGATGTGCTCTTCATTGATGAAATCCACAGGCTCTCTCCCGCAATAGAAGAGATCCTCTATCCCGCTCTAGAAGACCGATCTATCGATATCGTAATCGGACAGGGTATCGGAGCACGGAGCATAAAACTAACCCTGGCCCCCTTTACCCTGATCGGCGCGACCACGAGGACCGGCCTACTCACATCAGCTTTGAGGGACAGGTTTGGCATAAATCTCCGCCTCGATTATTACACCATTGAAGAATTGAAGGAAATAGCCGTCAGGTCAGCTTCGATAATCGATCGTGAGATTGATGACGACGCAGCGTTCGAAATAGCGAAACGATCAAGGCGAACCCCCAGGATCGTAAACAGGATGTTGAAGCGAATATCGGATTTCGCCACTGTTAAAAGGGTGCTAAAAATCGATCTTGACATTACGCGATTTGCACTTGAAAAGCTTGAAATCGACGATCTGGGGCTCGATGAAATGGACAGAAAATTAATTTCCACGATTATTGGGAAATATAACGGAGGTCCCGTGGGGATTAAAACTATTGCGATTTCAGTCGGTGAGGAGATCGACACCATTGAGGACTATTACGAACCGTTTCTGGTTCAGATCGGCCTTTTAACACGCACGCCAAGAGGGAGAGTGGCAACTCGAATGGCATACCGACATCTCGGGTTGAACTTTTCGGCAGGTATGGATGATGATGCAGGGGAAAGGTTGTTCGACGCGGGTGATTAATGGTAAGATGAAAATGATGAATTATTGCTAAAAAATTAGATTTTTCTCCCCGATACTGTATTTGACGATATCTATCTGATGAGGTCACTCATGAAAAAATATATTGCGGTGCTTCTTCTCGCCATTGTGCCTGGCGTGACGTTTTCCCAGGATACCAGCCCGGGCGGCAGTACAGATGTCAGCACGAACATACCCGTGCTCTCGCAGTACAGTGACCGGTTTAATGTCAGGAATGTCTACTTCAACAAGCGAATAGACCCGGGAGGTAAGGGCGAAATCCTCGAGGTCGAGTTCTTTCTCGAGAATCTGAAGGACGATCCGATGGAGGTTTATGTCTTTACCATCGCGACGTTTGAGAAAAAGGAGAAAACCAGATCCAGCCTTGAACGGCCGGTGCCACCGGAGGAGAGGTTAAGAACCTTTGTGCCGTTCCCGTGGGACATATCAAATTTCACCTACCCGGACACCGGTCGGGATGGAAAGGCAAGGAAAGACAAAGATGGAAATGAGCTGGTGAAACTGGTAAAATTTCCGAAAAATCCGAAAGCCGGTGTTGACCCGGAAACGGGGAAAGCGTATCTTCTTAAAGATAAATTATTCATACGCACGACGCATATGAGTCTCTATCGGCGAAACTATTTTTATTTCAATGAACTTGCCATCCTTGTGTTTGACAGTGATGGAAAACCAGCATATCGGCAGTTGTTTCAAATAAGAGGCAAAAGAGGGAGATAGAGAGAACTTGTATATGAATGCAACTAGGGGCTGTCCCATAGGGGCAGCCCCTAGTTGCATAATTATATTACACGAACCATAAGGATGTCTTTTATGCCTCTCAGGGCCATTACGGTTTTTTCATTTATATCTCCATCGATATCAATGATGTTGTATGCGTAATCGCCCTTGCTTTTGTTAAGCATATCCGTGATGTTGATTTTCTCCTCGGCGAGAGTCTGCGTGATACTTCCGATAATGGCCGGAATGTTCTTGTTCGCGATCAGAATTCGCCTGGTGTTTAAATAAGCCAGCGTACAGTCCGGAAAATTGACGGAATTAATGATGTTTCCCTTTTCCAAAAACTCCTTCAGCTGATCGGCGGCCATGATGGCGCAATTCTCCTCCGATTCCGGGGTGGATGCCCCGAGATGTGGTATGGGGATTACCTTGTCCACATCCACCAGTCCATCATCAGGAAAATCGGTGACATAGCATGCCACCGATTCATTTTCAATGGCGGCTTTTAAATCGGCGTTGTTTACCAGACCTCCCCTTGCGAAATTAACAATCCTGATTCCCTTCTTCATGAGGGCGAATTTGTCTTTGTTCAGAATCCCCTTTGTCGAGTCGTTCAGGGGTGCGTGGAGGGTGAGATAGTCTGAATCGGCTATCAGGCTATCGAGGCTGATGGCTCGCTTTACGGAGCGGGAAAGTCCCCATGCGGCTTCAACTGAGATGAATGGGTCATATCCGGAAACTTCCATACCGAGTGAGAGCGCGTCATTCGCCACCATTACGCCGATTGCACCCAGCCCGATTACTCCGAGTTTTTTCCCTTTGATCTCTGGACCGATAAAACTAGATTTTCCCTTTTCGATCATCTGGGGAACTTCGTCTCCCTTGCCCGCAAGGCCTTTCGTCCAGGCGATGCCCTCATATACTTTTCGGGACGATAAGAGGAGCCCGAGGAGTACCAATTCCTTGACGGCGTTTGCGTTTGCTCCGGGTGTGTTAAAAACGACGATACCCCGCTCAGAGCAAACGGAAACGGGAATATTATTAACCCCGGCTCCGGCGCGGGCAACGGCGAGTAGCGACTGGGGCAACTCCATTTTATGCATGTCCGCACTGCGCACGATTATGGCATCGGGGTTCATGATATCCGCTGCGTACTCGTAGTTGTCGGCAGGCAGTCGCTTGAGCCCCTCGGTTGAAATTTTGTTAAGCTTCTGAATTTTGAACATTGCATTCACCTCATTTATTTTCGGATTCGAATTTCTTCATGAAACCCACCAGTTTTTTCACGCCATCTGTCGGCATGGAATTGTAAATGCTGGCCCGCATGCCGCCTACAGAGCGATGACCCCCCAGCTGAACAAGGCCGATGCTTTTCGCCTCTTTGATGAATTTCTTGTCGATGTCATCAGAACCGGTGATGAAGGGAACATTCATGAGGGAACGGTCCCCGGGCTCGATGGGGCTGCGGAACATGGAGGAATTATCGAGGAATTCGTACAGTATTCCGGCTTTTTCCTCGTTGATTTTCTGCATGGCGGGAATTCCTCCAAGTTCTTCCAGCCATTCGAATACGAGCATCGCAATGTAGATGCCGTAGGTCGGCGGTGTGTTGTACAGCGACTTGTTATCAACATGGATCTTGTAATTGAACATGACAGGAGTGATATCCATGGCGTGACCCACCAGATCGTCACGGATAATGACTATCGTAAGTCCTGCAGGACCTATATTTTTTTGAGCTCCCGCGAAGATTATTCCGAATTTACTCACATCAACAACCTCGGAAAGAATATGCGAGGACATATCAGATACAAGGGGAACATGTCCGGTGTCGGGATAGTCGGTGAATCGAGTGCCTTCGATGGTGTTGTTGGAACAGATATAGAAATAGTCTGCGTCTTTGGAAAAAGACTTTGTATCGGTTTTAGGAATATAGGAAAAATTTTTATCCTCTGATGAGGCCACCATATTCATTGAACCATAGCGCTTGATTTCTTCCATGGCCTTCTTGGTCCAGCTGCCTGTGTGGATGATGTCCACCTTCTTCGAATTTTTCATGAGATTTAAAGGCACCATCGAAAACTGACTTGATGCACCTCCCTGTAGAAAGAGCACGTGATAGTTTGACGGAATGTTCATAAGCTTTCGAAGAAGGGTCTCGGTATGCTGTATGATATCATCGAAGGGCTTTGATCGATGGCTCATCTCCATTACAGACATACCGGCATCCCTGTATTCCACCAGTTCAGTGGCTGCTTTTTGCAATACGGACTCGGGTAGTACCGCGGGTCCCGCGGAAAAATTGTATACTCGCGCCATAGCTGTCTCCTTGCTAAATATTGATTTATTAAATCCGTCAATGACGGTTTCAATTCATAATTGTGCAGTTTTGGATCAACAATTACAGCCAGGTTCACCGGTCGTTTAAAGTAATTAGAGCTGCGATGAACCTGAATTCGGTAATTATATCCATATTTCTGACATAGACAGATTCCGCGGGGGAGGTGAGGATATCCGGAGTGAAGTTGATGATGCCCTTTATTCCCCCCTCGATGAGTCGCTCGGTTATTTTCTCTATGTTTCTGTCAGGCTCGGTGATAACCGCTAATTCTATGTCAAGTTTTCGGATCATTTCTGAGATTTCATAGGTAGGATAGAGCGGGATACGGGTCTGTATGGTTTCGAGCCTGTTGATATTTGAATCGAAACCGGCAATGATGGTAAAACAGGGAACCGGCGAATCCGTATCGTTTAATATCACAGACCCGAGACCTCCAAGTCCTATGATACAGGCATTTCGCTTTTTATCGAACCCGAGGGTTTGCCCGATACCCGATCGCAATCTGGCAATATCATATCCTGAACCGCCTGTTCCTGCCTCTTCCAGATAGCCAATGTCCTTCCTGATATTATGAGAACCGACTCCAATTCGTTTACCTATATCGCGGGAAGATATGGATGTTTCTTCTTTACCCTCGATTTCTTCAAGCAGATTAAAAATCTTGCATAATCTTGATAGGGATGGCTCAGGAATAGGGCTCCCACCCTTTTTTGTGAATCTATTATTCATGGCACATTTGTGAAATAATTCACAAAAACTGTCAATTATTTTTCCTTCTCTTGTGAAAAAATTCTCAAATTTTTCTTGAAAAAAATTACTTCCTGTTTTTATTGGCAGAATAGTGAATACGTTTATAATAGCTAAGTCTGAAAATACAGCTTTATTTAATGATGGTTGGATTCCAGTTAGTGATAAAAAAAAACAAGATTAGGATAATGAAATGGCAATGATTAGCGAATTCAGGGGACTGCGCCCCAAAAAAGAAGATGTATCACGGGTGGCGGTGCTTCCCTATGATGTGGTGACGAGCGAGGAAGCGGCACATGCCGCAGAAGGAAACCCCATGAGCTTCTTTCATGTATCGAAACCTGAAATAGATTTTTCAGAGGGAACCGACCTGGATCGTGGGGAAATTTACCGGCATGGCAGGGACAACCTTATGCAAATGATTGCGGATGGGGTGTTTATCCAGGATGAAGACCCCTATTTGTATCTGTACACGCAAATGATGGATGGACGGGAGCAAACTGGACTCATTGCGTGTGTGGGCATCAATGATTATCTCGATACAACGATAAAGAAGCACGAATTGACGCGGGAGGACAAGGAACTTGATCGAACGACCCATACGGATATTGTAAATGCGAATACTGGCCAGGTATTTCTCTTTTTCAATGAAAATGAATCGAAAAGGGACATCTTCAGTCAGGCTTTGAGTATCAAACCTGAATATGATTTTGTCACGGAAGACGGGGTACGGCAGATCGTAAGGGTTATCAGGGACAAGAGTATGATAGAGACGCTTAAAACAGCATTCCTTGGAGAGGTTCTCTATATTGCAGATGGTCATCATCGTGCGGCTGCAGCTGTAAGAGTGGGGGAGCGTAGAAGGCAAGAAAACCCGGGATACGACGGTACTGAGGAATTCAACCGGTTTATGGCGGTGATATTTCCCCATCCTCAATTGAAGATTCTTGCTTACAATCGTGCGGTCAGGGATCTTAATGGTATGACCGGGAAAGAATTTATCGCAGCACTTTCAAAGAAGTTTACCGTTGAAAAAACAGAACGATCAATCCCGGATTCGATTCACTCAGTATGTATGTATCTCGATTCGGAATGGTATCTGCTTAGACCTCTTTTTGATCCAGGGGATGATCCTATAGAAAGCCTTGATGTGAAAATAGTGCAGGAGCATATACTTGGCCTGATACTCGGCATCAAAGACCCACGGACTGATACACGCATCGATTTTATTGGTGGGAAAAACAGTGTCCGTGAGCTTCAAAAGCTTGTTGATTCAGGGGATTTCAGTATTGCCTTTTCACTCCATCCCACGGGGATAGAACAGCTCATGCGTGTTTCCGATATGGACGGGATCATGCCGCCGAAATCAACATGGTTCGAACCGAAACTCAGGAGCGGCATTCTGGTTCATCTGCTTTAGTTAATGGGAATCCCTGGGGCAGGAGATTACTTTGTTGTTGTCCACAACCCGGTGCTCGAGTTCATCATTATATTTGCACAGAACGCAATCGGCCCTGGCGTCTATAAAATACGTGCATTTAACGCAATTTTCCAGTTTCATATCCTTTTCTACCTATTAATAATTCCCACTGGCGTGAGGTAGTTAAACAATCGGAAAAATATTATCCATGAAGCGACAAGTTTTTATAATGACCTCAATTTTAATTAAAAATTGCTTGGGAATGTAGTATGTCTATCTCTTTTTTGCTTCATTGTTGATTACGGATGTTTTTCGTGGCAGTTCCCGAATGCCTTACTGCTGCTCATTTCATTGAATTAGCATCTGGCATTATTCACCATCGAAATATTGAAAATAGGGATGTTTATTTTTGAATATTTATTCAGAAATTTAATAATTGCCATCTCTGGACATATTTTATATATATGTACTATATTAATATGCAGATTTCATTATACGAAGGCCTGAATCGTGAAACATATTCCGGCCGGTTGATTTTTCATCGGGTAAAGTAAATCCGCGTCCAGAACAAAGGATACAGTTTGAAAATAGCTAGAAACAACCGATTCTCGCTGGCATGCGCGATCTTTTTAATCGCAGCTTCAGGCTTATCTATGCCCATGGCTTTTTCACAGGTATATGAAGGCGGGTATAGTACCTATTATTCCGAAGCGATTAATATTAAAAGCATAAATGGAAAATTTTATGCCTACATAGTACTTCTGTTCAACGAGAACCCTCATTTTGTGAACATGATTCAAAAGGACAATATCCCCATGAGAATAATGGGTCATGAAGGGTTCCATATCAAGGAATATAAGAATTACCTGAAAACCGTTTGGGATCAAAGACAGAAAAGCCTAGCAAATATGTTGCTTTCAATTTATCTGGAACCGAGAAAATATGATTTGAAAGCACTTCGGAGTGTTGAGGAAGTCCTGGTCGGCAGAAATATAATACTGAAGTTTTCAAAGGATATGAATGCATGGTCTGAAAAAGTTTCGCTTGATTATTGCATATTTGGTAAAAAAAGGCCGGTTGAGGTCAAGCACCCATTTTTCGAAATCAAGGAAATTATCTACAACATACAGCCTTTCATTTATTATGACGAATTTTCAACAAGCAATTCCACATTCTACTTCGATATGATATATATCAATCCTGTCGAGGTTGATAATGATTACATTATCGCAAAAAACATCCTGAATGGGGATAATGTCAATTCAATGTTTTTCGTAGGATCCCAGATAACGGATGACATAAAGTACTGCCTCTCGCGGGCGTTCAGGGATCAGAAGAACATCAAAAATGAAATATGGAAAATGTTCATTATACATGAATTGACGCACAAGGTGCTCAATAACCGGTATAATAATTTCGACCAGGTTCATGGCGAGGAACTGTCGCTCGGGAGCACTGTCTATTCAAACCCTCTACTCGGTCTTTCGGTTCTCTACAGTTACCTCAATTACAATGCGATCAATCCCCATCGCGTTGCAGCTATGAATTATGTGAGGTTTATTGCGAAAGCTGCGGGGAAGCCTGAGTTTGTAGCGAATCCCGGGTTAATAAAATTTCTAACCGACATGGAGCTTCAAATCATCGCGAAAAAACATTTTTTAAATCTCATCAGGAATCTGAAGTGATCAGAGGGTGAGTCGAACAGGTTCCTTTATTTTCATATCATGATAGGATAATTCCGCATCTCCCGTATAGGCATTTATGGCCAGGTCGTCAAATATTGAAAGGTTTTCCTCTCCATACAGGCTTGACTCGATTTTTTCCCACAGTTCAACTGTTTTTTCGCATGATTGTAGCATAAGGTTCTGTATTGATTCGTAGTGAAGCCCCGGTTTGCCTGCAGGATGATCCCATCGTTGGCGCTGAAGGTTAAGAATCTGTTTGTTGTACCGTTTGTTTATCGGGTAACGTACGATGAAATCCGAATATATGATTCCGTTTCTCAATAAATACCTGAATATGTTCCCCATACGTCTGTTAGCGTTCCTTTTTAGTGAATAAGTGATTTTAATGAAACGGGGAATCCAATCAATATAGCTAGCGCCCATGCGGGTAGCCCGGAAGTATTTTGTTAAATCATAAATGAGGAGTTTTTTGTGGATCTCCGGGTATGTCTCTTTCATGGAATCCATTATCAAGGATTTAATTGAGCGGTCGATGCCGTAAATTATGCCACGATTTGAGACCGGAAGCATTTCATCGATACTAAACGTAAAGTCACCGAGTTTGTCATCGTGAAACTGGAAATAATTATCAAGATTATATTGAAAAATAAGATTTTGTTCCCGGAAAAAGTGTATTTCCTTCTTGGTATAATGAGCAGGGAATCCTGAATAATAGAAAATGAAAGGATGGAAAATGGAATCCGCGACTATGTGAGATATAAATCCGTAAATATATGCCCGCTGGGTCGATGCCCATTCATTATTTTTATCACCGTAGTTGTAGAGAGTGTCGATCATGTGCTGAAGAAGCTTGTCGAGTCCGCCGTTATGTATGAAGAAAGAGATATCGCTGCCATATATGCGGTTTCCTGATTGAAAGGGAATGTAATCGAATATGTTTGGCCCGATCGTACCGAAGAGGCCGGCGGTCATATGGGAGGGATTTTCGAAAAGGGCATTAATGGAGTTGAGTAGAAAATTTCGCTTCTCTTTTTTCTTAAGGAAGAGTATCGATTCCTTGAATATCCTGTTGTGAGTTACGATTCCGGGCATGGCTTCCGACGATTATGGCGCAGAATCAATGGGAACCTACCGAGATGCCTTGCTTTTTAATTCGTCGATCTCCCTGCGCCATATAGTTGAATAATGAAGACCCCAGATCTCCGGAACGGCAAGGCGGTATGCGGTCTCGAGATTTTCAAGGGCCTTTTCCTTGTCGTCGTCTTGCAAGAGGGCATCCCCGTAAAACATGTAATTAAGGGGATGTGACGGATATTTTTCAGTGGCCTGTCTGAGAAGATCAAGGGCCTTGTCGAGGTCGCCGATGCCGCTCGGCCAAGCGGGTGCCTTAATGTAAAGCATTCCAAGCACACGCAAGGGTCCTCCGTAATCAAGATGAGCGGCATTCTGCGCGACCTGAAGCGCCTCATGAATTTCGGGTAGTTTGTTGATGGCGAAGAGTCCCGCGGAGCGAATGATCAAGCCCTGGTTCAGGGCGAAATAGTAACAAGCTTCAGGATTCGATTTGTTGATGCCGGCAGTCCTCGCGGCTTTAACGCCTATTCCAGCGAATTTTTTCATCATGTCATCATTCTGCTCGACCGCGTCTGCGGCGAAAAAGGCGATTCGCGAAAGGGCAACGGCTATCTCGATATTTTTTTTGTCAAGCGTGTGGGCGTGCACCGCCAAGCGGAGTGCGTAGGCCTTCTGGCCGAGTGAAACGGATGGAACGCACAGTTCCCTGGCGATTTCAATCAATGCTAAAGGATTGCCGGATATTGGCAAAGCCTTTATATCGGCATTGTACCAGTCCTGTCGGATTGAGTCATTGTTCGCAGAGTACGTTTCAGACCGTACCACCCCCTGGCGTAACGAACATCCGGCGAAAAAGAGAAGGAAGAAAATACTACTTAGCACTTTCGAATTTATTGATTTCATCGTTCAGGGTCTCGCTCCCGAGAGTTTCAAATCCGTCTATTCCGAAATTTTTGCATACGCCCTTCGTATCGGCCTGATTGCACATAGTCGTGACGGCGCTCAGTATACGATTTTTGGTGGATCTGTTCTGAGGTGTGTTCGTCATCATCATGCCAAGAGCCGGCATTTTGGGTGATTTGTGGATCACTTCTATCTGCTGGAATATGGCCAGACCTTTCAGGCTGAAATACTGCATGTGGTTGAGCAGAACCGCATCGAATTGTCCCGTCGTAAGCTTTCGAATGGCTGATAGCGGACGGTTGGTGGGCTTCAGTACGAAGTGATCGCCGATGCGAATTTCGTTATCGAAAATCATGGCGTTGATGAATTTACCGTCCTCGTATAGCACATTGCCGGAAAGGGTCTTACCTTTCAGCTGCTGGAGGTTTTTATATGCACCCTTTTTTACCGAAAGATAAAATTGCTCCCTGTCGTTGCCCTGCAATTTGACGAGAGCCAGGGGCGTAAGGTTCATCGCATTTCTATTCGATAGGAAAAAACCAATCGATGCCATTATATAGACATTTCGATTTTGGGTAATATATGCTTTGGCTTCGGTCATACTGTTAAAATATTTTCCCTGAAAGGAATTTGCGCCCATATTGGAAAGCCTGGCAAGGGTCGACAAGAACTGATTGATAATTTTGTCTCCCTCCGCACCGGTATCGGGACCGCCTAGGAATATCAGCGCGAAGCTGGTTTTTTCAGCAGAATACCCTGGAGAATTGAATGGTTGAAGGGCGAATGCGATGATTAAAATTGAAGCAACAGCCACGCATCGTTTGATTTTCATCTGTCAGTTCTCCTCTACTAATTATTGTAGTGTGAAATCCATGATGTGTATTGCATCCGGGTGTGTATGCATCCCTTTTTTTTAGGTTGCATGACTTGAATGAACCCGACTTTTTCAAGGCAGGCAATACATAAAGACCAATAAATATATTCATGTCAATGAATTTTTCCATAGGGCGAAAGGTGAAAAAACTCCCGACATCATCGATTAATGGAGTTGTGGATAAAGCCGATTAATAATTGGATGGAAAAGAGGGAGGGCAGGTTCTGAAAAAATCTGACGAGAGGACTATTTTTATAATTGGTTGAGATGTTCCCGTATAGCTGGAATGGCGTACATACAGGTCAAAAAAAATGCTTGCAACATAGGCGCGGTGATTGATTAATACTGTATATCGATTCAATTTGATGAATTGATACTGCGATTACATTAAGTATCTGAAAATCTGGGTATTTTAATAGTCATTATTTAACAAATGCGCATTTATACCATCATCAAATCGAGAGATACTTTCCGGTACAATCTGTTGAATGTTTGGTTGGAGCCATAAGTGGCCTTTATGTGTAGCACTCATACCCAACCTCAAAAAGCGACCGAGACGTTAGTATGATAATGCATATATTTTTTACCACGTATCCATTGAACAAAACGCGATCCTTGATAAGGTCGTAAAAAGAGCCAGCGTATTCACGCCACAATGATTCTGTGTACCCCGGCTCAATAAATAATAACTACAAATAGAGTGTGCAATGCAAAAAAAGATTTTGGATCTGATTTATCAATGGTCGTTGCAGCGCGGGAAAGCGATACTCGTTGCTATGGTGCTCATCACGGTGATCATGGGAGCATTTATCCCCAGGCTGATTATTTCATCATCGCAGCAAAACCTCATTCCCAAAGATGACCCTGAACAGGCAAAATACCTGAAGTTTAAGAAAGAATTCGGCTCTCCCGACAATCTGATCATCATTCTTGAGGGCGATAGCGACACCTGTAAAAAATATGCTGACCTGTTCGCACGGGAGATCGAAAAGGAAAAAAAATGGGTCGAATCCATTTTTTATAAGATAGACGCAAGCGTACTTATCAAGCGCGCCCCCCTGTATGTACCAATCGATGAGTTGAAAAAGGGAAGGGAGTTCTTGAAAAAGAGGGATGGCTGGATCGGAAAAATTGATAAAGTAACGAGCCTTTATTCGATGATGAATGAGGCTACGAAGAACCTGAGCGAACCCCACTCCGATATTTCGGTCGACCAGGCGAAAAAAATCATCGCCTTTTTAGAAGTCTTTTTCAGTGAGTGGGATGACTGGATTTCAAATCCGAACCAAATAAAATTGCAGATTGAAAAAAAACTATCCGTGGCTGGCTTTAGTGAAATTGCAACACTTGAAAGCGGGGGATATCTTTTTTCCCGGGATTTCAAGATGCTTTTTCTGTTCGTTCAGCCGCGTAATTATAATGACGAGATCACCTACCTGAGGCCTTTTATAAAGGATATCCGGTCCGCCTGCGACAGGGTATTTGAAGAGCATCCGGAAATAAAGGGAAAGATAAAAGTGGCTTTCACCGGCATGCCGGCTCATGTTCACACTGAAATCGAAATTATTTATTCCGATGTGGCCGATGCCGTCGTGATTTCCATCATCATCGTCTCCCTGATTCTTCTCATCGGTTTTCGTTCATTCAAGAAGACGATTATCGCCGTTATCCCCACGGTCGCAGGACTGATAATTTCCCTCGGTATAATAACGATCCTGGTAGGGAAGCTCAATCTTATCAGTTCTTCTTTTCTCGCGGTACTTTTCGGTATCGGAATAGATTTTGGAATATATCTGCTCCAGCGGACCGAGGAGGAACTGGGCAACGGGTTGTCGATGAACGACGCGATTTATAAATCGGTGGTACTCACCAGCCGTTCAGTTATATCTGCTGGTATGACGACAAGCCTGGCATTTTTCGCACTATCCCTGTCAGATTTCTCCGGCTACTCCGAACTCGGTCTTGCGGCCGGCATAGGGCTTGTGGTGGTTATGATCAGTACCTTTATCATGATGCCCTCCCTTCTCTTCATGATTAAAATTGAACCGAGAGACTATCATTTGAAAGAGACGATTTACGAAGCGGCGAAGCTGGAGCAGAAACGGATCCACCTGGTGATTATAGGGGTAAGTGCGGCTATAACCCTGTTCAGTGTATTTGCCGTAACGCAAAACAAAATGGATTACAACGTATTGAAGCTCCTTCCCAGAAACACGGAATCGACCATTTATCAAAATAAAATGGAAGAGAACAGCGATTTTAAAATGTCCTTCGCAATGATCACGGATAAAAGTCTTTCCAATCTACAGAAAATTACTGAGAAGGTTGAAAAACTCCCGTCGGTCAGCAGGGTCGAGTCTCTGGCGAAGTATATCCCCGAAGATCAGCCTGAAAAAATTAAGATCATTAAGCAGATCAGGCCTCTGCTCGGCAATTTCAAGATCAGGCTCGTTGAAGATCGCCACAGCGCCGGAGAATATGCCGCTGTACTTGAACAAATGGGTGATTACTTTCTGGAGGCTCAGGAGAAAGCTTTTTCAGGCGGTCAGTCCGAGCTCGTATCAAAGATCGATGCACTCATGAAAAAAATGGACACGGTCAGGGAAAAGCTTTCGGACAGTAATGGAAAAGCGGCCCTTGCACGCACGAAAAAATTCGAGAGGGAATTGTTTACAATTATTTCAAAAGCGACGCAATTGATCCGGGAAAGCATGGACCCGTCTATTATTGATGAGTCGACGTTTCCAAAGGAGATCGTGAGCCGTTTCAAGAGCAACAATGGCACCTATGTGGCTATGGTTTCTCCAACGGGTTCCATCTGGGACATCGATTTTCTCGATACGTTCGTCAAGGAGTTGAGAAGCGTGACGCCGAACATCACGGGATTTCCGGTAACGCACAGGGTTTATGTGCGACAGGCGGCCACTGCGATTTTCAAGGCCATGATCTACTCATTCGTGATTATCCTGGTGCTCCTGATCATCGATTTTAAAAATACCCAGGGGGTACTGCTTGCCCTTCTTCCCCTCGTGATCGGCATGCTCTGGCTCAACTTGGTCATTTACCTTGCGGGGATCGATTATAACGTGGCCAATATCGCAGGGCTTCCGCTTCTTCTGGGGCTCGGCGTGGTATATGGCCTCAGGATTGTGCACCGGTGGAAGGAGAATACTTCCATCACCGCTTTCGCGGCAACGAAAACTACAGGACGGGGACTAGTTTTTGCGGCACTTGCGATTGTGGTGGGACTCGGGAGCATCGTGCCGGCGCGTCATAATGGCGTCTCCGCATTCGGCGTAATCCTGCTCATTGGCATTGTCCTGTGTCTTTTTACGGCGCTGGTTATCCTTCCGGCGGTGATCGATTATCTCTACATCGTCAAAAACAAGGATGTGATGATGGCTGAGGCCCAGGAGCGCAGGGAAGCCGAGGACGCGACATTGCAGGTGGGCAAAGAGCGTGCATCGAGATCGAAGGGAACGGCAAAAACCCCGGGAAGAAGTAAGTCCAAGAGTGGAAAGAAAAAACCCAGAAAGGATTCCTGACCGCGGCCTTCCCGGCTCTCTACTATGATAAAGCAAAACGGTACGGGGCGGGATACGTTGACCGGAATATGAAGGGAACTCCATGGACGCAATTCTAAACGCCCCTTATACCGTGCGGATTATGGGGTCTCTTCTGGGGATTCTTATTGTCAATAGGGCCATTGGTCAACTCTCTATTTCCGTGGCAGCGGGAACAGCGATCCTGTTTTTCTGGACAGGGCAGAACTTCGAACATTTTATTTCTGTATCTGGCGGAAAACTCGCAAGCCTCGCCAACCTCTTCCTCATTGTAGCGATATTCCAGATCATTATTCTAAGCGGGCAGATGCTCAGGGCGGGCATCATGAAAGACCTGGTGCGTGTGGTGAAGTCCCTTGTTTCTCACAGGACATCTCTTGCGATACTGCCTGCGATGATCGGGCTTTTGCCTATGCCGGGAGGGGCACTTTTTTCAGCTCCGCTGGTTGAAGAACTCGATGACGATAGGTCCATCGATCCGTCGGTCAAAACATTAATCAATTACTGGTTCCGGCATATATGGGAGTACTGGTGGCCCCTTTATCCCGGGATGCTGCTGGCCGTGGAGATTTCGGGTCTCCCGATGCCGGTCTTCATAGGAACACTGTTTCCACTGACCCTTTTTTCATTGATCGGAGGGTATTGTTTCATCCTCAGAAAGGTTCCTGCCGATGCCGCCCAACAAGAGAGCAATCATCCGGGGGGCAGTGTAGTACTCGAACTTCTGCTTCCTTTTTTCCTTATCATTGGTTCCTATACAGCGGTGACTCTTCTTTTTCCCGCCATTTCGACGATAAGCCGATTTCTTCCAGTTATAATCGGCGTTACCGCAGCGCAGGGATATCTTCAGGTTGTACGGCCTCTTAACGTAATCTCTTGGAAAAGCATTCTGTTTTCCGGACGACCGGCAATGCTATTGCTCACTGTAGCGTGTATTCTCGTGTACGGAACACTGATAGAGACTCCCCTGACGGACGGTACGCTGATAATGTCACGCATGAAGGATGAGCTGGTTGATTTCGGAATACCGATCATCCTTGCCATCGGAATCATTCCCTTTATAAGCGGGCTCACTACGGGCCTCGCACTCGGTTTCGTAGGGGCGAGTTTCCCGCTCGTTATGAGCATCACGGGTCACAGTGAAAGCTACAGGGAACTGCTCCCCATCGTGGTGCTTGCCTATGGATGCGGCTATATTGGCATGATGCTTTCACCGGTCCACTTATGTCTTGTAGTGACTAACCAGTATTTCAAAACCAGTATGGCAAGAGTCATGATACACCTTCTCGGGCCACTCCTTGTCGTTTTCACGGGCGTGATGGCGATGTACCTCGTATTGATTAGCTTTTTCTCCTGAATGGGGGAGATAAACAAAGCTCCTACTCGACTGGAATCAACCGTGAAAACAAAATTTGCGTATTGCCTTGACTAATTTTTAGAAATGAACTAATAATGTTTTCTGTATCTCATCATGCTAGGGGAGATTTGAGGGGGAGTGATGCATTGATATCATGCCTTGTGGCAGGGCATATCTGAAAATGTGAATGGGTTACCGACTTCCGGTAATTCAATATTTTTGATGAGTCTCGGGATTGTCTGAACACGCGGCCATGGTATTTCGATGGACATTTTGTATGACCTGTGACGGCGGATATCTCGGTGCAGAACACAGAGCACCGGGCAACAAGTTTTGAAACTATTCGGCAGGCAATGATCAGGTACTGTCCACGGGATGAAGCGAAGGAGGAGAATGGTGTGTTGAGAAAAACAAAGGTCATCTGTACCCTCGGGCCAGCTACCGACCGGGATGATGTGCTTCGGAAACTCATCATCAATGGGATGAACGTTGGGAGACTCAATTTCTCACATGGGTCACATGAGGAACACCTGGCGCGGGTCGTTCTTTTCAAAAAAATTCGGAACGAGCTCGGGGTCCCGGCGGGACTACTTCTCGATACCAGGGGACCTGAAATAAGGATCAAACGGTTCCTGAACGAAAGGATTGAACTTCTCTCTGGCTCTGTTTTTACGTTTACTGCCGACGATGTGGTCGGGACGGACAGAATAGTGTCGGTGACTTACAAAGATTTTCCCGCTATAGTCGAAAAGGGAACCACGATACTGCTCGATGATGGCTTGCTGTCAATGAAGGTGATTGGCAAGAATGGAAACGAGGTGTCATGCGAGGTCGTGGACGGCGGTCCACTGAGCGACAGCAAGAAGATTAATGTCCCCGGAGCAGCGAGACTTCTTCCTTTTATTGATGATGTGGACCGCGAGGATATTCGTTTCGGCGTTGAGCATGAGTTTGAATTCGTTGCCGCTTCCTTCGTGCGTGATTCAGACGATGTCAAGGAATTGCGTGAGTTGATTCGATCGTACGGCGGCGAATCGATAAAAATTATTTCCAAGATCGAAATCAGGGAAGGCGTGGATGCTATCGACGAGATAATACGTGTAAGCGACGGAATTATGATTGCGCGCGGTGATATGGGCGTGGAAATTCCATTCGAAGAACTCCCCTCAATACAAAAAAGTATAATAAAAAAATGCTATGGCGCAGGTAAACCGGTCATTACGGCGACACAGATGCTTGATTCAATGACGCGGAATCCGAGGCCCACCAGGGCTGAGATAACGGACGTGGCGAACGCAATTTACGACGGAACGAGCGCCATCATGCTTTCCGGCGAGACATCAGTGGGGAAATACCCGGTCGAATCCCTTCTGACAATGTTGAAAATTGCGGTGAAGACAGAACGGGACATCGATTATGTACAGAGGCTGAAGAATGCAGTGGTGACCGTTTCAAGAAACGTGACAAACGCCATCAGCCACGCGACATGTGAAACCGCCCATACACTCGATGCGGCATCAATCATCAGCGTGACCAGGTCGGGGCATTCGGCGAACATGGTGTCGAAGTTCAGGCCTGCGTGTCCAATCATCGCGACGACCGCAAATGTCAGGGTTTTCAATCAGCTCTCACTCTCATGGGGCGTGAACCCGATACTGGTTGAAAAAAAGGAGTCGACTGATGAAATACTCCTCCAGGCGGTCGAGAAAGCCGTTGAATCGGGTATGGCACATGACGGGGACCTCGTGGTGATAACAGGCGGTATGATTTCGGATATGAGCGGCACAACGAATATGATAAAAGTGCATATCGTGGGCGATATACTGCTTGAGGGACATGGCGGGGCCGGGGGAAGGGCCGGAGGTCGTGCGCATGTCATGGCGGAAGACAGTGATCTGAGCGAATTCAACGAGGGCGAAGTTCTGGTCATTGCTGAAAGTACAGATGAAGTGCTGGCGGTAATCAAAAGCGCGGCAGCTATCATAACGGAGGAGGAACTGGGCGAGTCGAAGGCGGTGATCGTGGGAAGGGCTCTAGGCATCCCGGTAGTAGCGGGGGCGGCAGGGGCCCTGGAAATAATCAAGAGCGGAATAGCGATCACAGTGGACGGATCCACGGGCAGGGTCTACAGCGGCCTGAATAAAGGTGATTGAGGATTCGCAATGATGGAGACGAGTATGAGAATCGGTGCCAGATGGGCGGGAACGATTATCGTGATCAGAAATTACGCGCTTATTGTTATGATCCTGGCGTTAGGAGGAATCTTCGTCATCACCCGTGACGCACAGGCAGATGATAAACCTGTGGTGATAGCTTCTTTTTCGACCAGCATTGATGGGCAGGATGAAAATGTAAAACAGAACATCATGATCGCCTGCAGCAAGATCGACGGCATCGTTATATCTCCTCGATCGTTGATCTCGTTCAATGAAATAGTAGGAGAGGGATCGGCAAAAAACGGTTTTGCGCCCGGGAGGGTACTGTATCGGGATCAGGTCGTCATGGAGCCGGGCGGTGGACTCTGCCAGGTTTCCTCCACCCTCTACAACGCTCTGCTGATGGCCGGGTGCGTAATTGTCGAACGACACCGGCATTTCCAGCCGGTTACATACGTGCCCCTTGGTTTGGACGCCACGATAAAATACGGGAAGAAGGATCTCAGGATGAGGAATCCCCATGCCGTGAGCCTTCGGATCGAACTACGAGCCGATGATGCGAGCCTGCGTGCGGTCGTCAGTGCAGAAAGAAAAATTCCCCACCGATATGAAATCGCCACCGAAGAGGAAGAAGTGCCGCTCCCCTCGGCCGGGGAGATGGACCGGATACGCCCGGGAATGATGGTGCATGTCTACAGAAAACGCTATCGCGGCGATGTGCTTCAGGAAAACTCTCTGCTCTACCGCGATTATTATCAACCGGCGTATATCAGGTAAGAGGAAGGTACGGTGGGAAGGGGGATTATCCGTGTAACTGCTTTTGTGATTTTTACTGTCATAATTCTCGTTGTGTGGCCTTTGCGTGAGCCCCTGGCAATGGATGACCCAATGCTGGTGGAATGGAGTGATTTTACCACGAGGCCGGAATCAAGGGAACTGGTCAGGTGGCTCCGTTCACGGGCACTCGACAGATTGACAGGTTGCGGGAGAGAAGAAAAACTCACTATCACACCCCCCCGCTATTTCGGCAGGCTCGGGATATTCGTGACTCTGAAAAGAGGCACCATGATACGGGGCTGTTATGGTGCTTTTTCGCACGGCACGTCGGACATAGCGTCACTTCTTTCGGATTATTTGACGGGGGCCATGACCAGGGATCCGCGGTACAAGCCCCTTGATATTTCGGAGCTGGCGGAAACGGATATCATTATGACTGTTACATCACCCCCATTTGCGGTGAACTCGCTGTACGATCTTGATGCTGGATATTACGGGTTTCTGCTACAATGTCCGAACGGAGAGATCAGCATCTATGTGCCTGCAGAGATAAGGCAGATTTCATATATTGAACGCAAGGCAAGGGACGGATCATGCCAGATTTCCGCCTTTAAGGCGGTAACGATCAGATAGCCATTCGCTCTCGCGAGTTTGGCCATTTCTACTCAGGACGATCGTTTCCGGGACGGATCGGTAGAAAAGGAGGAAAAAATGAGAAGAAAAATATGGGTCGTTTTCATGTCACTTGCGAGCGTCCTTATTGTTATGGGCTGCGATGATATCGGAGCCGAACGCCTCCAGGATGGGCGGACAAGGTATCCTGGAGACATGAAGGCCCTCGCTATAAAATCTTCGATCGACGGGACCGTCGTAGATGCGAAGAGCAAGAAGGGGATCTTCCCTGCAAAAATCGAGATGAAAAACGCGAACATGGGCGTAGGATATTATGAGCGCGAATCCGACAGGGGAGGACGGTTTAAAATAGATGATTTCATTCCCCATCTCATATACCGTATAGAGGTAAGCGCGCCAGGGTATGTTACTCATGCCACAACCGGAACGGTCGCTTCTGGCGCCTACAAGGTCGAGCTGAAGAAGGAGGCGCTGCTTACGGGCGCGGTCAAAAATAGAAAGGGAGAGCCCTTGAAGGGCGTTGAGGTCAAGCTCACCAGGCAGGGCAGATATTATGACGAGAGCAGAGATGGGGGTTCTCTGAAGCCACTGCTGTCCGCAACGGGGAGCGAGGGAATCTACCGCTTTGATAAATTGCCGTCCGGCAGCTATATGGCAACCTTCTCGGCCCCCGGGTTTATCACCGAAACAGCAAGGATTAAAAATATTAAGGAAGGGGAAACATTTTCCCTCCCGATGGTCATGACCAGGCCCGCAACGGTTACGGGGGAGGTAAATATCCAGGGGCTTGATATCCCCGCCATCGGTGTTGACATTTCCCTCTCCGGGGCCGTGACCTATTCGGCGACCACTTTCCAGGATGGGAGTTACCGCATGGAGGACGTGAAGCCTGGGAACTACAAGGTGAGTGTGTCCCATCAGGGGTTCTATACCCTCGAGGCGGGTGTGGTGAAAATCGATGAAGGGGAAACGAAGAGCGGAGCGAACTTTACGGTAAAAGCAAAGGAGCCTCAGGTCCAGGTCTACGCGTATCGATATACTTTCTCCCCTGGAGATACAGTCGAGTTCAATATTCGATCTCTTCGCCTGGAAAATCTGATGGTGACGGTATACAAGGTCCCCGTCGGTATCCTGCTACGGGGTGGAGTCAATCCTGACATTATTGATCCTCAGAAAGAGGGGTTCAAGAGCGTGGTATCCTGGCAGGAGCCAATCAGGGAGTTTGAACCGTATGAGTGGCGCTATCAATCACTCCAGGTTAAGTCCTCACTTCCCACAGGAGGGTACTGCGTCGAGGTGAAGGGCGCGGGCAGAGTCATCAGCAGGAAGTTTTTTTCCCTTACCACTGTTGGCGTAGTCATGAAGCGTTCCCGGGGATCGATCTTCGCCTATGTGACGAGTTTAGTGAATAATGCCCCGCTCAAGGGAGCGAAAATCGCAATTTTTGACACGACGCCCAGGACAAAGAAGAAACGAACGTCGTACAAGCCGCCAGAACGTCTTGAAGAATTGCCTGTCGGGATCGTTGTTCAGGGGACGACAGATGAGAATGGAGTGTATCATAAACCGCTCGGATCAGACAAGTATCTTTCGGCTATTGCGATCGCCTCAGACGGCAGTTATGCCATATGCACAACCGGCTCGCCAATGTCATTCGAGCGTGAGCAGAAAAAATATTTCATTTATACAGACCGGCCGGTCTATCGGGCGGGTGACAGGGTGAAATACAAAATAATCGCAAAGAATCGCGAAGGCCGATTCGTACCAGTGGCGGGTGAAAAGGTGTTCTATGCATTTGTGAACAGGAGCCTTGACAGGACTCTTGAGGAAAGGAGCACTACCCTGGACGATTGGGGGACTGCAGAGGGTGAGATGACCATCCCTGCGGACGCGAACCTCGGCACCCATGAGATCATGGTCGGGCCTACGCGAAAGAATCTCTACGGCAGGGGAACCTTTTACGTTGAGCAGTATCGTAAGCCTGAATTCATGATTGCCATTACTCCGTCAAGGGATTACTTTATCAATGGCGATACCGCCGAATTCAAAGTGGAATCGAAATACTTTTTCGGTGCTCCCCTCAACGGGGCACTGGTCCGATATCGTTTTTATGAAACGCGACTAAGGGACTCAGACACTACCTATTGGTGGGAGGAGGATTACGCGGACGGCAGTTCTTACAACAGAATAATTCTGGACGGGGAAAAATACGCGGATAAGGACGGTATAGCCGTACTCCGACTGCACGCCGGTGATTTCCCTTATGACAGGGAGATAACCTGCGAGGCGACGGTCGTAGACCGCTCAAATGTGAGTATCACTTCGCGGATGAAAGTGAGGGTCGGACGGGGGGAATATTACATAAAGATTAGCCCGGCCCGGAATTTCTTTGCGGGAGGCGAGAAGAAGGAGGTGACGATTCGCGCGCTGACCCACACAGGTAAACCCTACTCGGCGAAGTTGAAAGTGGAGATGTACAGGTACATCTGGAAACCATGGCAGAGGGTTTATGTACATGACAGCAAGCCGATTTTCGCCGGGCAGTTCACAACGGACAGCAGGGGACGGGCCCTGGTCACGCTCCCGAAACAGTTCACCATGTACGGTGAGTTCGATCTTGTCGTCACCGGAGTCGACCGGAAGGAAAATGTGATCAGGGGATCCAGGGTAATCTGGGTATATGGTGCCGCCAGCGAGACGGTCGCCTCGAGATTCAAGAATCTCGAGCTTTCCGTCAATACTACAGAGCTTGCAGGTCCGGGAAGGGTGACATGCCTTATAAAAAGCCGTTACACGGACGCCTATGTCTGCCTTACCCTCGAGGGTCGGGACGTGTACGAGTCCAAGGTAGTCAAGATGACCGGCAATATCATGCCCGTGGAGTTCACCATAGGGCCGGAGCTCGCGCCCAACCTCTACGTGACCGCCACAATGCAACGGAAACGGGCCCTTTACACGTCGACCTCCATGGTGTCTCTGCCGGTCCGCGATACAGGGCTTTCAATTTCGATCAAGACTGACAGGGAAAAGTATGGGCCTGGCGACACCGCACAAGTTATAATGAAAGCAGTCGATGGAGGGGGTAGGCCCGTAAAAGCCGATCTCTCTCTCGCGGCGGTAGATGAAGCCCTGTTCCAGGTGCGGCGAGATCATACACCGCCCATGAAGGATTACTTTTATTCGAAGATATCCAACTGGGTTCTCACCAGCTATTCATACCCGATAACCGTATTGGCAGGTGCGGCGAAAAATCCTGCGGCCATGGTGAGGGAGAAATTCGAGGATACCGCATTCTGGAAGGCAAGGATACGGACCGGCGAAGACGGCGTCGCCCGTGTCGATTTCAAGCTTCCGGACAACCTTACCACGTGGCGTCTTACCGGGAGGGGGCATGACCGTGAAGGCCGCGTGGGGGAAAAGCGTTCCACCTTCATAGTCACCCAGGATCTCATCGCAAGGATCGGAAGGCCTCGATATTTTGTGGAGGGCGATCGGGTAAGCCTGATCGGAATAGTGAACAGCAATACCGAGAGGGGCCTGGGGAGGGTATCCGCATCGTTTAAGGCGGATTCAGTGGCTATCGATCCTGACGAAAGGGTTCCCATCAGCCTGCCCGCTTTCGGATCGGCCCGGAATTATTATCCTTTTACCGTGCCGAAAGAGAAAAGGACCGTGGTTCTGGATTTCGAGGCTGAGGCTGACAGAGACGCCCGTGATGCGTTGAGATTGCGGGTGCCGGTTGAGCGCCGCGGCATGCAGTACAAACTATATGGAACGGGCGATATGGGGGGCAACAGGACAATTGCTGTTGCGCCCATCGGAGACACGGATGATTATATCTTCGTACCGGAGGAACTTGTCATATCGATAAATCCCTCTCCGATTATCCAGATGCTCCGGGCAGCGAAATACCTGAGTGAATACCCCTACGGTTGCGTCGAACAGACTCTGAACGCCTTCATCCCGAACCTCGCTTTTCAGCGTATGATGGGTCGCAGGGGATACGGTCAATTCATCGATGAAAAGGCGAAGAAGAAACTCTCGGAAAAGACCTCTTCGGGCCTCGCACACATTCAGCAGCAGCAGAATGAGGACGGCACCTGGGGCTGGTGGGCCGGGGGGCGGGGTAACGCTTTTGTCACTGGTTATGTGCTTTTTTCCCTTTACCTTGCCGCTAATGAGGGATATATCGTTGATAAAGATGTAGTGAAAGCGGGGCTTAAGGCAGTGGAAAACTATTTCAAGACACCACGGCTGGAGGAGCCTGACGCGGTGGCCTATTTGATGTATGTCAATGCGCTATGGGGCAGATGGGATCACGGTGTCTTCAGGGATATGATGAAGTCAAAGGACCGGAACGCGTATAGGAGCGCTTTCCTGACAAGGGCACTCGCCTGTATGCGGTCGAATCAGAAGATTTCTGAGGAGATGAAAAAAGAGGTCAATGACGCGGTGACGAAAATCAGCGCGGAAATTATGTCCTTCGCGAAAAAAGATGGAAGGGGTTTCTACTGGGATAGCGTCTCAGGAGGGCGATGGGGATGGCAGGGAGGGGACACTGAGATGACTGCGCATGCCCTTTCCGCTCTGGTGGAATCAGGGGACAGGACCGCGGTCCCGGCACAGATCGTCAGCTCACTGGGGAAGAGGTTCAAGGGAGGGTCCTGGAACTCAACCAAAGAAACTGCAGCGGTGATGCTCGCGCTATGCTCCTATCTTGAGGCAATGGGAGGTGCCGGTTCTTCCAAGGGCCAGGTAGTATTCGGCCTGGACGGGAAGAGGATCGCCGATATCGCCTATGATCTGGAAGGGATGAAAACGCCAGACGTCCTGACGAGAAAAGTGTCACTTGAAGGCAGAGCTCCGCGATCCCTCTTTTCGATAACGGCGGATGGCGATGCGGGTCCGGACTTGAGCTTTGATGTCACGATTTCGGGGATACTTTATTTCAAGGAAAAGGGCATTTCGGCCGGAGCCAGATCGAGGGAAAGAAGCATCGCGGCTCTTTCAAACGGCATTAAGGTCACCAGGTCCTTTGCTGAGATTACGCGCGTAAGGGACGCACACAACAAAGAATATATGGTACCTCAGGAGTTGGAGGAAAAAACGTCCATCGGGGTTGGGGATGAGCTTCTTGTAAAAGTCGGCTTCATGGCGGCCGATGATTTCGAGTACATGGTGCTTGAAGACTATCTCCCATCCGGATTCGAGGTAACCAGGGACAACGCCTACGACGAGTACCAGCCCTTCGTCCATATTGAGAGGTGGGACGATCGGATGGTCTACTTTTTTACAGGCCTCAAGAAGGGCAAGGTATATGAGGTCGCCTACATAATGCGCGCAGAGCTGCCGGGAAGTTTCATGGTGAAACCATCACGCATGGAATGCATGTATGAGCCGAGCATTCAGGGCTGGTCGATGCCGTCGATTATCGAGGTAAAGAAAAAATAAGCCGGGTCGCAACCAGAGAACTATTATTTCATGGAGGTATACTGTTATGCAGGTACGAACGATAGCTGTAATCAGCATAGCCATTATCATTACCATTCTGGCCATGCAGAACTTAACGCCGATTGAGGTTCGCGTCTTTTTCTGGCAAACGTCCTTTCCCCTTGTTTTTGTCATTTTGATCACCCTGATTCTCGGATTTATCGCAGGCTATGTGGTCAAGAGTTTGTTGGGAGTGAAGAGAAGGATGAATGAGAAAAACGATGATAATGCATAAGAGTCAGGAATGAAGGGATTCACGCGGCCGGTGCCTTCACGGCGCCGGCAGTACTTTCAATATTTTCGCAGGCATTGCCTGCGATCACTCTCCCTCATCCTGGGGCTTTTGACGATGCTGATCAGGCCCCTCCCCGCCATTTCGGCTGATGAAGAAGGCTTGGTTAAGATAGGAATCCTATCGAAACAAATCAGGCTCCTCGGAAGTGAAGCCCTTAAAACGATCGAATTGAAACCTGACAGAGGCGCGGTTTGTGTTGATGAAAGAATGAAACGTCCCACCGATGTCGGCACGATTATCCTCTCTCGTGCACGGGGTGAGTGGGTGGCCCATGTGGGATCTCGTGTATTTACATCCCCCTTCACGCTCCGGGTAGAGAGCGGTCCGGAATCCGGGGGGGGGCTGTCGGTGAGATTGAAGAATGGGACGAGGCACTATCCACTTCCTGTTCAAATCAATTGCAGTGATGGGAATCTACGGATCTATGCGTGGGAGGATATTGAACGTTATGCGATCGATTCGGCCCGGGCGGAATACGGTCCTGTTCCGGAAGGCGGAAACGAGGCGGTCATGGCACTCGCGCATCTGATAATGGCGCGCTATTATTACATGAAAAGAAGGCCCCGACACAACGATGTGGATTTTTGCGATCTGACACACTGCCAGGTCTACCAGGGCCGGACGGCAGGCGAGAAACGACTTGATGATCCATGGCGGATTGATCATGAACGGCTCCGGGGTAATCTATTTTTTCACTCAAGATGCGGCGGTTATACCCTCGGCGAAGGTGTGTTCGGCCCTGTCGCCGGGAAGAAGGGGATCAATGGAGGAGCACGGGACTGGTTGTATCGCGAAGGAACGGAATTATGCACAGGTAAGGAGAGCGGGTGGGAGCGTTCAATTAGCGAAAGTGAGCTTTTCAGAATTCTCGGTCAAACGGCGGTTCAGAGCGAAGAGCACGGCCCGGGTATCCGGTATGACAGAAGGATCCTGAGGATCGGGCTCCATACCGCGGGGGGGGATGTCTCATATCCGGTTGAGACCTTTCGTCTCATGGTGAACAGAGTAAGGGGCTGGAATTATATTCGGAGCAACAACTTCGCGGTTACTGAATCCAGGGATGGGGGCGCGCGGATCTATCAATTCAGCGGGAAGGGGCTCGGGCACGGCGCGGGTTTCTGCCAGCATGGTGCTCTCTCACTTTCACGGCTGGGGTATACGAGGTATGAAATAATTGAGCACTATTACGAAGACATACACTACCGCGCCTTAAAAGGCGGTGTCCTTTCCCCCTATTTCTCATATTGCCTGTTCGATCTCCAGACGGGGGATATCCTCTTCTCCAGCCCGGGATCTCGATTTCTCGATAGACGGGCGCCGCCCGGTTCACTGTTCAAGCTGATTGTATCGCTTTATCTGTCGGCAGAGCGGGACGATATCTTCCGTTCATACACGTATCAGTGTACCGGAGAAAACGCTTCGGACGGACATATGCCTGAAAAATGCTGGAACCCGAAAGGACATGGCTTTGTTCGCCTTCCCGACGCGGTGGCGCATTCATGCAATCTTTATTTTGCGTCCCTCTATAATAGGATTTCAGAGAGAAGATTCAGGGCATTCTACCGCCGTCTGTGTGAATGCCTTGATGTCGACGGAGAGCTTCCTGTGGTGTCTGATAAAAGGGAGTGGTCGAAGATGCTGGCGGGACTTGACTTCAGGATTACCTTTTCGGTGCGTGATTATATACGAATCGTCAGGTTCATTGCCAGGGGGAGTTGCCCCGAGGGGTCCGACCTGTGTCTGCAGGGGGTGTCTTCCGGGGAATTTAATGTTATGCGAATGTCTCTGCGGAAGACATTTGATACAGGAACCGCGTCGGGGGTCCTCAAGCCTTTCGGACCGCCCTCCGTATACACAGGTCTTGAAGAAAGAGAAGGCAGTAGTCGTTTGCCGGGAATGTGGGGGAAGACGTCGACGATCATCGACGGCACCAACAGGGCCATCGCTTACGGGCTTTTCATCGGGGGGGATGACACCAGGGGCATCGTTGCAATTTTACGAAAGGGAAACGGGCATCTTGCTGCCCGTTGGGCCGAAGCGGTACTCAGCGAACAATCAGCGGGGCAATAGGAGTTCTCCCGGTGCATGTCAACCGGATAGATTTCTGAGGGCTTCCTTTAAGACGGATTCGAGGGGTAACGTGGGACTGCTTTTGATGATTTCATCCACCACACGTGCTGAACGGGCCTCATCGAAACCGAGGATCACAAGTGCTTCGACGGCATCACGCTGGTGCGGTTCACGCGTGTCGGGTACACCCGCGCATGCGTCGAGTTTTTTGAGTTTTCGCTTCAATTCAAAAATGAGTTTTTCAGCCTTGGCGTTCCCGATACCGGGGATTTTGGTCAGGATCGCTGCGTTTTCGCTCCTAACCGCCTCGACCAGCCTGCCGATTGTAATGCCGGAAAGAATGGAGAGGGCCATGGCGGGACCGATGCCGTTGATATTGAGCAGAATAACGAATAGATCACGCTCGTCCGGGGTGAAAAACCCGAAGAGCCTGAGCATATCCTCACGGTGGTGGGTGTGGACGTAGAGGGTGGCCTCGCGGCTAGATTCCAGTTTTTCATAGGTTGTGAGGGGGATACTCAGACCGTAACCGACACCACCCACATCAAGAATTACCTCTGTCGGTTTGAGGTCATCAACTCGTCCTCTGATTTTTGAAATCATATGCGGCTTCCCCCTTAGGGAACAGGAGGGGAGGATGGGGCATTTTTCAAGAAATAAATTGGAGTAGATTTCAAATAGTGCAGACATCCCTCTCGGGCCAGCTATTGTAAGAAGAGAAAGACCACTAAATAAAATGATGGCCGAGTGGAACTATTATCAATAAATAACTAAATAGTTAGTTTAAATTAATTTATAGTTGGAGATGACCCTGGGCTCGACCGTAGAAAATATAAAAAATGCAGGTTTGCAGGAATTCGCTACCCATGAATCGGAAAGGGTGAACCATGCATGGAGGATGCTCTATCCGGGCCTCGAATCGGAGGCCTCTCTCGCTCGACAGGGCGCAGAGAGCGGCTTTTTGAGCCTTGCGAATGGGCAGTATGACATTAAACTGGTCCAGGTACGGTTCGGTATCAATCCGGTGGCGTTCTATCATACGTTGCAGATGTCATAAAAGGGATACGGGGCGGCGGATGAGGAAGTGCGAAAAATACAGAGTGATATTGAGTTCAGGGTGATAGAAAGTTATTTCAGCCTCCTGCTCGCGAAGGAGATGATAGCACTGGGTAATGATACTCTTGCACTTTTTCGTGAGCATCTGAAGGAAGTCACGAGCCTGAACAAAACGGGAAGCGTATCGCGCTATGAGCTTCTCCAGGCCCAGGTTCGGTTTAAAGAACAAAAGACGATCCAGCTTGAAATTGAAAATCGCTACCGGCGTGCTTTCAATGCATTCAATTGCCAGCTGGGATTTGATGAAACGCGGTATATTCGCTCGCAAACGAAAATTTTATTGAAACCTTCGAGAAGATCCGCTACCTTGACTTCGTGATTCAAGCCGCCATATTCGGAACGGACATACATGTCCTATGCGACCGGGCCTTGAGGACGTATTTGTAAGCAGTGCGAAAAAACACGCAGGGTAAATATTTATCCCCAGCCGTCTTTTTTCTACAGGCGTAGTAACGTGTGCGCCGTTATGGAGTCTGCGCATGGGACTGAGCAATGTATCTTCCGGAAGAAGGGCCGTACTTATCCCCGCAATAGTTATGGCGGTTATTGCAACCTGTACGCCCGCCCGTGACAGCAAGTACACGTGCATTGATGAGGGTTTTACCATATGCTTCCCGAAAGAATGGAAGGTTGTGGAGCACTCCAGGGGTACGAGGATACTGGCTGAGATTCCGGATCACGGACAGGAGACTTTCATCAATCAGAATGTCAACGTGGTGGTTGACATTCCCCGATCGTCGGTAGACCTGATGAATTATGTGGAATCACAGATTAACGCACTCGGGAAGCTGAGGGGAATAGAGTTTTCAGAACGAAGCGAAGAAACAGTCGGCGGGGCTCCCGCGAGGCGATTTACATACGGCTATGCGATCAATGACTTCGGTTACAGGGCCGTCGTCTATGTGGCGAAGCACGAAGAAAAATTCTATGTCATCACCGGGATATCACAGCGGGAGAATTATTCTACCCTTGAGCCGCGTTTTCATGAAATAGCGAAAAGTGTGAGGTTCGAATGATCTACATTAATATGCAGATGCTACAGTTTTGAATCCCGGCAGATCGATAAGGATCGCGAAAAATACGCATCGGAAAGGTCGTGAGAAGATACGCGAATAACGCCGAACCGGACGTACCCATCAAGCATTGCAACGGGAGAAAGGGAGCTACGGGATGAATAATTTTTTACACGCAGGGGATCTGGAGTTTCTCAAATTCCTTGTAATTGAAGCAGGCGATATGGCAAAAAAGATGCAGGATGCCGGCGTCGAGGCAACGAGAAAGAGAGATTCCTCAATCGTCACGCGGGCCGATCTTGCGGTGCAGGAGTTCCTGATTGAAAGGATAACCTTACGTTTCAAGGGGGCGGTGTGCATCCACGAGGAAAACAACCGGGCCCTTCCTGGTGACATTGATGACGACGGGATGTATGCAATCATCGATCCCATTGACGGAACAGCAATGTACAGCATGTATCTGCCGGTCTGGTGCGTTTCCGTGGGGATATTCAGGGGCGCCACCCCGCTTCACGGCTTCGTCTATTCGCCCGGATTCAACATGCTGTTCTATAACGACGGAGGGAATGCCTATTTGAACGATCGATCCATCCGTGTCGTAAGGGGCGGAGCCATCGATAGCGAGACCAATATCTTCTACGCGTCTGAGGTCTTTCACGATTTCAGCATGGATTTTCCCGGCAAGGTGAGGAATCTCGGCTCAACCGCGTTGCAAGCGTGTCTCACCATAGATAACGCGAGAAACCGTACACTCGCATTTATCGGAAAATCACATATCTGGGACTGGGCGGGAGCGATTCCGATCATACTCAAGGCGGGGGGCAATGTACGGTACATGAATGCCGGCGAGTTTCGCTTCAGGGATATCATGCGTGACGGTTTTACGCTTCCTGATTACTGCATTGTCTATAATCACGATGACTTCGATACAGTACGCCGCATGTTCAGAAAAAAGAACCAGTGATGACCGCGTATTTTTTTCAATAGTTGCAACAGAATGGATTTGTTAACCGAGGTAACTGGAAATAGTGAAAACTGGATATTCACGATTAATATGTTGACATTAATATTCTTGAGAATAATTTTGACCAAGAAATGAAAACGTCCTCATGCGAGGAAAAATTGTATGCCGAGACCAAGAATCATTGGTTATGTGGCGCTGATAGCGGCGCTTCTTTTGTCAGCCCTATTCATCTATTCACTTCTGATTGTACACCATGAACAAATCGCCTGGACTGATATTGATCTGAGCGAAATGAGCAACTTCACCTACTACTCTATCGCTATTCCGATAACCGTAACCGCGATGACAGTGATATGTACCGGTTTCTGGATAGGCTGGACTATACTTACAATCAAGGTGGTGCCTCCCATGCCTGAAATAGTGGAAAAAAGGGATTATTCAAAAATCAAAGCATTTTTTTTATGCGTGATTACGCTGGGTCTGGGGATACTCCTTCTGTATGGTATTTACATAAAAAATTTCTGGGCGCTTGCAATTCCCGCCGCGGCCATTTCACTGGTGATCTTGGGAGCCGTGTTCTGGGTAGGAATTGCGATTATCACCACTCGTTCGACGCTTCCGGAAGAGAACAAGCAGCCGTAGATTCATGAAGGCTTTGTTGCTATGCTATCGGGGCAGCCCTTTCTGCGGGGGCCTCGGCATCTACCTTTACTACCTAACCAGGGAACTGGCCGGTCTTGGAGTCGAGGTGGATGTAATGGTCGGGCCGCCATACCCAGATCCAATGGATGGATGGGCCAGGGTTCATACAATTGAGAATCTGAATATCTGGATGGTGAAAACCAGAAAATTCGGTGCCGATCGTTTGAAACGGGTGTATTCTCCCTGGAATTTCATCGACTATATTCTAACCCGTTTCCACATTTTTCCTGAAATGGAAACGTTCAGCATGCGCGCTTTCTTTGCGACTCGAAAGGTCCTTAAAGAGAAGAGGTACGACATTATTCATGATGTCAACGGTCTCGGCTGGGGCCTGTTGCTGATGAAATCTTTCGGCATCCCCGTCATATCGACGATCCATCATCCTCTTACCAGAGACCGTGACGCGGACCTTACGATGGATAAAAATTTCTGGCACCGGCTAACTACGATTCTATTCTACCCGCTGATGATGCAACGTGTAGTAAGCAGGCGCCTTGACAGGATAATCACATCCTCGAGGGAAGGGATCGATGAAATTCATCGAGCCTTAGGAGTTGCTCGTGAAAGGATTTCGGTGGTGTTCAACGGTATGGATGTTGAGTCATTCAAGAATACCGGGGAGCCGCGGGATAAAAACATGATCCTCTTTGTAGGGAATACGGAAGATCATAAAAAAGGGATAATCTACCTTCTTGAAGCCCTCGCGGGCCTTCCTCCAAGCATACGTCTCACCATCGTTGATGAAGGGCCGCCCCTTAAACGAAATGCCTCCGAGCTTGTCGGAAGGATGGGCGTTGAATCCCGTGTCGAATTTACCGGTAAAGTGGACCAGAGTGATCTTGTCAGTCTCTACAGCAGGGCCTCGATTCTGGTCATGTCCTCGCTTTATGAGGGTTTCGGTCTTCCCGCGGCGGAAGCAATGGCCTGCGAAACACCGGTTGTGGTGACACGGGCCGGCGCCCTTCCGGAGGTGGTCGACCCCTCATGCGGTATTCTTGTGGAGCCCGGTAATGCCGGGGCACTCAGAGATGCTATTATGCAATTGCTGAATGACCCGGAATCGAGAGCCAGGATGGGAAAGAACGGCAGGAAAAAGACTGTGGAGCGTTTTTCATGGCCAATTGCCGCTCGCAATACTTTGGAAGTGTATAAGGATGTAATACATCAATTCAGGAGCGCGCCATGAAAGTCTGTCTGTTAAGCTATCGGGGCAATCCATATTGCGGGGGCCAGGGCATCTATGTGATGTATATCGCGCGTGAGCTCGTTAAGCTTGGCCATGAGGTGCATGTGGTTGCCGGACCTCCCTATCCTTTTGAAGAAAAAGGGGTCATTATACATCGAATCAGCAACCATAATTACTTCAATAAAAAAAATGATTTCATAAAAAGTCACAAGCCGTTCGCGACACTTCAGCCGCTGAACTTTTATGAGTTCATCGCCGCGAAACTGGGCATATTCCCGGAGATAGAGGCATTCTCCTTTCGCGCGTTCATGAAGCTGAAAGAGCTTATGAAGACCCACGCCTTCGATATCATTCACGATAATCAGTGTCTTGGCTACGGTTTCCTCCTGATCCAGCGGCTCGGGGTACCGTTCATATCGACGATTCATCACCCGCTGAGCATCGACAGGACAACATGGTTCGAGTATCCTTCTGATTTCAATATAAAGATGCGAAGGATACTTTACTACCCGCTCCTTATGCAGAAATTCGTAGCGAACAGGATGCAGGGTATCGTGACCGTTTCACACAATGCGGCGCTTGAAATCAACAGGGCCTTCGGGGTGAACCGGAAAAATATAAGCGTCATATACAACGGGATGGACGCGAGCATTTTTTATCCTATCAAGGGCAGCGTAAAGAAAAAGAACGGAATCATTTTCGTGGGTAATGTTGAGGACAGGAAGAAGGGGATAATATATCTTTTGAAAGCGATGACATTGACGAAACACAGGGTCACCCTGACAATCGTCGACGGCGGCGCCCCTAACCGAAGCATGGTGCCTCAGCTTATCAATAAGCTGGGACTCAATGGACGCGTTACCTTCACGGGAAAAATTCCGATAGACAAGCTGATTCGCCTTTATTCGATGAATGAAATGGCTGTACTGCCTTCCCTTTATGAGGGATTTGGATTCCCCGCCGCCGAAGCCATGGCATGCGAGCTGCCGGTCATTACCACAACGGCAGGCGCACTTCCGGAGGTCGTGGGTGAGCACATGAAGACAGGGTATCTCGTGCCTCCCCGCAGGGCTGACGCAATCGCCGAAGGCATAGATTTTCTTCTCGATAACCCCGATATCAGGCAGGAGATGGGCAAAGCCGGGAGGAAGCGTGTTCTTGAGGTATTCACCTGGGAGAATGCCGCGAAAGAGCTCGTCGCAATGTATGAAGGGGTCATCAATGCTCACTGTTGACTTCGAACGCCTTGCAGTAGGCGCGGGAGACATCGTTCTTGATGCAGGGTGCGGCTTAGGAAGACACTCGCTTGAATTTGTGTCACGGGGGGCGGTCGTTTACAGCATGGACATGGACATGGACTCCCTGAGAAAAACGCGCTTCTCAATCACCCAGATGAAGCACTACCTTCCCGATAAGGAAATCAGTTATTTTGTCCATTCAGGTGATGCTCTCATGCTTCCCTTTAAGGACAACTCATTTGACAGGATCATCTGTTCAGAGGTCATGGAACACGTGCGCGACGATGAACGGGCCTGTGCGGAACTTTCTAGGGTGCTAAAAAAAAGCGGAAGGATCGCCATCACAGTTCCCACGATTTTCAGCGAATGTATTTATGACACCCTTACATATGAATATTTCACGTCACCGGGTGGGCATATAAGGAAATATAATCCGGGCGACCTGGCCCATATGATGCGTAGAAACGGCCTTGAAATCTATGCCATTGGTTTTAAACACTCCTTCCATACATTCTGGTGGATGATTCGAAGTGTCGTTGGACTTCACAGAAACGATCATCCACTGACAAGGGCATATCACCGATTTCTTCATCTCGGACTTTATTCCGGGATTATGCGAAAGATAGAGTCTTTCTTTAACTATTTTTTTCCAAAAAGCGTTGTTGTGTACGCGTGGAAGAAATAACACGAGGTGGCCGGGTTCATCCTTTTCACGCCACGGGCAGAGGTAATGACCGGATTCACCATCTCGCCATCCCGCCATGGGAAATGTAATGCGCCGGAAAAAAATAACTTGATATACGGGTGTTCCTGCATAAGCCTGTCTGAAAAAGAAGGCTCGTTGTAGTGAAACAACGCATTGCCTTTAATGAAAGCCGGGCATTTTCGCATTGCGAAAACCGGTTATCCACTTCGTCTGGGAAAAAATGAAACGAACTCTCGCGACCGCATTGTGTACGTTGCTCTGCTGTGCCTCGGCGGCGGCCAGGGAATACAGCGGCAACAGGATTTTTCTCTTCGGGAATTCCCCCGCCTCCCTCGGCAGGGCAGGCACCGGCGTGGCCTCACGCGGAACGGATTATTTTTATACCAATCCCGCTTCGATCGGAGACATGGAAAGAATCGGTCTCAGTATGGTTTATGGAACCATACCCCTTCCAACGCGTTTCTATGACGCGGGGAGCACTTTCGCACTTCCAACCTCATACGGTGTTTTCGGTGCGTCTTTTCGTTACATGAAATTTCCGGAAGGGGGCGATATTACAAACGCGTACTCCATGACCATGGGAAACGCGCGAGAGCTTTCACGGCGGTTGATAATCGGTTTTTCACTGAGTTTTTTCTCGGGACAAAAAAAAGATTACTATTATTATGCAGGCGGCTCCCTGGGATTTATTTACAAGTTTCCCGGAACTGGGAACAGATACGGATTTTGCCTCAAGGAACCCAAGCTTGGCCTTTCTGCTCATTTTGGATATCCCTTCGGGGACAATCGTACTTTTTCTGATTTAAACGAGGCCACCCTCGGATATAGCTTCACCTTCTACAGCATAAAATATTTCAACCTCACATTCTTTAATGATTATACATTTTTGAATTATCGTGAATTTCCCGTAAAGATCGGACTCGAAGGGGAGCTGTTCGGGTTGGTGCTGCTCAGGGCCGGGTATGTTATTCCCCATGCGTACAACAAGGGGTCATTTACAACGGGTCTTGGGATCAAATTCGCCGGGGAGAATGTCTGCGGTTCAGTGGACTATGCGATGAATATCTATCCCCAGATGAAGATGGTTCATTACCTCGGGGCTACATTTGAGTTCGGCAGTGCAGACCGGGAGCCGCCGGTTACGAATATCACCCACGACTGGAAGTTCATCTCGCCGAATAATGACGGAATAAAGGACTATTGCGTGTTCAATCTTTCCGTACATGATTGGAGTAGAATCAAGGGATGGCGGCTACAGATCCTTGATTCGGCCGGACAGGTAGTCAAAGACTATTCAATGAAGGAGAGGGAAATTACCGACCGGATCCCGGCGAAAGAGTTTTTTACAAGGCTTTTTCTGAAGCGGGAGTCCCTCGTCGTTCCGGGACGGGTCATCTGGGATGGCACGAATAGCGAGGGCCAGGCCGTCAAGGACGGGGCATATGAATATCTATTCAAGGTGTGGGATGAGAGGGACAATATCGCTGCGGGAAAGACGGGGACGCTTTTCGTCGATACCACTCCACCGGAGGTTACTCTTGTAAAGACCTCGGATCTCTTCTCCCCCAATAGGGACGGTAAAAAGGATCAGTTCATCGTCGTTCAGAAAATTAAGACAGGACCCGACGACGAATGGAATGCGGAATTCAGAGATTTGAAAGGCACGGCATTGAAAAGCTATGTATGGAAGGGAAGTGAAGTGCCTGCAAGGGTCATATGGGATGGGACGGACGGTTCGGGGGACGACGCTCCCGAAGGTCTCTACAGTTATTACATAACCTCAGTAGACAGGGCCGGCAATCGCGCGTCGGCTGAAATAAGGGAAATAACACTCAGCAGAGAGTATGAAACCGCGGATATTACACTCTCTGCTGAATATTTCTCTTTTGATACTGCAACCGCACTAAATCTTTTTCCGGTACTTTCGCGAACGCGGGGTATTATGGAATGGAAGGTTTTAATACTGAATAATAAGATGAAGCAAATGCAGGTGATTACGGGAAGCGGCCTGTATCCGAAAATGATCGCTTTTGACTGCACCGATGAAAAAGGGACACGTCTGGACGATGGTGTTTATTACGTGAGGTTTTCTGCCTTGTTTAATAGCGGCAATATTCCTGAATCGCACGCCAAGAGATTCACAGTTGACAGCACGCCTCCCCGATTGAAAGTTTCGCATAGCCCGAAGCTTTTCTCCCCGGCAGATGACAAAGTGAACCATCAGTTGAGAATTACGCCGAGCGCCAGTGACATGACAGGCATACGAGACTGGAGTATCCGGATATATTCATCGGCCGGGGATATCTTCAAGTCCTTCTGGGGTGCGGGTCCGGTGCCTGTGGAAATCCTCTGGGACGGACTTGGGGACAATCACGACATAGTGGAGTCGGCTTCTGACTACGCGATAGTTCTTGAAGCTACCGATCTTGCAGGGAACGCCGGTGTATCGCCGCAAGACAGACTTGAAATCGACGTGCTGACCTCGGTGACGGAACATGGTTTGAAAATAAGAATCAGCAGTATTGAATTTCCTCCGAGGGGTGATGAAATCCGTCGCGGGAGCAAATCTATTTTGAATCGCGTTCAAGAGGTACTCCAGAAATATGAGGAATATGATGTCATCATTGAGGGTCATACCGATGATATCGGGAAAGAGGAAGATAATCTCGAACTCTCCGAACGGCGGGCAAAGGCCGTCTACGAGTATTTTGTGGGGAGGGGGTTTCGGGGCGATCATCTTTCCTACATGGGGATGGGAGAGACAGCCCCCCTTTATCCCAACAATAACGACGAAAACAGGCGCAGAAACAGGAGGGTGGAATTCAAGCTTGTTAAAAGGGCCCCGGAATGAGGCACATCTTCTTTTCGGATCTGGATGGAACCCTGCTTGATCATGACACCTACCGTTACGATATGGCCATGGATGGTCTGGCCATGATAAAAAAACGGCGAGCAATGCTTGTGCTGGTCTCGAGCAAGACTCTGGCGGAAATGAAGCAGATTTATGAGAAGCTTGCACTCGATTCGCCCTTCGTATTCGAAAACGGAGGGGGCATTTATTGGCCCGCAGGTGAAGGGAAGGTTGAAAATATTGGCCTGAGCGAAAAAGAACTGAGGCGGGAAAAGAGGAGTGTTCGGGCCCTTGTCGGAGATACGGTTCGTTTTATGGATGAGATGGATATTGACGAGATCGTTGGGCTGACAGCTCTTAACCGCGAGGAGGCCGTTCTTGCGAGAGAGCGTCGCTCGTCATTCCCCTTTGTCGCCAGTACGTCGGTGAACCTTAAAAGGATAAACGCTGAACTGAAGAAGCGTGAAGCGGCCGTAACAAGAGGCGGAAGGTTTTTCCATCTTATTTCAATTCAGGCAGGCAAGGGGAAGGCGGTGATGAAAATAATCGAATTTTATCGCGCAGGATCCCCGTTGCAGATTACGTCGGTAGGTATCGGCGACAGTGAGAATGATATCGCTATGCTCGAGGCGGTGGACCTCCCTTTTCTGGTCAGACGACCGGACGGCTCGGCGATAGAAACCGGAATCGGTCGTGTGAAAACGACCGAAGGGATAGGCCCCCGTGGGTTCACCGAAGCGGTGATGTCGGTCCTGGAAAACCAGTAAACGAGGCGGTGATAGACATGAGATACATCCTTGACCTCATTATGGATATTCTGGCCTGGATCTACGGACAGGCTAAAACGCTTGTCCTGGCGATAGTTGAAAAGTTTCTGGAAATAAATATCTTCGAAAAGCTGATCGTGGTCGCCACACTTCTGGCCTTTGCGGCGGTGGTAGCGCCGGTGGGGAAATATGTAATATTTGATGCCGTCTTTAAAATTAACAACCCTATTGCGCACTACATGATAGGTATTACCCTGGTGATGATCGCGACCGTGTACGTTCCTGGGATTCTTTCCATGATCGCGAGGGTGTCGTTGAATCTGTCCTACCTGGTATATATCGTCTATCTTCATTCAGCCGGCGAGATAAGCAAGGCCCCCTACGAGGTGGCTTCGGGCTACTATTTCAATATCGCAGCGCCGATAGTCTACGCGATGTGCGCCGTGGCCAGCGTTCTGATATACAGGGATAGTACAGGATAAGAGAAGCGCAATTGAGTACGGATGGGACGGCCCATGGCGTGTCAGTTTTCGATACTGTCAACGTCAATGAGGGGCAGAATTCCGATGCCTTCCTCTGCCAGTTCGTCGATTTCCCGTAGCGTGGCCTCGCCGTAACAATTCCTATTTTCGTCGATGCCATAATAAATCGCACGGGCCGTATCGGCGAAATCACCGCCGACATAGTCGAAGTTCTCCCTCACGAAACGATTGAATTCCCTGATGGCGTTAAAAAGTGCTGAGCCCCCTGCTTTCTCGCGTAAGGTAGGAGACTGCCTGATCTGAATGGAACAGCCGGTATAGAGGCGTCTCACGTCGGGTGAATCACAGAGGGGACAGGAGATCATATTCCGATCCGTTTGATCACTGAAGGCGGCGTGATCATTGAAATATCCGGTAAAACGGTGCCCCCTGTCGCAGGAAAAATCTATGGTAATCATGGCATATCATCTGAATAAAAGCAAGCTATCCGATCGAGTCGGTTCCGGACCGCGGGCGATTCCATCGGAGAAATTAACAGTACCCGTGTACCCCGCTGAACAATACTGATCCGATATGGCTGCGACAGCTCGCGGGTGATATGATAAAAGGTGACCAGTTCCGCAAGGTCTTCCGCCCAGGAAAGTGTGCCGTAAAGTGATGCGAAAGGTGAACGAAGGAGCTCCCGGTATACGGCAGGCGCTCCGCTGATCTGGAGCCGTGGCGGAGAGATGCCATAAAAGGAGATCTTTCCCGAAAAGGCAGGGGGTCGGACCGGAATATCATAACTGCGCCAGACATTGCGGGAAAAAGAAGTGGCCGCGGGGGATAGTTTCAAGGCCCTTTTCGACGTCATGTCAACATAGGGGGTGATTCTTTTTACGTAATCGACCACGTGCGTCGATTCATGAATCAGTATATAGACGAACCCGTTGTAGTCGTGCCCGGCGTCGATGCGAATATCGTGCCCGGTCTCATCCTGGATAAAACAGCTCTTTTCCTTGGCGGTCAGGATATCGGACATGGTTCCCCGGAACACCGAGGGATTGAATACCATGATGGCATAGACTTTCCCTTTCGTGTCGGTCACCCATTCGGTCAGGCCGTTTCCTGTGAAATCGTCGATGAAATGGATGCCGATGAGATGCCTCTGTAAAACTGATCGGGTGAGACGTGGAAGGATTTCCAGACTTTTCTCGATAATACGCATTTCTGAAGCGTTCGGGATGTAGGGGGCGTAGAGGGGCCTTTTGTCGAGTTTCTTGAGATGTTCAAGAATGACGGGGGAAGGGGGGGATACACGTGAAATAAGGGAGGTATCCTCAGAGAAGCGGTAGCTTTCCAGGAGGTGCACATCAGGTAGCCGGCCCTTATCACAGCTTGAACAGAGGAAAAAAACGGTAACGCATGCCAGAGCCGAAAACAGGTTATCACGGAACATGGCGGCTCCTTCTTACAAGAGAATTATTCAAAGCCAATCTCGAAATTTTCCGGCCGCTACACGCAAAAGGCTCCGACCGAACAGGGAGAACCCAATATGCACGCCGATAACTCAAATATTGCAGGGTAATCTGCAAAAAACAATAATTTTCTTGATTTTTTTCCAGTATATTTCCATTTATTGGATTCGTTGGAATACCGCAGGCTTGTTTCCGTATCCTTATTGTAATAAAAATGATACGATGAAACAGTCCCCGGCGGGCCGTATGAAAAATGGCCGCTGTCGCGGCGAACAAGAAAGCCGGGGTATTCACTACAGATGAAAGGAGAATGAGATGACCACACACAAATTTCAGACCGAGGTGAACCAGCTCCTACACCTCATCATTCATTCCCTCTATTCCCACAAGGAGATCTTTTTGCGGGAGCTGATCTCCAATGCCTCCGACGCCCTCGACAGGCTAAAATATCTCACCCTCACCGACAAGAATTACAAGAACATCGATTTTGAACCCCGTATCGACATTTACTTCGATGGGAAAAAAAATGGAACACTGACCATCGCGGATACGGGAATCGGCATGGACGAGAGCGAGCTGACAGAAAACCTGGGCACCATTGCACGCTCGGGTACCAGAGGCTTCGTCGACAAGCTGACGGGGGATGAGCGGAAGGACTCGAGCCTCATAGGCCAATTCGGGGTCGGATTCTATTCGTCCTTCATGGTCGCCGACAGGGTCGAGGTGATAAGCCGAAAGGCGGGGGAGGACAGGGCGTCCAGATGGGTAAGTGACGGGAAGGGGGAGTACGAGATCGCTCCGGCCGAACGGGAGAGCCAGGGGACCACGGTCGTAGTGCACCTGAACAAGGAGGGAAAGGAGTACGCTGACCGGTGGAAGATCGAACAGGTCGTTAAAAAATACTCGAATCATATACCCTTTCCCATATACCTCCATTACGAAGGAACGCGCCAGGAGGGAGAGGGCGACAAGAAAAAAGAGATAAAGGAGCCGAAGGTCGAACAGATAAACGCTGCCTCAGCCATCTGGAAAAGGCAGAAATCGGAGCTCAAGGATGAAGACTACAACGAGTTCTACAAGCTGATATCGCACGACATGGAGGACCCGCTCCTCCGCATACACACGAGGGCGGAGGGGAAGCTCGATTACACGACGCTTTTTTTCGTCCCATCGCGCGCGCCCTTCGATCTTTTCAGGGCGGATTATCAGCCGGGCGTCAAACTCTACGTGAAGAGGGTTTTCATCACGGACGACGAAAAGGAACTGATGCCGGTCTATCTCCGTTTTGTCCGGGGGGTAATCGATTCAGAGGATCTGCCCCTCAACGTGAGCAGGGAGATACTTCAGCAGAACCTGGTTCTCGCGAAGATCAAGTCGTCGTCGGTGAAACAGATCCTCGATGAGCTCGTAAAGCTCCAGAAAAACGACAGGGAAAAATATTCCTCGTTCTACAAGGAATTCGGCATACCCCTCAAGGAGGGGCTTTACCAGGACATCGAAAACAGGGAAAAACTGACGGAGCTGGTGATGTTCAAGTCTACGAAGGTGGAAGGTTATACCACCCTCGCCGAGTACAGGCAGAGAATGAAGCCGGACCAGGACGCGATCTATTACATCACCGGCGCGAAGGAGGGGAACATCCGTAATTCCCCCCTTCTCGAGATGTACCTGAACAAAGACATAGAGGTGCTTGTCCTGGATGATGAGATCGACGACATCGTCATCACCTCGGTGCAGCAGTATGACAGCATGAGCCTCAAATCGGTCAACAGGAGCGATGCGGCGGAAGCCCTCAAGACCGACGAGGACCGGGAAAAGGAGAAGTCGATAGAACCCCTTATCGAAAAGATCAAGGGCGCACTGGGAGACAGGGTGAAGGACGTGAAGGCGAGCACACGCCTCTCCGATTCACCCTCCTGCATAGTGGCGGACGAGAACGATCCCACGGTGCAGATGCAGCATATACTGAAGGCGATGGGCCAGAAGAACCTGCCGGATTTCAAGCCTATACTCGAGGTCAATCCCGCCCATGAGATCATACGCAGGCTCGCATCAACGGAAGACGCCTCGATAATAGAAGACGCGAGCCTTCTTCTCCTCGAGCAGGCCATGCTGATCGAGGGGGTCGAGCTCGCGAGCCCCGGTGATTTCGTGAAGCGATTGAATCGCGTCATGGAAAAGGCGCTCTGATCCGCAGAACAGAGCGTCACTGCCATAAAAAAACAGCGGCTTGATGACAGGCCGCTGTTTTTTTATGGCAGTGATTACTGGATAACGCGATATATGCGTCAGATTAGAAACTGACCATCGCGGCACCATGGTAACGCATGTTTTCCGCCGAGCCGAGAATGCCCTTGTACTTCGTTTCATGCTTTGCGACTTCAAACATGAAGCTCGTGTACTGGTTCAGGTGGAAGGTGACGGTTCCTGATATGGTCGTGTTCCAGAGCATCCTCCCGTTTGCAATAAGCCTGTTGTTCTGTTTGAATTCCCCGCCCATGCCTGCGGCGAACTCAATCGGTATGGGGCTCACTTTCCTCAGGTCGATCTGCACCTGGCCGTATCCGCCCTTTGTGTGGACCGGGACGAGCTTGGTGCCCGCGGCGTTGACCACCGCGCCCTCGCCGAGACCGGAGAGGAAGGTGTCCATGTTCCATCCCATGAAGCCGCTTCCTACCAGGGTCACGAGGGATATCTGTACCTTGGTAAAGGCGCCGTAGGAGTAGGAATCGACCATCTTACCTACCCTGACGAAGGGAGCAGCAGCAGCGACCGGGAGAGCAGTAAGGCCCAGATACAATCCAAGGCGTGAATAATCCATCTGCTGTTTTTCAAACTGGTAATGACCCATGGCGCCGAGGGTGACGGAAAGGATGTCGATCGGCTTCATGTTAAGGGTCACGCGTCCCCTGAACCCGGGGATCTTGCTCGCCTCGCCCGCTCCGCGGTCGTCGAGCTGAACGCCGGTGGGTCCGGGATAGAGGTTGGCGGCGTTGTCGTTACCCGCCTGGACCCTGGCGATCGACGCCTCGACCAGGACACTGTAATTGTCGATGCCCAGTTTCTGCATGAGGGCTATCTGCGGCTCACGCATGAAGAGGAGGCCGTTGGCTCCCCAGGGGATGAAGGTGGCGGTGCTTGCCAGTGCGGAAATTGGCATATTCACGGTCCAGTTCTGCCCCACGAGAAGGGAAGTACCGGAAGACCAGTCGACCTTTCCGTAGGCGTGGCGCATGCGGACCAGGCCCTGGCGGGAGGCAGTGCCGGAAGCGGGGTGACCGCCCCAGAAATCCGCTTCGACAACCGCGGAGGTTTTTCCCCACTTGGAATCGGGACCGGTGATCTTGATGCCGAGGCGGCTCGTGCGCGCGTCGAAGACGAGGGATCCGCTCCGCGCGGCGGGATTCTTTTTCAGATGAATAAAAGGGGTGTAGTTGTCTGCCGGCGCGGTGGGTATAATGAAAGGAAACCCCACAGTAGTCGCGTTGAAATAGTACCTGTCATTCACCACTGAAAGGGGACCCGATTCGGACACCACGTCATTTGAATTTGACACCACGTCGAGCTTGACGAACCCGTAGAGCTGAACCTTCAGGGATTCGCCGTCATAAATCATTATCTTTTCTTTCGCCTGCGTTGCTGCAGGGGGCTTGACCGCTTCCTGAGCGAACGCGGCGTGTGAAAACGCCAGGAACGCAACCAGGGCGATTATGCCAAAAATTTGTGTGTTACGCATAAAAAAATCCTCCAGAAATTTTTTTCGACGATCTTAGCGTTGTGTAAATATTGCAAACATTTTTTGTAACATTTGTGAAATTTATCGATCCTTTTCCAGGGCCTCAGCCCTTTTCCCGATATGGGGGAGCCAGTCGGAATCCTTGAAATGATCGCGCGCCACAACCAGGAAGCTCCTTTCAGCCCCGGGCGACCGATCCATGTTGAGGAGGGACCCGGTGTAGAAGGTGCCGTACATCACCGGCTTCAGGAGATTGTAGTAGTGGAGCTGTTCCCTGTCGCCGTGCCGTTCAATGTTCTGGTAGAGACTTTTCAGGTGGTTTCCGACTGAAAGGGACCCCATAAAGATGAAATCCCCGGGTCCCGCGTCGACGGCTGTGCTCTGGATCGTCTCGCGATCGAAGAAGCTGTTGTAGCTGTTCTCGGATTGAAAGAAGACCGAGGCCACGGCTACGTAGCGGCCGGGGCGGGCATTCACCAGGTAGGCGTGGTCGCCCTTGACGAAGTTGGCGGGGAAAACCCTAGAGCCGATCACTCCCTCCTCAGGCCCGTCAAGTTTTACGAAATAGACGACATTCTGGCGGTTCTTGAATATCCTGAGTGTTACGGTCCTGATCGACACACCGATTACCGCGCTCTCGGCGCTGTCGGGTGTGCGTAGGTTCTTGGGAAGGGTGATGCAGCCGGTGATGCTTAAGAATAAGAAGAGGGGTAGAAAATATTTCATTACATTCTCCCGTGTGATGATCTATTGTATATTTTACCCGCACGATAGGTGTGCGTATATCCGCGATGTGTGCTGATAGAGGAATTTCCCCTGGTTTCCGTCCGGTGCGAAATGCTCTGACTGGATGGAGCGCGTCCATTTCCTTAAACGATGGAAACAGGATCGTCGCTCCGCGTGACGATTTCACCTATGACCAGGGGTGACTCGCCGGAGGCAGCAAACAATGCGAGTGCCCGATCGGTCTCTTCTTCCGGCACGATCGCCATCATGCCGATCCCCATGTTGAAGGTGGTGAACATCTCTCGCTCATCGACCTGTCCCTCCTTCATGATCAGGCGAAAAACAGGGTGGGGCTCAAAGGACGATTTTTGAATCAGTGCAGAGACCCCCTCAGGCAAAATCCGGGGAATGTTTTCATAAAAGCCGCCCCCGGTGATGTGGACCAGACCCTTGACGGCTATCCCCGCCCGAAGGGCGTCCATGACAGAGTGGACGTATATCCTTGTCGGCTCAAGGAGAACAGGGCCCAGTTCCCCGCCTATATCGGGGATGCGTGTATGCACCGTGTATCCTTTTATTTCAAAGAAGAGCTTTCGGACAAGGGAGTATCCGTTTGAGTGAATGCCAGAAGAAGGGAGTCCGATGATGACATCGCCCGGTGAGATGGTTTTTCCCGTGATGATGCGCTCCCGGTCTGCCACACCCACGGCGAAACCGGCGATGTCGTAGTCGCCGGGCTCCATGACGCCGGGATGTTCCGCCGTCTCACCGCCGACGAGGCTGCAGTCGGCGCGACGGCATCCCTCGGCGAGCCCCTTTACGAGCTCCACCATCACGTCCTCGTCAAGCCTGCCGACGGCGAGGTAGTCGAGAAAAAAGAGGGGTCTGGCACCGGAGACCACGATGTCGTTGACGCACATGGCCACCGCGTCGATGCCGATGGTATCGTGCTTTCCCATCAGCCGGGCGATTCGGATTTTCGTTCCCACGCCGTCGGTGCCGGACACAAGAACAGGGTCCCGGTATTCCGGGAAGGCCCCTGAAAAGAGGGCGCCGAAGCCGCCGATGCCGGTTATGACGCGGTCGGAAAAGGTCGATCTGACGATGGGCGCGATCCGTCTGACGAAATTATTGCCCGCATCGACGTCGACTCCTGAATTCCTGTAGGTAAGTCCCATGTGCCCCCCTTCTGTTCATGGAATTAATATTTCGAAGGGGGAAATAGCGCAAGAATTATTTCATAATATCGACATGGGGGGATATATTTCAGAGGGAATATCAAGGGTAGTATTCGGGGAGGATGAGATTTCCGTCAAGATCGAAGTCAATCGTATGGCGATCCGGAGCGATTCGCAACCCAGAAAGGCGCGATGCTTCATCCAGGAGTGCCTCCGACACGCGAATGGACCCCAGATCGAGGGTGTTTTTAATCCAGACCAGTCGGAACCCGGCCGGGTCGGAGAATCCGGCCATGTCAAGGGCCGCGGCGATGGCGTCGCGGTCGGAGCCGAAAGTCATCGGTATTTTACATGCGTCGGTTCGGAAGGCGGTGCGTGCGTTGAGGTTGAGGGCGCTGAAATCGATTTTCTCGACACAGTGTTTTGTTGTAAAATCTGCAAGGCCTATGCCAAGGGCGTTGCCCCCGGTCTTCTGGGTGAGATCGCGGACAAAAATAAGGCGGGCTATTGAGGCCAGGCCTTCCTTTCTCCCGATCACGTTGGTGTCCATGCCGGTCCCGCTGATATCCTTCCCGATCTCGTCGACAATGAGAAGGTCGATATCGTGAAAGGGAATGAAAGACATCGATTTACGGGCACGAGCAAGGAGGGCGGGCTCCGCGGTTGGGAATTGTCCGGGACTCAGGGCCTTAATAAGGGTACTTTGTCTGTTCCCGTTTTCAACGACGGCAATGCCGAGCCTGAGGGGCGAGCCTTCCGCCATGATCGAAAAGGCGGGACCCCAAACCCTTTCCCATGAATGACGCGCGATCGACTGGTGATAGGCAACCGCACCTTCCGACTTCCCGAGGCCGATGAGGCACATTTTCACGAGGCCGCTTTCCACTGTGCCGGAAAACCTGGTATGGGGCTTGACACGGTTTATCACCACGATGTGGTTCGATTCCGCGGCGTGGCGATCAAGGAAAACGGGACAGCCGAATTCAGTGTCGCCGATCCTGAGAACCTCCATGGATGAGCGAATTTCACAGCCGGCGTTCTCTTCCGTCACGCCGAATCGATGAAGTATGGACGATTGTCCCTCGGCGCGTCCTCCGCCGTGGCTTCCCATGGCGGGGACGATAAAAGGCGATCCGCCGAGCGACCGGAAATAGTCCGCGGTTGTTTTTACGATGAGTGGGATATCGGCGATGTCCCTGCTCCCGACCGCCAGGGCGACAGCGTCGCCGGGCCGTATCAATTCGCTGATCCGGCTTGCTTCAAGCTCCCGCCACAGAACCGTGGGGATATTCGGTAGAAAGGGCGAGTCCTTTTCCTGGATGACCGTGTAGAGCTCTGGAAGGGTCAGGGTGGACATGACGGCAGCCGATCAGGTCAATACTTTTTTCAGGGTCTTCTCCAGCCAGTCGATATGATCGATGACCGCACGCTTCGCCTCGTCGGCATCACCCTCCTCAATGGCGAGGATGATCCTGACATGCTGCGAGTAGAAGCTCTCGGGGGCCTCCGGAACCGACACGAGTTTCTGCCTGCTGTAGGGGAGGGCCCCCTTGAGCAGGGAAGAAATGGACTTCATAAGGTGTGCAAAGATGGTGTTGTTGGTCGAATCCGCCAGGTCGTTATAGATCCTGGCATAGAGCTTGCCGCCTTCCCTGGTGGCAACCAGGTTTGCTATGCCGATTTTTTCCGCGTCGGTTTTAAAGCGCCGTAGTCTGGCGATCTGGGATCTGGTCGCGGTGAGGGCCGCCATCCGGGCGGCCTCGGAATCGATGATCCTCCTGACAGAGAGAAGCTCCCATATTTTCTCATGATTGATAGAGATGATGCCTTCGATGGTCGATTCCAGGGCAGGACCTGCGTTGGCGAGAATGAATTTGCCTCTCCGGCCATGGGATTCGATATAACCCTTGGCCTCAAGGAGCTTCATCGCCTCTCTGAGGGATATGCGGCTTATTCCGAACCGTTCGGTCATGTCATGCTCCGACGGGAGCTTGTCGCCCGGCTTCAGGGCGCCTGATGCGATGCTGTCGATTATCTGCTTCGCCACAAGGTTTGGAATATCGGGCGATTTTTGAATGGGCATAAGGCCGATGGGGTAGTGCTTGTCCTTCCGCATGGATCCACTCCAGCTCGGGTATTGATTACCGGGAACCGTTTAATAAGACCACCGGGCGGCACATGACATATTTCAGTCCGGGCGGTTCAGGCATCAATTATAAAATGAAGAATATGGCAAATAAATATCTATACATAACCATTATACTATACAGCAACGGCAATGGCCAGTGCCGGCAAATTTTCATCACCACCCCAGGGGGGTCTGATTTTTTTAATTGACTTATTGTATTACAAAATTTATACTATGTAAGACAATATGTCAATGATATTTTTCCCCTGTGCGGGAATACATCGAAGAGGGGGCGCCGATATGTACGGAAAGGGACAGAGAATCGCGATCATAGAGGGTTGCAGAACGCCGTTTATGAGATCGGGAACGGGGTATTATGACATGATGGGCTGGGAAATTGGAAGGCATGCCGTGAAGGGATTGATGTCGCGGGTGGGGTTATCATCGGACCATATCGGGCATGTCATCATGGGCACTGTGGCTGCGGACATCTCCACCACCAATGTCGCGCGTGAGATTATGCTCGGAGCGGGCCTGCCGAATCGAATACCTGCCTATACCTGTACGGTGGCCTGTATATCGGCAAATGCCGCGATTATCGCGGGGGCAAACCTGATCATGGCGGGTGACGCGGAGGCGGTTATTGCCGGGGGTGTCGAAACCTTTTCCGACCCGGCCATCAAGATATCGAAGGCCTATCGCCGATTCATACTCGATATGACCATGTTCAGGCGGCCCAAAACCCTCGGAGGAAAGCTGAAGCTATTACGAAAAATGAAACTCAGGGACTTTATCATACCCGAGAGGCCAGCTCTTGGAGAATACTCAACAGGTCTTATCATGGGGCAGAATGCGGACAGGCTGGCAAAGCGGCTCGGCCTGTCGCGCGAGTCGCAGGATCACTACGCGGAGATGTCGCATCAGCGGGCGGCTGGCGCCATAAAGGATGGGCGATTTAACGAGGAGATCGTTCCCGTGGTCCCGCCGGGATCGGGCCGGGCGATCGTACATGACAACGGCCCCCGGGAGGAAACCACGTTTGCAAAAATCTCAAAACTTCGCGGGGCCTTTGATAAGAAATATGGGACCGTCACCGCTGCGAACTCGTCGTTTTTAACAGATGGAGCGGCGGCGGTTCTTCTTATGAGCGAGAAAAAGGCGAAGTCCCTCGGCCTCAGACCGAAAGGGTATATCCGAGCCCAGGCCTTCACCGGACAGGACCCGTGGGAGGAACTCCTCCTGGGACCGGCCTTCGCAATCCCCATGGCCCTCAGGCATGCGGGGCTGAAATTTTCCGATATCGGGGTCATCGAGATTCATGAGGCCTTTGCAGCGCAGATGCTCGCGGTCATACAGTGCCTCGAGTCAGATTCTTTCGGGAAGGAAAAGCTCGGGCTTTCCGGTAGGGTAGGCAAAGTCGATATGGACAAGTTGAACCGGTATGGCGGCTCCCTGTCGATCGGACACCCCTTCGGGGCTACGGGAGCGCGGCTTCTCACGACCTGCTGCAATCGGCTCAGGGACGAGGGGAAGCGTTTCGGTGTCATTGCCGGATGTGCAGCCGGGGCCATCGGAAGCGCCATCATTGTCGAGAACGCTCGTCACTAATTACAGGCGGAAGGAGAGATGAAGATGAAAAACATTACAGTGGAAAAAACCGGGGAAAATATAGCCGTAGTGACCATAGATTGCCGGAATGAGAAGGTGAACAAGGTTTCCGGCGCACTGCTCGCGGAAATCGAGGAAATGCTCGAGAGCCCAACTATGAAGGAGATTGCAGGGCTCGTGGTCGTGAGCGGCAAAGAGGACAATTTCATCGTGGGAGCTGATATCGACGAAGTGGTGGAGATGAAGGATGAGCGGGATATAATGGAATATATCAGTGCCGCGCATCGGATCATCAACAGGATCGCATCGCTGCCGGTTCCGGTGGTCTGTTGCATACGGGGAAACTGCCTAGGTGGAGGTCTCGAACTCGCCCTTGCGGCGGATTACCGGATCGCGGGGGATTCAACGGACACCGTCATGGGGCTCCCGGAGGTGATGCTCGGTCTCCTGCCGGCAGGAGGGGGCACACAGCGGCTTCCTCGCCTCATCGGCCTCAGAGAAGCCCTCCCGATGATGTTGACGGGGAAACAGGTGCGCGTGAGAAAGGCGAAAAAGTTGGGGCTCATCGATGAAATCGTGGTTCCCTACGGGCTGAAAGAAACGGGAGTGAAAAAGGCCCTCGACCTCATGTCAAATAAATGGAAGCGAAAGAGGAGGCGCCGTCTCATGGATGCTTTTCTCGAGTCCCCTTTCGGCCGGGGAATGGTGTTTAAACAGGCCAGGAAGATGGTGATGCGGCAGACAGGGGGGCTCTATCCGGCGCCCCTCGAGATAATTGAGTCGGTAAAACATGGCTATCAGAAGGGTCCTGAAAGGGGGATGGAAAAGGACAGGGAGCGTTTTGTCAGGTTGGTGGGAACTCCTGAGGCCAAGTCGCTTATGAAACTTTTTTTCGCCATGACGGATTTAAAAAAGAATCCATGGAAGAAAAAGGCCAGGGAAGTGAAGAAAATGGCGGTACTGGGCGCAGGGCTTATGGGAAGCGGGATCGCCGCGGTTTCGACTCGGGCGTGCGAAACGATACTGATAAAGGATACAAGCATCGACGCGGCGGCGCGCGGGATGAAAGAAATATGGAAGGGGATATCCCGTCAGGTCAGGTCCGGGGCCGTGAGGAAATTTGACGGAGACGTGATGTACGGCAGGATCGTGCCGTGCGATGATTATGCTCGGTTCGCCGGTACGGACATCGTAATCGAAGCGGTTTTTGAGGACATTAATTTAAAACGGAATATATTAAAAATCGTCGAAGAGGCCACGGATAGCGATACGATTTTCGCCTCGAATACATCGGCCCTGCCAATCAAGTCGATTGCAGAGGGATGTAAAAGGCCGCAGAATGTCATCGGGATGCACTACTTTTCCCCGGTACCCCGGATGCCCCTACTTGAAATTATCACCACGAACAGGACCGCGGAGTGGGTGACCGCGACGGCTCGTGAGTTCGGGATCAGGCAGGGCAAGACCTGCATCGTCGTGAAGGACGGTCCAGGGTTTTATACCACCAGGATTCTGGCGCCCCTTCTGCTTGAAAGTAGCAGAATCATCGGCGAGGGGGGTGAAATTCAGGATGTTGACCGGGCCATGAAAAGCTTCGGCTATCCCGTGGGTCCGATGACCCTCCTCGACGAGGTGGGGATAGATGTGGGAATACATGTGATCGAAGAGGTACGGCCCATATTCGAGCCGAGGGGCATTACTGCGCCATTCAATTTTTCGGTTCTTTCCGACAGGGGCTTTCTCGGGAGGAAGAGCGGAAAGGGTCTCTACCGCTATGATGTTAAGAAGAAGAAAGGGAAAAAGCCGGTCAACACGGAGGTCTATGCCCTCTTCGGGGATATCGCACGCAGGGGGATTGATGTGGAAGAGGTGCAGCAGCGCGTAAGCCTGATGATGGTGAATGAAGCGGTCACATGCCTTGAAGAGGGTATTATCGCTTCGCCCAGGGACGGGGATATCGGCGCTGTACTCGGTCTGGGTTTCCCCCCCTTTCGCGGGGGGCCGTTCAGACATGTCGACAGCATGGGTGCGGCCTCAATCGTAAGAACAATGGAGGGACTCGCGGAAAAATATGGAACGCGTTTCACGCCCGCGAAAACCCTTCGTGATATGGCTTCCAGAGGAAAAAAATTCTATCCGTAAGGCCTCGGGGTCCGGTGTCGTCGGGCATGGGTATCGGCCCGGAGAGTTGATGGGAGGGGGCTCCGATTCCAGTGGGAGGGGGGCATGGAACGAAAAAGTGTGATCCAGGTCGTATATGGCTGGATTCAGGATCAGCCGGAAAAAACGGCGATACGCTATCCCGTTAAGGGCTCGTACCGGGACTGTACCTATGGAGAATTCGGAGGACGAATCGCCGCGGTTGCTGAATGGCTGTCGGCACGGGGTGTTCGGAAAGGGGATCGGGTGGCCATCATGGCGGAAAATTCAATATCATGGGCCGTCGCCGACATGGCAATTTCCTTCTGCGGTGCCGTATCCGTGTCGATATATCCGACCCTGACCCATAAAGACGCGCAGTATATACTTGAGAATTCTGACAGTCGAATACTCTTTGTACAGAATCGGGAACAATTCGACAAGGTTGTTAGGGTGAGGGAGAGCCTGCCCGGTCTTACCGATATTGTTATCTTTGAAGAGACGGTGGCAGCCGGGGTGGTCGAGGGAATCGATACCCATTCAATGACCGAGATGATGGAGCGGCCCGGGAGAATCGTCGGACTCGTGGAAATGGCCAGTTCGATCGTCGGGGATGACCCGTTGTGCATCATTTACACGAGCGGGACAACGGGACCTCCGAAGGGTGTGGTACTCACTCACGGCAACATCCTTTTCGTGCTCGACACAATACTGTCCCTGCTTCCTGACAACGACGTGATCAAAACCAATCTGAGCTTCCTCCCCCTTTCGCACGCTCTTGAGCGGGTTGCTGGGTATTATATGACCTTCTACCTCGGGCGGACGATCGCCTTCGCCGAATCCCTGAACACCATCGTGAGCGACATGAAGACAATTCGCCCCTCCCACGCGATCGCCGTGCCGCGGGTTTTTGAAAAGATTTTCGAGAGGATCGTAGCGGGGGTGAGCGAGAAAGGGGGCCTCAAGGCGACGCTGTTCTGGTGGAGTGTCCGGGTGGGGGCGGAGGCGAGTAGGCGAAAGTCCGCGAAAAAGGGGTTGGGGCCCCTTCTCTCCATGCGGTACGGCATCGCACGGCGGCTGGTGTTTTCGAAGCTGAAGGATGCCGTAGGGGGTAACCTCACATACTTCATTTCCGGGGGCGCTCCACTTGCTAAACGAATCGCCGAGTTTTTCGATGCCGCGGAGATATTGATACTGGAGGGATGGGGCGCCACCGAGACCTCGGCGCCGGCGACATGGAACACGCCGGAGAACTACCGCTTCGGCTCCGTGGGTAAAACGATCCCGGGAGTCGAATTGAGGGTGGAAGAGGACGGTGAGCTCCTTGTTCGCGGCCCGAACGTATTCCGTGAATACTGGAAAATGCCGGAGGCCACGAGAGAGGCCAAGGACCCTGATGGATGGTACCATACGGGGGATATCGGTGTAATCGATGATGAGGGATACGTGTATATCACCGACCGTAAAAAGGAGCTCATCATTACCGCCGCGGGCAAGAACATTTCACCTGCCAATATAGAAAGCGTCATCAAGGGGTCGCCCTGTATAAGCAACGCCATGGCGTGCGGGGACCGGAAGAAATATATCACCGCCCTGGTCACTCTCGAGCCGGATGAGGTGAAAAGCCGTCTTGCCGGGATGGGGGTCTCCATAGATGGATCAGGACCTCTTCAGGACAGGACCGAAGTGAGGGATCTTATACGAAGCGAAATTGACAGGATGAACGGGGAACTGGCAAGGTTCGAGCAGGTAAAGGATTTCAGGATTGTTCCATGTGATTTCTCAATGGAGGACGATCTCCTGACCCCCACCATGAAACTCAAGAGAAAGAACATATTGGCGCGGTACGGGGACCTTCTAGAGTCAATGTACCATGATAACCTTGCAGGGTCTATGGTGGATTGAACGAAGCCATTCCTCCATACGGGGGAGGGAACGAGGAGGATGATATGGACCGCACAGTAGAATTCAACGAGGGACATGTGATGTTCCGGGATACGTTTCGCCGGTTTCTGAATAAGGAAATCGGCGAGCGGTATGGAGAATGGGAAGAGGCCGGAATCGTACCGAGGGAGATATGGAAAAAATTCGGGGACAACGGCTATCTCCTTCCCTGGCTTCCGGAGAAATACGGCGGAGCGGATGCGGACTGGCTTTATTCAGTCATAATAACCGAGGAACTGGCACGTTGCGGTGCGAGCGGGCTTTTCGTCCCATTGCACAATGATATCGTGGGGCCTTACATTTTTTCATACGGCACGGAAGAGCAGAAACTGCGATGGCTTCCCGGAGCTGCGGCAGGCGACGCGGTCCTGGCAGTCGCCATGACAGAGCCGGAAGCCGGGTCAGACCTGGCCTCAATCCGTACCACCGCGAAGCGTGACGGGGATCGGTGGGTCATCAACGGTCAGAAAACCTTCATCTCGAACGGCCACCTTGCGGACATCGTGGTGGTGGCGTGCAGGACCGGCGGGCCGGACACTCCGGCTGCGCATGCCATGAGCCTCTTTGTTGTGGAGCGGAATGCGCCTGGATTTACAAGGGGTGCTCTTATCAAAAAGATCGGCCTCAAGGCGCAGGACACGGCGGAGCTGTTCTTCGACGAGTGCCGGGTTCCCGCGGAGAATCTCCTCGGCCTGGAGGGACAGGGCTTTATCTACCTGATGCAAAAGCTTCAGCAGGAGAGGCTTGTCTGTGCCATCGGTTCCCAGGCGGCGGCGGAACGCGCCATCGAGATGACGATCGATTACGTGAAGGAACGAAAGCTCTTCGGCAAGCCCCTGTCGAAGTTCCAGAACACGCAATTTCTTCTCGCCGAACTGGCATCGGAGGTCACGGCCGGCCGATGTTTCGTCGACGACCTCATCAACAACCACATGGCGGGGAAAGATGTGATTAAGGAGACCTGCATGGCGAAGTACTGGGTATGCGAGATGGCCATGAGGGTTGCGGACCGATGCCTTCAGCTACACGGAGGGTACGGTTATTGCACCGAATATATGATATCGCGCTTTTTCACGGATGCCCGGATTCAGACGATCTACGCCGGCACCTCCGAGATCATGAAGCTGATCGTGTCTCGCTCGATGGGACTCTGAGGAGAAACAGGTAGGCGCAGGGGGCCCGGCGGATACATGTCAATGTTTCTTCAACGACATTAGTTTTCGCAACTCTTTCCCCAGGATGATGCTCTGGTGAAGGCTGCCGGAATTGATGGGATGCTCTTTTTCATCCATCTGGTAGGATTCACCGCGAGGGTGGGCGCGTCCAAGATCGATCAGTTCCGCTATATCACTGTAATACGCATGATAGATGCTCCTCAGCTTTCGGTACTTATCGTGGGTATGTTTGGTGGTGACAAGGAACACCTTCCGGTAATTAATCTTTTTAACGGCAGCCGAAACGAGAGCGGTATTTTTGTTGGAGAATGAAGGATCGGCCGGCGTTTCGGAATGAAGGGAACGGACTCCACTGTTATCCATTCGTACCACCACAGAGCGATTGTTCCAGCGAATAAAACATTGTATCTGGGACATCATCGACCTTTTTTTCTCATGCCATTCAGGGTTGATGATGGGCTCGACATGCTCATTGTAAAGGTTGATATTGTATAATGATAGATGTAATGTGTCACCAAGATACTCTTTTAGTTTTCTGTACTGTTTTTGGTAACCGGCAAAATCAAGGTTTCGTTTTATTGTGGCGCGGATTGATAATCCATTTTCAGCGGTTTTTTTAATTTCTTTTTCTATGAAATATGAAAATTCATTCTTTGTCATGGCCGCGACCCTGTACATCCAATCAGCGTGAAGGATGATCGGGCCGTGAGCGTTTTGCTCATGAAACCAGTTGGAGAATCCCAGGATGATGGTGCCCCCTGGTTTGAGATAATAGGAGGATACGAGATCGATTATCTTCACCGATGTGATATTTAACGGAAAGGCTTCAAACGCAAAAATGCCAACCTGAAGGCCGGTCATCTGCTCGATAATTTCAGGAATGATTCCCCATGCAATGCTGCTGTCACCGAATATAATGATGTCCTGTGAATGTTTTTTGCAAGCAAGCAGGGGGTGGTCGATAATCGGCGTGAGTGATAATCCATGACACTTTGCATATCTGGTAAATTCCATGTCCAGACCGAAGTTTCTGCCCGTCTGTACAAATTCCTTGTAGAGTGGGTTCTCTGTCCGCGCAAGCTCCACTTCTGTCGGCTTGTCATGCGTGATCTTCAGACTTTGAAGGGCCATTGACGCTGCGATTCCGACGATGAGGGTTACAATGATGAAACGGATTATTAGTTGCGGGTTCATCTCGCCACCTGGAATTAGAATTGGAAATAAAAAAATTGCTGGGATGCACCGGAAAAAAAGAGTGAAAGAATCGTCAGCGCGCAGAGAAGAAAGACAGCTGTTGGTTTTGTATTGATTGAAACGGCTCCGTTCTCGTCCACGCGGTAGAATTTCACCCAGTGCTCAATGACAAGGAAAATGAGTATAAGAATAATCGGTAGAATATAGATTGGTTTGCTGAGTGAAAAATAAAGCGAATCGACACCGAACATCTTCTTAAGCATGTGAAGGGCCTGGTTGATGTCAAGGCGGAAGAATGTCGCGGTGATGGTAAAAAGGAGGAGGGTAATACCATGCCGGATGCGGGGATGCACGCGTTCGTAAAAACCCTTGAATTGCTGTTCGAGGACAATTATAAACCCGTTTGAGAGGGCCCACACAATATAATTGAGGAGGGATCCGACGGAGTGCCAGAGGCCCGAGACGAAAAATGTGATCATAATGTTGATATGTTGCCTGAGTTTTCCTTTGCGGTTTCCACCAAGAGGAATGTAGACATAATCACGGAGCCAGGAAGAGAGACTGATGTGCCAGCGCCTCCACAATTCGGTGACAGAATCGGCCGCGTAGGGATAATTGAAGTTGGCCGGGAGCTTGAAGCCGACAAGCAGGGCGAGGCCTATGGCCATGTCGCTGTATCCGCTGAAATCCCCGTATATCTGGCCCACGAATCCAAGCATGGTTATCCATGCCTCGTGAATGCCAAGACGCGCCGCGCCGAATGAAAGGTTCCAGTTGACCCATGCGCCGAGGTTGTCCGCGATAAGGAGCTTTTTGATTATCCCGGTTGTTATGAGAACAAAAGCGGTTGTCATGGTTCCTACTGTCAGGGATTCGCGATTTTTTATGTGTGCGAAAAAATTGTCGGATCTGAGTATCGGGCCGGATGAAAGACTAGGCCAGAAAGAGACGAAGAGAACGGCATCAATCAACGTTTCGGCGGGAGAGGTAACGCCCCGGTACAGATCGATGAAATAACCTATAACCGAGAGGGTGTAAAATGATATACCAAGGGGCAAAAAGAGAGTGAAGGGCGTGACTTTTCCCGCCTTCATATACATTAAAGTAATGACAAAATGATATTTGAACAGCATCAAGATGATGATGAGGATCATGATGATCGTCCCGAGAAGTATTCGCTTTCGGTAACGATGAAGAAGGATGCCATAATAGCGTACGAGAATGGCATAGGCCAGAAGAATAAGCACCGCAGGAGGGTACCAGAAGGCATATATGCCGAGTGAACACCCTGCAATAAAGATGGTGAGGGTCCTTGTTCGGTATTTCAGAAAACGATCGAGTGTGAAATATATCAGGAAGAATGCAACAAGAAGAATGACTGAAATGTTCGATGTGAAATCCATTTTACTGGGTCCTTGAATCGATTATCTGAGAATGTGCACCCGTGATATTTTTAATGCACTACTGAGCAATGAATTCCCACCATCGAGGGAATTGCGGGCTCTGGATTGAGGCGGCATCGATAATGATATCACTTTGACGGCTTGATCTGCAAATCTAGTTTATTGATTCCATTATCCAATACGTCACGCGTGGCCCTCTCCATCTCCTTATAAAACCGGAATGGCCCCCCCCTGTTCTGTTCCCTGACCAGTTCCTTGAATCACTCGCTCTGAATGGTTTCAGATCGGGGGATGACGACACTCCTGACCCGGCAATTCATGAATGTATGGAACAGGGTTCCGACCAAACCTGAAGAGAGATCAATAGATTCGGAAGAAGATTCGTCTCATGACTGCGTACTTTCATTCATAGTACCATTAACTGTAGAGGTAATCTTGTGAGTATCAAAAACATACCCTATGCTATCAAGCATTTTTTTATCCTGAATAAGCATTTCGGGAATGATGGATATACCCCTGTAATCGGGATAATTCACTTCCTTTTGTTTGTGACTGGAACATAGTTAAAGGTAGTGTCGCGATCGATTATGTTGTTTCTTGACGCGATGACTGCTTCATGTTATATTTTAGTAGATGGTATTGGTGTACGTCGCACTCCGGGCCGACAGATGAATTTCGCGATACATGAAAATCGGAGGCGGGAGATGAGAAAAATAGTAAAAACCATGCGCGCCAAGCCGACCATCGAGGGAGCGGGGGTGCACCTGAAGAGAGCCTTCGGTTTCGGGGACAGTCGGCTTTTCGACCCCTTCCTGTTGCTCGACGACTTCAGGTCAGATGATCCTGCGCATTACATCAAGGGATTTCCTTGGCACCCACACCGTGGCATAGAGACTATTACCTATATCTTGAAGGGGAGGGCCGAGCATGGAGACAGCCTCGGGAACCGCGGTGTCATCGGTCCCGGGGATGTTCAGTGGATGACGGCAGGGAGCGGCATCATCCACCAGGAGATGCCCAAGGGTGACGAAGCAGGATCGATGCAAGGGTTTCAGCTCTGGGCAAACCTTCCCGCATCGAAAAAAATGATGGCGCCCCGTTATCGAGAGGTGAAATCCGATGAGATCACTGAAACAGAACTTCCGGGCGGCGCCATGGTGAGAATCATCTGCGGTGAGGTTGAGGGGAAGCAGGGACCCGTGAGGGATGTCGTTATCGATCCAGAATATCTTGATGTGACGGTGCAGGCGGGAGGGGAATTCGTCCATCCGACGAAGCCGGGGCACAGGGTTCTCGCCTATGTAATCGGGGGACGGGGCCTTTTCTGCAGGGAAGGCGGGCCCTTTTCGTTCGATTCAGAAGGAGCCAATTACTTCGACTTTAAAAAGGACCGTAGTATCGGCGACGGTACGCTGGTGGTCTACGGAGAAGGGGATTCAATAGTAGTGACGGCTGAGGGAGACGGGGTACGGTTTCTGTTTGTATCGGGGGAACCGATCGGGGAGCCGGTGGCATGGTACGGGCCGATTGTGATGAATACACGGGAGGAATTGCAACTGGCCTTCGAAGAGCTGGATAACGGAACTTTCATCAAACATGGAAAGACGTAAGTGATCGAACCGCCGCATTTCTGAATAGTGACATTCATCTGTAGTGATGGGCATACCGGAACCCGCAGTGGTGGTACTTCGTCTGCCGGGCCTCATATCCTTGCAGCATGATGGGTATACAGGTAAAAGATATAGCCGGTGTAGATCGCCAGGAGCAACAGGGCTTCGGGTCGGGTGACCCTGCGGCCTATTATGGAAATCGGTATCACGAGAAGAGACGTGCCAAGCATGACGAGCAGATCGACCAGGTTCACGTCGCCCGTACCTATGGGGAAAAAGAGGGCGGTGGCGCCCAGGATGAAAAGAATGTTGAAGATGTTAGAACCCACCACATTGCCAAGGGAGACGTCACCCTCTCCCCTGGCAGCCGCCACCACGGAGGTGGCCAGTTCCGGGAGGCTCGTGCCGAAAGCCACCACGGTGAGCCCGATAACCACGTTGCTCACCCCGAGTAATTTCGCGATCGTGATCGCCCCTCTTATAAAGAGCTCTGATCCACCGGCGAGAACGACTATTCCCGCAATTATCAGGAGTATCGATTTTCCTATGGGCGTTTCTATGTCGTGCGGGCCGATTTTTTTCTCGATTGACTGATCGAGCTCCTCAGTTTTGCCCTGTCTGATTTTCCGCATTGCCTGAAAGACCTTGAACGCGATGTAGCCGGATATCATGGCCAGGAAGACGACACCGTCAAATCTGTCGAGGTCCCTGTCCTGGACCAGGATGATGAAGGCCACGGACACGACGAGCATGAAAATAATATCGAAACGAATGGCGCGAATGTTCATGACGATTGGCCGGATAAGGGCGGCTGCCCCGAGAATCAGGGCAATGTTGGCGATATTCGAGCCGATTACATTGCCGATGGCGATGTCCGCGTTGCCCATTCGCCCGGCGTTGAAACTGACGAGAAGCTCGGGGCTGCTTGTCCCAAAGGCAACGATGGTAAGGCCAACAATAACAGGGGGTATGCCCATTTTCAACGCAAGGGCAACGCTCCCCCGTACCAGCCAGTGTGCCCCGAAATAGAGCGATACTATACCGATTATGAGGAATACCGCTGCCAGAATCGATACCACGTTTCACATGCTCCTCTTTGATTGTGTACATGCGTGGCATCTATCTGTGGACCGATGCCTTCATGCTGCCAGGTCCGTTGAATATAAATGCTTATCCGCAGCCATGTCAAGCGGTTCTGGACCGAAGTGCGACAAAATTACATGTCGGTCAGGGCCCGGGTAGTGCAACCATAACCGTTTTCACGGCATATTACAGGGACATGGCGGCGATCGGCCGGATCTGCTCCAGGCACCATCAATAGTGATTTACATCCCGGGCTGGCTTGCTATATATGACGTGGGAGTTCCGGCATGGAAGCAGGATCGGTTCCGTGTCATTACTTATGGGAGAAATGGAATGGCAGATCTGAATCAGCTCGGCATCTTCCTTCTCGCATCGGCATTGCTGGCCCTTGCCCCAGGGCCCGACAATATCTTCGTACTCACGCAATCGATCACCATGGGGAGGGGGGCGGGAATGATCATCACCCTGGGGCTCTGCACGGGGCTGATCTTCCACACCGCGATCGTGGCCCTCGGGGTGGCGGCAATTTTCCAGACCTCCATTATCGCCTTCAATGCCTTGAAATATATCGGCGCTGGCTATTTGCTCTATCTTTCATGGAAGGCCTTCTCCGCCCGGGGGGATGGTGTCGACATGGCCGGCAGATCAAGCCTCGGTACATGGCTGCTTTACCGGAGAGGGATCATCATGAACATGACCAATCCCAAGGTTTCACTCTTTTTTCTGGCTTTCCTGCCGCAGTTTGCCGACCCCTCGAAGGGTTCGATTACTCTCCAGTTGATGATTTTAGGTCTGATGTTTATACTTGTGACCATGGTCATATTCGGCATGATCAGCAGTCTGGCGGGGATCATCGGGCGCTGGATATCCAGGACGGGAAAATGGGAAGGCGCAATGAATAAAATAGCGGGTGTAGTGTTCGCGTCTCTCGCGGTGAAGCTCATTTTAACCGGTCAGAAATAAGGCGCCGGTCACGTCTTGGGCGGGAAGATACCGGCGATCATCGTTACATCGGGATAGTGCTTTTCAATACATCTCGTAAGCGCATAATGAAAAGTGAGGGCCCCATGACCAAACCCCTTGAAGGCATGAAAATTCTCGATTTCACCTACCTCCTGCCCGGCCCCTTCGGGACAATGACCCTCGCTGACCTTGGCGCGGACATAATAAAGGTCGAAAATATCGAAAGCCCGGACATTATGCGACTTATGCCGCCCCATATTGAGGGCATGAGTGCGGTATACGCCCATGTCAATCGCGGCAAGAAATCCCTCGGGATTAATCTGAAAAAGCAGGGGGCGAGGGAGATCATTTGCCGGCTTGTGTGTGAGTACGACCTCGTTATCGAGCAATTCCGTCCCGGTACCATGGAGAGGCTCGGCATCGGGTATGAACAACTGAAGGAGATCAATCCATCGGTACTATATTGCTCCCTGACGGGGTACGGGCAGAGCGGGTCTTACGCGGCCAGGGCGGGACATGACATCAACTATATGGCCCTATCAGGGGTTGAATCGATATCGGGAAGACGGGATACAGGACCGGTCCTTTCGGGCATTCAGGTGGCTGATCTCGGGAGTGGTTCGAAAAATGTTGTCATTGGCGCACTGGCAGCGTATATCGGCCGGATGAAACATGGGCGGGGGGACCGGATCGACATTTCAATCACTGATGGGGTATTCGCCATGTCAATATTCTCCGCGGCGGGATTTCTCGCGGGAGGGAAAGAGCCAGAGAGGGGCGATTTTCTGACTGGCGGCGCGCTGTACGACTATTACGCCACCGCGGACGGGAGGTATCTCTCCGTGGGTCCCATTGAGCCGAAGTTTTTTTCCGCTTTCTGTGAAGGAATCGGGTGTTCGGACATTTCAGGAACGGGTATAATAAACTGGAAAAATAAAGAGCGGGTGGCGGGGATAATCGCTTCGAAACCCCTCTCCCACTGGACCAAGGTGTTCGGCGACTTTGACGCATGCGTGGAGCCGGTCTATTCTTTCGCGGAAGCCATATCCCGCCCGCCGCTGTCCGAACGCGAAATGGTCGTAGATATCGGCACAGTGGGTGGTGGAAAACTGAAGCAGATCGGGAACCCTATCAAATTCGGCTCCGGTCATCATTATGCCGACACGGCGGCAGTGCCCCTTGGATTTCATAATGAAGAAATACTTGCACTTGCGAGGTTTGACAAGGGTGATATCGACCGGCTCAGGGAGAGCGGGGCGATTGGATCGTTATAAACGTCCAGGAAAGTTACCCCCTGAAGTCAACCTTCACCTGCTCATTTTCAAGGAAAGCAGTGCTCAGAGTAGTTCTCAGCTGACCTGACGTACATTGATTCGTTGTTTTTCATCGGACACTTATGAGGCGTATGATGCCGCGCGGTCTCCCACCTCGGTTGTCGAAAGGCCCATGCGGCCCGCCTCCATCGATTTCATGTCCTTTTCAATTACTTTGATAACGGCCTTCTCGATACGTTCGGCGAGCGCTCGTTCACCCAGGCTCTCGAGCATCATTCCGCCCGCAAGAATGGCCGCCAGTGGGTTGATCCCGTTTTTACCGGTCCACGCGGGAGCGGTGCCGCCGATCGGTTCGAACATGGAAAGGCCCTCTGGATTGATGTTTCCCCCCGCGGCGATTCCAAGCCCGCCCTGGGTGATGGCGGCAAGGTCGGTGATGATGTCGCCGAACATGTTCTCCGTGACGATTACGTCGAATATCTCCGGGCACGCGATCATGTAAAGGCAGGTGGCGTCCACGTGATAGTATTCTCTATTTACGTCAGGATATTCCGCGCCGATTTCGGCGAAGACACGTTCCCACAGCTCGTACATATAGGTCAGCACGTTGGATTTTCCGACCAGGGCGAGGGTGTTTTTCGGGCCGATGCCGCGCGCCTTTTTCCCGTGCGCGCGCGCGTATTCGAAGGCGTAACGAAGACATCGTGCGACCTGGTGGTAGGTATAAACCATGTTCTGGACGGCGGTCTCATCAGTCGTGCCGGGGCGGGAGAGGCCTCCGATACCAGAATAGAGGCCGCCGCTATTTTCCCTCACACAACAGTAATCGATCTCTTTGGGGCCTTTACCCTTGATGGGGCAGGGTACTCCCGGATAGAGGCGCACCGGCCTCAGGTTGATGTACTGGTCAAGCTCGAAACGGAGTTTGAGGAGTATGCCTTTTTCAAGGATACCGGGCTTTACATCGGGATGTCCTATCGCGCCGAGATAGATGGCGTCAAACGCTTTCAAATCGCCGATCGCGCTTTCAGGGAGAACCTCGCCGGTTTTAATGAAATGTTCTCCGCCGAAGTTGAATTCGGTGAAAGTAAGGGTCACGCCTTCAGTCGAGGCGGCGGCGGAGAGGACCTTGCGGCCCTCGGCGATCACTTCCGGGCCCGTTCCATCCCCCGGAATGATAGCGATGTTATATGATCTGGACACATGTTTCTCCTGTTGATTTGATCGTGTGAGATGTTTCGTTAAACGACGGGGCGGAATTGTCAAGAGAATTCGGAAAAAAATTATTCAAGTTCATTGAATTGCCAACCAATTCGGGATATAATTAAAAAAATAATTTTTTTACAAGTAGAATTCCTGCGAGGAACAGGAGGGAAAGAAGGAGGAGACGGATGGCGCCTGCATCGTCGGAGCCCCCGTTCCTTTCCATCATGACATAGGCATGGGCGGAGAGGGTCGCGGTGAGGGAGATGAAGATCGCGAAAAGCATTATTGATATGAGGGAAAGCGCTGAAGCAAGTATTACACCACCGGGCGTAGTAGCGGAAAGAACCGCGGTGATTATCGAACCGTAGGCGCCTGCATCGGTACCGATCATCGCGAGATCCGACAGGGACAGAAGCGGGGAAATAGTCGCGTCGGAGGTGGTCATCGTGTTCAACGCAATTAAGTTTTTTGAGATAAAGAGAGCGATGGATACCGCGGTCTTGTGAAGAATGAATATGACACTGAAGGACGCAGCGGTGACGATGGAAAGAATCGGAACGGCATAGGCGAGGCCTGGGCCATGTCTTCGTATGAAAACGAAAAAGGCTCGCATTGCGGCCCTTGGCCCCGGTCCGCTCGAAGCCACGATGGGGGGATAGAACCAGAACCCCACTGCGAATAGGATAATCATACAGAGCGATACGGCGTAGAGGGGCAGGAAAAGGATGGCGAAGAGCAGGGGCCCGATAACAGGAATGGCGCCGAAGAGCATGAATATGAATATCGTGGCAATGAAAAGGGACACAGAGGCAATGAAGACCGAACCTATAGAGCGCACCAGGTATCTGAGGGCGATGCGGGGAGCGGCGTTTTGTTGGGGTCCGGCGCCATCCATACTGAGACTGGATATCACCGAAGCGGCAGCGAGGTAGATGAAGAAAAGCAGGGCTAAGGGAGTGATGTGAACGATCGATTTAATAAACTCTGCCCTGCCGATATCAGCGGATGAAAAAATCATAGTAATTAGGCGGTTGTAGCAGAAAAGCAGCATGGATGCGATCACGACCGCAGACGCCGCGATGATAAGTTTTCGGGGAACCAGGGCCTCTGCACAAGCCGTAAAAAAACCCTGAATGGTGAATCCTCCGCTGCTCTGTGCCTGGAGCGAGGCGCGGCCCTTTTCGGCCGGCGCGAAAGAAAAGGACGGTCCCTTCGGTGATGACGCATTTTGTTTCAGGAAAGGGAGTTTGAAGAGACGGGGTCTCTTTCCCGGATTTGTGGCGGAAGTTTCGACGTCCGCAGCGGCATGGGCCTCACGAATCATCGGGAATTCTATGGAGAAGGGCCCTCCGCATGTTTCACAGGTCAACCGATACGTTGTCTTGGCGGGAGATGAAAAGGTTATGGAGTAGTAGGTGTTACAACGCGGGCAGGGGGTGATCTTGATATATTTTCCGCATTTCCCGCAGGGCAGAATGGAACGGGGAAGCCTCCTTATTTCATCAAGGCTCAGGGAGTAGTCCGTTTTACATCCAGCACAGGTTATCCGCATCTTCATGTCCGTGTCGCGAGGTAGGGCGCCATCGGTGACATTACAGCCTTTCGGCTGGTACGATGCTCGCCATGTATACTATCGGAAAGATAGTGGTAAAACAGGACCGATAAAAGAGCGAGACAGGCCATAATGAATATCGGCGGGTTTGTCAGAAAGCATGCGGTCCCCTGATCAGGGTCGCGATTCACTTCGCAGGCGCTCGATAAGTCGCGCCAGGAACTCCCCGGCGTCTTCGACGATAACGTAATCGGATAGTTCCGTAATAGGCGCCCCTTCGTCCATGTTGACCGATACAATGATCTCAGATTCAACTATCGTCGCGGTATGTTGTATCTGTCCCGAAATACCGAAACCGATATAGAGTTTCGGATGGATCGTCCTTCCTGTCTGCCCGATCATCCTTTCTTCACCGCACCAGCCGTTGAAAACCGGCACCCTTGTAGAGCCCACTTCGCCACCGAGAATCTCGGATAATTCGTAAAGACGGTCGAAGCCTTTTTTTGCCCCCATGCCGCGACCCCCCGCGACTACGACCGTTGCCTGTTCGAGGGGCACCTTCGGCCTGTCCCTGCGCAGTGGCGCCTTCATCGCGGTGATGTGTAGAGAAGTCATGTCGAAATCGAAGGATATCTGTTCCCTCTCGGTGTTCCTATCCGTTGATTCCCTTTTCTCGAAAACTCCCTGCTGAACCGTCGCCATCTGGGGGCGGGCATGGGGGCATATGACGGTCGCAATTGCGTTGCCGCCATAGGCCGGGCGCTTCATCACCAGAAGGCCGGATCCGTACTCATCGGAGTCCATGACGCCCAGACCGGTGCAGTGGGCCGTGACGCCGGTCGAGAAGCGCTGTGCCAGTCGGGGTGATAGATCGGTTCCCGCTTCTGTAGAGGGAAAGAGCAGGATGGAGGGTCGATGCGTGCGGATCAGTCCGGTATAGATGTCAGGGAATATCTGGCTGTCATAGTGCTTCAGACGGGGATCGCTGCAGTAGATAATCAGATCGGGCCCGTATCGCTCCACTACGGAAAGATACTGCTCTGCCTCAAGGGCGAAGACCACTGCGACAAGCCTGACACACAGTTCATCCGCGATCTCCCTCCCCCTCGTCAGTAACTCCAGGGCCCCCTCGAGAACGCGTTCATGATCCTGGATTTCGGTGAAAACCCAGACATCGCCGCAGCCCATCATCAGATTTGGTCCCTCGCTCATAATTCAGTTCCGTAACACATCATCTTTTTTCAATCGATGGATCAACTGATCGACCTTTTCATCCAGGCTCCCGGCCAGCGTCTCACGCCCGCGCACATGGGTGAATATCTCGGTATCGATTACAATGGTGGGCGATCCGGCGCCGCCGTATTCAGCGGCGCTTCCGCCTATATCATCCAGGCCAAAGCGAGTGATGCCTCTGTCTGCGGAGAGGCTGATGTCGGCGAGACGCGGGGTTCTCACCCGGTTTTCATTCCTGCCGATTGAAAGGAGCACGGGCAGGGAGACCCGGATGTTCTGGTGTTCATGGCCGTAGGTGCGTTCAATAACCGCGTGGCTGGATTCGATCCGAATGTCGTGAATCCTGGTGATGAGCGGGACGGAAAGGAACTCAGAGAGCTGGTACCCGACATGGCCGGTGTTACCGTCAATCGCCTCACGGCCGGTGACAATGATGTCAAAGGGGGCAAGAAGTGTCACCGCCCGGGAGAGGACGCGGCTGGTGGCGAGGGTGTCAGAACCGGCGAAGGCGGGGTCGGAAACGAGCACACAATCATCGACACCGAGGGCGTAGGCCTCGTAGAGCACATCGGCGGCCTGGGGCGGCCCCATGGTCAGGGCCGTGATTCGGCCTCCGTAAGCATCCCTGAGCGAGAGTGCCGTTTCAATGGCGTGAAGGTCGTCGGGATTAAGGATGTTATCCGCTCCGGCACGATCGATATCCCCGTTCCTGCCCGAAATGCGAACCTTATGGGCGTCAGGGACCTGTTTGATACATACAATGAGGGAGAGCATCACTATCTATAACCTGCTGAATTCCTTGATAATGGCATTGCCGATGATGATCTTCATCACTTCAGACGTTCCCTCGTAGATTTCAGTGATTTTCGCGTCGCGGAAGAAGCGTTCCACCGGGAGGTCCTTCACGTAACCGTAGCCACCGAAAATCTGCAGTGCTTCGCGGCAGACATCCATGGCCGTGGTTGACGCGTAAAGCTTGCACATGGCAGCCTCGGATGAAAACGGGAGTCCTCTGTCTTTGAGGTCGGCGGCCCTGTAGAGCAGGAGCCGCGAGGCGTCGAGGCCGGTCTTCATCTCCGCAAGCTTGAAGGTGATTGCCTGAATGTTCCCGATTGGACGGCCGAACTGTTTTCGTTCCATGGCGTAGGCGGCGGCTGCCTCGAAGGCCGCGGTTCCTATACCGAGGGCCTGGGCGGCGATACCGATTCTGCCTATATCGAGGATCTGCATCGATATCCTGAACCCCTCATCCGGGCGGCCAAGCATGTTTTCTTCCGGCACACACACGTCCTTGAAGAAAAGCTCCGATACCATGTTCCCGCGCATTCCCATCATATCCTCGACCTTTCCCCTCTGGAAACCATCCATGGTCTTTTCCACGATGAAGATGGCGATACCTGCCGTTTTTTTGCCCGGATCGACGGTTGCGGCGGTGAGAAAAAGATCGCCGACGCCGCCGTTGGTGACAAAGGCCTTCTGACCGTTGAGGATAAAGTGCCCCTTGCCAGGGACTGCGATGGTGCGGATCGATGCTGCGTCAGAACCGGCCTGGGGTTCAGTGACGGTAAAGCCCCCGATTTTTTTCCCCGATGCAAGATCGGGCGCGAAACGGGAAATTTGTCCGGGGGTCCCGAAAGCCATGATGGGAGCGAGGCAGACTGAATTATGAACGGTCACTCCAAGGCCCACAGCCGCGCTTACCCGCGATATCTCCTCTATGGCGATTGAATAGCTGATGGAATCAAGCCCGGCCCCGCCCAATTCCCTCGGGGCCTGAATGCCCCAGAGGTTGAGCCTGCCCATTTCCTTGATGATCTCCTCTGGAAGGGGCTTCGATTCCCGGTCGAGATAATTGGCCCATTTCTCGAGGGATTCAGAAGCGAATTTCCGGATGGCCTTTCGTACCATTACCTGGGTAGTATTATAGGTGAAATCCATGATGGATGAATTAAAAGGGGTCATCATGCAGGTATGTCAAGTAATCTTTAACAGGGATTCCCTGCAAAATCGGGGGATGCGTACGAGGAGTAATCCTCTTGCTTGAAACCGACAGGAAGAAGGCGAAGTTATTTCCGTCCGTTGGGACGGGAAATGATGACGCACTATCTTCAGGAGTGTTGAAAAGGCTTGATATTAATCAAGCCGAGTAATAAAATGGTATAAAATATAATATATAAATAAAAAAATTTACAAATGATTCTCCGGGGGGGGGATTATGTCTATAGCCACAACATCGGAGCTGGCTGCAAATTTCGACAAAGGCGAGACCATTACCCTTAACCTCAGCTACCACAACCGGGCCGTTGTGCGCTTCGTCAGTTCCGTCATTATTAAAATCATGTCGAGGAACAATCTGGTCTACCTTCAGGATACCATCATCACTATTCTGAGAGAGATCATCGTCAATGCGGTGAAGGCAAACTCGAAACGACTCTACTTTCGATGGCAGAACCTTGACATGCAGGATCAGGAACAGTACCTCCAGGGCATGGAGGGATTCAAGGCGTTCATCCTCGACAATCAGGTATTCGTCGAGGATGAGCTGCGAAAGAGCGATTACAAGGTCACCATCTTCCTCAAGAAATTCGAGACCGGCTTCAGCATCCATGTCCAGAACAACGCTCCTATACATCCTGACGAATTGGGCCGGATGAAGAGCCGCATACAGAAGGCGAAATCGTTGCACGATTTCTCGGAAGTCTATTTCGATACCGCGGACGACAGCGAAGGGGAGGGGCTCGGTCTTGTACTGACGGTTCTTTTCCTGAAAAATACGGGTATCGGCGTCAACTCGCTCCATATATCTTCGACGGAAAAAATGACTGAGACGTCCCTGGCTATCCCGTTTAACCTCAAGCCATTGACGGTCATGAACCGGATACAGCAGCAGATCCTCGACGAAGTGAAGGATCTGCCCACCTTCCCGGAGAACATTGTAGAGCTGGAAAGGCTCTGCCGGGACCCGGAGGTCGATTACCGGCTCGTGTCCAAGCGGATTACGGTCGACCCATCGCTATCGGTTTCCGTCCTCAAGTTATCCAATTCAGCCGCATTCATTACACGAAAACGAATTGAAACAGTTGGTGAGGCTATCAATATCATCGGGTTGAAAAACCTGAGGGCCATCATCATCGCCACGAGCGCGCGCCGTATTCTTGACGAGCGTTATTCTTCGTTCCGCCAGGTTTGGGATCACTGCAACAGAGCTGCTTTCTACGGTCGCCGGCTTGCGATGAAGTTCGGGCTCGACGGAATAGCTCAGAATGTCTACATGTCTGCACTTCTGCACGACCTTGGGAAAATCGTACTTCTCTCTACAAGCTCGGCACTATCGGAATGGATGTTCACCCTCACGCGCAACCGCGGCCTCCGCACTTCGACGGTCATCGAGGAGGTTTCAATCGGCATAAGCCATGCCACCATTGGAGAAAAAATTGCCCGGAAGTGGAACCTCCCCGAATACCTTGTGGAATCGATCCAGTGGCACCACGCGCCGATGGCCTGCGGGGAACAATTTCGCGACATGGTGTATCTCACCTATCTCGCCGACAAGATGTGCAATATCGAAGAAAAGAAATTTGACTATTACTACCTTGAGGAGGATACCCTGAAACGGTTCCGGATCAGGGACGAAAAGGAATTCGAGAATCTACATGATGAACTGAGAAAAAAGTATGAGGAGCATAACGAGACAACGGGATCTATCGCGTCTTGATTCCCCGAATCGGCTGGCTTTCATCTCCTCCAGAACTGCGGTGTGAAGAGTATCAGCACTGTATAGAGCTCCAGTCTTCCTACCAGCATTGTCGCACTGAGGAACCATTTCACATAGGTGGGATAGAAAGCGTAATTTTTGATCGGGCCGATTTTTCCGAACCCGGGTCCGATATTCCCCAATGTGGCGAGGGCTGTTGAGAAAGATGTCGTAATATCCTCACCGGAGGATGCGACAACGAAGGAGACGATCAAGAGAATGAGGATATAAAGAAAGAAAAACCCTGAAACCGCATACACGATGTCCTTCTTTACGGTTTTTCCACCCAGGGTCAATGTGAATATCCCACGGGGATGCAAAAGGTATTTCATCTCTATTATACCCTGTTTCATGAGTGTGACAAGGCGAATGACTTTCATGCCCCCACCGGTAGAGCCGGAGCAACCCCCGACGAACATCAGTATGAAAAGCATGATCTGGGAGAAATAGGGCCATCCCTCGAAATCCGTGGTTGCGTAGCCCGTTGTTGTCATAATGGACGCGGCCTGGAAAGAGGCATAGCGGAAGCTCTGCCCCGCAGTTTCGTACCGCCCCCCGTAAAGATTTACTGTCAGTAGCAGTGTTGCAATGAAAAATATGAGCAAATACGCCCTTAGCTCCGTGTCCCGCAGTATCATTTTCGCCCTACCGGACAGGATTCGGTAGTAGAGGACGAAATTGATTCCCGCCAGCAGCATAAAAAGGGTAATGACCCCGTCGATAAAAGGGGAATTGTAGTGGCCCACGCTCCCGTTTTTCGTTGAAAACCCACCCGTAGCCATGGTGCCGAAGGTGTGTGTCAGCGCGTCGAAAAGATCCATCCCCCCCACCATCAGGAGCAGGGTTTCAAGGGCGGAGAGGCCGATATAAAAGAGCCAAAGGATTTTTGCCGTTTGCGTGATGCGCGGCGTGATCTTGTCAACGGTCGGGCCGGGGGCCTCCGCCTTGATGAGCTGGAGGCCGCCTATGCCCAGGATCGGGAGTATCGCGACGGTAAGAACTACGATGCCCATACCCCCGAGCCAGTGGGTCATCGACCGCCAGAAGAGGAGAGACCGGGGGAGGGCTTCAATATCGACCAGTATCGAGGCCCCGGTCGTGGAAAATCCGGATATCGTTTCGAAGAAAGCATCGGAGAAGACGGGTATGGCACCTGAAAGATAGAAGGGAAGCGAGCCGATGAGGGCCGCGAGAATCCAGCTCAATGAAACGAACATGAAACCGTCGCGGGTGGACATGTCCCCCCCGGAGGTATTCTTGAGAAGGAGGAGGCAGGCAGAGCAGAACAGGAGCGTGCCCAGTATGGTGATCAAAAAACACTTGAGGGCCGTGTACTCGCCGTGGGAGGCCGCGATGCCCGCGGGAGCGATCATGGAAAGGGATATGATTATCAGCACGATCGACAGGGTCTTTGCGAGGATCCGGATATTCATGTTCCGTCACTCCCGGGTGAAGAGCTCGTCGATTTTTTCGATCGAGTTCTTTGACACAATGATCAAGACGGTGTCATTATCCTGAATGAGCGAATCGCCGGAAGGAATGAAATTCGCTCCTCCTCTTGTTATTAAAAGGATGAGTGAATTTTCAGGCAGTTCGATATCCTTGATTTTTTTCCCCACCATTTTTGCGTTCCTGCCCGCGTTGAACTCTATAACCTCGGCGACACCGACTTTTCTCGCGAAGAGGCTATGGACGCTCCGTATGTCCCCCCTGCGAAGGAACTTCAATATCGCGTCGACCGTGCTATTCTTGGGGCTTATGGTCGAGTCGATGTTGAGTTGTGAGGCGATAGACACGTAGTTCGTCTTTTCTACGAGCGCCACCGCACGCTTGATGCCCCGGGATTTTGCGTAGACTGATGCGAGGATGTTGAGCTCCTGGTTTCCCGTGGCAGTGATGATGAGATCATATCGGTCAAGCCCTTCCTCGTCGAAAATCGATTCATCCGAGATATCGGAATTGAGAACCAGGGCGTCGGGAAAGCGCTCTGAGAGCTTTTTGCATATGTCGTAATCCGTTTCCATGATCGTAATTTTTCTTCCGGTGCGCATCAGGTACCTGCAGACGAGAGTACCAATGTTTCCACCTCCGGCTATAAGAATCCGATCGATTTTTTCGCTCTTTTTCCCCGTTTCAGCGAAAATATTCGTCATGGCTTTCACCGCGGCGAGGATATAGATGTTGTCGGATTCCATGAGGACGGTGTCACCGGAGGGGATGATGAAAGAGCCCTCTCTGATGATTCCTGTAATGAGGAACTCCTCTTTCAGGTTTTTGCGTATATCCTTTATGGCCCTGTTTCTGAAATAGGAGTGGCGGTCGATGATAATGTTTCTCATGTGGAAGTCGGAGTTTTCGAAGAGTATCACATCGCTGTCGGCACCCAGGGCCACCGTGTTAGCGATAAGCCTGGCGGTTTCGATTTCGGAATTGACCATGTAGTCGATACCGGGGAAGGCCTTGCTGAATACGGTCGATGTGGTGTAGTCGATATTGCGCACGCGCGCTATTTTCACCGGAACTTTGAATTCGCTGGCTACGATGCTGCAGCTGATCATGTTAATCTCGTCGGAGTTTGTAACGCTGATAAAAGAATCGGCGTGATCGGCACCAGCCGTCTTCAGTACCTTTGTCTTGATGCCGTCGTTATTGATGACCATACAGTCAAGGTGTGTTGAGACGTATTTTGCCCGCTCGGGATCCCTGTCGATGAGTACGACATCTTTGCCTTCAATTATGAGTTGCTGGGCTATCTGGAAACCTACCACACCCGCACCGAGAATTACCACATGCATGGCAGCGTTCCTTTCAAGAAAATGTGAGATACCTGTATGATCATTGATCGCTTTTAATTGTATGGGATTTCAGACATATCGAATCACTTTAACATACCGAGAATGGAATTGAAGGTGTATCATCGTCAAGAAATATTTCAACATAACGGACGACGGATTGAACCAACAGGTATCCATCGGGAAACCGGTCCTGTATACCGAAAAGTTAGAGCCCGGATCAGGGCCGTCCCTGAATACCTTATAAGAAAGGATCACCCCGAATTGCCGGTTATCGCTAATTGTGCAATTCCTTTCCGGAACTTTCCTCCAATTTCAATTGCTCCTTCCTCAGTACGTCGTTTTTTCTCTTTCTCGCGAGGTCGAAAATGCTGATTATTTCATCATGGTCGGAATCACAGCGTTCCACCGGTTCAGTGCCGTCGATGAAGTATTCCTTTCTGGTGGGGCATCCATCAATAGGAATTCGTCCCGTTTTCGAGCAGATAGGCCTTACGAGGACACCATCAGGCTTTTCTCTGAATCGTCCCGGTTTCCTGAATGTATAGACCTCCCTCATGAAATTTCCCCACACAGGGGCTGCGACCGCCGCGGCACTACGCCCGGCGCCCAGTGAGTAGGATGGCGAATCGCAACCCATCCAGACGACGGCCGCAAGATCGGGGGTGTAACCCGCGAACCATGCATCCCTGAATTTCGTGGTGGTACCGGTTTTACCTGCCGCGGGAAGATGAAAGCCGGAGGTGCCGCGAATGGCGCCTGTGGCGGTGCCTTCATCCACCACGCTCCGGAGCATGCTGGTCATGATGAAGGCGGTTTCCGCGGAAATAACCTCCTTCATCATTTCCGGTAAAATTTTCATGTCAAAAATCTTTTTGTTGTACCTGTTAAGAATATGCCGGATTGCATGGCATTTTACACTCCGGCCGCCGTTGGCGTAGCTGGCGATGCCGCGCGCCATTTCAAGTGGTGAGATATCCGAGGTTCCGAGGGATATTGTGGGATCCACGGAAAAACGCTTTTCGGGGATACCGATGAGACGGGAGGCGTAGTCGGCGACGAGGCCTGCTCCGATCTCGTCGACAATAAGTACCGAAACGATGTTGAGGGACGCGGCCAGGGCCTTCCGAACCAATACCCTTCCACGGTAACTTTTTTCATAATTTGATGGCTTCCAGACCGTACGGGTCCCCTTGAAAAGGACAGGCATGTCGTAAAAGGGGGTTGCCGGGGTGATGCGTTTCGATTCGATTCCTGCGCCGTACACGAATATTTTGAAGGCTGAGCCGGGCTGGCGGATCGACTGTACCGCCCTGTTCAGCTGGTTGCCGGTGGTGAAATCGCTCCCTCCCACCATGGCGGTGATTGCCCCGGTCGACGGATCGAGGGCAATCAGAGCACCTTCGACGCGGGAATCGTCGCGCACCCGGTCGTAAAAGCCAAGGTGACCTGCGAGTGTATTCTCGATACCCTCTATCCCGAAAAGCAGCGAGGCGAGCAGGAATTCGTCGATGCACTCTTCTCGAAGGGCCCGCGCAAACTTTGCGCCGGTTTCGATATCTCCGTGACCTGCCTTTCTGTCGCGCGATCCCATGTGGGCGATACGGCGGTCGATAACCTCCATGCGGGTACGATTTCGGAATGGAAGGGATTCGTTCTGATCAGTAAGGCCTTTTTTAAGGGCGTCCTCTGCCGCTTTTTGCTGGCGGAGATCAAGTGTCGTGTACACCTTGAGGCCGCCACGGTACACGGTTGTTTCACCGAATCGCTCAACAAGGATCCTCCGTATGTACTCGGTGAAATAGGGGGCACGGTCCGATTGTTTGTTGCGCACCCCCACGGTCCCGAACCTGGTCCTGATTTTCGGAAGATAGGACAACCAGAAATCCTCGAAGGATTCGCTCAGTCCGTCCCGGGAAAGATACCCGGCGGCGATCATGTTTTGAATCACCTGCCGGGATTTCTCGAAGGCGGCACGCGGCCTTCTGAGGGGTGAAAAACGTCCCGGTGCAGCGGGAATGGACGCAAGGAGAGCCGCTTCAACCGGCGATATGACTTCAATGTCCTTGTTAAAATAAAAACGGGCCGCGGCGTTGACGCCGTATACGCCATGGCCGAAATATATCTGGTTTAGATACATCTCGAGTATCTCTTCTTTCCCATAACGTCTTTCTAATTCCCGCGCAAGGAACAACTCTATCAATTTTCTCCGGAATGTCCTCTCGCTTTTCGTATAGAGTTGTTTGACCAACTGCTGGGTGATAGTGGAGCCCCCCTGGCGAATTTCTCCGCTTGCCATGTCGATTACGAGGGCCCTGGCGATACCGGTAAGGTCGAAACCTGGATGAAGGTAAAAATTTCTGTCTTCCGCGGCGAGGAAGGCATGCTTGACGGTAATCGGAACGGTGCCGGCTTGCATGACTGTGCGGTTTTCATCGAAAAGCTCCGATATGAGGTCGCCATTTATATCATAGATCTTCGTCGAGGTCACCGGATCGAATTCGAGGCCCCCGGAAAGTATTGAATGACTACGTGTATACGCAGATACGACGCAGGCAAAGGGGACCAGTGCCACTATCGACAGGATGAGAATGATTGCAATCGTTCTTGAATGTTTCATGGAACGGGTAAAATTATTCTTGAATTCTTAGATGGGAAATAATTCATTATGAATGCGGCATTATCACAATTTCATTGTATTGGATGCAGCATAGATGCCACGGTGCGCAAAGTAAAGAATATTTTAACCGCGAGCCGGCCCTTATTTGCTTCGGGCCCTTCCTGAACGCCGTTGACGGCATGCCTGGGAAAAGGGTGAGGAATTGAAAAAACGAGTCATTGTACTGATTATACTTTCAGCCTGGTTCGCAGATTCGGCGACAGCCGGGTTTTCCGAAAAAAAACTGTCTTCCTATAATGCAATGTTTCTGACCCGGGTGATTGACGAAAACCGGGAGGATGAGGGGAAAATCAAAAAATATTTGAATGGTTTTCTCATGGAGGGCCAGAGGGGCATTCGACTCCTTGACCGCTTCGGCATGTTTCTTGCGCACATGGATAAAAAGGGGGTGGAACTGAGTCATGCCAGGTTTTTTTCGCGGAATGATCTTTTCAGCTTTCATCTTTTGTTGAAGGACATGCAGGACGGGCAGATATATAGCCTCTATCTTGAATATGAATACTCCCGTGACGGGATATGCCTCCTCAGGGACGCGCGCTTCTCGATTCAATTCGAGGATGGGATGAAGGACGCGAGAGGATTTTTTGAGGCGAGATGATAGTCGGCATTGATACGGTTTTAATAATCAGCGACATCGAGGGGAGCTCCGGTTGCTGGGATTACGCCGCCTCGTGTTTCAGGACGCCCGAATGGGCCAGTGCCTGTGTGGAGATGTCAAAGGACATCGATGCTGTGTGCGCCGCGCTGTTCGATAAAGGAGTCCGGAGAGTGTTTGTTTCTGATTTCCACCGTACCGGGTATAATCTCATGCCGGAGCTGATCGATTCCCGGGCGCGGATCATGCATGGATACCGTTCGGGTCCGGTGCCGGGAATCGGGGACCCTCATGGAGCGACGACACTTCTCATGGTAGGAATGCACGCGCCGTCGGGGAGTGGCGGATTCCTGGCGCATACCATGACCTCCCGAATCTCCAGGCTGGAGGTGAACGGTGGATTGATGTCAGAAGCGGAACTCTTTGCGTCGTCGCTGGCACCGTTCGGTGTCCGGCCCGTGTTTATTTCCGGGTGCCCGGAGGCGTGCCGGCATGCCGCGGAGATACTACCCGGCATGGTGACCTGCGCAATTGACAAATCGGCGGGAAAAGAAGGGTTTGATTTCGCGGGGTGGCGCGCCGCTCTCTCCCGATACGCAGCTGATTCATTGCGTCTTGGAGCGGCGGAAACGTACGAGCCCGGGGGGCCCTTTTACGTGAAGGTCGTCATGCGAGATGGAGAGGGCGAGGCGCGGAGGCTTGCCCGGAGATGGGGGTTTGAAAGTAAGGGAGACGAAATCGTCATCATTGCGGATACAATGGGAACCCTCTATCATTCCCTGATCCGAATCTGCTATCTGACGCCGATGGCGGAACGGGCTCTGCCAATCGCCCTCGGCCTTTTTAATATGGTCGGGAAGGCTGGACTGCGATGGGCACGAAATCATATAGCCCGCAGGGATCAACGTTTTAGTAATTGACATCGCCGCAGCGGCATACTTGTCTGAAGAGGCAGCATAAGGGGACATTTACAGGCATGAAGAAACTAGAAGATACGAAAAAAATTGTCGCCGGAAGTGTTATCAGGATCTATTGCAAGGGATTCGGATATTCAATCCTGAAGGTTCACGAAAACAGTGAGTCCTATCTTGCGATGACGGTCAATGAGGAACTCTTCAACTTTATCAGGGAAGGCAATACAGTCGAAGCGTATCTCTGGGTGGAGAACGTGGCCTCCTACGAATTCACGCTACGACTTATAGGGAGGATCGTATACGGCCCGCACATCCTTTTTTTCGAGCATACAGAGGATATCGTTCGGAGCGAAGAGAGAAAATGCCTCACCGCCGAGGTGGATATTCCGATCAGGTTTTTTGCCTTTGATCCCGGGAAGGGAGAAAAGGGGATCACGACCGAGAAGATCGTCGTCAACAATGGAAGGGTTATCCTTCTCACTGACAGAGAGGCCACCATCAGGAGCGAAGTAGATATAAGTGAGAGCAGGTTTCTCAAGGGAACCATCGAAATCGACGGGGAGGCCCTGGAATTAATAGGAATTGTCGAGGCCATCAACGAGCAAAAAAAAATATTCAACATCTTTTTCTCCGGGATCAGTGAAAAGGCGCGAAATCGGCTTCAGGACTTCATATTCACGATTTATCGGGAATAGGAGTGTGAATCTGCTGGGAAGGGACCCCCGATCCTGTCGCCGGCGTCCCATGCCAGATTGGATTATTTTGACATATTTGTACAATTTTAATAACAAAAATATGAAAATTGTCCGAAATGGTAGTAAGAGGTCCAGTTTTGAAACCAATTACTACGGTCGGTATCGGATCCTGATGGCACAAATGAAAGTGTACCCCATTTCAGCGATACTCATGGTATCCATTTTTGCCATGCCCCTCTTTTCAGGGGCATATGAGCCTGACAGGCTACGGGTCCATATCCGTATGGATAAAAAGGTGTTTTTTTCCGATGAGAGTGTACTTCTCCGAATCTGCGTTACGAATATGTCGGATAAAAAAAACTACTTCGAGGTCTACGACCCTTCGGGGGGTGAATCATCGGGCTATACCACCTTCCAGCCAAAGGTTTATGATATGATGGGGAGGGACGCGAAAATCACTGTCCCACACAGGATCGAAGGGCGGGGGACCGCCGATCTTATCAGGGGTCTTGAAAAAAGGATTATCGAGCTTGCTCCTGGGGAGATGTTCATCCATAATGTAGATCTCAGGGAAATCTACGATATCAATCTCGATTCGACGTATCGTGTACGAAGCCTGTTTTTCCCTTCCTTCGATCAGGACCTGGTGCTGACGAGCGATAACGAGCTTTCTTTCAGGATGATAGAGGATAAGCGCTATAGAAAGCCGAGTGAAGTCTCGTCAATTGAACGCTCCCTTTCGCCTAAAGAAGTAATAATGTTGACGTTGAGGGCGGAGAAGGATAGAGAGTGGGATAACTGGATTAAATTCATCAATGTGGAAAAATATATAAACGCTTTTCCTGAGTTTGTTCAAAAATATTACCGGGCTGATTATCAGGAAAAGGCCGAGATAGAAAAAGCGTTCATCAAATTTGTAACCAGAGAAAGAGATGATTATCTTGTCGATTTTTCAATTATCAAAGAATCGATTGAAAAGGAACGCTCTATAGCGTATGTTGATGTTGTGGTGAGCCGTTTCGGGATCAGGTGGATACACCGGTTTAAATCCAGGTATACCCTCGAGCGGTACAACAATCTGTGGCTCATTACCGACGAGGAAGCCACGGTAATGAAGGGTGTGAAGCGATGACGGAAATTCTTTCACAAGATGAAATCGATGCCCTATTGACCGCCATATCGACCGGCGAGGTGGACACCACTGACTATTCTGCAGCCAAAGAGCAGAAGAAGGTCAAAATATACGATTTCCGCCGTCCTGATAAATTCTCCAAGGATCACATCAGGACCCTCCAGATGATGCATGAAACGTTTGCCCGGTTGACCACAACCGCGCTGTCGGCTCAGCTGCGGGCCCTTGTGGGCGTTCATGTCGCTTCGGTCGACCAGCTGACTTACGAGGAATTCATCCGTTCAATCCCTAACCCTACCACCCTGGCGGTCATCAACATGGACCCCCTCAAGGGATCTGCGGTTCTCGAAATCGATCCCTCAATAACCTTTACCATCATCGACAAACTTTTTGGAGGAATGGGCGAGGCAACGAAGATAAGCAGGGAACTGACCGATATTGAGCTCTCCGTCATGGAGGGTATCATCGTGCGTATACTGGGTAATCTCAGAGAGGCCTGGTCGAACGTCATCGATCTCAGGCCGCGCCTCGGCAATATAGAGACCAATCCCCAGTTTGCGCAGATCGTCCCCCCCAATGACATGGTGGTGCTCATAACCCTCGAGACAAAGGTGGGCGAGGTAGAGGGGATGACCAACCTCTGTATCCCCTACATCTCAATCGAACCGGTGATTTCAAAGCTTTCGGCGCAGTATATGTACTCCAGCATACGAAAGGGGGCGACGGACGAGAATCTTTCAGTTATACAGAAAAGGCTTGAAACGGTCGTTCTCCCGATTGTCGCAGAGCTTGGTGAGGTCCAGATAACGGTGCAGGAGGTATTGCGCCTGGCCGTTGGGGACGTGATCAAGCTTCCCGAGACGAAAGTAGGCTCCGAAATGACCCTGAAAATAGGCGGACGAAAGAAGTTTAAATGCAGGCCCGGGGTCGTGTCAAGTCGCCTGGCGGTGAAAATAGGTGATCGGATCGAAGAGGTCCCGGACGAGCTCCTGATATCGAAAAGAAGCGAAGACGATTTTTGATAAGTGCGCCGACAGTGCCGGCTTCCCGGGATCAGTTGTGTGCAATGCGGTTGAGATATGGCATCGGATCGACTGCCTCAGTACCGATGACTATCTCATAGTGACAGACGTACCGCGCGGTCTTTCCCGTCCTTCCGACATAGCCGATAACCTCTCCCTTGGAGACCTGCTGCCCCTGCTCTACTGAGACCCGCTGGCAATGGGAGTATGATGTGGTAAATCCGTATTTATGCTTGATGGTCACCATGAGGCCCAGGACAGAATCCCACCTGATGTCGTCAATTTTTCCCGGCGCGGTTGCCTTGATATCGGCACCCGGGAAGGCCTCGATATCGATCCCGTTGTGGAATTCGGTTTCTGACGCATAAGAGGAGGCCCTTCTGCCGAAACGGGCAATGACATAGCCGTTTACTGGCCAGATGGACGGGGTGGTTTCAATGATCTTTCTCCGGTAGTCGAGAAAGACTTTTATCTTCGATATCAGTTTTTTCGTGGTCTTGAGCTCACGCTCAATTTCCTGTATGTTCAGTATCTCGATGGGCGGTGATGGTGCGGCACCGCTTTCGCCGTTTTCCAGTTCGGGATTCGGGTTGTGCACACCGCCCTTCGCCCAGAGTGAATCGATGTCACTGCCCGGGGTGAGGGAGTAAAGATGTGTGATTTCAGGTTTGAATGTCTGGAAGATGTCGTAAAGCTCGTTGATTTCTTCCTTATATTTTTTTATCTGAATTTTCGAGTTGGAGCCGTCTTTTTTAAGCTTGGATACTTCTTTTATGGTGGATGAGTGGTTGATAATGAGTATGGAAGTTACCGTTATCGTCGTGGTGGCAATACCGGCGATCAATACGATCGCGAAAATAGAAACGTGAAAATTGATGATCCTTTTTTCCGAATGGGGTATGAACATGATGGTAATGCGTTCTTTCCCCTTGATGACGAAACGCTTCCACCACTCTCTTATCATATCCTGACGGGAGCTAAGATGATCGGAAAGGAACTGCAGGATATTCCTCTGCAGGTCGTTTAGGTTGCTATCCTTGAAAGGGTTTAATTTCATGACTTCTATTATTATACCATGAGCAGTCGATCATGTCCCTGAAGTCGCCGGGCGGCACGGTTAGTACGGGTCGAGCCACAGGGTATTTCCTCAGGTGAATCAGTAACATTTTACGCTGTAAGCACTATCAATCATATCAGTATCGAGCACGTGATCAAAGTGATCACCGCAATAATTACAAATGAGGTTTTGCACGGGCACGTTATTGAAAAATATACAAAAAAAATTAATTGATAAAATGCCTTTGTATATAATATTTATCGGCAATTATATGTCAAGTTTTTCTTTTGTTTTTATATTACATGGATACATCCTGAGGGCATGGTTCCATGGCAGTTCCGATGGGGTGGGGGCCTCAGAAAGCGAATGACATGGAGGATATAAGATCGATATTCAATGATTTAATTTTTGTTCGTGATATGAGGATCTTTTTATTTATCGTTTGTATCGGATGTTTGTATAAGCTTTTGTTTTCAATGGATGCATGAGTAATCTCGGCCCCAAGGGTAATGGCATTCGATGCCCCAATAAGAAAGTCAAGCCCCCACGAACCGGTGAGGATAAGGGATGTACGACCGATCGTTACATCTCCCATGAACTCTGGGCTCAGGGGATTATTATCCATTATCCGTGACGTAAACGACATATGGTTCAGGCTACCGCCAAGGGAGAGAAGGGTGGTGGGAGACACATGGAGCTCAATTCCGCCACGTAGAGATACGGCAGGTTCAACGTGTACCCTGATTGTTGTCCTCAGGGTGCTGGCCTCGACCAGAAAAAATTTGCCTATTTCCAATAAACTGCGATCATCGAAGCTGATGGGTAACACAAGATTGAATTCAATGCCCATCCCTGCCGAATATGGACGCTTCCAGTATAATCCTGCGGTAATACCGGGTCCGGTCTTATAGTTGAATGCATATGGAAGGGTCTTCTTGCCCTTGAATTCAATAGAGGGGACCGGAATGAAGAGGATTCTTTCGCTTTTCTGTTCGATTTTAGTCCATGAGGGCTCGCCCGGGGATACGACAATCCCGATCCCAGTAGTGCCGGTCCTGAAATGATATCCGAGTGAGGGACTTATGATCACCTGTTCGTTGGCTTTAGTCGAATATTCGTGAAAGAAAATTGGGGGCGGGTTTATGAGGGCTTTTGCCCGATTGATTTCAGAGTTTTTTTGATAGATCACGTCGGAACGAAAGCCGATGGAGTGTGAAGGCCCCAGTTGCATCGCCACCGAAAAGGTACCGGAATGAATACGGTCCCTGGTTTCAAAGGGACCCTGTCCCAGTGTGAGGCTGGGAGTGAGATGAATTTCCCGATGTGTAATTTTGCTCATCTCAAGGCTGTTGGAGAAGTTGACACCCACTACGAAGGTATCGATTCGTCTCGAATAGGAAAGCCGCGCGGAAAAATTATCGGCACCTTCGACATCGAGCATGAACAATGAAAGTGAAAGCTCCCTCTGCGATATATCAGAAGAAATATCGGTTTGATAATCCCCTGAAATACCAATGGAGTTGTAATCAGATTGCAGGGCGAGAAGCGCCGGGTTGCGTATCGTATCCTCCGCCCCGTATGGGTTCACGGTGACGATTCTGCCCATGAGAAATCCGCTGCCGTGGGCGGAAGAATTCAACAAGAGCACGAAAAGGAGCATTCCTGTATACGCCTGTCTTGACTGCAGCATTCATTATTCCCGGTAGCGTGTCGGTAGCCCCAATCGGTATGACGGCCGGGTATCAAGGATGACCGGCCGGGGGGCGGAGCGGCCAGCGACCGTTCCCTGAGATAGATAGGGCCATGGGGCGAAATCTTTCAATAACATTTTACCCCGGGTGGAATTATTCGATTCGCTAAGAAAAGGGGATTATGTCCGTGGTCCCTTCCTGATCATACTATCCGCAAGTGACAGGAGCCCGTAGAGGGATTCGAGGCGTGGAACCGGTGCCCCCTGGCGCCTTGCGATCCGGAGGGCGTTTCCGAGGATCGACTCGACCTCCATTGGGCGCTTTTCCTCGAAGTCCTGGAGCATGCTGGTTTTGAATGGTTTCATGGCCAGCGTGTCGCGTATGTTGTCGTCTATCAATGAGCGGGGGACATGCTTACCCGCATTTTCCGCAAGAAGAATCACCTCTTCCATAACGCCCCTTACAAGGTCGAGTGCCGGCCCGGATTCCATAATCTCTTTGGTATTCGCTCCCCCCGTAAGGACCGAAATCGGGTTGAGAGGTGCGTTCCACAAGAGTTTTTTCCATCTGGCCAAGACGATATCGTTCTCGACGCTGCACGGGACGACTGTGCGGGAGAAAAGGCCGGCAAGCCGTTCGACTTTTTCCGACGTGCCCGAGGGATATCTTCCTATGGCGATCTTTCCGAAATCCTGGTGCTCGACATGACCGTATCGTGGCCTGCTCGCACAAATGAAGGCGAGGGCGCTGATGAGTTCGTTTTCGGGGAATGAAGATGCGATTTGATCTTCTATATCGATGCCGTTCTGAAGAAGCACTATCGATGTGCGGATACCCACACCCCCTCCTATCAGGGCGGGCAGGTCGATATCAGGCAGCGCCTTGACGGCCACGATAAGATAATCAGGTTCATCATGGTACCCGTCACTATCGCGGATCACCCTGTCAGGAGAGAAGTGGAAATCTCCGGATATGCTTGAAACGGAGATGCCCTTTTTTTTGACTTCATCGTAATCTGACCGGCAGAGGGCGGATACGCGGGCACCGGCCTGGGCAAGCCGGCCGCCATAGTAACCGCCTACAGCCCCGGTACCGACAAGGAGAATGGTGGTTGTATCGGCAATCATGGCATGTTCCTCCTGTCGGCAGTGTGGTATATCGCGATTAATATTCAAGGAAAATAGTGTGATTCTAAGGCGGATATGGGAGGATGTGAATTAATAATTGACAGATGGGCGCATCATGGAATATTCATTGGTTTCAGCCTGTTGTGCCTGTATCCCTGAATAGACATAAGTGACAGGCTCTGAGGGTTTCGGGTATGGTTGGGGGGGGAAGGACCCTTACAAATGATGGTGTGAGATTACATTGCCCAAAGGGCAATTAAATGGAATAATGGAGGAACTTCAGTGACTTTCTGGCAAGAATGGGGTGGATATATACTGCTGATACTACTGGGGGCGCTAATTGTCGCCGGGGTGTTTGTGTACCGATTTTTAAAGAAAAAGCTACAGAAAAGAATGGATGATCAGCAACAGATGGTGAACCAGCACAAGGTATCCACGTCGATTCTGGTGCTGGAGAAGAGAAAGGACAAGATCGCCAATGCCAATGTGCCGAAATCGGTGATTGAACAGATGCCGAAAATTTACAAATTGAAGAAAATGCCTATCGTTAAAGCGAAAATTGGGCCGCAGGTCATGGATCTACTCTGTGACGAAGACGTGTTTGACAAACTTCCTGTGAGGAAGATGGTTCGTGTGGAACTTGCGGGGATATTCATCGCGGCTATCAAACAGGGGAAAAAATAGCGGGTGGGTGAGTATATCGTTATCCTTTGCACCGTACCCTCGAATGAAACGGGAACAACTATATCAGACTCCCTTGTCGGGGACGGGTTCGCCGCCTGTGTTAATATGATTCCCGGCCTGATCTCTACATATCGGTGGAAAGGGGAGATATGCAGGGATGGTGAACTTCTCCTCGTGATCAAAAGCAGGAAGGAGCTATTTAGTGAAATATGCGCTAGAATAGTCTCGCTCCATCCCTACGAGGTGCCAGAGATACTGTCGTTCGAAATCAGTTCTGGAAGCGAGCAATATCTCAATTGGATATCCGAAAGCACCCCGTCGTCGTAAATCCGGCATTATTAATGCTCAACCGAGTGAAAAATCCGTAAACTTTTTATTGAATATACCGTTAGAATTAATTATATTAAAGGGCGAACGAAATGAATAGAATAACCAACAGCATCATCACTAATAAGTTTGTCAGGTTGATTGAGGAGAACCATCAGGTCATCATTGAGCATTTCATGAATGACATTCTCCGGAATAAAAAAACAGTCGCCTATAGAAAGCTGGATCCGCAAGATTTGTATGAAATAGGGAGTCGGGTCCTCAGGGAATTGTCGAAATGGATCGCAAAAGACCTTCCCAAGGAGGAAGTGAAGGAATATTACAAAAAACTGGGGAAAATTCGTAACGAAGAGGGTATTCCGGCCTCACAGTTTTTCCAGGCGCTGGTTCTTTTGAAACGTCACATGTGGCTTTATGTCAGGAGCCAATTGGACAATGAAATGACCGATTACAAACTTGCCATGGAGGTGAGTGACAGAGTGGTGCTTTTTTTCGATAGGGCGGCCTATTATATGCTCACCGGGTATGAAAACGAACCGGGAAAAAAATGGTAATAATTTTGTGAAAAATATATTTTTTTCATAAAATCTCTTGACAAATAAAGGCGTAAAAAACTAATATCATTTTCTCAAGAGGGTCATCGGGCGAAGAGATTCGATCGGTTCCTTTAAAAAATCATAGGGTTATTTATTACTGATACCTTTGATTTTAAATAATTAAGCGCCTGTATTGTGGGCGAACTGATTGTTGAAAAATCTCCAATGTGTTTACATATTTTGGGGATTTTTTTGTCACCTGTGATAGTTCTTTGAAAACTGGGTAGAAATGTTAACAGACTCTGTCAATTGATTTGCTTTTGAAACAAATTATCTTTGTGATAGTTAATCACGGAGAGTTTGATTCTGGCTCAGAACGAACGCTGGCGGCGCGTCTTAAACATGCAAGTCGTACGAGAATCCCGGTGCTTGCATTGGGAGGAGAGTGGCGAACGGGTGAGTAACACGTGGATAATCTACCTCCAGGATTGGGACAACCACTCGAAAGGGTGGCTAATACCGAATATGATGGTAGCTGCACATGTGGCAGCCATTAAAGGTGGGGACCGCAAGGCCTACCACCTGGAGATGAGTCCGCGGCCCATTAGCTTGTTGGTGGGGTAACGGCCCACCAAGGCTACGATGGGTAGCCGGCCTGAGAGGGTGACCGGCCACATTGGGACTGAGATACGGCCCAGACTCCTACGGGAGGCAGCAGTTAAGAATCTTGCGCAATGGGCGAAAGCCTGACGCAGCGACGCCGCGTGGACGATGAAGGCCTTCGGGTTGTAAAGTCCATTAAGCAGGGAAGAATAATCAGCGGGTAATATTCGCTGTGATGACGGTACCTGCCTAAAGCCCCGGCTAACTACGTGCCAGCAGCCGCGGTAATACGTATGGGGCGAGCGTTGTTCGGAATTATTGGGCGTAAAGGGCGTCTAGGCGGGGAATTAAGTTAGTTGTGAAATCCCTGGGCTCAACCCAGGAACTGCATCTAAAACTGGTTCTCTTGAGTTCGGGAGAGGAGAGCGGAATTCCCGGTGTAGCGGTGAAATGCGTAGATATCGGGAAGAACACCAGTGGCGAAGGCGGCTCTCTGGCCTAGAACTGACGCTGAAGCGCGAAAGCGTGGGTAGCGAACGGGATTAGATACCCCGGTAGTCCACGCCGTAAACGTTGTATACTAGGTGTTAGTGACTTGTTCACTAGTGCCGACGTTAACACATTAAGTATACCGCCTGGGGAGTACGGCCGCAAGGCTTAAACTCAAAGAAATTGACGGGGGCCCGCACAAGCGGTGGAGCATGTGGTTTAATTCGATGATACGCGAAGAACCTTACCTGGGCTTGAACTGTGCATGACAGGTGTAGAGATACACCCTTCTTCGGACATGCATGGAGGTGCTGCATGGCTGTCGTCAGCTCGTGTCGTGAGATGTTGGGTTAAGTCCCGCAACGAGCGCAACCCTTACTCCTTGTTGCTACCAGGTAATGCTGAGCACTCTAGGGGAACTGCCGGTGATAAACCGGAGGAAGGTGGGGATGACGTCAAGTCATCACGGCCCTTATGTCCAGGGCTACACACGTGCTACAATGGCCGGTACAAAGAGACGCAATGCCGCGAGGTGGAGCAAATCTCAAAAAACCGGTCTCAGTTCGGATTGTAGTCTGCAACTCGACTGCATGAAGCTGGAATCGCTAGTAATCGTGGATCAGCACGCCACGGTGAATACGTTCCCGGGCCTTGTACACACCGCCCGTCACACCACCCGAGTTGGCAGCACCCGAAGTGGCTGATCTAACCCGCAAGGGGGGAAGGTTACTAAGGTGAGGCTGGTGAGGGGGGTGAAGTCGTAACAAGGTAGCCGTATCGGAAGGTGCGGCTGGATCACCTCCTTTTTAAGGAAAGATGTAACCCTCAGAGGATGTTTCATTACTACCCAGTTTTCAGGGAACTATCTAATAGTGCCTATTTATCCTTATAGGCCTGAACAGCGTCAACCAGGGCCTGTAGCTCAGATGGTTAGAGCGTACGACTGATAATCGTAAGGTCGGTGGTTCGATTCCACTCAGGCCCACGGGATAGGATAGGGGGGTGTAGCTCAGTTGGGAGAGCGACTGCCTTGCACGCAGTAGGTCATCGGTTCGAACCCGTTCACCTCCAGATGTTTCTGATACCCAGTGGTTTTAATCACAGGTTATTAGAAACATAAACCTCGTCTTCACGAGGCATGATCTTTCAAAACGGTTAAGCCAAATTTTAACAGAATTCAGGTTTAACAATTTCGTCGAGAAAAAAGAGAACATGAGTGCTGAATATGTTTTGACCGACATATTGGGATTCTCGGGAGCCGTCTCTGGGCTCTCAATCCAAAAATCATGAGAAAGCGTTTACTGCGCTATTTCATGATAGAATAATATGGTCAAGCAAGTAAGGGCGTACGGTGGATGCCTTGGCACTGGTAGGCGATGAAGGTCGTGGCAAGCTGCGATATGCCTCGGTGAGGAGCAAGCATCCTTTGACCCGGGGATTACCGAATCGGATAACCGACTATGGGTGAACCCATAGTATCTGTAACTGAATACATAGGTTGCAGAGGCTAACCGGGGGAATTGAAACATCTTAGTACCCCGTGGAAGAGAAAGTAAATAACGATTCCCCGAGTAGCGGCGAGCGAAAAGGGAACAGCCTAAACCGGTCTTTACGTTACAGCCCAGGAGCGCTGTAAGATCGGGGTAATAGGGTGCGGACTGAGGGTGTCCTGGAACCTTCGGGAAGTCAAAAAGCTTTGGTTTAGTTGAAGCCGCTGGAAAGAGCGCCATAGAGGGTGATAGCCCCGTAAGCGAAAAACCAAAGCCTTCCTGGTCTGTATCCCTGAGTACCGCGGGACACGAGAAATCCTGCGGGAATTCGCGAGGACCACCTCGTAAGGCTAAATACTCACCAGTGACCGATAGTGAACAAGTACCGTGAGGGAAAGGTGAAAAGAACCCCGAGAGGGGAGTGAAATAGAACCTGAAACCGTATGCTTACAAGGTGTGGGAGGGCTATGTCGCAAGACACGCCTGACCGCGTGCCTTTTGTAGAATGAGCCGGCGAGTTACTCTTTATAGCAAGGTTAAGTGATCGAAATCACGGAGCCGTAGCGAAAGCGAGTCTGAATAGGGCGATTAGTTATATGGAGTAGACCCGAAACCGAGTGATCTAGCCATGGCCAGGTTGAAGTCCCGGTAACACGGGATGGAGGACCGAACGGTTGTGTGTTGAAAAACGCTCCGATGAGCTGTGGCTAGGGGTGAAAGGCCAAACAAACTCGGCAATAGCTGGTTCTCCTCGAAATAGCTTTAGGGCTAGCCTCGTGCGTTTAGTTGCGGAGGTAGAGCACTGACTGGGCTAGGGGGTCAACAAACTTACCAAACCCATTCAAACTTCGAATGCCGTAACTTTAGAGCACGGGAGTCAGACTGCGGGGGCTAAGCTCCGTAGTCGAAAGGGAAACAGCCCAGACCAACAGCTAAGGTCCCTAAGTATATGCTAAGTGAAAAAGGAGGTGGAGTTGCTCAGACAGCCAGGATGTTGGCTTAGAAGCAGCAACCATTTAAAGAGTGCGTAACAGCTCACTGGTCGAGTGACTCCGCGCCGAAAATGATTGGGGCTAAGCATATTACCGAAGCTTTGGATCCCGGCTTGCCGGGATGGTAGAGGAGCGTTCCATACGGGCCGAAGGTCGACCGCGAGGACGGCTGGACTGTATGGAAGTGAGAATGCCGGCATGAGTAGCGATAAAACATGTGAAAAACATGTTCGCCGAAAGCCTAAGGTTTTCTGGGCAATGTTAATCAACTCAGAGTTAGTCGGCCCCTAAGGCGAGGCCGAAAGGCGTAGTCGATGGGAAGCAGGTTCATATTCCTGCACCACCTGGTGGAGGTTATCGTGATGGGGTGACGTGGAAAGATACGGACGCAGGGCGTTGGTTGTCCCTGTTCTTATGCGTAGGCGTGGGAGCTCAGGAAAATCCGGATTCCCGTTAAGCTGAGGCAATAGGGGAGTGATCCTTCGGGAAAGCGAAGGTCCGGAGTCTATGCTACCAAGAAAAACCTCTAAACGCGAAACCGGGTGACCGTACCACAAACCGACACAGGTAGGCGTGGAGAGAATCCTAAGGCGCTCGTGAGAACCCTCGTTAAGGAACTCGGCAAAATGGTCCCGTAACTTCGGAAGAAGGGACGCCCCATTAGTGTGAAGCCCCTGCGGGTGGAGCATGAAGGGGCCGCAGAGAAACGGATCAAGCGACTGTTTACCAAAAACACAGGACTCTGCTAAATCGTAAGATGATGTATAGGGTCTGACACCTGCCCGGTGCCGGAAGGTTAAGAGGAGGGGTTAGTTTTGACTTGTCGAAACGAAGCTCTGAATTGAAGCCCCGGTAAACGGCGGCCGTAACTATGACGGTCCTAAGGTAGCGAAATTCCTTGTCGGGTAAGTTCCGACCTGCACGAATGGTGTAACGACTTGATCACTGTCTCAACGAGGGACTCGGCGAAATTGTAATGTTCGTGAAGATGCGGACTACCTGCAGAAGGACGGAAAGACCCCGTGAACCTTTACTGTAGCCTGACACTGTAGTTTGGTGCAGTATGTGTAGGATAGGTGGGAGACGTTGAAGCCGGGACGCTAGTTTCGGCAGAGTCATCCTTGAAATACCACCCTTGCTGTATTGGGCTACTAACCGGCACCCGTAAACCGGGGCTGGGACACTGTCTGGTGGGCAGTTTGACTGGGGCGGTCGCCTCCTAAAAGGTAACGGAGGCGCCCAAAGGTTCCCTCAGCACGGACGGAAATCGTGCGCAGAGTGCAAACGCATAAGGGAGCTTGACTGCGAGACCTACAAGTCGAGCAGGTACGAAAGTAGGGGTTAGTGATCCGGTGGTCCCGTGTGGAAGGGCCATCGCTCAACGGATAAAAGGTACTCCGGGGATAACAGGCTTATAGTGCCCAAGAGTTCATATCGACGGCACTGTTTGGCACCTCGATGTCGGCTCTTCGCATCCTGGGGCTGGAGAAGGTCCCAAGGGTTCGGCTGTTCGCCGATTAAAGCGGAACGCGAGCTGGGTTCAGAACGTCGTGAGACAGTTCGGTCCCTATCCTCTGCAGGCGTTGGAAATTTGAGGAGATCTGTCCCTAGTACGAGAGGACCGGGATGGACGAACCTCTGGTGTACCAGCTGTCGCGCCAGCGGCACCGCTGGGTAGCTATGTTCGGAATGGATAACCGCTGAAAGCATCTAAGCGGGAAGCCAACTCCAAGATTAGATTTCCCTTGGCCTTCGGGCCACTGAAGACTCCTTGAAGATTACAAGGTTGATAGGCTGGAGGTGTAAGCGCAGTGATGTGTTCAGCCGACCAGTACTAATCAGTCGTGAGGCTTGACCATATTATAATAGGCCCGGGAGATTTATCTTCCGGGCCTATTTTTTTGTCTAAAAACAGCAAGATGATGGTTTTTACAAATAGTACAATAATAATTAGATGATGACGAAAGCAGGAAGACCATGCAAAAAATTCTTTACTGGTGGACCTGAAGGATCATTATGATGATGGGCCCGGAAAGAAGAAGGGCGAATACTTCATATTTGGATAGAAAGAAGATGCGGAAAAAACCTATTATAATCGCGCACCGGGGCGCGTCTGGGTACCTTCCGGAGCATACCCTGCCCGCAAAGGCGATGGCCCACGCAATGGGCCCGGATTTTATTGAGCAAGATGTTGTTATAACGAAGGACGACAGGGCTATCGTAGTTCACGATCGATTTCTCGAAACAGTGAGTGACGTAACGAAGAAATTTATTGAAAGGAAACGAATCGACGGGCGGTACTACGCAGTTGATTTTACTCTCGATGAGATAAAACATCTGCGACTCCACGAGCGGGTGGACAGGAAATCGGGCGAACCGGTATATCCGAAAAGGTTTCCACTTGATGCAATAACACCATTTGAAATACCGACCCTTGAGGAGGAGATAGAGCTTATCCAGGGTTTGAACAGAAGCAGGGGAGTGGACATCGGGATATACGTCGAGATTAAGGCACCCGCATTTCACCGGCTTGAGGGGAAGCGAATCGAGGAAATCGTGCTCGATATACTCGATCGCTATGGATACAATTCGACAGAGTCGAATTGCTATATACAATGCTTCGAACCGGAAAGCCTTGTTTATATGCGGCGGGAAATGGGATGCGGTCTAAAGATGATTCAGCTCATAGGAGATAATACATGGGAGGAGACCCCGGGTGTCGATTATTACCAGATGATCACGAGGGAGGGACTTGATGAAGTGGCGTCTTACGCGAACGCTATCGGACCGTCGGTCTATCCGGTTATTGCGGATATGGGAATGGGAAAGGAGCCACGGGTCACCGAGTTCGTAGATTGGGCACATGAGCGGGACCTGGATGTACATGCCTTTACCTTCCGCGCCGATGCACTGCCATCGTATGTTGACAGCTTTGATAAATTACTGGATCTTATTTTCCGACGCGCCCAGGTTGACGGGATATTCACAGATTTTCCTGATTATGCAGTTGAACACTTGAAAAAGGCGGGGTATTGAGGATCAGGTATAGCGATGAATAGTCTCGATGATCTCGCGCGTTTCTTCCATCCTCTCACCGGAGCAGTCCGGGAGAGAGAACCCATTTTTACCGAGGCGGTATTCCGGAAGGGAATAAAAGAAAATGGGTCCCCTGTAACGGGCCATGTATCCGGCATGTATTCTCAGGCAGTCATCGAGAATCGCCTTGACGACTTTTTTTCTTTTCCACCCGACACGATAGTTATCATCCAGAATGGCAAGGAGCCAGGCGGTGGTGCCCGGATCAATGATGGCCACGCTGTATAAAAACCAGTCGTCGAGGAGATCAATTATAATGCGTTTTTGTATAACCGAAAGTACCGAATGAGCCGGACAGGTGAAACCATTGCAAATCGACTCACCGAAAAAAGCACTGTTACGCATGTCGTTATTCCGATAGCGCGGGTGGAGCAAGCACCCGGGTTGCCTGTTGTAAAGTAGCCCCTGATGTGGGCAGACATATGAAGTCATGTCCCTGATCTGCTCTCTATCTCCACAGTCGCAGCTGTCTCCCTTCGTGATGCATGCGGATGATCGGGCCGCTCCCTCGGAGAGAAAAGAAAAAAGGTGCTCCCGCGATATGTCTATGAAATTGAAAAGGCCGCAGCATGCGGTGCAGCTTTTTATATGATCGGGCTGGCAAAGAACGATTTTTTCATACATAACCGGTGATCCCTTCTATCGGGTCTTTCTATGCGTCTCAGGTATTGAACCGTTTCCGCGTGTAATTTAAAAGACCTCCCTCAAGAAGGATTGAACGCTGTCGCTGGGAAGCAGTGAGACGAAACGTGTAATCGGCATCACCGATTGAGACTGGCAACGTATCCGACTCCATGACCAACGAACGCACACCGCTGATGGAAATGGGGTCGCCTACGCAGAGTTGATCGTAATCGGCCTGGTTGATAAAGGTCAGGGGAAGAATTCCGAAATTGATCAGGTTGTCTGAATGGATTCGCTCGAAAGATTTGGCGAGCACCAGACGTACGCCGAGATACATGGGGCAGATCGCCGCGTGCTCACGACTCGAGCCCTGGCCGTAGCTCAGTCCCCCGATGATGGCGGTAAAAATGCCTCCGGACTTGTTCTTGAGAGACCTCCTGGCGAACTCGGAATCAACATTCTCGAACACGAAATCGGCGTACTTCGGAATGTTCGAACGGTACTTGAGACGGGGCCCTGCGGGCATAATGTGATCAGTGGTGACGGCGTCACCGGCCTTCAGCCCGACTACCCCATGTAGTTCGTCCGGAAGGGGCTCGGTGCGGGGAGGCTCGCCGATGTTCGGGCCGCGGAACACCTCGCCTGTGCCGGTTGGCGGGAGTATCATCGAATCATCGATAATGAAACGGTCCGGCATCTCGATCGAAGGGCAGGATGAAGCGGGAAGATCCAGTGGGTTGATGAGTACCCCCTCTATCGCCGAAAGGGCGGCGGTCTCGGGGCTCACCAGATAGACCCTGGCAGATGCGGTTCCGGAACGTCCCTCGAAATTACGATTGTTTGTGCGGAGTGAAACGCCGTTCGTGGAGGGTGCCTGACCGGCGCCGATACAGAAGCCACAGGCGGACTCCATGATGCGGGCGCCTGCGGCGATCATTTCAGCGAGTGCGCCATTGCGTGCGATCATTTCGAAGACCTGGCGTGAGCCTGGCGCGACGATCAGACCTCCCCGGACCGCCGTCTTCTTGCCCTTGAGTATCGCAGCCACAGTCATCAGGTCTCTATAGGAGGAATTGGTACAACTTCCGATGGCCACCTGGTCGACGGGTAACCCCCTGATGTCGGTGATTTTTTTGATAGTGTCGGGTGAATGGGGGCAGGCGGCCATGGGCTCGATACCGTCGAGGTCGACATCAATGACGCGATCGTATTCTGCGTCAGGATCAGGCATTATCTCACGCCAGCTGTCTTCCCTCCCCTGGGCGGCGAGAAAATGACGGGTTACTCCATCGCTTGGAAAAATCGACGTGGTCACGCCCAGTTCGGCTCCCATATTGGTAATGGTGGCGCGCTCGGGTACGCTCAGTGTCACGATCCCGTCTCCGGTGTATTCTATGACTGTTCCCACATTCCCCTTCGTGGACAAGATGCCGAGGATGGTGAGTATGACGTCTTTGGCTGTCACCCATGGTCTGAGCTTTCCCGAAAGACGGATATTGATGACGCGTGGAGCCGACAGATAGAAGGGCCCACCTCCCATGGCGACCGCAACGTCGAGACCTCCCGCGCCTATGGCGATCATGCCGAGGCCACCCCCGGTGGGAGTATGGCTGTCGGAACCGAGAAGTGTGGTTCCGGGCTTTCCGAATCGCTCGAGGTGGACCTGGTGGCATATCCCGTTCCCGGCCATGGAGTGGTAAATACCGTAACGGGCGTTCATGGTCTGAAGGTAGAGGTGGTCATCCGCGTTTTCGAATCCCATCTGAAGTGTGTTGTGATCAACATAGGAGACGGAAAGCTCCGTGCGGACTGAAGGGATGCCGAGGGCCTCAAATTGCAGATAGGCCATGGTTCCGGTGGCGTCCTGAGTAAGGGTCTGGTCGATGCGGATGCCGATCTCGTTGCCGGGAGCAGGAGAACCCTCCATGATGTGATTGCGGAGTATCTTGTAAAAAAGTGATTGTCCCATGGTGTGTCCTGGATGTAGTTTGTACATGCTTCGTGGATGCTGGCTGACGGTTATAATTCTTTTCAAGTACTTTTTGAATGCCATGGGAGGGATAATCGTTAAAGATTCGGGGTTGGATTGCCGATAGAGACCCCATGAGAATATCTTCAGGACTGGCGGAAATCGGTTTTGGCATACATCAGGGCGGCCGGATCGCATCGGAAAAGTTCTATGTGTGGCCGCTTTACAACGCCGGTCGGGTAGAAACCATACATGGCGTAACGCGAAGAACAGAATCGAACGGCATCTACACCAAGCCCTCCCCAGAAGATCGCGATCGCATCATGAATCTTGCAAAAGAACAGACAGAAAACGAATATTCCCCATCCGGAAGAATCAGTAAAACTCCTCCGGGGATCCGGCCAGGATCTCTTTTCGAAGCCATAGTGTAGCGTACCTGACTTTCCCATTGCGCCTGTCGATTTAAATTCTTGCAATAATTCATGAAGTCCGCCTTGATTGGCCATACCATTCAGGAGTTACGTATGCGCACAATCGATGAACGTTATGAGCGCCTTGCGAAGATTTTCAGCGCGGAGGCGATGATAGGACCCGATGAAAGAGAGGAACTGCTTGTCGATCTGCTGATGCATGCATTCACGCCCGAAGAAGCGGAGGTAGCCCGACATCTCCCATTTTTCTACAGGACCCGAACCCTGGAAAAGGTGGCCGAACGCACAAAGAGGAAACCCGATGAGATACGAACGGTGCTCGAGGGTATGGTTGGGAAGGGGGTCATCAGGGGAAGGGGGAAAGGATACGCCCTTTTACCCGTACTGCCGGGCATGTTCGAAAACGTTCTTATGGAAGGAGACGAGACACCGTGGCACCGTGAATTCGCCCGTATCGCAAGTCGGCTGTACGAGACAGGATATGTGCGGAAATATCTGGATCATCCCACGCAGGTGGTGCGAAGCATTCCCCTGGTGACTGAATTTGATCTGAAAAACTCCGTGGTGGATCCGGACAGGGTCGAGCGCATGATCAGTTCCCATGAAACGATGGCGGTGCTCAATAATTGTCAGTGCCGGCAGGCGAGATACTTTGAAGGACGAGAATGCGCAAGGGCGGACAGGTTCGACGGGTGTATTGCCTTCGGTGATTTTGCCCGTCTGTATATCGAAAGGGGGGGCGCCCGCAGGGTGGACCGGGATTCGATGCGAGACGTTATCCGCGACCGTATCGGCAACAATCTCGTTTTTTTCACGGGGAACGTTGCCGCGGAAAGTCCAAACCAGATATGCACCTGCTGCGATTGCTGCTGCCACATGCTCGGACAGATCATCCATGTAAATCCAGGGATGATCGTGACCCCGCCGAGATATCGCGCCGTGGTCGATGAAAACGCCTGCACAGACTGCGGGAAGTGTCTTGGAGTGTGCAACCTGATGGCGCACAGAATGGAGGGCAGGAGGCATGCGTACGATCCATACCGCTGTGTCGGGTGCGGGCTCTGCGTAGCTGTGTGCCCCTCTATTGCGATCGAAATGGTGGAAAATGAAGCGTACCGGCCTCCAGCGGGAAATTTCAAGAGACTCATGGTGAGACTCGCGCCGGCGAAACTGGCGGCCATGGCAAAGGGAAAATTCCTGAAAAAAAGGCCAGGCATCCCCGGGATCGGTGGACAATAAAAAAACCCGCTCTTGCGAGCGGGTGTGTGACAGGCGGTATCCCCTTCGTTCTTCTGCTTTTTCTTTCCGTCATCCGCCGAGAAGCTGCAATACCGTCCTTGATTTGAGGTTCGACTGGGCCAGCATTGCGGTGCCGCTCTGAACGAGGATCTGGTCCTTGGACAGATCCACCAGCGTTTCCGCCATGTCCGCGTCCCTTATCCGGCTTTCAGACGCCTGGATGTTCTCATAAGCGTTCATAAGTCCCTTCGCGGCGAACTCGAGCCTGTTGTAGTAGGCTCCGAGGTCGGCACGCTGTTTGGCGATCTTATGAAGCGAATCATCGAGAACCCCGATTGTCCTGTTGGCGTTATCGGCAGTGCTGAGGTTAGCAAGGAACCTACCGGTCCGTTCCTTCAGGTTCAGTCCCTCGGCAGTCATGGTACCGATATAGACGCGCTCGCGCTGATGCATGTTCGCACCCATGTGAAACCACATCGATGCTTTCGGGTTGATCCGCGAATAGTCACCGAGCAGAAGTTTGAATTTGTTGAACTCCGCCTGGGAAGCGATCCGGTCGACCTCGTCGATGAGCGCCGAAACCTCGACCTGGATCAGCTGGCGGTCTTCCTGCGTGTAGATACCGTTGGAAGATTGAACAGCCAGCACCCTCATTCGTTGCAGAATGGATGAGGTTTGGTCGAGATACCCTTCCGTGGTCTGGACGAAGGACATTCCATCCTCGGTGTTTCTCTCAGCCTGACGAAGCCCCTGTATCTGGGTCCTCATCTTTTCGGAAACGGCGAGGCCTGAAGCATCGTCGCCAGCCCTGTTAATTCTCATGCCGGAAGCGAGTTTCTCAGTCGATTTGTCGACGTCCCAGTGTTTGAATTTCAATACCCTATTGGCATTGATCGCACTCATGTTGTGATTGATTATCATAGACTCACACTCCTTTGTTTTTTTCTCCTGATCTCCGTATCAGGATTTGTACCAGGTTGATTTTTTTTTGTGGGGAATACCTACTGGTGCATTGCTGCAACCATCAGTGTCTACTGAATTGATATAGGCAGAGATGCTTGCAGCAATATTTTTCAGAAAAAATGTTTTCAAAGAACTTGCCCCGCCGGCCCGCCGGCCGGCGGAACAAAAATATGATTATAAACCACTAAGGCAATAATTCCATAACGGTAAAACTTGATGAATCGTCAACGGCGTTGTTGATTATTGTGCCTGAGGATAACTTTGTAATTACCAGATCAAGGCCCTGCTGCCGGTATTCAAGCACCTGGTTTTCATTGATCGCGGACATGGTGTGGTTGATGATCATTAAGATTCCTCCATGAATCTTAGGCGGGGCGGCCTCCCTGCCGGCCCATGAGATTTTATCCTCACGACTTATTATTCGGCGGTAATAGGGGAAGAAATGAAGGCGATTACAGACGATTAAGGGCGATTAGAGCATAATATAGAAATATAATAAATTTAATTGACCTATTTTGACCCAAAAGAGAAATTTTTGCGTTATTCACCTAATCAAATTGTCGGAATTTTGTAATTTTCTGTTAGCAATTTTTCAAATAATTCAAAAAATTTTCCGGGCTAAGGAATCGGGTTTGTCAGGAAATTGATGGAGAATAGTAGCGGTAATGACAGGGATAACCTTAAAAAATCATGAGCACTTCAATAATTTCCCGAAATTCATAGATTCATAATTCTGATTTTTATCGTTTTTATGCATGTAAAGGTACATCTTAATTTGTTTTTTAGAGGTTTCCTTATAAAAATGTATCGGATTGCAATCAGTGCTCGGTTTGATGCACCGTAGCAATCAACTACCATGAAGGTTTCAGGAGCCTGTAGTTTGAAAATCTAGATGAGAAAGCTGTTTTGGCTTTCATTTTTTGTGTGCACTGTTGAAAAATCCTTGTTTTTTTTAAATTCATTGTCGGATATATATTGCAGCCGGGAAAGGGGAGCATTCAGAGATGCATTTTTTACGAAAATTTAATTATTCAAATATTTCCCAGAGGAAGATGATTGATTATAACAATCTTCTTTCTTTCATTATGCTCGGTGTTCTCTTTACGGATGCATCTTTTTTACTATCGCACTATTTATTTTATTTTCCCGGTGTAAAATTGCTCGCGATTTTGGGCATGGGAGGGGTTTTCTCTGGCACAATGGCGGGAAGGTTTATCTATCCACGCCGAAAAAATTTCAGGGGTGTCTATCTTTTTTCAGAATTAGCCTTCATCATCTTTTTTATTATATACCTCCTAAGAAACCTTCTGATGCCCGCAGATCGTGAATTATTCATCACCCTCTTTTTTCTATTCAAATATTCGATACCGATCCTGATTGTTACCATATCGTTTTTCTTTGGAATAAAAATGCACTATTCGATCAGGATTTCGTGCGGGGACTTTATAGATAAAAAGCAGGGGATCGAGCGTTTTGTCGGTTTTATGTTACTGGGGTCGATAATCGGCATATTGCTTGCCGGTGTCTTTGTATCCTTTGACATATCCAGGGTCTTCATCGTTGCTCTGCCACTTGTCGCGCTACCCTCGATATTCATGATTAACCTCCCCTATAATGCGCCGTCTCAGTATGCGAAGGATTTTGAAGAGGAGAAGGAATTGGCACCGGATGACGATGGGAAAACCGACCCCATGTATTTTTCCTATCTGAATTTTCTCTATATCGCTCTCTACTCATATCTGGGATTTGCCGGTATCGCCAGGTTTTACGGCGATTTGTTTTACGTGAAATGCATTTTTCTTGTCTTGCTTTTCACCTTCATTCTCGTCGGATATGCTGCGGGGCGCCTGGTGCGCATTACTGCACTGTATGTATACGGAGAGGCTGCTCTTCCCGCAGGGTTCATGCTCTACCTGGTCCTGATTTTTGCTCTCAACGACCGTCTGGGAATGATTCCTGGCATAGTGCTGTTTTCACCCATGGCCTTCCTCCTGGGAATACTGCTCTATCATACGGTGCGAGTTGTTATTGCGAAATACGACCACATCAGGCGTTCCACCATGATAGAGTTTTCCATACTTATTGTGCCAGTGCCGATGTTGATAGCCATGAGCCTTATAACCTTCACCAATATCCTCTATGTCATCATAAGCGGTATAGTAATGGCCGTCAATCTTGTCGTTCCCGCGATCTTTATTGCGAACGGTCAGGTCAAGGGATATAAAAAATTGCTCTATTACGCTGTCTCGCTGATATTTCTGCCGGTGTTTATGCTTATCATGCTTTTCTTCAGGGTCCCGATGAACAGCGATGTCTTCGTCACGAAAGTGGGAAATTTTGATGCCCTTATGAACGTGAATTTCAACGCCGAATATATACGGAACAGGGCGACAGTCACCATGTCTGGCATTCCTGTTTTTGACCTTTCGGATAGTGTGGTGCGCAATCACAAGCGTTCACTCGTTCCCATCGCGCTGTACCATCCGGTGGAACGGAACATCTTGTTCATTGACGGCAACCAGCGGTTCTTCAGGAATCCCGTCATAGGATATTTTGATAATTCCGTATGTATTGATTTAATGAGCGATCGGGATGTGGATTACAGGAGGCTTCCCTATTCAGGCACGCAGACATATGTGCCGGAAAATGATTCTCTTCTTTTTTACCTGGAAAAGCACCGGTCCCGGTATCATACGATCGTTGACATACCCAATATAATGGATCAGAGAATAAACCCGTTCAGGTTTTCTGCCGAATACTACCGGGTCATGAAAAACCGGCTCGATGATGGTGGTATTTTTGTCCAAGTGTTTAATATCCCCGGTTGCAGGCAGGAGATATTTGCATCTGCCATGAAGGGTCTCCGGAGATCATTTTTGAGCCATACGATTTATTACTTTTCCAATTTACTGGTCGTTCTCTCTTCGGATGATGAAAAGGCCTTTTCCATCGATTCCAATGCGTATGACAGGCTGGTACGCTTTTTAAATACAAGAGAAGCGCTGAGCGGATTATTTTACAATGAAGCACATATTCTTTCGCATCTTTTGTTCCATGGGATTGATGATCTCCCCGCCCCTTTGACCAGAGGGAGTTATCGTCCCGGTCTTTATTTTATGAAATCGAAAAGCATTTTATTCGAACGGGAATCGATGGAACGTTATAGTGAGGGAAACAGAGTTGCCATTGAATACCTTGTGCAGTCTCCGGAAATGCTCGCATTCAACCGGGTATTCATGGATATCATCCGGATAAATGATCCCATCCTTTCATTGCTAAAAAAGGCCGAGATCGCCGAGGCCCAGGAGGATTATAATGAGGAAACAGCGTTGCTCTTCGAGCTGAAAAGGCAGGCTGAATACAGGATCGACCTCCAGCGGTATGTTTTCAATATGATCGGATACAAGGAAAAATATTTTTACAGTGCCGCGATGAGACTGGAAAAAGAGAGAAAGTGGGAAGATTCCCGGGGCTTGTACAGGGCAGTTCTTGCGATCAATCCCGATCATTTCGATGCGAATTACCGGATGGGACTTCTGTGCCTTACCCTTCAGGATATCGACGGATCGTTTTATTACCTCCAGCAGGCCATGCGGATCCAGAAGGACGATCCCAAAGCGCTCTATCAGATGGGGGTTCTCCATTATTCGACGGGCAGGTTCACAAAGGCGATCGAGTATTTCGCCCAGTCATTGCAAAAGAATGATAAGACACCTGGAGTATACAGGTATCTGGGGCTCTGCTATGAAAATGCAGGAAACCTGTATGAGGCTGAACGGTCCTATGCAAGGGCGATCATCGAGGATCCGAATGATGTGGATACGAAATCACGCCTGGAGGAGGTACGATCGATTATTGAAAAAGAAAAAAAGAAGTGGGATACCCCAGAAAAGAAAAATGAATTTGAGGCCGAACAGAACGCAGATATGCCGCTACCGGTCAGCAGAGGGGCTTATGAGATGCGCCTTAAGGACGATGATACGAGCCTTCCGGTCGCAGATCCCTCAGGGGAAAGTGGCGACCCGTCTCCAAATCCCTAACAGCCCGGTTGCAAGTTTCTGAACGGCCCAATGCTGCGTTCCGCTGGATTTTTATCCATGAAATCGTTGCCAATAAGGGCCAGGCTGTGATAATTTATTTTGGCTCTTTCGGAATGGAATCACTTCCCATCCATTTCGCCACACCTTCGTTACTTGTACTCATCCGATATGCCGGGGTCCGTTGTTTATATGGTTGGTGATGTCAGGAAAAGCGACTATATCGGCCATACAGCATCAATTCTTGATAGATTGACTGATGAGTTACGATGAATCCATTTTCCGGGAAGGAGCTTTCTACAGATGAGACCGTCATATATCGGCATGTACGAGAGTGGCGGTCTTTCCCGTTGCGCTGAACGGCTTGGAAAAATAGTGGAGAACTGTACCATGTGTCCCCATCGATGCGGGGTCGACCGTAGCGCGGGATTTCGGGGCAGCTGCAAAAGCGGTCTTCGTCCTGTTGTTTCTTCGTTCAGCCCACATTTCGGGGAGGAGCCGCCGCTGGTGGGGAGAAACGGCTCCGGTACTATTTTTTTTACCCATTGCAACCTTGACTGCCTTTATTGCCAGAATTACGATATCTCGCACCTCGGTCGCGGCGAAGAAATATCTTTTGAGGAACTGGCGGAAATGATGCTCAATCTCCAACGGAGGGGGTGCCATAATATTAATTTTGTCACTCCCACACATATGAACTACGCAATCGTGAAAGCACTAATGATTGCGGTGCCGGGGGGGTTGCGCGTCCCTCTTGTCTACAATTCGGGCGGGTATGATTCTGTTGAGATATTGAAAATGCTGGAAGGTGTATATGATATATATATGCCCGATTTCAAATATATGGATCATGCTGCTGCGGAGAGACTGAGCGGCGCATCCGATTACCCCGAAACGGCGATGGCGTCCTTGAAGGAAATGTACCGCCAGGTGGGTGATCTTAATGTCGACTCCTGGGGCGTTGCGCGGCGAGGGCTCCTGATCCGCCACCTTGTCCTCCCGAACAATGTCGCTGCCACGGATCGCGTTATTGATTTTATCGCAGGTCTTTCGCTGAACACCTATGTAAACATTATGGACCAGTATCGCCCGGAGTACCGCGCAAGCGAATGTGATGGCATACGGCGAAGGGCGACACTTGATGAAGTAGACCGCGCCAGAGGGTACGCCCGGTCAAAGGGACTCCGGAGTATTGATGATATCCGGCGTTTTCCGGGCATAAAATAAACTGGACACATATATTGGGATCGTATATACTATACTTGTACGACTACACGATAATAATAATTTGCATCTGATTAAAGAAAGATCGACGAGAGATATGAAAATTCGATTTAGTGTGGGCATAACCCTGAGAAAATGCCGACAATTAGTGAGATGGAAGAAGTCGATTGATATATAGTGTTTCAAAAGCACGAAGGATGCAGTTCTAATTCAAGTCTATTGAAGACAGGGTGTTCGGCATGAATACAACCAAGACCTTGATTGCCGCCTCATGTGTTATGCTTATAATGACAGGCGGTGTTGCCATTTTTCCACAGACTGATGTCGACATCATTAATAACATGCGCGGCGTGGAACTGGGTGAGGAAAACCGTCTCGACGAGGCCATAAAGGAATTTGACAAGGCCATCGAAGTGCGCGATCATGCGTCGGCCAGGGTATATCATAATAAGGCCTATTCTTTGGAGCAAAAAGGGGATTACGACGGTGCCCTCAAAAACTATGAAGAGGCATGGAAGCGGAATCCACGGCAAATCGTGACAGGACAACGGCTGGGATACGTCTATTATACGACCGGTGATTATGAACGGGCCGTTTTGATGGGGGAAACCGTCCTGAAGATTGACCCTGACGATAAGGAGGTGCCCCGCTGGCTTCCGGACGCCTATAAAAAACGGATGGCGAAGAGGCAGGAAGAACTTCTTGCCGAGGAACAAAGGAAGGAAGAGGAAGCCCGAAAAAAAGCTGAAGAAATGGACCAGAAAAAGCTCGCTGTGAAGAAGGACCGAGAAAAACAAGTGATATTTGAGATGGCGATCGATGCCATGTTAAGGACCGGACTCTATTATGGGAAAAGGCCGCGAAGTAACGGACTCTATTATACAACGAATCGTATTTACCGGGTGGTTACGGAAAAGGGATTGATGGTCGATATCCCCGAGACGATTTTTTTTCGATTCACACCCATTCCCCTCATCAAAATCGAATTTACTGCCGAGAAACCATGGCTCGGAGGGGGGATGCCAAATTTTATAGAGCAGTCGGAGAAACTCGAGTTTACCTTCAATTTTAAGCGATTCGTGATAGGGACGGGTGCGTGGTTTAACCATTATGATAGCGATGCGGCCTTTTACCGGCGCTACAAGCTATTCGACGCGAAAGTGGGTTTTATTGTCGGTTACCGAAAGAAGAGGTCGGAAGCCACCATTACATGGTATCCCAGAATGTTGATCATGGACCCTCGCACCTCGACCGGCAAGACCCTTGATGCTGGTTCACTTAGAATCGACTATTCCTACCAGATAAAGTCGTTCATTAAAATATATGGATTGATCCACGCGAGGGACTACTATGTGTATTGCCATTCCATCGACTGGAGGGTATTATTCGCGAGCTACTACCACTATTCACAACATATCGCAAGCTACTGGGGGGTGTATGATCTCGGACTTGGGATCAACCTGAACGACCTGATCTATCGCGCAGATGATACGAAATTCTCGGTTTCCATTGAATGGCTCCAGCGGTTTTATCTGCGCGATCTCGAGAACGACAATCCCTATACCCTGGCCCCGAACGGACAGGGATGGTTCGGGTTGAACCTGAAAAAGTTTACAAAGGGCTCGCCATTCTCGGGTTTTCACGCAATTTCCCAGGTAATCGGCCTGAGGCTGGATGAACAGATAACGAAAAACTTCTTCATGTACCAGAAGGCCATCCTCGAACTGGGGGACCAGAATGCCCAGCGTCATGAATTTAATCTTCAGATCGGTATGGGCTTCAAAATCTGATCCATGATAGATGAAGCCGCGGAATTCGCAAGGGTGATAGCATGGGAAGCGGGTGATATCCTTCTGGAAAAGTTCAGGTCAGATAAAACGGTGATTGCCTATAAAAGCCGTACTGACCTTGTGACCGATGCTGACCGCGCCTCAGAGGATCATCTTGTAGAGAGGTTGTCAGTCCAATTCCCTGGTCACTCCGTAGTTGCGGAAGAGGGAAGCGGGAGGGAGGCCGGAGGAGATTATATCTGGTATGTTGACCCCCTCGACGGCACAAACAATTTCGCACATGGTCTTCCATTATTCTGCATCTCTCTGGGACTTTTCTTTCTCCCCGGAAAAAAAATTGTTGTGGGGGTCGTATACAATCCGTTTCTCGGAGAAATGTTCCACGCGGTTCGCGGGAGTGGCGCCTATTGCAACGGGGCTTCCATATGTGTTTCTTCTATTCAGGATATCGGAATATCACTTGTTGCAACAGGTTTCCCATACGACAAGGCGATTTCGGAGAACAATAATCTCAAGGAGTTCAACCATATTCTACCCAGGATACAGGGAATCAGGCGCATGGGTTCCGCCGCAATAGACCTTGCATATGTCGCTTGTGGAAGGCTTGATGCATACTGGGAGTGCAAGCTCAACCCATGGGATACTGCAGCCGGGAGTCTTCTGGTGGAAGAAGCGGGGGGGACTGTAACCCGTTACAATGGAGGGGATTATCATCCCGAGTATCCTGAAATTGCCGCGTCCAACGGGGCCGTGCATACACAGCTTGTAGGGTTGCTTAGTAAAACGTAATTTCAATTATATACAATGTTCGTATAAAATTATAGAATTTCTAAAAATCAGAATTTCACGAAATACAAAGATTGTAAAGTCTGTTTTTTGAGGTTCACTTATAATAATAATTGTGAACATAATGACTGCATGATATTCATTATCTCTCTTTTTTTCCCCATCTTTTTGATATCGATAAAAAAGTATCTCATTAAGAAATATTGAATCCGAATATATAATAGTAAGCGAAAGCCTGTCGATGCAGGTCTCTTCAACCGTCATGTACGGCATTCCGTATTGAAAGTTGTGCCTGAATATTTAAATCGAAAATTTTTCATGAAAAAGAAAAAAGGATTCATCAATGAACGATTTCCGAACCGCCCCGGAACTATCAGCATTCAGCAAAGAGGAATTCAACCATCTATGCTGCGAATATTCATCAGAAATGATTTTTCTTCTCGATCTTGACATGACCATTCGCTTTGTTACTCCATCAATCATGCGGGTGATGGGTATTGATCCTGAAAAGTGCATCGGGACTGGCTTCGGGTCCGGAAGGATATCGACGATCGATCAGCAGCGCGCGGTGGATGACTGGTCGGAGTTGATATCCGGGAAGGGTTTTTCAAATCGTCGTTATGGATGCCGCACGGCCGATGGGACGGAGGCCATCCTTGAATTGAGTGCATCGCCGATTTTTATGGCAGGGCAGGTGAGTGGGGCAATGGTGTGTGCTCGGGACGTAACCTGCCATTCTCACGGGGAAGACAGCCCCGACGATATTCTCTGGAGCCTCCGAAAAAGTCTTGATGTCACTATTAAGACTATCTCCAGGACAATTGACTTTAAGGACCCCTATACAGCGGGACATCAGCAGAGGGTATCGGACCTGGCTCGCGCCATTGCCACGGAGCTCGGTCTACCGATGGATACCATTAACGGTATCCGGATGGCGGGGATCGTGCATGATATCGGGAAAATATCGATTCCCTCTGAGATTCTGAGCAAACCTGGCCGGCTTCATCTTGCTGAATTCGAGCTAATCAAGATTCATCCTATCATAGGATTCGATATATTGAGTTCGATAGACTTTCCGTGGCCTGTGGCGGCCGCGGTGCTACAGCATCATGAAAGGGTGGACGGTACTGGCTATCCCTATGGCATTACTGGCTCATATATCATATCAGAGGCGAGTATAATCGGCGTGGCGGACGTGGTGGAAGCCCTCGCCTCGCATCGGCCATACCGGGCGCGTATAGGAACCATGGAGGCCCTTGAAGAGATCGAAAAAAACGCCGGTGTCCTCTATGACAATGACGTAGTCGATGCCTGCCTCAGGCTTTTTCGGGAGAGGAACTACCAGTTATCTCTACAATAGCGATTGTGTAACCCACTGGGAAGTGTACGGGCCGTTATTTGCCTTTTCTCATGGTAGATATTTTTAACGGCAGATAGAGGGGACAGAAGCCCAGGGCGGAAGTAATGATGAATACCACCGCAAACGCACCGAGAATAATAGCCGCTGTACCTGAAATATGGCCCGTGTAGTAGAGAAGGACAACCAGAACCGCGAGGGCCATCCGGATTACACGATCGATTGTACCCATATTTTTTTTCATGGCATTCTCCTTCATTAAAATTTTGAAAAACATCGACCGAAAATGATAGGCTTGTTGCAAAACTGGCGTCTCGCACTCGCAGGTAGCCCCTGAGGGGGCTTATTAAAGGGGCTTCGCCCCTTTAACCCCATGAAGAAATGAGATATGCAACAAGTCAGATATATAATATTCTTGGATATTTTGTTTAAATCAAAAAAATACCCATGAAGAATACGCTTCGGTCGCATGTGCAACAAATATACTCCAACTGTAAGGTCGGGTCAAATTATTTCCTGACGCCGATCTCTGAATCACTTTTTTTCGTTGATTTATTGAGGATAGAGGATCCTTATCAGCATCATGAAAGAGAATGGTCCGAACACGACAATCTATACGGTTGCACAGATAACCAGAGGAATCAAGCGAGCCCTGGAGGGGCGTCCTGAATTCAATGGGGTATGGATTTCAGGGGAGGTATTCAACCTGACATATCACTCTTCGGGGCATATTTATTTTAGTCTTCGTGACGATGATGCCATAATCGCCGCGGTATTTTTCAGGAACGCGAACCGTTCACTCGATTTCAGGCTGAAGGAAGGAATGTCCGTTGTTGCCCAGGGTTCTATCACCGTGTATGAGAAGCGGGGAAGCTACCAGATCACCCTGACTGCGGTGCGGCCGGCGGGCATCGGGGAGCTTCAGAAGCGTATAGAACTATTAAAGCAGAAGTTGCTCAGGGAGGGGGCCTTCGATCCTTCGCGAAAGCGTGCCCTGCCGGTTCTTCCGAGGAGGATAGGGATTGTGACATCGCCGACAGGAGCGGCGGTAAGGGATATTATAAAGGTTGCGCTCCGTCGCTATAATAATATTGAGCTTGTGATTGCTCCAGCCATTGTCCAGGGTGTGGAAGCGCCGACTTCCATCGCCCGGGCTATCGAGGAGCTTAACAGGCCGGAGCACAGGATTGACTGTATCATTGCGGGAAGGGGTGGCGGTTCCTTCGAGGACCTGATGGCCTTCAACGAAGAGATCACGGTACGAGCCTTTCTTAATTCAGGGGCGCCGATCATATCAGCCGTGGGGCACCAGGTGGACCATCCTCTGAGCGATGACGTCGCGGATGTCGCCGCGCCCACGCCATCGGCTGCCGCGGAAATGGCTGTGCCGGAAAAGCGGGAGTTGTCAGGCGAGATAGAATACTATGAGCTGCGCGTGACGAATGCCGTTGCGGGCCTTCTTGGGAAACTGGAAGCCAGACTCGATGGCGTGAGGGGGAAAAGGATATTCCGGGATCCTTACGAGATAGTGAACCGGAAAGAACTTCTTCTGTCCGATCTGCAGAATGTGTTGGTGTCGCAGCTCAAGCAGGCGGTGTCCGCCGCGAGAAATCGTTTTCTTATGGTGCCTGATATGCGTCTGCTCATGCGAGCGATTATCAATCGGAAAAACTACTCTTTTGAAATCGCGATGGGAGTCCTCGATCAACTTTCTCCTATGGCGGTGCTCCGAAGAGGCTATGCGATCCCCGTAGGGGAAATGGATACGGTGATACGTAGTGTGGGGGACACCTGTCCCGGCGAGCATATCACGCTCCGTTTGCACGACGGTTCGCTACGGTGCGGGGTTGAATCCATTCATCCTGGAGGCGTTTGTGGAAAAGAAGAAAAATGTAAAACGAACCCCTGAGAAAGGGGATACGACCAATTTCGAAACATCGTTGAAGGAACTCGAATCGATTGCTGAAAAGCTTGAAGCGGGCGAGATGTCTCTGGATGAGTCGATTCGACTTTTTGAGAAAGGGATGCGTCTTACGCGAATATGCCGTGAGAAGCTCGATGAGGCAGAAAAAAGGATCGAGATTCTCCAGAGGACCGGAAGCGAACGTGTTTCGGTGAAAGTGGTAACGGTTGACGGGGAAACGGGTGAAATCGCCGATGATGATGAGCTCCAGGGTTCCTTGCTCTGACAAAAAATTCGAACAAAGATGATAAAATCGAGTATGATTTAAGAATTTTAACATCTATTAAAAATAAGTAATTGACATTTGCATTGATTTATTGTAAGTATAATATGGGGATGAGGGATAGCCTTCATCCCCATATTATACAATAATTTCGAGGCATCCTATGGATATTCAACAAACGATTGACGCGATGAAACAGGAAATGGGTGTCATGCGAGAAGGGAGAAAGAACAAGCTCTCCATGGTAGTATTTAGCGGCGACATGGACAAACTTCTAGCCGCTTTCATAATCGCGACCGGGGCCGCGGCTATGGGGATGGAAGTCGTCATGTTTTTCACATTCTGGGGTACACCCGCCCTGAGGGACAGGCGGAAAAAGGGAAAGGGAAAGAATATTTTCGGGAAAATGTTTGGATTCATGCTCCCAAGGGGGGCTCGCAAGGTCAAGCTATCCAAGATGAATATGGGGGGAATGGGCACGGCGATGATGCGATATCTCATGAAAAAGAAAAACGTGGCCTCGCTCGATGAAATGATAGACCTTGCTATTGAGATGGAAGTGAAAATCTATATCTGTGATATGTCCATGGATCTTATGGGGTTCACCCAGGATGAGATGATCGATTACCCGGGGCGTGAATTTGTAGGGGTCGCAACCTTCCTCAGCAATGCGGGAGACAGCAGTATTCAGTTGTTTATTTGATGTTGCTCTGACGGGCAGACGGCAAGCATATTCGATCTAAAAAAATAGCTTGAAAGTTTTTAATGCCCGGTGTATATAAAAAAAAAGGAGTATGGTATGAGTGACGAGATAAAACCCGATATCACTATGGATCTGAAGGGAATGGCATGTCCCATGCCGGTGGTCAAAGTAAGCCAGCAGATCAAAAAAATGCAGATCGGTCAGGTTCTCGCTGCAGAAACAACCGATCCGGGCGCTCATGCAGACTTTCCCGCCTGGGCGAAAAGTACGGGTAATGAAATTCTCAGTACGGAAAAAAAAGATGCGGTTTCGGTCTTTTATATAAAAAAACTGAAATAAACCGTGATCACACTGAGTCCCGAAGAGGACGAAATGTGGTGCCTGGGTCGGGCTCAGGATGTTGATATGCATCCTTTTTTTTATAAACCGCACGGGCAGTAGATTTCGGGTGAGAGACGTGCTCAACATATACTTTCATAAAAGCCGAGGGATGCAGTATGTGGAACACAATCTTTTATTTTGTCATGGTTCCCATGGTATACGCTGCCGTTGCCATTCTGATAGGGGGCATTTTGTTCCGGCTGACGGTAGTAATATTTTCCGGACGATTCAAGGGTTCCCTTGCGACATATCCGAAAAGACTGCCCCGTATTCTGGGTGTGATGAAAGACGCCCTTCTTGTCCCGACAGGGTGGAAAAAGGATAAATTACTTTGGCTCTTTATCGTTGCCTTTCATAGTGCATTTTTTTTACTTTTCATCGGACATATTGAACTGATACGGGAATTCAAGGCACTTCAGGTAATACCCCACGATATTTTTCTTGGCGCAGGCTACGTTGGGATCGTTCTTATTGTTTCCGTGCTTTATTTCATGTTCAGAAGGTTCAAGGTCCCATGGCGGGAGATATCGGTGCCGGAGGATTATATCCTGCTCATACTTCTTTTTCTGACGATGGTGGTGGGGAGCCATCTTCATCTTGCGGCCCGTTACGGCGTAGCCGGCTTCGACATACCAGTCGACGAGTACCGGGTCTACCTGACCAGCCTTGTCGCCTTCAAGCCGATGATCCCGGAGAGTATATCACTTTCACCTCACTATGTATTAGTCGCACTCCATATATTTCTCGCAAATCTTGTGCTGATGCTGTTGCCGTTCTCCAAGGTGATACATATGGTATTCGCGTTTTTATCGCTGAACCTGAGAAGGAAGTAGGCAATGGAAAAGGAAAAAGTAAACGAACTTAAAAAAGTGCTGAAGAAAAGGCTGAACAGGCCGATGCGATATTATCTGGACGCCTGCACAAGGTGCGGACTTTGCTACGACACCTGCCACGCGTATAAAGGCGATCCCAGGAAAGAGTATTCGCCCGTCGGCAGGGCCGAAACGGTAAGAAGGCTTTATAAGAAATACACGCGTCCGTCTGGATTTTTACTTCCTTACTGGGGTGATGCATCTAAATTCGACGAGACGGTCATGGAGCGCCTCTATGAGGCCGCATGGTCGTGCACCGGTTGCCGCCGATGCATGGTAAACTGTCCATTCGCGGTCGACACCGGGATGATGATGGGTGTCGTTAAGAACCTTCTCATCGAAAACGGTACCGGGCCTGAGGAAATGGTCATGCTGGCTGATGCCGCTGTGGAAAAAGGGAAAAGCATCGATCAGTTCAAGCAGGGGTATATGGAGGTGATCAGGGATCTGGAGAAGGAGGTGCAGAAGCGGCTCAATCTCCCTTCGTCGGCGGGCCTTATCCCGATGGAAAAAAAGGGTGCGAAAATCATGTATGCGGGTCTTGCGGGAGCCCATTCAATAGTTAACCCGGCTATCATTTTTAACGCGGCCAGGGAGGAATGGACGCTCAGTTTTTTTGAGGCGGTCAATTTTGGCTTTTTTGCAGGTGACCCGGACAAGGCGAATTTTATTGCCAGGCGCATTATAAACGAGGCAGTCGATCTAGAAATAGAGGAACTCGTCGTGGTGGAATGCGGCACCGGCTTCAGAATAATGAAGAGCTTGATGGGAAGCCTCCCTTTCAAGGTGTCCAGTATCGTGGAGGTCATACATCGGTATATGCGTGAGGGGCGTATCAGGCTCAAGCCTGGAGCCGTTTCCGAACCGATCACCTATCATGACCCGTGCCAGCTGGGGCGGAACGGAGGTATATACGATGAGCCCAGGGAAGTGATACGTCTGATCGGTCCTGATTACAGGGAAATGTCGCCTACGCGGGAACAGAACTGGTGCTGTGGCGGTGGTGGTGGCCTGGTCGCGCTTGATAACGAGGAGTTCAGAATACGCTCCGGAAAGCCAAAAAAGGAACAGATTGTCGCAACAGGAGCGAAGATTGTCGTTACCGCCTGTGAAAATTGCGTGACGCAGCTTCAGACAATAAATGACGGTTACGGACTTGGGGTCAAGGTAAAATATCTCACCGAGCTGGTCTGTGAAAACATGGAGACAGAGGGCTGAGTTCCGTCGCTGTCTCCGGGATGATCCAAGGTAGCATCTGAAATTAAACGTACGAAACATCAGGGAAGCCATGAAACGCGGTGCAATATTTTTTGTGATTATCGCACTCCTTGCAGGTTGCTCTAAAACCGGGGAAATACAATTCTGCGAGGGAGTATCCCCTGAGGGAAAAGGGGCAAAGTGCGGGAAAAAGTTTACGACCGGGGAGCTTGCCGCCCTCATATCGACACGTGAATCCCTCGGCGCAGGGACGGTTACGTTTCAGGTTCTCAAGGCAAGGGAGAATGGTGCCGACATAATCGATACGGTCACTTTGAAGGTGAAACCGAACCAGCAATTCGCCTTCGCGAATATCTCGCTTTATGAAGGAGGACGATATATCGTCAAGGCCTTGAATAACGACAAGGGCCTTGGAGAGGGCACCGTAGAAATTGTAGAGGAATAATGCCTATTTCGATTTGGTACCGCCAGATTCTTCCATTTTCCGCCTCCGTTCCTCCCGGTAAAACACGAGTATTAGAAGAAAAGCTCCCGCAACGATGGATGCGTCAGCCACGTTGAAAGAGGGCCATCGGTATATGCCGTCAACGCCAATAGAGATGAAATCAACCACCCCGGGTCTTTCCGGAATAAGCCGATCGATGATGTTTCCAAGCGCCCCGGAAACAATAAACGTCATGGAAAGAGTGAAAAGATTCGATTTATTCTTTTCCAGAACATAATAGAGTACCATCAGCACAAGGACAATGACGGAAATAACGAGGAAAAGGTTTTTATAACCCTGGAGAATGCCGAATACTCCTCCCTCGTTGTAAACCAGGGATATTCTCAGTAATCCGCTGAAAAAATCTGACTGGTCGCCAAACCCGTAAAATCTGACGATCAGAAATTTTGTCACGATGTCCAGTGGAAGGATCGTGCAGATAAGGACAAGCGGGAGGATATAGTTTTTTACCGTTTCTTTTTTCATATTACTCCTTCACGTTGACGATGGTGGTGCATCTGCGGCATAGCTCAGGATGCGCAGGGTCCTCGCCAATCACGGCATAGTAGTTCCAGCAGCGTATACATTTTTTCCCTATGGTTTTACGAACCGCGACCGAAGAATTATCATAGTCTCGCATGTCGGCGCTCTTTTCTTGTACGATAGTGACGGCGGCAACCTGTAAGAACCGGTTGAGTTCCTCGCCCATTCCCGCCATTTTACTACTCGTCCTCGCATCTGGTACTGCGATAGTTATCTCGGCTTCCAGGGATGACCTGATAAGCTTTTCCTTCCGGATGATCTCGAGTTCCTTCAAGACGTCCTCTTTTATCTTCACAAGATCTTCGATCTCAGCTTCAACGTCCGGGTTATTGAAGCGTTCATCGAGCTTGTAATACCGCTCGGTATGGATCGAACCCTTATTGTTGGTGAATTTCCATATCTCATCAGCGGTAAAGGCGAGAATCGGCGCGACCAGGCGGGAAAGGGATTCCAGTATCTGGTTCTGTACGGTCTGGTTTGCCCGGCGCCGTTCTGACTCAGCGGGCTCGACGTAGAGGATGTCTTTCGATATGTCGAAATAAATCGAGGAAAGCTCTACAGCGCAGAAATTTAATATTCTCCGGTACACCATATGAAATTCGAATTTTTCATAATGTTCGATAATACGTCCTGAGAGGATGTAAAGCTTGTGAAGGATCCACCTATCAAGATCTGAAAGCCTTTCGTAGGGAACAGTGTCACTTTCGGAAAAATCCGAGAGATTGCCGATGATGAACTTAAATGTGTTTCTTATTTTCCGGTACGAATCGGCGATCTGTTTCATCATCTGCATCCCGATTCTGAGGTCACTCCTGTAATCTTCTGAGGAGACCCAGAGACGTACGATATCGGCACCGTATTCCTTGATGATATCGTTGGGTGGAATGACGTTTCCCATGGTTTTGCTCATCGCCTTCCCCTCTTCGTCGAGGACGAAACCATGGGTCAGAACCGTTTTATAGGGGGCCTTGTCACGAAGGGCGACGGCAGGCCAGAATGAGGACTGGAACCATCCCCGGTGCTGATCGCTTCCTTCCAGATAGAGGTCTGAAGGCCAGCGGTGTTTTTCCCACGTGTCGAGAACGGCGAAGTGGGAGACACCTGAATCGAACCAGACGTCGAGGATGTCGAATTCCTTTATAAATTCTTCGTTGCCGCAGTCGCACCTGGATCCTTCCGGGATTAGGGCTTCGATCGGTTCGGTATACCAGGTATCGATCCCCTTTGCCCGTGCGAAAGCGGCGAATATTCTCACACTTTCGGGACTCATCATGTTGGCACCGCATTTATTGCATCGGAAGGAGGGAATCGGAACACCCCATGAGCGCTGGCGGGAAAGGCACCAGTCAGGTCGAGTCTCGACCATGCTGAGAAAACGCGACTGCCCCCATGAAGGGATCCACTGGGTCTTCCTGACAATATCGATGCCCTTTTTTCTAAGGTCGTTATGGTCGATGCTGAAGAACCACTGCTCAGTGGCGCGGTATATAAGGGGCTTCTTGCAGCGCCAGCAATGGGGATAGGAATGACTGATGGGCTCCGTGTGGATGAGGGCCATTTTGTTTTTGAGGAGTTCCACGATCCTGTCGTTTGCATCGAAGACGTGAGTGCCCTTCATGTCAGGATAGTCGTCAGTAAAGAGACCTTTTTCATCCACCGGGCAGTAAACGTCGAGACCGTACTGGAGACCCACGATATAGTCCTCATGGCCGTGGCCAGGCGCGGTATGGACGATGCCGGTGCCCTGCTCAAGGGTGACGTGGGTGCCGAAAATAACCTTCGATTCCTTCTCGAGGAAGGGATGCTTCACCCGGAGTATTTCGATGTCGCTTTTAGAAAGAGGGTGTTGACTTTTTCTTGTAAGGCCGGTGGCCTCCTCAAAAGCTGCCAGAAGGCCCTTCGCGATAATAAAGTATTCCCCTCCAAATTGTACAGCGGAGTAGTCAAAGCCTGGATGAAAACAGACCGCAAGGTTGGCGGGGAGAGTCCAGGGTGTCGTGGTCCATATCGCAACATACAAGTGGTCGGCATCGATACCGGGTATACCGGCAGACTCTGGGTCGACCTTGAATTTCACGAATATCGAAGGGGATTCATGGTCGGCGTATTCCACCTCGGCTTCAGCGAGGGCGGTAACGCATACGGGGCACCAGTAAATAGGTTTTTTACTTCGGTAGATATATCCTTTTTCAAGAATTTTTCCGAATACCTCGATGATTGTGGCCTCGTACTCCCTGCTCATGGTAAGATAGGGATTTTCGAAATCGGCGAACACGCCGAGACGCTTGAATTCCTCCATCTGGATGGACACGTACCTCTTAGCGAAATCTCGGCATAGTTTCCGAATATCCTCCTTGGGCATATTCTCCGCCTTGGCACCAAGCTCCCGCAATACGTTGTGTTCGATCGGGAGACCGTGGCAGTCCCACCCGGGGACATAAGGGGCCATGAATCCCATCATTGTCTTATGCTTGATAATGATGTCTTTAAGGATCTTGTTAAGTGCATGGCCGAGGTGTATATGTCCGTTGGCATAGGGCGGCCCGTCGTGGAGTATATACGACGCGGCATCGCTTCGTGATTCGAGAATTTTATCGTAAATATTTTGTTCTTCCCATGACTTCAGCATCTCAGGTTCACGCTGGGGAAGGTTTGCCTTCATCGGAAAATCGGTGTGAGGCAGGTTGACTGTCTTTGAATAATCCATTTGTTCCTCGAATGAAAATGAATAGCGGGGTGCCAACTATGGCATAACGCTACATGTTATATGGTTGCCTTGCATTCACAGGACGGTTCCGGTAAATTCAAGGCAACCAATACTGATCGAAAATTCACTCCCGGCAAAATTACAGTATTCAAAACATGATAGGAGGGGTATTTGTCAATGTTTTTTTAGATTGGCCTCGAACTGTCTCGGCGTCATTCATCCGAGCAACCGATTTCAAGCTCGGTGAACATTTTTTCAAGTTTTTCTTTGAGATCACCATGTTTCCAGTTGTCAACCGATTTGCCATTTTTGGTGGTAAAGGCACTCCCATTGTAGTAGACCACGGCCCAGAATGGGGTTGTATGGCACGGGAAGTAGCGAGCTACGATCGTACCCTTGATGACAACGGAGTGCCAGGGGGTCACCATTTTGTAGACCGCGTTGCTGGGAAGACCCACGTAAGAACGGATCGAAGAGAAGCAGCCCATCCGCGTCAATCCAGTGTCGGTAAGTGCCGCGGTGGTGTCAAAATCGCCCGTCAGTTTGCGCCATGATCTACCCAGAGGGTCGGTGATGAATTCACTTTTCACTCGAATCCCCTCTTTCACGGCAAAACGGAATTCGTTGTTGAAACGATTCCATGAATAGTTTTTCTGGTTTTCGTGGGTCGACCAGACAATGATTTTTTGATCGAGCGCGGGAAGAAGGAGGAGGGATTCGTCTTTGAGATTATCGGCATCACCGGGCATTCCATGGGGGTTTTTGAGGATAAATCTTCTTCCAGCGGCAAGTTCATCATCGACGATGATATATACGCCGAACCAGGAGTCCTTGAATTGAGAAAGTGGATCGATAAAATTCGTCACCGATTCGGTGTGGAGAGTGGATACCTTATCGTAATTGCCGACAGTGTAAATATTATAGGCATTGATTATCACGGAGCCGTCAGAAATAGAATTCAGCAAATGGTCGAATTTGATCATGAAGGGTTTTTCATACATTCCGCGAGGTACGTAGGCGAGCCGTACGTGAATGCCCTTTTTTTCAAGGTTCACATTTCTGAAGAGGCGGACAACGTCCGCTGAACTGCAGGAAATCGAAAGGAATAACAGGGTAAGAATGATGTTTCGAGCATTTCGCATAGACACCTCCATGTTTTGATCCATAAAATTTTGACGGTAATGAACATAATCGCAGTGCAAAGAACGATGCGAACGATTACCACGCATTGTGATATGTGAAAAACGAATTTTTGCCGTCAGTCATTGATGAAATACCAACACACAAACAGTTGATAATTTCAAGATTTATTAATTGATGCGGATTCTCGAGAACCTCCGAGTACGGTTTTGAGCAGCCCGGATAAGGACGGATTGGTTGGTATAAAGAATAACGAGGTTTTTTGCCCTGGTGATGGCGGTATAGACGAGCTCCGCCGTCAGCATTATTTCCGGTACTGATTCGGAAAGCATGAGGAGAAGTTGGTCGTATTCGGATCCCTGACTTTTGTGGACGGTAATTGCATAGGCCGGCTCATACGGTGGAAGGGATTCGACAGGATGAAAGGAAGGGCCATCTATCCTGCTGAAGGCGGCGTAATAAATACCTTCGGGTCCTTTTATTACCAGACCGATGTCACCGTTGAAAAGCTCGCGGGTATAATCGTTCCTGGTGATCATGATCGGCATACCTGAAAAAAGGCGGTCGGTACCGGAAGAATCGAAGATGGGTCCGATCTTTTCCGAAAGAAGTGCGTTTATGCCCGCAGCGCCGGTTAAGCCTGAGCGCAGTGGGGTGAGTATTCGAGCACGGTCAAGAGTGGAGATGCATTCATCAAAATTTCCTGATAAGTCTGAATCCACGACGATGTGGCCCGGGTTCGTAACGCGAGCAATCAACGACTCGAAGGCCTTCCCTGATGGGACATGCGGGGTGTAGTGGCGATCCGACCAGAGCCCGAGCAGCGTCCTGATTTCACGGACAGGATGGGGGTCGAACTTTCCCGGCTCGATTCTCCATACTCCACTTTCAGGGAGGCCGCGGTGAAGATCCAGTTCCCTGATTCCGGCAAGGGTATCCAGGTCGGCGGATTGTAAGGCAGCGGCGATTTCCTGAATATCCTTTCCGGAGCGGTAGCTTCGATTGAGAATCACAACCCTGTCGTCCAGGGGATGTCCGACAGCCGTGGGAAAAGTATCTCCCGATGATTGCGAAAGAGGCGTAAGATCGATACCGGGGGAAAGCATCTTCATGTTCGACAGGATCGGGGCGCTGAAACCATGGTTGCGGCCATGTGGAATCAGGTCGGCAAGGACAGCCCCCGCTTCGACAGAGGGGAGCTGGTTTCTGTCACCCATCATTACCAGGCGGGTTCCGTCGTCGAGTGACTCGAAGAGACCGGCCAGAAGGGTGATGTCGATCATAGACGCTTCATCCAGGATCACCAGGTCGGCCTCGATTCTGTTGTGGCGGTTGTGCAAAAATTGATTTCTTGAGGGACTATAGCGCAGAAGACGGTGGAGTGTCGTTCCGTGCAGTGCGGCCAGGGCTTCATCATGAGGATCTCTCCCGGGAATTGACGCAAGTCCACGATGTATTGCATCGGTAAGCCTCTGGGCGGCCCTTCCGGTTGGTGCGGCGATACATATTCTTTCGGGAGGAATGCCAAGACGGGTCATTATCCTAAGGATAGCGAGTGCAATGAAGGTTTTACCCGTGCCCGGTCCGCCTGAAATAAGGGAAAGGCTTCCGAGTGCGGGAAGCAGCACCGCAGCCTTCTGCTCGTCGTTTAAGAGTGCCGGAGTGCCCTGTATGACAGGAGGTTTCTGGTGAAGCACACTATCCACCACGGAGGAGAGTTTTTCCCATTCCACCAGGGGTGATGGATCGCGTCTCACGAAGGAGGTGAGAGATTGAAGGAGAGAATGCTCCTCGGCATAGTACTTCTGGAAATATAGAAATCTGCCTTCGGTCGAATCGACCAACACCAGTGGCTTGTAGGTTTCAAAGGGGTCCTCGAGGGAAGGGGAGGTCGTCACTCGGTGGATCAATGGAATGAGGTCATCAGTCGCACTGAGAATAGCGGCTATATGAGTGTCGTTTTGACCGAGGTCAAAGATCTTAATTATACTTAAAAGGGACTCGGGGCTCATATCCAGGCATACGCTTCCCCCGGAAAGGGACACGAAGAGAATGATAAGGAGGAGGTGTACGTGGATATGGTGAATACAGGAAATGGCGAGAAGATCCCGTATCGTGAGATAGTCTACTGCGGTGAGGTCGAAACGTTCGATAGAGGCCTGGTAAATGGATTTGAGTTCAGGGGGATCGTCGGGGGCTACCACCGAAAGCTCAATCAGACGCTGAAATGAAATGTCGATCATTGGTCATCCGACTATAAAATATGGACGCGCCCCGCAGGCTGTGTATGATTAGGTCGTATGATTTGAATATGTCAAGATTTAAAGAATTTTTCCTTGCATAATTGCCCCGATATGAATTGGTATATCGTGTTGATTTCGATATAATATTATGATGAAATAAATGCATGATACCGCTTCTGGTCAGGTCCGGTTGCGTATCATTGCGGTATCGGGCGAGGTGAGTATGAAAACTGTCGCTATTGTCGGTACGGGACTTATGGGCACGGATATCGCCTTTGCATCGTCAATGGCCGGGTTCGAGGTGCTGCTGTGCGATATCGACCCAGGGAAAAGTGCGAACGCCCGTGACCGAATCTTCGATCGTCTCAGTCGTTATACTGAGAAAGGAAAGTTGGATGCACATAAGGCGGACAAAATACGAGGCCATATCTCGGTATGCGGGACAATGGATGAACTGGCCGGAGCGATGATTGTGATCGAGTGCGTATTCGAGGAGAAGGCACTCAAGCAGGAGGTCTTTCGTTTGCTTGACCTGGTGTGCCGCCCTGATGCCGTGCTCGGCACCAACACTTCGTCCATATCGATTACCGAAATTGCTTCAGCAACGAAGCGGCCCGAATCCATTATTGGCCTTCACTTTCTCAATCCCGCCCACGTGATGAATCTCGTGGAAATCATTCCCGGTATCACGACCACACGGGAAACAGTAGAAGTCGCGAAAACCTTTGTCAAAAAGCTCGGGAAAACCCATGTGGAATCCAAGGACTATCCAGGATTTCTCCTCAACCGGATGCTGGTGCCGATGATCAACGAGGCGATATACCTTCTATATGAGGGAGCGGGAACCGCGGAATCGATCGACCGTGTCATACGGGCCGGTCTCAACTTTCCGATGGGTCCGCTGGCTCTCGCGGACCTCATCGGTCTTGATGTCCTCCTTGCCGTCATAGATGAGATGTTTCGGGGATATTCCGACGCAAAGTACCGCCCATGTCCGCTCCTGAAAAAATATGTGGCGGCGGGATATCTGGGAAAGAAGTCGGGTCGCGGGTTCTACATATACAATGATTGAATATCGGTTTACTGACACGTCTTCAATGCAACCAGGAAGGTCCACGGGATTTATGAATGCTTTTACCATGATCTGGATGGGTTATGCAACTCTTGCCTTTTTTCTATTCCTCGCCGGATGCGTTCAAATCCCTGAAAGCAAAAAAACCATACCTGATGCGGCGGTTTATTCCGCAGGGAAAGAGGGCGAGTCGAGGGACGAATGCCTGAAAGCCATCAGGCGTGCCAGGACCGATGCGCGGGCCGGGATATACCGGCTCTATGTTTTCCGTCATCAGCGCCAGGAGGAACACCTTGCGCGTTTTCTCTCGGAATACATGCAGGCAAAATATGGGATCGAGCTGGTGATCTATGGTGCTGAAGAGGGAGGGCGTGATCGGTGCTACAGCAATGAGATGGAAAAGATAATTATGAATAGATTCGGACCGGGGGTCATGAGCGATGCGGAGGAGGAAGCGCGAGTGCTTTTCGGTTCACCGGGCCGCTGAATGAGGGCCCGTTTCACTCCTGGGGTTTCATGGTGGGGAAGAGGAGGACGTCGCGAATTGATGTTTCGCCGGTAAGGAGCATGACAAGGCGGTCGATGCCGATACCGAGACCTCCCGCAGGTGGCATCCCTGTCTCAATCGCCTGTACGAAGTTCTCATCCATAGGCGGGGCTTCCTCGTCGACATCCCTCCTGAGGGACTGCTCGTAGAGTGTTTTTCTCTGGAAAACCGGATCGTTCGATTCGCTGTAAGCATTGGCAATTTCCGTGCCGTTGATGAAGAGCTCGAAACGCTGGAGGAACCGCTCGTCTTCGTAGTCCGGCTTGCAGAGCGGTGTGGTTTCCGCCGGGTGGTGCGTGATGAAAACCGGCGTGATGAGTCTGTCTTCAACCAGGATCTTGAAAAGCTCATCAATCGCAAGTCCGCGTATGAAATCACCCCGGATCGATCCTCCATGTTTTTCCAGTTCCGCTTTAAGATCAGTGTCGCTCATCGACATGACGTCTAGAGACGCATACTCCTTCAGGGCGTCAACGACCCGGAGTCTTCGCCATGGAGGTTTCAGGTCGATTACCTTCCCATCACAGATGATTGAAGAACCTCCGGTCACGGAAATGGCGGTGCGTGCGATGATCGCTTCGGTAATAGTCATCATATCGGTGAAATCTGCGTAGGCCTGGTAGAGCTCGAGCATGGTGAATTCAGGGTTGTGAGTCCGGTCGATACCCTCGTTGCGGAAGCATTTTCCAATTTCATATACGCGGTCGAACCCTCCTACCAGAAGACGCTTGAGATAGGGTTCAAGTGATATGCGGAGATAGAGCCTGATGTCAAGTGCCCTGTGGTGCGAGGTAAAGGGCGATGCCGAGGCACCACCGTAGACAGGTTGCAGGATAGGTGTTTCAACCTCGAGGAATCCCCGCTCGTCGAGATTACGCTTTATCTGTTTGATGATTTCTATGCGCTTCAGGAATGTCTCCCTCACACCGGGCGTGACGATCAGGTCAACATGACGGTTGCGATAGCGAAGCTCCTTGTCAGCGAAAGCGTCGAAGACTTCCCCGTCCTTCGCTTTGACCACGGGGAGAGGGCGAATGTTTTTCGAAAGCAGAACGAGATCATCGGCGAATACCGAGATCTCTCCGACCTGCGTCTTCTTAACCGTTCCGCCCACTCCGATGATGTCGCCGATGTCGAGTTTTTTAAAAAGGGCATATCCCGGGTCTCCGATGTTTTTGGAGGCAATGTAGATCTGAATTCTCCCCCCCGCGTCCTGTATGGAACAGAAACTGGCCTTGCCCATTTCACGGATCGCCATGACACGACCGGCAATGTGTACTGGTTGTTTCGATAATTCGTACTTGTCGAATTCACGGATTATTTCGTCGGAATGTTGGGTGACATCAAATCGGTAAGGAAACGGGTTGATGTCGAGATCTTCCCGAATTTCCTTTAATTTATCTTTGCGAATTTTTATAAGTCCGCTTTCATCTTCCATTGTTAAAACCGGCTCCGCGTGAAATGATATCCCCCCTATGGGGCGTGTAGCGGTTCATTTTTGACTCTTTATACGGTGTGTCAAATTATTTTCTTTACAAAAGAGGGATTATAGCTGGTTTGTGCCAAAAAACCGGGCTGGCAACCGGATTTTTTTTTGTAATTAGTTTGACATTATTCGCGCTATACATCTTCATCTCTTGGCGCCTGGCCTGTACTGTATCCAGGAGACCGGTGATGCCGGCTGGAGGGTTGACTTGATTAGGAAACGCGTAACCATCGGAGCGTTGGTGATTTCCCTGCTCATGGGTTCTGCAGGTTTTCCTGGAACCGGGCTCGGCAGGTCTGTAAAAGCAGTACCCCCGGAGGAAAAGAGCGATGGAACTCCCGAGTCATTGAACGTTGCAGAAGTGAGGAAAGAGTTTTACCAAAGTGGGAAACTGAAGTCGGAGATACCATTTGTATCTGGCAGAATAAATGGTACGGCCAGGATATATCATGAAAACGGAAACCTCCAGAAACAGGAAGAGTATCTGAATGGTGTCAGGGAAGGCGTTTCGCGTGAGTATTACGAAGACGGAACCATCAAGAACCATGAAATATTCAGGAATGGCAGGCGGAACGGCGAATGCACCATAAACTATCCCGGCGGGAAAATAATGATGGCCGGGCAGTGTGTAGAGGATAAAAAGACGGGGAAATGGACGTTCTTCCATTTAAATGGAAACAAATATATGGAAGGAAATTACGTCAATGACATGAGGGAAGGTCTCTGGCGTTTCTATTCTCCGGAAGGATGGCTTGATTCGGAAGGGGATTATGCTGGCGGCTATCAATCGGGTGAGTGGATATATTATGACCAAGCAAGACGGGTCGTAAAAAAATTGACGATGAAGGAGGGCCTTGTGGACGGGCCTTGCTGGATTTACAAAAATGGTAAGTTGATCGGAGAAGGCGTCATGACCGGCCAGACCCACGCGCCCGTCAAGCAGGGCGACTGGAAAGCCTATTATATCAACGGCCGTGTAAAATATACAGGTGTTTTCGTTACTGGAAAAAAGAGCGGCCAGTTCAGGGAATACCATGATAACGGCGAGATACGGGCGCAAGGCGAATATCTCAACAATAAGCGGGTTGGTGACTGGATTTTTTATTTAAGGGATGGCAAAAGCGTTGATACTGCCAGGACCGGGAATTATATAATGGGAAAAATCGAAAAGAAATGATCAAGGGGGCCTTTTCCCTCGTACTGCCTTATGATTAAGTTTTTTCTCTGATGCGTAACAGACCGGTAAAGATTATTACAAAATGTAATGCCTCGCAATTCGTTCGGTCGAGATATGCGCGCCGCAGGAAATTCCCATCCATACAAGGGTCCATGCGATAATGAATGATTTTCTCAACATCGGGGCCGCGTCATTTTACCAGGCAGTCCTCCTCTTTGGCGCATATTCCCTTTTAGGCTGGCTGATTGAAGTGGCGTATCGATCAGCATCCCAGCGGCGTTTCATCAATGCTGGTTTCCTGCACGGGCCCTTCATCCCCATCTATGGTTTTGGCGCGGCGTTTATCTCGGTGATGGAACAATATGTCGGCTCGTACCATATAGTGGTACGTCTTCTCATATACGGAGTGGCGGTGTCCCTCATCGAGTATGTAGTCGGTTATCTGTTTGAGAAGTTTTTTAAACTGAAACTCTGGGACTATTCGAATAGCAGGTTCAACATCCATGGGAGGGTCTGCCTTCTGTTCTCTCTTTTCTGGACGACCATGGCGTTCCTGTTTGTCACCTTTATTCACCCCCCGGTTTCCGGATATTTCGGATCCCTCGACGTGAGTACGGCCCGATCAGTTACCGTGGCTATGCTGGCATACTTTACGGTGGATTGTATCGTTTCCGTGTCGACAATAAGCGTGTTCAGAAGGAAAATTGCCTATCTTTATACTGAATATTTCAATTTGAGCAACGTGGAGATTGAAGGAATACTGCGTTCGTTTAAGAGGCTCAGGAGCGCATTTCCATATTTGAACCGATATATTGACAGAAACATCAACATGGAGATCAAGGGAAGAATTGGCACCTTGATGAAATCATTGCGGTACAGGTTTATATCAGAGCTCGAGGGAAGAAGGCCTCTGGGGAAGGAATTTCATGATTCGGTTAATGATATTCTCGCCAATGAAGAGTTTATTAAGCTCAAGAATTATTTTCATCATAACTCCTCGATTTATGAGCATGCGGTCAATGTTGCATATTTTTCCTATCGCATATGTAAGTTCATGAAACTCGACCATCGATCAGCGGCGCGTGGAGCTCTTCTCCACGATTTTTTTCTTTATGACTGGAGGAACCATGACGTACCGGATCTCCCCAGGGAGAAATATCATGGCATCGAGCACCCCGGGATAGCGCTGACCAACGCGGAAAAGCATTTCGTGCTCAATGACATGGAGAAGGACATCATTGTGAAGCATATGTGGCCGCTGACCATATCACCGCCCCGTTACAAGGAATCGTTTATCGTGACCTTCGCCGATAAATACCTTTCCTCAAGGGAGTTTATTGGCGAGTTCAAAAAACAGAAAAGCCAGGGTAGGACAAGGGGACGCCGGCGAGCCAGTGGATGAGCCAATGGACAGGTGGTGGCGGATCGCCATCGTGTGGACTTATAGAGATTGATGAGGAGGCTGAAAAATGGAGTTGCATGAACGATTTGAAATCGTGAACGGAACGGTCGATATCGGTGATGTAACGGTTTATGCCCTCTCGACATGCGGTTTCTGCAAAAGGGCCCTTTCTTTTTTGCGGGAAAACTCGGTGAAATTTCGTTATCTTTACATCGACGATCTCCCGCCGGATGAAAAAGCGGAGATCAGAAAAGCGATCTCGGAAAAATTCAACAGGGAGATCCGGTATCCGTTCCTCATTTTCAACAATGATCGATTCCTGGTCGGGTTTGTCGAAGAAGAATGGAGGGAGATGCTCCTGTTAAAATGATGTGAGGACCGATGACGAACAAAACTCTTCATGACACACATCGATTCGCCGAGCTGGTGGCCAAGAAGCAGGGATGGAAATTAAACGGGGACGGGGAATTTCTTCTGCTCCTGTACGAGGGCCTGACGAAGAACTACAATCGCTATGGATACTACTCATGCCCGTGCCGCGACGCCGATGGTGACCGCGGACGCGACGCCGATATTGTGTGTCCCTGCGTCTATTGCCGTCCGGATCATGAGGAATACGGGCATTGCTACTGCGGTTTATTTCTCACGGAGGAATTCGCGTCGAAAGGCACATCGCCCCGCTCGATACCGGAACGAAGGCACGCCTCATGACGTAAGGCGTGCCGATAATTCCGCATCACGTAATCCCGATTTTCTTATATTCAACGGCCAGGCGTGTGTTGACATGGACAACGCCGGCGTTCAGTTCTTTCAAAGGATACGAATCGTCGATTGCCGGTAATGAGTCCGCTTTCGACTGCTCTTTCAAAGTGGTGCCGGCGGGAACATAGCGGCAGGAGGGGACGGTGACACCCATGATGATGCAACCCGGCTCGATCACGCACCCGGTCCCGATCTTCGACCGGAACACCAGAGACTGCATCCCAACGAAGGTGTCGTCTCCAACGGACGCCGGGCCGTGAATCTGTACCTGGTGAGCCAGTGAGACACGGCTCCCGACATGGACCGCATACTTTTTCCCGCCCACCTCGACCATGTTTGATTCCTTCGGCTTGCCCTGGTGAAAGGTTTCAAGGGCATGGATAATGACACCGTCCTGTACGTTGGAATCGTCACCCACGTGAAGGGGCTGACCTTCATCCCCTCGCACAGATGCGAAGGGTGATACCAGAACCCGCCTGCCGATGATCACGTTGCCAATCACCGCACCGAGGGGGTGCACGTAGGCGGTCGCGTCAATGACGGGATCGACCGCCTCGGGAGAAAAATCAGTTATTACATTTTTGTGTATGATGGCGCTAACCCTCATCTGGAATAATTTCCAGCTAATAACGAGGGGCAGGTTTGTCAATAAATTTTAGCCGGTACTGGGAAAGATATCGAACGGCCGGGATCGAATAGTCTCCGGCAAACTGTCAGTTTTCAGAAAAGTCCTTTCACCGAATAGTCCCACGCCTTGAATACAATATGGTTGAAGGCGTTTATGTTGCGGAGCGATGACGGGACATTGAGCTCGTATCCATTTTCCGACGGAGCCGCGATTTTAAGGAGACCTGTTTTCAGGTCGTTGGCCGTTGATTGGATCCGGATGCGATTGTTCTCGAAAAGCTCCTGGTTCGTGACATAAGCAGCTGCGAGAACGTCCCAGTTGAAGAAACCGTCGATTTTGAAGACTTTTCTCATGAGGTCCCGCCAGGGATAGAGGCGTTCGAGAATATAGGAAAAACCGGGGATATGCCGTCGCTCCTCTAGAAGGCGAAATTCTTCAGGGCCGAAGAGGGCATTGAGACAGAGATGCCCGGTTATAACGGTCATGTCGGCGGCAGAGCTCATGACCCCGTAGGTGGCCTCGGGATCGGAGGAGAAATTGAGCTCGTTGCAGGTAACGCCGTTGATGACGAGGGGCTCCGTAATCCCTCCCATGACGACAATCATCCTGACATTATCGTAAAAGTGAGGATCAATGAGGAAGGCCCCATGGATATTGGAAAGGGCTCCCGTCGCGAGAACGACGAGTTCCCCCCTGTAACGATTCGCCTGTTCCACCAGAAATGCGGCCGCCTCGCTTGATCTGTTCATGCCGCCGCCACGTGCGAGGGGCACGATGATGCCCCAGTCGTCAAGGAGTCCCCGGGTTGCGTTGTATACCGTCTCAACGCTATCGTTGCCGAATGTGGTGGTGATGCCCAGAAGGTCCACGTCCTTTCGTCCCGCTAGATAGAGTATTGTCAAGCCGTCGTCAACGTCCCTGTTGGGGACACCCATGGTGTTGTCGCAGTCGTACACGAGCCGTATCATGTCATTCTCCCGGGCAGGTCGAGAAACCAGTCGATCTCATTCATGTAGAACCGTATCTTTTTAAAGGTGTCACGATTTCCGAGTACCCTTCCCGCCGCGTATTCGTAACAGGCCATGAAACACCAGCTGAGACCCCTGAGGAGTATGGTCCGTTCGAGAATGCGCGTTTTCTCGCGAATCTCTTCAAGAGGGGCCGTAAGACCAAGTCCCTCGCGATATCGCTTCAGAAAGAGCAACTTTTCCTCCTCGCTGTAGCGGTAGTCGCTTTTCCAGAGTGTCGTGGTGGGGGCAATGAAGTGAGCCAGGTCCTGGTAGCGGTACGAGACTACGGCCTTTTCCCAGTCGACGAGGTATGACGAGCCTTCGCCGATCAGAAAATTATGGGAGTTTACCTCCGTGTTGACGATGCAAAGGGTTTCATCATCGAAGATGCCGGCAGTATTATTCCCGAGCAATAGAATTTCGTCATGATAGTCGAGGAGCTTTTTACGCTCCTGTATCAAATGATGATCCGGGTATCGTAATAGAAGTCCCCGGCACTCATTTGCGATATCGAGAACAGGGTTGGCCTGGATTATTAGGTCGTCAGATGGAGGGAGGGAGTGTATCCTGCTGAATATGTCAGCGGCGGTTTCCCGGTCTCGGTAGTAATCGAGATGTTTCCCCGGAAGGTACTCCATGAGGAGGGCGCCACCGCCGATTCCCACGGGGTCGGGGGTAAAGAAAAATGGCCGCGGTGTGACACCTGAGGGAGCGACGGCACGGAGTACGTTGAACTCATATTCGATCTGGTTGTCAAGGCCGAGCTGGCTTCCATGATTGATCCTGAAGACGAATTCGCGGCCAGCGGAATCGCGCACGAGATGGTTTTCGTTGTATTCTCCCGCTGCGAGAAAAATAACGTCAATCGGATCGGGAACCCATCCGGACCGTTTCAGATGCTCGAGTATGGTTGCAGAGTCCTGCACGGGAGCCAACCTTATGCGCTGTATCGGGGAATCATTTCGAACCGAAGGTGTCCTTCGACTGCGCCATGACCGACGAAGGTGCTGCTTCCGCACCTTTCAATGATTGCCTTAATGATTTTTTCAACGACATCCTCTATCATCTCCGGGGCTGACGGGTATCCGACAGGATGGAACGACATGAGAGTACCAGGGTCGTTTCTGTTCATTGTGGGTTATCCTGTGTGAATGATATAACCGCAAGGACATGGCCCGGCGGAAACGGCACTTTCCATCGGCCGGAATGGGTACAACTGTCACGAGTGGGTGAATTTATACTGGTACATCCTCATGGGAAGACGCCCTCGTGATGTCCTCCAGGTGAACCATGGCCCTCCAGATGTGGAAGGCAATCCGGTCAAGCCAGCGCATAGATTCGATAAGCGAGAAGGCGGTATCCGTGTCGATCTCTCCCATGGAGGTTTTTTCCAGTATTTTCTTGCGCTGGTCCTTGCGTATCCCGGCGATGGACAGGGATGCCTGCTCCACATCGCCCCTTGGGTCGACACCAGTTACACCATGGAGCCATCCGAGAAGGGATTCCACACGTTCCACAAGACGCAGGGCAATTTCGGAGAGCTCGGCGTCGTTACTCACCGTTCTGAGATGAACCGTCTCACCGCAGGCGTCGATGAGACGGTAGAGATGTTCAAGTGAGTGTATGATGTTTGTGTGCCGCTCATGAAGGAGGGGCGAATTGTTAAAGGCCCTCAGCTCCTGGAGAAATTCCCGGACCCTGTCGAGGGCACGCCGAGCCGTATCGAGCGTTTCTCGCGTTTTAGTGGTCTGTCCGTATCCTCTGAAGAGGGATACCAGGTGGCCGATCACGTAACCGGCGATTTCCGCCAGGGTCCTTCGCGCGGTCTCGATGGCCACCTGTGGCACCATGAGTACCGAGGAATCAAGGTGTCTCGTGAGGATGGGCCCCCTTTCGGGAAGTATTTTCGTTATCAGCGCGGCGAAGGAGGAAGTGAAGGGGAGAATCATAGCGACCCCCGCTAGGTTGAATAGGGTGTGAAATGCCGAGAGGGTTATGACGCCGTCCCCGTGGCCGATAAGATGCGATATCGATTCGGAGGCGGCAATGAACAATGGAAGAAGAAAAAACACTCCGGCCCCGGTCGCCAGGTTGAAAACAATGTGCGCAAGGGCGGTGCGCTTTGCCTGTGTGGTGGCGCCGATTGCCCCGAGAGCCGATATGATCGTGGTACCCACGTTCTGCCCGATGGCGAGGACTGCCGCCTGACTGATGGAGATGGACCCGGCATTAAGGGCGGTCAGGGTCACCGCAATCGCCGCGCTTGAGGATTGCAGGACCACTGTCATTGCGATACCGAGTCCCAGGAGGGCGACACGCTCACCGATATTCGCACCGGGGAATACTGAGAAATTAAAGGTCGATGCCACCCCCGACATGCCCTCCTGCATCATATCGATACCCACGAAGATCATACCGAAGCCGGCTACGATGATGCCGAGGGCGCCATACCGATGGCTATTGAAAAGTCTCATGAGCGCGCCTATGGCAATCAGCGGGTAGGAGATAAGGCCGATTTTGAACTTGAACCCGAGGTAGGTGACGATCCAGGCGGTGCTGGTGGTCCCGAGGTTCGCGCCCAGGATGATTCCTATAGATTGCTCGAGTGTTATCAGGCCCGCGCTAACGAAGCCGATTGTAGCAAAGATGGTGGCACTGGAGGATTGGATAAGAGCCGTGACCGACGCGCCGGAGAGAACCGATGAAACCCTCCCCCCGGTGAATCTGGCGAGGCCCCTGCGGAGGGAATCGCCGGCGAGCGTCTTGAGACCATCGGTCATCAGGGTCATGCCGAAAAGGAAAAGGCCGATGCCTCCGATTAGTTGTACTACCAACTGTGCCGTCATGCTCCGGTTTCCTCGCGTTATTCCGCAATGGGGTACAGCCTACATCCGGGTTTCTCGGATTGCAAGAGGAAAAATACGTTGCATCGGGTATGTTCCGGAAATGGCAACTCCAGGGATAGAAAATGTTGTTTACAAATCAGACCTGTTTTAAATGCTTCTGTTATCCACGAGAAATTGGCTCACCGATGAAGACGGCATAACCTCTTTCATGGCAGGGCCGATCTATTCTGATACAAGAGGTAACGGCGATGAATTTCATACCGATGGCGTCGGCGACAGTAATTGGGAGTTTTCCCCATACGGATCCTTCTGAGGCCTGCGGACTCATCTTCGAAAAGCTAAAGGACATTCCCGCGTGGCCGCAGCTTCCCCGGCGTGATTTCCTTGAGGACATGAACGTCCAGTACAGCCGGGGCCTTCCCTGTCTGGTCGTCGATCATGAAAACAGGAAGGTGGGCTTCGATACTTCAGGGGATATGCCAGGTGAGCTGGAGCGATTCTACTCCCGTGTCATAGAGGATGACGTAAATTATTTCGGGCTCGACGGGCTTCATGCCGCCGGTTTCGACTGCTTCATGGAATCGGTGCGTGCGGGAAAGGCCAAGGGAGCGCGTGCACTGAAGGGACAGGTTTCGGGGCCCCTGACCCTCGGTCTGATGACCGATGCTGTTGATGGGAAATATGCGATTTACAAGCCGGACCTCTTCGATGCAGTCGTGAAAAGCTGCGCCATGAACGCCCGATGGCAGGCCAGAAAATTGAAAGAGTTCACGGACACTCCGATCATCTTTTTCGATGAGCCCTCACTTTCCATAATCGGGTCCGGATTCTATTCCGTAGACAGGGACCTGGTCGCCAGATCCTTTCAGGAGATCATCGGAGCAATACAGCAGGAGGGAGGTCTGGCGGGCACGCACTGCTGCGGTAACGCCGACTGGGACGATCTCCTGGCGATGGACCTTGACATAATCAGCTTCGACGCAACGGATGAAATTATCGCGGACAAATTCATCAATGCCCACAATGTGAATGCCTTCATCGAAAGGGGAGGGTGTGTCGCCTGGGGTATTGTGCCGACGATCAGGAATAAAATCGAGGTTGTAGACCGGACCGGTGTTGAGAATCTCTTCACGGGCCTTCTGAAGCGGCTCGCGGGAAAGGGCATTGATGAAGCTGCGATTCTCGGCAGGTCAATCATCACCCCGAGCTGCGGTACGGCCACGCTCTCCCTTCCACTTGCGGAGAAGGTCATGGTATTGCTCGAAGGATTGTCTTCGACGGTAAGGGGAAGGCCCGCGTAGGGGGCACGGCCACTGTACTGGCGAGTAGTGGTATCGCGGTCTATTTTCTCGATCGCGAGATGAATGCCTTCGCGTCGTCGACCGTGTGAAACACGGCCATATAGTTGAACATCTCCGGATGGTCGACCATTATCTTCTGAAGAAATGCCTCGCTCATGACCAGTACAAGGTATCCCTTTGCCTTCTTCATGATCGACATCGACTTCATCAATATCCCAATAGCGGGATTGCTTATATCGGTTACCTTCCCGGCATCCAGGATGAAATCTGAAAAATCCGGGAGTGTCTTTTCATTCGAGTAAGCCTCATATATCGCCGTGGCGGCGTCCTTTTCGATTGTCGTCAGTTTAAGCGTGAAGAGGAGTATATCATCTTCAGGAAGGTGCGTATACGTGTACAATGTGTTGTTAACGCTCATGTTCCTCTCCCGATAGAATATTTTTCCGATTCGCGTCACTGAGGCCGTGCCGTCCTGGCTGTCAGCCGCGCATTAAACACTTCAATGATTCAATCCCCTCTTCCCACGGAATCCATTCGAATCCGGGTGTAGTATCTGCCGTCAGAAGAATGATTGGAGCGACAAAGAATATATCCAAGACGTTGCGAATTATAATGATAAAACGACCGATTGTCAAATAATTATTTCACAGGATGGTAAAAAAAGGGAAGAGGACACGCTCCTAAAGATTATAGGGAGGAATAAATATCCATAAGCCTGTCCACCAGTTCGTTGAAATAACAAATGGCGCCTTCAACCGGTTCCGGGCGCGACATGTCGATACCTGCGGCACGGAGTTGGTCCAGTGGGAACATGCTGCCGCCGAGTGAAAGAAAAGCGAGATATCTTTCCCGGGCTGATTCACCTTCTTCGACTACACGTTGCGCCAGGGACACGGCGGCGGATATTCCAGTCGCATATTTATACACATAAAAGGGGGAATAAAAATGGGGTATCCGAAGGCATTCGAGGGTGAGTTCCTCGTCGATCGCCATGGCGCCGCCAAAATATACCTCAAGGAGATCGCGGTACAGCTTTCGTATAACCGACAGCGTCAGGGGCCTGTTTGACTCGACTTCACGATGGGTCAGCGCTTCGAATTCGGCGAACATGGTCTGGCGGAAGAGTGTGGCGCGCATGTTGTCGATTTCACGGTTGAGGATATAGGCAGTCATTTTCGGGTCGCCTTCATGGATGCCAAGCAGATGCCGGCTAAGGAGTGCCTCGTTAAAGGTGGATGCGACCTCGGCGACGAAAATCGTGTAGTCGTGATAGACATAGGGCTGGCGGCGTATCGAGTGCAAGGAGTGCATGGAGTGTCCCGCTTCGTGGATGAGCGTATAGAGGCTGTTGATGTTGTCGTCGCGGTAGTTCATCAGGATGTAGGGCGGGGAATCGAAGCATCCGGATGAATAGGCTCCGCTCCTTTTACCCCGGTTTTCATAGCGGTCGACCCATCCTCCGAGAAGTCCGCGCTCCATAGTCCCGGTGTAATCAGGACCCAGGGGCTCCAGTGCGGCAACGCAGGTTTTCACTGCTTCTTCGTATGGCATGGAGAAGGGAACGTCCTTTACGATCGGGACATAGGTGTCGTAGAAGTGGAGTTCCGTGACGCCAAGAACCTCCTTCCTGAAGCGAAAATAGCGGAAAAGGGGGTCAAGGTTTTTTCTAACCGTTTCGACGAGGTTGTCGTAAACGCCGTCCTCCACGTTGTCTGAAAAAAGGGAGGCCCGCCGGCAATCGCTGTACTTCCTGACCCTGGAATAGAAAAAGTCACGCTTGTTTGAATGGAGAAGGGCTGACGAGATGGAGTGTTTGTGTTCCTCGTAGGCGCGGTAGTACTGCAAGAAGGCCCTCTCACGCACGGACCGGTCTCTGCTCATGAGAAAGGTGCTGAAGTTGCCGTGGCTTAATTCGATTTCCACGCCCGATTCGTCTGCGAGAAAGCCAAAGGTCAGGTCTGCGTTATCGAGCTGGCTGAAGATCTCTGAAGGCGCGCGGCTGATCTCTCCCGCCATCGCCATTACATGCTCCAACTCCGCCGAGAGGGTGTGCGGCCTGTAACGGAGAATTTTTTCAAGATAATAACGGTACCCGGCAAGGGCAGGGTCGCGCATCATCCCGTCCATCACGCTGTCCGGGATTGACTGAATTTCAGGGGTAATGAAGCTTGAGAGTTCCGATGCCCTGGTGAGAAGATTGACTGAACGCTGATGGAGCCCCATGTAATGCTGGTTTGTCTTGTCCTCGTCGCTCTTCAGGTGGGAATAGGTATAAAGGCGGTCAAGCCTGCGGGAAAGGTCGAGATCGAATTCAATGATTTTTTTCAGAAGCGAGGTGGATTCTCCCAGGCGGCCGCTGAAGTCGTCGTAGCGGGGCAGATCATCCTCGACATTGGCGAAGAGGGATTCCCAATCATCATCGGATGCAAAAAGGGGGGAGAGATCCCACCTGTGGGCATCCGGAATCTCATTTCTTACGGGTATGGACTTGGACATGGGTTTCTTAGTACGCTTTCTCGTATCGCGTGCCGAACCTGTTGAGATGGAGCATTCCGTTCAGTTCCCTTCGCTGCGATGCGGAGCCCGGTTCCGTTGCTGGCCTTCCTATAGGTATCGCGACGACCGGCTCGAAACCGTCCGGGATGGCAAGAAGCCCTCTGCATCTGTCATGATCCATGGAGCCGACGATCACGGTACCGAGGCCGATTTCGAAGGCCCTCAGGCAGAGGTTCTGGACGGACAAGCCGAGGTCGAACATGAACCATTCGTGAAACTTTGTCCGCGCGTTCCCATCCCTGCATCCGGAGACATTCATTTTGGCGCATACAACGATTATCGCGGATGATGCGAGGGAACCTTTGCGGGCCGGGTTGGTCTCCGAATATGTTTCGGTCACCTGCCTGATCAAATCACGATCCCTGACAACGACGAACTCCCATACCTGTGTGTTGGCCCAGGAGGGGGCGAGACGCGCGACGTCAATGACACTTCTTATTTCATCATCGGAAACATGGTAGTGCGAAAAGGCCCGGATCGATCTTCTGTTGCGTATTGCCTCTTTCAGCTCCATGGCGTTCTCTCCAGGAAAGTCGCCTAATGCGTCTGGCCTTGGTCAGTGTCCTCGTCGATTTTCATCAACACTATCGGAATGAACTGGGATTTTCCAAAATCGGCTTTTTGTATGACTTCCAGGTTCAGTTCTATTGAGTGTGCAGAGCAACGGGGGTGTTGGAACGTGATAGTAAAGGGAACGGATGGTGTATTTTTCATCTCACTTTCAATGAACTGCGGCCAGAAGTGATAATGGCCTCTGGTGGAGAGCTTCGTTCTGCTGGGATTCTCCCAATCGGAATCGACCATGACGGCCCTTGATCCTCCGCGAATGAGTGAGACCTCAACGTCAGGTATGACGGAAAGGGTGGTCTCCTCGATCACCTGCCCAATGATATGAGGAAGATATGAGGTCTTACCAGGTGTGGCGACCTCTTTTATCGCAGTGTTTGAATCCCTCCGGTGGAATATTTTCTGGATGGCCTCATAAATGAGAAGAAGGATGTCCACCTGCTGCTGGATCTTGTACTTCGCGTCAAGGATCCCGTAGAGGAGGCCGCGCTCGCTGGTCACGTATTTTGGTGGGACCCGGTTGAGCACGTATGCGATGATCTCGTCCCTGTTGACGCCGGCGATTTCATTTTTGTCCTCTTTTTTAAGGACTTCATCAACCGTGTTGATGATGATGTCATGCATCAGGTTGGTGACTGGCATTGCACATCTCCCTTGGGGGCTTGTTATGCTTATTTATGCTTTCTCGCCTTTTTCGACTTTTGCGCACCTGTTTTAAATGCGATGTTTATTACTTCCTCCACCTGTTCGACAAGGTGGAAGCTGATGCCCTTTTTGATATAATCGGGGATATCGTCCAGGTCCTTGTTGTTGTCCCGGGGGATAATGATTTCTTTCAGGTTCGCCTTTTTCGCCGCGATGATTTTTTCCTTGATCCCCCCCACCGGGAAAACCCTTCCCGTAAGGGTAAGCTCTCCGGTCATGGCCAGGCGGGGCCTGATCTTTCGGTTCGTTGCCATGGAGTACAGGGATGTAGCCATGGTGATGCCGGCGGAGGGCCCGTCCTTGGGTGTCGCTCCCGCCGGTACGTGAATATGAATAAGGTTTTCGTTGAAAATTTTAGCCGCATCATCCCTGTCCCTGAGAAGATGCTGCACATAACTGTATGCGATATTAGCGGATTCGCTCATGATCTCGCCAAGCTGGCCGGTCAGTTTCAGACCGGCTCCCTTCTGGTTGAAGATGCTGATCGATTCGATTATCAATGTAGCGCCACCGAGCGGGGTCCAGGCAAGGCCGATGGCGAGGCCGGAGCGGGTTATCTTGATGAGGGATTCGTCGGTGAACAACTCGGTACCGAGGTATGAACGAATCGATTTCAGCGTCAGGGCACCGGCGGGAAGCCTCCGGTTTCTCGCCACACTTGTCGCCGCCTTGCGGCATATCTTCTCGATCTGTCGCTCCAGGGTCCTGACGCCTGCCTCGCGGGCGTAGTTGTTTATAATGAACATGATCCCTTTCTTGTCGAGCCTGACTGTGCTTTTTTTGAGCCCGTGCTGATCGATCTGTTTCGGCAGGAGATAGCGGCGGGCTATTTCATACTTTTCGTTGGCGATATAGCCCGAGAGGCGAATGATTTCCATCCTGTCTGCGAGGACCTGGGGTATGGTGTCCGTGGTGTTCGCGGTAGTGATGAAGAGAACATCGGAGAGGTCGAAGGGAGCGTCAATATAGTAGTCCCTGAACTCGATGTTCTGCTCCGGATCCAGTACCTCCAGAAGTGCCGATGCGGGGTCTCCCTGGAAACTCTGGCCGAGCTTGTCGATCTCATCGAGCATGAACACCGGGTTGCGGTACTTGCATATTTTAAGGCCCTGTATGATTTTTCCAGGCATAGCACCCACGTATGTTCGACGGTGTCCCTTTATCTCGGCCTCGTCTCGCATGCCGCCCAGGGACACGCGGAAAAACTTCCTGTTCAGGGCTCGCGCAATCGATTTTCCAAGTGATGTCTTTCCGACACCCGGCGGGCCCACCAGACAAATGATCGATCCCTTGCTGTCGGGCTTGATCTTCTTGACCGCGAGAAATTCCAGTATCCGCTTTTTCACATCATCGAGGCCGTAATGGTCCCTGTTCAGGATTCGTTCAGCCTTGGCAAGATCGATGGAGTCTTCGGTCTTGCGGTTCCATGGCAGTGAGAGGGCAGTGTCAACATAGTTTCGGGTGACCGCGTATTCCGAAGAGGAGGCGTCCATCATGGAAAGCTTGCCTGTTTCCTCTTCGATTTTTTCCCTGATTTCACCTTCCAGGCCGAGTTCGTCGATTTTTTTTCGAAGTTCCTTCATCTCGCGGGAACGGTCATCCTCTTCTATGCCGAGCTCGAGCTTGATGGCCTTCAACTGTTCCCTTAGAAAAAAATCGCGTTGCTGGCGGTCGATTTTCTCGTTTATGTTGTTCTGTATCCGTTTCTGTACCGAGAGGACTTCGATTTCCTTGTGGAGAAGATGGAGGACTTTTCTGAGGCGTTTTTTTACGCTCTCCGTTTCAAGAATATCCTGGTACTCGTTTTTTTCGACGTTGAGTATTGATGTGACGAAGTCGGCTATTTTTCCCGGCTCATCGACGTTCAGCATGGTCAGCTTCATCTCATCGGTGAAAAGTGGGTTGTTGTCGGAGAGGGTTTTAAGCTTGCTCAGGACCTCGCGCGTGAGAGCCTTGAATTCGAGGTTTTTTTTATCAGCGCCGGAATCTTCTATATAATCGACCTCGGCAACGATGTAGGGTTCGCGTGCGACAATTTTTTGTATGCGAAAACGCTGGACGCTGTTTATGAGCACATTCAGCCCACCGTCGGGAAGGTTAATCCTTTTCAGGATTTTAGCCGCGGTGCCGAATCGGAAAAGGTCACCCGCCTCGATTTCATCCTTGTTATCGTCCTTGATGAGGACAAGACCGATCGTTCGCGTGTCATGAATGACACGATCGATGGCGTCCGAAAAGCGGCCGTGGGAAATGATGAGGGGCGTGATGATGCCCGGAAATATCGGGCGATACCGAATGGGGATGATGTAGAGCTTCTGGGGCAGAACCTGGCCTATCGAAAGAAGATCGCTTTCCAGAAGTTCGGCGTCTATCGATATGTCGCTTTTATCAACTATAATGTCGTCAAAATCCATGATACCTCTCGGCCGGAACAAGGGGGCCGTTTCGTTTTAATGGACGCTTGAATCGCAACAGCCCGGACTCACACGGAAAACGACGCCGATGCGTCATCACTCATGTGAAGAAAAAATGTCTCCCATGAAAAAAACGATCGGGTTGCCGCTTGTATTCATACCGTTTCAGCAGGGAATGAGTGCGTCGATAACCAGGAAGTCCCTGCAACTATTTGAACGGATACACCGTTTTTTGTTGCATTTTTACCGATGATGATAAGAACTATTACTGTTTAACAGTAATGAAAGGGGCGATATTTGTCAATTTTAAAGTTTCGATTTTATAAAAATTGCTGAGAGCCACACAGGCCTTCAACCCGGAAAATACCGAGAATGCAATGTCGATTATTGATGAGATACATTCCAACCGAGAGCTCTTTCTTCGATTCAACGGCATCAAATACCGGCGTTTCGTGCAACTTATAGGAAGCCCGGGGATACGAAGGGCGGTCAATTCGATCCCGCTTCTCCTCTCGGTCAACCATGCCCGTCTTCCTGGATATGTGGAGGGGAATGTCCCTCACGGAATCGTCAATTATACGCCTGATCCCGAGTCGGTGAAGTATCTACAGGGGAGGTTTTTCCTGAGGGAGATCGTCACAAGGAAGGACTGCCCGCTGATCGAGATGATGGCGGTAATGGGAAGCGTGGGCACCATCGCGTATACCAGGGATTCCGATTTCGACTACTGGGTATGCATCGATTGCACCGGGGTCTCTCGGGAGGGCATGGACCTCTTTCAGAAGAAGGTCGATGCGGTGCGGGCATGGGTGATGGATGAAGCGAAAATCGAGGTGCACATTTTCGTTAACGACATCGGGAATATCAAGAACAACATATTCGCCGAGAGCGATGAGGAGGCCTTCGGTTCGATTATCGGCGCGGTGCTCAAGGACGAGTTTTTCAGGAGTTCAATCATTATCGCGGGAAAGACGCCCTTCTGGTGGGTCCTCCCCCGTTACGTCAGGGATAACGAATACGAAAAACTGTTTTGCATGCTGACGCAGGAAGAGAAGGACAGGGACTTCATTGATCTGGGGAACCTTTACGAGATATCAAAGGAGGACTTTGTCGGTGCTGCGTTGTTCCTCATAATCAAGTCGTTGGGGAATCCTTTCAAATCGATCCTCAAGCTCGGCCTTCTGGAAAAATACCTCTTCGGGCCGGAACACTTGCCTCTTCTTAGTCAGGTAATCAAATCGAACATTCTTCGCGGAAATATGGACAACCGGATCATCGATTCCTATATCCTGATGTTCGAAGAGGTGTACCGCTACTTCGAATCGATCGTCGTCGACAGGACGCTCCTCGATGTCCTGAGGCAGAACCTCTACCTCAAGATCAATCCGCAATTGTCCCGGTATATCGGCGTGAAGGACCGGAAAAGTCTCCCCTATAAAGTCCTGGTCATGTATACATACGTGAAGGAGTGGGGCTGGAGCCGAAAGGAAATTGAATCCCTTGATGCCTTCGAGGGCTGGGACTATAACCAAACCATGAAATTCTGGAACATGGTGAAAAAATTTATGCTCATCAGTTATCAGAAAATCGTCACACGACTTCCGTCGATGAATCTGAAACAGGCAATATCCGAGTCCGATTTCAGGCTCATGAGCGGGAAAATCAAGTCCCACTTTTCCCAGGAGCATAATAAAATTGACCATTACATTACATTCAAGGAAACCCCCTATGAGTCGATACTCACTATTGAGCCGGCGGCCGGAAGCGGTATCGACGATGACCGATGGAGTCTGATTAAAAGAAGCAAGGAAGGGGTTGATGTGTCACATTCCACACTGCTCAAGACCGAAAAAGGCCTGGTGAGGCTCCTCGCATGGACGGCGATCAACAGGATTTTCAACTCGCGTTTTAGCAGAATCAAATTTCAAAGCGGGTATAGCCGCATCAACCAGAATTCGGTAATTGAGCTTACAGGGCGGATATCGGGATTTTTTCCCGGTGGTGAGGTGCATTTGAAAAACGAGTATTTCCTCAAGCCCCCCTTCAATATAGCGAACATGATCATCGTTAATTTCGGCATTGAAAACGCAGAAGAGGTCCGTACGGTTCACCATCTCTATCAAACGAGCTGGGGCGAGTCGTATATCGATGAGTATTCGGCCGCTGAAGATCTGGTTTCGATCCTGGGCACGATAGTCAGTGAGGGGGCCATTTCGGGCCGGGGGTTCGACGAATCGTGCATGATTGTGACCCCGGAGCCATTCAAAAAACATTACAAGGAAATCGAGCAGACTTTTCGGGACGCTTACGAATTTATTACGAAATCGGGAGACAGGACAGCCCTTCGGTGCATCGTGCGACTCGGAAACAGGATTGTCACTATTACACGGCAGGGCGATCAGGTGAGTGTCGGTGTCGACGCCGATTTCGCCAGGTGCCTGACCAGGATTTCGCTCCATCCCCTTGACGATGTTGTCTATTCGTCGTTCGGATCCGATCCCCGCCTGCAGGCCCTCGCAGAGATATTCCGAATCAGGAAAAGGAACTCCATTACGGCCGTATACGAGGAAAACGGAAAGCGTCTGTTCCTTCATCTGGTGAACGAACGGGACAATATCTTCACCTTCATCAAGCGGAGCGACGAGAAGGAAGATACTCTGATTTTTCTTCTCGAATTCTTGAAAAACGTCATGAGGAGGATGCGAGGGGCCGACGGTCAGAGGCGCATCAACGAGTCGATACGGATTCTCGAGCTGGCTTTCGACAGGTTCGGTAAAGCCTCCTTCGAGGACAGGACGAGGCGCGCGGAGGAAACCTATCTTGTCAAATTCAAGTCGAGAAAGGGCGTGACCGCGCGCATCGCCCGGAACACGGGAACGGAGACCCGGTACGCTATCGCGGTCCAGGGCGGCGCGCTCTCGCGATGTATGTCCCTGAAGGGGGTGCCGGGATATCTGATGTCGTTGCGCGCGTCTGACAGGTCACTGATTCCGATGATTACGGACGTCGAATTCATCGACGTGGGAGCGGAAGTGGAGCGGCTCGGATCGACACACTATCTTCTTGAAAAGTACCGGATAGAGCTGATGATCGATATTATCGAAAAACAGACTATTCGACCGGGAAGTTATCGCGAAAGAACTTGACCTTCTTATCTTTATCCTTCTTGTCTTCCTTTTCGGCGGCAAGCGACCCTTTTTCCAAAGCGATATCGAGAATTTTAACGCTGTCGTCGTTAAGGGCGGAACGGCCCTTGACCGGACCTTCGGCGGATGGACGTTCGGCCTTCAGGGTGTCTATCCTGGCGTCAATCTGGTCCTGGGTCAACATCGGTATATCGTCTTCGATCGGTTCCTCGATATCGCTTTTTTTCTGCCTGGGCTCCTTCTTTTTTCGCTCCGGTTCGCGGCTGGGCCTGAGGGGCGAAGCGGTTTCGATTTCCTCTCCATCCCCCTCAATTTCTTTTTTCATCGTCTCAGGCGGGTTCGCAATTTTCAGATCGAGCATTTTAATTCGCTCACCCAGAATGATGTTGATCTGTTTTTCAATCGACATGTAGATTGGCGTGGAGAACGACTTGTTCTTCTTGACGGATTTTTCGAGTTTTTTCAGTTCCCGGACGTCCTGGTCGATTTCCTCGATCCGTTTTATGACATGGATAACCTTCATGATCCACCCCTGGGTATAGACTGTGTGCGCGGGAGCCGCCGGTGCCCGAACCACATCCATGCGTCCGGTCGCGCCGATTCGCAAGGATTGTGACGGCGTGATATATGCTATAGCACCGCACAGGTATACGTCAATGATTTTTTATCGAGAATGCCTTGGCCTCTGTGCGAGGCGGAGTGAAGCGTCAGGCAGGAAAGGGAAAAGCGGGCAGGAATCGCGTGCTAATCAGCTCGGCGGTCGAGAACGATCGTATCATCTATCGTCTCGTTGCTGAAGTCCTTTGGCCTTATGCTGTTGAAGAAGGTCCTGATTTTTATCCTGTCGGGGGAGAGAAAGCGGACGATCATCAGTATTCTCCCATGCTCTTCCCCCTCGCCGCCAACCCCGATAATGTCGAGTTCAATAGGGTCTTTCGAGAAGTCGGCAGAGTAGACGAGGCCCCCGAGGCCGCCAGCCTCTGGTCCTCCAAGCGGTTTCCCATCGATAATCAGAATCACGCTGCTGTCTTCATGAAAGCTGAAGGCACCCGGTTTCCCCGTCCGGTCGATCCCTTCCCACTTTCCGATAAGGGCGGCGGCACTGTTGCTACCGGTTTTCTTTGCACCCGACGAGCAGGCGACGAATCCAAGAAGGATCGATGCGGCGATTGCGAGATAAAAATGGCGCATATCCGGCTCCAGTATGGAGGAATGGGAGAACGTTTCTTTGAGCGATCTATATACTGCACTCCACGGGTGACGATGTCAAACATTATTTGGATCAGGGGGTGATTCGGAGTTTTTGCCCCCGCCCCGGCGGGTTACCAGGGATTGTCGCCCCGCACGGGGCATCGGGGAGTGAACCGCCACCGGTGCAGCAACGCACTGAACTAAAACACCCACGTCCATCTCATCGGCATCAGGGATGCTCGTGAGCATGTATATCTAGGAAATTTCGGCCTCATCATCCCCGCCAGTTACGATACAATGGGCATTATCAGAACCATTAGCGGACTATTGAAATCCCGCTGCACGATACAATGCGCCGGGCAGGCGCCTTAAAAATGACCCAAAAAAGTGATACCTTGAACGTAATGAAAAAGGTGGTGAAATGAAAAAATCAGGGGATTCGTCAAAAAGGTTTCTATCTAAAAAGGAAATTGAACGGTTGATGAAAGAGGAAGAAGAAGGCATGACAAAGGCACAGTTGAGAAATCATGCCGAGTATGCCGCCTTCCGTGCCACTGGGCGGCGCGCTACGCCAACGTCACCCGCAAGACCGTCGTGGTACAGCTGCAGGGGAACGACGACGGCGCGCTTAAAATCGCGAAGATCATCTCGCCCCCCTTCGGGTATGGTCTCGACGAGGCGGCCATGAAGGTGCTGGACCGGATCAGGTTCCGGCCCGGCAAGCTGGGCGGCAGGCCGGTGAAGATGGTGCTTCGCCTCCCCATCATCTTCCTGCTCGAAGACTGATCGCGGTGCCGTGCCGGCCTCCCGCCCCCCCCCCTTTAAATCCTTGAAAAAAACAGGCATGTCGTGTACAATAGGCGGCCGCCATGCCCGACAGGCAGGACCAGATTGATGCCGAATAATATACGCCAGACAGTGTCACGCATGCTAAAAAAAATCCTGCGGCCGATTTCAATCCTCATCATAATCGCGTTCATCATAATCAATATCATCATTGCGCTTTCGAACACAGATTTCGCGCAAGTCGCCGCGCGGAACATCATCAACGCCCTGATGCCGGGCTCCATTTCATGGGAAGAGCTGTCAGTCTCTCCCTACGCCGGCCGGGTGCGCATTGCAGGCGCTGTTCTAAAAGACGCCGACAACAAGATCGTCATATCAATCAAAGGCCTCGACGCGAGCGTATCAGTCCCCGGGCTCATGCGGGGAGAGCTGCTAATTCACAAAGCAGAGCTGGTCGGCCCGTCAGTGGATTTTTTGCTCGACGGGAACGGGTCGCTCAATCTCCTCGAGGCCCTCGGCATCTCCCCCGGCAAAAAGAAAAACACGGGCAAGAAGGCGTCCCTCCCGGAATTTCTCACTGTAGAGAAGTTCGTGCTGACGGGCGGGAAGGTCCGCTGGAGTCAGCCGGCGGCCGGATTCCATGCCGGGATCGACGACATCGACATCACGGCCGGGCTCAGCTTCAGGGAGCGCTCGGGTGACCTGTCGCTCAAGACCGGGACCGTATTTTTCACCCGCGGCGGCCGTACGATACGACTCGTGGAATTGAGCGCTGCCGGGCTCATGAAAAAAGGCCTGATAAGCCCGTGCAGGATCGATGCGCGGTCAGAAAACTCATGGCTCGCGATTGGCGGCGAGCTGGCGGACGTGTTCACGGCCATCCGCTTTGACGTGACATCCGGCTTCAGCGTCTCCCTCCCGGAAATGGGCGGACTGGCCGCCCTCCCCGGGCGGATAAGCGGCTACGTGAAAGGCTCTCTCACGGTGCGCGGCCCGCTGAACAATCCGTCCGCGGCCCTGAGCTGCGCGTACGGTGGCGGTGAGATCCTCGGGAGCAGTGTCGACAGCGCGTACCTTTCCGCTCGTCTCGAGGACCGGGTCGTGACCGTTCCCGCGCTTCTTGCGCGCGCAGCGGGAGGAACCTGCGCTCTGTCCTGCGCGCTGGATCTCGCCGGAGCGTTCCCTGACGGGTTCCTGTCCGGGAACAGAAGCCCGAAACGGGCCTCGTACCGGGTTGTCGCCGATCTCGCCCGCTTCCCGCTCCGCGCGATTCCCCTGCGGGGCGTTGCCCCGCGCGGCGCAATCAACGCGAAGGCATCGGCGCAGGGGAGCGGCCTCAGCCCCGCTTCCGCCTCGGCGGAGTTCAGGGCATCAGCGACAATAGATAATTTTTCCATGAATGAAAGCGGCCGGCCCGCGCCCTTCTCGGTAGTGGCGAGCGGCATGCTTGACCGCGGTATTCTAAGGATCGAGTCCCTCACCGCATCGCTCGGCAATCTGAAGATGAGCGGCGCGGGGTCCCTGGAACGCACCACCGGGGCGGCGTCGGCCAGTATCTCCGCTACAAGCGGCGACATTTCAACGGAGGCGGCCGCCTTCGGCCTGAATATGCGGGGCTCATGCGCAATCGACGCCGCCCTGTCCGGAACGATACGCCGCCCGGCGGTGTCCCTCCGATTGAGCGGAGAGCGGCTCCGCTACAGAGAGCTGGCCTTCGGGGACGCGTCCGCGGAGGTCTCACTTGACGGCGGTCACGCTGTGGCGATCTCCCGGTTTTCACTGGCCAACGGCTCATCAAGGGTGTCCCTGTCAGGTTCGGCGCCGCTCCGCCGCGACGGGCCGATCTCCCTCGACATCCGGACGTTCGACATACAGCTGGCCGATTTCATGGGCACCGTCGGAGGGCGCGTCACCCTCGCGGGCGGCGTCAGCGGGAGCATCATGGCACCGGAGGGCAGCGTTCGTCTGACGGCGACCGCGGTGGACCTGGGCTTCTGGAAATTCGACGCGGCCGAGATCGGCGCGCACGCAGGCAATGGGAGAATTTACCTCGAGCCGGTCACGCTGGTCCGGGCGCCGGGCGAAACGGCGAGCGCCGACGGCTGGATCACGACGCGGGGAGCATATGAATTCACCATGCAGGCAACGGGCATTTCGCTCGGTGCTATCGCGCCGGTCAGAGCGACCGGCATGGACGGGAAGCTTTCACTCGACCTCGGCGGGAAAGGGTCGCTTAACGACCCGCGCCTGGACGGCCATGTATCAATCGCCACACCGGGCTTCAGGGACCGCGTGTTTAATGATTTTCTTATAAATGTTTCAGTCGCGAACAGGGCGATTACGGTCAATGGTAAAATGAATTTCGACCTGGCCGGGTATTACAGCTTTTCCAGTAAAAGCTTCAACCTGTCGCTTATCTTCGACAGGACCGATCTTTCGCCCCTCCTTTCGGCGCTGGGAAACCCGGGGCTCGATGCGACGGTCAGCGGCTCCCTCCGGGCGCGGGGCAACTCCGGCAGGCCGGCGGAAATCGATCTCTCGGCGGATATATCCGAGCTTGACGTTTCATCGGGCGGCAGGAAGCTGATCAGCTCCTCTCCCCTTGCCGTGACGGTCAGCGGCGGGATCCTGACGCTGCCGCCTGCCCGGATCTCTGTCCTCGACTCGGGCTGGATGAACCTCTCCGGCGGCGGCTCCATCCATACGAACCTTGTCATCGATTCGGAAGGGGTCGTCCCTGTCGAGATAGCGAACTGGCTCGGAAGCGCGATCGCCAACGGGAGCGGGTCCATACGATACCGGGCCGCCCTGCGCGGCCCCCTGCGCAGTCCGGAGCTCACCGCGGGTATAACGTTCCAGGACGCGGGTTTCGACCTCCCGGCTATCGGCAACGGGCTCCGGCATATTTCAGGAGCGATACATGTAATGCCGGGACGCATCGTCATTGCCGCAGTCAACGGCTCGATGGGAAGCGGCGCTGTCGGCGTCAATGGAAGCATCGGCCTGGCCGGGCTCTCGATACGGGACGCCGATGTTACGCTGAGCGCCGACCGCGCCCAGATATCGGTGCCCGACACGCTCGACCTCGATTTCAACGCCCGCCTGAACGTCGCGGGCACGCCGGACAGGGCACTGGTGCAGGGCGACGTCACGATCCTCAGGGGGCTCTATTACCGCGACCTGATTCTGCACCCCTTCCGGAACATCGGCGTGAAACGGACTGAAAAGGCCGATACGGGCGGCGGCGAAAAATCGCCCTTGGACACTATCCGGCTGAACGTGGCCCTGATCAACAGGAACCCGTTCGAAATCGACAACAACATAGCGCGGCTGACCATCAACAATAACATGCAGTTTTTCGGTACGGTCACTCGCCCGGTCCTGAACGGCTCGATGCGCGTCGAGTCCGGGAGCATCTTCTACCTCGGGCGGGAATTCGTCATCAACAGCGGCAGGGTCGATTTTCTCAATCCCTACCGCATAGACCCGGTCATCGAAATTAGGGGCTCGGCGGCCATCAAGAGCTGGACCGTACTGGTCGGGCTGAGCGGGCGGCCGGACGAGCTCAGGTTTGACCTCACATCGCAGCCCGTGCTGGAAAGCAGCGACATCCTCTCGCTGGTCCTGCTGGGCAAGACAAAGGGCGAGAAATCATCGTTCTCGGCCGGACAGCTCGTCAGCCAGGCAATCGCGCTGACCTACGGCGACGCGATAAAAAAGAAGACCGGGATCGACAGCATCGAGATAAAAACCGATGAAGAGAAAGGGAAAAAAGCATCCGGCAACATCACCGCCACGATCGGCAAGAGCCTCAATGACCGCGTAACCTATTATTATTCAATCGGGAAGGACGAACGGGGTCTCAAATCGAGTACGACCATCGAGTACAAATTTTTCGACAATATCCTGGTCGACACCGAGTATGACTCCACGGGAAAAGTCGGGGCCGGGATACGTTACAGAAGGAGCTTCCGGTGATCGGCATGAACCCGGCAACGCGCGCGCTTGCACGCAGGGCTGTCAGATCGGCGGTCATCTGCGCCATCCTGGTCGCGGCATCCACCGGGAGCGGTGCCGGCGCCCTCGACCCTCAATACGAAAACCGGCCGGTTAAATCGGTGTCGATACGATTCGAAAATTTCAACCCCCGCGAAAAAATCTCCGTATGGAGGGAAAGCGTCCTCGGCCTCATCCGCATCCGCGAAGGAGCTCCCCTTGCCGCCGGGTCGCTCGAAGATTCGAAGAAGGCGCTCACCCTGCTCAACAAGTTCTCTTCCATACGTGCGGAGGTTACCGGTGACCGCGGCCGCCCCGAGGTCGCATTCATCCTGAAGCCGTACCGCTTCATAAGGGACATCGCCATACGGGGGAACTACCCCGTGTTCGAGAAGGACATATACGACGCCATGACCGTTGAGCCGGGTGACCCGTACGACCCCGGTTCTCTTGCCGCGCAGGAAGAGCTCATCAGGAAAAAGCTATCGGAGCTCGGGTATCCCGTCGCCGGTGTTTCGGTAATGGCCGTCGAGGCCCGTGACGGCAACTTCCTGGTCCGGGTATCGATCGCGCAGAAAAAAGCGCTGTCCTGCTGCGACGTAAGCTTTACCGGCAACAGCGCAGTTTCCGGATTCATAATCAAACAGAAGCTCATGACGAAGTCGGAGCGCTTCATCGAGTCGGAATTCAAAAAAAACGTCACGGGCCTGCTCTCGTACTACCGGGGCCGCGGTTTTCCAGATGCAGTCGTCTCCTACCGGACCGAGGCCGACCCGTCCGGACGCTGTATATATGTCGATCTGAACATTATCGAGGGTCTGCGCTATCGGGTCGAGTTCAGGGGGAACACCCGGTACCGGGACTTCACGCTGCGCAGGCAGGTCACCCTGTTTCAAACGGGCAACCGCGGCAACATCGGCGTGCGGAAAAGCGTAAAAAACATAGCGGCCTTCTATCATATGCGCGGGTATCTTAATGCCGTCGTCAAGGTAGAAACGAAAGACACCGGACCGTCGGGCGCCGGGACAAAAACCGTCACCTTTATAATCAACGAAGGTGCGCGCACGCTGGTTTCTTCGCTCGAGATTACCGGCAATTCCTTTTTCTCCGCGCGTGGGCTACGATCGATGATATCGACACGTAAGACAAGACCCGTTATACGCGACACCCTCGATCCGAACATCCTCAACAACGACCTCCGGATCATCGAGGCCCGCTACCGGCGTGAGGGTTTCGCGGCAGCCGCCGCGACCGCGTCGGTGAGGATGAACAGGGCGGGGACCGGGGCGGACGTGGTCATCACGGTGAGCGAGGGCCCCAGGACGATCGTAACATCGGTCGGATTCACAGGCAATCGAAGCATCGAGACGGACCGGCTCCAGAAAGCGATCGGCGTAGCCCCCGGCGTGCCGTACCGTGAGGCGGCAGTCGCAGACGCGGAAAACATCCTGTCCGCCCTCATCGCCGAGGCAGGCCATCCCTACGCCACCGTCAGGAGCGACCGGAAAATCAGCAGTGACCGCACCGGGGCGGACGTTACCTTCATCATAGACGAGGGGAGGAAGGTCACGGTCGGCTCGGTCAATTTCAGCGGGAACATGCGGACCATGTCCTCCTATCTCAGGAAGCAGGCCGGCCTCACGCCCGGAGAGGATTTTACCCCGAAGAAAATGACGGAGGCGGCCGGAAGCATAGGCGATATCGCCGCGCTGCAGTCGTACGGCCTCAAAAGCTACGGCCTCGCCGAAAAAAAGGACCGGGTCGATTTCATATTCGACGTCAGGGAGAAAAAGACGAAACACCTCGGCATCGGCGCCGGCTACAAGTCAGACCGGGGGCTCTTCGCTGACGCCGCGGTCGAAGACAGCAATTTTCTCGGCCGGTACAAGAGCATATGGTTCAGGGGCGGAGCGGGCCAGACCGGTTATAACGGGTCGGCGGGGTTCACCGAGCCCCGGCTTATCGGCTCGAAAGCGTCGGCCGGCGCGACCTTCAGCGCGGAAAAGAAGAAAGAGTTCAACAAGAGTTACGGGACCATTAGCTTCGGACCGGAGCTGTCGATGACGGTGCAGTGGCTCGAGGGGCTCGCCACCAGCTTCGGCGCCACCTACACCGGCAGGAAAATGATCGGCGCCCTGTCATTATCGGACATTGAGAACATCGACATGACCGACCAGTACCGCTTCAGGGACGTGATCGGCATCTACGCCCTGGCAAGCTACGACCGGCGGGACTCGGTGGTGCGCCCCCGGAGCGGGTACTCGGTCGCGGGATCGGTCGAGGTTTCGATCGACCTTTCGGGAAAGGGCAACTCGCTGACACGGGAGCGGACGGACAATTTCATCAAGTATGCGCTCGACCTCAAGGGCTTCTACACTCCCGTATCGCGCCTGACCTTCGCTGCACAGGGGAAAATCGGCATTATACAGGCGTACACGTCCCGGAAAAAAATATTCACCGACTCCCTCTGGTACCTGGGCGGCATGACGTCCGTACGGGGCTTCCAGGAGAATATGCTGAAATACGACCGCTTCGGAAATTCGGCGGGCGGGCGGGCGTCACTGCTCCTGAACCTGGAGGCGCGGATCGACCTGGGACGCAATTTCGAGCTTACCGCGTTTTTGGACGCGGGCAGGCTCGACGACACGTTTTACGATTTCTGGCTGCTGCGCGCCTCAGCTGGCGCCGGCCTGCGCTACGTTACGCCCATCGGCCCGATCGGGCTCATGTATGGCTTCAAGCTCGACCGGCGGGAAGGCGAGGAGATCGGGATGCTGCACGTATCCATCGGGTATTCGTTCTGAGGCCGGGCCGTCACGCCCGGTAGTGCTCTTTCTTCACTCTGTTGATCATCTTGATGGTCTTTATCAATATCCAGGAAATTCCGGCCTCACCATCCCTGACGGATGCGACACGAGTGATTGTATCAGCAATGACTATGGCACATCTGAAACGCCCTGACAAGCAAAAAGTTCCGGACAGGCGCCTTGAAATTAAAATCCGTAAAGCACACCGGTCTCGGCGTTTATGCCTGCGAGAAACGTGGTGATATATACCCCCCCGTTCAGGTAGCCGAAATCCCCGCCCGCAATTATGTTGTCACCTGAAACGGAGAGTGTGCGTACGATGCTCTCGACATCGGGGTCCCATCCCGTTGCGGCGCCGGTCGCCGGATCAAGGGCGGCAATGCGGTTCCTGGCCTTGGTGCCAATAGTGGTGAAATCCCCGCCAACGTATATCACGCTCTTCAAGGGCCACACGGCCCGGGGCTGGCCGTTTGGCGACGGGTTCCATGCCGGATCAGCGTTTCCCGATACAACGTCAAGCGCCGCGAGCCTGTTCAGGGACTCACCGCCGATGGACGTGAAGGCACCGCCGGCATATACCCAGTCGCCCGAAAGGGCGATTGTCTGCACGACGTCATTCGGAGCCGGGTCCCACCCCGCGAGCGCGTCACCGGTGGAAGGATCCAAGGCCGCAATATTGCTTCTGCTCTCGCCGCCGATGGTCGCGAAGGCCCCGCCGGCGTACACGGTATCGGGCGACAGGGCGATCGAAACGACCTGGCCGTCCGCATCGGGGTCCCAGGCGGTTGCCGTACCGTAGGATGCGCTTCTCGGGTCCGCGTCAATGGCCGCGATATAATTGCGGGCGTCAGCGCCCACAAAAGTGAAATCTCCCCCGGCATAGACCAGCCCCCTGGAAGCAGCCAGGCAGTAGACAGGGTCGTTCGGATCGGGGTTCCAGTCCGAGGCCTGCCCGGTCACATCATCCAGGGCCGCCAGGTAGTCGCGCGGCTGCGAGCCGATGTTTGCGAAGTCCCCGCCGGCATAGATCGTGTCGCCGTAGGCCGCCAGGGCCCTTACGGTATCATCGGCGTCGGGGTTCCAGTCCGCAAGGACGCCCGTTGTCAGGTCAACGGAGGCGATGCGATTTCTGTCGCGCTGGCAGCAATTGGTAAAGAGCCCGCCCATATACACCGAGCCGTTGTATGCGGCTATGACGTTCACGATATTTTCGGCGCCCGGATTCCAGTCCAGGACGGTGCCATAGGAATAATCGAGGGCCGCGGCCCTGTTTCTGTATTCGACTCCCATGGTGATGAATTCCCCACCGGCGTAGACCGTGGTGTCCATCACGGTCAGAGTGTTGACCGGGCCGCCCGCACCGACGGCATTCCATCCGCCATCAAGCGTTGCGCTGCCGCCAAGAGCCACTTTCGCGATGTATGGCATGCCAATACTATTAATGGTAGTGAATGACCCTCCGAGAAAAACCGACTTACGTTCTGTCTCATTTACAATTGCCATGACCCGCACTACGCCGTTTGGGTTGGGGTTCCAGGTCGTGGCCTGGCCGTAGGTGGGGCTTGCCGGGTCGGCGTCTATGGCGGCAGCGTAGTTCCTGCTTTGCCCGCCGATGCTGCTTGCCCCGTTGAAGAAGCCGCCCACGTATACCGTTGTGCCGGTTACGGCGATAGCCCTCACGATGTCGTTGGGGCTCGGGTCCCACCCCGTAATGGCATTTCCCGTGGAGAGGTTAATGGCCGCGAGGTAATCATGATTCTCTCCGCCGATGTTGGTAAAGAAGCCTCCCGCGAACACCGTGTTGCCCGCTACCGCCAGGCAGTGCACGGCAGAGTTGGCGTTAGGGTCCCAGGCTGTTGCAAGTCCTGTTTTCGGGCTCAGGGCGGCGATGCGGTTCCTGCTCTCGCCGCCTATCTGGGTGAAATCGCCCCCGGCGTACACGGCCGTTTTCGTTACCACGATGGCCCTGACCACGCCGTCCGCGTCGGGGTTCCAGTCCTCGTTGAGCGATCCGTCCTTGTTGATCCGCGCGATCCTGTTGCGGGTCACGCCGCCTACATTCGTGAAGGCGCCCCCGATGTACCAGCCCCCGCTTCCGTCGGGGACCGCCGTGAACAGTGCGCCATCAATATAGGGCACCTTTTTTTTCGGCTGAAGCAGGCCGGTGGCGCCATCGAGCCAGGCGCCGCCGCCCACATTGGCGCGGACCTGGGTGAAACTGCCGGCCAGGTAAAGCACGTTGTTATGCACCAGCGTGGCATAGACGGTGCCGTTGGTTCCCCAGTGTCCCCAGTAGTTTCCGCAGGCCGAAAAGGATGCCACGGCAGCGAGTAAGATGAAATAGAGCATGAATTTTCTCATAGACCCCTCCAGGAATAGTGATGCATATGTGCAAACTGGGGTTAGTATACTCAACCACCGGGATTTTTCCGATGCCCGCCGCACGATGCCAAAACGAACCTGTTTGGATGCATGTGAGCTCGACAGGGAAAAACGAATCAAAAGTAAAAGAAAGAATGATTGTCAATAGTTATTATCAGGCGAGATTACATGTCAAGTGTTTTCGAGTTGGTGAAATTTCAATATTCATACATTCCGTAATTAATCCGGAGATAGTGAGCCAGGATATCCCCGGGCCTTCTTCGAGGGGCGGGGGTGCGTGCCATTTTTTATGATGCGGTCCATTCCCGAGGGATCGTATGAGCAACTGCAATCCCGTTGTATGAAGAGCCCCTCTGCAGCAGCGATTATATTTTCTGACAAGGCACATTGTATCCCGCGGGCGGGGCCCGAGTGAAGAGAAGATATCTAGATTGCTTCGGCAAGAACCCGGGCCGGTTGTGTCACATCCTGAGGGATAAATAATCGTCGTCGGCCTCAGGCCCGGCCGCAGCACTTCTTGAACTTCACACCACTCCCGCAGGGACAGGGATCGTTCCTGCCGACGGGACCGGCCATGGCAACACGGGCCCTCCGCTCCCGCTCAGCCTCGGACCTGCGGCGCCACGTGCCGGCCATCTGTTTAAATTCTTCATCAGCGTGGCGGAAGAACATTTTATACGCGCTGCAGAAGTGGCTGACTCCCTTATCGCGCGGATCGCGAAGCCGGTCCTTGAGGCAACCCCCGCGGCAGTGATGGAGCCACTCGCATTCACCGCACGTCGCCGGGAGGTCGGCCTTGCGTCTGCCGAAGGAGTCCTGGAGCGCCGAATTCAGCATCCCCGCAAGGGAACCTTCCCTGACATTGCCGAGGAACCATAACGGCTCCACGAAGAAATCGCAGGAGTATACGTCGCCGTTGTGCTCCACCACAACGTAATCGCCACAGGTCTCGCACAGGGTGCATTCAGGAGGTGTGAACCCTGCGTAGCTGAAGAGGAGGGATTCGAAAAAACGAACCGATGTTGACGGCCCCCACTCAGTGAAATCAGCCCGCCACCGGTCGAAGACGCGGCAGAGAAAGGATCCGTATGCTTCCGCGGTCACTGAATATGAAGCGGCACGGCCGGAATCAGCCGGGTCTGTTTCGACACAGGGAATATGTTGCATGTAGCCGAGTCCGAGTTCTTTAAGGAAATCATACATCTCATCCGGGAATTGCGCAGAGTAGTCGCTCACGACCGAAAGGGCGTTGACCGACACCCCTTCATCCAGAAGCATCTTTGCCGCATCCCGCACTCGCTGCCATGACCCGCCGCCGCCGCGCAGGCGGCGGTAATGGTCATGGACATGCCCGGGCCCGTCAATGGAAAGCCCCACCAGGAAATTATAATCCCTAAAAAACTTCGCCCACTGACGGTTCAGGAGAATACCGTTGGTCTGGAGCCCGTTTCCTACAACCTGCCCCCGGCCGAATCGTTCCTCCAGCGCCACCGCCCTTTCAAAGAAGGGAAGCCCCATGAGGGTCGGCTCGCCCCCCTGCCAGCTGATCGACACCTCGCTGCCGGACTGCCCCATCACCTGGCGGATTACCTCCTCCAGTACTTCTTCGCTCATCCGGTGCGTGTTCCTCCCGGGGAACAACTCCTCCTTCCCGCTGTAAAAGCAGTAATCGCAGGCCATGGTGCAGTCAGGGCCGGCGGGCTTCACCAGAATGTTGTTGATAATTTTATCCGTCATGGATTATTTGGATTTCCAGCCGCGGGGGTTTTCCCGTATCCGGTTCTCCCAGACGGTCATGACGGATTCCAACTTCCGGCAGACCTCGGGATAGCGCGCCGCGAGGTTGTAGCTCTCATCACGGTCAACCGAAAAGTTATACAGGTTCGGCCAGTCGGCAAAGTTGCCCTTGGCGATCTTCCCGAAGAAGGTGGTTTTCTTGTCTACCGGCTGGGGCCAGATGTAATGGCTGATGTTCCGGAAATATTTCCAGTCCCCCTGGCGCACGCCCTCCACCTCCTCGTAATGATAGAAGTAAAGCACGTCATGGGGTGTCGTCCGCTTCCTGCCTGAAAGAAGGTCCTCTATATTCATCCCGTCGATGACACGGTCCGACGGAAGCTGAAGTCCCGCCAGGGAAAGAAGCGTGGGGAAGATGTCAATATTCATCGACGCGGCAGTGCAGACCGATCCGGTGGGAATGCGGCCTGGCCACCTGGCGATGAGGGGAATTCTGAAGCCGCCCTCATAGCTCTGGCCCTTGCGTCCCCGCAGGCCGCCGGCGCTTCCATTGTACCAGGGGCCGTTGTCGCTCGTGAAGATTAGTATCGTATTGTTGTCGATGCCGTTCCGCCGCAAGCACTTCACGATCTCGCCCACGCTCCAGTCGATTTCCTCCACGGCGTCACCGAAGATTCCCACCTTTGACCTGTCCTTGAATTGCTTCGACGCGTACAGGGGCTGATGCGGAAAGGTGTGGGCCAGGTAGAGAAAGAAAGGCCTGTCCTTCGATTTCTCAATAAAGCTGATGGCCTCCTTCGTGTACATCCCGGTGAGGCGTTCCTGGTTGAGACCGATATCCGCCTCCAGCTCTTTCTCGTCACGATAGAGGGCACAGGGCCACATGTCGTTGCTGTGGGGAACGCCAAAAAAGCTGTCGAAGCCGTGGCGCAGGGGATTGAACTTCGGCTGAACGCTGAAATCACCCAGGTGCCACTTGCCCACCATGCCGGTGCGGTAGCCGGCGACCCTAAGCGCCCCTGCCACGGTGATCTCGTCGTCCGGCAGCCCGTTGGCCCAGCAGTCCTCCTGCACGTCCGTTGCACCCAGGCTTCCCAGCATCCGGCCGGCCTTGCGGATGAAATACCGCATGAAGGACTCGTTCGCGGCCGGCAGCACGAATATCAGGCCGGATCGTACCGGATAGCGTCCCGACAGAAGACCGTACCGCGACGGCGTGCACACGGAGCAGGAGGCGTAGAAGTCGGTGAAGCGCACGCCCTCCCGGGCCAGGGTATCGATGTGGGGTGTCCTGATCACACGGTTGCCGTAGCAGCCCAGGTCGCCGTATCCCAGGTCGTCGCACAGAATGGTGATGATGTTTGGCCGTTTCCCGGCAAAGCCGGGGATCTTCCGTATTACGCTTTCCGGCTTTATCATGCCCCTTGCGGAGCCGTCGTATACATCCGGGTCCACATAGGTGCCGTACATCGGCCCTTCATGTGACCCGCCGCATGCCGCCAGCCCGGCGCCGATGCCGGCAACAGCCGCAGCGGCACCCATCTTGAAAAAAGAACGACGCGTAATCGGTTTATGGCTCATGTCGATCCTCCGTTGTTTAAAAATACCGGACCGGTATTTCTACGGATGCGCATTCAAAGAGGCACAAGGAGGGCCTGTCGCTACTCGAATAGCTTCCCCGATTTCAACTGCGTCAGCATTGATTTCAACCCCGGCAGAAGCGCGTCACCTTCTTTTGTGCCGTAGAGGTTTCTCTGTTCACCGGGATCCTTTTTCAGGTCAAAAAGCTCCGGCTTCAGCGTTTTCTCATACTCTATATACTTATGATTCGCAGTGCGCACCCCGGCATAGGTGGGGAAATTCTCCGGGAAATATTTCCAGTACTCGAGGAGCCATGCCTTTCTGCCAGGGGTACTCCCGTTCATGAGAAAGGGGAGCATGCTCCTTCCCTCCATTCCGCCGGGGACCGCAATCCCCGCCAGGTCAAGAATGGTGGGAGCAATATCCATGTTCAGGACCATCTGGGTCCTCCGTTCCCCCGGCCGGACTCCCGCGCGGGGATATCGCACAATCAGGGGGATACGGATCGATTCTTCATAGGGATACTTTATGCCGTGGCGCCGGTGCTCTCCCCACATGGTGCCGTTATCGCTCATGAAGATCACCACGGTGTTGTCCCGCAGGCCGTTCCGGTCCAGCCAGTCGAGAAGGCGGAGGATGTCCCGGTCCATTGCGGTAATCGTTTCACAGTATTTCCGGTACTGGTTTTCATAGGAGCCCATCATGATGCCCTGGAACACGTTGCCGTTTGTACGGGAGAACCATGAGTCCACCACATTCGGCAGCGTAACCGGCGACCGGTCATACATTCCCGAGATATCGCGGGGAGCCCGGTAGGGAGGGTGTGACGGCCGGTGCGAAATGTAGAGACAGAAGGGCCGGCGCGTGCCGCCGGGCACGGATCGCCGCCGTTCCATGAAGGCGATGGCACGGTCGGTCGTTTCATCAGTGATATATTTTCTTGAAGCCGGCTCCTGCTTTCCGTTGACGATAAAGGGACAGTTAAAATAGCTCCCCTGCCCTTCGCGATACGTGTAAGATGCGAATAGATCAAGCGATGGTATGTTCGGCAGCCCCCGGCCCGGCATGTGCCATTTGCCTACGAAGGCGTTGTCATAACCCGCTTTTTTCAGATAATCGAAAAAGATGGAATGCCGGCCGGTCCAGGGCGTATGATTATTCAGAACGCCGTGGGTGTGCGCATAGGTGCCGGTCAGTATGCTGGCACGGGAGGGACTGCAGAGCGCCGTGGTATTGAAGGCGTTATCAAACACGACGCCTTCCGCGGCAAGGCGATCGATACCGGGCGTGTTAATAAAGGGGTGCCCCTTGAAACCAGCGCAGTCCCAGCGCATGTTATCGGCCAGAATGAATATGATGTTGGGCCGGTCATCCCGCGCTGCGGCGCGGGCGAGACGCGTCAGGGATGATCCCACCACGCCGGTTGCGGCGGCACCGGCTGCAAGCTTGATCATCCCTCTTCTCGTAATCAGGTGATCGGAAACATCCTGCTGCTTTTTTTCTGGCATGGCCCCTCCTTCCCGTCATTTATCGGGTAACCGGAATGCCGACCCCGGCATTGAAGAAAAAGCGGTACACTTCAAGGTAGCGGGCGTAGAAGGTTTCGCCCTCGCCCATGACGAAAATCAGCACTCCGAGGAAAAGTCCGATTCCAGCCGCCGCCGCGGCAGGCAGGGTGAAGACCTTTGCGTGTTCTCCCCGTTTTCCGAGGCGCCAACGGCATATCATTTCGGCCGCGCCCATCTCCACGCACAGGGCGCATATAAGCCAGATGTTCAGAATATTGAAATAGTAATAGAGACACTCAAGAAAGCTGAAGGAGATGTACAGGCGCGCACACTCCTTGGTCATCCAGATGAAAGGGGTGACGGACGAGGCGAGTATCCTTTCTTTTGTTGACGCGCCCCTGAAAAAGGCTAAGGGATATACAATGGCGGCGCCAAAGGCGACGGAAAGAAAAAGGAGGGTGCCGGATACCAGGGCCAGCGTCCTGTGAAGCGAATGATTGTCGAGACGCCAGGCAAGATTATACACCATCCATGAGAAGATCATTATAAGAAGCGGGATCACCATGGGGAAGATAAATCGGTTCCGGGAATCCAGTTTTTCCATCGCGCCACCTCCAGGTTGGAATCTGACTGGACGATCAATCAAATGCCGTATCACTGCGATGTGTTCATTAAGGAATCACCATAACGTCCGGGACGGACGCGACCGCCGGCTCCCCTTGCGCCCCAGACCCCGTGATACTGCCGTGAAGCTTCAATGATTAATATAAAAACAATTCAGTAAAAAAAACCAGCAAAAAATGCCGGAAACTGAAAAAACGATACCGCAATAAACGTCTGACAAACCCATGATAGCGATACATTTTTACAACGTCTGTCCGGCGCTTTTTGACTGGCAGGGGGTTAACGGTGTTCTGCTATCTGTTCTGACAAGGCCCATTGTGTCCTGTGGGCGGGACCCGGGTAGCGAGAAGCTTCCTGGAAAAACAAGATAAAATTTTTTTTTAGGAATTTGCCATCTCTTCAGTACAGGTACAGGTGACACAATGGGCCTTGTCAGAATCAGTGTGGGACGTCAATGTGTTTTCTCCACTACAAAAAGCGCTGGACAGGGGCCATGAATTTTACTTTATTACTCATGGTCCCTCCTGCTAAGGGAAGGGAATACTCAACAGCCTCACCCGAGTTATTAATGAACTTATAAATTCTTTTTGAACAACTCTACTGTCTTAGACCATGCTTTGGAAAGAATATCAGCAGAGATCACAGCATCCCCACCAAATAGAAGGGTTCCAAAAACCTGGGCAGCCGGTAGATATGCCTGAGTAGTAAGATGACCCCCTTTTTTTTCATGTATATTAATAATGGTACTTCCCACATGCTTCATCGATTTTTCAATTTCATTCGCAAAGATATCAGCAGGCCACACGGCATCTTCATCTCCGGCGGTAATTAAAATCGGCGCTTTTATTTTTTCGACGGGGATGCGGGCCTTGTCTGCTTCTTTTGAATACTTTTCAAGACCGCGTTCATAGGCACTGCGCAAAGAAACCGGCCTGCCGAATATTAATTTTACAATAGTTAGCAGAGGTATATCCATCGGCACAAAAGAGATCGGTTTGCCCTGATAGCTCCATGAACTTATCTTTTGACCTCTTTTAGAAAGCCCCTGCCACACATACGCACTTGGAGAATAGGCAGCCACGGCCTTGATTTCTGGATGACGGGAAGCAAGAAGCAGCGCAAGCTCACCGCCTTTGGAATAACCGAAAATTCCCATTCGTGAAATGTCTATCATTGGCTGCTTTTTTAAAAAAACAACGGCCCGTTCAAAAAATTCAAGCGGTACTTCTACCAGTTCTTTCGGGAGAGGATCAATGCCAAAATAGGCCACTGAAAACACGGCAAAGCCTTTTGATGCAAGCAATGCAGCGCGGGGCTCGTTAAATTTTCCGCCAGAGCCGCTGAGAAAAATAATCACCGGATGAGGCCCGCGGGTTTTTGGATAAAACAGAGTCCCGATCAGTGCATTTTTTTTAACAGGCAGCCGCATAAAGTTTTTTTCAGGCATAAAACGACGCTTTAATGTCACATCGCTTGAGCCGGCGTTAGTTGTGCATGAAATCGTATAGAGTAACGGCTCTACGCTGGTTTTATCAAATATCGGGATGTAGTCATCCTTCGCCGCATCCTGAGGCACCATGCGGGTGAATAAACCTTCAGGGTCAATACCTTTCAATTCCAGGGAAGAATTATTTGGTGCTATAAGTTTAATGTGGCTCTGCCAAACCTTTCCGTCATCAGCTTTCGTCTTTGCCTTCAATAAAACCGGTTCGCCTGGTGTAAGGTTGTCTATTTGTATGGTAATTGCTTCATCAAGCATAACATCGGATTTGGAGAGCTTGATTTTAGGCGCGGAATTATTTTTCATGCCATGTACCTTTTTTGTTTCTGCTATAGAAACTTCGGTCATAAGAAAGGTGCTACTCGCTAAAAATATCATATAACAAGTGAGAAGATATTTCATATTTCACCCCTATAACACATGCTGTATATATACCTGAAATAAATTGGGGTTTCCCCAATCCTGTCATTAACTTTAACTTTCTAGGAATATGCCATCTCTTCAGTACAGGTCCAGGTGACACAATGGATTTTATGCGAATCAGTGTGGGACGTCAATGTGTTTACTTCAACACAACAAGCGCAGGGCAGGGGACATAAAATTTAGGAAAATCCATTTCAAAAACACAAAGCATCGACAGTGCCCTTCCCTGTTAAAGTAGCAGAATACCTTTTATCAGACGCTCGTCGTGCAAAAAGTATGCACGGTGCCTGCCAAAAGGTACCCTCTGTGAAGCCATTAGTTAAATTTTAAACACTTGTAAATCCACGGTTTTTTGCCATAATCACGTGAGCCTGATCGAGATCTACTGGAGGCTCATACAATTCTGATTCAGGTTTCTTCGTAAGGATTGCTGCATCCGCGGGACAGGTGGTGACGCAAAGTCCGCAACCAATGCACCTGTTCAGGTCAATCACGGCAATAGCATCTTCATTCATATTGATAGCCTGGACCTGACAGCGGCTGATACAAACACCACACCCTGAACAGGCTTTGGGATTAATCCCGGCAAAGTAGGAGCTTTTCACATCCTGCGCAGGATGTGGCCTCATTTTAAGGGATATCAGCATGGTACAGCAGTCTCCGCAACAACTGCATAGCGCTCCATGATTTTTGCCGTTAAAGGGTTGTAACACCATGCCATGTTCGTCACTCTTTGTTATAATTGCGATGGCTTCATCCTTGGAAATTTTACGTCCAAATTGATTTTCAATATAATATTCAGCGAATTCGTCAAAACCAATACAGTTATTAATCGGATTATTACAAGATTTCATGCCTATGCTTTTAAAAATAGTCCGGCAGGTACAGTCAGTAACAGCAATTTTCTGGTGGCTGTTTATACTTGCAACGGCATCATCATAGGTGGCAATGGGCCATTGGCTCACCAGATTGCGCTTGATAGGAATGGTCCTCATATGCGGTATTCCTGCATCAGCCAGGGATTTCAGCATCCCTCCCATACCATATCCAGCTACCGTTCGTGCAAGATCCGGTTCTTTCGCAAGACGGGTTATTTGATATTCAAGAATTCCCACTACGAAAGGAGATGTTGAATAAAACGCTTTTCCATTTTCTCTTTTCCTGAACAAGAGGCCCTTTCTTGCCATGGCTTCAAGTTCCTCTGCAAGGACATTTTCATCACGCTCAAGCCGGCTGGCAGCTTCTCTTGGTGTTTCCTTTTTCAGGCTCATATTCAGAAAAAGTTCAGCTTCTTTTTCCGTGTATATCATTTTTAAAACATTTATTTCGGTACCCTTCTCAGTCTTTGGAAACCCGCTTGCCAGAGTATCAAAATAATGTTGCAGTTTGTGATAGATTTCACTCATTTGTAAACTCCCCAGTTTGTTTTTATAGAAATTTTCATCATCAAGGAATCTGTAAACTATTAATTATAGGCCAATGAGATTGAATGGCTCTTATCTGAAATGATTATGACACATCTGAAAGGACATGGCAAGCAAAAAGGTTCCGGGCGGTACCTTGAAATGTGCGGTGCACTCGCGGCAAAAGACAGCTGATGCAGCCTACACGGCTTTGTTCTCCAAATCTTCCGTGCCTCCGATGAGCTCGGAAAGCTCGTCTGCCATGAGGGCGAGCTTCTCAGATGTAGTGGAGAGTCCCTTGGCCGCATCGATGTTCGATTGGATCAGGTTGTTGATGCTGGCGATGCTCCTGGTTATATCGTTCATGTCTGTGTCCTGCGTCTTGGTGGCGTTTTTAATTTCGATCGATTTTTTCTGAACGACATCAACCTTCTCCTGGATATCAATCTTTATCTGCTCCTGTGTGTTGATATGGTGGAAAATATCGCGCGATTTATCCTGGACGGTATTGACGATCTCGACAATTTCCTTCAACATCGCCACGGTGGAGCCGATGCTGCTCATGCTTTCCATCGACATCTGGTTGTTGGACTGGATGAGGTCCGTGATCTCCTTGAGGCTTCCCACGGACTGGTCCGAAAGCTTGTTTACCTCATGGGCGACGACGGCGAAGCCCTTGCCGTGCTCGCCGGCGCGCGCCGCCTCTATGGAGGCATTCAGCGCCAGGAGCTGTATCTTGTCGAAAATGTCCCCGAGAATCTGCATGACACTTGACAGCTTCTGCGAGCTGTCAAGGAGTTCACTGGAGTTGCGGTTGACGAGGGTAATGGCTCCCTCGCTGTTTTTCACGATTGAAATGACAGATGAGAAGAGGTTCGCAATATCCTCCGATCTTGACTTGAGAAAATCGATTTCAACGGCGAGATTTTTTATGGAATCAATCAGGGTTATAAAGGAATTATACTGGTCCACCGTGCTGGAACTTACCTGCGCGATGCCGCTTGATATCCCCGATGTGGTCGTGACTATCCCGCCTATCGTTGAGGCCTGTGTTTCTATGTTTTCGGAGAAAGAGGCTGTCGTCTGCGACATGTCGACGGCAACTTTCCTGAGCTGGCTTGAGCTCCCCTTCACGATTGTATGGATGTCCAGTATTTTCCTGAACTGTTCATCGTTCTTTGACTTCTCGTCTTTTATGAGGCCAATCGATTTTTCCAAGACCGTGATGGAAAGCATTGCGATGAGGTATGCAAGGCTCAGTGCCGCCAGGCTGTCGATGAGACCGGTCTTCATGACAGGGAGAAATATGGCATCGATAGTATCTTTATTGAGAAAAAACATGGCCAGATCGGAAGCCACAAACACAAGAAAAATCATTGTGGTAACGGATCGAGATGAAAAAATCGCAGCGAAGAGAATGCAGACGAACATAAAATAGACCAGGCTGACATAGGCGGTTTGGGGAGGCTTTTTCAGGAACATCACGAACACGATGACGGAAGTAAGAATAACGAAAGTGTTCGCCGCTGCCTGGAGCTTCCCCCGACGCAGCAAAATAAGTGTTAGAATGGAAAAAATCGATGCCGGGATGGACGATCCGAAGAACTGGAGGGCCCGTTCGACACTGACGGTGAATGAAACAGTGGCGGCGATGTTGAGGAGGAGGATAAGGAATACGGCGAAAAACATCACCAGGGAAGCTTTCTTCCTGGTCAGATAGTCACTTTCATCAAATTTGAATAGCAGAAAATGGTTGAATCGCTTTAACATGGCGGGTCATTCCTTCTAGATAGCTTGTTCCCACTTAACACTGGGTATGCTGCGATGTCAAATTATATTTTCTCGTCTGAAACACCTGGAGCCACGATATTTAGACGTAGCTCACAAAATTCCAGCTGCACAGACGAATAAAAATGTACAATGAAAAAGAAATCGAACTTCTCAAATAAGCACAGAAAAATCCTGCCGGCACCAGGGCCTTCTCGTTCTGGATCGGTTTCTTCACTTCCTTCCCGGGTTCAGGTCAGTATTACGCAGTATCCAACAAATCGGCCATTCCCAGCCATGAACGGAAGCATGGCGCTTTCATGAAAAGTGCGCACGATGGCTCATGTCAAGCCTCCCGCCAGATGCGATACGATAATACGCACCGAGCAAGGGGCTTATAATTTTTCCCATAGTATAGTGATTTTTTCCTTATATGTATATCCTTCAATAGTAATCATGTGTTTCCAGAACGCGTGAAAGCCCCGTATAAATTTATTTTCAGTTTTAGTTGAGACATATGAAAACAGAATAATACTATACTTTTGACCATTTCTGATTACAGACGGAACAATAATATGTCCTGCTAATATATTTTCAGGCACACCTTCAACTTTTTCAGTGTTACTGGTAATAATCTTTCCTTTGAAAGGAGCGCTTGCACCTGCGATCATAACTGCAGTTCTTAAGGCATCCTTATCATCTCTGGGCACATATTTAATAGATGTAAGTGCTTGTGACATAGAACGAAATACTTTATTTGAAGGGGTGACAATAAAGATCTCCGGCGGACCGGGAGGATCACAGGCAAGCCAGTCTTTATCCATTGCTTGATAGCGCCGCAGGCTGTGTATCCAGTAGGGGTTATTCCTGTCAGGTGTTGTGTTTTGAAAAGTTTTTTTATCAATAGGAAATATTTCATGTATGATCGCCATCACCATATTATCTGCTTTTGTTAAACTGTAATCAGGTTTTGATTTTATTGGATCTTGCCCCATGGTAAGACCATAAGAAATATATATGAAAAATATTACCAGAAAGACGATGCGATTAGTTGTGACACCCGTTATTTTATTCAATTGCAACTCTCCTGTATATAATGAGATGGTAATAAATAATTATTTTATTACTGCCAAATTAAAAAATTTCTTTTTCTATCCTTATCCCGATATATATACTTTTCAAATCAAAAATAATCAGCTTTGTCAAGTACCCGCCCATGGGACGCAAGGGACGTTATCCAAACCACCATTGGAACAGTGCAACCTCCATGATTTGTGAAATGTGCTATACGTGCGCCAGAGATATATTTATTTCATGCACGCACTATGGAGACATCATCTTTTTAACGGGGGACAGCTGTTCCGGAGACCGTACTCAAAATCTTATAATTGACTCATGTAGTGCTCAATTATATCTAGCTTTTTTCTCTTGGCATCATTGATAGTTGCAACAAAACCTATTTATATATCCAGGAAATACCGGCCTCACCATTCACGCCAGATGCGGCACAATTTATTTTTTCAGCAATGACTACGGCACATCTGAAACGCCATGACAAACAAAAAGTTATGGACAGGTGCTTTGAAATTGTGACAGGCGGGGGGGCGTGCAGGTTCTAATAATATGCGGAAAATGTCGCCGAAATAGCGGTTGACAGAACGCACTTCCGGGCTCTTACTCAAATATCTGAAAAGAGGTGAGGCGGCAATGAAGCTGAAAGCCATTGTAACTGGCGCGACCGGCATGGTCGGGGAAGGGGTGCTGCATGAATGCCTTCTGCGCGATGACGTGGAATCGGTCCTCGTGATCGGCAGAAGGCCGTGCGGAGTCACAAACCCGAAATTGAAAGAGATCATTCATGAAAACTTCCTCGACATCACGCCGATCAAGAAAGAACTAAAAGACTACAATGCCATATTTTTCTGCCTGGGCAGGTCTTCCGTGGGCATCAGCGCGGAGGATTATTACCGGGTGACCTACGAGCTCACTATGCACGTGGCCAGGGTGCTCGCGCGTAACAACCCGGACATGGTCTTCTGCTACGTGTCCGGGCTCGGGACCGACAGCACCGAGAAGGGCAGGGTCAGGTGGGCACGGGTGAAGGGGAAGACCGAGAATGACTTGATGAAGCTGCCATTCAAGAGGGCGTACGGCATCCGCCCGGGCTTCATGAAACCCACGGAGGGGCTTAAAAACGCGCCCTCGTATTACCGCGCGCTCGGGTTTCTCTACCTGCCCTTGAGGGCGCTCTTCCCGAAATATATCACGACCCTTGCCGAGGTGGGCATTGCCATGATCAATGTCGCGCTCCGGGGCTACGACAGGCAGGTGCTTGAAGTGGAGGACCTGCGTGCCATGGTAAAGTAGTTGATAGTGAATAAGGAATAATTGATGACAAAAATCCGCTCCTCTGGAGCGGATTTATTTTCTTGTAGGAATTTACCATCTCTTCAGTACAGGTCCGCGATCAACCATTCGGGCCTGTTGGGGGGAAAGAGCCCTACACGATCGCCCTTTTCCACGCCGGCCGAAAGGAGATAGCATCCGAGTTGGCGGACCCTTCTCTCCATTTCATTCCAGGAGATGTCGACAGAGGCGCCGGTCGCCCCATCCTTGCAGGACACGCAGGTGCGGTCCCGGTATCGTCGTATTCTTTAACGTGATTATGGTACCTCCTTATGGCTATCTCTATCGGTTTGGGAAGGGGACATTACCCGTTCTGCACGGGTTCGGGATCATCGCGGATCTTCATGGGAACCGAGATGCCCCGTTGATGCTATGTAAGGAAACGGGGCCGTGGAAATCAAGAATCAAACTGATATGCCAGTTTATTTTTTGATTTCCTGCTCCTCGGGCATCAGGTTGCGGAGCGCCGTCTCGATAAAATCGTATCCCATTTCACCGATGGCCACCTCGTTGACCTCGAGGATAATAAAATCCCGCGAGAGGACCTTGCCGCGCCAGTCGACGCGCTCCCGGTCGATGGGGCGCCGCGTTTTCTCGGGATAGGAATAGGCGGTGTTGAAATAGTAGTAGAAATCCAGGGGCCTGAACACGCCGTGGGCGCCCAGGTAGTGGAGAATATTCCAGCAGAAACTCGAGCCGATGATCAGGACGCCGGGTCGCCAGGAGCCGCGCGGCGCGTCGGTGCGGGTTTCGGGGTAGAGATACTCGGTGAAGAGGGCGCGGGTGAAGAGCACGTTGGCGAGCCGCGCGATGTCCTTGTCCAGATCGATCGGCTCGCTGCTGACGACCGTGCCCCGGGAGGCGATGCGCGCCAGGCGCCTGCCCGACATGCGTTCCATCTCTGTGATCATGCGGGCGGTGAACAGGTACCCGCCGTAGAGGCTCCAGTGGGTGCCGCTCGAGGGGAAGAGCTGCCGCTCCCCCTCCCGCTTCAGTTCGAGGAACATCTTCCTCCCGTCGATAAAATTGATGCCATGTCGCTCAAGAAGGGGGAGAAGGGTCTGGTAGCTGTCCTTCCGATCGAGGTTTCTTGTCATCACCATCCTGTCGGGGATATACTCGGGATATATCGTCGTTTTGCTCGGGGTGACGATGAGCATGAGGGTAATGTTGCGCCTTTTCAGTGATTTCTGCAAAAGCTTCAGGGATGCCACTTTTTTCTCCAGAGCGTCGTGATCCGCAACGGAAACCCTGTTGTAGAGATCGATGTAGGGCTCTTCGAAGAGCTGGAGTTTTTTCCCCAGGATGAGCCTCCGGGGATGGTTGCGGGAGAACTCGTTGAAGAGCGAGTAGTTGATCTGGTTGTCGAGCTTGATCAAGAACCCGCGGAACCCGACATGCTGCTTGAGCCACGCCTCGACTGTATCCTGAAACGTGCCGTTGAAAAAGGCGGACGGCGTAAAGGCCGCGATGGGCTTCTTTCCCTCTGCGCCGCTCAGGAACATGTCCCCGAAGGGACGCAGGTGCGTCTGGACCAGCACCAGCGCGATCAGGAGGCCCATTATGATGAAAAATGTTCTTTTACCCGTCATGATTAGAACCTGAAATAGATAAAGGGACTGAAACTGTTGTTGATAATCGATATGACCGACAGGATGAAAAGCAGTGTCGCACCCGCTGTCTTCAGGGCGATAATCCCCGAGGGGGGTATTTTCGTGGAGGCTGTCGATTTCATACTTTCGTAGAGCGTGTCCGGGAAGAAGCAAATGAGCAGAGATACGACGATGACGAACCATTCACGGTTCCCCACCAGCTGCGTCAGGAGCTGGTTCGATTCTATGGCGCCGATGGCGGTCACGTCGAACATCCGATGAATATAGAAAGCGGCGTCACCGATTGTTTCAGATCTGAAAAAAACATATCCGACCAGCAACCCCACATAAAAGAACGAGATGGTGAGGAATTTTGGTAACCTGTTCAACACTTTAAGAAGAAAAAGACGGTCAATGAACATGAAGAAACCGTTATAGATCCCCCAGACGATATAGGTCCAGTTCGCCCCGTGCCACAGGCCCGAAACAATGAAGACGATCCAGAGATTCCGGTAGGTGATGAACTTGCTCGCCCTGTTTCCCCCCAGGGGGATGTAGAGGTACTCCCTGAAAAAATTGCCGAGGGTGATGTGCCACCGTTTCCAGTGTTCGGTGAAATTCCGCGAGTAGAAGGGACGGTTGAAGTTTTCCGGTATCCGGATTCCGATCATCCGCCCGATGCCGATGGCCATGTCCGTATAGCCCGCGAAATCGAAATAGAGCTGAAAACTGTAACAGACGATACCGAGCCAGGCGAACCCGACGGTAATCGAGTGGAATTCCATTCGGAACACCTGGTCGGCAACGGCGCCCATCGGGTCGGCCAGGAGCACCTTGCGGGCAAGGCCGACGCAGAAGCGAATGCCTCCCTCGAAAACCCCCTCTGGGGTAATACGGGGCCGGGACAGCTGCTCCTCCATGTCGTGGTAAAGAACGATGGGTCCCAGGGCGATCTTCGGAAACATCACCAGGTAGAGGGCATAGGCGGCCAGAGAGTCCGCAGGCTTTACCTTCCCGTAATAGATATCCACGAGGTAGCTGATCTTGTGAAAGGTGATAAAGGAGATGCCCACGGAGAATATGACCGTCGTCCAGGGGATCGCCTCGGCCCCGAAGAACGACAGCAGGCGGTTTACCTCCCCGATGAAGAAATTGCTGTACTTGAAATAGATCAGGATGAGAACATTGATAGTTACGGATATGCCCAGGAGTAGCTTTTTCAACTGCCGGGTGCCGGCGCCGTGGATGGCCCTGCCGAGGATGTAGTCCATGACCGTCGCCGGGATGAGTAAGGCTGCCCCGGTGGGTGAACCCCATAGGTAGATGAGGCAGCTGGCCCCGAGAAGGACGGGGTATTTCATTTTCCTGGGCACAAGGAAATAAAAAATCAGAAATGCCGGCAGAAAGTAAAAGATGAATTGTATCGAACTGAAGCTCATGGTGTCGGTTTCAATCGGTCAGGGTCGTCTTTTTTTCGTCGATACGGCTGCGGATATGATCAAAAAACCGCTCCATCCCCTCGCCCGTACGAGCGCTCAGGCTGAAGACCTCGATTTTCGGGTTCACAGACCTGAGGTTCTTCATCAGCTCCTCCATGTCGTAGTCCAGGTGGGGGAGAAGGTCGATCTTGCTCAAGACCATAGTGTCCGAGGTGTTGAACATGAGGGGGTACTTCGCGGGCTTGTCCTCCCCCTCGGTGACGCTCAGAACGACCATGCGCTCGTCGTCGCCGAGTTGAAACTCAGCGGGACATACCAGGTTACCTACGTTTTCCACTATGACCAGGTCAAGCCGGCCGAGGTCGAACTGCTCCAGACATTTTTTCACCCAGGAGCTTTCGAGGTGGCAGTCCCCCCCGAAGCGATCGGTTTCGATCTGGTAGATCGGGATCCCATGCCGCGCCAGGCGGTCGGCGTCCTTCGTGGTCTTGATGTCCCCCTCGATGACGGCGATACGGTAGTCTTTTTTCAGGGCGTCGATGAGCACGTCGATAAGCGTGGTCTTGCCCGATCCGGGGGAGCTCATCATGTCGATCATGTAGATCCCCTTTTCTCCGAGCAGGGCCTTCACCTCATCGGCGGCGTTCTTGTTTGATTCAAGAATATCCCGCAATATTTTCACTTCCATCGGCGCTTCCTCGCTTCCGCTCCATCACGGCGTGTGATTCACGGCAGCTCCTTTTTTCTTTACTTTTTAGGAAATTGCCAAATCTTCAGTACAGGTACAGGTGACACAATGGACCTTATGCGAACCAGTGTGAAACTTCAATGTGTTTTTTTCAACACAAAAAGCGCAGGACAGGGGCCTAAAAATTTTAATTGAGTAAGCATAATATACGCTCTCGTGATCATACCCGGGCAGACGGGCCATGTGGTTGAGACCCACTTTCCCGATGCCCGTCAGGGTATCATCAGAAAGAGATATAAGCTCGAAGGCTATTCAAAGCGGTCTTTTCCTGTTCATGTAAGCCGGTACCCGAACTTCCATACGACCTCCGATATGGTTTACCGCGCCATGGCGATCATCATCCCGGGCCATGGCAAATGATCAATATCGCTTCCCATTGCCCTTCCGTGTCAGGGCGATGCCGTTCATTGATCCCCGAAACGAATGCCGCTCTCCTTGTAAACATGGGTCGCCCCGTTCACACTCGGTCGCGCGGAAGGACGGTCTGGTTTTAAAAGGTGGATCCTCCGAACACTCTCCCTGCCCGCGCACTGATGCTCCCTGCCGAACATGACCAGCCATTCATCGGATACGCAGAAATCAAACCCCCCACGCTTTAACCGGTAGGCGATTCCCGTGGCGTTCATCCACTGCATGTGATCTTTGCTCATCGCGCGAAAATAAAGCTCACTGGTGACCTCCTTCGAAGGACCGATGGCATCCACGAAATAATCAATCTCATCATTGACATTTGGAAGGTGAACCGGCGCAAGGAATGGCGCGACGATGACAACGATCGCGGCGCCCGCGACTAGCACGGGGGCGATCCGACCGGGCGACAACAGCAATCGACCGGCCCGTGAAATGATTGCCATGGAGAGCACAAAAAAAAGGATCGCAATAAGACCGTGTTCGAAGTACAACAGATACCGCCCCACGGACTCCATCATCTCGTAACCGGGGACTATTCGGATCTTCATGACGCTGAATACGAGCATGGCCATGCCGCCGAGGGAAAAGAGCGCCAAACTCTTCAGGGTTCGCTCCGCCTTCACCACGCTCGCCGCAACCCCCGCACACAGGAAGAACACAATCACCGCGGAAGGTACCGCGCCGGCGACTCCCAGCGTGTCACCAACGAAGGAAGAAACGAATTTGAAAGCTATGACAGGCGAACCAACCGTAGCTCCCTTCGACAGCATAAATTTGGCAAGCTTGACAAGGTTGCTCTTCATCCCGAAAGTGAACAGGTCAACCACCATCGGGACGAAAGCCACACACACCAGTGCGCACCAACAGACAATCGACGACCTATCACTGGAGGAATAGAGGGCCTCCCCTTTCCTCACAAAATATAGGTGCACGCACATGGCGGCGCAGAACATCACTGCCAGCGTCACCGCCGTGCTGATCTGATGCTGAAAACATATGGTAGCCGAAAACGCCAGAGGGGCGAAGGACTTCGCATCCCCCGCGGCAAAGGCCGATATGGAGATGAAGAATAACAGCATGGGGATCACGATCGAATAAGGGGGCCAGATGGAGAAAAGAACCACACCCCCCAGGGGGCGGAGGGCGGCGATCACGGTCATGGCGAAAAGGGCCGGGGCGTAGGAACGATCGGGGAACATCCTCCTGACCACCCGCAGGATCCAGATGGCGATGAAGCAATTAAGGATAAGCTGCGCAAAGATAAATCTGCCGTAATCGCCGCCGATCGGAACCAGGAGGTCCGCGAGGGCGTAGTAATAGAAATAGACGGGCCCCGGGTGATTCCAGTTCCACCGGGAATAAATGCCGTACAATTCCCTGAACTCTCCGGCGCGAAGAATCTGAAGGCCCATGGCGCCTTCGTCCCCCCTCAGGTTCACCGGGAGGGAGAAGAGCTCGATGTTAACAGAGCTAAAAATGGTGAAGAACAGGATCGGAATAAAGAACGTCGATACCGTAGCAAGGCGATGTCCGGCAGGTCCCACCACCATCAGCCCGATACGATCCCCGAATGCCCGGACCGTGCCGATGAACTGTCCCATTCTCTCACTCCTCACGCTTATTCACTCGTCTTTTTAGGAATTTGCCATCTCTTCAGTACAGGTCCAGGTGACACAATGGCTCTTATCTGAAATGATTATGATACATCTGAAAGGACATGGCAAGCAAAAAGTTCTGGACAGGGTGTTAAAATCACTGGATTGACAAAAATTCAGTACTGCATTATTCTCTATTCTTTGATTCAAATGTTATCTCTTTGTATGGGGTGCTTATGAAACTATTGGTCATCAACGGAAATCCATCCGCCCAAAACAACGCCTTTGATGCTTTTATCAATGAGCTGATCTCGCGATCAGAATCAGCCGGACACCAGGTGCACCGGTTTGTGCTGCGCGATATGAAAGTGAAGCCCTGCACGGGATGCTTCGCCTGCTGGGTCAAGACCCCAGGCCTGTGCTCGATTAAAGACGATGGCATAGAAATTGCGCGGCAGTTCATCGCCTCAGACCATGTGATCATAGCCTCGCCCCTAGTCATGGGGTTCGTGAGCGCTATTGCAAAAAACGCATTCGACCGCAATATTCCCCTCGTGCACCCGCACCTTGAAGATGTGGACGGCGAGGCTCACCACAAGAAGCGCTATGACAAATATCCGACCATATCTTTTTTACTGCAAAAGGAGCCGTTTACCGACGATGAAGATATCGCAATAGTGTCTGATATTTTCAAGCGCGAATCAATCAACGTGCGTTCGACGTTGGGCTTTGTCCGCTTTATCGATTCACCAGTTCAGGAGGTCTTGGATGCGATTAACATTCATTAATGGCTCGCCCCGCGCGACGAAAAGCAACACGCAAAAAGTCATGGACTTTTTTATAAAAGGCTTCCTCGAATCAGGAGGCAATACCTGTGATGTCGAATATATCGTTAAACACAGAAATGACCTCAATGCACTCGTTGAAAAATTTGCACGTTCTGAACAAGTGCTTATCGGTTTCCCGCTCTATGTTGACGGTATGCCAGGCAGCGTGAAAGAGTTTTTTGAAGCGCTTGCTCCCCTTATGGGTACGTGTGCGAAGGTATCACTCGGTTTTGTTATTCAGTGCGGCTTTCCGGAAACGTACCAGAACAGATTTATTGAGCGCTATTGCGAAAAGTTTGCCCGCAGGCTTGGGTGCCGCTATATCGGTTCAATCGTCAAGGGGGGATTGGAAGGCATGGCCATCCAGCCGAAATTCCTTACTGATAAATATGAGTTCTTTTTCCACGCCCTTGGCGTCGAATTTGGAAAAACCGGTATACTAGACCCCGTTATGCTGGAAAAGCTATCCAGACCCGAACATTTGAAACCTGAGGATATGGTGCAGCTCATCCCCTTTATCAATAAAGCATTGTGGGATGATCAGATGGAAAAAAATAAGGTGCTCGATAAAAGCTTTGATCGCCCTCTCGATCCTTAAATACGTTTTCAATGCACATTGATTATCGCATAGCCGGGCGAGATGATACTACGCTATCTCAAATTTAATAATAATCAAGTCATATTTTTCTTCTTGCCATGGTTCATTTCCTCCAGTATTAAATCCATTGAACATCGTTTAATATTTTATGTCAAGTGTCGCACTATTAACTTCATTTGAGGTATAGTTGATGGCGTCGAAAAAGTTTTATGCTGTGGCAAAAGGATGGGAAACCGGCATATATAAAAATTGGCTCGATGCAAAGGCACAAATTGAGGGTTTCTCCGGAGCAATATATAAAGGTTTCTCAACATATAAAATGGCAGAGGACTGGTTGAAGCATCCTAGTTATGGTAATGGTGCAGGCACTTCACGATCTGGTTCATTGAATACCCGATCAAACGGAAATAACACTTCTCCCCCCAAAGGTGAAGTTTTAATATATTCGGATGGAGGTTGCATAAATAATCCCGGCCCCGGAGGATATGGTGTTGTGCAGATATATGGAGATATGAAGAAGGAGCTTACCGGTGGTTTCAAACATACTACCAATAACAGGATGGAACTCATGGGTGTAATCGTAGCCCTTAAAAATCTTGAATATAAAGATGCTCATGTAACTATCTATACTGATTCAAGTTATGTTGTTAATGGGATAGAAAAGGGTTGGGCCAAGAAATGGAAAAAGAGCAACTGGATCAAATCAAATAAGGAGCCTGTAATAAATCCCGATCTCTGGAAGGAACTGTTGAACCTTATCGAATCCTTAAGTGTTAAATTTGAATGGATTAAGGGTCATGCTGGAAACCCATTGAATGAAAGATGTGACGAACTTGCCGTATCCTCAGCGAAAAAGAGTAATCTACCTGATGATAAAGGTTATGATGGTAAGATCAAAAATAGTGGTGTTACTGGCAAAGACCCATACCATAAGTTCATCAACAAACTTGATCCAAAGTGTCAATAAAGATGTTTGCTTCATCTTATGTATATAGAAAATTGTTTAATACTCAATTAACTGGAAAAAGATAAGTCGATAAGAAATGAAGTATTTTTTATTTGCACAGTGACTGTATGTACAGTGACGGTATTCACCTGACAGTCACCTGAAAAACACAGGCGATCATAGTTCCTCTGAAAGCTATTTTGATTATTATTTTTAGCAGGGTACGTCAGGTCATCCAGAGCCATTACCGATAAGGCCCATTGTGTCCCATGACCGTAATTGCAATTGGGAGAAGTTTCCTGGATAATTAAACAATATCACAATAATATGTTCTTTCATAACGTATCTTCCTTATTTCTATTTGCTTAACATTTCTGCTAACCTGGGAAATTCATAGTGCGCATGTTCATCCAGGGCCTTTTCAAAGGATCGCGATAAACGTAACTTTATCAAAGGATCAATAATCTTTCCTAATCCATTAAATCCCGCAGACACTTTGTGAATGAGCATCACGCCAATGTCAGTTTTCTCAAAAGTAATTTTAACATCTAGTAAAGTGCGATGTATGTAGTACCGGCCAAGGGGACAAACTGGGCGTTATCTGAAGCCGCCCCGATTATATCAGCACGAAAAAGAGCTGAACAGGGGTCTTGAAATTTGAATTAATCAACACATTTTTAGAAGATCCGGTTTTTACAGGTCGGAACAGCGGCTATTTCGATCCGGGCATGGCCGTGAACACCCCGAGGGGATCGACATCATTCCTCAGTATTCCCAGAACCTCCGCCGGAGGCGTCGGCGTAACCGGTATATCGCCGTCAGTCTTCATGAGCTCGAACCCGGTGGCCATCTGTGCCAGGCCGAAGGCTACGCCCGGATGGAGCGATTTTACCCTCATGCGCTTTGACCCCGGCTCGAAATCGTATATCCCCGCGTTGGTCACGACCGCCACCGGCCCCTGTCCCAGAAGGCCGGCTTTCTTTCTCGTATCGCCTCCGTCGAGAAAGCCCACGGAAGTGATAAACTCCACCCTCTTGACAAACTTGTCCGGCGACTGTATTCCCACGAGCACCATCTTCTCGCTCAGGGACGAAAGGTCGTTGTTGCCGCCCGAGCCGGTGAGGCGCACCTTCGGCTTGAGAAGATCTGTGCCGATCATATGGGTGTTGATATTCCCGTACATGTCTATCTGGGCGAACCCCAGGAAGCCGATGTCCACGTAGCCGTTGTAGGCTTGGCCGAAAGAGTATGACATTTCCAGGATCATAGGCGACTTGCGCCAGGTGAAGGGCCCGCCCACGGACCAGGGCATGCCGCCCTCGAGGGGGTCTTGCGCCCCGGATTCATACACCAGAGTGATGCTCGGCGCGTGGGTCTTACGGGCGAGAATCGCCGCCACCATCGGGAGCCCGGTCCCAACGTAGACCACCTGGTGGTCTTCGATCTGCAGGGACAGATTATAGGCGACCATTTCAAGGGGATTGGCTGGTTTCATGTCTGTCATGGATCATTTCCTCCTTAAGAAATAACGATGGCTGCCCGGCTCAGTAATATATGCCTGTTTCGGTCTCGATGGACTTGAATTCCTTGTATGAGAAATCAAAGCCCAGATCTTCATTATCGTACTCTTCCGCCTTGGTTAGTCTGCGGGAATTGGCGATCCACCTGGCCCCGCCCAGCTTCTCGATGAAATCAAACTGGTCCTTGCAGGAGAAGACCCAGTACTCGAAGTATTCGTCGATGTTCTCCTGAGACTGGCATGCCCAGCGCATCAGCTTTTCCCACCACTGTCTCGACCAGTAGTAGTAGCCCGGCATGCTCCCGGGTGCGGCGCCGTATGGCAGCTCGACGACGGCGTCAACACAGGTAAAGGGTATGACCACGCCCTTGTTGTTATTCCTGATGTCATTCGGGGGCACAATCTCCTCCGCGGTGATGATGACCCGCCTCGCCGCGGCGGCCAGGGCGATGTCGTTTATCGGCGGGCCGTACATCCGCGCGTTGCCAAAGCGGTCCGCGGCCTGAACGTGAATGATGGCGACATCGGGATACAGGGCCGGCACGAAGACTACAGGGTCCTGGTCGGCGCGCATCGGGTTCTGCATCAACTTCACGTAGGCGTTGTACTTCAATATGTCTGAGCCAAGGAGCTGCTTGCTGAACACGCCCGCAACGCCGAGCTGTGCCGCCTTGAAGCCCTGTGCCATGGTGCCGTGGCTCCACTCGGACAGAATCTTCGTTTTACCCTCTATGACAGCCCGCGAATAGGCCCGGTCGTATCCGCGCATCTCCGCGCCTGAATAGGAATTATGCGAATAACGCGCGGCGCCGAAGGCGATCATGTAGCTCTGGTTCGAGTTCGGTGAGCCGATCATCTGGATGTCTTTTTTCTTCTGCCGGAGGATTTCGAAATAAGCCTGCATGGGGGTCCGGACATAGCTGAAACCGGTATCCGTTAGAACATCCCCATCCCTTACGAATTCACCTATGGCCTCCTTGAGGGAAAGCCTCTTGTCCCGGCGCGAATGGTCCTTCTTGATGTGCGCCTCGCGGGCGGATGTAAAGTCAATCAGAGGATCGAGGATAGATGTATTTTCAATCTTCAGATTAGATAAAGCTTCCCGGTTATAATCAAACGAGGACATGGCCACCTCCCTGCCTGAATCATTACACTATAAAAGTACTGTTTTTAAGTTAAATAAACAATCCCTCCAATGAGTGATTTTAAAGTAGCAAATCCCACCATAACAGTGGTGTTGTGATAACAAAAATGGTTAGAGTGCTTGATATTTAGTAGCATTAACCCGGGCCATGGCAAGAGACATGATAATGGATTATGGTGAAGGTCTTTATACCTCGCGAGCATCCATTACAATTAAGAGTTAAACCTGAGCATACTGGGGAAATATATTTTCCTTCTTAATTGTTGTGGTGACAGGAAGTGAACGATGCGTCTGACTATTATACATCAACCACCCGGCACAAAAAATTCCAAGATAAAGCTCTCTACATAGGGAATTGCAACCTCTTCGGCGCCAGCATATGCGACTGAATGCACATTATCTGAAGCTGCCCCGGTCATATCAGCACGAAAAAGAGCTGGATAGGTAACTTCACGTTCACGCCGATGAACAGGTTGTACCCGCTCATGTTCACGGCCTGACGGCGCCGTACCAGGGCGGCGAAGCGGGCGCGGTACTCCTGTCTTTTTGTGCGGGGATTAACGGGCCTTACGTGCCTGCGGACGCAGGGCGTGCCCTTCCGCACGTAGAAGACACAATCACCCAGGCGGCCCCGCGCCTCCAGCACCATGCCGGTGCCCGCAACCATGAGTTCCATATTGCCGTTCATGCAGGCAACGAACACCACGGGGTCATGATAAAAAAATTTCGGGATCATCATGATCGTCTGGGGAAGGGCCTTGACAGGAAAAAGGACAGAGGCAGGGACGGAGGGGAAGGGGGCTTCCCTTGTACCCCCGTCATGGTACGGGACTTGAAAAATTGCATTGGCCGATACGCCTTGACGCGGCATGCGGGGGTAGTATTGATTTTCCCGTCCGCACCCGCAATTCAATAAGCCATGCAGAGAACGCGCTGGGAGTTGGCGTTGCAGTCCTGGACGATGCTTTCGATCCATGCGGCATCGGTCTTTGCGAGATCACCGGATTTTCCCCAGGGCTGGGAGAGGGTCCAGTGTCCGCACAGGTTGGCGTCCTGCAACCCGCCCGCCGTGCTGCCCGACCACCAGGTGCCCGCCGGCACGCCCAGGGCCGAGGAGAGGTCGGTTGCTATTGCACCGTCCCATAGCCCGTCCCACGTGTCCGAGACGAGCGTTTCCGTGCCGTTTTGCCTCATGCCGTAGACCGGCAACGATCTCATGGACGGCGCCAGGAGCGCGTTGATGGGATCTGCGCTTGAAACAGAGATGAAGGCCTTGACTGTCGAGATTTGCATGAACGAATAAAGGCTGTTCCTCTGGTTGAGGCAGAGATTGTCGGCGCCCGCCCTGCCGCCGAGATCGCCGTTGCTGATCGGGCCGGTGAAGAGGTAAATCCTGTCCACGTGCGACGCGGGGTTCTGCAGGGAAACCAGGGCCAGGGGGCTTTTATCGGCATTATCGTACAGGTCGCTCCTCACGCAGTTGATGAATGATATCAATAGAAAACAGATAAACAATAAAAAAAACCTGGCCATGAGGCATGCCTCATTTCCGTACTGTAACAGAAGTCAGTGGATTAATTACAAGATACTACGGGACGGGGCGCTTTCAAAAACATTTTTTGGCATCCGGCAATTTATTTTCAAGGGGCCGTCATGGAGATCACGCCCGGGCGGCACCATTATGAGAAAGCCCGCATACGCGGGACTAATTCGTCGCAGAAGGGCCTTCCCGCCTTCTTCATGTTGATCAAAGCCCGTCGCCCTTGACGCGCCTGATGTCCGCACCCAGGGCGGCACGCTTCGTGTCCAGATTCTCGTAGAACCGGCCGCAGTTAAAAATTGCAAGGCACTTATTAAGCACTTCATACCTGTCATGGGGTTTGCACTGCTCCAAAAGTGGTTCAGATAACACCCCTTGTGTCCCGTGGGCGGGTACCTGACATGGCGGAAGTTCCTTGATAGTCAAAGTTGAGCCGGGCTTAAAGGACGCTGCTCCGGGGACAAGATACTAGTTTGAGAGGCAGGGGTATTTCTGCGTTGACCTGAAAGATTCATCCGGAGAACACCTTGTTTTCATCAGAACAGTTCCTCTCCGGGATTCATGGGCAAAGATTAAGAAAAAGGAAAGCTAATCTTAATCATTAAATCTATTACGATACACTACGGCGGCCTGAAATGATCGTTTCAGGCCGCCGTAGTGTATCATTGATCAATACAGCTATATGGCGCTTCCACCTCTTTCACCAGTTCTTATACGTATACATTCCTGCAAATCCTGTATGAGAATCTTACCGTCTCCGATTTCACCGTCATCATGACGTGCCGATGAAATAATGGCATTACAGGTTATATCGACAAATTCATCATTGCAGGCAATGTCGAGCCGCACTTTCGGGCTGAGGTTGGGAACAACTTTAACCCCCCGATATACGTCTTCGTCCGGTTCCTGCTGGCCGTGGCCGGTAACTCGTGACACGGTTATCCTTTTTATTTCAGCTGCATACAAGGCTTCCCGAACACAGTCAAGTTTGTCAGGCTGAATAATCGCTGTTATCAGTTTCATTCTTTTCTCCTGAATCAGTTTATGTGAATTAGGCCATAGCCCTGTTCTGCATGCTGACTATGGTCAAGGCCGGCCATTTCTTCATTTTCCTTAACCCGAAATCCAACTGTTTTCTGCAGTATCCATGCGATAATCAGAGTAACAACAGCAGCATACACAAAGGCAATTATAACTGCAAGGGACTGTATTCCCAATTGGTGGAGACTGCTCCATTCTGCGCTCTGCGCACTGATAAATCCCGGCCTCAAAAAAAGCACAAGACCGATAGCGCCAAAAATTCCAGCAATACCGTGGATTCCAAATACATCAAGTGTGTCATCATATCCAATCCTGTTTTTCAATTGTATGGCAAGATAACAGACCCCTGATGCAACAAATCCAAGTAATAATGCCCCAACAGGAGTAACAAATCCCGCAGCCGGGGTAACCACAACAAGACCCGCAAGAACGCCTGATGCGAACCCGAGGCTTGTTGCCTTTCCATGGTGTATTCCTTCAATGAGCATCCATCCGCACGCACCTGAAGCAGCTGCCACCTGAGTCAGCGTAAGTGCACGTGCCGTATCAAGGCCGCTTGAAACAGCGCTTCCAGCATTAAAGCCAAACCACCCAACCCAGAGCAAGCCGGCTCCCATAAGGGTCATAACGAGATTATTCGGATGCATCGCCGTTTTCGGGTAACCTCTTCGCGATCCTAAAAGAAGCGCAACAACAAGACCGCTTACACCGGATGTAATATGAATGACGGTGCCTCCCGCAAAATCAAGTGCGCCAAGTTGTGCAAGAAAACCGTCCGAAGCCCATACCCAGTGACATATTGGATTATACACCAGGAGGCTCCATAACGCAATAAACAGAATATAGGTCTTGAACCTCACTCTCTCCGCAAAGGCCCCTGCGATGAGGGCTGGCGTGATAATCGCGAATTTACCCTGAAACATCGCATACACATATTCAGGGATTCCCTGGGAAAGAATGCTTTCATCAATCCCCTGAAGAAAGAAATATTCTTTTTTCCATCCTATGAAGCCGCCCAAAATTCCCGGGCCAAAACTGGCTGCATACCCCACAACCATCCAGAGTACACCAATCACTGCCATTGCAGTAAAGCTGTGCATCATTGTTCCAATGACATTTTTTGTCCGAACCAAACCACCGTAAAACATCGCAAGTCCCGGTATCATAAGCAATACAAGGGTTGTTGATGTCAACATCCAGGCTGTTGTTCCTGTATCAACAGCTGTTGTGTGCGTGTCCGCCATTAATACGGCTGGAACCATAACAAGAAATGCGGCAAGGGCTAATCGAAATTTTGAACTCATAGCAATCCACCTCGAAATATAATAAACTTGTTTTATATTAAGCACCAGGGAAGAAGAACGTCAATATGTAATAGCCGGATTGTCGGCTATTTTACAAACCTGTAACGCTCCTGTAACATTTTTGTAACTTGAACCGCAAGAATGATATTAGGAGAGAAAATGGCACGGCATTTATTAAGCACTATTCGCCTGTCATGGGGTTTGCACTGCTGCCAATAGTGGTTCAGATAACGCCCATTGTGTCCCGTGGGCGGGTACCTGACATGGCGGTGGCAGGGTTTATTTTTGATCCATCTCGCTCAGGACACGCGGCTTGCTAACGTGTAATAACCTGATGTCGATGTTTTTTAGTTTCGCGTTTCTTGACTTAATTACATTTTTTATTTCATCTATCATTTCCTGGCTTGGAAGATCGGTCACGCTGAGTATAACGTCAATAGATGATGAATCGCCTGTGCCGGTATGCTGAATCTGTATAATGCGGGCCCCGGGCAACTCCTTTAGAATCAATTCACTTGCGGCTTTTTTCGTCTTATTCATCAGGAAACCTTCCCTCATGAAATATCCGACCGGAACGGCAATGCACGTCAGAATGATTATTGAAATTACTATCTGGTATAGTGCCCGTTTTCTTACCTGCGATTCTTCAGTCTTGCGGGGGTGTATCTTCATTAACCAGAAGACAACGGCGCCGGAAAGTGAAATTGAAACGAGGTTTATGACGAACAGAACAGCTGCTCCGCCCGCAATACCGGGATTCAACGTCCCGATGCCGATGCCCACCGTGCAGAGTGGCGGCATAAGGGCCACGGCTATGGCGATGCCTACAAGGGTGGCGCTGATATTTTTATTCGAATACCCGTATGCGCCAACGATCCCGGAAACCAGGGCTACGATGATGTCGAATATGGAAGGCTGGGTGCGGGACAATATTTCCGATGAATAATCAGCTGTCGGTATTGCGAAGGCGATAACTGCCGAAATAATGATGGCTATGAATGTCCCTTTTATGAGCGATTTCAGCGATGTCTTGATTAGAAACGCGTCGCCCCATATGATACCGAGCGAAAAGGCAAGTATGGGAGTCATAAGGGGGGCCACTATCATGGCCCCGATGATCGTGGCAGTGGACCCCTGAAGAAGCCCTGTTGTGGCAATTATGCATGAAAGAATTGTCAGAATATAATATTCAATCGAAGGGTATGCGCCCTGGGAAAGGACCTCGTATACATTGAGATCCTGACGCTCTTTTTCACGCATGGCGACATACTGCTGACGCTTTCCCACCCAAAAATTGATATCGAAATAATTTTTGAGGTTTCGCTCATCGGGCTGAATAATATTTGTAAAGATTGACCGCACCCCCGTTTTTGCCGCTTCGGTTGTTTTTTCGGCGGGGGGGGGCATGCGTGACGCTTCCTCTTTCGGGAGTATCTTTTTGTTGTTATCAACCCCAGATTCTTTTTCTAAATCTACTTGCTTCTCGTCGGCATTTTCCCGAATATCATTTTTAACCATCGGGCTGAACAGAGATTTTATGTTTTTTATTTTCATGTTATTCCCTATATTCAAACATTACATAACAAAATTCAAGGCACTTATCAAGCACTTTTTCACATGTCGTGGGGTTTGGACTGCTCCAATAGTGGTTCAGATAACTTCCATTGCGTCCCATGGGCGGGTATCTGACATGGCGGAATTTCCTTGACGGAAAGGAAGGATTTGGAATACTATCCAGAGAGTAAAACAATGAATTCAGAAACAAAGATCAAATTGTTAATGACCATGGCATTAACCGGCTGTGTCATTACATTTATATCCGATCTGCTAATGCTCGCTGTTCCAATGAGCGGACTTGAATATTTTACCCTCTATAAATCCAGCATGATTAATATCCCGTTTCAAAGGCTGTTTCTGGGAAATACTCTTGGTGTTATTTTTATACCATTGGAACTTTTCGGATTCTGGGTGCTTTATCTTATGCTCAGAAAAACGGGCAGGATCATACCGGTAATAATTTTCCTCACCCTTTCATTCAGCATGATCGCCGGTATTGCCTATCATGCGAATTTTGCCTTTTTCGGGACCGGGCTAAAGGTGCATGGGATTGTCAACAACGAATCTACCACTATGATGATGGAAAATTATAAACTGTTTCATGAGACGTTTTATTTGATGATGGGATTTTTCTTCGGTGCCGGTTCACTTGCCTTTGTTGTTCAAGTTATTACGGCGAATACCATTTTCAAGAAGTGGCAGGCCGTGTTTAATCCTCTGCTGATTCTTGCTACTGTCAGATTTATACTGTCTGTGATTCCAGCTCCTGCCGGTGGCTATATTGCTCCTGGATACGGTAATATTACAAACGCGGTATTTTTTGTTTTCCTAATAATGGTTTTAAGAAAAAACCAATGGGAAATTAAGGAATAATACTTAACCTACTACAGAGGGAATTGCAACCTCTTCGGCGTCAGCATATGCGACTGAATGGCTTTTATCTGAAATGACTATGGCACATCTGGAGCTTCATGATAAACAAAAAGTTCTGGACAGGGGCCTTGTAATCATACGACCTCGACCCCGATCAGCACGATATCATCCTCAAGCTGCTCGCCGCCGCGAAAGTCGTCTATCTCGCGTAGTATCTCGTCAAGGGTGTCCGAGAGGCCGGTCGCGTTCGCCTTTCTGATCAGCGGCACCAGGTTCGAATAGCCGTACATGACCTGCTCCACGCTTCTCGTTTCAGGGAGCCCGTCCGTATAGAGGAAAATCCGGTCCCCCCTGGCGAGATGCGTGCTTCTCTCGTTGAGCCGGATGGTATTGAACTTTCCGAGGAGGGTGCCATCGCATTCAAGGAAACCCGCCTCACCCGTATCGGCGCGGTAAATCACCGGATTCGGGTGGCCGCCCTGGGAGAAGGAAAACTCGGCCCCATCCCCGGGAAAGCTGAAATAGCCGTAGAGCGCGGTCACGAAATTGTAGGGCATGCTTGCCAGGAGCATCGCGTTGAGGTCCTGTATGAAATACATCGGCCTGGTGCCGAACCTGCCCAGGGCCGATTCGGACAACGATTTCAGGAGAGATAGAAAAAGTGCGGCCGAAACACCGTGTCCCGACACGTCGCCGATGAACACGCCCAGCTCGCCCGACCCGAGCGGGTTGAACGAGAAATAATCGCCGCCGACGCCATGCACCGAATAGTTCCGGAAATCGATGATCAGCCTCTCGTGCTCCGGGGCGCGCATCGGGAGGAGCGCTTTCTGGATGATCTGGGCATTCAGGATGTCCGCCTCGATCATCTCGTTCCTGAGCTTGAGCTCCCCCTCGGTCCTGGTCCGGTCGCGGATTTCGTTCCGGAGCTGTATCGTTTCCCTGATGTCGGTCCCGACAACGACGGTCCCGATCGGGTCGCCGTACCGGTCGCGCAGGATCGTAGCGGCCATACTGACCGGCAGGTCGCCGCCGGCGGAATCGATGAATCCGGTGATCATCTCGCTGTCGGACGCGATCCCGCCCTTCATGTCGGCCAGCTCGGACTCAACCTCATCCCTGTCCCGCACGATGGACCCGAGCGGCTTCTGGTGGAGGAACCCCTCATCGTACCCCAGGAGATCGGTGACCCGCGCATTTATTTTCACGATCATGCCAGACATGTCGAGGAGCAGGACCATGTCCTTCATCTTCGAGATGATCTCGCCCGCCGCGTTCTGTATATTGACCGACATCAGCCTGTATCGCGTAATCGAGTACCACATGCCGAAGGCCCAGATAAGTATGATCACCGGCGAGATGGATGGCAGGAGATACACCTTCAGCGCGGGCAGGAGGATGTCGTTCGCGAACGCCAGGATGAGGGTTATCGACGTGGTGACGAACATCATCAGCGCCTGCTTCCTTTCCCTCCTGATGCCGCTTTTCATCCCCCATACACTGACCGATATCAGGCCGATAAGGATATACCCGCACTGGTACGCCATGAAGAACATGTACCAGCCCGACATGATGGGCGCTATCTCAATCAGTCCCCAGCCGACCCTTATAAAACCCACGACCGCGAATGAATCGGCAAGCTGCTTGTACATGAGGACAAACCCGGGGCCGTAAATTAACAAATAGACCCACTTTCTGTTCAGCAGCGCGTCTTTTTTCGACAGAAGTAAGAGGAAATGGATCGCCGCGCCGCTGAACAGGCACCACCCCGGCGAGCTCATGTTGTACCAGAACATGAGCTCGTCCATGGATTTCGCTGCATGCATGAACGTAAAAGAGAAGGCCCATACGGCAAAGCAGAGGCAAATGAAAAGGAATGTCCTGTTCAGGCGCGAAGAAGGCTCCAGTTTCACCGAGTAAATCCCAAGGAACAGGTAAATCATCGATGAAAGAAAGAGTATGAGTGATAGAGGGTTCATTGTCGTTCAATCCTGTAGACTATCGGGGAAATGCTCAATTATGTAAAGAGATATTTGGGTGACCGCCAGAATTCAAGAGTCCGGGCTTATACATGGAACGGGAGAAAACATCTCACTATCACATGACGTGTAACCAGTAACTGCTAACCCGTCTGTAATAACCGGTCAGTTTTAACAGATAGGAAATTGCAACCTCTTCGGCGCCAGCATATGCGACTGAATGGTATTTATCGGAAAAAGTATGGGACGTCAAAGTGTTTTCTTCAATACAAAAAGGGCTGGACAGAGGTTTGAAATTTAAAAAATTTTAAAATTAATCAAAAACGTCGAATCAAATAGTGGATGCCGGTACATATTATATATACGGCGTTGCGTCACATTTTAATCTTATGCGTCCCGTTCTGACGGGAATGGGGGAGGGTGTTAATAAGTGACAATTTTATTATGGAGGATATAATAATTTATTAATCGGATTATCATTTATTTACATTGACTGTTCTGATAATAGCGAGTATCCATTGGGAAGGTGCATCCGGAGGCGCCTGCTGTCATACTATCAACAGGAGCAGATGCAACATGAAAAAAATATTAGCTTTCATTTCACTGATAGTCATAGCAGCCGTTGTATATCTGGCTGCACCCAGAATAGCCACAACAATATATCCATACCGGGTCGGCCAGTGGCTGCCATCTGATCAGAAAATTATAAATCAGTGGGTGAATAAACGGATCCAGGAAACGGATAAAGATGTCCGGCCGTTACTGCCGGTCATTCAGGAGCTTAAGAATCTGATTGAAAGCGATCCTGAGTTGATTATGCTGTTCACACAGATGTTTGAACAGATTCCCGCCACACCGGGATTCATGAACGATCCGACCGGCAAGCCCCAGATCAAAGACTATCAGCATATGCTGAAGGTACTAAATCAGATCATTACCAGTGCCCCGGAATTCAATAAGACCGGACTGGTTGGGTTCCCCATCAACGCCATTCTAAACTGGCCGATGGGTACCCGGGCCGGAGCCAGCGCATTTTTAAATGAAAAAGTAAACCGTCAACTGAAAAAGATCTTGAATCAGTGGGCTCTGTTCCTGGCATCGAAGGATTCCCGCCATGTCCTGAACGATGATCCTGAGAAAGGCTGGTTCGGAAGGGACGCGAAGAAAGCCATGCCGGAATTTGTTAAGGATTTCCAGTGTGATCCGGCCCGGCCATATTACGGTTTCTCTTCCTGGGATGACTTCTTTACCAGGCAGTTCCGCGAAGGCCGACGCCCGGTAGCCAGCCCCGATGATAACGCGGTAATCGCTAACGCCTGCGAGTCGGCCCCATACCGGCTGGCCAGGGGAGTGAAGGGAAATGATGTCTTCTGGATCAAGGCCCAGCCATATTCGCTCTATCACATGATGGCGGGGGACCCGCTGGTCGGACAGTTCCACGGGGGGACGGTTTATCAGGCCTTCCTGAGCGCGCTGAGCTATCACCGCTGGCATAGCCCAGTTAGCGGTAAGATTGTCAAGACCAAGCTTGTGGATGGGGCATATTATGCGGAAGCCCTCTCGGCGGGGTTTGATCCTGCCGCGCCCAACGAGTCGCAGGGATACATTACCCAGATGGCTGCCAGGGCGTTAATCTTCATTGAAGCCGACAATCCCGAAATCGGTCTTATGTGTACCTTGTTTGTAGGGATGGCCGAGGTTTCATCCAATGAAATAACTGTCAGGGAAGGTCAGCATGTGAAGAAGGGAGACCAGCTCGGTATGTTCCATTTCGGGGGTTCAACGCATTGCCTGATTTTCCGTCCGCAGGTAAAGCTGCAGTTTGATCTCCACGGGCAGACTCCGGGGCTTCATTCGGAGAACATCCCTGTCCGGGCATGTATCGCAACCGTTGGAAAGAAATAGCGCGGTTATCAGGGTATTACCGGCATAGCTATTTGCCCGTCTTCCGGATAATCAATAGCACACGCCTGGAGAGAGATCGATATTCCAGGGTGTGCTATCTCCTTGCCCTGCTCGTTTATTCCACCCCGGAATATGCTCCCCATATTCCTCTTCGCCTTGCATTTGACTTCCTCGTTATCTATCCCGGCTATATCCGCTTCAAATTCATATCACTATCTTCCCGGGGCGATGTGATGCTTGTATTTCAGATAGCGGATGGCGACAGAGGTGATTTATTTTATGGTCGATACCTGTTTCATGTATTGGTTTTTTATTATGCTTATCTAGGTATTTCCGTATAAACAGAGACAACTATTGAAATTTTAGAACCTTTTATGTTTTTTTTACCCAATATATTCATTTAATTAACTTTCTATTGAAACTATCTTCTTGACTCCAGAACTATGCATTTTATACATCAAAAATGGTAATATCGCGTAGCAGATAGAAGCAATATAAAAATTAATTGAAATACCAAAATTAATTGATATAAAAACTGCAAAGGCTGAACAGAGTACACCGAATATTCCATTTAGGGCCCAGAACCACGGTTTATCAATACTATTCTCAGTTTTAACAATTCTCATACCAATTGGGAAGAAAAATCCTAAAATCAAACCTACCGGGAATAGCATAAGTATCGAAAAGATTATTTTACTGAGCATTGGATATGTAATATAATGAGTTATAACCGGAGGCAATACAAATCTAAACATCATTATAATTACAGCCGTTAATATTGGATAACCAACAGTCCAAAGCGCGCTCATCTTCCTGATCCGTTCACTCAGGAAACTGCCAAATCCTGTACTGATAATAATTGTAAAAAGTAATATTCCCAATGCATATACCGGATGCCCTAAAAACAGGGAAAGCTTTTGTATTAATGCAATCTCTAATGTCATAAATCCTGCACCGATGAGAGAAAAATAGAATGCACCGGACCACAATATTTTTGTTTTCTTATCTACAATTTGTTCTCTCTTTGTTTTTATGATAAGAGGAACCAGGATAGTCACAATTGTAAGAAGCAATAAAAAGAAAATGAGTACGGATAGAGTAATCAAAGCAATTAAGTTGCCGTGAGCAGCTCCTTCTGATTTATAACTCAATGATTCAAGATGCGACAATCGGAGCATATTAAAAAAATATGGATTTTCATCAGTTGTTGGTTCTAAATTTAATGGATCATCCTTGACGGCTTCATAAAGTTCTTCTCTATTTTTTGAAACAACAATATCATTGATATTATTATCAGCGCGGATATCACCTGGCATGACTATTATAGAATATTGCAGATCGCTACAGACTTTATAAATTTTATTAATATCTTCTTCACTAAAAGGAGCAATACTAACAATTAAAGAAGATATTTTTCCTGATGAAGTTAGCATAATATGTTTAGAAGGATTCTTTACACCATATTCCAGAAGTGAAGCAACTGCCAGGCTAAGAATTCTTCCTGTTTCACTGATATTATTTGGATTGTACCATCTGGAAACAGTAAAGACACCATCTGGCTTAAGACGTTTGAAAAATACCTGCCATGCTTCGATTGTATAGAGAGAATTCTCTGTTAATGTAAATGCGCCGGCACCAGTTGATGCCCACGTGTCAATTAATGACATCTGAATTATTGAAAACTTATCATCAACTCTTGATAAGTAACTGCGAGCTTCATCAACAACCAGATTTACTTCATTTCGGTCGGCAAGTCCGGTAAATTTTCTGTATTTATTTTTGATAAGATCAATTATAATCGGATTTACTTCTACTCCTGTCACCTTCTCATGCCCAAAATAGATGGCACTTTGAAGGTCCTTCCCGGCGCCAACACCAATGATACAAGCCCCACCTGAGGGTCTAATGTAATATCCTATATTTGTCATGTCATATTTTAAATGCTCAATATCCTTAAGATCCGAAAACTTTCTAAATACTGTTGCAGCTTCACCATCAATATTTAGGAAATGCTGTTTAATCTTACCCTTTGGTGCTAGTGGGCTGGGACCCCAGTACTGAGGTTCTTTTTCATACTCTTTCGATACAACAATACGAGAAAAAGAATTCCACTTTTCATAGTCGATAAATCCTAATGGGATTTTAATTCCTTTAACAAATAACGGTTGTATTTTGATAGGGGCAAAATGATTAGATGTTATTAAAGCAATAAATACAATTATCATAATAATAGAATTCCGCTTAAGTTTAGCTGCATCTATCTTTTTTATAAACACTAATGCACTCAAAAATCCTATTATGCTGCATATCAATATAAGGCTCGGAGCATCAAGGATTTCGAGTATCCCAATTACAAACAAACATCCAAGACCAGCTCCAATAAGATCACTTGCATACAGTTTTCCAATAGGCAACTTCCCCTTTGTTAAAATTGCAGTAATAGCTATTCCAGAAAAATAGAAAGGAAGTGAGCAGGCTAATGTAACGACACCAAAAGAGAAAATACGAAAAGGGCTAAATTCTAACTTTAGGGGCACCGTACAGAGAATGAGCAATGTAAGGGGTATGCTAATTGAAAAAAGAAAACATGAAAAGGCGAGATTTTTATTATAATTTTCACTTTTAAACCAATCTGATTTTAAATAAACAGTAGTTGCGCCAGCAGTCATACCAAGCATTGCTGTTGAAATTGCAAAAAACGCCATATGATACCATGTAACAACACTTAGAAATCTAGATAATGTTACTTCTAATGTGAGCGTAGCAAAAGCTATTAAAAAAGTACCAAGATAAAGATTCATTATAATATCCTTTTTTATAAACACATAATATATTATTTTATTAAATTTTGAATCAACTCTAATATATTATCATTATATTACAAACATTATTTTCCAGTTCGTTATTATTATCATCAAAGAATCTGCACCAATAAGTATGGGCCAATGAGAATGAATGGGCCTTGTCGGAAAAAGTATGGGACGTCAAAGTGTTTTCTCCACCACAAAAATCGCGGGACAGGGGGCTTGAAATTTTCATCATACTCTTCCTGGGCATTATTTTTTCGATACACTCCGTGGCGACGGGGTCCGCCGCGGGGCTCACCCTGGAATTCGACGGGGCCTTTGCCCTGTCCCCCGTCTGCACCATGATCTACGTGATGAGACTGCAGTCAGTTTTCAAAAAATGCCTGCGGAAACGGCACGCGCTTCCGGCAACTCCCCATCCCCTCCCCGGGGTAACTTTCATGACACGTTTTTTAGGGACCGTAAACCACCATTCGATTGACTTTCCCCGAATAGTTGGTAGTATTAGTAATAGAGCGCCACGGGCACCAATACTATTCCCATGGTAGAATCATCATGAAAACGACGGTAATTACCGGATGCGACAGCGGCATCGGCGAGCACCTTGCCCGCATATTCGCCGATCGCGGTTTCAAGGTCGTCATATCGTACCTTGAAAGGAATCCCTTTGCAGGCAGGGATGATATCACGGCCATGAAGATGGACCTGCGAAGCGAGCGCGACATCGAAGGGTTTGCCCGCCTGGTCAACGAGCGAACCGGCGATGGCGATACGTTGAACTACTTCATCAACAACGCCGGCGTGGCCCTCGGGGGACCCTTCGAGGACATGCCCCTCGACATCTACCGAGCGGTCTTCGAGGTCAATTTCTTCGGGCTTCTCTCGGTCACCCGGAAGGTGATCCCCGCCCTGATACGGCACGGCGGACGGCTCGTGGTCATCGGATCCATGGCGGGGCGCATCGCCCTCCCCTACCTCTCGCCCTACGCCGCCTCCAAGTTCGCCCTGGAGGGCTGGTGCGATTCCGTGAGGCGGGAGCTCCGGCCCCAGGGGGTGGTGACCATCCTGATCGAGCCCGCCGCCGTGGCCACGCCCATATGGAACAGGGCACTGGGGCAGGACGCGTCCTTCGTCCAGGAGAAGTACGGGCCGAGTCTGCAGAAATTCCAGGAAGAATTCATCATGAAGGGAAACGAGGGGGTTGACGTCGCGAGGGCCGCGGAAATGATATTCCGCCGCATAACAAAGAAGAGGCCGGCACCCCGGTATGTTATCGCGAAAAATACCCTGGCCGCGCGCCTCCAGCTTCTCATCCCCGGCCGACTCCTGGACGCGGCGACGGCGAAGCTCTTCGCGATGAAGTTCAACGGGCCGCGCTGAAGCCCGAAAATCAGAGTTTTAGAAGATAGCGAACGGCCCGCATGGCATGGTTGACAACGCCGCCATGGAGGCTGACGGCGCCGCGGGTGCAGTATTCCTCACAGCAGTAGCAGAAAATGCAGGCCCGGTAATCCACGCGGGGGATCCCCCCGGCACCGGGGGCCAGGGCCTTCACGGCGCACATTTCAACGCAGGCGCCGCACCCGTCGCAGGCACTCCCGTCCACACGCGGCTCTACGATGAATTGGTCGAAGACGTAGTCGTCGATTTTTCCCATGAGCCCCCGGGGGGGCGGCGATTCGGGCGGCTCGGCGTAGGGCACGAGGGGAAGGTTGCCCAGGACCCGTATGCCGTCGAGGGGTGTGAGGCCGCGGCGCACTGCCTCCTCCACCGCCGGAACCCGAAGCGGGTCAAAGCCGATCATGCGGCAGGCGACCACGTCCAGGGCGGCGCCGTTGCGTGAGGCCATGAGAACCCCGGTGCGTCGAGGCTCCCCGTTCGCCGCGGGCCCGTCCCTGTGCAGGCCCACGACGGCGTCGAGAATGTTCAACCCCGGGTTGATCGATTCATACACGTCGACCAGGGGCTTCCCCCAGACGCGCCGGTACTCCGGGTGATGCTGGTAGAGCTTGTGATAGACCTGCTTGGTCCCCCCGGGAATGCAGCCGTATATATTCTTTATCGCCCCGGTGTACCGGGCCAGGCGATGGACCTTCAACTTCGGGAGGTTCACCACGAGGTCGTGCTCGAAGGCGGCCCCCGTCACGTAGAAGGGATTGAGAGCTTCCCCTGATGTTATTTTCCTGAGCGTGGTGGCCTCGAAGGGGAGGAGGGTCGCGCCGTATCTCTTCGCCACCGCCGCGATGCCCGTCGTGACAAAGCCCTCGCGGGTCCCGCCCCCCTGGTAGAAGGCCGAGGAGTCGCCAATGGTGACCCTGCAGCCATTATCGATAAAAATGCGGCACGACGCCTCGACAACGGAGGGATGCGTGGTGGTCGCCTGATCGGGGGTATTCTGGGCGATTATGTTCGGCTTCAGCAATACGCGTATTCCGCGAGGAACATTGAAACGGAGTGCTTCGAGGATCTTTATCAGGGCGTGATGGACCGCCCGGGGATCATAGGATCCACACGGTTCGATTGCGACAACGGTGTTACCCGCCCGTGTTGATTTGCGGTCGCGGGGCTTCGTCCGTTCCATCGCCATGCTGGTGTCCCTTTTTTTGTTCCAGGGCAGGGTAGCGGCCATGATCAGGCCGCCTAAAATGATGAGCGCCCTTTGTATGAACTCCCTGCGCGACGGGATCATGGTCACGGATCCGTTTCGCCGCCGGACCCCGTCCCCCGCACCCTCTCTATCGTATCGTGTATGATGCTCCGTGCCTCCTCGGTCATGTCCCTCCCCTCCTGGTATCGCGATACCCGGGAACCCACGGCCCTGGGGACTGCGGGATGCACGATGTTCGGCTTCTTTTTCCGGGGAGAAAGCTTCGGTTCAACGGCCCCCTGCGGGCCCTCGTTCTCTCTCAAATTGAATAACCCCCTGCCATGCGTACGGCATACACTACCGATAATTAATATACACCGGTTCCGAATCAAAATCAAATCTATTGCACACGGATTTTTTTATCTATCACTACCCGCCCCGGGAACCCTCATCGGAGGTCCGGAGTCCATTTTCTACGCGGACACTCCCGGCGGGGTGCCCCGCGGGGGGGGGCGGAACATGATGATGATGTCACCGTGCGGAGTGATAGAACTGTTGATATGTCGTGGGGATTGAATTACCATGACCCTTCCAGTTGTGCATAATTTACCCGTATGGAGCAGGCCCTCATTCCATCATCGTGAAAAATTCGAGCCTCACCACCGCGGCGGAGCCCGCGAAGTGAAGCTGAATCATCCGATGCGGATACTAGGGAGGGCAATGGCGGTGAAGCAGGGGATCCCGACAGCCGTTACAGCGTGAACTTGCGGAGCTCCTCAAGGAGCGAATCGGCCATCTCCTTGAGGGTGCCGGATGAGCGGGCAAGGCCCTCGGAACGCTCCGCGAACTCCGAAGCGTCGCGGCTCACCCCTTCGACGCTCTTGAAGACCGAGACCGTACGCTCACGCTCCCGGTCCGTGGAACCGGAGAGGGCGCCGGAAAAATCGCTCACCCCGGAGAGGGCCCGCCGGAGTTCGGCGATGTCCTCACCGCGCTTGACGATCATGTCGATGAAGCCGTTGATAATGAGGCCCGTCCTCTCGATATTGTTGACGATCTCCTCGTAGGAGTCACGCACCCTGGTGATCACCGCCATATTTTTCTTCACCTCCTCGTTACCCCTCACGATCAGGCTCGTGATCTCCTTGACGCTCATCCCCGTGCGCTCCGCCAGCTTCGATATCTCTTCCGCCACCACGGCGAAGCCGCGGCCGTATTCCCCGGCCCGGGCGGCCTCTATCGAGGCGTTCAAAGAGAGGAGGTTCACCTGGTCCGCGATCTCCGATATGAGCTGTATAATGTTCAGAATACCCTGGTAGAGTTCTTCGGTTTTACTCATCCCCTCGAAGGCGGTACGAACCATGCCGCTGCTCTCGGAGGCCCCCTCCTCAACCTTTCCCATGGAGGTGATGACGTTTTCGGCGTCCTTCGCTAGGAGCTTCATCGACTCGTCAAGGGTGTTCATGGTCCGTTCCAGATCCGCGAGGTTGCTCATCTGCTTTCCCGCGTCCTCGGCGATGCTCGTGAAGGCACCGGCGATCTCCTCAAGCTCGCCCGATGACTCGCCAAGCATGGCGGCGTTTTGCGACGAAAGCGTATTGATCCTCTCTCCGGACGTGGAGATCGATTCCGCCTCGCCCCGTAAATGCTCCGCCAGGTCGCGCGACTTGACCACGAAATCCCTCACCATGTTCTTGAAGGCTACGAAAGTGCGGGTGAAATTCTCCAGGATGTCGCGGGTCTTGACCAGACGTATTTCCACCGAGAGGTCCCCGGCAGCGGCCCTGGCGAGGGCCGGGATGATCGCGCGGATCGAGCGCGCCACGGTCAGGAGCCTCCGGTATACCCAGAACCCGATGGCAAGGTTGATGATAAAAAGCGCCAGGGCCTCCAGAAAAATGACGCGATAAAAATCGGCATAAAGCGCCTCGTCTTCGAAAATGCCGACGGCGTAATTCCCCGTGTCCCCCAAGGCCCGGAAGAAGTAGCGCGCCTTTCTTTCTTTATAAACCCCGGTTATCGCCTCTTCCTTCACTCCTGCGGGGTTATCCAGCGCCTCGAGAGTGCCCTCATAAAGATAGGCGGCCTGGTTACCCCTCTTGATGAAATCACGAATCGAAGCCCCCGTAGAGGGCCCTTCAATGGAGGAGAGCACCGTCCCGGCGCCGTCCATGGTTACGAGGGCCCCGCGGTATTCCGAAAAGGCCTTCGGGAGCGTCAGGCCCTCCATCCCGCCTCCGTCGCCGGCGAGGCGGGCCACGTTGATGAGACTGTCGCCGATCCGGGCGTCGATGGTGGCTTTGATGACGCCGCTCTGCGTGAAGAAGAGCATGATCATGATGAACACCGAGGCCAGAAGCACCGTGGGGAAAACCATGCTGATGATCTTGCTCCCCAGGCCCTGGACCGCCACGGGTATGGCAAACTGGCCCAGGGGATAGGTCCTGGCGTACCATACTGCGACGGAATTGTAGCCGAGATAAATGAAAACAAACACATTCATGAGGAGGATGTAGAGATGATAGTAGATATTAGTGTACCCGAAAAAGAAATAAAGGACCGGAATCGCCGGCGCATAGAAAAAAACGACGGTAAGCACGTTCGCGGCCATGGTGCGCCGGGGGGCCTTCAGGAATTGCCTCTCCAAGATTTCACGGTCTTCAGGGGTGTCGGAAAGATGGCTGGTGATGCTTTTCACCATCCCCATGTAGTAGAAATTTAGAAGGATGAAACAGATCACCACCATGACGAGGAAAAACGTCAGGAGCCTCAAGTCTGAGAATGCGGGATAAGCGAGGCAGAGAATCACCATGGTGACGAGAAGGTTGAAGCCGATGACCATGGCGCCGTACTTGAAAAATTGCCTGAAAAGCCTGTCTATTTCCATCGAGAACTCCTCGCGGGGGCGATGTAACCGTTCCTATTTCTAACGAGCCGGCAAATACCAGTTCATACATGCGGCACGTGCGCATTAATCGAGCAGCAATCAAAAATATTGGGAATTCTCAAAAAAAGCAATGAAAAAACATGGATGGTGCGGGACCTACCCGAAGAGAGAAACGGCATGATATGATTTAATCAGCATCAAGGAATCTGAACCCTGTTAAGTATGGGCCAATGAGAATGAACGGGCCTTGTCGGAAAAAGTATGGGACGTCAAAGTGTTTTCTTCAACACAATAATCGCTGAACAGAGACTTGAAATTTACCTCGACCAATTGGAAAAGGCGCTCGGTAAAGACAGGGTGTAACCCAGCCTGTTTTATCACTTTTTAGTGTCAGTAGATCACTCCTCGATATACCTGCAGGATAATTTTGATTTGTGAATCACTTTACATGCGTCTATGTAACCCCCTTTCATATCCCGCGTGCTATATTGATAATGGCACGAGATGCCTCATCATGGAGGCGCCCGTCCGGTGATGACGTTCGGTTCACGGGCCGGTCCGGTCGCACCGGGGCAGGGGGAAGCGCCATGTCGATCGGATACAACAGGCCCTTCGAGAACCACGATATCAAAATCTGCACCAGGCGGGACGTCCTGTTTGAGGTCAGGGCTTCCCGCATACGAGGCGGGCCGAAGGGTGGGGGTCCGGCACTACAAAGTGAAAGCCGAAAGGAATCCGTTATGCTTCACCGGAAGGGGTCATGAAACAACGCAACGACACCGATCCCGACAGGGTACTCCCTTTCAGGCCCCGGGGTTTTGTGATCGAGAGGGAGGCCGATGATGAGAGCGAGGAGGCCATCGAGGCGCGATGCCCCGGCGTGCTGGGCGATGATGACCTGATAGAGTGCAGTAGTATGGTGTATTGTTTGCTGCGAAAGAGGAAGTGCTTTTCTAACAAGCAGGGGGGTGTACTTCTGCAATGTACTATTCGCAGAGCAACCCTCCTCACTTCGTCTTAATAAAATACTCCCCCATGACCGTAGTACGAATCTTGCTGATATCAAGAAACGACTTCACGGCCCGGAGAATCCGGCATACATTCCGGAAAAGCTGAAAGATGTTCCCCGCACCGTAAAAGAGGAAGGCGCTGGAAACATGCTTCTTCGAGGGCCAGCACTCCTCGACGATCCCCTCGAAGGGGTGCGCGTCCGGCGTGAGGGCCTCCACCACCAGGTTGCGGACATAGCGGGTGCGGGGCTGGATCTCCTCGGACACCGGGGACATCGTGCCGTGCCACCGCTCAATCCATTCCTCGCGGGAGAGGCGCCGGGGGCGCTCCATGAGGTTCACGGTGACGACGCCGGGAGAGCGACGGCCGTCGGGCCAGTTACGGGGCCCGGCGTGCCGGTTTCCGCCGTATTCCGTGTAGACCGATTCCTCGACCAGGTATCCGGCGATCCTGAAGCCGGAGTAGCGAAGCGTGTCCTCGATGTTTCTTCTCTTTCCCATCTCCTCGATCCAGACGCTGGCCAGTGCGGAGATGGGGCGCCCACGGTAGAGTTTCGGGGCGGGGGAGCGCATGTGCGATTCCGGGTCCGCGATGTCCATTGCGAGGCGCTCCGCTCCGGAACCGATCAGTTTAAGGGAAAGGTCTCCCAGGAGGATGTCGCGCGTCCTGGCTTTGTCCTGCCCGGCGGGTGCCCAGAGTAGATAGATGATTTTATAAAGATCCATGTGTGACTCCTTTCCTTTTTTTGATTGCGGAGCCGAATCCGGCAATCACGACATCGTGCTCATCATCCCATGTAATCACGGCGCGGGTCATCGGCGGTTGCCTGACGGTCGGGGAAGGGCCGAAGATCCATGTTGTGTACGGTAGGGCCCCTGGAAACGAGGGCGCGGCCGAGGAAACCGGAGCCCCCGGTGACGGGGCAGATGGGCCCGCTCTCGATGATTCTGCCGAAATCATCCCGGTCCATTGCCGATCTGTTCACCGCGGTACTACCTTCGATTGCTGGCGTGCATTATTGATGGAAAACATTTTGGTATTTGCAGCGCCGGGGGGTCATCTGTCAAGATTTAAAATGAGAAGCGGCGTGCGCCGACAGAATCGAGTCGATACATGATCGGCTCTACCCTCGTGCGGATGTGAACGGCACTGTCCCGGGGAAAAGAACACACGTACCGTGAAATTATTACGTGGAAGCCGGTTCATGTGTTGACTTTCCGAGAGTATCGGATATGATTGCTCTTTTGGAGTAATCGATTCCGCGGTGGAGGAGACCATGAACACGATCAAAATAATGCCGTGCCTTGATATGAAAGAGGGGAGGGTGGTGAAAGGCGTCAACTTCGTCGACCTGCGTGATGCAGGGGACCCGGTAGAGAACGCCGCCTTTTACCAGGAGGAGGGCGCGGACGAGCTGGCGATGCTCGATATCGCGGCCACTCTGGAGAACAGGAAGACCAGACTCGAGTGGGTCACAAAGACGGCATCGGCGATCACCATCCCGCTTACCGTGGGGGGAGGCATCAACAGTCTGGACGATATTGAACTGGTTCTGGCTGCCGGTGCGAAAAAGGTCTCGATGAACAGTGCTGCGGTAAAAGATACGAGCCTGTCTTCCCGGGCAGTGAAGGAGTTCGGGAGGGAAAGGATCACCATCGCGATCGATGCGAGGCGGAACGGGGAAATGCCATCGGGCTTCGAGCTCGTGATTGCGGGGGGGACCATCCCGACGGGCAAGGACGCCATCGAGTGGGCCCGTGCCTGCGGCGACTCCGGGGTTGGGTGCCTTCTCCCCACCAGCATGGACGGGGACGGGACACTGGCCGGGTATGACCTTGAGTTCACAAGGGCCGTGGCGGATGTGGTGTCCGTGCCGGTAATCGCATCGGGCGGGGCCGGGACACTGGAGCATTTTTATGAAGGAGCCGTAAAAGGCGGCGCGCGAATACTCCTGGCCGCGTCGGTCTTCCATTTCCGTACCCTCGGCATCCGTCAGGTAAAGGAGTATCTGAAAGAACGGGGCCTGGATGTCGCTCTGCAGTGACCTCATGATAAAAGAGGGAATCGAATGAAAAAGATCGTAATGGCGTTGATCATCGTCATATCGGCGGGATTGGCCCTTTGCGGCGCCGTCGTAACAGCGACGCTGGTATGGGTCTTCCGGGTCGGAACCTTCCGGGGATATGATGACATATCGGGATTCTTCGTCACCATAAGCCTCCTCGGCATCATTCCCCTTGCACTCGGGATCGTTCTCTTCGTAAACCGGAAAAGCATCGCGCACAGGATCGCAGGTAATGACGGGTTGTGAGTAGGGAAGGCGCACTGTCAAGAGGGATATGACCGGTGACGGATATCGCGGAAAGGAAAAAAAAGGCGCTCCAGATGGAGCGCCTTTTGAATGTCAGTTGAGTAAATGATCGTACAGCTTAGAGGCCGAAGAAATGCTGTATGATGAGCGAGTACTTCACCACGAAACCGGAGAAGACCACACTCACCATGGCCATAAGCTTGATGAGAATGTTCAGCGAAGGACCGGAGGTGTCTTTGAAGGGATCGCCTACCGTATCGCCGGTAACGCCGGCTTTATGGGCGTCGGAGCCCTTTCCGCCGAAGTTTCCTTTCTCAATGTACTTTTTCGCGTTATCCCACGCCCCGCCGGCGTTGTTCAGGAGACACGCGAAGGAGAAACCGGCGGTCAGGCCGCCCACGAGAAGGCCCATGACACCGGCCACGCCGAGGAGGAGGCCCGTCAGAACCGGGATCACGATGGCCATCATTGACGGAAGGACCATCTCCCTCTGGGCGCCCGCGGTGGAGATAGCGACGCAACGGGCGTAATCCGGCTTCCCGGTGCCTTCCATGATGCCCGGGATTTCCTTGAACTGCCTTCTCACCTCGGCGACCATCTCGCCGGCCGCTCTTCCGACGGCCTTCATGGTCATGGCGCTGAACACGAATGCCATCATCGCGCCGAGGAAGATCCCGCAGATGAGGAAGGGGTTCATTATCGAAAGATCATAGGCGATCATGAAATCCTGCATACCGGCGTTCCTGGTGACAACGTACCGGATAAACTCGCCGGTCTGCACGCCGTCGATAAGAATCGGCTGGAGCTGGCCGGATACGATTCCCTCGGGGAGGGAACTCGCGGTGGCGAAAAACTTGACGTTGCCGACCTGGACGAACTGTTCGGTGACCACATTGCTCGCCGCGAGGGCCAGCTTGCCGAGCCAGAGCTTGACTTCTTCCAGATAGGCGGCAAGAAGGGCCATGGCAGTCAGGGCCGCGGAGCCGATTGCGAAACCCTTCCCGGTGGCTGCAGTAGTGTTGCCGAGCATATCGAGGGCGTCGGTTTTCTGACGCACTGAAGGATCAAGGCCGCTCATCTCCGCGTTTCCGCCCGCGTTGTCCGCGATGGGGCCGTAGGCGTCGGTGGCCAGGGTGATTCCGAGGGTCGAAAGCATGCCGACCGCGGCGAACCCTATGCCGTAGAGGCCCATGGAGCTGTCATGGAACCCGCCGGAAAGGCCGTAGGCGGCGAGAATGCCGATGACGATGGTGACGACGGGTATGCCGGCGGAGTACATGCCGATTGCCATACCCTCGATGATCGTGGTCGCGTGACCCATGAGGGCCTGCTTTGCGATGCCCTGGGTCGGCTTGTTCTCATCGGAGGTATAGTACTCGGTCGACTGACCGATTATAAGACCCGATATGAGACCCGCGATAACGGCACCGAAAATGCCCCATGTGATCAGCTGGACCTGGACCATGACGGCGAGTGCCACAAGAATCAGGATCGAGCTGCCCCATACGCCGACATTGAGGGACTTCAGAAGGTTTTTCATGGTAGCGTCTTCTTTTGTCCTGACCGCGAAGATCCCGATTACGGAGAAGAAAATCCCGAGTCCTGCGATGATCATCGGCGCGATGACGGGCTTGATGAAGGACGCTATCCTGGCCGCATCGGGGATGATCTCGCCGGTAGCCGTGGCGTGGGCGAGTGGAAGCGCCGCGCCGAGGGCCGCAGTGGCGAGAATCGATCCGCAGTAGGATTCGTAGAGGTCCGCGCCCATGCCGGCCACGTCACCGACGTTGTCGCCGACATTGTCCGCGATGGTGGCGGGGTTTCTCGGATCGTCTTCGGGGATGTTCGCTTCGACCTTACCGACCAGGTCCGCTCCGACGTCGGCGGCCTTGGTGTAGATGCCGCCGCCAACCCTCGCGAAGAGGGCCTGGGTGGAGGCGCCCATGCCGAAGGTCAGCATCGTCGTCGTGATCTCGATCGTCTTGACACGGAAGAATTCCGCGTTCTTGACGGTCTCTCCGGCGACGAAGGTGCCAGCGATGCTCGCTTTTTCCATCAGGATGTTGCTCAGGCCGAACAGGTTGTTGTCATATATCCAGTTGAGCCCGATGAACCAGAGCGCGATGTCGAGAAGCCCGAAGCCGACGACAACGAGACCCATGACTGCCCCTGACCTGAAGGCAACTTTCAATCCCTGGTTCAGGGATATCGAGGCCCCCTGTGCGGTCCTGCTCGAAGCCAGGGTTGCCGTCTTCATTCCAAGGAAACCGCAGAGGCCGGAAAAGAAACCGCCGGTGAGGAAAGCGAAGGGAACGAAGGGGTTGAGCACTTTCAGGTAAGCGAGAAACGAGAAAATAACCAGTAATACGACAAATACAACGGATACTACCTTGTACTGACGCTTGAGATATGCCATGGCACCCTCTTTGACATGGCCGGCAATCTCAATCATTTTTGCGTTGCCCTCGTCCGCCGATTTCATCATCTTAAAGAAAACAAACGCGAACACCAGGGCAACGAGTGAACCAATGGGCGCAATGAAAAATAGACTATTTTCCATCAATTGACTCCTTGTACCCAAAAATTATTTTATCAAACCCGCCGCGCCTGTGCCGCCGCAGGGATAATAATTCAACGTAAAAGGCCCATGTTTCATCGAAAAATGGTAGATCCAAACTTGCCAATCAGTATGAAATTGTCAAGACCTTTAAGGGATTATTGACGCCTTCATGGTTGCTGTTCCCCGCATTTTTCCCTGAGTACCTTGAGTTTTTTCACCGCTTCTTCAAGGGTCTTCGTTATATCGTCCCGAAGTGCGGGTTGATCACCGCCAAGCATGCCGGCATACCTTGATACGCGAAGGGCGTGTCCAAGGTTGTAGACGGCAGATTCGTAGCCGCGCAGGTTGACGCAGGTTTCCTCGGGAAGCTCCCTGCTTTTTTCATAGTGGCGCTTCGCAATGTCGCTGTATTCTTTTTCTAAACCGGACGTGAGCTTTTTGTAAAGGTCCGGTCGTGTAATCTTCGTTTCGTCGATTCTTCCGTACGCATCGCCTTCAAGCTGGATGACCCTCTTCAGGGCCGTTTTCGATTGTACCTCGTCCCCCGTATTGATCACGCGTATGAAGGCCTTTACCGGGTCTTCGCTGATCGATCCGGAGATGAGAATTCCAAGGAGGAAGGAAGTTATGATGACCCCCACGGTGAAACCGTTGCTGATCTTCCTCTTTACCCTGAAAAAGAGTGCCACTGCGGGAATCAGCACCAAGAAGACCACCCGTACGAATATGATGAGAAACTCTTCAATGCTTTCCATTTCTTTCTCCGATGGATGTCCCGGGCGTCAGGGAGAGCCCGGAACCGCGTTAGCGGGGTAAGGTCCGTTTGGGGAACATACACCGCATACCGGTCCAGACAATCAAAGAGGGGGCGGGCTGTCAAATATTTTGGTCCTTTTTTTCCGCGGATTCACCGACTTCAGGGGGGGTGCAGTCACCGGAATTGGTTAAAGAATCGGCACCTTTGACTTGACGCCTTCCGGCGACTTTATTTGGATGGTTGAGTGGCGTTTGTATGATCCGCGGAGGTATATGATGATACGATGTGAAAACGTACATGAAGCGGTCGCCCTGGCACTGGAAAGAATAGGCAGAAGGGTCTTCGCCATGTCGCCCATCGGAGTCGGGTCGGGGAACAGGTGCCTGAACGTTCTGGCAGAACACGCGAAAAAGGGTGAAATAGATCTCACCGTCTTTGCCGCCCTCACTCTGGACAGGCCGAAGCCCCCGGAAGGAAACCAGGTCCTTGCATCGATATATGAACGGATGTACGGCGACTACACTCCCTTCCATTTTCTCGAGGAATGCGCAGGCGCCGCCGCGTCGGGCCTGCCGATACCCGATTACCTGACCTACCACAGTTACTATTACGCACCGGGCCTCGGGAGGCGCATTCCGGGCATGCAGTCCGATTACCTGGCGGTCAATTTCAGGGACGCAAGCGAGTGCGCGCGCTCCCGCGGGATGAACATGGTCGTGATGAAGGCATCGTACCGAGACGGGAAATTCAACTGCGGCACCAACGTCGACATCATGCTCAGGGCGATCAACGACGTGAAGAAGCAGGGGGGCGCTGTCATCCTCCTTGAAAACGAGAACATGCCCTTTTCGTGCGGGAACGCGGACATACCCATCGGATGTGTCGATTACGTGGTACGGGACGACGAGCCCCTTTTCATTATGCCCCATCAACCACTGACAGTCCTTGAACACGCGATCGGGAGCCATGTGGCCGGCATTGTACCGGACGGCGCGACCCTCCAGCTCGGCATCGGCCAGATGGCGGACGCCATCTCCTTCTGGCTGGTGCGCAGGGGAAGGAGCGGGCTGAACGGCTATTCCGAGCTGATTTCTCCCGGCTTCCTTTATATGATCAGGAACGGCGTCATCACGCGCCACGACGAGAACAATGTTCTCCTCACGGGCGCCTTTATCGTGGGGAATGAAGATCTCTACCGCTACGTGGATGGGAATCCCTACGTGCGCATGACCGAGGTTCACGAGACCAATAATAAAGAATGTATCGCGCGGTTGCCCCGGTTTCACGGTATCAACAGCACATTGCAGATGGACCTCTTCAGCCAGGCGACATCGGAAGGATTTTTCCTGGACGAACGCTTCATTCAATACACGGGCATGGGCGGGCAGTTCGAGTTTCAGGAGTCGGCGATGAAGAGCGAAGGGGGGAAATCGATACTCTGCCTCCGCAGCACGCTCCGGGACGCTTCCGGTGAGCCGATCATGAGTAATATAGTTCCCTCCCTCCGGAACGTGGTGGGGGTGCCGCGGAACAAAATGGACTATGTGGTCACGGAATACGGGTGGCGCTGCCTCCGCTTCGCGTCAATCGAGGAGCGGGCCAGGGCGATGATAGAGCTTGCCGATTCGACCTTCCAGGAGGGACTCCTCCGGGCTGCTCGAGAGATGGGCCTGGTGCGCGCGGGATACCGGGTCCCCCAGGAGTTCCGGAACAATACCTACGGAGCCCTTGTCGATAGGATGGGCGATATCGCGAGCGATCACCATCTTCCCCTGGGGTCGGGCATCGACCTTAAAAAATACGCCACTGCCGATGAGCGTACCATTCTCGACCGGATAAACGCAGGCGCGGACCCGGTGGCGAACTGAACGAAGAGCCTCCAAATTTATTATTGACAGATACAAGCGCGGGCGGGTTGTATGATATCCTATTTATATCGTGCGAGGTGACGCCATGCCGTCTGTGACCGATTATACAAAGGCTGAATATATCCATCAGCTCGAGGCGACCAACAAGTTCAAGGCGATCGAGGAACTCGCCATGGTGTTCAAGAACACCGATGTGTGCGACGATATGGAGAGCCTGGTCCGGGCCCTCAAAGAGAGGGAGGAGATCATGAGCACCGGCATCGGATTCGGGATTGCCATTCCGCATGCGAAAATCAACTCGATCAGGGAGATGGCATTCGCCATCGGCGTGTCGAAGGCGGGAATCGATTTCGATTCCATGGACGGCGAGCCGGTTCACCTGGTAATCCTGGTTGCTGCGGGTGAACGCCAGCACAAGGAATACCTGCGTCTCCTATCCAACATCATGTCAATCATAAAGAAAGAGAACGTGAAGGACCGGATCATCAATTCGAAAACGAAGGACGATGTGATCACCATCCTGCACGAGAACGGATGAGCCGAGGTGTGAGATGGCCGGAAACAATAAGGAGTACGATTTTCAGGGGATAGAACAGAAGTGGCAGGATCGTTGGGAGAGGTCGAAGGCCTTCCTGAGCGAGAGGGACCTGTCGAAAAAGAAATACTATATACTGGAAATGTTTCCCTACCCTTCAGGGCGCCTCCACATGGGTCACGTACGCAACTACACCATAGGCGATCTCGCGGCCCGCTTCCTGAAAATGAAGGGATACAATGTGTTCCATCCAATGGGGTGGGACTCTTTCGGTCTTCCTGCCGAGAACGCCGCCATCAAGAATAATATTCCTCCCGCAAAATGGACTGCCGATAATATTGGTTACATGAAGCGTCAGCTAGGGCGGATGGGCTTCTCCTACGACTGGGGCAGGGAAATCGCAACGTATCGTCCCGGCTATTATAAGTGGAACCAGTGGATATTCCTGAAGATGTTCGAGAAGGGACTCGCGTACAAGAAGAAGGCACCGGTGAACTGGTGTGAGTCATGCGGTACCGTTCTCGCCAATGAGCAGGCCGAGGGGGGCATCTGCTGGCGATGCGAGGGGGAGGTCGAGCAGAAGGAGCTCAATCAATGGTTCTTTAAGATCACCGATTACGCCGAGAAACTGCTCGAGGGACATGAGGAACTCGCAGCGCACTGGCCCGAGCAGGTTCTCACCATGCAGAGAAACTGGATCGGCCGCTCGACGGGTCTTCGCATACACTTCAGGCTGGAGAACGGTCAGGACTTCCCCATTTACACCACCAGGCCCGACACGGTCTACGGGGTCACCTTCATGGTGATTGCACCGGAGCACCCGCTCCTGGCGACGATCACCGAGCCGCGGGTCCGCGATTTCATAGAGAAGTCAAAATCGCAGTCGATGATTGATCGTACGAGCGAAGAAAAGGAGAAGGAGGGGTGCGATACCGGGCTACGGGTCGTTAATCCCTTCAATGGAGAGAGCGTTCCCCTTTATGTGGGGAATTTCGTTCTTATGGGTTACGGGACCGGCGCCATCATGGCGGTACCAGCTCACGACACCCGGGATTTCGCCTTCGCGAAAAAGTACGGAATACCGATCAGGCTGGTCATCGACAATCCCGATGCGCCTATCGACGTGGAGGCAATGAGCGACGCCTACGTGGATGAGGGCATTTGCATCAATTCCGGGCCCTTTGACGGCGTCCCCAATCTCGAGGCTATCGAAAAAATGTCCGATTACGCCGAGAAGGAGGGTTTCGGCGCCCGTGAGGTGAATTTCCGGATTCGCGACTGGCTCATTTCCCGCCAGCGCTACTGGGGCTGTCCCATACCCGTCGTCTATTGTGATAAATGCGGCATCGTGCCGGTTGCGGAGAAAGAACTCCCGGTGGTCCTCCCCGAGGAGGTGGATTTCAGGGGCGATTCCCACTCACCCCTCGCCCACATGGAGGAATTCACCTCCGTGTCCTGCCCTGCCTGCGGTGGTGCGGCGCGTCGTGAAACTGACACCATGGACACCTTCGTTGATTCCTCATGGTACTATGCCAAGTTCACTTCGCCTGAATCGAGGGAAATATTTGACCGGGATGAGGTCGCGTACTGGATGCCCGTCGACCAGTATATAGGCGGGATCGAGCATGCCGTCCTGCACCTGCTGTACGCACGGTTTTTTTCCATGGTCCTCCACGACATGGGGCTTCTGCCCGGCCGCGAGCCCTTTACTCGCCTCCTCACTCAGGGCATGGTGATCAAGGACGGGGCGAAAATGAGCAAGTCCAAGGGGAACGTGGTGGACCCGGATGCCATTATCAAACGCTACGGTGCGGACACGGTGCGCCTCTTCATGCTTTTCACGGCGCCCCCGCACAAGCAGCTCGAGTGGTCGGACAAGGGAGTTGAGGGCTGCTTTCGGTTCATCGGACGGGTATGGCGATTCGTGATTCGTCACGCCGGGCTCTACGAAGCGCGCGCGCGCGCGGACAGGGCCGCTGTCGAAGGGAGCCTCGGGACGGTCCTGCGTGAGCTTCACATGGTCATTAAGGTGGTCACCTGTGACATCGAGGAGCGCACGCAATACAACACCGCCATTGCCCGCATGATGGAGTTGGTCAACGCCCTCTATCTTGTCGACGAGAAGGAGTTTGAAACTCCCGCGGGGAGGCGGGTCCTTTCCGAGATATTCGATTCTCTGATCCCGATGCTCTCACCTTTCATTCCCCATGTCGCCGCGGAGCTCTGGGAGTTGCTGGGCAACGAGACGCTCCTCCATGGTCTTCCCTGGCCCGATTACGAAGAATCACTTGCAAGACGGGATGAGGTGGAGATCGTGTTCCAGGTCAACGGGAAGATCAGGAGCAAGGAAATGGTGCGCGCCGATATTTCCAGGGAGGAAATGGAAAAGATGGCGCGGGAACACGACAGGATTAAGGGACTCATAGAGGGGAAGAACGTGAAGAAGGTGATCGTGGTCCCCGGAAAACTGGTCAACATCGTGGCGCAATGAGGACCCCGAAGCGAGTGTGATCTCGGTGTGAAACACGGAGCCGGGGGAAAATGATACCTCAAACAATCTCTTCTCCTGTGCCATTCCCGAGTGCGCGGGAATCCGGCCCCGTGTCGATTACGGTATATGCTCGATCTACAAGTAAGAATACATCGTAGATTTCGATCCCGATAGATGTACGGGATGCGGGGTCTGTGTCTTCTTCTGCCAGTTCCTGGCGATATCCTGTCGTACGTAGCACTACTACCATCCCGGGAACACAGGTCAGGAGAGTGCTTGCATCTTCCATCTCCACCCCGGCCCTCCACATCATGGGAGGGAGGCGTGCCGTGCAATTAGTTCGCATCCCTTGAGTCAATATAGGTTTCATGTTTTAATGCTTGATTTTTCCTTTCTGACTGAAGAAACTACCCGCACCATCTTCCCCGGAGGAACCCCCGATGAACAGAAAAAGGATCATTGCCGTTGTCGCGCCCGTAGCGGCGGCCATCACGCTGCCGATAGTCGTAATGATCATAATGGCAGCCACGGCGCGCTATTCATTCCTGATACATGATACTGCGGGGAAATTCTACCGGGGGCGGGCCCTCGTTGTCGTCGGCAGGCTTCTGGTCTGCCGCAGGGAGGCGACAGCACATCCGAGCAGGATCGCGGCAATCCGTGCCCCTGAAGAGCCGCGGAGCCTCACCTTCATGAGCATGAGCGGGGTCCGTCATATCGAAATCATCGCCGATCCGGAGGAGGATGACCCCGATGCCTGGCAGCCGGTACTCAAGGACTATCTCGGTAACTACGTTGTCAACGCTGCGGGGAACCATGGATACCTTTCCCTCAGGGTGGGAAAGAACGGTGTTTACGGGACGCTTCGGTTCCCGGAGTGGGGCAAGGGGAGCACAGAATACCTTAAGAGCGTGAGGATCGCGAACGGAAGGATCTATTTCGTCCGCTCGGTAACCTCCCGGCAGGAGCAGACGCGTCTCGGGGCGAACCGCGCCTTCGTGCAGGTGTATAATGGGGAATACTACCGGAGCGGAGGGCGCATCAAGGGGCATTATACCGTCGACGGCATGCGGAAGCAGTGGGACGCGGTGAAGACACGCTGACAGGTTTGAGAAAAGACGGGGTGAACCATGGCGGAGAAAAAGCCGTATCTGCACGGTAAATTGATAGGGGTGAGGCCCTTCACGGACCTGCTCGATCACGCCGGTGTAGGGTATGTCCTCTTTGATGACGGGGCAGCATCACGCCTCTATGAGGAGAGACCCGATCATTTTCACCCCGGGGACGACGCCATTCGGGTGGGGAAATGCGTGCAGGACGATGCCGGCGTCTATTTCGCCGAGTTCGGTATCAGGATTACCCCGAGCTTTCGTTCCCATATCGTATTTATCTTCGATCATCACCCTCTTGCGGATGAGATCCTCATAGCAGCCGATGATCTCGACGGCCTGGTCGCCGAGGGTCTCGAAGGAGTGGATCCGGGGGATATAATGAAATTTCAGTGAGTATACCCTGGCGGGGGTAATGAAAGATGCGCCAGGGTCCCGGGCGTCATTACGGGGAATGTTTCAGGATCGCGTTGCACGACCGTCAGAACACGTAGCTTCCCGAAGCGTAAAAGAGATAGTTTTTCCTGAATTCAGAAAAATCCGAGGCCCTGTTGTCGAACACAAAGGCCCCCATCATTCCGACGGAGAAGTCGAGGTTCTCCATGGCGTTGACGCGCAGAAGGGGGCTCCAGAATATGCCCCGCCCCTGAATGTCCCCGATGGTGAAGAATTCGCCCCGAACGAGGGGATGAAAGTCATAACCAATCGCCGCGGCCACGTAGTGCTGGTTAAGGGTGAGGGGGCTGTTGGAGAGCATCATGTAGGTCTTCTGGTCCATCGCGTTGAATTGGGCGGTGATGGAAGCGGCCTTCATATCTTTCTGGTAGTTCAGTCCCTTCTGGTTGTAGAAATATTCGACGAGAAGGAAAACACCGGCCTTGAAGGTGTACTCGTACCCGGCATTGGCCTGGAAGAAAATCGAGCCTTTCCCGTCCCTGCCCGGAAGTAAATATTCAAGCCTGTACCAGGATGAATCTTCAGTGATGTAGGACTCGTTGGCCTGACTGACGAGGACCGCTCCGCGGAGCATGCCGTCGAAGAGAATGGCCGCGAAATCAAATCCCGCGACCCCCCTTCTCGACACGTACCCGCCAAGAACGGCTATATCCGCGTCACGCACCGATGTTTTTATCCGCGCGATATAGTTCTGGTCCTGCAGGTTGAAATGCTCGATCTGGTCATTGCTCTTTTTAAAGTCGATAACCGCGGTGATCTCGGTCGTTTCGTCCGGATAGAAATCGAGTTTCAGGGCGTCCGTCCCCTTCTGCTCGTCGCCTCCCTCAACGAAGGTCGGCGATATCGGATTGAGGATATCGAGGGGGTTCCAGAGCTTGCCGCTTCCGAAGCGAATCTGTTGCTTGCCGAATGACGCGGTGAATCCTTCCACGCTCAGTTTTATATAGGCGCGATGAATCTTAATCCGGTACATCAGGTCGTGCCCCCTGAAGGGCTCCCAGGTAAGATCGAGGAAATCGTTGTATCCGGAGGGCCTCCAGTAATTTGTGAAATCACCGCTTTTACCGTAATTGCTCCAGATGAGTTCGTTGTCCAGATCGAGCCTGAGAGTGAGAATGTCGCCGTAGAGGAACTCGGGCGCGAGCCTGATCCTGGTCAGGTCCGCAGAGAGGTTTTTACTCGACAGGGTGAGGGGGTCTCCCCCCATGAAGTTGTCTGTACGGTGAAAGGTGTATAAATTCTTCACCTCCCCCCTGAATTTAAATTGAGGACCTTTTTCCCGGATCAGGGACTCATCGGTTGACTCTTCCGGCGTGGACTCGTCCGGGGCGTCGATCGGGGCGTCATCCCCGGGAAGCTCGATCGTCTCGACGGGCCCGGTCGGTTCGGGGGTCTGGGCCGGGGCCTTCACGGGAGCCGCGATCATGACTGCGAGGGCAAGGGAGGCCGATAAGATGACGGCGTGGAGTAAAGGTTTGTCATACATACGAGGGGGTGTCATTTCCTTTTAAGATTTCTGAGGGAGAACACTGAATCGGGTATTCTCAGGTTGAATGAGATTTTCTTGATGATCATCTTCGTGTACTCGTCCTTCATGCGGCCGTCGGGACTTTTCCTATCGACGCTTACCATCTTGTATACGGTCGGGATGACCCTGTCGTGCATTTTTTTGAAACCGGAAAAGGCGAGCACTTTTTTCAAATTGCCGCGCTGGTCGAAGAATTCCTCGCGTACAGGAAGGTAGTCGGAGACCCTGGCGTAGTAGATAATTTTTCCCCACACGACGGGGGCGTCCGGTTTGGGCGTAAGCACCACGACATGGCACTCCATACCATCGACGGTTTTCTTTCCGTCAAGAGCATGGGTATAGTCCTCGATGACGCTCGATTCCTTGACTATGTCGTCGTTGGTGAAATCGGATCCCATCCATGACTGGAGCATCATGGAAGGGTGAATTTTTGTCTCTCTTCCCATGATTGGGCTGTAGTGCCACATGAGTTTTTCGTTCGAGATCAGCAGGAAGCGGTTCCCGGCGTCTTTTTTCGGAGCAGTGATTTCCGCAAAGGATTTTTTCGCGATACGGTTGTCCCAGCTTTTCATCTTCAGGATGCGCGTGAAACGACGTCCCTTGATGACGATCTCGATCTCTGCGACCTGGGTGGTTCCGCGCACGGCGTTGTCGGAGCGTTCGATTATCTGAAATGCGGTCAATGCATACGATCCGGCCGGGAGCGCCGCTGCCATGAGGAAGGCGATGAAGATGGACGGTAAGGGGTTTTTCATGTCGGTCTCCTTGCGTTATCTGCGTATCTACCTGTCACTTTTTCCCGGGACGGGAACTTTTTTTCAGACCTCCCTTTTTCTTTACGTCGGAGGCGATGGTGCCGTCAGAAAGGCTGACGAGCCTTTCCGCGTACTCCATGACCATCCGGTCATGAGTGGAAAACACAAAAGTGATATTCTTTCTGTGGTTCAGCTCATGCATCAGGTCGAGGAGGTTGCTCCCTGTTTTCTGGTCGAGGTTTGCCGTGGGCTCGTCCGCCAGGACCAGCTCCGGCTCCGAAACGATCGCCCTGGCAACGGCGACCCTCTGCTGCTGGCCGCCTGATAGTTCCCGTGGCCGCCGATTGATTTCACCGCCCAGGCCCACCTCTTCTAGTATCCGCCTGGACCTCTCGCGCCGCACCTCCTTCTCCACGCCCTGGAGGAGGAGTATGTACTCCACGTTTTCAATGGCCGTGAGTACCGGTATCAGGTTGTAGGCCTGGAAGATGAAGCCGATCCTGTTCAGGCGCATGTCTGAAAGCTCGCGGGGGGACAAGGCGGTCAGATCGATGCCGCCCACGTCGACTCGCCCGGAGGTGGGATTGTCGAGTCCCCCGATTACGTTGAGGAGAGTGGTCTTTCCCGACCCGGAAGGGCCGGCGATGGCGATGAACTCGCCCCGCTTCACGGAAAGACTGACGCTCCGAAGGGCGGGAATGGAAAGCCCGTTGGCTTCGTAGTTTTTGATGAGATCTCTTACGTTGATGATGGCCATGGGGCCCTCCCTTGCGCCGTGACGAGCCATGCGTTTCGTCGCATGGCTCGTCACGGCTGATCGTTAAATAAAATGAAGCGCCTCGAGGGGCTTGATCCGCGCCGCCTTGACGGCCGGGTAGAGCGACGCCACAACGGTGGTGATGAGTACGATCGCGGTGGCGGCGACGATGTCCTTGATGAGAATCAACGGATAAATCGTGGTGCCGATTTTCCATTTTCTCATGGCGTCCACCGCGAAAGCGAAGTCGATGCCCGTGATTCCCAGTATAATCACAAGGGGAACCGTGATCGCGAGGCCCGCGATAAGCCCCACCATGCCCAGGTTTATCGCCTCGAATATGACCATGAAAAAGATATGCGACGGCCTGGTGCCGATGCATTTCATGACACCAAGCTCGTGGAAGCGCTCCATGATCGACATGATGAGGGTGTTGGCGATGGAGAAGATGACCGTGATGAACATGATCAAGAAGAAGATGTACACTATCTTGTCCTGCAGCTTGATGTAGCTTACCAGGCTGGGCTCCATTTCCTTCCATGTGAGGATCTCGAGCCCCGGGGCGGTGATGGAACCCACAAGTCTTTTCTTAACGCCGTCGACGGCATCGCGGTTTTTCGTGCGGACGATGATTTCCGAGATGTTGTTCCCCAGGCCGGTGATCTCCTGGAGGCGATTGATGCCAGTGAAGACGACGAAGGAATCGAAGGCCTCGACCGGCGATTCATAGAGTCCCGCGACCGTCAGGGCCACACCGGTCATCTCGCTGTTTTCATCCACGACCCTCAGGACGGCCCGTTCACCGACCCTGAGATCGAGCTTTTCCGCCAGCGTCTTCGATATGAGAAGATCGTCGGAGGAGGGGTCGTTCAGGAATCGTCCGCCGTTATCCGTAATGGTGTAATCCCCGATGGAGGAGACGGCACGCTCCCTTGCGGGGTCTATGCCCACCAGCATAATACCACGTGATGTTTCGCTTGAGCTTATCATACCCTTTATTTTGACGCGCGGGGCGTAGGCAACGACGCCCTTTGTCCCTTCGAGGGCGTGGTAGTATCGCTCCTCAGGGGAAAAATTATATTTCAGCTTCATTGATTGACGGTAACCTTCGTGATGCACGGATATGTGCCCAAGGGTAGTATTGATGGTGTTCTCCACCATCTGGAGAGTCATGCCGTTCATGAACCCGATGGAAAAGATCATCGCGAATATACCGACGGCCATAGACGAGATGACCACCAGGGAGCGGCGCCTTTGACGCCACATGTTTCGCCATGCGATCAACATGAAGGTCGCCAGGCCGCTTGCATATCGTGTAAGGTTCATGGATACACTCCCCTATAATTTGCGAATTGCCACCACCGGCTTCAGGCGCGCGGCCCGGCGGGCCGGGAATATGGTGAAGAGCATGGATATTGAAAATATGACGATCGAGGTTTCAATGAAATATGAGAAGGCCATCTTGGCCGGCACCGTTGTCATCGTGAAGCCCCAGACCTCCATTTCCTGCTGGTATTCCGAGTAGTCCATCGGGAAGATCGTGAAATACCAGCTCAGGGCCGCCCCGACGATGCACCCGAGCAGGATCCCGAAAAGGGATATGATAAAGGACTCGATTGCGACCATGGAGAGGACCTGTCCCGGTCGGGTTCCGATGGCCAGCATTACGCCGAACTCCCGTGTTCGCTCGAAGACGGACATCTGGACCGTGTTGAGGACGCCGAAGGCAACGGTCAGGTAGAGCACGAAATAGAAAATGTAGGCGCTGGTACGGTCCATGACCACGTACTGCATAAGTTCAGGCATCAGCTCGTCCCATCCCATGATCTCAAGCCCTTCCGAGGGGATCGCCTTCTTCAGGCGGTCGCGCGTATCCGTCATCAGGGTGCCGTCGTGAAGCCGGACGGCGATTGATGAGACGTAGTCCCCCATGGAGAATACTTCGACCGCGTGATCAAGCGGCATGAGGATGAGCATCCGGTCGTACTCGAGGTTGCCGGTTTTAAATATCCCCACAACGGTGAGCTCCGGGGCGCCCGCGAAAGAGCCGTCAAATCCCTGTGAAAGAAACGAGACCGGGTCCCCGATCTTCACTTCGAGGTTTTTCGCCATTCCCTCGCCGATAAGGACGTGGGTGGTGTCTCCCGGTGCGAGGTAGCGTCCACCCTTCATGATCGATTTATGAAGAGAGCTGACGAGGGGTTCCGAGGTTGGATCGATCCCCTGAATGAAGGTAATTTCGGAGGTGTCCTCACTTATTACAAGCCCGCCGGCGCAGACCCTTCTGGAAAACCCGGCGATGGCCGGCTCGGCCTTAAGGGCGTTGATGATCGAATCGTCGGGAATGAAGCCGTAGTCGATGTTCCGGTCTTCCCAGAAGCCCTTTTCATGGATCTGGATATGGCTGGTATTTGGCGCCACCGAGTTTTCGATGATGGTGTCGTAGGCACCTTCCTGGAGGGACATGAAGAAAATGACCATGGCGCACCCCACCGTGATGGTGAGGAGGGTCAGTACGGTCCTTCGTTTGTTCTTCCAGACGTTTCGCCACGCCAGGGTCATTTCGATGGAATACCGCTTGAGAAATTTCATGGGCCGGTCTCCGCTTTTCATCCCGATCAGAATGCTTGCTCCATATCGTTTCCGCCGGCGCAGGATAGTGGAAATGGAGTAATTAGTCAAGCAGAGTAGGGATTTTTTTTATGTCTTCAGATCCGCATGAAGAAGATTGTTCAATGCCTGTGTGGACCCTGCAGCCATGGCCTGTGAAGAAACGGGAAGTGGCCTTGACGACAGAGGGATGCGTGGTGGTCGTGTGGACCCGGGCGGGGCGATAAAGAAAAGTGATGCTGCGGTATAAGGCTGGAAACTCTACAATGGGGAAAATCCCGCTGCATGTGCCTGAAAGGTACGATCATCCCGATTCATACACCGGGCGGAATTGCCGTTTAAGAATGAAGGATATCCGTCGCTCTTCGATCAACCTGGACAGTGACATCTCCTCATGATTTCGTCTGTTATCTAACTATATATCACTTTTATTGCCGACAATGAGAGTCCCTCTCCACTCATGCGATATGCTCGGATTCCCATTGCGTATGAAACGGCTTAGTTCCTCCACGCCCTTACTAAATTCGTCCTCAGGCATCAAATAGTACGTAGAAACAAATTTCTTTTTTACCCTCTCAAGGTAGGCTTCATCTACCGGGCTTTGCTCGATAAGGATATCCTCACAACGAACCCGATCAAACCCGGCGTGGCGCAGCAGCTCTATTATTTCACCGATCTCCGGAAATCGTTTCTTATCAATCCCTTCACAGATTGGGAAAAACTCTTTCATGACGGGATGAACGTTTTCAATCTGCTCGTGGCTGGAGGTCAGTAGTGCCAGGGTGCCGTTTTTTATCACGCGAAAGCACTCAAGAAATAGTCCCTTCAGGCCCGGCACGTGATGAATAACGTACGCCGCGGTTATCGCATCAAAGGAATCATTATGAAACGGCAGTTGACGATTCGCGTCCGTGCACACGACGGGCAGATTTTTGTCGCGCGCATTTTTCAGCATGCTGAATGCGAGATCCATGCAAATCACGTATGAGCCCGAGATATCACGCAACCCCAGAGCCAGATTTCCCGTGCCTCCTCCCACGTCCAACACGGTCATGTTCCGGGTGATTCCGGCGGTTCTTGATATGCGGTGTAGTACTTCATCGCTGTATGACCTGTAATCGTCATATGATTGTGAAATTACAGAATAATCAACCGGCATTTCTCAATCTTCTTTAGCTCCTTGCCAGTATCGGGCTCATCAGCACAAGGACGCCTGGGAAATAACGAAAAAATCTCCACAGCATCCTCGTCTTGAACGGAAATACTATTACAGGCTTCTTCCGGGCGACTCCCTTGAGAATGATACGCGCGGCATCTGAAGGTTCTGTCATCTTTTTCGGCATCAGGCCCGCAATTCCTGCCCTGTCAAGTCCCGCTATCGGGGAGTCCACCAGTATATTTGTTCTTACCAGACCCGGACATACAACGCTTGCGTTGATGCCCAGATCTTTTGCCTCGGCATATATCGATGCGGTCATTCCCACCACCGCGAACTTTGATGCGCTGTAGGGAGCGTTCATCGGCATCGGCAGTAACCCGCCCAGAGAGGAGGTGTTCACGATATGACCGATCCCTCTGCCGGAGCATGACCCTGTAGGCGCCGAGGGTCCCGTTCAGCACGCCTATCGGGTTGACATTGAATATTCGGCGCCCTGTCTTCCAAGCTTCAGGCAGATGGCCCGGCCGATTCCAGAGGCGGCGCCCGTGACAAACGTCGTTTTGTATCTGTAGCAGCTCATCCGCTACCCCTTTATTCGAATCTCATGGTATGCACCCTGCTGAACCAGAGAGGCCCTGCTATTCCGACAGGTATGAAATATCCGCCCTCCAGAATATCCATGACGACAAACCGTGCGTTGTAAGGTTCGCCGGATAGAAGCCCCGCCAACGGATCATATGCCGAGGGGGTGACGGACAGGGACAACCGCGCCTCGTATGACTCCCGGATTCTCTCCCTGGCCTTGAACAGCCAGATGGGGTTGATATAGAAAAACTGGCCGGGACCGCCGGCGTTAAACGTCTTGATGCCGAAGACCGGCCCGGGCGACGCCTGGGCCGGGCCGAGCTCCAACATAAAGGAAAGTATCCTGATGTTCCGGCGGGTCACTGTGGCGTGAACGCGCCCGTCCTTCTCGCTGAAGGTGAACTCCCCCATCTTCTTCGGGTAACCAAGCATCTCCCTTCCATAGGCAAGGGCGGTATCATCGTCAACCAGCATCCATGGGCAGTGAACTCCCCTTCCGAACGGGGTTTTTACATGGATGAGAAGTGCGGCCTCGCGGTAGGGAACGGTAAATGAAGTTTTTGTGTAATCGGCAATGAATATCGTGGCGCGCGGCTTTTCCTCAAGCCGCATGCAAAGAGGGAGAAGCTGTTTGGCTTTTGCCCTTTCAACGGAGATGTCGGCAATAACAAGCCGCGCATTCTCCCATAACGGTTGGCCCTTTTTTCGTTCATACACGCTCATATGCGGCCCTCACTGTTTTTTCTTCGGTTCGACAGGTCTCCCTCGTCTTCATCTCCTCACGGTCTAGCGCGTCTGCCTGTTGTGTTTGACAAGTCCCGTGATGACGATCGCCAGCGACGTCAGTATCGCCCCGTTGCACAGTAGGAGGCCCAGCGCGACGATCGATTCCTTCCACATGACCGCGCGGAAGCCGTTCCCCGCGATCGGCATCGTCATGCTGGTTCCCCATATCGACGCGAGGAGAATTAAAGCGTAGTTTCCGTATAACGACAGAAGGAGCGAGAACCATGAGATCGTTATTAATTTCGCGGAGCAATGCATGCGCTCGACAAGTATTCCCCCAAAAACGATGAGAATAATCCCGCCCATGATTGCCTCGACATGCGCCGCCACCCCCATGCGGGGATTGGTAAGCGCCGCGACGGCAAACCCCGTCAGAAGTCCGATCAGTATCAATATGACGCCCTGCACCATCGCTTTTCCCTTGATCGCTTGAACGGTCATGACTTTTCTCCGTAGTTGATATCACTGCGCAGCATGCTCCCTGATGATCTCGTCGATCCATTCCAGGAGATAATGTATGAGCATGCTGTGCTGCTTGATAATCGCCCTTCCGCTGAAGGGATAGTTGTCGATGGAATCCTTAAATGGTGACAGGATCTCTTTGATAGCCAAAAAATGTCCTCTAAGATTTTTAAGCAGTTCCTGACCGGTTTTTTTATCAACAAGATCAAGGTGAAGAATGACCGTGTTGTATTCGGCATGAACAATGGCCGGGTCGCTTGAGTATTTCTGCATCAGTTTGAAAAAATATTCATCCCCCTTGTGAGTTATGCTGTAGATTTTTTTTTCGGGCATTTCTCCCTTTTTGACCGCCACATACGAGAGATACCCCTTCACGGCGAGTTTTTTCACGTTTTGATACAGCGCCGGCGTGCTGATCTTTACCCAGCTATTGATGCGGTTGACTTCGATCAGTTGATTAATATCATAGGGGCTCATGGGGCTTTTTTTTATAATACCGAGAATTATTAAATCAATTGATGACATTGACAACCCGCAAATGGTTTAAATCATAATAATATACAATATAGTACTATATCGTATATTTTTCAACAATAATTTCCCGCCGCGGAATTATGGGCTATAGTTTTCAAGGCGTCTGTCTGGTGTTTTTCACAGATCCTGAGGCTCCCGGTGCTTACATAATTGTTCTGATGGTTCGATAGCGGTTGGTAAGTCCGTCGAACCGGACATCAGGCAGGCTCAGTGTGAGCAGCGAAGGCAACAGAAGTAACGCACGTTGTATCGCATGGCCGGAGATTGAATCAAGAAAAATACTGGATAATGAACCATGATGCGCCGGAAGCGCCATTCTACCCTGCGATCAGAAGGTAAAGCTGTACCCCACGCGCGATACCAGCCCCCCTCCCGGGGAAGGCCCGATGTCCATGGAGAGGGACCCTGGACGTATCTCCCCCTCCCGCTCGATCCGGTGGATCTCATAAGAGGTGGGGGCGAAGAAGGCGGCCGCTAGCTCTATGAGCTTCACCGCCCCCAGGGCGATTCCACCGTAGGCGAGGTGTTTCCTGTTGTCCATTCCGTAGACACAGAAGGCGGCGAGGGACATCTCCGTGAGATAAAATCCCCATCCCGTCAGCCGGTGTCCCTTGTAGTAAAGGCCTCCACCGGGGATCACGACGGAGAGGGCCAGCGCGGTTTCGTTTCTTTTCATAAAGAAGGGGGGGAGTGCGTCATTTGTTTTGCAGAGGTGCGTCATCTGGTCCATGTAGGCGGCGGATACGGTGACGGGAAGTGTGGACCATAAAAAAATTTGGAGCCGATTCATGGCCACGGTCTTGTCCCTGTCCATGACGCCGGGGAAGAAATTGATTTTGAAACCGGTCATTGCCTCGGGAAGGAGGAAATGCGTGAGGACAAGGGCCGTGGAGAAGACCACGCCGGGAATGCTGGGGGCCGGTTTCTTGAACCCGAGGCGCGTGGCGGCGAGGTAGGTACCGTATCCGGGGAGCAGGATGTTGGCACCCGGATTGATCACGCAGACCCCGTCGACAAGGCCCTTCTCCGGGTCCGGTGTGCCGACGCCCGCGGTCTGGAGGCCGTAGCGATAGTAGGTGGCGTACTCGATGCGGTCGTCAAGCTCGCGGATGAAGGCCCGGAACGGTGGACGGGCGACGATCCGGATCTCACCGGCCGTCACCAGGGACCCGGGCAGGAGGGCCAGGGAGCGGTATCTCCCGACATTCATTATAACAACCGGCTCACCGCCCTCGGCGCGGTAGCGCCCCGGTTCGAGGCCGTGCCACTGCCCGGCATTCAGCAGGCAGAGCCCCTCCCGCTTTTCGAGGATGCGGGCCTCCACCGGGAGGTCCCTGTGGAAACGCGCTGTCTCCCGTGCGAGCTTCAGGGGGAGATTCATAAGGATCCGGCTACGCACAGACGCGCTTTTCCTCATGCCCATGTATCGCTTCGAGATCGGGATGATCGTCACGGTACCGTAGGCCGTGGTTCCCATCATCTCCAGTGTGATAAGCGCCACGAGGTCCGCGCCCATGGCCTTCGCCGCCTTCTGGAGGGCGTCGTCGCCCGCGTTGGCCGGAAGGTCCTCCAGGGCCTGCCGCACCCTGGCGGGATCGACAGGCATGAAGCGGCCCATGCGGTGAAAGGCCTCGCCGACCGCCTCGGCGGACCGCTCCGAGAGGGCGCTCATCTGCAGGCTTGGCTGGGGAATCGAAATGACCGCGATTCTGCCGGTAACCCCGCCGGAATCGCGGGCCGCGGTCGGAGCAGGGGCGAAGAGGAGCGTCAGGAGGATCGCCGCGGCAAGGGCGGTCACTCCGCAAAGGGGCCTCAACCCGTCATGCCGCATAGGGCTCATGTCCCTGCTTCGATTTCGATATGCCTCTGTCAACACGCCACCTCTCCCTTCACCACCTGTATGAATACTGAAGTCCGATGGCCGGGTTCGCGTCACCGGCGGAAAAGATCACCGGCTCGAAGGAATGGCCCTCACGGAAAACTTCTCCGTTCATGATCGCGTCACGGATCAGGACGGCGTGGACGATTTCAACAATCTTCACCGCGCCGGCCACGGAAAGGAGAGAATAGGCCCACTCCTTCCTGATTTTCCCGTTTGAAAAGGAGCCGGTGACCCGGTCGTATCTGCGTGGAGGGCAGAACTCCCTGATGGTGAAATAGAGCAGGATGTTGTCGACATGGTAATAGAGATAGCCCCAGGCGCGGCGGCCCCGGTAGAAATGCCCCGCCCCCCCGCCAATAAGGGCCATGAGCCCCGCGGTGGCGGGATTGCCGAGCAGGGGGGGGCGGGCTTCAAGGTAGCTCGCCGCCCGGTCGAGCATGCCGTGGGAAAAGGCGTCGGTGAAAAGGGACACGCCCCCTGCCGAGAGCATGTAGAGACCGAAGTAGTACTGGGTCCTGACCTCCCGCGGCACGGATTTTTTCCTTTTATAATAATTTGCCCAGTAGTTGGAAAGGCCGTTGAGTTCAAGATAGAGATAAGGGGCGGCGTTCAGGGCCCAGAGTCCCAGGCCCGGCCAATCGCGGTTATGGTAGTAGCCCGCCGTGGGGGCGATAAGGGGCATGACCGCGCTGGCGGGGCCGGCCAGGAGGAGGGCATAGATCGTGTCCGCGGCCGAGATGGGACGCATGACGATCTCCCGCTTGCGCCCGTACTGGAGCACTTCGATTTGCTTTGCGGTCTCGCGGAACCCGGCAAGGATAAAATCCCCGGGATTGATCGGCACCGATGATTCGACGACGGCGTTCGCGGAGAGTCGCACGGCGCCAATTTTGTTGAATACCCTGAAATCCCCGTCCCCGGGCAGGGGACGGTAGAGATCGTGTGTTCCGTGTATGCGCCGCTGCGATGCGAGGCCCCCCTCGGCAGTAAAATAGACGGGTTCGCGCCAGCCGGAGAGGAGCTTCGCGAAAAAGAGGCCCGCATGCTCGTCGATGATCGCGGCGAACTCGGGGGTGCCGTAGCGCGCGGACATAGGTATCCTTACCGCGCGGTGGCAGACCGCACGTCCATGATAGGGGGGGCCGATACCGTAGGCCGTGAGGGTGAGAATGACATAGTCGTTCGAGTCTTCGAAATCGCCCCGGATCAGGAGGGATAGGCCCGCGTCCCTGGCGAATCCGAGGAGGCAGGACTCGCCGGTGCAGGAGTATTTCATCAGTTCATCCCTGAGGAGCGCGGGGTTCACCGGGCTGAAGACGCCGGAGCCCTCGACGATGCCGGAGAGGCTCTGGCCGAGCATCGGCACAAGGGCGAGAGTGCGGGGGCTGTCGCTCTTCAGCACGGCGATGCCTGCCAGGGGCCTTTCCGCGCCACGGGCGGCGCCTGCCGCAATGATAAGAGCGGCCGCCGCGCATATGAGAGAACGCATCAGTCTCATCAGTCCTCGATCCCCTTCCTCGGCGGGACGCCGTCGTTGTAGTAATGCTTGATCTCCCTCATCTCGGTGACAAGGTCCGCGTGTTCGATCAGCTCGTCGGAGGCTCCGCGACCCGTGAGTACGAGCTCGAGGCCCTCCGGTCTTGAACCGACGAGGTCGAGAATCTCCGCGTCCGATATGAGGCGGAAGGCGGCCGCGGTGATGATTTCGTCGAGGACAAGGATGGCGCATTCGTCCCCGGCAAGGGCCCGGCGGGCCCGCTCGAGAGCCCCGCGAGCCAGGGTACGGTGTTCCTCGAAGGAGCCGTCGTCGGGACGACAGAATCGGTCGCTCCCGTGGCTCTCCACCCTGACAAGGCCGCCGGTCATGGCGGCGGCGTCCCGCTCCCCGCTCGGGAGCCCCTTCATGAACTGGATGACGAGGGTCGCGATGCCTGAACCCGCGGCTCGGAAGGCAAGACCCAGGGCGGCGGTCGTTTTTCCCTTCCCGTTGCCGGTATAGATATGTACGTATCCTTTTTCGAACATTTGTTTCACCCCTTGAGGAGGGAGTCCGCGCGTTTCCTGGCTTCGTCGTATACTTTCTTGAGGGGCACGCCGAGGGTCTTCGCCGCGGCACGGCAATCCTCGAACTCCGGGGACAGGGTGACGGGATGGCCCCCGCTCGAGAAGACCTTCACGCCGATCTCGCCGTAGACCGTGGCCACGGACCTGATTTCGCGGTCGAGGACAAGGCGGTCCATGCGTGCGATGCGGACCCCCGCCGTGGTGGTCTCGGCGAAGACGATGCGGGAGAGTGCGTCCCGATCCTCCTCCCTCGCCAGGACCGAGAGCTTCACGCCCGGGCGCGATTTTTTCATGATTATCGGCGTGGTGTACACGTCGAGGGCGCCTTCTTCGATGAGCTTCTCGAAGACGTGCTGGTAGAATTCCGGGTTCATGTCGTCGATGTTCGTTTCTATGGAGAGTATGGTCTCGTAGGCCGCCGTCTCCTCAAGGTCGCCTATGAAAACGCGAAGGAGGTTCGGTATCGCGAGATCGCGTTTTCCCGCGCCGTAGCCCACGCTCCGCACACGCATCTCCGGGAGGGGCCCCCAGTGTTTCACGAAATGAGAAAGAAGGGCCGCACCCGTGGGCGTGGTGAGCTCGGAGCGTATACCGCTCGAATAGACCGGGGCCCCCGTCAGGAGCGCCGCCGTGGCGGGGGCGGGGACCGGGAGAGTGCCGTGGGCGCTCTCGATGAAGCCCTCGCCCACGTTGACGCGGGATGCGCGTACCTCTTCCACGCCCATAAGATGAAAGGCGGCGCAGGCCCCCGCCACGTCTATGATGGAATCAACAGCCCCTAGTTCATGGAAATGTATTTCTTCTATCGCCTTGCCGTGAATCGCGGACTCGACACGGGCGATCTCCCGGAACACCGCGGAGGCGGAAGCCCTGACCGGATCGGCAAGGCCGCTTGTATCGAGTATCGAAAGGATATCGGAGAGGCCCCGGCGGGGTGCGTTTTCAGTCGCGGCGTTGACCCGGAAGCTGGTGGCCGCAAGGCCTTTTTTTTCGACCCGGGAAGCGCTGATATCGTATCCGGAGAGGTTGAGGGTGCCGATCGCTTCTTTCAGCGCGCCGAAATCAAGGCCCGCGTCGATCAGGGAACCGATGATCATGTCCCCCGAGGCCCCTGCGAAGCAGTCGAAATAGGCGACCTTCATTTCAGGCGCCGTCCAGGTTTATCATACCGGCCATATAGCCCGCGCCGAAGCCGTTGTCGATATTGACCACGGCGACGCCGGGGGCGCAGCTGTTGAGCATGGTGAGGAGGGCCCCGATGCCGCCGAAACTGGCCCCGTAGCCGACACTGGTGGGCACCGCGATTACCGGCCTGTCCACAAGGCCCCCTATGACGCTTGGAAGTGCACCGTCCATTCCCGCCACCGCGACGATGACGTTCGCGCCGATGAGGCGCGGGGCGTTTTCGAAAAGGCGGTGTATGCCCGCCACGCCGACGTCGAAGACGCGCTCCACCGGGTTTCCCATCGATTCCGCCGTGATGGCGGCTTCTTCCGCCACGGGGATGTCTGAAGTGCCGGCGGAAATCACGAGTATCGATTTATCGGTTTTCGTCGCGACGGGCTCACCGACAATGATGATTCGGGCGTCGGCGTTGTAGCGGGCCCCGGGGATCTCGTTTTTCACGGCATCGTACACCTCTTCCGTGGCGCGGCTCGCGATGATCGTCCCATGGCCGGCTGCGAGGCGTTTCAGGATGGCGCAGATCTGCGGTATCGTCTTCCCCGAGCAATAGACCACCTCGGGGTACCCGGTCCTGAGTGAGCGGTGGCTGTCGGTGACGGCGAATCCCAGGTCCTCAAAAGGGAGCATACGGAGGGCCCCCATAGCCTCTTCAACCGTCATTCCGCCGCTTTTGACCCGCCCGAGAAGGTCGCGTATTCTATCCCTGTCCATGGGCCCCCTTCATTTTTCCACGTCCCCCGCGAAAAGCTCGTCGAAGAAACGTATCAGATACTGCATCTCCCTGATGAAGCCGGTTACATCGGCCCTGTTCTCCGCGTGATCCACATACTCGGTGCCGAGGAATTTCGTGCTGATGCCGCTTTTTTGCATGAACGCGGCCAGGTTCTTTCCCTCGAAATAGGGGATGATGTTGTCGGTTTTCGAATGTATGATGAAATACTGGCATTCAGTTTTGCGCCGGCCGAACATGGTACGGGGGTTGATTGCCTCGAAGTCCCCGTGGCGGAGCTTCACCACGGCGATGTCGTTGAAAAGCTTTTCTCCCATGATTTTCTTCATTTCGCCGCGGTCAGTGACTCCCGGTTTGGATGCGGCGATCGCCATTCTGATCAGCTCTTTTTCCGGCTCGGTGAAGACATTCATGTTGAGGGTAACCGCCATCTTCACCATGATGTCGATCTCCTCCGGGTTGGACGCCTGGTTATAGAAATCGAGGAGCTGGCTTCCGTCGAAGAAGGGGCCCAGCATGAATATCTTCTGCGGGTAGATCGCGTCGGGGACGCGGTTCAGGGCCATGAGGAGGATGTTCGCCCCGATGCAGGCACCGAAGGCGCGGTATTCCCCCGGGTAGTGCTTCACAAGGGAGATGTAGATCCGGGCCATCCTGTCGTAGGCGTCGACGAGGGAGCCGCCGGTGATGCTCCCCTCGACATAGGGTATCAGGATGTTCATCCCCGTGGCGTCGCAGAGGCTCGCGGCGAAGCGGTCGATGACGGGATGCTTGTGCCCCTCGGGGGTGAGGCCGTGCTGGAGCATGAAGTATTTTTTCGATTTTCCCGATGGATGGCGGTAGACCATGACGGAAACCTGCGTGCCACCCACGCGGATGAATTCCTCGGTCCTTACGTAATCGGATGGAACGCGGAAACCGGAGTTGCTCATCAGGAACCGGGAACTCGGCCGGCTAGAAGCCATGGAATAGAGGACCGCACCGGCGATCCCACCCAGTAACGCGATGGCCAGGAGGGCGACGGCGGAGCCGATCAGGAATTTTTTCAGAGTCGTATTCATGGATGCTCCCCCGCGCGTGACATCGTGCTCGCCGGGTACGGAAACGGGGCGAGTGCACGAATCGTTCCTCACCGCGCCCCCCCTGTCAAGGTTTTTCCTTTCTTACACGTGGCGGGTCCCTCATGGGTGAATTTGTTTTCGTGAAGTACGAGGGCCGTCCCGCAACCCCCCCATCTCCCCCGGAGGGGGGCGGTTCGATTGTTCCTGGTTTGAAAAGTCCCCCTCCGGGGGAGATGGGGGGGTTGCGGAAAAATTCCACGCCGAGGGGGTGGAACATGTTTTAAGAAATCGGAATCAGAACCTTTTGTCGAGGTTCTCGGCTATGACACCCCGGGCCAGCTCGGTGAGGATGTCGGCATCCTCCGTGTGGAACCCTTTCGAGGGAATCGCCCTGCCGACGAGGATCCGAATGGTCCCCTTGCGTATATGGAGCGCCACGGGGGGGAGGAGATCGAAGCTATTCGTAATCGTGACCGGTACCAGGGGGAGTCCCGTGCTGATGGAGAAGACGGCGCCCCCCTTCTTGAAGGGCCGGAGCGCGCCGTTTCTGGTGCGGGACCCCTCGCCGAAGAAGAGGGCGCTGATCCCGCCGGTGAGCTCCCGGGCGGCGCGGTTGATGGTCTCGATCGATTTATCCGCGTCCCTCCGGTCAATGGCGATCATCCTGCCGAGCCTGAAGGCCTGGCCCATGATTGGAATGTTCAGAAGGGACCGCTTGATGACGAACCTGAGGGGCGAGGGAAGCGTAACGCCGATGGCCAGGCCGTCCAGGTTGCTCTGGTGGTTCGATATGAAGACATAGGACAACTTTTCATCTATGTGCTCGAGGCCCTCGACAAGAAGCCGCACACCGTTCATACATAATATGAAACGGGCCCATACCTGGCCGATACGGTAGGGGACCCGCCCCGTGCTATCCAGGATGGCCGTCAGGAGGGCCGGGGGCCCGAGGAGAAGGGTGGCGACCGTTACGATTGAGAGGGTGCGCGCGGTCATGAGAAAGCGCGTGAAAGCGGCGAATATTTTTTTAATGGTTTTCATTATCTATTCGTTTATCATTCCGAGTGCGGGCGATGGTAGCGATAACCGTTTTTGTGGACGGTGTCAAATGTTTATTTTGTAATCCCCGATGTTATCATCGGAGATGGTAGTCACTAATTGAAAAACGGGTTTTACATAGCAATTCGAAATAGTAAAAAGGAAGGGCCCTTACCCCCCCTTTCCCGGGTTACTAGTGAAGGGGACGAATAAAAAAACTGGTCAGTGTCCAAAAAATTATTTGACGGAAGGCGGGGTGACTGTATAGTGTTGTTGATTGGCTTCTGTTACCTTGAATAGATACATATAAAAAAAAATAAACTGGAAGCAGCATAACCCTCGTTTTTTCCACGACATACGCGTTGTTATATTTCGGTCCGGCGGTATGTGTTCCGCCGCACTGCCCTGCGGTTCCCTCTTTTTTCATTGAAGGAGCCGCGTGATGCGGGTGTACCGGCGAACCGGTAGCACGCCCCGGGGGGGTGAATGGGCAATCTCAAGCTAAAAATCGCACTGCCGCTTATCGCGGCCTGCACCGCCTCGTGCGGGAGCCTCTTTACGAACGCCATGGACGGGCGTTTCAGGATTCCGCTTCTCTCCATCAAAAAGCCCTATTCCGCCATCGGCGTGCCCGACCTCTCTTTCGGGATCGGCGGAGTCCTGGTCATAGACGGGGCGGCCCGGGGGGGCGGCCCCGGGGGGCTCGACATGATCTGCGACATGATGATCGACGAAGCGGGAAGGATCGTCGTCTCCGGGATGAGCGCGGACACGGAGGGGAACTACCGGATGGTCCTCATGCGCATCCTCCCGGAGGGGGCCCCGGACATGAGCTTCGGGTCGGGGGGCGTGGCGGTCAGCCCCCTCGCGGGGGAGGAACATGCCTTCGGCGTGTCCCTGGCCGAGGACGATCAGGGACGGATCGTCGTGGGGGGTAACGTCTCCTCCGGCGACCGAAACTCCACGGTGATATGGCGCTACCTGCCGGACGGCCTCCCTGACGAGGGCTTCGGCGGCGGGGGGGCTGTCATACTCGCGACGCCCACGGGATGGGGCAGTGAAGGCGCCTTCCATTGCATGGACATCGCTGTCGGCGGGGAGGGGGGGATCGCGGGCACGGGCGTGTTCCAGATGCACACCGACATCATCATCACGAGCCTCTTCCGCCTGGAGGGGGACGGGTCGCCCGACATGGCCTTCGGGGAAGGTGGCTTTGTGCGCGTTGCGGAGCCGGAGGGGGTCGAAGGCGAGCGCATCTTCAGTCTGGGGTATTCCCTGGTGATTGACCTGAACGGCCAGTTGGTTGTCGCGGGGACGTTGATGCATGGAGCGGACAATCACGACATGGCTGTCTGGCGCTTCATGGCGGACGGGTCCCCCGACTCCTCCTTCGGTGTCAATGGAACGGGTCTCATCGATATGACTCTGGATGGGGCGGAGTTTCCCAGCAACGAGTTGGGCTTAGACATAAAGCTGGACGGAAAGGGAGCGGCTCATCTATTAGGAATCAGAATTACGACTGAAGGGAGAGGCGAGATGGCGATTGCGCGCCTCACTCCCCGGGGGAAAAGTGACCGGTCATTCGGGGCGGGGGGCTGTGTAACCCTGTCCTCTGAGAGAAATGAACTGGGACTCTCCCTCGCAATCGACCGGGAAGGAAGGGTCATCGTGGCGGGATCTTCTCAAAATTCATCCGGCGACACCGACCTTGCGCTCTGGCGTTTTTTGCATGACGGGAAACCGGATTACATGTTTGGTGTAGATGGAAAAGTCTACAGCGATGGCGCGGCCCGAGAGGGTGTGTCAGGCGGGCGGGACATCTTAATAACAGGTTCAAATGCTTTTTGTTACGCCCCGCTTCTTGTTATGAAGGAAGGCGAAATCCTCGCAGCAGGGGCCAGCCAGAACCTTGACGGTGACTATGACATGGTGGTATGGAAATACAGGTAAATTTTTTTCCATCTGTAAAACTGAAATCCCAGTTTTTTTATTGACGTTCTTCCGTGGATCTGCTATTATGAACCCTGCAGGGGTTGGGGGTTGATCCTTTTCCCGTGAACATACTCCGCTGGATTATGAGACATTAATACTACTGACCTGTTGACCGGAGAAAGCGTTTTTTGTATATTTTATTAATTGACCATCCGGTCGGGTTTTTTGTGTGAAGGCGGGCACGGACGGTGATGATGGTCAAAAATTGTTATCGCGGATAGTGCATAGACATGAAGGTAAGGGGAGTGGTAATGTTGAAACCAGTCCTCTATTATAGCAGCAAATATAAAACATACCGACCAGACGGAATCATCCTTGATGGGAGGAGCATTATGAAGAGGTTTTTTTCCCTGTGTATAGGCGTCATACTCGCCGTGGGTCTCCATACCGGCTGTTCCCAGGACCAGCTCGACCAGTTCCAGGCGAACGACCCCTACCCACCCTATAACCTGTTGAATCTCTTCGACGGCTTCCCCTCCCTCAAGGAGGCGATCGACGGCCTGAGTACACAGCGGATCAACGACGGGCTCGGGCGGATGCTTGACCAGGGGATAGACATGCCGGAGTTCCTCAGGATCGCGGTTGAGCTGGTGGAGGCCCCCTTCCTCGCGCCGATGCTGGGCGAGCTAGGGGAGATGCTGGGGGTATTGCGCGACGAGGTCCCCTCTCATTACGACCATCCTTCCATCGACCATGCCGGGTTCTACGAGGCGGGTCTCCTGACCGCCTCGCAGCGAAGGGATGGTTTCCATGGCGCCCTTGACACGGTGATCGACAACACGGATCTGAGCGGGGACATCCTCGACATCGCGGCCCAGGTGGTGAACTATCTCGCCACGGAAAAGAGCCCGATGGAGATCGAGGAAACGATGGGGGAAATGACCGTTGCGCGGGTCTACCAGCACTGCATGTACGACGATGCGGCAGGCTACGCCGTGGACCTCCGGGCGGGAACCTACACCACCGCTCAGCTCGCGGCCCTTGGCATTGCAAACAACGACGTCTCTTCGCTCGAGGTGCCGATCGGGATGAAGATCACCCTCTACGATGGAGACGGGTTCAGTGGAACCTCGCTCACCCTCACCGGTTCCGACCGATGTCTTACAGATGAAAGCATGAACGATCTCACTTCCTCGATCAAGGTGGAATACGACATCTCCAACCTCGCGAAGCTCCTCGGAAAGGTGACCATGTCGTGCGACTACCCGATGTGGGTCAATGCGAGCCATGTTCCCGCGACGAACCGGGATAACGCAAACACCGGGGTTTATACTACGAACACGGACCTCGGCAACGCGGTGAAGGGGGTCAACAAGCTCCTGAAGGGGCTCAACGGGGTGGCGGCCGAAGACGAGGAATTGCGTTATGTCATCTACGACATGCTTCAGCAGGATCTTCCCGCCCTTCTCAACGCGGCAAACGGCACTTCGAAAATTAAAAGCACGATCATCAACCTGTCCGAGTATTTCGCCCCCGACGAGATAGGCAATAACGTGTACGACACGGTCGCGGACTACCATAACGCCAATCCCTACGTGAACGCTTCGCTTCAAGGAAACGATCCGCGACATGCTTCCCAACGTGGCGAAGCTTTTCATACGGGACGACGACAGCGCCGCCACGGACGACACGTATAAAATGTTCAACAATCTGAACGGACGTTCACCAATAGAAGAGCTCACGGTCTCCCTGGACAGGCTGAAAACCGCGGGAATAGATTATACCACGGTGAGTCTTGAACCGTCGATAAAAAGAATGCTCGAGCGCAACGGGCGGGGGCGCCTCCGGTCGACCGACGGGAGCTGGTCAGGGCTTTCCTATCTCGACCATCTTGTCTTTACCATCGCGGGGAGCTACAATTTCGGGTTCCTGACGCAGCTGAGCAGTGACGGGGAAGAACCGGCAAGCAACTGGAATAGAACCCATGGTGCGGCCACGAACGGTATAATCACGATAAACGATTCCATGTATGCCCTGACATCGGGAGAGGTAACGGTTTTCGGATGTCCGCTTGGGATGCAGTCCTATTCCCTGGCCCTGGATCAGCGCGCCACCCAGGGAGATTATGTTTCAAGGAGCTCGTCGTCTTTCACGGTCAACCAGTACGGCTCCCACAAGTTTTTCCTCGGGTATGATTACCCGACCATGGGATTGCTTCCTTCGGGCTGCGCCGGCGACGCGGGGATACCGAATGGCGGTGAAACCGCCGTGACAGTGAATAATAACCTGACCCTTTCGACGACGGGGGGCGCGAACGATTTCCGGACCTATTTCCCCAAGGTGGCGGATGGGAAGGGGGTCATGAACACGGCGCAGTTCCTCATGGGATGGCTGGCGCGCGCGTGCTGGGACGGGGGCGGGCCCTACTACTACAGTCCTGAAAAAACCGGCGGCAGCGCCGACACGACGACCTTCAACTGGCCGGGACAGGGCTCACGCACCGTGTACCGCTACTACAAGCCCAACGGCGAGGTCTACGCCTACGTCTATAAGCCTGATCCGGGCAATGCGGGCACGTGGGAGTATTTTTATCCGCACCAGGGGCACACTCCCGAGAATGCCAACGACGTATCCGATAATCCGGATAACATTACGGATGTTAATTACCAGCGGGCCAATCGATACCGGCCTGTTCTGGAATCAGATCATTATGTAATTAGTTATGACCCTGCATTTGAAGATAGGAAATACGTTGCACCGCCCATGAATGCCGGGGGTGACAGCTGGGTCGATGGAACCAGCGGTAATGATATGTTCCATCTTAACCAGAGCTCCAACGGAAGCCGTACAAGCGCCAATTTCAGGTTCTTTGAAAAGGTGCCCGAGCAAAGCGCCACGCGGGAATGCCGCTCCCAGGAGGAGGCCATGTTCCGGAACCTCCAGTGGTTTCTGCTGGAGAAGAAATTCGTCTTCACCATCCCCCTGTACATGAAAGCTGAAGTGGCCGGGGTAACCCTCGGCCATAGCGGCGCCTTTATCGTCATCGAGGCAAACGGGGCCGTGGGCCTGGCCAATGCCCGCAAAGGGGATGAGAACGGGCACTGGGCCTCCGATCATACTAATGCAACAAAAATTCATCTCGGTGACGTGGCAACGCCCAATAATCCTGATTATAAAGATTCCAGCCGTCCCGGTGATGGACGCATACTGGTTTTCGTCAGGTACCTCAATCTGGTAATGGTGACGATTTCAAACGATTTTCTTTTCAATTCGATTCTCGGGGACGGCTATGTTCTTCCCGACGCGGTGGGAAGAAATATCGATCCCGTCGTTACGGATGGGATTCCTGGAACAGGACGCGTACATCGCCTCGAATACAACGAACATCGGCGTGGACGGGACGAGCCTCTGGGACAACAGGAACAAGTTCTTCCCGCTGCTCCTCGCCATCACCGGCACGCTCTACGAGGGGACCAGCTATACCAAAACCGCCTCGGGCCATAACTACAACTATGACAGGTCCAAGCACAAGTATCCCCTTGCCGATCTTCTCGAGGGGGTCTTCTTCCCCCTCTCGAAGCCGTTGATGCGCTACTACACGGCGGATAATCGCTGGGTTCCGCGTGTGAAGAATGAAACGGGGTACGATTATCAGTATTTCAACCCGATCACCAGTCACAGCTCCGATCCCGTGGTCGAGCAGGGCCCCTACCTTCCCCGCGAAGTCGCCTCGAACGGATCCACGCCCCTCAGGACCGTCCTGAGCGTCCTTGCCGGGAATGCCGCGAACGAAACCAACGGTCTCCTGCCCCTCCTGACCGACAACACGAGGCTGGTGACGAGGCTTATCGCGTTGCTGCAGAAACTGGGGGACGACGCCTATGACGCGGAGAGGGAGGAGATAGCCATTGGGCTGGAACAGGTGATGACCGCCATGAAGGTCGACAAGAGCGAGGCGATTACCGCCGGGTACCACAGGACATTGAATTACGGCAACTACCAGTGGCTCTTCACCCAGAGAAACGAGGACCTCTCCGTGGAGGATTTCCTCGGCTACGAGGGTCCCTACCGGTCCACCAACGACTGGTCCACCTTCGAGGATTCCATTGACGTTACCAAACAGTTCGTCGGCGGTTCCAGGGACATCACGCCGAACCTTGTAAATGTCCTGGACGCGATTCTCGCACAGGAGCTCACGGAGGAGCAGATACACGGGCTACTCTACACGGCGGGCAAACTGTTCGCCCGCCACAATCAGGTCTATCCAGGAGGCTCGTGGAGTTACCACGGCGACACGGAGGAGAACGACGCCCTCAAGCAGATCCTGATGACCCTGCCCCAGGTCCACGACCTCCTCGCCGACGGTTCCGGGTCAAGGTACGGCCTGATGATGGCGAACATGAACCAGCTCCTTGAGGATCATGACAGCCTCCTCTACTACATGATGGAGAACATGACCACGGGGTACGGATCGGAGCAGATCCTGGAGGACCTCCAGGCCTTTCTCCAGTGGCGTATCGTGAGCGATCCCGGTTCGCCCCTCTGGAGCGATCTCGCCCTCATGCTCGAGGGTATGGCGGACATGGTGGATAAACCGATGGACCTGAATATTCTTTTCGATTACTACGGGTTCCAGAAGAATTGACGGTCATTTACTAGTGTATGAAGATTGAGAGCCCTCCCGGCAACGGGGGGCTTTTTTTATTCAAGAAAAGTTTCCACGACGCATTGTTATGGTTCGTTAATGTCAGGGAAAAAATACCCCCTCCCCCTTGACGGGGGAGGGCAGGGGTGGGGGTGCTATTACTGGAACCGTTTCGGCAGTTTTTCCATGAGTTTTTTGAGAAACTCCATGTGGGAGAATACCCCGGCCAGCGCGAAGATCGTCATGGCAAGGCCGAGGACGATGCCGATCGGGATCTCCAGGCCGGAGCCGAAGTGGCCGCGAAGCCAGCCGAAGGAGTGGCTGAAGGGGATGAGGAAGAGGCTGATCAGGATGACGAAGCCCACCACTCCCCACTGGGCGGGGGAGATCTCGTGTTCGTAGCTGACATCGGAGCGGAAGACCTCACGCATCACCTGTTCGCAGAGGTCGCGGTCCATAGGGAAAGGGGATTCCTCCCGGAGGGAATCGAAACGGGCCGCCAGGAGGGCGATGTCGCTCCGGCACCGGGCGCAGAAGAAGGCGTGTACGTGCACGGCCAGGGGTATCCTGGAGTCGTTGTCCATTTCAAGAAACAGTTGTTGTATTCTTTCACAGTTCATAGTAATCCTCCGCTATGGTGCCCCGAAGTTCGCCGCGCAGAATGATCTTGGCGCGCAGAACGTTCGATTTTATCGTGTTCACCGGAAACCCGGTGATTTCCCTGATTTCTCCGTACGTGAGCCCCATGAAAAAATAGAAATCGACGCAGATACGGTAACGCTTCGGGAGCCGGCTCACCGCGGCCATGAGGGTGTCCCGTATCTCGTCCATCAGGTGCCGTGTTTCCGGGCTCTCCTCCCCGCCGGGAATCTCTCCCGCGATTTCCGGCTCCATTCGCTTCGACCCGGCCCTGTTGATGCCGTGGTTGTAGGCGATCTTCGTGAGCCAGAAGCGGAAGGGCGCCCTGCCCGCGTAGCTCCTCAGGCTCTCGAAGGCCCTGATGAAAACCTCCTGGGTAAAATCGAGCGAATCTTCCCTGTTGTTGAAGAACCGCATGCCGATACCGTAGATTTTTCTCTGGTACCGATCCACGATCGTCTTGAAGCCTTCAATCCCGCCGAAGAGCACCTGTTTGACGATCTGTTCATCGGTCTTGTCATTTTCATTTTTTGTCATGTCTCGAGGCTACCCGGATCACGAAAAAAACAAGAAGGCTCAGGCCTAGGGACAACGGGATCAGTCCGCTAAGGATCGGGTACGTGAAGCCCTCGAGAATCACGAAAAATATCATCAGGCAGGCCCCGATGCTGGTAAGCACGAGCCCGGCGAAGAGGCTGAAGGTGTTGAAATCGAATTCCTTCTTTACGTAAAGACCCTTTTCGATGATGAGCATCCTCAGCCTGTAATTCCAGAACAGGAAGAAAAATAGCAAGACCGTTCCCATGACGATTCCGACGATGGGAATCACGGTGACGATGATCTGTGCTGCGGTTGACGGCATATTCTGCTCCTTCCTACGCTATGGTCCCGACGGGGCGGGTTTTTGATTCTGTTTCATGGATATCTGCCATCAGGCGATGCGCCGTGTAAATTACTTTTTTCAGCCTTCATAATGGAAAGGGTCTTCGAAGGCGAGCGCCTTTTTCGTCCAGAGATGGGCGGTGGTCTCGCACTTGAGGCTGAAGTCGCGGTATGCCTCCTTGAGGAGGGCCTTCAGCTCAGGGTTCAGTTTCCGGTAGGCGCGCCGGACATTTGCGGCGGCCCGCTCCGCCCGGCGCCGCACCGCCGCAGGACGGATCGCCCTTTCATGGTTGTATCGGGTCTCGAATTCCTCCTCGAGGCGTTCGAGGGAGGCGCGCATGTATTCTGAGAGGCGATCGGCACGTGTGATGTCGTCGGTCATTCTGAAAAAATGATATCCCTTCACGGCCAGGTTCACGGCGTTGGGGAAGTGCCTGGGTGCGGTAAGGAGCGTCGAGCCAAGGAGGCGGAGATAGTGGAGCCCGTAGCGTGAAAATGTTTGCCGCACCAGAGAATGGAAAAACGCCCTCATCTGTGGGCCCGTAATCGAATGGTGCGCGTCCTTTTTGTAGGGCATCCGCTTCAGGAGGGCGGCGCATCGCTTGAAATAGATATCCGGCCTGTAGATGGTCGAGATCACGCGCTTGTATCCCTCGAGAAGGTAATCAACGGGCATGCGCGGGATGAAATTAATTTCCATGGAGTGGGTGTTGTTCCCGTCCGTTTCTCCGAGTATGCGTCCCTCACGCTCGAGACGGCGGTAAAGCTGCGTGTTGGGAAGGGCGACCATGGTGCCGATCATCGCCAGGGGTATGGCGGCCTTCTGGATGAAATCGATCTGAAGGTCGAAGATGTTCTCCGGGTCGGTGTCGAATCCGATGATGAATCCCGCCATCACCTCGATGCCCCTGTCCTGGATGGCGCGTACGCTGTCGAGTATGTCGGCCCTTACGTTTTGCTGTTTCTGGGTATAGGCAAGTGTCGCGGCGTCGGGGGTCTCGATGCCGACGAAAACGGTGTCGAAGCCGGCGCTGACCATACGATCAATCAGATCCTCGTCCTGGGCGAGATTGATGCTCGCCTCGGTGAAGAGGGCGAAGGGATAGTCCCTGTCGCGCTGGTATTCGATGATCGCGTCAAGAAGCTCGCGCACCTTGCCCTTGTTGCCGATGAAATTGTCGTCAACGATGAAGAGGGACCCGCGGCGGCCCGCCCGGTAGAGGATGTCCATTTCATGGACCACCTGTTCCGGGAGCTTGTAGCGCGGCACCCTTCCGAACATCTCGATGATGTCGCAGAATTCGCAGTTGAAGGGACAGCCGCGCGAGGTCTGGATCGCCATTGATTCGTAGGCGTCCATGTCGAGGAGGTCGAACCGGGGCGGCGGCGTTTTCGTGATGTCCGGCTTCGTTTCATCCAAATAGATTTTTTTGGGAGAGCCGTTTTCCAGGTCATGGATGAATGCGGGGAGTGTCACCTCCCCTTCGTTTAGAATAAAGTGGTCGACGCCATGGATTTTCCGGTAACTGGAGGTGGGGTAGGCCCCCCCCGCGGCCACCGGCGTGCCATACTCGTTGCAGAGCCGCACAACTTTCTCGAAGGACTCCTTCTGGACGATCATGGCGGACAGAAAGACCATGTCCGCGGCTGCCACGTCGGCGGCGGTCAATTCGCGAATGTTCATGTCGACCAGGCTCACCGCGTATTCTGCGGGAAGAAGGGCGGCCACGGTGATGAGCCCAAGGGGGGGCATGAGAGTTTTAAAACCTATAAAGGGGAGCGCGTATTTAAAGCTCCAGTAGGTCGCAGGTATTTCGGGGTAGATTAGTAGAATCTTCCTTTTTTTCATCAATAACTCCGGTTATGTAGGGATGACGGTTAGCAGGGCGCGGCGCATCGGGCGTGTGGACGAAATGCGCTCGTCATGTATCGTGCGGTATCAGAGAGATCTGAGTATTCGAATCCCGTAGATCGCGCTTACGATGACCACTATCCCAAGAATCGATTCAAGCATATGGTTCTCCTTCCGGCGCCCATTGACGTTTTCCCGGCTATTTGAATGAAAGGACAGGTCCGGGGGCTCCAGGGTTGCAAAATAATAAAATAAAAAAAATGGCCGAAAAAACCCAAAAGGATGGTGCGGCATGGGTGTAATTTCGGGGAATAATTGAATGTGGTGTCCCCGATTATTAAAAATCTAAAATTTAAAGGTATTCATAAAATAATTGACATTAAACCGGATCGAAAAACCTAATTATATAAGGGATCGTCTCTCAAGCCGCCCCGATACGGATATCGCGACGCCTCTATTATCTTCAGGACGTCCGGGCGTGGAAAATGTGATCGCGATATTCGCCCGGCGGGCGCTTCCGAGTCAGCCCACTATGGAAGAGGATGGGATCTGGTGGTCTCCGCGGTCTTCAAAACCGTAGGCTGTGATTTATCATAGCGGCAGGTTCGATTCCTGCCCCTTCCGCATCGTATCAATCATGGAAAACAGGAACGACATCCTCAGGTCCCTGCCCCAGGTGGAGAAGCTCCTGGCGCGCGCCGATATCCGCTCACACTTCGTGGAGATCGGCCGCCTCGCGGTAATCGGGATCGTGCGCAACGAGCTTGCCGGGGCGAGGGCCCGCGCGGAAGAGGGTGAGCCCTTCGATCTGGAGCGTACGGTCGGGGCGATAATCTCCCGGTGCGCGTCGAAGCGGCTCGGGAAGCTCCGGCGCGTCATAAACGGCACCGGCGTAATAATCCACACGAATCTCGGCCGCGCCCCCCTGGGGGAAGATGTTCTCGCGCGGCTCGCCGACGATCTCTCCGGATACTGTAATCTCGAGTATGACCTGATGGAGCGGAAGCGCGGAAAGCGCGGGGGCTTCGCCGAGGAAATGATCGCGGACCTGACCGGCGCCGGGGACGCACTCATAGTCAACAACAACGCCGCTGCCGTGTTTCTCATCCTGAGCGAGTTCGCCCGCGGTAAAGAGGCGATCGTTTCCCGGGGTGAGCTGGTGCAGATCGGCGGCGGCTTCCGGTTGCCTGACATTATGCGACAGAGCGGGGCCGTTCTTGTCGAGGCGGGTACCACCAACATCACCACCATCGACGATTACCGCAACGCCGTGACCGATGAGACCGCGATGGTGTTTTCCTGCCACCGGTCAAACTTCAGCATGGAAGGATTCACGGAAAGCCCCTCGCTGGCCGAGCTGTCGTCCCTCAAGGGGGAGGGGATTATCTTCGTGCGCGACCTGGGGAGTGGCAATCTCATGGAAGACGGGCGCCTCCCCCGCCCCTTCGAGCCGACAGTGCGATGGGAGCTCGCCCAGGGGCCGGACCTTGTCTGCTTCAGCGGCGATAAGCTTCTGGGTGGAAGCCAGGCGGGCATCATCGTGGGGAGGAGCGATCTGGTGGGGCGTCTCCGGCGCAACCCCCTTATGCGGATGATGCGCGTCGATAAAATCAGTTATTATATTCTGCAAGAAACACTGCTTCGCCATGTAAACGGAGAGGCCGATGATCTCGCCCTCTGGAAGATGATGCTCCAGGAAAAAAAGGCGATCGCCGCACGCGTATCGCGCTTTCTTCGCCTGGTGAAGGCCCCTTCCTCGAAGGAGGCCCTGCGGCGTGTGGAAACCCGTTGCGCGATCGGGGGCGGGGCCATGCCCGGGGTCGGCCTGGAAAGTCTCGGGGTCAGCATGGAGCTTCCGGGCGTCGGGGCGGACGAACTGTACGAATCATTCCTGGCCGCGAACGTACCGGTAGTGGGCGCGGTGCACGACGGCCGTTACATTATCGACTTTTTCACTATACGAGACCGGGATCTGCCCGATCTCGCGGCGGCGTTTGACCTCGTGATCGCGCGTTTCGGGGGTGGAGCATAATGTACGTCATCGGCACATCGGGGCATATCGACCATGGCAAGACCACGCTGATTCAGGCCCTTACCGGCATCGACTGCGACCGTCTCCCGGAGGAGAAGGAGCGGGAGATGACCATCGACATCGGCTTCGCGCACCTGGATCTTCCCGGCTTCGGCACCGTGAGTTTCATTGATGTGCCGGGACACGAGCGTTTCATCCGCAACATGGTGGCCGGTGCCTGGGGCGTGGACCTGGGGCTCCTGGTGGTGGCGGCGGACGACGGCTGGATGCCCCAGACCGAGGACCACTTCAGCGTGCTTCAACTTCTGGGCATCGAGCGGATCATCGCGGCGATCGCCAAGACCGACCTGGTCGATACCGCTCGTACCGGTGAGGTGGAGCGGCAGGTGAGGGAGCGGCTCGACGGCACGCCCTACGAGGGAGCGGACATCGTAATGGTCTCGGCGCGTACGGGGGATGGGGTCGACGTCCTGAAGGGGGCGATCGAATCGAACCTCAAACAGCTCTCCGGGGCGCGCGACACGGGGAAGCCCTACATGTACATCGACCGCGTCTTCGCGTCGAAGGGCTACGGTACGGTGGTAACCGGAACCCTGAGAAACGGGACCCTGCATGAGAATGACACGGTATTCATCCATCCGGGGGCCCGCGAGGCCCGTATCAAGCGGATCGAGAGCCATTACAACGCCGCGGCCGAGGGGGCGCCGTCAAGGCGGACCGCCCTCAATCTCTCCGGTGTCCCGTCGGAATCCATTATGCGGGGGCACATCCTGTATCGAAAAGACTTCTTCACGCCGTCTCGAGACATACTCGCCCGCGTTCGGATGCTCGATCCTGCGAAGGAACCGGGAAACAACAGGGGGGTGGAGGTCCTGATCGGCACGGCCTCGGTCAGGGGCCGCCTGCAGGTGATGAAGGGTGTCCGGACCGATTCCTCCTGGCATCCGGTGCGGATAACATTCGATGAGCCCTGGTATTGTTATCCGGGCCAGCCCTTTGTCCTCACGGGCCCCGGCGCCTACCGGATACTGGGGGGGGGCACGGTGCTTCTTCCCGGGTATGAAAGGAAAAAGCAGAGGGATCGGGCGATCGAGGGCCTTTCGCGTTTTACAACCTTTTCACCGGAAGAGCGTCTCGCCTTCATACTGTCCGCCCGCGGATGGATGAAGAGGGATGACATACTGGCCATGCTTCCGGACACCGATGAAGACACGGGCGCGCTTATCGCGGGGTTGGAGAAGAAGGGCGCAATCGCCTCCCTCGGAGAGTACGTAATGGACGGGAGGGACTACGCGGCGTCAGTGATGCGCATACTGGACGCGGTTGGAAAGAGCGTAGGTCCCAATCTCAGAGAAACGGCTGACCGGGCGGGGGAGGATATCGGGATCTGCAGGCTGATGCTCGACAATCTTCTCGAAAAGGGACTCGTCGCGGAAAAGGGCGGGAAATTTTTCCCAGGGGGCCGCGCAGCGGATGAGGGGCTGTCGAAGGGGAAGAAGGACATCCTGGATCTCGCCTTCCGGAACGGCGGCGCGGGAATCGAGCTCGATAAACTGGCGACCGAGGCGATGAAGAAGGACGCGAAGGAGCTGATCAAGCTTGATCTCCTCGTGAGCCTGGACGCGACTATCGTCTATCATCGGAAGGTCTACGAGGATATGACGAAAAAGATAATGGCCCTTTTTGACGGGAAGGAGAAACTGACGGTCCCCGAGGCCAAGGACGCGGTTTCCCTTTCCCGCAAGTATATACTGCCCCTTCTGAACCGGATAGAGCGGGATGGAATCATCAAGCGCCTTGGCGATTTCAGGGTCAAATCATGAAATATCAGCTGGCTATGATTATGAATTCAGGTCATCCGATATATTTATTTATATTATATAAGATATAATTTGATTTCATCAGTGAAAAGTAGTACATTTATATTGATATAGTAATAATCCGCCTGTGCGGATTATATTTTCGTTTCAGCCCATTCGATATCCATATATGATAGGGGGTAGGGGTTCCCCGTGTGAAAAGCGGAATATAAGGAGCATAATGAAGGTCAGGAAGATACATCGATCGGCACGCGCCCTGGTTCTTACGGGGGCGTTTCTCTTTGCCTTTTCCTGTATAGACGACAGTTTCGACCGTGCCATACAATTCGAGGCCCTCCCCCTGGAGGCCTTCCTGCCCCACGACGGCTACCCCGTGCCGGGCAATGCCGGGATTATCACGACGGGGGTGATAAGTCGGGAAACCATCCAGCTCTCCTGGGAGCACGCGACCGACCAGGAGACCCCCTGGGAAGAACTTGAGTACCGCGTTTATCGCTCCACCATGAACGACATCATGACACCGGATGACGCGGAGGCGAATGGAATCGGGGTGACGGCCTGGGAAACTGGCATGACCACCGTTATCGCGGCAGAACTGGAAGCGGGTGCAACATACTATTTCAACGTCGTTGTGCGGGACGGCGACGGACTGAGGACTGCCTACACCACCGTGTCCGCCACGACCTCCGGCGGTGTCGTTTACCTCTTTACCGCAGGAAAATATAATGGTGATCTCGCCTATCAAGCGTCCTCGATCGCGAGTGAAACGGAGGCTCTGCCCGTGGTGGTCCCCACCAGGGACACTATCGACAATCTTTGCGTCAACGCCAGGGCGGACAACTATTCGTGGCTTCCCTGCTCGAACGTGAGGGCCTTCATCAGCGTTTCTGATTCAGACGAGATCGCGGGAATGCCTGAACTCCATGGCATTCCCGCTAACAAGCGGATCATCGGATCATCAGGCGTTGAAATAGCCGAGAGCTGGGCCGACCTCCTCGACGGCTCGATCGCCGTTACTCTGAAAGAAGCCGGAATTGCCAACGACCAGTGGTGGTCCGGATCCGATAATGGAGGGCGGTATCTTGCGGACAACTCCTGCGGCGGCTGGACCGACGGTACGAACTCTTCAACGGGGATGTCGGGGGCGCATAACCGGAGCAACCTTGAATGGATCGAATCGGCGGCCCGCAACTGCAATAACCAGCTCGACCTCCTCTGCTCCTGCTGGTAACCGGCGCGGATAAAAAATTATTGACTCGCTTCCCGGCACTGATAGGGTGAAGGTCATGAAACGATCGATATATGCCCTCCTCATACTGCCGTTCCTTGGTGCGGTTTTTTCATTTCTTATAATGTATCAGCATTATCTTCCGAATGCGGAGTTCGGCATATTTTCCTGCGGAAATGGAGCGGTCAATCCCTGCCTGGCGATCGCCCGCTCCGGTTCGGGGGAGCTATTCGGATTTCCCCTGGCGTCCCTGGGCGCCATGGCGTACCTTTTCATACTGGGCGCAGCGCTCCTGACGCTCTCGGCGGGTGAGGAGCGCTATCCGCACCTTTATGCCGCGCTTGTTCCGGTAGCCGTCCTTATGGTCGCGGCCGATATTCCCCTCATCGCTGTCATGATAAGTCTTGGTGTAATGTGCCGGCTCTGTGTCGCCACCTATCTGGTAAATGTTCTCATCTGCGTTGTTCTCGCGGTCTCCTGCAGGGAAATGAAGGCGCGGGGTGGAGGGTTCCGCGTCCTGTACCGCGAGTTGTTTTCTACTTTACTGAAAAGAGAGAGCCGGCCGCTGGCGGTCGCCGCCGCTTTTGGTGCGTTCTTCGTCGTACTCTCCATCGTCTTTTTTTCCGCCTATTTGAAGGAGAAGGGGAACGCGGAGGCGCGGCCCGATCCCCGTGCGGAAAAATTCAGGGAGTACTTCTATTCCCTGCCCCAGGAAGAGCTCTCCCTCCCGCCCGCGGCCATGACCGTGGGCGATCCTTCCGCCGAGATCAGGATTGCGGTATTCACCGATTTTCTCTGCACCGCGTGCTATGGCTTTCATAACGTCAAAAAGGCCCTCATGGCGCGGTTTCCCGGAAGAATTCGCGTCGACTACTACAACTTCCCCCTTGACACGGTATGCAACCGGCATTCGCCGCGGACCGTCTATCCGAATTCATGCGTCGCGTCACAGGCTTTCCTTGCCGCGGCGGAACGGGGCGTTTTTGCGGATCTACTGGAATATCATTTCTCGCGCTACCCGGAGAGCCAGTCACGACTTCACAGGGGCGATTCCATCATGAACGTGAAGGGCTATTTCGAGAAGCGGATGAAGGGTTACGAATACGCGCAATTCCTTCAGGAAGTCCTTTCGGAGCGGATGAAGCTCGCGTTGAATGAGGAGATAGAACTGGGTGGAAGGTTGAATATCAGATCGGTTCCTACTCTTTTCATTAACGGAAGGAGGATCGAGGGTGTGCCTAATGCCGCGCTTCTCGAATCGGTCATTGCGGAAGAACTACGGTAGGAGCGAAAGGCGCGTCATGAGGCACGGCACCGCGATAAAATCAGGGATCCGCATTGTTATCGTTTTTGCCATTGCCCTTGTCCCGGCGACCCTGAAGCCGGCCGAAGCGCCCCCCCCGGGTAAAGGAACGCCGCGCCTCTCGGGGGATCTCATTATCGGGGCGAGGACCGGCTATTCGATGTTCGCGGGCCCCTATGGGAACACCTTCCGGGGCTCCTATTGCGTGGGGACGTCCCTTTCCTACGGGAACCAGGGTATCGTCAGGTTCCTGGCGGGAGAGATCGATTTCTCCTATGCGCGCCATCCCATGAGAGAGAGTAAAAGATCGTACCTCCAGTCCTTTTCTGCGTCGATCGGACCGGTATTCCATTATCCCGTCGCGCGGTTCTTCCAGCCCTATGCGGGGATATCCGCGAGGGGCTCCTATATCCATCTCCATGCGGAAAATACGCGAAAAAATGTGAAATCCTTCAAGCCGGGCCTCCTGGCCAGGGCCGGGTTTTATATTCCGATCGCGCGCGGCTTCAGGCTCAGGGCCGGGGCCGACTATTCCCTCGAGTATCTCTCCGGGAAACCCCTCCATGGCCTCCAGTTTATCGGAGGGGTCGCGTATAATTTCAATGCGGATCTGTCCCGGGAAGGAGGTACCGTTGAAGACAGCGGCCTCCGGGCCGATCGCTTTGCGGCCAAGGGCGCGAAGGCTCTGGCGGAGGGCAGGGTGGAGGTGGCAAAGGAGTATTATCGCCGTGCCCTCGAGCTTGACCCGACGCACAGCAAGGCCGGAGATGGGCTTCGCGCCATAGTGAAGGCGGAGGCGGACTTCGCACGTGCAATGAAATTATCGGAGGGAAAACGGTATTACGAGGCCCTTGCAATTCTGGAGGGGACCGAGGGGATCATACCGCAGTCTGTGGCGGAGCTGAAGAGGATCAGGGGATTCCTGGCCGGAGAGATCCCGGTCCTGGAGCGGAAAGGTATCGACCTCTACGAGACGGGGGACTACCGGGGCTGCATCGCGACGATGAGAAGGCTCCTGGTCCTTGACCCTGACAATAAAACGGGCAGCATCTATCTGCCGAGGGCACAGAAACGCCAGGAAGCGCTGGAGCGGCTTCGCTGAGTGCTCACGAGTGAATCAAGCCGCACCGGCGCCTGGCAGAATGACACACCCGGTGCCGAGAGGGACCCCCATAGATGATCATCGGATTCGACATTGGCAATACCAGCACCACCGCGGGCGTCTACAGGGAGGACGCCACGGTACCGGAATACACCTTCCGGTTTCCCACGATCAAAACAGATGGGCCGGACGAGCTGTCGCGGAACGTGGTGTGCGGGATTGCCCGGCATGGGGCCCATGAGGCGCGCCTTCGCGTATCGGGCTTCGCCTTTTCGAGCGTGGCGCCGGAGATAAACAGCGCCTATCATGAGATGGCGCGCAGTACCTTCGAAACGAATGCCCTGGAGATAACCTGCCGGAGCAGTCTGAACTTCATCATCCGCTACGACGATCCGGAACAGCTGGGCGTCGACAGGATCGTCAATGCCGCCGCTGTCTTTCACGAATACGGCGGGGGAAACATCGTCGTCGACATCGGAACCGCTGTCACATTTTGCGTGCTTCTTGAAGACGGGGTATTCGACGGCGGCATCATCGCGCCGGGCGTGGGTACCGCCATCGCGGCCCTTGCCGAGCGGGCCTCGCGGCTTCCCGAGGTTCCCTTCGAGAGACCGGACCGGATCGCCGCGCGTGATACGGTGAATGCCCTCAAGTCAGGATTTTTTTACGGATGGCTCTCGCTCGCCGAGGGGATTATCGGGCGGATCGAGGCCGAGTACGGGCGAACCTTCGGGGTTATCCTCACCGGGGGATATGCCGGGGCGGTGGCGGATCATCTCTCCCATTCGTGCCTGCTGGATATCCTCCTCCCGATGAAGGGAATTAAAATCGTGTATGACATGAACAGGAAGGGGTGACTCGTTATCCCGTCTGTTGCCCGGTGGTTCCTGCCGGTACATATATAAAAAACCCCCGCCGGTACGGAGGGGGTTTTTTATACGATAAAAGTTACGGCAGATCTGCCGCCTGCCTCGCTCGAGGCGCGTCTGTATTGTTACTTGACCCTGTACCATCTCTGGGTCCGATAGAAAAACGCGAGGTATCCCCGTACCACCATTACGTCCCCCTTGACCCAAAACTTACACTTGTAGGTCTTGCCATTGTCCGGGTCCATAATGCTGCCGCCCGCAAATTCTTCGCCGAATGTCGAATCGATTTTTCCGGTCTTTTTCATATTGTACATTATCGCCATGCCTATTAGCGGCTTGTCCTTCAGTGCGCCCACGCACTTATCGCAAAGGGTGTCCTGGGGTTTTATGAGGAGCTTGGTGATCTTGGCGAAGTAGATGCCGTTTTTTTCAATTATTTCCAGATATGATTTAGCCTTTCCCTTGTCTTTTCCCTCGTCCGCTATCGTCTTCCAAAGTCCCAAGGCTGAGTTATCGGCCTTGACGGGCACGCCGAAAAAAACGACCGAAACTATGAGAATCGTCATGCAGGTGAATAGTTTTCGCATTGCGAAATACCTCCCATTGTTTTTTTTTGTGTGCGGATAAACGTTGTGTTTTTTTAATTCCGAGCCTCTTTCGGTACTAAAAACGTGAAATATCAATAATATGCTTAAATAAAGAATCTATCATGCTTCGCCTTCGGTGTCAAACAAAAAAATGGCGGCCTCGGGGCCGCCATTTTTATACACTGTGTCAGAATTGAAGCCGATCACTAGGCTTTTTCAACGACCATCGCATAGCCCATTCCGCCACCGATGCACATGGAGAGGAGGCAGTTCGACTGGTTGTTTCGCTTCATCTCATGAATCGCGGTGACCATCATCCGCGCCCCGGTACAGCCGATCGGGTGGCCGAGGGATATACCGCTCCCGAGCTGGTTGGGCTTTTCATTGTCGATTCCGAGTTCTCTGAAACATCCGATCGCCTGGGCGGCGAAGGCTTCGTTCAGCTCGATCATCTCCAGGTCTTTGACGCTCATGCCGGTCATCTTCATCACGCGCCGTATCGCGGGCACGGGGCCGAGACCCATATAGGCGGGATCAACGCCGCCGCCCGCAAAGGCCTTGATTTTAACCAGGGGCTTGAGTCCAAGCTCCTTTGCCTTGTCGGCACTCATCATCAGGACGGCGGCAGCAGCGTCGTTTATGCCGGATGCGTTGCCGGCCGTAACCGTGCCGTCTTTCGCAAAAGCGGGTTTCATCTGAAGCATTTTTTCAATGGTGGTATCCATGGGACGCTCGTCCTCGTCGAAGACCTCGTCGCCCTTCCTGCCCTTTGTGACCGCGGGCACGATCTCTTCCTTGAAGAGGCCGCCGGTAATCGCCTTTCGGGCCCTGGTGTGGGAAAGCACTCCCAGCTCGTCCTGCTCCTGCCTGCTGATGCCGTAGAGCTTGACGATGTTTTCCGCGGTGAGCCCCATATGGTAGCCGTAGAATATCTCGTAGAGGCCGTCGAACACCATCAGGTCCTGGATCTCGCCCACGCCTGAGATGGCCATGCGGTAACCCCAGCGGGCGTCTTTGAGGGCCATCGGGGCGAGGGTCATGTTTTCCTGGCCGCCGGCGATGATGACCTCCGCCTGGCCGGACATGATTGCCAGGGCGCCATCGGCGATCGCCCTGAGACCGGAGCCGCAGATTTTGTTAATGGTCATGGCCGGGGTTTCTTTCGGAATGCCCGCCTTGATCATGGCCTGCCGCGCGGTGTTCTGACCCTGCCCGGCCTGAAGCACATTCCCCATGATGACCTCGTCAATGGCCACGGGCGGGTGGGAATCGTCCCAGTCGTATGATTTTTTTTCGAGTTCGGTGATGCCGGCGTTCTTGAGTTTATCAGGAGAAATCTCCTTCATGAAATCGTTCACGACGGGCCTGAGGCCAGCTTTTTTAAGCACGTCCTTTAAGACCAGGGCCCCGAGATCGACGACAGGGAAGCCCTTGAGAGAGCCGCCGAATTTTCCAATGGCGGTCCTGCTCCCGCTTACTATTACCACGTCTTTCATCCGCATATCCTCCCGAATTATTTTCGTATGATGCAATGTTGATATGATTATTTTTTCCCGGGTCCTGTATTTGTAAAGGAAATTAATGAGATACGGGGAATAAAAAACTGGATCTATATCCAGTTTTTTGGCCATGTCCAGCGGACTGTCACGCCGGGTACGGTGGTGGGATCCTCCACGCTGTTATAAACGGAAGCAAAAAAGGCTTGAAATAATATTTTAATGGGGTGAAATCAAGCAACGGTTTTGCGACGCGCGGCCTGCCGCCGCGTACCATGGAAAGACGAAGTAACCGATTTGCCATTATCGATACCGATCATAGTTCTCGCGATACTGCCGGTTCCGGTTATCTATTTGTTTTACCGCCGTTATTTCATGGCCAAGCCGGGCTATCTCCACCAGCTCGAGTATTTTGTCTACGGCGTGATTCTCGGGTTGCTGATTCTCCTCGGGGCTCCCGGAATAATGGACCGTTTTGAATTTCGAAGCGACGCGGCCATCGGGTTTCTAGGCGCCGCCCTTATCGAAAAGGGGGGCGCGTTTATCTTCATCGCGGCGCTGATGTTCAGGCCCCCGCCGATCGGCATGGTGCTGAACATGGTGGTGTCGGCCATGCTTCTCGGACTCGGATTCGCCACCATGGAAAATGTCATGTACGCCCTCGTTGTGGGCGGGCCGGTGATCGCGGTCAGGCTGTTGAGCGTGGTCCCGCTCCATGTCCTTACCTGCGGGATGATCGGCTACTTCCTGGCGATGGCGCGCTTCAGCGGTTCATCATGGAACAGGGCCTGCAATTCCGCCGCCGCACTGGCCTTTCCGCTGCTCTTTCATGGCGCCTATGACACACTCCTCTTCAGTGGCGGGTCGGGGACGGCCCTGGTCGCCCCGCTTATCACGGCGCTTATCGTCTGGATGGAATACATCCTTTCGAAGTCGCAGACATTGCCCCTTCTGGACGGGCTGAAAATTCACGGCATGGGGATCGAGGAATGGAGGACGGTCCAGCGGGAGCCACAGTACGAGAGATGGATTCTTCGCTCGATGGGATCAAGGAAGAGGAACCTCGAACCGGTTTTTCGCCTGAGCCTCGATGGGACCCGCAAGGCGGTCATCATCATTCTCCTTGTCCTGGCCGCGGGGGCGATTCCGGCCAGGGAAGAAATCCTGTCCTTTATGCATTACCGCATACACGGTGTGGAGGCCCTTATGATTTTCACCCTCCTCCCGACCCTCTACTCCCTGAACCTACTCGCCGTGGGTGTAGTGAACCCGAAATATTTCATGAACGGCATACTCAGGATTCCTATCATTATCGACGTGGACGCAAGGGAGGGTGGCAGAATCATCAGGACGATCTCCTATCATGTGGAAGGCCGCGGATGTTACCTTAAGACCGTCGATCCGCTGGAACAGGGGACCCCGATATCCCTTACCTTCGCGTGCGCGGGTTTCGTCTCACCGCCGGTTCGGGGAAGGGTGATATGGGACACCCATGACGAGCAGAAAGAGCTTTCCGGCACCCTCGTGCGTTTCCTTGAAAAACCCGCGGGCTTCAGATCATTCCTGATGAAATATCGATTCTACCGGCTCAGCCGGGGAATTCTCTTCAACCTGCGCCTTCCCGGATTCCGGAGCGTACGTCGCCTCTTCGTCCGGCCCGTGTCGGTCATGCAGGGTGAGAGGCGATACGGTGCTGGGACCAGGATATTCGAGCAGGGCGACGAGGCGGGGAACTTCTATCTCGTCAGAAAGGGCGAGGTGGACATTATGAAGACCCTGGAGGGAGGCGAGGAGGTGCTCCTGGCCACGCTGGGGGAGGGTGATATTTTCGGTGAGATGGCGATCGTTGGCAGCCAGCCCCGCCTCGCCGGTGCCGTGTGCCGTACGGACTGCCTGCTGGCCGTGGCCGACGCGGAAAATCTCGATGCGCTGATCGAAGGGAACCCCGAGTTCACCCGGCGGCTGATCAGGAATTTTGCCAATCGTCTCAATAATTCTGAAAGGACAATGATGAAAAGCATGGCCGATACCGGCGGATCATTCAGGAGGAAAGAGGAACTGTATCTCCTGGCGATCAAAGCCCTCTACATCGCCTCGGGCGGTGGATGGGAAGGGCGCTCATGCGTGCGTGACGGTGAGATGGAGGGGATCGCCGGGAGGATCGGCTCCTCTGAGGAAACCCTGCGGGACCTCCTTCGGATTTTCATGGAGCGCCACGATCCCGAATCGCTGGAAAGGGCGGTGCGAGGGTATGTGGAAGGAAAGGACGGTGCATCCCGTAATGGGTCCTGACCACCCGATTGGTCAGGCATGGAAGGTGTCGAGGCCCAGGCGCTTCCGTCCCGCCCTGGCAATACCTGAAGCGATGGCCAGGCGCCTCCCCGGTATGTTCGCGACCCAGGCCCCGAGTCCTGTGAGCGTATCGGAGTAGACGAGTGGTCTCGGCTTTTCGACGAGTCTCATGAGCCGTCGTGCAACCTCCTCTACCGTTTTCGGCCTTGTGAAAAGGCGGGTGATAAAATTCCTGCCGGGGTCGATGATCGCGTCCTGGGGTACCGGACCGTATGAGGACTCCGCCGGGGAATCTGTCTTGATGTAGCCGGGAAAGAATTCGCTCACCCTGATCTCCGTGCCCGCCCACTCAGCCTGGATGGTGCGGGTCCATCCGCTCATTGCCGCTTTCGAACAGACATAGGGAGTGTACAGGGGAATGCCGATGAGGAAACCGGGGGACCCCACGTTGATAATATGGCCGTATCCCTGCCTGCGCATGTGGGGGACAGCGCGGTTGACAGCGGTCAGGGGGCCTATCAGGTTGGTCTTGAATGAACGGAGGAGGTCCTCCGGTTTCGTTTCATCAGCGCGGGAGACGATGATCGCCGCGGCGTTGTTGATGATCACATCGATTCTCCCGAACCGCTCGACGGTGCGGTCTACCATGGCCGCGGCCTCCTTCTCGTCAGACAGGTCCACCGCCAGGACCAGGGCGTCCTTCATCTGTGCGGCGTTATTTTCCAGGAGTTCCTTTCGCCGCGCCGCCATGGCAACGCGAGCCCCGGCACGGTCGAAGGCAAAAGCCGCCGCCCGGCCGATCCCGCTTGACGCGCCTGTGATGAGCACCACCGTACCTTCAATTTTCATGGTATCGCCTCTCGGATATATTCACAGTAAGGATATTTCAGCAGCGTAAAATATCAAGTTGATTTTAAAAAGGGGGTATCCGGAGGCCATGAAAGGGTTTTTCCGGCATGAAAAATTTGTCCATCGATGATCACCCCCCCCCCCCTCACCGGCCGATCCGACACAGCAGGGCAACGCCCAGCCTCCCGTTTCCTCCGAATCCGATCCGGGGCGACCTGTCTCTCCGGATCGGAAGCACCGGTACGCCGAAGACCAGGTAGTAATTATAGGTGCAGAGAGTGTCCAGGTAGCGGTACCAGGGGAAACGTACGCCTCCGGTGAAGATCCCCGCGGCCGTGACGATAACGGCGACGCGGTCGGAGGCCTGGACAGAGATGCCCGTGACCACTCCGATCCCGCAGCGAAGGTCCCACGGCCCCATAAGGGTCAGGGACGCCGTAACGAGGGGACCGGCCAGAAATGTAACCCGGCCGAAACACGCTGCCCGAAAAGGGGCGCCGCAGGATAGTTCCAGCATGGGGACGGCGATCCGTGGATACCTGTGGATATCGCGGTCGGTATAAAGCGGCCCTGAAACGAAAAGAAGGGGCTGTTTCCTGTCATGGCGTGTAGATAGATACCCGGATCCCAGGGAAAGGATGAAGTCGGGACTCCTGCCCCTCTCGTTTCGGATAAGGACGAAGAGCCCGCCGACGGCGCCATGCTCCCGCGCCTCGTTTTTTGCGTGGATGACCGGCTAGAAGAACAGTTTCGCCAGCCGAAGAATCCCCTGCTTCCATGGCACGCGGTGGGAGACACCGGTTTTATTCTTAAACTCGTTCAGATGTTCCAAGTACCATCGGAAATTTCTCAATAACGCGTCTTTGTTCGAAAACTTCGGCTTGTATCCCAGGACCTTCTCCGCTTTTTCGATTGAAACGAAGGAATCCTTTGAAGCCGTTTCGTACACCCATTTGTAAAGGGGCGACAGATTCAATGCCTCCAGGAGCCGCAGGGTCCAGATGATCGGCATTTCCGGCAACCCGATGATTTTTTTGCCATGGCCGGCATCATCAAGCACCGCCTGGTAATCCTCACGCATGGTGGAGAAGATTTTCGCCCCGACATTGAACGTATCGTTCGCGACTTTTGCATTGAGGGTGGCGCACAGGTAGATCGCCTGGCACAGGTCCTCGACGTCAAGGAGCTGATACCTGTTGGCGCCGTTCCCGATCATCGGAAACCCCCTGCCGTCCCGCGCCCAGTCATAGAGAAGATCAAAAACGCCTAGCCTTTCAGGACCAATAAAGGACTTGGGACGAAGAATGGGAACGATCATTCCCTGTTCCCTCATTTTCAGGCATTCCTCTTCGGCAAGAATCTTCGCCTTGCCGTAGGGGCCCACGCCGTCAAGCATGTCGTCTTCGAGGAGGGGATGGTGATCGGGGATGCCGTATACGGCCGTTGATGATATATGGATGAATCTCTTCACTCTCCTCGCGTGCGCAGCTTCGAGCAGTATCCTCGTTCCCACGATATCCGTTGAATAAATCTCATCGGCGCTGTAGAGCGGCAGCGCGGCCGCGGTGTGCACTACCATGTCGATTCCATCCATGACGGAGGCAACGGTTTTTTCGTCACGAATGTCCCCCTTCTCGATTCGTATCCTGTCCATGACATCCGGATAGTCGAAATCGGCAATGTCAAGTGACACGACGTCATGATGGCGATCAAGCAGGTAACGAACGATATTGATCCCCAGGAAACCCGCTCCGCCGGTGACCAGAAAATTCATCATCAGTCTCCTTTTGTTTTCGGCAATGAATTGACGCGCGAAGGCGCGCGAGGGTTCAAGGAAGAAGCGCCATCACCGATATTGTCAACGATTAATTCGGGTATGTGAGCCGAGGGCGCTTACGAAATGTGCCTTTCCATGAAGGCCCCTATCTCACGTATCGCCTTCCTGGCGTCGGGGAGTATGAAGGCCAGGGCCTGGAATACGTGAATCATCCGGGGCCAGATCCTGAACTCGACAGTGACTCCGGAGTCGGACGCCTTTTCCGCCACACGCCTGGAATCGTCGAGAAGGACCTCCGCCCCTCCCACGTGAATCAACAGGGGAGGGAGTCCAGTAAAGTCGCCGAAAAGCGGCGAGACTGCCGGCATGTCAAGACCGCTTTCAGGGGCGTAAAGACGCGCATAAAAGGCGATGGAGGCCGGGTCGAGGAGGGGGTCCTTCCGGCGGCGGGTACGCATCGATGGGCCGGAGGAGGTAAGATCGGCCCATGGTGAAAGGACGGCCGCGCAGACCGGAAGGGGAAGACCGCTGTCCCGTATGGCCTGGAGGAGGGCCAGGGTGAGGCCGCCTCCTGCGGAGTCTCCCATAACCGCGAGGCGTGAGGGGTCGACGCCCTTCTTCAGGAGCCAGCGATAGGCCTTCAGTGCGTCCTCGAGTGCTGCCGGGTGGGGGTGCTCGGGAGCCAGGCGATAGTCGATGACGAAAGCCCTGGCGCGGGATGCGCGGGCGATCCTGAGAACCAGGTCCCGGTGCGTCCGGGGGGAGCAGATGACATAGGCGCCGCCGTGAAGGTAGAGGATCGTCCGTTCCCCGTCACGGCCGCGCCAGGAAACCCATTCAGCCGGGACAACGGCGTCATCCGCGGGGGTTATCTCCGCCTCTTCCGGAAGCTTGATTCGACGGGCGGCGTATTTCTCTCCCCCCTTACGGAGGCGGATGTAATTCCTGGTATCGATCCGGCTGCGGCCGATTCGTATTAGAAGCTTGATAAGGGCGTTTCGTATCACGATGGGATCTCCATGGGGCACCGCTTGAACAACCCGCGGTCAGGAAAGCGGCCCTGGCCGCGGGGGCAGGGGGTGTGTTATTTTTTACTATAGGTGATTCCGTCCAGGACGATGGTGACCCGGCCTTCAGTTTCCATCGGCCTCCGGGTAATCGTCATGGTTTTTTTGATCGGCCCCATGCCGATGGTGAGGGTGTCCGCGGTGAAGGTCGCGGAACCGCCTGTGACGCTGGTGTTTGAGCCCTTCATATCGCCCCCGCCGTCGAGGTATATGGTGACGAAGGTGCCATCATCGGCGACCCAGGTACCGGCAAAGGGTTTCTGATCGTCGGCGAGGGGGGTCTTCCCGCCGCAGGCGAAGAGACCGCCCGCTACGATGAGCGCAAAAATAAAGGTGCATGCCTTTTTCATGGTAACCTCCCGGAGAGGGTGATGGCCCGGTCCGCGCGACGCACGCGTAAAAGAATCGGGGTGATGGTGAGGATAGCAGGACACCGAAGTTCGCTGCTAGAGCGTGGGAATGCTCGACGCCCTTTCGCGCACTTCCTTTTTTTTCCGCGCCTTTTCGGCCATTTCCTTCATCTGCCGATCGGCGAGTTCTTTCTCAAGACGTCTTTTTTCTACTTCGGCCTGTTTCTGGCGCCGCGCCTCCAGGAGGGCCTTGCGGCGCAGGGCATCGCTTTCGGCTTTTTTCGTCTTTTTGATTTCCTTGCGTCCGGACGCCCGCTCGCTGGCTTCTTTTCTGTCGTTGCCGCCATGCATTGCGGATAGTTTCCTTCTGACATCTTTCCTGGCCCTCGGGTTGAGCTTTTCGATTATCTCGGGTTTGATGTTTCGTAATTCGCTGGTTATCTCTTCGATTTCCTCAATCTTGAGCTGCTCGACTTCGATAACCATCGCTTCCTTCTTGTCCACGGCCTTTCTGGCTTCAGCGACGATATTCCGGTCTATGGAAACGGACTGCTCCGCATCGACGATGCGCTCCACCCCGGCAATGGCCGTCGATTCGCTGACGGGATTGATCGCCACCTGGCCGCTCACCACGTCCAGGCGGGAGACGCCCTCTTCCGCCGAGATGCGAAACACCGTGCCACGGATCGATGCGACTGCGGTAGGAGTCATTACTTTCAGGCCACCCTTGGACAGCTTGGAGAGGGTGACGTACATTTTGCCTTTGGCCATATCGAGCTCTGTGTCGCCGATTCCCTTTTTATCGATGGAGTCGATCAGGACCGTGGAATTCTGGTGGATTCGGATGATGCCCCGGTCGCCCAGCATGATGTCAGCCATCCCCATTTCGCCGGTAACCAGTGTGGTCCCGACCGCGAGTATGTCGCCAACCGCGGGGACCCTTTCCCCATCGGTCGTTTTCAGCATGACCTCTCCGAGAAAGCCCGAGAGGGTCAGTTGTCCTTCCGACGCTGCCTTTTTGCATGACATCGGCGCAGTAACCGCCATGGCAATAATGAGCATGAGTGCGGCAAATCTGTATCTGTTCATGGTGTACCTCTATGCGGTGTAATGTAGTGCCTGTAAAGGAAATGCCTTCCAGACGGTTGAGGCGGCGGGCCTGGAGCGAATGACACGATAAAAAAAATACATAAGAAAGCTGTATCCGCCGCAGATTAAAAATATTCATATTCTTCTATCGAGTCAATCATTAATTGGTCTGATTCGGCATGGATATCCTGCATGGTTTCAGTTTTTTAAGAGACCGTCGACGGGTATCCGCAGGGCAAGTAGGACCTTTTGCCTTTCAATGGCTACCCGGGCATATTTCACAAAAGGCGGATTAATACCGGGTGTGGAGAAACCGGCGGGTGTCCCTGGCGGTTATATCGGGAATCTCCTCCATCGGCACGTGACCAACGCCGTCGTATATTTTCAAAACGGAATTCGGCAGGTCCCTTTCAAACAGATGTGCGTTTTCGAGGGGAATCCACGCGTCTTCCTTTCCCCATATGATAAGGGTGGGGACCCTTATTTCAGGGATCGCCCTGGCGAGCGATCCATAATCCTCGTCGGTGCGCGCCCGGTCTATGAATGCCTGGCGGTTGCCTTCGCGAAGCGCGAGCCGGTGGTAACGGTCCACCAGCACCGGAGTGATTTTCGAATCGTCACCATAGACCTCCCTGATGTTCCGCTCGATAAGGAATCGGGGACCGATATGGCGGCCCAGGAAGCCGGCGAGGGGAAGCCTTACAAGACGGAATATACCGGGTATGGCACGGGAGGGATACCCTGCCGCGTCGACGAGTATGAGCTTTTCGACCTTGTCGGGATGGGCGAGGACGTAATTCCAGGCGATGAAACCCCCAAGGGAATTGCCCGCAAGGTGGCATCGCTTTACACCGATCGTGTCGAGAAAGGCATCGAGGAATCTGACATAGGCGCCGACACGATAGTCGCGGTCGGGTGCGGGGCCGGTGAGGCCGAAAGCGGGGAGGTCCATCCGAATCACCCGGAAGTCACCGGAAAGCGCCGAGGCCCATCCGTCCCAGGTGTGAAGCGACGCGGCCGTGCCATGGACCAGCACCAGGGGGAAGCCATTACCCTCGTCGCGGTAGTGAACATCCGTGCCGTCGACCGAGACGAAGCGCGAGCTCCCGTTCGCGTAGGTTTTCTTGAGCTCCTCCACGGGGATGTCGCAGCGGATCAGGGCCAGTGGCGGAATGATCGCGAGAAGAACCGCGGCGACGGCGATAAAGATTTTCCTGTTCATGCTGTTTTTCCTGCGGTTTGGAGCCGGGCCCCACCCGTGATTGATTCATCCCCCCTCCCGTCTGCTCAATGGAGGGGTTTCTGAAAATGGCCTCCGGTCTTAAACGTCAGTCTCTACTTTTTTTTAACCGGCATGCAATAGGAGATCGTCTTCGTCCGCGTGTCGTAGAGCTCCATGCCGTATTCTGTTTTGTAGTTCTTTTCCTGGATGTATTCAGAGAGCTTCGGATAGGCTCTGGAGGGGCCTATCATGTAGGAGAGGGGTGTTTTTATCGGAAACTCCCCCACCATGCAGGTTGTTTTTGGAAACGCCTTTATGATGAAGGATTTTCTCAGGGAGACGATTTTTGTAAGATCGTCTCTGCCAAGAATAAAGCCGCATTCACTTCGCAGCTCTTCCGCTTTCACCTTTGCCGGGTCGTCGTAGTAGATCCCAACGGCGAGAAGTTTTTCCGGGTCGATGAACGCGTTGAGAGATTTAGCGACTTCCTTGAATACGTCGCCGGTGCCGTAATAGCTCCCTTTGTGAGCTTTCAGGACCATAGTGAAGGGGCCGATCGCTTTTTCGGAGACAGTCACGGTGTGGAAGATGCCGCTGTAGGCGATGAAACCGAAGAGGCCGATTGCCAGGGCCGCGATAACGATCAATGTCTTCTTCATGGGACTCCTCCTTCGAATGATGTAACGCACAGTTGATCATCGTTGCGCGAAGGTGTCAATTCATTTAAGGGGCCTGATCAGGGTCATGCCGTCGCGCATCGGAACTATCACGGCCTCAAGATCTTTACGGTCGCTCACGTACTCGTTGAAAGCCCTGATGGCGAGGGCATCAGGGTCATTCGTATCAGGATCGATCACCTTCCCATACCAGAGGGTGTTGTCGGCGATGACAAGCCCGCTGTCGGAGAGCATGGGGAGGGTCAGCTCGAGATAGGGAACGTAATTATTCTTGTCTGCGTCGATAAAGACAAGATCGAAGGGGCCCTGGAGACCGGGGAGTATATCGAGGGCAGTGCCCACATGAAGCTCGATTGCATGGCCCCGGGGGCTCTTCGACCAGAATTTCCTCGCAACCGCCGCGGCCTTTTCATCATAATCGATGGTGATCACCTTGCCCCCCCGGGGGAGGCGCTCCGCCATGGCCAGGGCGGAATAGCCGGTAAAGCACCCGATCTCGAGGACCCGGAGGGCCCCGATCATTTTCATCAGCATGCAGAGGAATCCCGCCTCCAGGGGCCCGACAAGCATCTGTGATTCCTCCATTTTCTCCATAGTGTAGCGGTAAATGGCGTCGCAGTAAGGGGAGGGGGCTGTGCTCATAAGACGGCAGTATTCTTCTATATCGGGATCTACTATCGTGTTGTGTTCCATCGGCCGGCCTCATCAGCGCGCTGTTTCCTGATAATATACTGCGCGGGGGAAGAATGGTCAACCGGGACCATGGCGTTCAGGCATAGTTATTTCTCACCCATTCCCCAATATTGTTCATCGCGTTTTCGTACGATATCGTCGTCTTCCAGCCGAGTTCGGACTTTGCCCTGGAGGTGTCCACGTCGTTGTCCCTTCCCATGATACCCACTGCCAGGCGCGTGAGGGGGGACCTGACGCGAAGGATGTTGCAGATCCTTTCCATGAATGACGCCGCATACCAGGCGGCGCCGAAGGGGACGCTCCCACCGGGCCCTTTCCCGATGAAGGAACCGAGGTCTGTTATATAGCGCCTCCATGTGGCGTTCCAGTCGTCGCGAAAGTGGTAGGTCCCGCCCGACGCGACCTCCATGGTGCCCGCGCGCATAATGCCGTCGACCAGACTTTCAACATATACGAAACTCGAGCTGTGTCGCCCCCCGTCGATAAGTGGAACTCCGGTGACGCCCTTCATCTGCTCGAAGATGTCCCTGACCCATACGCTACCCGGCCCGGTTACGTTCGCGGGCCGCACGACCGTGCAGGCAATTCTGCCCGCGCCGTGGTAGGCCATACAGAGCTTCTCCGCGTCGGCCTTGGCGTCGTTATAGGGCACCCCCGATTTTCGCGCGGGGTCCGATTCCTTCGCCCCCTTCAGGTGGCGCCCCATGCCCAGGGCCGCGATGGAACTGAGATAGACAAAGCGGCCTGATTCGCCCGCTGCTTCGTCCAGGATGTTTTTCGTGGCGTCCAGGATCGATTCGTAGAACTGCTTCCGGGTCCCCCAGTCGGTGACCCTTGCCGCGCAGTGAAAGACCGTGTCGATGCCGTCGCACAGTCCCTTCAGGGTATCCGTTTTCAGGAGATCGCCGCGCCGGACCTCGACGCCCATCTTTTCTATGGGGGCCGCGTCCACCCCCTCGCGTACCAGGGCACGAACCTCGTGCCTCCGGCCCAGGAGTTCACGCACGAGGACCGATCCGATGAAACCGGAGGCCCCGGTAACAAGAGTTTTCATATCCCTTCTTCCTCCGATGGATCAATGGATCGGGTGTCGCCCGTCAGGCGTCCCAGGCTTACAAGCCATCGCGGCATTCCCAGGTTGATGCCGAAGGCCCTCGTTTCAATCAGCTCGAGTATGAAGCCGGCAATTGTCATGGTGTCGAGATAGGCGAATCGGGTCACCCCGCCCCGACCGAAGGCGATGGTGCCGGTCTGGACCGGTGTAATCCCCGCGTGTTCCATGGCCTCGAGTCGCCTGTCCATATCGCCGACCGTGACCCCCAGGTGATGAAAACCAAGGGTGCCGGTGTAGATGTTCTCATCCGCGCCGCTCACCTCAATAAGCTCCACCTGCATTTTCCCGGAGTAGCCAACGGCGATGTCGAGCTTCTGGTCAATCGGGCTGCCCCGGTAGAAATATTCCACGCGTGTAATGACGGTCCTGTACCATCGCGGTATGCCCAGAAGAACGCCGTAGCAGCGTACCCCTTTCCGTATGTCGGGGACCGTTATGCCTATCTGGGAGAAGGGCGGAAGACGGAGTTTTTCGAGAAGTGACCGGGCCTCCGGGGATATCTCGTTGAATGGCATGGTCTCCCTCCAGGATTTGATTTCGCGGCCCGGGACGGGCCGCCTTGATGCGCTCGTACGGTCCGATCATAGCATAAAGGGTGAGGACTGTCGATCGTTCTTATAGAATCGTACAAAAAAATATCCGTTCATTCGTTCCCGCCTGAATTCCCATGAAATTTCGGGGGGAAATGAATCCACCTCGTTTGATTGAAATTTCCCCATGAAACCGATGAATTGTGAATTACTCATTGACGTTCCTGCCGGGGTCTGATGTGCTTATTGAGGCAAAAGTGGAAGGAAATTGATGAAGGTTCACATGAAAAAAACAATGATTCTCGCGCCGCTTCTTTTTTTCGCCTGCGTCCTCGGTGCTTCCCAGAAAATGACCGAGGCCCGGAAGATAGCGGGCCTGTTAGAAGGGATACGGGGCATGCAGGGCGCCATCTTCATCAGGAACGGGAAGGAGTACCCTCCGGGCGAGGCGGCGGACCATCTTGCAATGAAGTATGCAAAGGCGGGGGACCGCATCAGGACCGCGCGGCAATTCATCGATTTCATCGCGTCGAAATCCTATCTCTCGGGGAAGGAATACATGATAAAGCTTCCGGGAGGAAGGCTGATCCGCTCGAGGGACATTCTTCTGCGGATGCTGCGGGAGATCGAGTCGGGTCCCACGGGCCCGGCTGTCCGCTGATGGAATGGGGATCAACACGGCCATGAGCCAATGGGTGCATGTTTTTCATAAAGAGGATACCGATTGATAATTGTACAAACTGCAACTGAGGATGCTTCACGGTAGCAATGAGGAGGACGGAAATGCTGATAAGAATTAGTATGATCATAGTGCTGGTTTTCTCAGCCGTATCATGCGGTACGATTTTCGTGGTGACCGACGATGAGCGACGCGATAACGGGCGATATGACGACCGAGATGAAAGGAAATGGCTGGATGAGCAGAGGCGGCTCGAGATCGAGCGCCGGAGGATCGAGGAGGAGCGCCGCAGGAAGATCGAGGAAGAGCGGCTCTGGCGTCTCGAACAGGAGCATCTTCGGAAACTTGAAAAGGATAGAAAGAAAAGGATCGAGGAAGAGCACGGCAAGATAGAAATGGAGCGCAGAAGGCTCGAGGAGGAGCGTTTGCGGAGCCGAGAGAACGAAGAGCGGCGAAAATATGAGCAGGAACGCGCGCGGCGCCACCGGGAATGCCTCATTTTATGCGCGGGCCTTACGGGCCAGAAACGGGCCCTCTGTAACCAGGCGTGCCAGAAAAGGCATGATGACTGGACGTGGAATATGTATAAAGACGAGCTCAGAAAGAAGCTCGATGATGATATACAGAAAAAGAGCGAGGAAGAACGGCTGAAGCGGCTCGAAGAGGAACGAAGAAAGAAGATTGAAGAGGATCGCCGGACGAAGATAGAGGAGGAACGGCACAGGCTCGAAAAAGAACGGATGAAGCTCGAGGATGAACGCAGAAAGGCCCTCGACCGAGAACGAGAGAAAAAGCTCAAGGAAGAACGCCAGAAGAAACTCGAAGAGGAACGCCGTGGTCTGGAAGAGAAGCGGTGGAAAATGGAGCGGGAGCGCTGGAAGCTCGAGGACGAACGGGAAAAGAAGCGCGAAGAGGATCAGCGGAAGAAGGAAGAAGAGTCCCGTAAAAAAGCGGATAAGAAGGACAAAATTATAGAAAAGAGTGAGGGTAAAAAAATAAAAAAATAAGGCGGTGGGAAGAACGCATGTTCCCGCGCGGAATGTCTTGAATTACGCAAGGGCCTCGAGTATTTCGGGCGTGTGTGATGCAATGAGGCGTGTAAAAAAACCTTCACCGCGCCGGGTGAGGGCGGTCTTCTCCGGAATGGAAGTTTTTATTTCCGTGGAAGGCCGCATCGCTCCCGCACCCGGAGGGCAAGTTCCTTTCCCCTCCCGGCGATCAGTTCCATGTCGTCCCCAAGAGGGGCCCCCCGAAACTCCACAGGATCGAGAAAGCTCCAGCCCATTTTCAGGCGATTCATGATTTCATCCAGCTCCTTCTGTGCCCCTCCGGACCATCCGTAGGAGCCGAAGCGGAAGGCTTCGCGGTTCACCACGCCCTTGTGACCAAGATCCTCCAGGACGGCCGCAACGGGCGGAAACATGTGATACTCATAGGTGGGCATTCCCAGGACGATTCCCGTCGATTCCCACGCCGAAGCCAGGATATCGGATATATGGCGATCGGGGACCCGGAAGGCCCGGGCCTCGACGCCGGTGGATTCAATACCTTCCAGGAGGGGCCCGAGGGCGCGTTCTGTGTTGCCGTACATACTTCCCCAGATGACCGTGACGACCGGTTCGGCGGTTCCCTTCGCATATGCCGCATACCGCCGGTAGAGATCGATGATACGGCCCGGATCGCGCCGCCAGACGATGCCGTGAGCAGGGGCCACGATGCGCACGTCGATTCCCCCCAGTTTTTCGATTGCCCGGAGCACACTGTTGGAAAAGCGCGCCACGATGTTGGCGTAATAGCGAAGGGTCTCGCCCCGGTAAAAGGCGAGATCCCCTTCGTCAAGCTCGTCGTCGAAGGGGATCGATCCATCCCCGCCAAAGGAACCGAAGGCGTCGCAGGGGAAAAGCGTTCCCGTCGATTCCTCGTAGGTGGCCATGGTCTCGGGCCAGTGGACGTTGGGTATTTCCATGAAGTGAAGCCGCCTGCCCCCTCCCAGGTCGAGGGTGTCGCCGCTCTTCACTATCCTTACAGGAATGTCAAGGCCATAGAAGGCCGTGACCAGTTCCGCTCCCTTTTTCGTGGTCACGATCTCGAAGTCACCGTGGATGTTTCTGAGCGAGGAGAGCCATCCGGTATGGTCAGGCTCCAGGTGGTTCAGCACGGCGTAACGTATATCCTTGAGCCTGACGTCCATCTGCGAGAGCTGGGCGTAGAGGGTCTCCGGCACGCCGTCCCAGTCGCAGACGCCGTCAATTATGGCGCTTTCATCTCCCCTGACAATGAAGGAGTTCAGTGTCACGCCTTGTGGAAGGGGCCAGAGCCCCTCGAAGAGCGTCTTTTTGTCCACATGGGCGGTGATCCTGTATATGCCGTCGGCGACTTTCGTGGTTTTCATCGCAATCTCCTTATTATATCATACGGGCATGTGCGATCGCGCCGGCGAGGGCCGGTACGGGCGCGACTATTACGTAGAGAAAGGCGGCGAAAATTATCAGGAGCGGTTTCGCGAGATCCCGTACCCTGGTGTAGCCGTTGGCATGGAGGTACCCCGGCGCAAGTGGGAAGATGATTGAGATCGCGATCAGACGGCTTATTCGGTGCGTTGAGATCATCTCGAATTTTCTCCGCAGGTGGATTGCATTACCTGGCCCGAGATAATCGTTCCGCGCCAGTATCTGAATTACGCCCTCACGGGGGCATTTCACGGCATGAAAAAGAAGAGGCGAGCTGTAACGCCTCTCAAGGGAGAGTTGATAGATCACGCCGGAAGTTCTGTCAAGCCCTAATGTGTTTTCCCTGCATAGGGCCTCCCGTGACGAATCAAAGAGTGAGAATCTCGTCCTCCGTGAGATCCTCGACCCGCACGATGTCGATACCCTTGATCCGGGCGGCGAGTTCCTTGGATGATATCTCCGGCATGGTGAGAACGATCCGCCAGCCCTGTTCCTTGGTCCAGTTAAGGAACTGCCAGGCATAGCAGTCTTTGCAGTGGATCGCCTTTTCGCGAAGATACTCGTCACCGGTTTTGCCCTCGAGGGGGGCGTGACGTTCGCACTGGATGCTCCGGCAGAACATCCCGGATTCATATTTTTTCTGCATGGTCTTCCTCCCGGAAAAAAATCTACTCCCGCCTGTACCGCGGGTGACACGACGCCGTTTTGTCGAAGATGTCCCCATTAAAATCTACGACTTATTTTGGATTAATTCAATCACCGATATCCATGATTTTTCAGGCCCCGGCCCGGAAAAACACCGGGTCATAACCTTCCCTGCCGTCGTACTTTTCCGACTGCTGTTTTGAGTAGGCGAGATAGGCCTCCACGTTTACCTCGAGGCCGGCTGCCTTGAGCGACCCCACGACATCTTCCATGGCGGGGGGGCAGCCGGTGACTTCGATCGGTTCCCTGATATTCGAATTGTCCCTGTTGGCTTTAATGATGCAGTTGCCAAGCATGACGGTCTTGTCGTAGCCGGGCCTTCCCCGCATTTTTTTGCCGTTCAGGATCTCAACCTTCGACAGGGCCTCACCCTTGTGGGCCGACATCACAAGGATGTTGGCCATGTTGGCCAGGGGTGAGCAGCCTGAACAGAGGGTGTCATCGTATTTCGGAAGGGCGGGGCCGGTGATGCCCATTTTCGCGAAGGCTCCGGGGCCGGTGTTGTCGGCAGTCCAGGCCCAGTCCCACTTGAGGGGCGCGACATGGTCATCGGGACGTTCCCCCCTCACCTCGTAATCGGCACCGTCGAGGGACCTTCCGTGGCGGTTCGCGTAATGGACGAAATGACCTATCTCGCGCGGGTCGTGGCCGATCGACCGGGCGGCGGCCATGTCCGCTGCCAGGGGATCCGTGGAGGCGATGATCAGGTCCTTTCGATAGGCGTTTCCGTAATGGAGGGCCCCCTTCTCGAGGGCGTAGATGCCGTCGATGACGGTGAGGGCGGGCCTGACGAAATCGGCGATAAAGGAGAAACAGTACTCGAGCTCCAGGTCTGCATGGTGGCAGAATTTTTTCGAGGCGATTTTCAGGCAGCCCTTCAGGTTTTTCAAGCCGAGGGACACCCTGGTCTGTCCGTGGGTCTTCAGCACCGGGAAGTTGATGAAGAAATCGGTCTCCACCGCCTCTTTCGCGATATGAAGCTTGTGGCCGTCGTGAAAGGTGAATGCCTCGGATTTGCTTTCGTTGAAATCGACCAGTGTCACGCCGTATTTTTTTTCGAGGTCGGCGTACCCGAGGCCCTTGAAAGCGGCCATGGTCCCCACGCCCTTCTTTATTTCAACGGAGCCCTCGCCGATGGTGATGCTCTGGCATCCATGCTCTTTCAGGATGATCACGAGGTCCTCCACGAGTCGCGTGGTGGTGTAGACGCCGTAGGGGGCGATCGGGAAGGTGTCGTCCCAGGCCACCAGGTTCGGCTTGATGAGGACCCTGTGTCCCGTCTTGAGCCCGTTGAGACCCTCACAAAGATCCAGGGCCTTCCGGAGGGAGCCGGGGCTTTCCGAGTATGATGTCAATGATACGATCTTTTTCATGGCAATTATCCCTGTTGGTTTTTTCGTCGTCGATGGGGATGGTATCCGGTGATACCCATAGGCACAAGAATAATTTGTTACGGTAAACCGTGAATATCATGGCGTCAGGCCCCAGGGGGGGGGATTTTTTTTCCGGCCGGAAAAAAACATTTGAAAAAAAGCCGGGCGGGGGTACCCTCATTGCCATGGGAACGGACACGCGCACAAACCCGATTGAAAAGATATTCGAGGACGAGCGTGTCGGCGGGGAGTCGCCCCTCATGGTCGACGTGCGAATCATTGCCGCGACCAACCAGAACCTGGAGGAGACAATCACGCGCGGCGGGAGGACATTCCGCTCCTGGTCGCCCACTTCATCAAGAAGCACGATCACACGGGGGCCCGCGCCATTGAATTCACGGTGTCGGCCATGCGCTACCTGACCTCCAGGGAGTGGCGGGGCAACGTGCGCGAGCTCGAGAACCTGGTTCACCGGATCCTCGTCATGACAGACTCGGACAGCCTCTCCGCGCGTGATATCGAGGGGATCTGCGCGGGTGCGGACGCGTCGAGGATGATGGATTTCTACTCGACCATGAAGGCCTATATCGAGGAGGCGATGCGCGGGGGATGCGACGTGTCCGCCGAGATCGAGCGGATAGAGCGGGAGTTCCTCGCCGAGGCCTTCAGGCTGTCGAAGGGGAACGTCAGGAAGGCCGCGGAAATGACGGGCCTTCCGAAGTCGACACTCTTCAACAAGCTCCAGAAGTACGCCATATCATGACCTCCCGCCGGCGCGACGGGCGGGACCTCAATTGTGGGACTCGATCCTGACCAGGTAGCCCTCCGAGAGGGGGGAAGCTCCGCGGCGTTCCCCTCGTCCGTGTCGATGTGCATCTCGAGTTTGTAGCCCGGCTTGACCCGCACCAGGACATCGCCGAAGATCAGCTCCCGCTCCCCTTCGATCCTTACCATGACCCGGTCCCTGTCCTTTACGCCGTAGTTTTCCGCGTCCCCGGGGGTCATGTGGATGTGCCGCATCGCGCAGATCACCCCCTCCGGTATCTCTACGCTCCCCGCGGGTCCCTCCAGTACAATGCCGGGGGTGCCGTCCAGGTCCCCCGACTCCCGGACTGGGGCGTCGATGCCGAGCTTGAACTCCTCGGTGCGGGATATCTCCACCTGTGTTTTCGCCCGCTCCGGTCCGATCACCCTGACGTTATCCACCCGGCCCCGTGGCCCGACGAGGCTCACGGTTTCCTGGGAGGCGAAGTCTGTGTCCAGGTGAAGGCGGGACTTTTCGGTGAGCACGTGGCCCTTCCCGAAGAGGGCTTCCACATCGCCTGTGCTCAGGTGCGCGTGGCGTACGGAGACCGCCACGCGGACGGGCCGCCTGTCCGTGGAGAGGAGGTCGCGCCTGATCCTTCGCTTGAAATCGAGGGCCCGGGCGCAGTGCCGGGCGATCATCAGCTCCTCGTCGGTCGCGATCACCAGTATATTGACATTCGAATAGCGCGCACTGATGTCGCACACGGGCGACGCGGCGCTCACGGCGCACCTCCCGTTGCGGACCGGGTCCACGGCGAAGCCGAGCTTTTCAAGCCCCTGGACCGAGCGGAATCGGATGCCCCGGCTGTTCTCGCCGATTCCCCCCGTGAAGACGAGGGCATCGGCGCCCCCCAGTGCGGCCGCGAAGGCCCCGATGTAGCGCTTGATCCGGTAGCAGAATGCCTTCACGGCCAGAAGGGCCCGGGGGTTCCCCTTCCCCGCAGCATCGAGTATTTCCCGCATGTCGGAGCTGACCCCGGAGATGCCGAGGAGTCCCCCCGGTTGTTGAGGAGGGCGTCGATATCGTCGACGCTCATGTTATCCGTACGCATCAGGTAGGGGATGATGCCCGGGTCGAGGTCGCCCACGCGGGTGCCCATGATGAGCCCCTCCAGGGGGCTGAAGCCCATGGTGGTGTCTATCGAGTGCCCTCCCCGGATCGCGCAGATGCTTGCGCCGTTGCCCAGGTGGCATGAAATGATGTTGAGCCGGCCGAGGGGCCTTTCGAGGTATTCCGCCCCCTTCATGGCGACATATTCATGGGAGTTTCCGTGAAAGCCGAAGCGCCTTACCCCACGGGTGAAAAACTCGTAGGGAAGGCCGTAGATCGACGCCTCGTCCGGAATCGAAGCATGGAAGGCGGTGTCGAATACCGCCACGTGGGGCACGTCGGGAAGGGCCTTCCTGCACGCCTCTATGCCCGCAAGCATGGCGGGGTGGTGGAGGGGCATGAGGGGGATAAGGCGGCGTATCTCCTCGACCACCTCACTGTCGATCACCACGGGGCCGCGATAGGTCGAGCCGCCGTGGGCGATCCGGTGGGCCACCGCGCCGATTTTTCCGAGGTCTTTTATCGGCGAGCCCGCCGTCCCGGTGAGGGCGCCAAAGACCTGTTCGAGGGCGGCGCCATGGTCGGGCGCCTCGACGGGAAGGTCGGATTCCCTTCCCCCGCACGAGCAGGCGTGTTTCGCCCCCTTCATGCCGATCCGCGTCACGGCGCCGCTCATCAGCGATTCCTCCGTGTCGAGATCGAAAAGCTCGTACTTCAGGGATGAACTCCCGCTGTTGATGACCAGTACTATCATGGGCGCTCCTGTACAATATTCCTGGTCCGGTGGGGGGTGAAGACCGGACCTCCCGTTACCGATCAGGATCATGGGACCCGGGGGAAGATTTGTAAAGAAATTTTCCTCCATGACATTTTTCATCATGCCGGGGAGTGGCGCGACCCGGCATGTCCAGTATTCGGGACAGGGGTGTTATTCTGGGACAGATTCTCCGTTTCACGTCGCTCCTGGCTTGGAAATTGACCAGGTAGCGGGGCACGAAAAGAGGCACCGTCACACAAGAATGAGGGATAGTGTCCCGTGAAGGGACAACGGGGGCGATAGTTATCGGTATTGTGAATGTATGCAGAAGGATCGAATAAAAATTTCCGGGATAAGCCGTTATGGCACGGCTCATGCTTATTTAATAGAGTAGCTGATTGATTCACAGCCCGGAAGGAGGGCCGCTATGATCGTGAGCGACTGCGCCGCCACCTCGCACCAGGACATCCCGGCATGGCTCGTGGTGATCTTCGGCGTGACCAACATCACCCAGGGAATCCTGGGGTACTGGACCGGCTGGCGGCTGGCGCGAAAAGGAAGATTCTGGGGCGCCCACGCGAACTGGATGGTCGCGTGGATCATCTTCTGGTTCATCCTTGCCTGCGGCTGGGACGGGACCGGTTATCAGCGCTTTCTCTACGACGCCTCCGCCATGGGCGGCGAGCTCTGGGCGCCGGGCAAACTGATGGGCATAGAGTTCTTCTACCGGAGTAACGTCTGGTGGACGCTGGTGGTTATGGGGATATTTTTCGGGCCGATGCTCGTGCGCGGCATGGTGAAGGGGGTCCGTGAAGGCGCTGCCATGGTTCCGGCCCTCTCCGGGAAGGCCCCGGGAACGGTGAAGATCCTCGTCCTCTTTTTCGGCGCCCAGTGGGTGGTGTGCCTGGGACTTGCGATCCTCGCGACCGTGGCGGCCATCCAGATCGGCGGGCTCCTGGGGCATATCGGGTGGGGCTACCTTGTCGGGCTTCCCCTCTGCGGGGCGGTCTATTATTTCCTGCTTTTCAGGAAGAACATGCCGATGCACCGGATAGCGAAGGGGCTCTATGTCAGGGAGCCGGGAGAGTGATCCTCCACGGAGGGGGCGTGCAGGTTGTCATCAACCATGCCCGTGCAGCAGGACGGATCGGCGTTCCACATCAGGGAGGGGTAACGCCGGGCCCCCCCGTCAGTATGCTCGAGATGGCGTTTTTCTTGGCGTAGTGCCCGAGGGTGATGGCGTACATGGCCCCTTCGCGGCCAAGGAGGGCCCGGCGTATGCTGCCGGGGCTCCGGCCCGCTTTATGCAGGGCCAGAGTTCGGTCCCGCAGGGTCTCCATGAATTCGACTTTTCGTTTCAGGGCCTCCGTGCCGTTACGCACGGCCCCGAGGAGGGAGCAGAAGATGACGTCAACATCGAGGGCCGTCAGGCGCGCGAGTGAGGAAAGGACGGCGTTATAGTCTTCATCGAGGCGAAAATACTTTATCCTCGTGCCGCAGAAGAGGTCCCCGGTGAAAAGCCATCGCCGGTCCGGTTCGTAGAAGCAGAGGTGGTCGGGGCAGTGCCCTTCCGTGTGAATGGCCTGCAGCCGATAGGTATCGGTTCGTATTTCATCCTGTATGGGGAGGGCACGCGAAGGCGGCGGCGTGCCCCAGACGAAAAGCTGGTAGGGCCGCAGGCGCAGGGCGCGCGGGTTTTCGATATAGGGAAGGGCGAGGGGGTGGGCGAAGATCTCGGCGCCGGTACGCTCACGAACATCCCGGTCGTTGCCGATATGGTCCTCGTGCCGGTGGGTATGGAGGACACGCGTTACGGGCGCCTCCTTCAGGGCGGAAAGAAACTCTCGCCGCGCATGGGCGGGGCCCGTGTCGATGAGGAGGTCGTCCAGCAGAAAGGAACAGACCGTGTAGGGGACCCATGGCCCCACGCTCCGGCCGGTCCGTATCATGGTGACGGGCCCTTCCCGGGTTATCCTGAGCATGAGCGCCCCCTTTCTGACACGATCCCGGCCCGTATCATTTCCCGCGCCCCTCGATCCATCGCCCCACCACGATGCCGGTGCCGAAGGGCCATGATTTAAGCTTTTCGGGGGGCACCCTCTTTATCTCCGCGAGCTCCGCCCCCATTTGTATCGTACCCGAAGCCGTCAGGTGATAGGCGATGAGGAGCTGGTTCGCCTGGAAGAAGGGGAAGTTGCCCAGGAACTCGACGATTTTTGCCTCGAGGTCGGTTTCCTCCCGAACCTCCCGCACCACGCCCTCCTCGGGGCTTTCGCCACGCTCGAGGAATCCGGTGATGAGCCCGAAGACCTTCTCCGGCCACTCGTGATTTCTGGCCAGGATGATCGACCCCTCGTGCTCCACCAGGGCCGCGACCACGGGGACCGGGTTGTCCCAGTTGACAAATCCGCAGGCCGCGTCGGGGCAGGCGCGCCGCTCAACGCCATCGACGGTCCGCGTTTCGAGGGCCGAGGCGCAGAAGGGGCAGAATTTTTTTTCCTTCATTGCGGCCTCCCCATCTTCGGGTGGAGTGGATTTTTGTCACGAGCCATGAGTGAATATAGGCGGGGTGGGGGATGATGGCAAGCTAAAAACAATCCCTACTCTGCATGAGGGGGAAGGGAGGCAGGCGAGGCGGCGTATTTTCGGCTTGACGGGGCCTCCGCGGGGGGGGTACGATACGGCATCCTGTTTCAAGAGGCGGGAGGGTCATGACGATCACGCATCCGCTCATCGAGACATGCCGGGGTATCCGGTTCGGGGATATCGCCGGGGACGACACCGCGCCCTTCTACGGGCAAATCAACGGCGAGATACCGGAGCTCTGCCGGTCCCTGCCCGGCCCCATGCAGGCGGAGGCGATGCTTTTCTTCATGGCCTACGCGGGTATCCGTATGGGTGAGCCCCTCGATTTTTTCAGGAACTACTACCGGCCCGCCTGGTCGATCCTTCACCGCCTCGCCTCCATGGCGGGGGGCCCGGTCCCGGGGCTCGACGCGGCAGTCACGGCCCACGCCATGGCCATGACCCTCCATTCCCTTGACGATCACCTGGTGGATGGCGAAGTGCCGGTTTCCCACCTGGCCCTCCTTCTGCGGGGACAGATGTGGCGGCGAATGATGGCGGGCATCGACTCCTTTGCAGACGGGATCCCCGGGGGAACGGAGAGGGCGCGCGGCCTCATCGACGATTACTACGGGGGGATATCATCCGCCTTCGTTCCCGGAACACTCGACGAATACTGCGCCCTCTTCCGAAGGCAGATGGCCAGCTCCCTCGTGGTTCCCCTCCTTCTCTCGATGAGGGTGAGTGACGACCCCGCCCTCGCGGCGGACGTGCGGGCCGCCTACGAATCATTCGGCATCGCCTGGCGCCTCCTCGACGACATTCAGGACCTGGGGGAGGACATCGATCGAGGCGCCCGGAGCGCCGTCCATATCTGCCTCGGCCCGGAGGGGCGGGGGCTCTGGGAGGGGATGGCCCCGGAAGAGGGGAGGGAGGGGAGCGACAGGCTCTGCGCGATCATTGAAGAAGGGGGCGTCATCGGGACCCTCGCCCGGCGGATCGTCGCGGAGCTCGGGTCCGCGGCGAAGCTGATGGAGAAAAGGGGCATGGGGGCGATGGCGGGGGAATTTAGGGCCCTGGCAGGGCCGGTGGCCGAAGGGGCCGGACGATTACGATGAGGAGTGCACTGCCCGGGGAGATCGCCCTGGCCATCGGCGAGGAGAGCATCGGCATCGAGGTGACCACGCGGTGCAACGGGGCCTGCGGCCACTGCTTCGCCCGGGCGGGGAGGGAGCGCGCGATCGATCTCGACGCCGCGACCGCGATGGCGATCGCAGAGGAGGGCCGGGCCATCGGCTACCGGCACCTCCATATCACCGGGGGGGAACCGCTCCTCTGGGGTCCCCTCTTCGAGCTGATCCATCACGCCTCGGATCTCGGCTACGAATCGGTCTTCATCAACACGAACGGAACGCTCCTCGATGACGATGCCGCGAAGCGCCTGACGACCCGAGGGGGCTTCGTCACGCTCTCCATCAGCATACAGGGCCCGGAGGATATCCATGACCGGATGCGGGGACCCGGCTCACACGGGGCCGCGGTCGACGGCATGGAGCGCGCCCTGGCCTCCGGGATACCCGTCTATGTTTTCACGGCCGTGGGGAGAAGCCTTCTTGCCGGCCTGCCCCGCTTCGCCGAAGACCTCTTCAATCGGCACCCCGGGGCGCGGGAGCTCACCCTGATACAGATGATCAGGGTACACGGGGACGCCTTCGATCTCACCGGGGAGCTCCTCTCGCCCGCCGAGTTCATCTCCCTGGTGAAGATGGCGGCCCTCCTGAACCTCTGGGGGCTCCGCGTCGCGATACTCCGCAACCCCCTGGCCACGGTCGTGTCCGGGGCTCTCTCGATTCCCTGGATCGCCCCCTCGGCGCCCCTCCACCGGGGCGGGGGCATCATGATCATGGCGGACGGAAGCCTTACCTGCGCACATTCGACCAGGGATTCCCTTGGGGGCTACGGCCGCGGCGCCCTTTCCGGGGCCCTCGCCTCCACCGCCTACCTGGCCTCGGTCATGCCGGACGACGGCGCCTGCGGGGGCTGCCGGCACCTCCCCCTCTGCAGTGAGAACGGAATGCTGCGGCCATCGGAGGGGAACAGGGACATGGACGGATCATCCCCCTTCTGCGTGCGGGTACTCGACGCGGTCGGGATGGAGGCCCGGGGAGCGGGCAGGCCCCCGGAAGGGGCTACGACCTCCTGAGGGCCATGATGGTGATGTCGTCGTCTTGGTCGATCTTCGGATCGTGGAACCTGGTGAATATCTCCCCGCAGGCCTCTTCGAGGCCCCTGTTCCGGAAGATTTCCCCGATACATTCGGCGAGGATTTCCATTTCGTCCCTTTCGGGCTTTCCCGCGGTAATCATATCGAGGAGGCCGTCAGTATAGAGGAAGAGGAGATCGCCCCGGCCGAACCGGCAGGTCTCTTCTTCGTAGTTGACGTCTGCGGAGAGGCCGATGATGGGCCCCGGGGGACGAATGGTCGAGACCTCCCCGTTTCGAAGGATGAACTGGTGGGGGTGGCCCGCGGAGGCCATGGTGAGGGTCAACGACTCCAGGTTGATGTCGGCCACGACGCAGGTGAAGACGATATTGTATTCCGTAAAGCTTTTCGTGAAGCGCTGGTTCAGGAAGTTCACGATGTCCGCCGGGGAGCCCATCGCCTCCTTGATGACCGCGTACTCGGAGAGGATCTTCACCGTGTTCAGGGACGCGGTGATGCCGTGTCCCGTGGCGTCGGCCTGGAAGATGCGCACCACGCCGGGACGAAGCTCGAAGATATCGTAGAGGTCCCCCCCCACATGCAGGAGTGGATGGTAATCCACGTGCGACTCGACCCCCGGGATGTTCCGCTCGTGGGTCATGAGCCTCATCTGGAAGGCGTGGGCGATGTCCAGGTCCTCACGGATGATCTGTTCCCACTCGACCATCTGGAGGGTCGACTCCTTGAGGGCCAGGCTCCTCTGGAAAAGGCCGGTGATCGACTCCTTCTCCTGCCTGAGGCCGTTGGCCACGGAGCGCTCCATGTCCAGGAGCTCCTTGATGGCGAGCTGGCTTTCGATCCGCATGACCAGCTCATGGCGGTTGAAGGGCTTGGTGATATAGTCGTTGGCGCCGGTCTCGAAGCCGTGAAGGAGGTCTCCCACACGGTCGCGGGCGGTGAGCATGATGACCGGGACGTAGCGCCCCCGCTCCATGGACCGGATCCTCTGGCACGTCTCGTAGCCGCTCATGCCAGGGAGCATCAGGTCGAGGAGGACCAGGTCGACCGGCTCCTTTTCAATTATTTCAAGGCCCGCGGGGCCGCTTGTGGCGGTGATGAGGCGGTATCCGGCGGAGGCGCAGAGGTGTTCGAGTATCTTCAGGTTCACAAAGTCGTCGTCCACGGCGAGGATGACCGCGGAGGTGTGGCGGGTCTTTTTGAGGGCCGCGGTCAGTTCACTCTCGGCCTGCGCGGGAATCGGCGATTCAGGGGCCCCGGGCCGCTCCCTCACGATGCCCGTCACCCTCGCCTCTATGGGGAGCTCGAAGATGAAGGAGCTTCCCTTCCCCTTCTCGCTTTCGACCCATATCCTTCCGCCGTGGAGCTCCACAAGTTGTTTCGATATGGCGAGCCCCAGGCCCGTTCCCCCGGTTTTCCGTGTGTCCGGTTCCTCGGCCTGGACGAAGGGGGTCCATATCCGTTCGAGGTCCCCCTTCTCGATGCCGGGGCCCGTATCGGCCACCTCCACCCGGACCATGCCGTCCCCGCCGGAGGTCCTCAATGTTATGGTCCCCTCCGGGGAGAACTTGATGGCGTTCCCCACCAGGTTCAGGAGCACCTGGTATACCCGGTTACGGTCCGCCCATATTGCGGGGAGGGGGGCCAGGTCCGTGACGAACTCGAGGGGGCGGTCCTTCGCCGCGGGCTTCATGAGCGAAACCACGGACTTGACGGCATCGCCCATGTCCATCTCCTCGATGATGAGGTCCGCCTTCCCCGCCCTGAGCTTGCTGAAGTCGAGGATGGAGGAGACCAGGCCGTTCAGCCGCTCGGCGCTCCCGCGGATCAGCTCCAGGCTTTCCCGCTGGGTGTCGTTCACCTCGCCCAGGGTTCCCTCCTCCAGGGACTCCGTGAGGCCGATGATCCCGTGGAGGGGCGTGCGAAGCTCGTGGGAGGTGGTGGCCAGGAAGTCGTCCTTCATTTTGTCGAGGATGAGGAGGTCACCATGGGCCTTTTCGAGGTCGGTGTTGGCTTGTGAATATCGTGACGCGAGAACTATGGCAAACACAAAATTCATAATAAAAAATCCCTCAATTACCAGGGGTGGGATTTTGATGATTCCAAGAAATGCTGGAACACTGGCTAGGGAGCATAATCCAAAGAATAAAATTCCCAAGAGGGTAATTTTCGCAAAAGGAATCTCTTTTTTTATGCCCACTATGCAAAGGTAAAAACCATATACAATAACGGGTATAACGCTTATAATGAAGGGCTTGAAAAAATATTTTTTGATATTAAAGGAACTACCGGTCAGCAATAAATCGATGAGCAATGCCAGAATGAGTATTGAATAAAAAACTATGAAAAATTTAGTTATAATTCCTTTATTAATCCCATTATAGGAATGGAGAAAAAGAAGCACAAAAAGGGGACACAGAAAAGCTCCGATATATGTGAGAAGAGTATAGAGGACTTGATTGTTGCAAAGGAATAACACTAATCCTGAATATCCAAATAGCCATGATAAAACTGCAAGGGATTCAGCTGATAAGTATAAGAAATATGAATCCTGACTTCTTTGTATAAAAAAGAAAATAAAAAATATTACGATGAAAAAATTAATCGATATTAAACCGGCATACCATAGATTTTTTTTGGTGTAGAATGAAAGACATTTAATGTATGAACCAATATAGATCGAACCTTCGAATCCGCCTGCAGCGTTCAGATTGCCGGTTCTTATGGCAATCACGTTATTGCCTTTTTTAATCACATTATCAGGGATTGCGATAAGAAGCGGTTTGCCTACGATCGGATCACTATTGCCTTCTGGATCGAAATGTGTAGTCTGGAAAATAAACTTTTCATTGATGAATATTTGCGCGCCCCGATAGTGAAAGGGCACTATCAGGGCGGTATTGGTAGATTCAATGAAACTTTCAAAATGTAAACGATACCATCCGTAACCATAATAATCTCTGAATTGTTTTGAACTATTCCAGGAGGTTGAAATTGAAATTTTACTCCAGTTTTTTAAATCAAGGTCACGATTTTTGTTCTGTTCACTATCAGAATTTATAAAATACCAGTCGACGTTTGAAAGGTTAACCAGATCATCTGATACATTAATTGTAAATGCATGTGCATGGACATTGAATAATAGTAATATGGCAATAATTACACGCATGTCTGTTGGATGATCACTTATACCTGGCTGAATTAACGCTTTTTGCCATGGTAAATGGTGCGTTATTTTGTGGAACTGTATAGTATAGAAACTGTATTGATAGGAACATGCAAATTCCTTAAGGTATATGCAATTACAATTATATGGGACTTGAGAAATTACAAGAGGATGCCCCTGTGATCAATGTCAATTACACAAAAATCTTGGCATTCTCAATTATAAGTTAGTACATAACTTGATGCCCTTTTGTCTCTATGAACTTGCTGATGTCTTTTTTCATATCAAAAATTTTATTAAGCTCATGTTTTTCCAAACTGTACCCTTTACCCGCAAACCATTCGTCTAGGTCCGCTCCAGAGGTCGCCTTGTCCAATTCAGTTAGAAATTCATTTACTATATCAGGTTTTTCCAGTGAATCTTTGATCAGATCCATAAATTTCTTTTCTTTTTCCATGGCCTTCCTCAATTATAATTGATTTTTTCTATTACCACCAATAATATAAATAGTCAATTCAAATTAGAGATTCTAAAAAAAAATCATGAATAACAAATTCCACAGAATTGCTATTGTCAGTAATTCTCTAAGCAGGAAAGATTATTCCTACCTGCCCGGTTTTATGTACTTGCCGCCTACCGGACTGATTTATATCGATGATTTGCTTAAAACGAATGGTTTTTCAGTTGCAACGATCAAACCCGCTGGAATGGATGATTATGAAGATATTGGAAAAGCTTTTAAAATAGATACACCGGAAGTAGTTCTTTTTAACCAGTATTATTCCACAAGAAAGATTGTTGAGAATATTATAAAGATGGTACCCCCAGGCTGTATTATCGGGATTGGTGGCCATGACATCACATTCCATTCGAGAGTTTTAAACGAAGTGGAATTTCGAAAACAATATCAAAACGTGAATTTTATCTGGCAGGGCGAGGCTGAGAACGCATTGTGTGATTATCTCAATGGAGGTTATTCTGGTACAATCCCCGAACTGATCAACAATTTGCCATATAGAATCCAGAACCTGGATGATCTTCCTGTCTTAAAACACGACAATTATACCGGGGATATGGGTTTTCTCGTGACATCGAGAGGATGCTATAAAAACGGCTGCGACTTTTGCACCACACCGAGTTTCTATCCCGACGGGTGGAGAACGCGGAGTACCGATCATGTAAAGAGAGAAATCAATAATCTGAAAAAACAGAATAAAAAGATGATATGGATATTTGATGATAATTTTTTTGGTTTCTCCGAAAAAGATCATGCAAGAGGATTGGATATAGTAAGGATATGCAGGACCCTGGATTTGAAAGTGGGGATTATGGCGACGGTCGATCAGATAATTAAATTGAGTGATAGATTGAAGGAACTGAATGACACGATATTGGTATTATTTGTAGGCGTCGAAAATGGCAATGCAGCATCTGTTGAATATATTGGCAAGGCATGTGGTCATTCGGAATTTCGAGAAAACTGCAAAAAAGCCGTCAAGATAATCAGTGAATGCGGAATATATCCGTATCTGGGTTACATTAATTTCCACCCCTTTTCGAGTGTCGACGATTTAGCTGATAGTGCAGAGTTTTTGTTCGAAATTAACCAATCATATATGTTTCATAATCTTTACAGTAAATTAGCAATTTTTGAAGGAACAAAATTATTTGAGCGACATGCTTCGAAGAAGGATATTGTTTGGAAGACAAACTCGTCTAACGACATGCAGTATTCTTTCTCTAGTCCGATTGTTAATTCCTTATTTGGAATAATTTCAATGGTTGTAGATATTACGAATGTTCTTGATTTCCTTATTTTCGAATTATCTGTTATTATTAATCATAATTGCCTGCAGGATGATGGCGTGAATAAGAAATTTATGGGTATAAAAGAAATGGTGAATCGTTTGAATTATAATTATTTCAAAAAAAACATTGAACTGTGTAAAAATAATGCGGATGCAACAAGAGTTTTCGATACTATAGATGATTTCAGGAAGCAAACGGCGTCATATATTTATCAGTTACTAAACCTGTATTTTGATCTTCAAACGAAATGCAAATATATTTCTGCTGACTTTATGGCATCAATATCATCGATGATGGGGATGAAATATATTTAATAGAGTTGTTGCATAACGGACCACTAGAGCGGCTTTCCCCTGCCTGCGGTGGGGGAAAATCCATTATTCCCCAGATTTGCAACAACTCTAATATAGTAATACTGAAGGGTTAGTATTTTAGGTTGCCTACTTGTTCAAGCCCATCATGTATGTTTTTTCTTGATTGTATCAATCTTTTATAATCACCATCATCCAAATCAAATTCTTGATCCAGTCCTTTAAAGAAATCCTGAATATCCTGCAAAGAAACCGCGGGGTTTGACATGATTACGAAAAATCGTTCCGCTTCTTTTGCGTGATTGGACAAATATTCAATAAAACCGATAAAATCATTCATGTGTACCCTCCAGAAAATGCATGGTTGCAATATTTAAATGCTCGTCATGTTATTTGTCAATACAAATTCAATACCTTATAACTGAACGATAGATGCTATACCCCTCACCTCTTCCTGATCAGCACCGCCGTCAGGTCGTCCTCGAGGGCGCCGGGGCCCCGGAAGGCGTCGAAGTCCCGCATGACGCGGGCCAGCATCTCCTCGGCCGGGGCGTCGGGGGCGCCGATGAATTATTCGTAGAGATAGCCGCTGGTTTTAGTCACCGCATTCTTGCGCAGTGCTCCTATGGTTGGAACGAAAAGAAGATGCGGCCTGACGATATTTCACACTTTGATTTTTCGAATGTCCTTCCATCCGATGACATTGATGTTGTCTCGAATCAGACTCTTGTCGCCGCCGTATACAAGATGCGAGGCGCCCGCATTCTTGTTAAGGGAAGTATAATAGCGAAGGCCCTTGAAAAAGTCATCGCTGAATGTCATTCCAGACTTGATCTCCACCTGCTGCGTCGAGACGCCGAGGTCCATTATGATATCCACTTCATTGCCAACATTGTCCCTGAAATAATAAAGGTTGTCCGTTTTTACGGCATTGAATCGCATTTTTAAAAGTTCGGAAAAAGCGAAACATTCAAAAAGGGGGCCGCGCAGGGGGTGGGCCGATACCTGTGCGGGAGAGGTGATGCCGAGCAGGTACGCGGCAAGACCGGTGTCAATGAAATAGAGTTTTGGCGATTTAATAAGCCTCTTGTTGAAATTTTTAAAATATGGGTGAAGCATGCGCACGATGCCGCTTGCTTCAAGAACGGAAAGCCAGTTTTTTACCGTTGAATGGTTGATCCCGCAGTCATTGCCGATGCCCGACAGGTTTACAACCTGGCCGCACCTGCCCGCGCAAATTTTTAAAAACGTCTCAAACACGGACAGGTCTTTAATATTGATGATGTTCCTGAGGTCACGCTCAATATATGTGCTTACATAGAACGACATGGCCTCGGTTGGATTAAGCTTCCGATCGTGGATCCGGGGGTAAAATCCCCGATAGAGCATCTCTTCAAGCGATGGAGTCTTCTTCTTCGATGGATAGATCTCCTCGGCAGAGAAGGGCAGAAGGTTCACAAGAGCGGTCCTGCCTGCAAGCGACTGTGCTATCGAATCGAGAAGATCAAATTGATGGCTGCCGGTCAGAATGTAATGACCTGAGCCGCCCTTTTCATCGACACGCGTCTGGATGTAGGAGAGGAGATCGGGTACGCGCTGTATCTCGTCGATAACGGCGCCCTCGGGAAAACGATTGAGAAAACCTCGGGGATCGCTGCGGGCGAAATCCCTTTCGTCGAGGTCTTCGAGTGATACGTACTCACGGTCCCTGAATATATGTCTGCAAAGGGTGGTTTTGCCCGATTGCCGCGGGCCTGTAATCGTCACCACCGGGTACTGCTTCGCGAGTCGAAGTACCTTGTCCGATATTATACGGTTTATCATTGTTCCCGCCACTATTACATATTGAGAATACAATTATCAATATGTAAAGTAAAAAATGTACGCCGTGGACGTACAATCTCCCTCACTCAAGATCGAGGGGGACGCGCAGGGCACTGTTCAGCTCATCGATCTTCCTGTGGGAGAGCGAGCCGATGTAGTGGGTCAGCGAGCCCTTCGGGATGCCGATCACCTCGTCGCAGTGGCTGCGGCGTATCTGCTTCATGCCCTCCTCCATCCCGATGGGGACCTGTCTCCCCGGGCAGGCATAAAGTTTTTTCTTGACAGATTGTGCAGTATATTGTATATACTACTAAATTGATAGTGTAACTAGAATATATGTGCCGGAGGCATCGTATGAGCAAACTGGACGCGCACCTCAGGGTGGAATCCCTGGCCCTCCACGGGGGGCAGGTGCCGGACCCGGCCACGGGGTCGAGGGCCGTGCCGATCTACCAGACCACCTCCTACCAGTTCGAGAGCACGGAGCATGCGGCCGAGCTTTTCGGACTCAGGGCCTTCGGGAACATCTATACCCGGCTCATGAACCCCACGACCGACGTCTTTGAAAAGCGGATGGCCGCCCTCGAGGGGGGCGCAGGGGCCCTGGCCGTGGCGAGCGGACAATCGGCCATCACCCTGGCCCTCCTGAACATCGCGAAGTCGGGAGACGAGATCGTATCGGCGGACAATCTCTACGGCGGGACCTATAATCTTTTCCACTACACCTTACCCAGGTTCGGGGTGAAGGTCAACTTCGTGAAATCGAACGACCTGGCCGCCTTAAAAAAGGCGGTCACCCCGAAGACGAAGGCGGTCTACGCGGAGTCGATCGGGAACCCGAAGCTCGACGTGGCGGACCTCGAGGGAATATCGAAGATCGCCCATGAAAAGGGGATACCCTTCATACTCGACAACACCGTGTCCCCCTATCTCCTCAGGCCCTTCGATCATGGCGTGGACATCATCGTCTACTCCGCGACGAAGTTCATCGGGGGCCACGGCACTTCCCTCGGGGGGGTGATCGTCGACTCGGGAAAATTCGACTGGAGCGGCGGGAAGTTCCCCCTCATATCCGATCCGGACCCGAGCTATCACGGCATGGAGTTCATCAAGGCCCTCGCCCCGGTGGGGAACATCGCCTACATACTGAAGGCGCGCGTAACCCTCCTCCGGGACCTGGGACCGGCGCTATCCCCCTTCAATTCCTTCATGTTTTTGCAGGGGCTGGAAACCCTCCACCTGAGGATGCCGCGCCACTCGGAGAACGCACTGGCCGTGGCGAAGCACCTCGAGACGCACCCGGCAGTCGCGTGGGTCAACTACCCGGGCCTCGACTCGAGCCCGGAGAAGAAGCGCGCGGAGAAGTACCTCCCCCGCGGCGCAGGGGCGATTATCGGCTTCGGCATCAAGGGCGGGGCCGCCGCGGGAAGGAAGTTCATCGACTCCCTGCAGCTGGTCTCGCACCTGGCCAACGTGGGGGACGTGAAGTCCCTGGCGATCCATCCGGCATCGACGACGCACCAGCAGTTGTCGCCGGAGGAGCAGGCCGCCACGGGGGTCACCCCCGACTTCGTGCGGCTGTCGATCGGAATCGAGCATGTCGACGACATCATCGCGGACATCGACAGAGCCCTGACCGCGGCGGTTTCGTGACAGGAAGAAGGGAAAGTAAAAAAAAGGAGAACCACCATGGCGAAAATATACGACGACAACAGCCTGAGCATCGGGAGGACCCCCCTGGTGCGGATCAACCGGATAGCCGCGGGCCTTCCCGCGACCATCGTCGCGAAGATCGAGGGACGCAACCCCGCCTACTCGGTCAAGTGCCGCATCGGGGCCTCGATGATATGGGCGGCGGAGCGCGACGGGAATCTTACACCGGGGAGCCGGGAGGTGACGGTGGTTGAACCGACGAGCGGCAACACCGGCATCGCCCTGGCATTCGTATGCGCCGCCAGGCGCTATCCCCTGGTCCTCACCATGCCGGAGACGATGTCAATGGAGCGGCGACGCATGCTCAGGGCCTTCGGCGCGGAGCTGGTTCTTACCGAGGGGGCGAAGGGGATGCCCGGGGCCATCGCGAAGGCGGAGGAGATCCTCGCGCGGGACCCGAAAAAGCATTTCATGCCGAACCAGTTCGAGAACCCGGCCAACCCGGAGATCCATTTCACCACCACCGGACCCGAGATATGGGACGACACGGAAGGGAAGGTGGACATCCTGGTCGCCGGCGTGGGCACGGGGGGCACCATCACCGGGGTGAGCCGCTACATCAAAAATGAAAAGAAGAAGGCGCTATGGACCGTGGCCGTGGAGCCGGAGGATTCCCCCGTCCTTTCCCAGATGCGCAGGGGCGAGGCCCCGAAACCGGGCCCTCACAGGATACAGGGGATAGGCGCGGGCTTCAAGCCCGGGGTGCTCGATATGGACCTTGTCGACGAGATCGTCACCGTGTCGAACGCGGAGTCGATCGAGATGGCGCGCCGACTTCATAAAGAGGAGGGGATCACGGTGGGACTATCGTGCGGCGCGGCAATGGCCGCGGCGGTGAAGGTCGCGGCGCGCGAGGAACAGAGGGGGAAGACCGTCGTGGTGATCCTTCCTGACGCGGGGGAGCGGTACCTGTCGAGCGTCCTCTTCGAGGGGATCGAGGAGTAGGGTGTGTCAGCCCCTCCCCGCCACGTCGTTGATGACGAGCCCGGCGAGGGTGAAGCCGAAGACGGCGGTGACGTGCACGAGGGCCCCGTTGATTCGCTTTTTTCCCATGTACCGGTCGGTATCAACCTCGCCCGATAGGGGGCCGTCACCCGGGGGGCAGTCGCACTCCCCGGTGCCGTTGGGGGTTTCCCGCAGGGGCTCCGAAGGGGGCTCGTCGCTGTACACGCAGATGAAATCGGCGGAGAGGTTCCTCTTTCGAAGGCCTTTCCGCACCAGGCGCGCGAGGGGACACTGTTTCGTCTTCAAGAGCCTGTCGACCCGAATGCGCGACGGGTCCCTCTTGTTCCCCGCGCCCATCGAGGAAAACAGGGTGACTCCGTACCCCTGGCACTTTTCAATAAGAAGGATTTTATTCTTGATGCTGTCGATGGCGTCGATCACATAATCGTATTCGCCGAGGTCGAAGGAGTCGGCGCTCCCTTCATCATAGACTGCGTGGCGGGCGGTAATGTTCGCGTCCGGGTTGATCGAAAGAAGGCGTTTGCGCAACTCCATGGCCTTCGATTCCCCGATGTTCAGGCTCGTGGCCTGGGCCTGGCGGTTGATGTTGGTGGGGCAGACGGTGTCCGAATCGACAAGGGTGCACTCGACGAGGCCGGTGCGGACGAGGGCCTCGGCGCACCAGCTCCCGACGCCTCCCAGGCCGAAGAGAATCACCCTGGCCCGGACGAGGCGCTCCATGGCCCCCGGGCCGAGGACCATTTCGGCCCTCCGGGTCATGACGGAATGCGGTGGGGTAACGGACGTTTTCATGGGCAATGATGATCGAGGCAGGGCCCCTGTTGTCAACCAGTTTTAAGGCGGTACGAATGGGAGCGCGGATTGCGATTAACGGTTACGGAAGGATCGGGCGGTGCGCCCTCCGCGCCATCTATGAGCGCGGCTTTCGCGAATCAATAGAGGTGGTGGCGATCAACGACATCTACGATAATCCCGCACGCGCCCATCTTACCGCCTATGATTCCGTTCACGGGCGCTTCCCTTTCGATGTCGGCCTTGACGGCGACATGCTTGTCGTGGGGGGAGATCGCATAGTCCTCATGAGCGAGCCCGTGATCGACCGGCTCTCATGGGGCTCCCTCGGTGTCGACCTGGTGCTCGAATGCACGGGTCTCTGCGCCTCACGGGAGGAGGCCGAGGGGCATATACGGGCCGGCGCGGCCAGGGCGCTCCTTTCCTATCCCGGCCCCGCTGATGTGGACCGGACCGTGGTCTACGGCGTGAACCATCGGGAACTCATGCCGGGGGACCGGATCGTGTCGAACGCCTCCTGCACCTCCAACTGCCTGGTCCCCCTTCTCAGTGTGATAGAAGGGGCCTGGGGGGTGGAACGGGGCATGGTCACCACGATACACTCATACATGAACGACCAGCGGCTGACCGACGCCCCGGACCGCAAGGGAGACCGTCTCGGCCGCTCCGCAGGGCGTTCCATCGTTCCCGTGGACACCTTCCTCGGCGAGGGGGCCGCCCGGCTTATGCCGCGTCTCAGGGACCGCATTACCGCCGTGGCACTTCGGGTCCCGGTGCCCAATGTCTCGGCCCTCGATATGGTCCTGGAAACGAGCCGTTCCACATCGGCAGAGGAGGTTAACCGTGTACTTGAGGAGGCCGCGGAAGGGGTGATGGGGGACATCCTGGGGATGGAGCGTGGCCCTCTGGTATCGCGGGACTTCAATCACGACCCCCGCTCTGCCATCATCGACGGGTCCTCCACAACCGTAATCGGGGGGAATATGGTGCGGCTCCTCGCCTGGTTCGACAACGAATGGGCCTATGCCGCGCGCCTTCTCGATACGGCCCTGCAGATGGTGAATCACTACTGCCCGGAGGCGCAGAGAGGAGAAAAGATACTTCCGGGATTGTCCCCCAGGCCCCCCTTCGGGGGGTTGGGGGGCGATCCAGGACAACCCGGGGAACAAAAAAAAATATTCGCCAGGGAACTGGTGTAATAAAATTGAATAATTCTTTATATATTAGTAAGTTGGTAGTGAATACATTTTCCCGGGAGAGGAGATGAAGCTTTCCACACGTTCACGATACGGCGTCAGATTGATGCTTGCCCTCGCCGTCAATGAAAAGAAGGGCCCGATATTCCTCAAGGATATCGCGCAATCGGAAGACATATCCGAGAAATACCTGAGCCAGATCATCATACCCCTCAAGGCGAAGGGACTCCTCACCACTTTCAGGGGGGCCCACGGGGGCTACGTGCTGAGCCGACCGGCCTCGGAGATCCGGCTCCGGGAGATCGTGGAGCCACTGGAGGGCGACCTGAGGCTCGTTGAATGCGTGAGGAACCCGAAGTCATGCGGGCGGTCGACGGAGTGTGTCACCCATACGATATGGGGTGAGATGAGCGACCTTATCCTCGGGTATCTCGATTCCCTCACACTGGAAGACCTGATCAGGAAATATATGAACATGCACGGAATAAAGGGGATGCCCGATTTTGCGATATGATACGGTACCGTACGGCCTTGCGCGCCCCCGTGGTGCGGGGCGTGAGGTACGGAATTGAATGAGGTAGATCCGATGGAAGCCCATCTTGAGGAAAAATACGGCACGCTCGTCGAAATAATAAAAAGCATCGGGAAGGCCTGCATCGCCTATTCGGGAGGGGTCGATTCGTCCCTTCTGGTGAAGGTATGTGCGGACACACTCGATACGAAAAAGATTCTCGCGGTGACCGGCGTATCGGAGATTTTCACGCCCTCGGAGGCCTTCATCGCCGGGGAGCTGGCCCGCTCCATGGGAGTGCGGTGCACTACCCTGAAGACGGCGGAGATGAAGGACCACGATTTCTTGAAGAACGACGGGGACCGCTGCTATCACTGCAGGAGTGGATTCTACCGGGATCTGGTTCTCGTTGCCCGCGCCCACGGATTCGCGGTCATAATCGACGGCTCCAATCTCGACGATCGGGAAGACTACCGGCCCGGGCGCAGGGCGGCGGAGGAATTCGGGATCCGCTCACCCCTCCTCGATGCGGGTATGGGTAAAGAGGACGTGCGCGCCCTCTCACGGGAGCTCGGCGTCCCGGGATGGGACCGTCCCGCGAACCCCTGCCTGGCGAGCAGGATCCCCTACGGGACCCCCATCACGAAGGAGCGCCTCGACGCGGTAGAGAAATCGGAGGAATTCATCAGGTCCCTCGGATTCAAGGAAGTGCGGGTGCGCCATCATGACGACATCGCGAGGATAGAGATCCCGATCCCGGATATGGCGCGGTTCCTTGAAAAGGGGTGCAGGGAGCTGGTCGAGCATTTCATAAAGGGCCTCGGGTTCAAATGGGTCTCCCTCGATCTCGGCGGCTACAGGATGGGAAGCCTGAACAGCGTTCTTCCCGCGGAGGGGGGCGGCGCCGTGATGGCGAAATGAGGGGAAGGGGAATGCCCCGGCAAAAAAGTTTTTGAATAAATAATGCCCGTCATACATAATGTCGGCGGATAGCCCATGGAACTACTGAGCAACATCATCATCGTTTTTTCCATAGCGATCGTGGTCCTCTTCATCTGCGTGCGCCTGAAAATTCCGGCCATCGCCGGCCTCCTCATCACCGGGATCATCACCGGGCCCCACGCACTGAGCATTGTAGAAACCGTCAGGGACGTCGAGGTGCTCGCGGAGATCGGCGTGATCCTCCTCCTTTTCACAATAGGGATCGAGCTCTCCATCAAGCAGCTCCTCAGGATCAGGCGGTCGGTCTTTCTCGGCGGGGCCCTCCAGGTGGGGATCACCCTCCTCGCCACGGCGGGGATTATGGGGGCCACAGGGAGGCCCTGGGGCCAGTCCGTGGCCTACGGCTTTCTCGTGTCCCTGAGCAGCACCGCCGTGGTGCTGAAGGTGCTACAGGAACGTTCCGATATCGACACCTCCCACGGGCGGACCTCCCTCGGCATCCTGATATTCCAGGACATCATCATCGTACCGATGATGCTGGCCCTTCCCCTCCTGACCGAAAAGGGCTCATTTGAAGGCTCCTACATCGAGCTTGCCGCAAAGGCCGTCGGGATCATCCTGGTGGTGCTTGCCGGATCGAAGTGGATCGTGCCATGGGTCTTCCACCAGATCGCCCGTACCAGGAGCCGCGAGCTTTTCATGCTCGGCCTGGTGGTCCTCTGCTTCGCCATAGCCTGGCTTACCCATACCGCAGGGCTCTCCCTTGCCCTGGGGGCCTTTCTCGCGGGCCTTATCGTTTCCGAGACCGAATACGGCCATGAGGCGATCGGTTCGATCGTCCCCTTCAGGGACGTCTTCACCAGCATTTTTTTCGTGTCCGTGGGCATGCTCCTCGACCTTTCTTATATTGCGGCGAACCCCCTCTTCGCCGCAGCCCTCACTGCTGCGGTGCTGGTGCTTAAATTCACCTGCGCGACCGTCGCCACCATGTTTCTCGGCTATCCCCTCCGGACCGTGCTCCTGGTAGGCTTCGCCCTCTGCCAGGTCGGGGAATTTTCATTCATCCTGTCGAAGCACGCCCTGGAACTCGATCTCCTCACGGGGGCCGACTACCAGGCATTCCTGACCGCCTCCATATTCACGATGATCGCCACGCCTTTCATAATCACCCTTTCACCGCGCCTTGTGGAGCGCCTCCTCCGTCTTCCCCTTCCGGAGCGGTTGAAGCGCGGATTCTACGAGGGGAGGCTCAGGGAGGAGGAGTCGCACAGGACGATGCGCGACCATCTCGTTATCGTCGGGTTCGGGGTGAACGGGAGGAACGTCTCCAGGTCCGCGAAAATGGCGGAAATTCCCTATGTGGTGATCGAGATGAACCCGGACACGGTGAAGCAGGAAAGGGGCAAAGGGGAGTCGATATTCTTCGGGGACGCCTCGCACGAGGAGGTCCTGCGGCACGCATGCATCGGCGAGGCGCGGGTTATCGTAATCGCCATTCCGGATGCGGCCGCCACGCGGCGTATCGTCGTAACGGCCCGGAGGGTCAACCCGATCGTGCATATCATCACGCGCACGCGCTATGTCCAGGAGGTGAACGATCTCTTCGATCTGGGGGCGAACGAGGTGATACCGGAGGAGTACGAGACCTCGGTCGAGATTTTCGCCCGCGTGCTCCACCGCTACATGGTGCCGCAGAACGACATCGCACGCATGGTCGATTCGATACGGGCGGACGGGTACGGTATGCTACGGGGTTACCGGAGCGCCTCCGGCACCTTCGGGATCGACGTCAGATCGATGAAGGGGATGGAGTTCATCACCCTGAGGGTGGAGCCGGGGGCAACCGCCGTGGGCCGCACCATCGCTGAACTGGCGGTGCGAAAACAATACGGGGCCACGATCATCGCGATCTACCGGGGCGATGCGGCGGCCCATCAGAACCCGGACGGCGACGCCGTGATCGAGGCGGAGGACATCATTCTTCTGCTGGGGCCGCCGGAGGCCCTGAATCGCTCCATCTCCCTCTTCATCCATGAGCGTAAGGAAGGGGCATGACCCACTCCCACCCCTGATTTTTTGATGGACAAAGTGAAGCCCCGGTAGTACTGTACAAAATTCGACGCCTTTCATTCGCCTGTATCCGAGATTCGAGAACGCGTGTACCCCGGGAGGCATTCATGAAAAAGGCACGATTTCTCCTCTTCACGGCACTTCTTCTTTTTAATCCATTCATCCTTCTCCACGGAAGCGGGATCGATATCCTGAGCCACCAGAGTGCCGAATTCTATTCCGGATTGAGCAGGAACGCCTCAACGGACGGGGCTGACATCGTCAACTACAATCCGGCCGGCACCGCCTTTCTTGACGACGGGCTCTACCTGAGTGGCTCCCTCCAGGCGATCCTGGCCACCTACGATCAGGAGTACATGGGTACGCGTCACCGCGACAGGGAGCCGATATTCATGCCGAGCATCTTCCTGGTGTATAAAAGGGAGAAATGGGCTGGCTTCTTCTCCTTCACGGTGCCGGGGGGCTCCGGCACGGTCCGTTATTCGAACGGCATAGGTTATATACGGAACCAGATAGAGCTCCTGGCCCTGCAATTGAACTTCCTGGCCGGCGGTGGCGTTTCGCCACTCCCCATCCTTAACCAGGACTTCGAGGCCACCAACGCCATCTTTGCCCTCTCCTTCGGGGGCGCCTACAGGTGTAACGACGTGGTGAGCCTCTCCCTCAAGGCAAGGTATTTCTCCTCAAACAAGGAGGCGATGGTAAGCTACGACGGCCTCATTCCCTATGACCTGGGCAGCGGACCGGGTGCGCTGGTTCTGTCGAGCGACGTCGAATACCTGGCCACGGGCCACGGCGCCGGGGGGGTCATCGGGATCGACGTAAGGCCCGTACACGGCCTTACCCTCGCACTCACCGTCTACTCGCCCGGCTTCATCAGGTATGATTACGGGCACTACTCGAACAGCACGTTCTGCTTCGACACCCGCACGGGCGTAGACTCCCTCGCCGCTCTGGGCGTCGAGGCCCCCGTCTTTCTCCTCCTCTGGTCCAAGGGGGAGGCGGAGAAAAAAAATACCGATTACATGATGCCCCCGATGCTCCTCTTCGGCGCGGAGTACACGATCGATGAGAAGTATACCCTGAGCACGAGCTGGGCCGTGTATCTCAACAGTCTGGCGAAATGGAACGGTCTTGATCGCGATGTCGACACGGGATGGGAGGGTTCACTCGCCTTTCAGGTCGCGCTCACGCCCTCCATCAGGCTGGGTATCGGCGGGGCCTACAGCTCGAGCGGCATTACCTCGAAAGCCCTCGATCGGATGTCTCAGGCGGCCAACCCCTCCCTCGACCACTGGTCCGTCGGGGCCGGGGCGAGGGTTCGTGCGACCGACCGGCTCGACCTCTCCTTCGGCGCATGCTGCAGCATCTATACGCCCCTTGACGGGACCTATGGCCTGATTCGCTATGAAAGGATGGGATACGGGGTCGCCATAGGGGCCCAGTATAAATGGATATGAACCGATCCACCGATCCGGACAATGAATGTTCAGTGCGCGGTTCCATGGGGGCATCGAGACGGTTTTTTCAGAAATCGGCAGTATGCCGATAAAAACAAGAAGGAGGCATTCGATAATGAGTAACGCAATTCAACCGGTACGTATGGCGCTTTCGTTCTGCTTCATGGCGGCGATCCTTCTCCTTCCCGGCCCTGACCGGGCGCTCTTTTCGCAGACCGCGCTTAAGGCAGGCGACATCGTCTTTGCGGAATGGACGCCCAACGGGTGGTATCATGGAAAAATCGAGAAGAAGTGCGACATCGGCTGGCATGTTCAGTTCGACGACGGCGACCAGAAGTGCTGTCATCCCGACACAATCGCCAGGGATGCCGTTCCCGCGAAGAATCTGGTCCGTAAGGGCTCGCTCGTACTTGCGCAGTGGACCGACGGGAGGTTCTACCCGGGGGTGGTCGTCTCCGTTGAGGGCGATGTCTATTCCATCCAGTTTGACGACGGGGACAGCAGGTCCGTCGGCATAGAGATGATCAGGCTTCGCTGAAGTTGATTTCCCGTGAAGGGCCTCCGCGGGAGGTGCCCTGTAATTCGTCAATGCTGTCCAATCGCGCCCGCGGGGGCAGCTGTTCCCGTCAGGGTGTTGAAACATGAAACGCTCGAGGAGGAGAGAATGAGAAAAATTATGGTGGCACCGTTGATCGTGCTGATTGCCGGCCTGGCGTGCGGGCCGGTTCCCGAAGCCTCGGCGGTCGATACAGACGGGCCGAAGATTCGGATTCTCTTCTCATTCAACCCGGAATCGTACCCGCGGATGGTCCGTAAGATGTATCCGCAGATGGCGGTCTGGGCGGCGCGTGATGACATGAAGCACGCGCGCACCATCTACGCGACCAGGAGCGGCGCGCAGGACAGATGGTGGGGCGCCGACAGACGCCCTTCGGCACTGCCGGTCTGGTACGGCATCAGATCCGGGGAAGGGCCGCGGACGATAGACGCGGTTTCGGGGGCAACGCCATCGGGGGAAAGCTTCGGCATTCTCTGGAGCGTGCCGCCCGAGTTCCGGGGAAAGAGCATGGATGTCTTCATCGAGGCGAATGTCTCATTCGATTACAACGAGCATTACCCGAAAGGGGCGAAGGAGGGGGACGAGAACTTCAGCGACGTGAACGGACAGCCTTCCCTGGTCTGGAAGGCGCGGATCGATTGTACCCGCGGCGGGACAACCGTTGTTCCCTCCCTCGCGGGACATGGCCATGTCCTGGGAAGCGACCCGCGCATCCACGGGGATCTCACGAAGATCACCACGGCAAAGGATATTTTCCATTATATCAAGGTGATCTGCGAGGCGAAAAAGTGAAGGGGGCGGCGGTGCTTTTTCTGGCCGCGTGCGTGGTTCTTTCCGGGTGTGACAAGAAATCGGGGCAGGACGCGAAATGCGGGGAGATCCGCAGAGAGTTCAGCCGCATTCTCAAGGGCGCCACGTACGCGTGCGGTCGCGACGAAGAGTGTGCCCTGTACCCGATACTTGTCAATTGCGGGGGGGTGATAGAGGAGGCAACCGCGCAAAGGCTGGACCGGTTGTATCGACACTATCGCGAAATCGGCTGTCCCCGGATCATAGCATGCGCGGCACACCTTGCAGAGACGCCTGCCTGTGTCAGGGGGCGTTGTACGGGGGCAAGGATCCGTCATGGACGTTGATGCCGCGCGAGGAACCCGGTCTTCGATACCATTGGCGGGCAGAATGAAGGGACAGGGCGTGCCGCCGTGATCGTGCGGATTCCGGTGAGCCTGAAATGACGGGATCCGCCTGTGCGGGTCAGCCGCCGGTGCGGACCCGATCCCTCTCCTCAAGGGTATCGATGATACCCGCGCATACGAGATCACCCCAGACGTTGACCGTGGTCCTGAATCGGTCAAGGAGCCAGTCAATGGAAAGAAGAATGCCGATTCCCTCGATCGGGAGCCCGGCGGCCCTCAGGACGATCACCATGGTGACGAGTCCCGCTTCCGGGATACCCGCGGCTCCGATGGCCGCGAGGGTCGCGGTGACCGCCACGATGGCCTGCTCGGCGAACCCCAGCTGGATGCCGTAGACCTGTGCTATGAATATCGCGGCAACGGCCTCGTAGAGTGCGGTGCCGTCCATGTTGATCGTCGCGCCGAGGGGGAGGACAAAGCCGGAGACCTTCTTACTGATGCCATGGACCTTTTCCGCTGTCTCGATCGTGAGGGGCAGGGTAGCGGAGCTTGAGGCGGTTGAAAGGGCGTTCAGGAGGGGCGCGCCGGACCCCGCCAGGTAGCGAAGGGGCCTCCTCCTTGAAAGGAGGTAGAGGAGAAGGGGGAGTACCAGAAGGCCGTGGATGAGAAGGCCGCCGGCGACCGTTCCCGCGTAGCGCCCGATGGCCATGAGCTCCGGGATAAAGCCGCTGAAACCCCCTGCGCGGCCGATACGCTCCGCCACGAGGGCGAAGATGCCAACGGGGGCGTAGAGCATGATCCAATCCACGATTTTCAGAACCGCTTCGTTACAGACGGAAAAGAATTCGACGACCCGTTCCGCCTTCGCGCCGAGTACGGAAAGGGCCAGACCCAGGAGGATCGAGAAAAATATGACCGGAAGGATATCCATCCTCACCATCGCGTTGGCGATATTCCGGGGGATGAGCCCTTCGCGCCCCGAATTCACGTCGCCGACGATTACCTCCTTCATGGTGTCGAAGGCCCCCTTCCTGGCCGCCTGGAGCTCCCTGCCCGGGGGGACCGTCACCTCGTAACCGATACCGGCAGGGGCAGGCGTCATGTCCGGGTCCCAGGCATTGACCCGCACCACGGGCCCGCTGATCGAAACGATAGTACCCGAGAGGCCCTGGTCGATGAGCCGGAGGCGAAGGCCGGAGGGCCCGGCGTTCGAAAGGGGAGCGGAGAGGGTGACCGAGGTGCCGTCCTCTTTGTCGACACTGTACGCGCTCCCGGCTCGGCGCTCCCCGTGATACACGCCGATGCCCGGCCTGACAAGGTTGACCATGACCATCCCGATCGCCACCGCGATTGCGGTGGTGAGAAGGTAGTAGAGTATCGTTCTCCGCCCGATAGAGCCGAATTTCTTCAGGTCGCCGAGGTTGGTGATCCCCACCACCATTGAAAAAAAGACAAGGGGCACGACGATCATCATCAGGAGATTCAGGAATATCTCGCCGAAAATTGCGAGGGAGAGGGAGAGGGCGGGGAGGAACCCGCCGGTGAGGGACCCCCCGATGATGGCGATTATGATGGCGATGAGGATTTTACGGTCTGAAGCTCCTTTGTCTGTCGCTCATCGCCCCTCACCCCTCGAATGTGCAGCGCATTTCGCCCACATACATAACGGCCACGCAGCTGTTGCAGGGCCCGCAGCGAAGGCATTTCGACACGTGGTTCCGGTCCGCCCGGACACGGTTGACGAAATCGGGCTCCGCGACGAGGGCGCGGGCGAGCCCCACGAATTCGAAGCCCCTGTCGAGGACATCTTCAATCGTGTTCCTGGACACAAGCCCTCCCTGGTAAACCAGGGGAAGGCGTACGGCGTCCCGCATCGCCAGGGCGGGCTCGAGGAAGTAGGCCTCCGTGTAGGGATAGTCTTTGATCATGATGCGGGAGAAGGCGATCATGCCGAGCTTGATCAGAAGGTCCTTCTGGTAGCTGATAAGCTCGCGGTGGGGGGTGATCCCGCGCATCATGAAGAAGGGGGTTTTGCTCACGAACCCACCCGAGGGGACAAGGGCGTCGGCGCCCTCCTCTTCCAGGATCTTCGCGATCAGGAGGGCCTCCGCCCTGTCCACGCCGCCCCTGAAGCCGTCCTCAAGGTTGGTTTTCACCAGGACGGCCGTCTTGCCGCCTGCCGCCTTCCGCACCTCCCTCATGACCAGGCGGAGAAAGCGCGCCCGGTTTTCAAAGGAGCCGCCCCACCGGTCCTTCCGGCGGTTGGTAAAGGGGGAGAGAAACTGGCTGATCAGGTAGCCGTGTCCCGCGTGTATCTCCACCGCGTCGAAGCCCGCCTCCTGCGCGAGTGTCACCGCGGCGCCATGGGCGCGGGCCATCTGCTCGATATCGGATTCGGACATGGCGCGGGGGAGGGTGAGGCCGAAGAGGTTGAATCTGCCCGAGGGAGAAACCGCGCGCTCACCCGTGACCTTCCGGTCCCCCATGTTCCCGCCGTGGCCGAGCTGGATCGACGCGGCGGCGCCCTCCCGGTGCACGGCGTCGGTCAGCCTCTTCATGGCCGGCACTATTTCCGGACGCATCCAGGCCTGGTGACCGAAGGTGCGGCCTCCGTTGACGACCGACACATAGGCCACGGTGGTCATGCCGATTCCGCCCGCGGCGACGGCCCGATGATAATTGATGAGGGATTCCGAGGGAATGCCGCCGGGGCACATGCCTTCAAATGCGGCGGACCGAATCGTCCGGTTCCTGAGTTTCAATGGGCCGATTGAGCCCCCGGTGAAGAGCCTGCCAGTCGTCATGATCGTTCCTTCGGTTCGATGGTTGATGGGCCGCCAGTCCCGTGAGGGTGCACCGTGGGCGGCGTCATTTCGCAGGATGCCGCCAGGCGCGGTCCCCTGTCAACTAACTCTTGACTTTCCCGCGGGATATTCAGTATGATGCCGGGGGCGTATGGGGCGCCCCTACCGGGGGAAAGGGCAATGAAGATGAACTATCGTGACAGGATCGCCGTGGTGACCGGGGGCGCGTCGGGGATCGGGCGTGCCCTGTGCGAGGGCCTCGCCAGGCGCGGCGCGCGCGTCGTCGTCGCCGATATCAATTACGACGAGGCGTGCGGGGTCGCCCGGGCGATCGAGTCGTCGGGAGGGGTTGCCCGCGCCGAGGCGCTCGACGTGTCTGACGAAGAGGCCGTGCGCGGGACCGTCGGGCGGTGCATGGAGGAATTCGGCGATATCGATTATTTTTTCAACAATGCCGGCATATGCGTTACGGGTGACGCGCTGGACATACCGATGAAAAGCTGGAAGCGTATCATCGCCGTGAACCTCGAGGGTGTCATACACGGTACCATGGCGGCCTACCAGGCGATGGCGCGGGGGGGAGGGGGCCACATAGTCAATATCGCCTCCCTTGCGGGGTTTGCCCCCTTTTCGATCAACACGCCCTACACGACGGCCAAGTACGGGGTGGTGGGGCTCACCCACGCCCTCCGGCCCGAGGCCGCCGACCTGGGGGTCAGAATGACACTTGTTTGTCCCGGTATCGTGCGTACGGCCTTTTACGATTCGGTCGACGTGGTGGGGGCGAGCAAAGAGGAATACAAATCCCATCTCCCCCGGAATATCATCAGCGCGGAGCGCGCGGCCGATATCATTCTGCAGGGAGTGGCGAGGAACAGAAAGATGATCATATTCCCCCCCCACGCCAGGGCCTTCTGGTGGATACAGAAGCTCGCGCCCTGGATGATGGACGTGATCAACAGAAGGATGGTGCGAAAATTCCGTTCGATGAGGGGTTGACTATCGGAACATGTCCTCGACCCAGTCGATGGCGCCACCGCCTACGGAAATGAGATCGAAGCGGAAGGTCGTCCCGGGAAGGTTCAGATCGGGTCGTGCGGCGAGAAAAGCCCGCGCGACGGTCTTGATGCTGCCCTTCTTTTTCGTGCCGATCGAATAGAGGGCTCCGCCATAGCGCCCGGTGGTGCGGTGCTTCACCTCGACGAATATGACGAGGTCATCCTTTTCGGCAATGATGTCGATTTCTCCGTGGCGGCCGAAGCGATAGTTGCGCTCGACAATCCTGAATCCCCGCTCGATGAGGAACCGTGCCGCGAGACCCTCGCCGTCCGCGCCGAGGGAGAAGTTGCGTGAAGAGCCCATCCCCCGTTAGAGGACGTCGAAAATGTTGATGCCCGCCTCGGCCTCGTCGAGGGCCCTGACAATATAGATGGACGATTCGGTAAGGAGGCTGATGATCCGGGTTTCCTCGATACGCCGGCGGTCCGCATTGAAAATCAGCTTGATGATGGGTCGGAGGGGCTTTTCAGGGACGGAGCCGATGATGATCCCGATGGTGCCATCGTTCAGCTCGACGATGGAGCCGATGGGATAGACCGACATCCGCGAAAGGAAAACCCTGAGAATCACCGGGTCGAACTTGTTCACTCCGCTGCTCAGAAGGTTTCTCATGGCGTGATAGAAGTAGACTTTTTTCCGATAGCTCCTGTTGGAAATCTGCGCCTCGTAGCTGTCCGCGATGGCGGCGATCCGGGCGAACTCATCGATGTCGTTTCCCCTGAGGCCGCGGGGATAGCCCTTACCGTCGAATTGCTCATGGTGCTGCAGTGAGATAATTGCCGAGTTTTCCTTGATTCGCCCAAGGTCTTTCAGCGCCTTGTAACCGAGGAGGGGATGGGTCTTTATCTGGTTGTATTCCTGGTCTGTCAGGTTTGATTGCTTGTGGATTATGTAGACCGGAAGCCTGATCATTCCCGCGTCGATGAGGAGCGTCCCGAGGCCCAGATCGTTGAGCTTGATGGGGCTGTATTTGAGGGCGATGCCGGTGATAAGCGAATAGAAGGTGACATTGACGGAGTGGGTCAGGGTGTAGTCCCTCCCCTCGTCGAGGCCGTAGAGGAAGAGAAATATGCTGCTGTTATCTTTCAGGAGCCTGACGATGCCCTGTACCGAATCCTCCAGATCGCGCGTGTCGAAGGCGGCGTTGGCGCGAATCGACTTATAGGCCGCCTCAACGGCGTTCCTGGCGCGGTTGTGGACCTCTATCAGGGCCTTTCTTTTTTTGAGGAGGTCGTTATATTCCGTCACGATCCTCTTTTCGTTTTCGGTATCGGACGCTTTTTCCTTTGGGCGCTCCGCGGGGGCTTCCCTTGCCGCATCCTCTCTTTTCTCCTCGACCGGATCGACCTTCTTCACGAGCACTCCGGCGGTCTCGACTTCTGTGATGCCCCATGTCATCAGCTTCTTGATATCGGATTCCCTGATGGGTGCATTCGACGCGATAAGCATGTTATTGCTGTCCACGTAAATGGGCTTGTCGTAGACCATTCCCGGCTTGAGTTCTTCGACGGATATCTTTCTCATTTTCGGCATCAGACAATTCCCATGTCGTCAAGTTTCTCTTTGAAACCGGAATTCACCCGGTAGCAATGAGCAAGGACCTCGGATACGGCGATAAAAAGGGCCTCCGGGATTTCGCTGCCCCGGGGGAGGTGCGACAGCGTCTCCGCAAGGTCAGGATCATGATAGATGGTGATATCGTGTTCCCTGGCGAGCTGAATCAGACGGTCATACAACAATCCCCTTGCGACTGCCACCACCTTCGGGAGATCACCAGAATATTCAAGCGCAACGCCCACATTTTCATCTTTCATGTCATACTCTGATATCCACTACACTATTTTTCGAGTAATATGAATTAATTTCAACCATTTTATTCAATGAATACCGGGTATTATAAAAATTTATATAAATACCGGAATGTATTTTCGCACAATTTTCAGCCAGGTTCTTGCCCGATTTCTTGAGGGCGTCTATCACCCCCTGGTTTTCGCTGAATATCGATATCGAATAGTCCTTCCCCGCCTCCCTGGCGAGTATCTCGATCAACCCGATCTTCGAGAAATCGACGTTGAAGATCCATGACCCTCCATACCCGAGGTACCTGACCGCATGAAACTCACCGTCGTGATGGATGGCAAACTCCCCGGCCTCCTGACCTGGTTGCCCCTCCCGTTTGTCGTTCAGAAGGATGACGAGGCGGCGCATGACGTCCACCCTCTCTTCCGGATCGTCGATTGCCTCGAGACCCTTCATGATAGAGTCGACCGCATCCCCGTGACCGCTCCCCGTGAGTGATGTCCACCGGCGGAGGGCCGTCTCATTAAAACCGAGGGCAAGGAGAAGGGCGCGTACCGCGCCTGACCCGATATTGATTCCGGAAAGAAGCATCGAGAGATCGCCGAGGGCCGGTGCGGGCATGCCGAGCCGGAGGAGATGGCCGAGAAATCGAGCCAGGCCGCGATCGAATTCCTTCAGATCTCGTCCCATGAGGAGGGCGTTCAACTGCAATATGCCTGCCGGGTGCTTTGACATGGCGGCGTTCAATTCATGGAGTGCGGTCTTGCCGATGGCATCCTTCTTCAGAAATGTCAATTCAAGGACCAGCCTGGCCAGCTCTTCTTTCACTGCCGGGTCGATAAGCTTGAATATATAGGCGTTTTTACCCGAATCCTCAAGGCGAAGGGTGATCGACACGTCGGGTGGAACGCCCCTGAGGAACTCGGCGCGAATTCTGTTTCCCGCCAATTCGATGATGGCTTCCCGGGCGCCGAGGCGCTCGACGATGCGCGCGGGAAGCTCCGTTCCCTTGGGGATGGCGCGAAGGGTTTCAGCCGGCAGGGCCTTTCCCAAGATCCTTATTGAGTCTGACGGATGGATCTTCATTTTTCTTCCTTGCTTTCTCCGCGCGCGGAAAGGCTTTTCACCGGCTCATAGCTGAGGCGGTGTACCGGCGAGAAGCCGGATTCGTAAATGGCCCGGATATGGGCCCTGGTTCCATACCCCTTGTTGTTCCTGAAGCCATATGCGGGATAGATTGCGTCCATTGATTCGAGTATCCCGTCCCGGTGCACCTTTGCCGCGATTGAGGCCGATGCGATCGAGATCGACAGCGTGTCCCCCTTCTTTATTGAACGAAGAGGGACCGGTAAATCGAAAGAAAAATTTCCGTCCATGAGCACGATGTCCGGGGTCATCGGCATCGTCTTGATGAGGCGCCGGAGGGCGAATTCAGTCGCGCCGTTTATGTTCAGGCGGTCGATGGTTCGGTGGGAGACCAGGATGGAGGAGCAGAAAAGGGCGCGTACGCGGATAAATTCGAGGGCGTCGGCGCGGCGCCGAGGGGAAAGCTTTTTCGAGTCGTCGATTCCCGGGAGGATGCCTCGTACCGAGGTGATGAAGGAGGGATCATAGACGACGGCGCCGAGACAGAGAGGTCCGGCAAGGGAGCCGCGGCCCGCTTCATCGATTCCCACGATGACGGAGACCCCTTCGCCGAGGAGCCGACGCTCGATATCGAAGGTCGGCCCACGCAAAAAGGCGGACTCACCGCCCGCCTTTTTGAAAGAAAAACCGTTTCTACGGCCCACCGCGTCCCTCAGCCCACGGAATCAGGATTCCTGACCGGGGATGGTTTCTTCAGCGGTTTCTTCAGGGGCCGTGCCGGTAGAGGGAATGTCTTCAACCCTCACGGTGTGCTTCTTTTTCACGGTTTTTACGTTTTTCTCACGAAGCTTGGCGGATTTGCCTTTTCTCTCTCTCAGATAGTAGAGCTTCGATCGGCGTGCCTTCCCCTTGCGCACGACCTCGATTTTGGCGATTCGCGTCGAGAGGAGGGGGAATATCCGCTCGACCCCCACATCGAAGGAAAGCTTCCTTACCGTGAAGTTTTTGTTCAACCCCTTGTTATCGATGGCGATGACGATCCCCTCGAATACCTGGATCCGCTCCCGGGTTCCCTCTACGATCCGGTAGTGCACCTTGACCGTGTCCCCGATTTCGAAGTCCACCTTTCTATCGACAGGGGCTATTTCCCGCTCGATCTGCTGAATAATGTCCATCGTTCATTCTCCTGATAGTTTTCTGATAAGATAGTGCCTGTAAAGATCCGGTCGAACCCGTTTCGTCTTCTCGATGCTCCGTTCCAGCCTCCACCGGGCGATTTTCTCATGGTCACCGCTGAGGAGTACGGCGGGCGCTTTCAGGCCGAATATCTCCTCGGGCCGTGTGTAGTGGGGATATTCGAGGAGATCCTCCTCGAAGCTTTCCTCTGCCAGGGAGTCCCGGTTGGAAAGAAATCCGGGTGCGTACCGTGAGACCGCGTTTATGATTGTCAGCGCGGCGTACTCGCCCCCGGAGAGAACATAGTCCCCCACGGATAGTTCGTAATCGACATACCGGTCCACGATCCTCTGGTCGACCCCCTCGTAGTGACCGCACAGGATGAGGAGGTCATCATGGCCCGCCAGCTCCTTGACCAGGGCCTGGTTCATGAGGGCCCCGGAGGCGGAGGTGAGGACCACCCTGGTGCCCTCCTCCATCGCGCTTTCCGCCGCGGCGGCAAGGGGTTCTGGCATAAGAACCATGCCAGAGCCGCCGCCGTAGGGATAATCGTCGCAACTCCGGTAGTTTCCAGACGCGAAATCGCGTATGTCGATCAGGACGATCTCGATAGTTCCCGATTTGACCGCTCTGCCGAGAAGGCCTGACTGGAGCGGGGAAGTGAAAAAATCAGGGAACAGTGTCGCGATCTTGAATTTCAAATAACCCCTCGACGGGATCGATGTTCAGCCTGCGGCTCCGGATTTCCGACGTATCGACCATCGACTCGACGAAGGGGACCATGTATCGTTCCCCCCGGCCGTCGGTTATCACCAGTATCTCTCCGGCACCCGCTTCAAGTATGTCAGCCACTGTGCCGCATTCGCGCCCGTCGCGGAATACAACGCAGCCGATTATATCATAATAATAATAGCTTTCTTCGTCGAGGAGGCTTCTCGTTCGCTCGGTTTCGGCTATTTCGATGAATAGTTCGCCGCCCCTGAAGGCAATCGCAGCGTTCCGGTCCCCTATGCCTTCCAGGCGAAGGAGCGCGGCCCTTTTACCATGATCGACGAATTCGAGTATTTTGTACGTCCCGTAGTTGTCGCCCGTTTTTATGATGACTGATCTGTCCGCCTGGAAGCGTTCAGGAAAATCGGTCGTTACTGCAATTTTCAGGCGGCCGGTCAGCCCGTGGACGCCGGTGATCACGGCGATGCGGACAAGGTCGTCGGGCGTCATTAATCGAGTATTTCCAGCACCACCCGTTTCCCTGATTTCGTCGCGGAGGCGTTGATTATGGTCCTGATCGCCCGGGCTATCCTTCCATGCTTCCCGATGACCTTGCCGATGTCTTCCTTGGTAACCCGGAGCTCCAGGATCGTCGATTTTTCACCCTCGACTTCCCGTATCTCCACCTGGTCAGGATGATCGACCAGTGATCTCACCATGTAGTCAACGAGGTCCTTGTAGTTCATGAAAGCCTCCATCCCGCCTATTTACGGCTTGTGTGCTTCTGCCATAACCCTTTTTTCTTCAAGAGCTGCAGGATGGTGTCGGTCGGCTGTGCGCCCTTGCCGAGCCAGTGAAGCAGTTTTTCTTCATCGATTATTAATTGCTCGCCGTCCATGATGGGCTGGTAGCGTCCGATCTGATCGATGTATTTTCCGTCCCGTTTTGCCTTGCCGTCAATTGCGATAACCCGGTAGAACGGCTTTTTCTTTGTACCGGTTCTCTGTAAGCGTATCTTTACGGACACCGCGGATTCCTCCTGAAATGATTAGGAACTAATTTATTTTTAAGCCCCTTTTTTTGTCAACAAAAAATATTTTATGTCTGCAAATTAATTGGCGTGTCCCCCGTTACCAGTCGTGAAACCTCACCGGATTCCGGTAAAAAATGGCGGGAGATTCCCCCGGGGGGAAATAGTATTGATTTGATCTACCCTCCCCTTATCCATGGTTACATGTGAAGGCCGCATAGTGTACCGGGCCCCTGCAGCAAACCTTTGCGAATCGGCCCTGCGGACGGTATGGAGTCGGCACTTCCTGCCACAGGAAAATCCGGGAGGGAATCATGGCCAACATAATCAATCGGGACACGATCGGAGACATGGCGCGGCGCGCCGCGACAAAGTACGGGGACAAAAAAGCAATTGTTTTCAGGGACGTCAACCTCTCTTTTTACGATCTCGAAAGGGAGTCGCGCCGGTTCGCCCATCTCATGACGGAATGGGGTGTGAAAAAGGGGGATCGCGTGGCGGTCTATGCCTATAATTCGCACTACTATCCCATCAGTCTCATCGGTCTGGGTAAGATTGGCGCCATACAGGTTCCGATTAACTACATGCTCAACGCCGATGAGATAGCGTATATCGTCAACCATTCCGGGGCGAAGGTCTTCATCGCCGAGGACTCACTCTATCCCGTGATCTCCCGGGCGCAGGGTACATTTGAAACAGTGGAAAAATGGGGGTTCATACCCCTGGGCGACTCCATGGTTCCCGAGGGCTACCTCAACTGCATAACCGAGCTTGAAAGGATGCCCGTGGAGGAGCCCCAGGTAGACGTTACGGCGGAGGATATCGTACAGATACCCTACACGAGCGGAACGGAATCGAAACCCAAGGGCGCAATGCTGTCCCACCGGGCCCTCATGTCGCAGTATTACAGCTGTATCTTCGACGGCAACTACGAAACAGATGATGTATGCCTGCACGCCCTTCCCCTGTTTCACTGCGCGCAGCTCCACTGTTTCCTCATGCCCTTTCTCTATGTGGGGGCCACCAATGTCATCCTGCACAGGGCCGACCCCCATGAAATGATACGATCCATCGAGAAGTTTCAGATCACCCACATGTTCGCCCCTCCCACGGTCTGGATAGGCATACTCAATCATCCCGAGTTCAAAAAATACAACCATTCCAGTCTTAAAAAGGCGGCCTATGGCGCGAGCATCATGCCGGTGGAGATCATCAAGCAGCTCTCCATCACCTTCAACGGCCTCAGGCTGTGGAACTACTACGGCCAGACGGAGATGGGTCCCGTCGCCACGATTCTCAAGCCGCGGGACCAGCTGGTCAAGCCGGGTTCGGCGGGGAAACCGGTCCTCAACGTTGAGACGCGCCTCATGGACGATGACGGTCAATTCGTTCCCGTGGGAACCGTGGGTGAAATAGTCCACCGCTCCGGGCAGGTGATGACCGGTTATTTGAACGATCAGGAAAAAACCGCGGAGTGCTTTCAATTCGGCTGGTTTCACAGCGGCGATCTCGGAAGGTTCGACGAGGACGGTTATCTCTATGTGGTGGACCGGAAGAAGGATATGATCAAGACGGGGGGCGAAAACGTGGCCTCCCGCGAGGTCGAGGAGGTCCTCTACCAGCACCCCGACATCGAGGAGGTGGCGGTGATAGGACTTCCCGATCCGAAGTGGATCGAGGTAGTGACCGCCGTGGTGGTGCTCAAGCAGGGAGCCGCCCTGACGGAGAAGGACGTCACCTCATTCGCGAAGGGAAGGCTCGCCGGGTTCAAGTGCCCCAAGAAGGTCGTTATCATTGATAATCTTCCGAAGAATCCATCGGGTAAGATACTGAAGCGGGAACTGAAGGCCCGGCTGGCGGGCTAGCCGGGAGTCAGGCGCCGATTCGGGCGCCTTCCGCCAGTTTTTTTAGTTTCCTGACGTTCGCATTTACGTCGCCGCCCTTGAAGGCCGAGTTCCCGGCAACGACGATATCGGCCCCTGCGGCGACAACATCGGCGATATTCTGCGGGCCGATGCCGCCATCGACCTGGATCATGACCCGCGTGCCGGGGGCGGAGTTTATGAATGACGAGAGTTTTCTGATCCGTCCCAGTGCCGGCTCCATGAAGGACTGGCCGTAGAAACCCGGGTCCACGGACATGATGAGGACCATATCCGCATAGGGAAGGAGGTCGAAGGTCGCCTCCACCGGGGTCGCGGGGTTGATGGTGAGGCCCGCGATGATGCCGGCCTGACGTATGATCTGTAGCAGCCGCGCCGGGAACCTCGTGCTTTCATAGTGTATGGTGAGGGACCATGGGGCGATCTGAATATACTGCTCGATCGATCTCTCCGGCGCCTCGATCATAAGGTGCACGTCAAGGGGTATGGGCGTCCGCTTTTTGAGCTGGCCGATAAACCCGGGGCCGAAGGTGAGATTGGGCACGAAATTCCCGTCCATCACATCAATGTGGAGCAGGTCTATCACCCCCGCGTCGAATCCCTTCACCTCCTCGCCGATGACCGTCAGATCGGAGGCGATGATGGAAGGGGAGATCAGGGTCTTTTTATCGTCAGTCGACATCTATCTCAATCGTATCAACCGGTTTTTTGTCGCACAGTATCGTAACGACGGCGTTGCCCGTGCGCCCGAAGAGGAAAATGATTTTTTTGCCGGGTCCGGAGGCCTGTGAGAAGCGTATCCGCTTCGAGGCGCCATCTTCCACCTGCGCTTCATAGAGCCCCTGCGGTGCCCCCGGCGGGATCTGGTAATCGACCTTTTCGTAGGACCTGTAAGGGCGGTTTTCCATCGGGCGCCAGTTTACCCTGAGAGTGCACGCCTGCCCCTTGCCGGTCAGGGCACCCTGCGCAGGAGCCTGGGAGGCGACACTACCGCTCAACGCCATATCGCCGGTCACGACGATCTCCTGGATGATCCTGAGTCCCTTCGCACGAAGAAGGTCGAAGCAGAGCTCGAGGGACTGGCCAGTGACATCGGGCATGAGGGCGTTCGGTGCGGAGGCGCCGGAGGAGACCAGGAGGTTGATTTTCCGGTCCGGAGTGACCCTTTCCCCCGCGGGAGGGCTCTGGTCGATGACGATGTTGTCGGAAACGGTTTCCGACGGAATATAGGAGACAGTCCCGGTCTCGAGGGAAAGGGTTCTGTCGTACCGGTGGATGCTCCTGAGATTATTGCGCGCGATCTGGAGTTCCCTGCCCGCCAGGTTCGGGACCTCGATGTAATAGCGGGACCTGCTTACGAGGAGCTTGATCGTGCTGTTCTCGGGAACGATCTTTCCCTTCTTCGGGTACTGGGAGAGAATCATACCGTCGTCGATATCCGAAATGTCCCTGAACCTGATCTCCGGCCTGATCCCCTTTCGGATGAGGCTGTTGTAGGTTTCGATGAACATCTTTCCCTCGACGTCCGGGATAACCACCTCGCGGTCCGGCTTTGTCAGCATGAGCAGGATGATGGTCGACACCAGGATAAAAAGGGAAAACCCGATGAAGTATATCGCCGCAATGCGTGCGATCGGGATGAACAGTGTGAGTTTCTTTTCCCCGGTTCCTTCGCCGGGGGCGTTCTTTCTGGTCATTGCCTGTCTCTCGATTCAGTACATGTCATCTGCCGGGGCAGCGGGATGGCAGCCCCGGCGGCCGCTCTTCCCGCAGCATGGTTCTGTCTTTTTGACGTTGAATCGGCATTTGTCAATAAAATTATTATTATTCCGCAATAATCCCACCGGGTCCTTGAAAAGGGCCCGATGGGGCCGAATTCACAGCCCCCCGGCACGCGAGGCCGCCGGGGGGTGGGGATTTATATTGACAACAGAGGCATCTGTTACTAATTGTCCGTACATATGATACGGAAAGAAATATCACGCAGGCGGACATTCGCGATCATCTCCCATCCTGACGCGGGTAAAACCACCCTCACGGAAAAGCTTCTTTTATACGGCGGCGCCCTTGACCTCGCGGGATCCGTAACGGCCAAAAAAAAGCAGAGGGAAACGTCGTCTGACTGGATGGAGCTGGAGAAGAAACGGGGGATTTCCATTTCCTCCACCGTGCTTCAATTCGAATACGGCGGATACCGATTGAATCTCCTGGATACCCCCGGGCACAGGGATTTTTCCGAAGACACCTATCGAGTGCTCACGGCCGTCGACGGGGTCATCATGGTGATCGATGCGGGCAAGGGTATAGAAAGCCAGACAAGAAAGCTTTTCGAAATATGCCGTAAAAGGGGCATTCCCATATTCACCTTCATGAACAAGCTCGACCGCCCGTCGCTGCCGCCCCTTGATCTTCTCGATCAGCTCGAAAAGGTGCTCGGCCTTCACGCCTTTCCCGTCAACTGGCCGCTTGATAACGGTCCCCTGTTCAAGGGGGTGTACGACAGGCTCGGGAAGATGGTGCACCTCTTCGAGAGAGTCCCCGGCGGCGCCTACAGGGCGCCTGTGTCAGTCCATGATATTTCCGACCCTCTTGTTCGGTCTCTTCTTAACGATTCCGTGTACGAAGAAATCATGGACGAGCTGGAAATTCTCGACGGCGCCCACGGCGGATTTGATTCAGCGGAGGTGCTGAAAGGGAAAACAACGCCCGTTTTTTTCGGAAGCGCGGCCAACAACTTCGGCGTGGAACTGTTGCTGAAGGGGTTCCTGGAACAGTCAGGCGGTCCCGCTCCGCGGGAGAGCTCCGGAGGTCCCGTGCCCCTTGACCATCCCGCCTTCTCCGGTTTCGTATTCAAGGTGCAGACAAACATGAACCCGATGCACCGGGACAGGATGGTGTTCGCCAGGGTCTGCTCGGGCAGGTTCGTTCGCGATATGAGCGTCTTCCATTCCCGCCTTAAAAAGGAGGTGCGGATTTCCAGCGCGCACAACGTCTTCGGGCGGGACCGGGAGACCCTGAGCGAAGCCTATGCCGGCGACATCCTGGGGTTCGTCACCAATACGCAATTCCGCGTGGGGGATACCATCACTTCCGACCCTTCGATCGAGTTTGAAGAGATCACCCGTTTCGCCCCCGAGTGCTTCGCCTATCTGAACGCCGCCGGGGGATCGAGCTACAAGACTTTCCGCAAGGGGATCGAGCAGCTCCTCGCGGAGGACATCGTCCAGACCTTTCACCTGAATGATTCCACGCGGGTGCTTCCCCTGCTCGGGGCGGTGGGTCCCCTTCAGTTTGAGGTGCTGCAGTACCGATTGAGGGAAGAGTACGGGGTCGAATCGAATCTTGAGATGATGCCCTGGACGACCCTGAGGTGGATTGAAACGCCGCCGGAGGGCTTAGACATTCTTGAATCGCTTCCCCATGGCGCGGTGACGGGGGTGGACGAATCCGGAAGGCCGGTCGTTCTGTTCACCACGGAATGGTCGCGGGACTACTTTGCGGACAAGTTCCCTTCCGTCCAATTGCTCGATTCTCCGATTAAATTTCCCCTCCCGATATCATGCGGGTCTCTCCGGTAAATGCAGGGATTCTCGCCTTTCCCGAGGGGATAACCTGCGTGAAGTGCGCGTCCCGTCTAGGGAGATAGCAGGCGTTCTTTCCTATCCTTTACCCAGCACTTCCCCTACCGCCCGGAGGAGATCGACAACCGAATAAGGTTTCTGGAGGAAGGGGAATGTTCGCCGTCGCGGGGATTCAACTTCGGCATATCCGCTACAGACCAGGACTCGAAGGTCCTTTTTCTTCGCAGTAAGCGTATCGATCAGGTCGTAACCGCTCCCGCCCGGCATTACGATATCGGTGAAGAGAAGGTCGATTGCACCTTTCTCGTCATCGAAGACCTTCGACGCCCGGTCCCCGTTTTCGGCCTCGAATACGATATAGCCGAACTCCCGAAGGAGGATCGAGGCAAAGGCACGGACCTTCTCGCGGTCCTCCACTACGAGTATACGTTCCCCGCTGCCCCGTAAGCGATCCGGCTCCACTTTCGCGGAATCAGGCGTTACGGGTTCTTCTTTGGCAATTGGCAGGTATGCGGTGAAGGTCGAACCGCCCTCCGGTATGCTCGTTACGGTTATCCTGCCGCCGTGCTGTTCAATGATGCCATGGACAACCGACAGGCCCAGGCCGGAGCCTTCCTTGTTTTCTTTCGTGGTGAAAAAGGGCTCGAAAATCCGCGGCAAGAGCTCTTCGGAGATGCCGGAACCGGTGTCTTCGAAGGAGATTGCGGCGGCCGGCCGCGGGTCCTCTTCCGAAATGCCCGGTACACCGGAAGCATTCATGAAGGAATGCCGTGTGCGTATCGTAATCCTTCCGCCGACGGGCATCGAGTCGCGTGCGTTTATGACCAGGTTGATTATGACTTGCTCAATCTGCGTCGCATCCGCGAAGACAATGGGAGGATCAGGATCCAGATCGAGGAGCAGCTCCATGCCTTCATTCATGTAGCGGAGAAGGATTGCTCGAAGGGAGGTGATTTCATGGTTGATGTCGAAGGGAGCGAGATTCATGACCTGGCCTTTGCCGAAGGCGCAAAGCTGATGAACGATATCCGCCGACATCCTTCCGGCACGAAGTATCTCCTCCGCGTACTCTCTGCGCCGGTCGCCGGGCGGAAGGTCGCCCAGAAGGAGCTCGCCGAAACCCATGATCGCGGTGAGAATATTGTTGAAGTCGTGGGCAATCCCGCCGGCGAGTTTCCCGATGGCCTTCACCCTGTCGGCATGGAGCAGGTGCGCCTCCATCCGCTTTCGCTCCGTCAGGTCGGTGATGACGGCGGCCACGCAGAGCTCCCTGCCCGTTTCGTCACTCATAAGGAAAAGGTTCTGTATCGTCGGGATCTGCGTCCCGTCGCGGGCAGAAAGGGGAAGTTCTCCGATCCACTGACCCTCGGTTGTAACCGACGGGAATATCTCCCCGGTAAGTCGCGTCTTCCATTCACCGGGATAGCAGGCGAGAAAGTCTTCCCCGGCCATTTCTCCGGGCCCCTCTCTCCCGAGGAGGATGCAGAGCGCACGATTAACGTAGAGGAGCGTGCCTGACGGGCGAAACATGGCGAGGCCCTGGCCGGAGGCCTCGGCGAAATTCTTGAATATTCGCAGGTTCTTGTTCGATTCGAGGAGCTCTGTATATGTATGGTTGAGCTCCTCGTTCATCGACTCCATCTCCTCGTTTGTTGCCTCGAGCTGCTCGACCTGGTGTTCAAGCTCGACGGTCAGATCGCGATTTCGGGCCAGTTCCTCCTCTGCGGCGCGAAGTGAGCGCTCGGTGATGAGGGATATCATGTAGGCGAGTATCGTAACGATGACGATGGCGATGATGATGTTGATAGAGGTGCCGGTGACCAATGAAACCATCCCCTGGTCTACGCGTCCTTTCGCAATGAAGGGCACGGCGGCGATGATTGAGACGAAGAGGATCCCGATGGCAACCATCACCCGTCGTGAAGTGAAGAATGCCGCGAAAACCAGGGCCGCGAACATGAAATAGACATTGTTGCTGTGCCCCGTGGCGAGCCAGGGCTCCAGCTTGATCAAAGTGCCGAATACCACCCGCAGGGACATAATCACCGCGAAAAGCGCCACTGCCGGCCCGAAACGTCCTTTGCGAAGAATCAGAAGGGAAGCGATGCAGGCCGCGATCATGATACTATTCGCGGCATTGATTAAAAGGGGATGGGTTGAAACGGAGGTCGTGAAATTGACGACCGTGGGAATTGCCAGGAGCGGTATCATGATCGAGGTGATCAAGGCAAACATGTAAGCCTTGCGTCTTACGGTGTACGATTCCGGACCCAGACCGGCCAGAAAAATGTCTTCAAACCATGATTTTTTCATATGTTAATCTCTTGTTCAAGGAGCGCGTGCTCGCGAATGGCCGGGATAACGCCGCCTCCGTAATTCCGCGTGTGCCACACGCGGGGTGATTTGCCCCGGTTATCAAGAAGAAAATCGTTCAAGGCGCGCGGCCATCGGTAATTGGCGGCTATGCTGACAGGAGTGACGCCCGCGCGCCTACGGCGCAGTGCGCACGATAAAGTCGTCACGACTCTCCCGCTTTGCCGGGGCCTTCCCGAAACAGCGCACCCCCTTGTGCACGTACCACGCCCGGAACCGCGACATGCCGTCCGCAATGCAGATATCCCGCAGGAGGTCATCGGCGTGGGCGCGGCTCGATTCGGGTATCCGTCCGGCGCGGATGAGCTGGTAGAGGGCGTCGTGCACAAGGGAGCCGCGCATGAAATCAGGGGTGTCGCAGGTAGGCCCGCTCGGGCCGTCCCATGCGTAGAATTTGCTGATGACGAGCCTGCCCCTTCTGTCCAGGCGGATATAGCTCTCCCGGGGGGGCGCGGGCTCGAGTATATCCCCGGCGGGGAAAATGGCGATATCGATAGCGTAGTCGTCAAGGATCTGGTACTTGTAACGCCTGATGTCCCGGTAGAAAATCGAATTACCCATCATCGGCCCTCCTTTCTTTTAGGTGTGCCCCCCCGGGCGGGTGCCGTCAGGAGTAGACATTCCCGCAATGCCGGCATTTCATCGTGTCGCCTTCAAGGGGGGGTCCCGCCAGGGAGCCCCCGCAGGAGGGGCAGTTTTTCATGGCGGCCGCGCGGTTGCCCCCCCCGTCGGTGTAAAACTCCCCTGTTGTCCGGTCGACTTTTCCGCTGATCATATTCCTCTTCAGGGACGCGGAGAGGAGTTCCTCGACCTCGGAAAGGGCGAGGCCCGTCTTTTCCGCGAGAAGATCCAGGGATATCCTTCGATGGGATCTGATCAGTTGGACAACATGGTCGATTTTACCGTTGCGAGTGTCGATTTTCCTCGTCTTCAGGGCCATGAACACACCCGGTATGACGAGGACGAGAGAAACAATGGAAAGTCCCCTCCCGGCTTCAAAGTAGCGCGGGTCACCCTCGATCCACATGGCCGCGCCGAGAAGGAAGAAGAACCCCCCTGAAAATAAAAGGGAATAGGCGCATATCTTCACTATGGCGTTTTTTATTCGCTGTTTCATCGTACTTTCCTCCATTATTCGGGGCGGAGCGCAGGCGGCGTAACGTGTCTACAGACCCGACACTTTTCCCGTGATCGAATCGATTTCTATTTTCAGCACAGCGACCGCGTCCATCCGTTCCCGCGTAATCGTCCATCCCGGAGCGCCGGTCGCCTGCTTCGCGAGGACCTGCAGCCCCGCTTTCTTTTCTCCGTCGTCCTCGATGATGCTGATCCTTCCCCGCCCGATCAGGGACCGGTATCGCATCCCGAAATCACAGGCCGATTCCGCGTGCACCATTTCTATTGAATCCGAAATTTCGAAACAGACCCTGTTGTCGGCGCGCATGCAATCGAGTTTCATTCCACGTAGCGCCGAGTGGAGATAGATGCGCTCCCCGGCATACCCGTAATTCATGGGGACCAGGTACGGCTCGCCCTTGTTCAAAAACGCGATTCTGCAGAGGTTGTTCCCCGACAGTATATCTTCAATTACCGACGGGTCGGTTATCTCCTTGTCATTGCGTCTCATGGATCGTCTCCCCGCCATGCGTATGGTGCCGGGCGGCGAGCCCGCCCGTTATGTTCAGGTGCGTGATAACGCGATGCCGCCGATGCCGTTCATCCGGGACCGCGGCGATCGTTATCGTTCAAACCTCATGCCGTATATATTTCGGGGAAAGCCGCCTTTCGCGTACTCGACGCTCCTTTCTCCTTTCATGAGGTCCTCATCCGCATAGGCCTCTATCACTTCGCCTATGAAGAGTATTTTATCCCCCGTTTCAATCTCCTGCGCTACCCGGCATTCCATATGGGCCACGCACTCGCCGATGACCGGGGCCTTTATCCTGCGCGCCCGTTCCCGGGTCAATCCCGTTTCATTGAATTTATCCACCTGACGCCCCGAGTGAAAACCGCAGTAATATATCTTTCCCCGCAGCCCTTCCGGGGGGACGTTTACCGCGAACTCTCTCATCTCCCGAATCATCCCGGATGAATGGGATTCTACGCCTATCGCGCAGGCGATGAGCGGGGGCTCCTTCGACACGGGCATGCAGAAGCTGACCGCAATGATGTTCGATTCTCCATCGATGTCCCCGCACGTTACAAGGTAATGCCTCATCGGCCAGAGGAACTCCAGGTATTCGGCATCGGTCTTCAATTTAATCGCCTCGCAGCTGGCGCAGAATATTTTTCAACAACAGTTTCCATGTGCGTCCCCGCGCCTTATGAGGCGTCATGGATATTCATGTTATGAAACGTCAATATGAAACGTGATCCCTCTTCCTTCGAATATTCGATGGTCCCGTTCAGTTGTTTGACCAGGGATGTAATCATTATGATCCCGAGCTTCTTGCCGGGTTCATCGGGTGAATAGTCAAAACCCGAACCGCTGTCGTAATAGTCCATGATCAGGGTATCACCGTCGTTTCTAATGTTGATTTTTATACTTCCTGTGAATTCGTCCTCAAAAGCGTGCTTTATGGAATTTGTCATCAGCTCGTTGACGATCAGGCCGATTGATACGATGATTTTGTTCTCAAGGAAAAAATCGCCCCCCTCCATCGAGTATAGAATCTGATGTGTACCGCCATATTGCGATTGAATTATGTATCCGGCAATTTCATCGAGATATTTTCGAAGATGTATTCTTGACTGTGATTTGTTGTCATAACAGAGATTTTCATACAGTAAGAGATAGGTGTGTAATCTTCCCGAAAGATCCGACAGCTTCGTTTTTGATTCTATCTGATCGCTGAGATTGATAATGGACAATAACGACGATATTTGATTCTTCATCCGGTGATGGATATCCCGGAGAATGTTTTCCTTTTCTTCCAGATTGTTCTCGATTGTGCTCGTATTTTTCCGTAAAGAGTTGACCAGATATAAAACGACCATGTATACGCACAACAGGGTGATGCTGTTTATCATCAAGACGGAGTCGACCGATGACTTCTCGCCATATTCAATGATACCGTCAATGATAACCGCACATGCTGAAAACAACGCCCCGTATTTGAAGTTAATGAAATAGGTCGATATGAATATGGGAATAAGATACGCCACGATGATTTTTATGCTGGATGTCGTCAGGTAATCTATTACGCCGATCGATAGAATGAGCGCAATGTTCAAAAGGATGAGCACTACTTTTCTTTTCATTGCGCCAGCCGCTTAAAAAATAAATAAAAAGATACACCACTCATTGTTGTCATTGCCGGAGCAACGCCTGCAACATGCAGGGATGGCAGATCCGTATAACCGTAGCGCGCCGGAGAAAAAATGTCAATCATGAATTGAACGGGCAGTGCGAATCGTGAAGGGGTGTGCCCCCGGATGCCCTTCATCCTATGCCATACGAGAGCCTTCTTGCCATCTTTCCGGTGAAACTCATAATGCCCAACCTGCCGATCCGGGAGGTAACCTTCCCGAATTTCCTGTATCCGAGATTGAAAAGAAAATAGGGATACCACTGACTCCTGGAAAGTGGCCTTCTCCTGATGATGCTGCGGAACGAATAGAACCGGTCATACATGCCGAGATAGCCATTCAGAAGCTCCTCATCGGTCATGTGTTTCGGCCTGAATACGACCTTCGCGGTAGTGTAGTGAGACATGTTCTCGTCGATGATTCGTCCCTCCTTCATCAATCTTTTATAAAGCAGCGTTCCGGGATAGGGGGTGAGAATGTGGCCGGTCATGGTCTCGATCCGGTTCTCGACGAGCCAGCCGAGGGTCCTGTCGAAGACGTCAGGCATGTCGTGGTCGAAACCGAAAACCATGCTGGCATTGACCATTATTTCCCTGTCATGGACCTCCCTGATCGTGCGTTCGAAGTCTCCCGCTCTGTTCTGCTTTTTATTGACACCGGCCAGTGAGTCGTCGTTTATGGATTCAAAGCCGATATACAGGCTCCTGCAGCCGGTTTCCCGCATCATGTCAAGGAGGGGAAGGTTTTTCCCGATATCCGTCGATACCGCGGCGTGCCAGGTGAGGCAGAGGGGTTTTATTCTCGACAGGAAATTCCGCAGCCACGCGGCGTCTCCGAGAAAATTGTCATCGACAAAGAGGACCTGCCTTGTCTCCAGCCGGGCAATCTCATCAATCACTTTTTCGACGGGCCTTCTCCGGTAGTTCTTGATCGTATAATCGCAGCTATTGTAGCAGAATTCGCATCGGTGGGGGCACCCACGGCTCGTGGTCACGATGTTGGTGTAGAGGTACCTTCCCCGGGGAACCAGCTCCCATTTTGGGCGGGGAATCAATCCGGAAGAAAATTCCCCCGACGGCCCGTATCTCTTCTTCAGCCTGCCCGCACCGGCGTCATCGAGAATTCCGGGCCATAACGGCTCGGCCTCGCCGACGCATACGGAATCCGCGTATTGTTCGGCGAGTTCCGGGCAGGAACTCGGGAATATGCCGCCGAGCACTACCGGGGAGCCGCAGGAACGGAATTTCCGGGAGATCTCTTTCGCCCTTTCAAAGGTGTCGACCGTGCATGTTATTCCCACCAGATCCGTTTTCTCATATGAACTGACAGGGGAGATGTTTTCGTCCACGATTTCGATTTCATGCCCGCGAGGGGTGAGGGAAGCCAGAACGAGAAGGGAGATGGACGGCGTCATGCGCCGCTTGAATTCGGAATCCATGGGCCGCAGCGACATTTTCGGTGCGATAAGTTTGATCTTCATTCACGTCCGTCCGTGTGGATCATTCTCCCAGTATTCTGTAATGGTAGTGGTAATTATGCAAGGAAAATTAACGGGGAGAGTGATTGTTGCAGTGCGGATTGGAGTCGCCCCATCCAGGGGCGGGTCGAGCGTATGTGAGGGGGGCCATTGCACGATGGCCCCCCTCACGACCCCCGGCGTGGTCGCTCGCCGCGACGGGCTTCGGGGTGAACTCGCCAAACCGGCAGTGCCGGATTTGGCTCAGACAGCACCCCGACAGGTGTGTCCGCCTCCGGCGGACGCTTTAAGGGTGAGGGTTCATATTCCCCGGGAAGCTCCCCCCCTTCACTTTTTCATCGACTGATAGTGTTGACTTTTTTTAGCGGACATGGTATATTGTAATCATGAAAAAGATAGTGACGGCATCCGTTCTTATCGTCTTTGCGGCTCTTTTCCTGACCTGCGAGCGAAACGACCTGTATAATAATGAGGGCGACGATACCCTCGCCCTTATCATGATCGATCTGGCGGATAATTCGCCGCAGGCCATATATATCTACGACGCCGGTATGGTCACCGGGAATCTGGGCGGCAGGGCCGGGGCCGATGCCCTGTGCCAGGCGGCGGCTCCTCCCCCCTTCCCGATTACCACCGTGCGGGCTTTTATCTCTGTTTCGACAACCGATCGTATTTCCTCCCTTGTCCCCTCGGCCTACCAGGGCCTCCCGGTATACGATTACAGCGGCGTGAACCTGATCTCGACGTCGTGGACCGCGCTCTGGGACGGCACCATCGACATGACGCTGAGCGCCGCCGGGGTGCTTCCGGGCGGACTGGAATGGTGGACCGGCAGCAATATCGACGGCTCCCTCAATGCCGAGAACTGCCAGGGCTGGACTACGGACCTCGCGCCTGATACCGGCATGAGGGGAAACTCCAACTTTCCCGATGCATTCTGGATAAACTGGCCCGCTAGCACCTGCGATTTTAATAATTATATCCTCTGCGTGGCCTACTGAGTCGCGTACCGGGGATGAAACCGGGGGCGCTGCAGGGCGTCCCGCGTGTGCGGTTCTCGATTGATGTGCCATGAATTGTCCGCCTGCCATCTTCCATCCTGCCGGATTATCCCCCGCAAACTGCTTTAGGATTTGCCGGAATCTCTCGACAATTGAGACAGGCACCCCTGCGCCCGGGGGGGCCGGAATTCCACGCCCGTGCGGAACCGGAAGCGCTCATGGATAACGAAATCAGGCTGTTGTTCGTCTCGGACATTCACCTCGGCATGAAAAACGACGAGACCGGCATCCCGGACTATGCGAGGGCGAACACATTCAAGCGGATCGCCGCCATCGGCCGGGAGCATGACATCCTGCTCATCGGGGGCGACCTTATCGACAGCCCCGGGGTCGGGGAGGATGTCATCGATCTTATCAGGGACGAGTTCCGGGGCCTCAGGAACGCGGGAACGGAGATATTCTACGTGCCCGGAGCGGGAGAGACGGGAGGACTCGATTCGCTGCCCCCCGTCATTCTCGATTTCAACGTCTCCTGCCTTTTCGCGGGAGAAACGAGCTCTGCGCCCCACCTTTTCATGAAGGACGGCCGCAAGCTCTATGTCTACGGTGTGCCCGTCACCGCCGGGTGCGATATTTCCAGGGTCAGCAAGATTTCAGAAGAGGGGTACCACATCGGCCTCCTTCATGTCGATTTCAATTTCGACGAGGACCCCAGGAATTCCCTGGTGTACCGCCTCCAGAAGAACGAGATGCGCTCCCTGGGGCTCGATTTCTACGCCTTCGGGTTCAGCCACGGCTTCCGAATGTTCAAGATAATGGACAGGATCATCGGCGTGTGTCCCGGGAGCCCGGAGGCGACATCCTTCGATGAGAACGGCGACAGGTATGCCGTGTCGATCGTGATAAAGGATGACAGGCTCTACCAGCTGAAGAGACTCACCGTCAATTCCATGAGGCTTCACCGCGACAGGGTCGACTGTTCGGGGCTGGTCACCATGGGGCCCATCAAGGAGCTCCTGGAGAACAACAAGTCGAAAAAGGCGATCCAGCTTCTGGTGCTGCAGGGTGAAAGGGATTTCGTCCTGCGCCGAGACGAGCTGAGCGGGTACGAGGGGGATTTTTTCCGGCTGAAAATCGAGGATCAAAGCATTCCCACCCTCGACGCCCTGATCGAGGAGTTCCAGTATGAAAATTCCCTCAGGGGGGAATTTTTCAAGATAGTGAAAGAACGGATTGACCGGGGTGAAGTGCCGCATGAAATCGATGGACGGGACCTGGCGGTGTCGCTTGACAGAATCACCCGGGAGGGGTTCGCCGGTCTGGAGGAGTGGCTGTGCGCTTTATAAACTGCATAGCCCACAGGCGCGGTCTTTTCGATAACAGGGTCCTCGATTTCCGCGACAGGCTGAATATCGTGTACGGGAAAAACGGAGCGGGAAAGAGCCTGCTCGCCCGGGGCATGATCGACGCGGTATGGGGAAGGCTCTCGGACCGACCGCTGCTGGATGAGGACGCCTGGGGATCGCTTTATCTCGATGTCGGGTTCGCCCTTTCAGGGACGGGGAGCTACCGCGCCTTCAACGGCGGCGTCGGGGGTCTCCGGATCGAATATGCGCGGAACGGCGAGGTGAAGCCCGTGTACGAGGCGCGGCACAATGAGGGAACGGGGGACGCACCGGCCGCGGAATTCTCCGGGGATGACGAGGGCCGGGCCTTCCATGATTTTATCCGGGCCGTCGATTGCGACGCCTTCGTCAATACATCGTTTATCCCTTCCGCCGCCGATATGCCGCGGGACTCGCTTGTCGATTTCGGCGCCGTCAAAAAGATACTGATGGATGACCGCACCGGATTTTTCAACTCCTACCTCAATCTGCGGGACACATTCCCGGCGGACGCGGTGCGGGACGGCGGCATGCCGGGAGAGGTGGTTCGCTTCCAGGAGAAGATGCGGGACCTTGAAAAAAAAATGCAGATAATGGACATCAGCGACTCCAGACACGAAAAACTCAGGAGGGAAAAGGAAACAATTCAGGGCGAGATGGACGACCTGAACAATTCCCTCAACTCGCTGAAGAGCCAGAAGGAGATACTGTTCAAGATAATCGAAAACCTTAACAAGGTGGAAGAACTGAAAAACGAGTTCGACTCCATCAAGGACGAAATACAGAACGAACAGCGGAAGATAGATTCGATGACGGAGATGAAGACGGAACTCGACGCGATGTTTCCGCAGTTCAGCGGGATCGACATCGAGGACGGCACCAACCTGGACAGGCTCCAGGATGTCTTCAACGACATAAGGAACCTGAACCAGAGAATCGATGATTACCACCACGCGAGGAGCGCGAAAATAAAAAAGGCCGTCAGGATCGCCTGGGCGGCCGGCGCGGGGGGGCTGGCGGGCGCGCTTTTCATCCTCGGTTACAACGGATTTCAATTCATGAAAGACCTGTATCTCTGGACCGGGACGATCGCCCTGGCGCTTGCCGTGAACGGTGCCGTCGGTGTACGTCTCTTCGCGTTAAGGCGGGACCGCACGCTCCTGCGGCTCGATGAAGAGAAGCGGCGATTCAAAGTGCGCATCACGGCCCTCATGGAAAAAAGCAGGCTCGAGCTTGAAGACTACAAGCTGACGGAAATATACGAGCTCCTCCTCCAGTATTTCGAGGACTACGTCAATTACACCGAGAGAAAAAAAGACCTCGCGCTGATCAAGAGCTCCCTGAAAGAAGAAGAGTACATGATTCGGATACAGAACAAGCTGGACGCCCTTAAAAGGGAAGAGGCGATGATAAAGGATGAGATACACACCAGCATCGACACCCTCAACATAGTGGACGACATCGAGAACGAAACGAGCAGGATCGAGGATCTCATCAGGAACATCGACACGGAGATGGCGATATTGAAGGAAAAGGTTGAGACCAAGGACCGGATACTCGACCAGATCGACGGCGAGATACAAAGGGCCTCGGGGAACGGGGGCGCCGTGAGCGGCATCATGGAGGAGATGGACGGCATCGAGCGGATACTCAGGAAGTGGAAGGTGAACCGCAATTCCATGGCCTTCATAGCAGGGGCCCTGAACGAGGCGGTCCGGAGGAACGAGGAGAAGCGGATCAGGAAACTACTCGACGGCACCCTCGACAAGTTCAACCATCTTACCGGCAACCAGTACATCACCAGGATCGACGGCGACACGGCCCTGAATATGATAAGGGATAACTGTGCGCCCGAGGAATTCACCCCGCCCGTCATGCACGCATTCATGCTCTCCCTCAAGTTTTCACTGTCGGATTTCATCACAGGCGGAAACGCCGAGGCGCCATTATTGATTGACGAACCGTTCCAGTTCATGGATGATGAACGCTGCGCCAGGTTCAGGGACCTGGTATCCTACGAATCGAACAGGAGGCAGGTGATCATATTCACCCACCAGAGCGATAAGCGGAACTGGGGCAATTTTATCGAACTGTAAAACGAAATGGACAAGGACGGACAACTTACATTTTCGGATGATCCGATACTGAACGTCATCAATGAGGTATACCAGCTCATCGAGAGGGGCGACTTCGGATCCGCGGTCGAGAAGGTCGACGGGCTGATGGATATCGACGCGGATTACCCCGGCCTGATAGAAGCCTACCGGGTCGCGAAATTCTGGCAGAACCGCCAGAAGGAGATCGTGAACCTGGAGGAGGGGAAGGAGACCGCCGAGTATCTGATGGAGCAGTGGGAGATATTCAGCGAGTACGCGGAGGGGAAGGGAATGACCGCCTCGTCATCGTTCAAATCCGCCATGCGCTTCGTCTTCTTCAAGGCCGCGGACCACTACCAGTTCGCCTTCAAGGAACAGCAGGACACATCGAAGAACTTCCAGTTCCTGCTTAACCTGGGGGACTGTTTTCTTCGCCTGGAGGAATACGGACGGGCCATCGAGACCCTGGAGTTCGCGAAAAGCTCCTACAAGAGCAACGCCCGCCTGATGGCGATACTGGGGGAGGCCTACTACCACACCGGGGACGTGCCGAAGAGCATTCTCTGCTTTCGCGAGGCATTCTTCATCGATCCGGCGGAGATCGACCTCGGCGTTCTGAAGGCGAAGCCGGTCCTTGACCTGATCGACATAGTAAGGAGCGAGCGCGCCGACCCGAGGGACATCGTTGAATGGATACCCGTGTACGGGTTTATTCATGATATATTTTACGTGAAGAGGAATCTCAACGCCCACCAGGTTGAAAACATTGAAAAGGACATCTACAATCTGGAGGTGACCTTTCAGAAGATGAACACAACGCAGGTGGAGAGCTCGAACATCGTGCCGCGCCTCCTGAACAAGTATATATGGCTCCTCGATTACTACACCCTTCAAAACTACAACTTCGACAACATCACCCAGATCAGGGAGAGGCTTCTGAACATCGACCGGGAGCTCTTTCAGGATTATTTCACCGGGAAGAAATAAAGGAACGATCCGGCTCCGTAACGAACCAGGGTACGTGAAGTAGTGCGTACCGTGTTCTGGAGTCCTGTTTCTTCTTTTGAATGGTCCGCAACCAAAAATGGCGCCGGGATGACGAGATGACACGCACGCATGCTCGAACAGGAGGGGACTTTTTTTCCATCGACGCTCGTCGAAAATACTGGACAGGAGCAAGGAGGCGTGGTAGTGATAAACGGCCGATTCCACTGCACGGAGGTGGACCTTGAAAAGGGCAGTAATCAGCACTGGTTCGTTTATTCTGCTTGCCTTCATATATTTCGCAATCAAGAAGGCCCCGGTGGACCCGGTCGCCTATCATCCCCCTCCGAAGCCGGAGATGACCGGGGCGTATGCCCCGAACGCGGAGCTAAAAAAGGCGGAGCTCCTGGCCCTCGGAAAGGTGGAAGGTCCGGAGGATACGGCAGTGGACGCGAAAGGGCGCGTCTACGGGGGTACCCGGGACGGAAAGGTGATCCGTGTTCTCGAGAGCGGCGAGGTGGAGACCTTCGCCCGCACCGGTGGCAGGCCTCTCGGGATGATGTTCGACAGGAAGGGGAACCTGATCGTCTGCGATGCCGACAAGGGGCTTCTCTCGATCGACGGGAAGGGGATGATAGCCCTCCTGGCGGATTCGGCGGGGGGTGTTCCCTTCCGGTTCACCGACGACCTGGACATCGCCCGGGACGGCACCATCTATTTCACCGACGCGTCGAGCAAATTCAGGCAGAGCGAGTACCTCTTCGACCTCCTGGAGGCGCGTCCCCACGGTCGTTTCCTCAGTTACGATCCCCGGACCGGGCGCACACGCGTCCTTCTCGACGGGCTCTACTTCGCAAACGGCGTGGCCCTCTCCCGGAACGAGGATTTTGCGCTGGTGAACGAGACCTATCGCTACCGGGTCATGCGCTACTGGCTCAAAGGCCCGAAGAGTGGAACGAGCGATATCTTCATCGACAACCTCCCCGGATTCCCGGACAACATATCCTCGAACCGGAAAGGGACCTTCTGGCTGGCCCTCTTTACCGTGAGAAACGATATCATGGACCGGTTGCATCCCCACCCCTTTCTCAAAAAGCAGATGTCGAAGCTGCCCCGTTTTCTCTGGCCGAAGCCAGCTCCCTACGGCCTGGTTCTCGCCCTCGATGAAGGGGGCTCCGTCAGGCGTAGCCTCCATGATCCGGACGGGACGCACCTGAAGATCATCACCTCGGCGAAGGAACATCGGGGCCACCTCTACATAGGGAGCCTTGATTGCGATCGGATCGGGAAATACAGGCTGGAAAAATAATCTCCGGGCGCGCCCGGAAGGAAACGTCATACCGATGATCAACGATTAATAGACGTGTTGCGAAACTGGCGTCTCGCACTCGCAGGTAGCCCCTGCGGGGGGCTTGTGTAAGGGGCTTCGCCCCTTACACCCCATGAAGAAATGAGATATACAACAAGTCTAATGAATCCGCCCGGCGTCGTGTTGTACTGCGATGAAACGGGGATACTACTATCATTAGAGGATACACGGCCATGTCAAAAAACGAAAACATACTCTCATCTGACCCCGGCTTCAATTACGAGGAACCTGTACCGGAGATCGACGCGGGGGAGTTCCAGAAGGTCATCGATTCCCGCAGGTCGGTGAGGGTCTTTGATGATACGAAGATCCCGGAAGAGGTGATGATGAGGTGCCTCAACAACGGTCTCTTGGCGCCCAATTCCTCCAATCTCCAGCCCTGGGAGCTCTATTGGGTCAGAAGCCCGGAAAAGAAGAAGGAGCTCGCGCGGGCATGTTTTTCCCAGGTGGCCGCGAAGAAAGCGGCGGAGCTTATCGTCGTCGCGGCGCGAACGAAGACCTGGCGGGCCCACGCGAAGGAGATGCATGAACTTTTCGTGAAGCTGGGCCCCGGGGTACCGAAGGCGGCGCTGAATTACTATGGAAAACTCGTGCCCCTTGCCTACGGCCAGGGACCCTTCGGCGCGTGGGGATTTCTGAAAAGGATCGTCTATTTCTTCATCGGCCTCGGGCGGCCCACCCTTCGGGAGCCGGTGACGCGGTCCCACATGAAGACCTGGGCGGTGAAATCGACGGCCCTGGCGGCGGAGAACATCATGCTCTCCTTCAGGGCGGCGGGATACGACACCTGTCCCATGGAAGGGTACGACTCTAAAAGAATCAGGAAGATACTGGGCCTGTCCCGGGACGGCGTGGTGGTAATGGTAATCGCGGCGGGAAGGCGCGCCCCCGGGGGGGTCTATGGACCGCGCATACGGTTCGATGCGTCTCGTTTCATCAAGATGGTATAAGGCCTGGCAGGGCCTTTCCTGACCCCTCCCGTCGAGGAGATGGCGGCGAACGGTGAAGGGGTGCACCGTACGGGCCGGGGACAGTAATAAAAAAAAGCGCGGATTTTCATCCGCGCTTTTTTTTGTTTCATTGAAACGGTCTTACTTTTTCTGGGCTTCCTTCGCGCTGTCGATAAGCGTTTCGACGACGGTCGGATCGGCGAGGGTCGAGGTGTCGCCCATGCCTTTCTTGTCGAAGTCGCCGGCGGCGATCTTTTTGAGGATACGTCTCATGATCTTGCCGGAACGGGTCTTGGGAAGCACGTCCGCCCACTGGATGACGTCGGGAGTGGCGATGGGGCCGATCTCCTTCCGTACCACCGCGACAAGCTCCTTCTTGAGCTCGTCGGTCTTGGTGATGCCGGTTTTCAGGGTCACGAAGGCGTAGATCGACTGGCCCTTGATCTCGTGCGGATAACCGACGACCGCGGACTCGGCAACGTCTTTATGCGAAACGAGGGCCGATTCGACCTCGGCGGTCCCCATCCTGTGGCCGGATACGTTGATGACGTCATCGACGCGACCGGTGATCTGGTAGTAGCCGTCCTTGTCCCTGCGGCATCCGTCACCGGTGAAGTATTTCCCCGGGAACTGGATGAAGTAGGTGTTGAACATCCTTTCTTTGTCGCCGTACACGCCCATCATCTGGCCTGGCCATGAGCGGTTGATGCAGAGGTTGCCCTCGCATACGCCCTCGAGGGCCTTGCCTGCATCGTCCACGATGGAGGGCTCGATGCCGAAGAAGGGAACCGTCGCCATGGCGGGTTTGATGTCGATGGCGCCGGGGAGCGGGGTGATGAGAATCCCGCCGGTTTCGGTTTGCCACCAGGTGTCGACTATCGGGCACTCGCCGCGGCCGATCTTGTTGTAGTACCAGTTCCAGGCTTCGGGATTAAGCGGCTCGCCCACGGAACCGAGGAGATTGATCGATTTGATGTTGTGCTTGTCAACCCAGCTGTCGCCCTCTTTCGCAATCGCGCGGATGGCGGTCGGGGCGGTGTAGAAGATGTTGACCTTCCATTTCTCGACGACTGCCCAGAAGCGGCCAAAATCGGGATAGGAAGGAACGCCTTCGAACATGATCGTGGTGGCGCCGTTCGCAAGGGGGCCGTACACGATGTAGGAGTGCCCGGTGACCCATCCGATGTCTGCGGTACACCAGTAGATGTCGCCATCATGATAGTCGAAGATCATCTTGTGGGTGAAAGCAACGAAGGTGAGATACCCGCCGGTGCCGTGCATGGCGCCTTTCGGTTTTCCGGTCGACCCGGAGGTGTAAAGAATGAAAAGCGGGTCGGTCGCGTCCATATGCTCGGGTTCGCATTTCGCGTCTACACCCGCCATCTCATCATGCCACCATTTGTCGAGCTTGTCGTTCCAGCTGCACTTGATCTGGTCGCCGACGCGCTTCACGACGATGTGTGTATTGACGCCGGGGCACTCGTTGATCGCCTTGTCCGCGTTGTCTTTCTGCGGAACGGCCTTCGCGCCGCGGAATGTACCGTCGCACGATACGATGACACGGCTGTCGCAGTCGTTGACGCGATCGCGCAGGGCCTCGGCGGAGAACCCGCCGAAGACGACGGAGTGGACCGCGCCTATGCGGGTACAGGAGAGAATGCCGATCGCCAGCTCGGGAATCATCGGCAGGTAGAAGGTGACGCGGTCGCCCTTCTTGACGCCGTTTTTCTTGAGCACGTTCGCGAATTTGCAGACTTCCTCATGGAGCTGCTTGTAGGTGAACGTTTTGTCTTCATTCGGGTCGTTTCCTTCCCAGATCAGAGCGATCTGGTCGCCCCTTTTTTCCAGGTGCCTGTCAAGGCAGTTGTAGGAAACGTTTACCTTTCCGCCCGTAAACCATTTGAGCTTGAAATCATTAAGGTTATCGGCGTATTTCCAGTCCTGGACCTTGTCCCATTTTTTGAACCAGGTCACATACTCCTCGGCGATCTTCGCCCAGAATGCATCCGGATCGGCAATAGACTCTTTCCACATCTTCTCGTATTCGTCGCGGCTTTTGATGTATGCCTTTTTCCTGAACGCATCAGGCACCGGATAAATCTCTTTCAGTGTCACTTCAGCCATGTACTACCTCCGCAAAATTTTTATTTATTATTGGTCTTCGCCGGCGTATTGATTGGTCTGTTTCCGCCTTGCCGGGAATCACAATATAATTTTTCAGAATGACCGCGCCATGGCCCTCTGGCGCAAATAATCTGACACGATGCCGTCGTAACGGGACGTCCTTTCAAATGCCTTGACCGCCAGGCGCAGGTTCGTTTCAGGGGATACCACGCCGCCGGTTATCCGCATCTCTTCGATCACGGCGCCGTAATCGATTGAATCGACCACCACGGTCACGCTTTCGAAGTTTTTTGCCGCCGATCGAACCAGGGCCGTGCCGCCGATATCAATGCCGTTCATCACGTCCTCGACAGAAGCCCCCTCGGCCGCCCATTCAAAAGGATGCACATTCACCACGACCATGTCGATCCTTTCGATATTATAATCGTCCATTTCCCGAAGGTGTTTGTCGTTGGAACGCAATCCGAGCACCCCGCCGTGTATCCTGGGGTGAAGGGTCTTCACCCTCCCGTCCATCATCTCCGGGTAGCCGGTGTAATCGGACACGTCCATCAATTCGAGCCCGTGTTCCCTGAGTATTCTGGCCGTGCCCCCCGTCGAAATGAATTGAATATTATAGTGCGCCAATTCCCTGGCAAATTCAACGATTCCCGATTTGTCGGAAACGCTTATGAGAGCCTTGTTGATTTTCGCCATACGGGGTTGATCGAACCTCAAGGGATTTGAAACGGCAATCCATTTCATCTGCCTGATTCGATTTACAACCAATTACCAGGGGGCACAATAAAAAAACAAGTATTTTTTTGGATAGAAATTTTGAAATGGGCACTTATTTACCTGAATCAATCCCTCCGCTGGGAGAGGAAGATCCATCTTCGGGACCTGAACGGCGTTTTTTGATCATTTTAACGATGAAAAGGATGGCCAGCAGGGAAGCGATCAGGATTCCGGCCCCGATATTGTAGCGCCTGATGAGGGACCCGGCCCTTTCCCAGACCGTTTCCCAGTTGTTCCCGAGCATGAAGCCCGCCTGTATCCAGATCAGGTTCCATATCGCCGCGCTGATAGAGGAAAGGAGGAGCACCAGGGGGAGATTGAGCCTGGTGATGCCCGCTACCAGGGAAATGACCGATCTGACCCCCGGCATAAAGCGATTCGCGAGGACCACAAAGGGGCCGTATCGGGAAAACCACCGCTCCGCGGAGACGATGCTTTGGGCGGAGAAGATGGCGTAGTCCCTCTTGATGAAAAACTCCCTGTTCAGTATCCGCCCGGCGACGACCAGGGTCATGAAGCCGGTGACGCTCCCGGTCGTGGTTGCGACGAATACCGGGAGGTAGGAAAGCCTCCCCGTACCCACCAGAAAGGCGCCCAGGGCGGTGATGGTGTCCCCCGGTATCGGGGGGAAAAGGTTTTCTACCGTGGCGCTCAGGAAGAGAAAGATATAAAGGAACAGGTCGTTCCTGGGGAGGAGGAACCGGATGATGTCGTTGAAGAGCTCTTCCATGTGGATGTCGACCGTCCCGCGGGGTATTGCCGGGGCGGTTGCGGCCCGGGCCCTTTCATAAATCGGGGAGGTGTGATTTTTTGCAAGAAATATTTGGCCGGCAAAGGCGGGGTGAATCGTTCCCGCCCTCGCCGGCCGGTCGCGTCAGAAGGAGTAGCGTGTTTCCGATACGATCATGTTTCTCGCGTCGCCCTGGCGGTTGGCGAACACGAATCCGAGCGAGGTGCTCACCCCGTTGGTGAACTTGTAAAGAAAATAGGGATATATCACGTAGTCCCATTTTTTCAGGTTCGGGTCCGTATAGAGGGCGAAGCGGACCTGGAAGTCCAGGGTGTCGTTCGCCAGGAAGCTCCTCTGGATGTTGCTCGACAGCATCCATTTGTAAGGATGGAGCTGGCCGTAGCCGTCGAGGATCTTGGTATTGGGCAATTTCCCGGTGTTCAGTTTCATAATGAGCTCAATCGGGTTCGAGTCGTTGGAGGGCTTCGTATAGTTGAGGACCCACTGCTGGCCTACGTAGAAGCCCAGGTATATCTTCGCGAAGATGTTGCTTGATTCCGGGCCCGTGAGATAGGTGACCGTGGAGTTTTTGACAAGATCCTTTTTCCCCCAGAAATCGCTCGTGATCTGGGCGTTCCCCGAGACCTTCCATGAGAAGACCTCGCCTACCTGTATCGCCATATCGAGTGCCGGCTGGTAGACCCGGTTGTAGTACATCTCCGTAAGCATCAACGAGGGGATGAAAATCGGGATGGGGAGAATAATGGAGTTGTATGTGCCGGGCATTTTCACACGGGTGTCCGGCATATCATCGAATCCGTAAAGGAAGCCGAGGCCGTAGCGGAAACGGGTGCCGATACTCCCGGAGAGACGGGCCGCGTATTCCCCGTTGCGTGCCTCGAAGGGGGGCCGCTTGATGGAGGTGACGCCCCGTTTATAGAGGGACTCGAGCGGGAGCTTCGCGGGCTGGAATATCGGTATCCAGATGAGCTGGAGCTGCTGGCCCGCGAAATGGAAGCTCAGATTCGCCGCCACCACGCCGATGCGGGAGTACTCGAAGTAGTTGCTCATGGTGGTGTAGTCCCAGGGAATCACGATGTCCGAGGGGGCCTCGATTCCCTCGATCTCGCCCCAGGAGATGATCTGCTGGCCCGCCCTGAAGGTGACCCCCTTCCCGTAGAGATCGATATAGGTTTCACGGACATTGACGGTCGGGTATTTGTTGAGCTCGGTGCGGTCGAAGTCTGCGTTCTGTCTGAAATAGGTGTACTGGAGAAAGGCGTTCGGGTAATAGAATTTCGGGAAATTCGTCTTCTCCCCCGCCGCGTTGTATTCTATCTGGACCGCCGAGAAGAAATGGGCCACGTCGGATGCGTTTGCCTCGAGTTCGAGCTGGACTGTCGCGCCGATGCGCGGGAACTCGTAGCGTGAATTCAGCCAGGGATTGCCGCTGGTCCCTATGTCGTTCCGGGAGACGACCATGTTCGCCTGGGCGTATCCGTGAAGCGATATGGTAACGTCTTTTTCGGCCGCGGGCGCCGCAAGGTCCGCAGGTTTATCTGCAAGGTCGTCGAGCTGGGCATAAGCCGACGACGCGGTAAAGAGCGCGACTGCGGCGATGACCGCGAATCGTATCGGTTTCATGAGTCCCTCCAATCGTATTATAGTCCTCGACGCGCGCCGTACCTTTACCCCCGCCGGTCCCCCGTCGTGGGCCCGTGCCGCTTTTCCGGGGCCGGTGGGCTTCAGAGACGGCGCGCGAAGGGTATTACCACCATTTCTGCGTCAGATACTGGATGGTAAAGATGTCGGTGCGAAGTTTCGATTCGCTTTCGAATTTCGGCTCAAGAAACAGGAGTTCCGTGCGCGAGCCGGTTTTGACATTCTTCAACTCGAGACCGGTCTCGTAATACACCTTCTCTCCCCTGACGTTGTTCGCCGAGGTGAAGGAGATGAGCCGCATCTCCTTCCATTTGGTCATGTCCTCGTCGTAGTATTCGAGTTTCAGCGACAGGCGGGTCTTTTTTTCGAGAAACGTTATTTTTTTGCCGTAGCCGAGCTCCCTTTTCATTTTCTCATTGATCGGAACCGCCTCGACCGCGTAGCAATCGAATTCCTTTCCCTTGAAGGTCACCTTCCGGTCCCCGATATAGCGGTATTTCCATTCGAGAAGATCGGGTTTCCCCATATCGCCATTCGTGAAGTCGCTCCCGAAAAAGGAGAGCTTCTTGTCCGCGCCGGTGACCTTTTTCGCCTTGCGGATCCCCTTCAGGTAGAGGTATTTTTCGTCCGGAATGTTTTTGTAGTTGTAGGCCAGGTATGAATTACCCATGTCGTCCGGGGGCGCCATGAAGTAGGTGATGTATCGTTCCACCTGGTTCGGGGTGCCCATGTTTTCCGTGTAGGCCCCCATGATCAACAGCTTGGTGAACCTGAGCTGGCCGCTGCTGCTGTAAATCTTGAGGTGTACCCGGTTTTTTACCCGTTCGAAGACGGGCCTGTCGTCGTTTTCCTTCATCAGCCTGGTGCCCGTTTCCTCCGGCGTCTGGGAAAAGGAGACCATCGAAAAGGCGGCGATGAGTAGAAAAGCGAGAGAAAATCTGAAAGCTTTCATTGTATCCTCCGTAGTATGGTTCTGCCGTGCATGAGCCTATATCATCCATCCGCGCGGCCGATCCGCGCGGATATGGCGATCGTCATGATCCATCGCCCTTCCCCGTGTCGGCGCCGGCGTCCATTTTCTCATTGGGCTGTCGGGCACGGCCTTCCGGCCGCACTTCCCTTATTGGCCCCGCCGTATCGGGGATTGCTCGATGGGTCTATGAAGAGGTGTGATGGAAAAACAACAGGGGTATCATCACGCGAAATCCTCCTCGAAAAAGGCTTTTTTTATATATATGTTTAATCACGATAGCCACGCTAGTATGGCGGATTTTAAAAATCAATACTAATTTTTGTAAAAAAACAGGGGGTAGTCAATCGGGGAATCATGTTCCACCGGCGGAAAGCCGCCCACCTTAACGGGCATGAGGGAAGGCAAGAAACCATATAGCTGCGAATGGTACATCCATAGTGGCTCCAGTGCCCATAAAGCGAAGAAGGGAACTCATACCCCCACCTCAGTCCGTTTTGTACTCTTAAATCTCCTGACGTGACGTCAAATTATTATTGATTTTTTTGCCCCTGTTTCTATCGTGGCACCGGTCACGTCACACGCCACGCTTTTATGTTCTTTATACATGTCTCGCGCAGTTCCGCAGTCTCCGCCGGATACCAACGACGAAGAGAGGGTCCCCAGCCCGGGGGAGCACATTGCAATAATTCGAGCCATCAGATGCCGCACCATATAAAACAGAACAGGGAGGTAGCACCTTGAATATCGACAGGCGCATACTGAACGAAGAAAACGTGGAAAAGATCCGGCGACTCGGGAACCCCCACGCGGAAAGGATTATCGAGGAATACGTCAAACTCTGCAAGCCGGAGAGGGTCACCGTTATCACCGATGACGCGAAGGATATTGAATATATTCGGAACAGGGCCCTTGATCTTGGTGAGGAGAAGCGCCTCTCGATGGAGGGTCATACTGTCCATTTCGACGGCATTTACGACCAGGGACGCGACAAAAAAAACACCTGCGTTCTTGTCACTCCCGACATGAAGCTTTCTAACATTACGGACGTGAAGGGCCGGGAGGAGGGCCTGAAGGAGATAACCGGTATCATGGACGGGATAATGAAGGGGAAGGAGTGCTTCGTGCGCTTTTTCTGCCTGGGACCCCTGAACAGCCGCTTTTCCATCGCCGCACTCCAGATATCCGATTCCGCCTATGTGTGCCACAGCGAGGATTTGCTCTATCGCACCGGCTATTCGCAGTTCGAGAAGCTGAAGGGCTCCAAAGATTTTTTCTATCTTGTTCATTCCGCAGGGGAGCTTGACGAGCGGGGTAACACGAAAAACATAGACAGCAGAAGGATATTCATAGATGTGATCGGCGGCCGCGTCCTGACCGTCAACAACCAGTATGCAGGGAACAGTGTCGGGCTGAAGAAACTGGCTTTCAGGCTCGCGATATACAGAGCGAACCATGAAGACTGGCTCGCGGAGCATATGTTCATTATGGGCGTCACCCCCGGGAAAAAGGACAGGGTCACCTACTTCGCAGGGGCCTTCCCGAGCGCCTGCGGCAAAACCTCGACCGCCATGGTTCCGGGGCAGTTGATCGTGGGGGACGATATCGCCTATATCCGGAAGGGAAAGGACGACGTGATGTACTCGGTCAATATCGAGCAGGGGATATTCGGCATCATCGAGGACGTGAACGAGGTGGACGACCCGGTCATCTACGAGGCCCTGACCACGCCACGGGAGCTGATATTCTCGAATGTCCTGGTCAGGGACGGGGTTCCCCACTGGCTCGGAATGGGACGCCCCCTTCCGGAAGAGGGTGAAAACTTTTCAGGGGAATGGAAGAAGGGGAAACGGGACGGGAAGGGGAATGAGATACCCCCCGCTCACAAGAACGCCCGCTACACCATCCGCCTGAGCGAACTGGCAAACGTCGATCCCAGGCTCAACGATCCTGAAGGGGTGCCGGTGCACGGGGTCATTTACGGCGGGCGGGATTCGGACACCTCCGTGCCGGTGTACCAGAGCTTCGATTGGGCCCACGGTGTGTTCATCGGTGCGGCCCTCGAGTCTGAGACGACGGCCGCGACTCTGGGGGCCGTCGGGGTGCGGGAGCTTTCCCCCATGGCCAATCTCGATTTCCTGGTGGTGCCCCTGGGGACCTATATCCGCAATCATCTGAGGTTCGGCGAGGGCCTCGCAAGGAAGCCGATGGTTTTCTCCACTAACTATTTTCTCAAGGAAAACGGCGCTTTTATGAACGAAAAGGTGGATAAAAAGGTCTGGCTCCACTGGATGGAGGGGAGGGTCCATGGTGAATATGATGCCATTGAAACCCCGATAGGCCATATCCCCCGCTATGAGGATATAAGAGATCTTTTCAAGTCGATATTCAACAGGGACTTCACCAGGGCCGACTATGATGCGCAGTTTTCCATTCGGGTGGACAGATTTCTGGAGAAGCTCGACCGTGTGGAAAAGGCGTACCGACAGGAGGACGACATCCCCGGGGAGTTTTTCTCCTGTCTCGATGCTATACGGTCACGTCTTACCGAGGCACGGGAAAGATTCGGCTCCGGCATCATCGCCCCGGGTGCTCTGGAGTAAGGGTTCAGGCAGGCTAAAAAAAAGATGTCACGCGGGAAAATTAGTTGTTGATTTTTTCTTACCCGCATTGATTTCCTTTCTGTCATTGCCGGATTTTTTTATTGAATATTTCGGTAAATGATGTATATTATCAGGAAGAAGCCAGGGGCGCGGCCGGCGCCCCTCGCCGGATCGGAACGATCGCGGCAAGAGACACAGGGAGAGAGCGTCGAACATGCGCTTCAAGCTTTCCTGCCCGATCCGGACGGCCTGATGAGCGAGGACGTCGAGGATCGGGGATGGGAACAGAAGAGGGGTTGCCCTCATTTATATGCGCCATTTCGCAAGAAAGGGCCGCGCGGTTTTCTTTTCTCCTTTTACCGCCCTGTGGGAGCCGCTCACACTTCCGTGGGCCTCCTTTCCATACGGTTCATTACCCGCACATTACACAAGAAATCAACCGCACAACGGGGCACTGTCCTGCCCGCTGCGTCGGCACAGTCCAGTATTCATGAATAGACCGGGAGGAACAGCGAAACGATGAAAATAACAGTGAATGGGTCAATGCCGATAAAACAAAAAAACGGGGCCGGGAAAAAATCATACGGCCCGGTGGCCAACCTCGAGGAATACGTGAATCCCGACTGGTGGAATAAAATATTCAATTCGGTCTACCTGAAAACCGACGCCGATGTGGTGGATGACCATGAAATGACAAGGCGGGAGGTGGAGCGTTTCACGCAGATTATTTCCCTGTCGCCCGATGATCGCGTTCTTGACCTCTCCTGCGGGCAGGGAAGGCATTCTCTTGAGCTGGCAAGGAGGGGATATAAAAACGTCGAGGGGCTCGATCGCTCGCGGTACCTTATCCAGAGGGCAAAGAGTCGGGCGAAGAAGGAGTGCCTGAACGTGAAATTTCGCGAGGGAGAGGCCAGGATGCTCCCCTACAAGCCGGACACCTTCGACGTGATATTCATACTGGGCAACAGTTTCGGATATTTCGAGACCGTGAACGACGATCTGCGCGTTCTTCGCGAGGTCTTTCGGGTTCTCAAACCGCGGGGAAGGCTCCTGGTGGACGTCGCTGACGGCGATTTTCTGAGAAACAACTTCCAGCCGAGGTCGTGGGAATGGATCGATAAAAACCATTTCGTGTGCCGCGAGAGGTCGATATCCGTGGACAAGCAGCGGCTGATTTCCCGCGAGGTGGTGACGCACGTGGGCAAGGGTGTCATCGCGGACCAGTTCTACGCCGAGAGGCTTTATAACGCCGAGAGCATGCAGGAGCTGATGAACGCGGCGGGATTCAGCGACATCCAGTTTAACGGCGGCATGGATACGGGTTCCCTCCGTAATCAGGACCTGGGCATGATGGAGAAACGCATCATCATGAGCGCCACGGTGAAAAAAACATGGGCTCCCGCGCGCCAGAGGAAGACGGGGATCAAAAACGTGACGGTCATCCTGGGGGATCCGACCAAGAAGGACCCCCTCAAGCCGTCGCTGATCTTCGACGACGACGACTTCTACACCATCGATCAGATGAAGAACGCCCTCAAGGACCTGGAGGGCTATAATTTCAACTACGTGAACAACCATGACTCGCTCATCAGCGAACTGATGCGCGTCAAAAAGAACACGGACATGGTGTTGAACCTCTGTGACGAGGGTTATTGCAACGACGCGCGCAAGGAGCTCCACGTGCCGTCACTCCTCGAGATGCTCGGCATTGAATACACGGGATCGGGGCCACAGTGCCTGGCCTTCTGTTACGACAAGTCGCTGGTGCGGGGGATCGCCAAGGAGATGGGGATTCCGGTCGCCATGGCGATTTTCATCAAGCCGGAAGACAACGCCTTCGACCTACCCTTCGGGTTCCCCGTTATCGTGAAGCCGAATATGGGTGATTCGAGTTTCGGCATCAACCAGCGGAGCGTGGCGTACAACATCGAGGAACTCGTAAATGCCATCTCGGAGATACGCGACAAGCTGGGGTATGAAAAATCCATACTGGTGGAGGAGTTCCTTCCGGGAAAAGACATCAGCGTGGGCATCATCGGCAACCTTCCCGAATCCTACCACGTGCTTCCGGTGATAGAGGAGGACTACTCCATGCTTCCCCCCGAACTCCCGAGGATCTGCGGGTACGAGGCGAAATGGCTTCCCGATTCGCCCTATTGGAAGGTGCGGTCGATCCCCGCCGACATATCGGAGGAGACGAGAAAATTCGTGGTGGAGTGCTGCCTCAAGCTCTTCGAGCGGCTCGAGTGCCGCGACTACTGCCGTTTCGACTGGCGGCTTGATGCGAACGGCACGCCGAAGATACTCGAGGTGAATCCCAACCCGGGCTGGTGCTGGGACGGGCACATGGCGAAGATGTCCGGGATTATCGACATTTCCTATTCCGGCATGCTGGGTGATATTCTCCGAGCGGCGGAACAGAGGATCGGCCTCAAGGGACTGAAGAGCGTCGGCGTCGCCGGTGAGTTCTGACCGGGACCGGCGCGTTCTCCGCAACGGAGATCTTCGCATCATTTTCGGCGTCACGCTGGTTTCCGTCATCGGCGTGACATCGATCGCACCGGCACTTCCCCTTATCGCAAAGGATCTCGCGCTCTCCGAGGGGAGGGTCGTCTCCCTCATTACGGTGTTCACGCTTCCAGGTATCTTTTTTTCCCCCCTTATGGGCATGCTCGCGGATCGGTTCGGGAGAAAAAGGGTCATCGTTCCCTCCCTTTTTCTATTCGGCATCGCCGGCACGGCCTGTGCTTTCATTGATAATTTCGGACTTCTCCTGGCCCTCAGGTTCATAAACGGTATCGGTGCGGCGGCCCTCGGGGCGCTGAACCAGACCGTGATAGGAGATATGTTCAAGGGCCAGGAGCGCACGAACGCCCTCGGGTACAATGCCTCTGTCCTGGGAGTGGGCACAATGGCGTATCCGGCAATCGGCGGGGCCCTGGCACTCCTGGGGTGGAGGTATCCCTTTTTCCTTTCAGCTCTGGCCCTGCCGATGGCCCTGGCGGTCATGTGCCGGCTCAGGAACCCCGAGCCGGCGGACCCTGTTCGCATGAAATCCTATTTGTCGAAATCGCTCCGATCGATCATGAACGGAGGGATGGCGACCTCCTACTGGGCGACCTTTTCAATATTCGTGATACTCTATGGCGCCCTTCTGTCGTATTTCCCCTTTTTGATGTCAAACAGGTTCGGCGCGACGCCCTCGACGATCGGCCTGTTTGTGGCCGCCGCGTCCCTGACCACGATTGTCGGGGCCTTCAATCTCGGGAGAATATCGCGACGCTTCGGCTCGAGGAGGATCATCATCGCATCGTTTTTGATGTACGCCGTGTCGACCCTCGCCATCATTCTCATTGACAGTATGGTCTTGATGCTGGTTCCCATTCTTCTTTTCGGCTTCGCCGGGGGGATCGCCATTCCGGTAATCCAGACCAGGCTCTCCGGTGGCGTCGACATGGAATATCGCGGCATGTTCATGTCGATCAACTCAATGGTGCTGCGCATGGGGCAGACGGCCGGGCCCTTTCTTGCAGGCCTCGCGTACGAGGGCTGGGGGATGAAGGGGGTCTGGTATTCGGCGGCGATCTTTTCCCTGGCTTCATTTATAGTGCTGGCCCTGGTTCTCAGGGATTGAACGATGTGGGTTTGTTGCTTGACATCATACGGCAGGACCTCCATGTTCATCAACGGGAACGGTTTGCACCGATTACATGCAGGACGCCTGCGCAGTCGGCATCGCCGATCATAATCCCGCAGACCACAATATATACGGCAGGAGACAGTTTTTTCGGGCACGCCCGGAAAGGACGTTCCCGAGCGCCCGTGCATTACTATGGAGGCCTTTGCATGAAAACGAATCGAATGAAACAGATGACCGTCTTCGGCATCGGCGCCTTCGCCGCTTTTCTATCCTGCGCTTCGGGGGGCAGATCCGGCCCGTCGCACCTCTACTCTGAATACAGCCCCACGATATCGGCGGACGGTCGGACCATGATCTACCAGGCGGACATAAACGAGCCGAAACAATACCGTATTTACGCGAAACAGAAGGTTTTCGACCAGTGGAGCAGGCCGATAGCGCTGGATGGGATCAATTCCAGCAACAACGATGGGGGCTGTTTCATAACCTATGACCAGAACTATCTGATATTCACCTCGGACCGCAAGGGAGGTCTCGGCAACTGCGATCTCTGGATATCCCAGAGAAAGGGTGACCGATGGTCTGAGCCCGTCAACATGGGAGCACCCCTCAACTCTCCTGGATACGAGGGATTCGCATCCCTCTCCCCGGACGGGACTACCATCTATTTTACCCGGGAGTGCCAGGAAAAGACCGCCTGCAAAGAGAGGCTCGCACTGTACTACTCTGAAAAAGCGAACGGCGCGTGGGGCGAACCGAAAAAAATGCCAGCGCCGATCAATACGGAATACTGCGAGTTCGGCCCGGTTATCCTGGCCGACAATATCTCGCTGATTTTCAGCTCCACCAGGCCCGGGGGCTACGGTGGGTATGATCTTTACAAGACGGAGCGGACGGAGCAGGGGGGCTGGGACCCGCCGGTGAACCTGGGGAGTTTCATCAACACCCCAGGAGAGGACAGCCTCATCGCCATCCCGGCTTCGGGGGAAATAATGTATTACACCAGCGCCGCCGAGGCGAAAGAGAAGGGGGGCCGGGAGGGCGTCCGGAGGATTTATTCGGTGCCGATTCCCGCGAATCTCCAGCAGACCAAGGTCGTCGTTGTCCGCGGGGTGGTGAGGGACAGGCGGAACACCTCGAAGACTCTCCATGCCGAACTGACCATCACCGACGTCAACAGGGACGACCGGCCCATCGTCATACAGAGCAACAGGGACGACGGCACCTATATCGTCATTCTGAACAAGGGGAAGGTGTGTGATTTTTCCGTCAAGAGTCCCGGCTACCTTTTCCATTCGAAGAAAATAGATCTTACGGCCCTTGACTCCTACAAGGAGATCAACGAGGACATTCTTCTCGAGCCGATCGTGGTGGGAGCCGCGATCGTGCTGAACAACATGTACTTCAAGTTCAAAAGCGCCGAGCTGATGGCGGAATCGAAATACGAGCTGAATCGCATTATCCTTCTCATGAAGGAAAATCCCTCGTTGAAGGTGGAGATAGGCGGACATACCGACAACATAGGTTCGGATAAGGCGAACCAGAAACTTTCCATGCGAAGGGCCGTATCGGTAATAGAGTACCTGGTAAAGCACGGTGTTGAGCGAAAACGCCTTGTCGGGAAGGGCTATGGGGAAACGAAGCCCGTCGCGACCAACAAGCGTGAAGAGGGAAGGAAGGAAAACCGCCGCGTGGAAATCAAGGTGCTTTCAATATGATGAGCGGCGTTATCGTCTTTTGAAATGCTCCTTCAGGAAGTCGCGCACCCTGGCGTAGACCTGTTCGGATTCCCTGCCGCGAATAATGCCGTGGCGCGACGAGAATATCCGGAGGAGCTGTTTTTTCTCAGTACCGATCCGCTCAAATATCTCGATGCCGCTCGCGGGATTGACGACCGGATCATCGGAGCCCTGAATGACGAGGGTGGGGTCGGATATGCGATCAAGGGCGTCTTCCACTTCCTTCATCAGTTTCCCGAGTTCGTTCACGCCGGAGACCGGATTGCGGAAATAATTGATATGGGGATTCTCCGGTTCGTTGGTGATGAACTCCATCCTGCCCCGGTTGACCCGGAATTTCCCCAGAATTTTATTCCAGAGGACCACGGCGGAGGAGAGGCGGGAAGAGATGTTTTGCAGCTTGAGCGGGGCATTGATCGATATGATTCCCCTGAAGCGCCCCGGTTTGCCGGCGGCCTGGAGGAGGGCGATTCCCGCCCCCGTTGAGAAGCCGCCTATGGCGAAGGACCGAACGCTGTTTTTCATGATTATGTAGGCCCGGCTTACGGAATCGTACCACTTTTTCCAGTTCCTCGATGCCAGGTCTTCCGGCGATGTGCCGTGCCCCCTCAGCCGGGCTCCGTAGACGATATATCCTTCCTTATGCAGGAACTCCGCGAGGGGCCTGATCTCCTCAGGCGCCGCCATGTAGCCGTGGACAAGGATAACGCCGTGACGGCCGAAGAGGCGGCGGAGGAAAAAGGGCCGGCCGATAGTAGGAGGCTTTGTCTCTCCCTCGATGTAATACTTCCGATAGTCCTTTTCAAAGAGCTCTTTGTCAAGCCTGATGAAATGCTTCCTTATCTTTCTCCTGATGAGACATGAGGGTATGCGCATGATCCGCCTGATCTCCCTGGTAAGGTCGCTCAGGGGCTCGATTTCGTTTTTCAGCACCTCGATGATGTTGTCCTTTCGCACCGAGTGGAAGTCATAGAGCCTGGTGAAACGTGCGGCATTTTTTATTATGGTCCTTCCCCTTACGGTTATGAGACCGTCGGAGATGGCCGTTTCAATGAAGTCATGGTATTTTTTATGGTAATCGTCGGTCAGGAGAAAGAACTGTTTTCGCTCCAGAGAGGTATGATAATTCGTGATTCCCGTGGCCAGGAGCCTGTTCAACGCAAGAAAGGACCTGTTCTTGAAGTCGTTTTCGTCGATTTTCTTTTTTCGATAGCCGCTCAGGATGCAGGAAAGGATATGGTCATGGTTCACCGTGGTCATTCCGTAAATGCCGGACATGTAGTCCTGCATCATCCGTACGGTAAGCTTTCTCATGAAGCGGAGGCCGTGCAGTTCCTCGGGGTCGAGGTAGAGGGATTCGTCGTCGATGATCCGTTCGAATCCCCCGTGGGAGCGGAGATAACGCCCTGCGGAAAGGGGTGCGCCGAAGTTGATGTCGATATCCACGCCCTCCATCACCATAGTGCCCTCCACCTCGAGCTCCTCCCTGAACCGGTCGGAGATACCCTTGACGAGCCTGCCGGCCAGCTTCTGTATCGCGTTGTCCCGCGCCCTGATCGGGTAATAGGTGATGTTCACGGGCACGATATAGGTTTCGGACGACACAATTTTCTCGAGGTCGGATTCGTCGAAGCCGAAATGTGCCGCGTAGATCTTTATCTTCTCGAGGTCTCCTTTTGAGTGAAAATGGCGGATTTTTTCGCGGACAAGCTGGGAGATGAGGGCGAGGCGCGCCGCCCCCGTATGGGGCGGTCTGCGGATTCCCGTGTTGTAGACCATGAATTTCCCCTTTTCGATGATCTTCTTGTCTTTTATCATCTGTCCTTCGGGAAATATGATGACCGGGTGCCGGTCGGTCAGGAGGGAACCTGTCAGGATGACGTCCCGCTTCGGGTCCGCCGTGGATACGGCGCCGACCCTGTCCATGAAATCTCCCATTTTTCCGCTGAAAAACTCTTCGAAGGCCAGGGATATCGGGTATTTTTTAATGCTCTTCCTTATTATGTAGGGCATCAGGAAAGTTTCCATGCGTGTGAAGTGATTCACCACATAGAGCACCGGATGGTTCGGTACGTTCACCGTTCCGTGGACGCGGATGTCCGTGCCGGAGGCCTTGAATATCGTGTCCAGGGTGATCTCGACGGTTTTCAACAGCGCGTTAGAGATTGCCATCTGCGTTCTCCGGTTTTAATGTACATTCACGGCGCCGCAGGGCGCCGCGTTTACGATGGATCAATATCTACCTTCGCGATAGTCCCTGAGGATGCTGCCATGATCGAAGACGATCGGTTCGGGGAGCCCGGTGATGTCGAATATCCCGGTTTCAAGGGCGTCGTCAGCCGCGGCCGGCGCGCCACGGGCTTTCGCGATGAAAACCGTGGAGATCGTGTGCCCCCGGGGGTCTCGCGACGGGTCGGAATAGGTATGAAACTGCCGTACGAGGGTGATGTCGAGCGATGTTTCCTCGCGCGCCTCACGGACGGCCGCGGCCTCGAGTTTTTCCCCGTAATCGACGAATCCGCCCGGCAGGGCCCATCCGTGGGGTGGGTTCCTCCGCCTGATCAGCACGATGCGGCCACCGCCGCCGTGCTCGTCGTCGAGCTCGATGATGATATCGACTGTGGGAACAGGGTTTTTATAGCCTTTCGACACCGGGCGGAACCTCCCCTTCCGTGTAATGCATAACAGGTATGATGATCATCCAGGGGGAGAAGGTTTTCAAGTAAAAATTTTTTGCCGGGGCATTTAAACAGCGGCAGTCGCGGATATTTTTCTCAACCGTTCCTTCAAAGTTATGGACAGAAGGAGTCGTTATGATAGTGTTGAATCGTCGCGCGGCGAATCGACCTCCCGCAGGCCGGAATTGCCGGCAGAACATTGGGGCAGCCGGTTTTCGGCGTGCATGCGTGACCACGATGTCAGGGATCGAGAATGGGAACGACCCCCGCAGAAATACTGGAATCGACATCTACGATTGATGAGTTCAGAGACGCCATCCTTGGAACTGGCGGAAACTTCCCCTTTGCCAGGATAGAGATGGAGCGCCTGGGAGAGGTCTATTTTATCCGATATCCCGACTCTTCAATGGAACGGAACATGGATAATATCCGGATCGGTTACCGGATGGTCAGGATATGCGTCCTGGAAAAGATACTTGAGGGCGTCGACCCGGGTCACCGCGGGGCGTTCAGGGAAATGCTGGGAAACGTAGCCAGTATGGAGACATCCTTCGCCGGCCTGGAGAGGAAGATCGGGGCCGGCGGAATCGAGGAATGCGTAAGAGTCATAGGAGAGAACCTGGAACGTGTAAAATCGGAGATCGATTCCCTCTCGCGCGGTATGATCAAGGAGCGTTTCGTGGGGGGCATTTCGAGCTTTTACAATAACATGTACCTTGTGAAACAGCTCCTGAACGGGAGAAGGGCCCCCACCAAGGGTGGAGAATAGGGGAGCCTGCATCACTTTTCGGCGAGATAGCGGTCTATGGCCTCTGCGGCTTTTCTCCCGTCGTGAATCGCGTGGACCACGAGAGAGGCACCCCGGGATGAATCGCCGGCGGAAAAAACACCCTTGATGCTGGTCATCCGATTCTCGTCGATCCTGACATTGCCCCTTGCATCAAGTGCCACGCCCAGTTTTTTCACAAGCCCGTCGTGCACCGGATGGACGAAGCCCATTGCGATGAGCACGAGCCCTGCGTCAAGCTCGAACAAGGAGCCGGGGATTTCAGTCATGACCGGTCTGCCTTCCCCGCCCACGCTCCATTCAACCCGCACCGCGGCGGTTTTCTGCACCCGGCCCCCGTCACCGAAGAATCGTTTCGTGGACACGCTCCATACCCGATCGCATCCCTCCTCGTGGGAACTCGACGTTTTGAGGAGCCTGGGCCAGAGGGGCCACGGTTCCTTCTCGGAACGACCGGCGGGGGGCTGCGGCAGAAGCTCGAGCTGGGTAACGCTCCGCGCACCCTGGCGGTTTGCGGTGCCCACGCAGTCGGCCCCGGTGTCTCCGCCCCCGATAACTATCACGTGCCGATCGTAGGCACGGATCAGTTCTTCTTCAGGGATGGCGTCGCCCGCCACCACCCTGTTCTGCTGTTCAAGGTATTCCATGGCGAAATGAATCCCCTTCAGATCGCGGCCGGGCACAGATAGGACGCGAGCCTCCCGTGCGCCGATGGCGATACAGGCTGCATCGAAATCCTTACTGAGGGCGGTGACCGGAAGGTCCCTCCCGACCGTGGTTTTCGTTCGTATGATGATTCCTTCCGCCATCAGTATCGCAAGCCGGCGGTCGATGATGCTTTTGCTGAGCTTGAAGTCGGGGATGCCGTACCTGAGATAGCCTCCCACGCGGTCCTCCGCCTCGAAGAGCGTCACGGTGTGGCCGGCCCTGTTGAGGAGGTCGGCACAGGCGAGGCCCGCGGGCCCTCCGCCGATGATTGCGACCTTTTTGCCGCTGCGCCGCGCCGGGGGGGTTGGCCTCACCAGTCCCAGGGAAAAGGCCTTCTCTATCACCGCGAGCTCGTTCTGACGGATGGTCACCGGCTCGTCGTTTATCGAGAGGACGCAGGATGCCTCGCAGGGAGCCGGGCATATCCTTCCGGTGAATTCTGGAAAGTTGTTTGTCTCCTGGAGTATTTTGTATGCGCCTTCCCAGTCGCCCCGGTAAAGCCGGTCCTGCCATTCCGGCATGATGTTCACCACCGGGCATCCCCAGTGGCAGAAGGGGACGCCGCAGTCCATGCATCGCGACGCCTGCACGCGGCGTGCGTCGTCCGGAAGAAGTTGTTCCACTTCGCCGTAGTCGCTGATTCGTTCTTCCACCGGACGGTAGCCGGATTCCTGGCGTCTTGTTTTCAGAAAGCCCTTTGGATCCCCCATCAGTATGTCGCTCCAAGCTGTTCTTCTTCCCGTATCCTGGCGAGCTTCTCGTCGATTTTCGCGAGTTTCATCTCGTCAAGTGCCCTCTTGTACTCGAAGGGAAGCACCTTGACGAACTTCGGAAGGTAGTCACGCCACCGGGCGAGAATATCCCTGGCCTGCCCGCTGCCCGTGTGGCGGAGGTGCTTCTGGAGGTATTCGATGATGAAGTCCTGGTCGTCGAACTCCCTCACCGGGGAAAGTCCGACGATTCCCTTGTTGCAGAAGTACTCGAAGGTTCCGTCGCGATCGAGGACGTAGGCGATCCCGCCGCTCATTCCCGCGGCGAAGTTTCTTCCCACCCTGCCAAGTACGATGATCCTTCCCCCCGTCATGTATTCGGCGCAGTGGTCGCCGGTACCCTCGACCACCGCGATGGCGCCGCTGTTGCGCACGCAGAAGCGCTCTCCCGCGATGCCGCGCACGAAGGCCTCGCCCGATGTCGCGCCGTAGAGGACAGTATTGCCGATGATGATGTTTTCCTCCGGCACGAAGTCGCTGCCCGCGGGGGGATGGACGATGAGCTTTCCACCGGAAAGGCCCTTGCCGAAGTAGTCGTTGGCGTCCCCTTCGAGCCTGAAGGTGACGCCCCGGGCGAGAAATGCGCCGAAGCTCTGACCGGCGCTTCCCTGGAATCGGCATTGAATGGTGTCATCCGGAAGGCCGGCCTCCCCGAAGCGGGTCGATATCTCATAGGAAAGCATGGCGCCCACGGCGCGGTCGGTGTTGTGAATCGGCATGTCGATCTGGACCGGCATCCGGCCATAGGGGCTCAGGGCGGGGCTGGCCCCCTTGATGAGGCGGGTATCGAGGACATTGTCGATTTTATGCAGCTGGGTCTCCACGCAGTACCGGGCGTGATGTTCGCAACCGGCGGGTACATGGAGAAGGGGCGACACGTCGAGGAGCTTCGCCTTCCAGTGCCCGACGGCCCCGGTCCGCAGGAGGTCCCTTCTGCCGACAAGGTCGTTGAACTTCGTGATGCCGAGGGAGGCCATGATTTCACGGACCTCCCGGGCGAGGAAGGTGAAGAAATTGACAAGGTGCTCCGGCTTCCCGGTGAATCGCCTGCGCAGCTCAGGGTCCTGGGTGGCGACCCCCACGGGGCATGTGTTCTGGTGGCACTTCCGCATCATGACGCACCCGAGAACGATCAGCGTGGAGGTCCCGAAGCCGAACTCCTCGGCACCGAGAATGGCGGCGATCACGATATCGCGCCCGGTCTTGAGCTGGCCGTCGGTCTGGAGGCGAACCCTGCCACGGAGACCGTTCATAAGCAGTGTCTGGTGCGTCTCGGCGAGGCCGATCTCCCAGGGGAGACCCGCATGCGTGATAGAGCTGATGGGGCTTGCCCCCGTGCCCCCCTCGAAGCCGCTGATCAGGATGTTATCCGCGTGGGCCTTGGCCACGCCGGCCGCAATGGTGCCCACGCCCGTTTCCGACACCAGTTTGACGCTGATCCGGGCCCTCGGGTTGGCATTTTTCAGGTCGAAGATGAGCTGGGCCAGGTCCTCGATGGAATAGATGTCATGGTGCGGCGGGGGTGAGATCAGCGTGACGCCCGGCGTGGAGTGGCGGGTGTGCGCGATGATTTCATCCACCTTGTAGCCCGGCAACTGCCCCCCCTCACCCGGCTTGGCGCCCTGGGCGATTTTGATCTGGAGCTCGTCCGCGTTGGCCAGGTAGTGGCTGGTCACACCGAAGCGCCCGGAAGCCACCTGTTTGATGGCGCTCCTGGCCCAGGTGCCGTCAGGGTGCGGGGTGAAGCGCTCGGGGTCCTCCCCACCTTCGCCCGAATTGCTCCTTCCCTGAAGGCGGTTCATGGCGATGGCGATGGTCTCATGGGCATCCCTGGAGATAGAGCCGAAGGACATGGCCCCGGTGGTGAGGCGGCGGAGGATCGATTGCACCTGCTCCACCTCGTCGAGTGGTATCGGCTCCCTTTCCGAGAAATCGAAAAGGCCCCGGATGAAGTGGGGGCTCATCGTCAGGCCGTCAGCGGTCTTTGAGAACTCCTTGTAGCGGGCATAGTCCCCCGTGCGAGTCGCCCACTGTAGCAGATATATCGATTCGGGGTTCCAGGCGTGACGCTCACCCTCCTTGCGGTAATGATAGAAGCCGCGGGATTCAAGAAGTTCCGGTGGTCTGTGATAGGCCCGTTCGTGCTGGATGAGGACCTCGCGCTCGATTTCATTTATCCCGATGCCGCCGATGCGTGATTCCGTTCCGGTAAAGTACTCGTCGATGAGGGGCCGGCCCAGGCCAATGGCCTCAAATATCTGGGCGCCCCGGTAGCTGCGCAGTGTCGACGTGCCCATCTTGGATAGTACTTTTAAAAGCCCTTTGTTGACCGCCTTGACGTAGTTGTTTTCAGCCTTCTGATAGCCGATATCGGGAAGGGCGCCGCGGTGCACAAGGGAGTGGATCGAGGCGAAGGCCCCGTAGGGATTAACTGCCCCTGCACCGTAGCCGAAGAGGAGTGCGTAGTGCATCACCTCTCGCGTTTCGGCTGTTTCAATGATAAGGCCGACCTGTGTCCTTTTCCTGGAGCGGATGAGGTGATGATGGAGACCCGCACAGGCCAGAAGGGAGGGGATGGGCGCGTGCTCTCCGTCGGCGGTACGGTCGGAGAGTATCAGGTAACGGCATCCCTCGTCTATCAACTCGTCGGCTTTCGCGAAAAGTCCATCCATGGCCCTCTTGAGACCGCCCGGGGCGGTAGTGACAGGGAAAACAATCGGGAGGGTGGCGGACCTGTATTCGGGGTCCTCGTTCGACCTGATTTTCTCAAGATTGCGGTTGGTGAAAACCGGTTCCTTCAGTTTGATCATACGGCAGTGCTCCGGCGTTTCCGCCAGGAGGTTTCGCTGTACGCCGATATAGCTGGTCAGGGTCATGACGAGCTCCTCGCGTATCGGATCGATGGCGGGATTCGTCACCTGGGCGAAGCATTGCTTGAAATAATTGAAGAGGCGCTGGGGCCTGTCGGAGAAGACCGCGAGGGGGGTATCGGTCCCCATTGAGCCGGTCGGCTCCTGGGCGGATTCCACCATGGGGAGAATGATGTCCTCTATGTCCTCCCGGGTATAGCCGTGAAGGAGCTGGGTCCGGTGGAGCGCCTCGTCGTTCATGGCGACAGAAATCTCCCCCCGGACTTCCATGTCGTCGAGGTCCCTTCGGTTCAACTGGACCCAGAGCCGGTAGGGCTTCCGGGTGTAGATCCCGCGCTTGACCTCCTCGTCGGGGATGATCCTGCCCTGCTCCATGTCCACGAAGAGGAGCTTGCCCGGCATAAGGCGCCCCTTGTACTCTATCTTCTCCGGTGGAAAAGTCTGAACGCCGACCTCGGACCCCATTACGATGAGATCATCCTTTGTTATAACGTAGCGGGAGGGCCTGAGGCCGTTTCGGTCCAGGGTTCCACCCACGTACCTGCCGTCGCAGAAGACCATTGAAGCGGGCCCGTCCCACGGCTCCATGAAAGTCGAATGGTATTCGTAAAAATACTTCAACTCCTCGGGGATCGGGTTTTTCTCATTCCACGATTCGGGTATCATCATCATCAGGGCGTGGGGGAGGGACCGGCCGGTGAAGTAAAGCATTTCAAGGGCATTGTCGAAGGACGCGGAGTCGCTCTTGCCCGGTTCGATGACCGGTATGATTTTACGTATGTCGTCGCCGAACTCGGGTGATTCGAAAGAAGACTCGCGAGCCGACATCCAGAAGCGGTTGCCCTTGATGGTGTTAATCTCGCCGTTATGCGCAAGAAGTCGGAATGGCTGGGCAAGGTCCCATGATGGAAAGGTATTGGTGCTGAATCGGGAATGGACCAGCGCCACGGCGCTGGCAGTGCGGCTGTCCACAAGGTCGGGGAAATAGCGCCGTACCTGGTTCGGCATGAGCATGCCCTTGTAGACGATGGTCCTGGTTGAGAGCGACGGGATGTAGAAAAGGCCCTTCTCCGACAGCGGGGCTATTCGTATGCGTCTTTCGATCGATTTCCGTATGATAAAGAGCTTTCTTTCAAGGACTGCGCGGTCGGTCGTGTCACCCGCGATGAAGACCTGCCGCATGGAGGGTTCGGAGGCCCGGGAAATCTCCCCGGGTACCGATCCGACCACTGGGACCTCGCGCCATCCGATTACCCTGAGGCCCTCCTCAACGGTCACCCGCTCAAATTCCTCCATGCAGCGTCCGGCCTGGCCCGTGTCGCGAGGCAGGAAGATGATGCCTGTTCCGTAGCGGCCCGACTCCGGGAGGGCGGCGATTTCCTCGCGGTAGAGGGCGTGCGGTATCTGCATCAATATTCCCGCGCCGTCGCCCGTCCTGTTGTCCGCGCTTTCCGCGCCGCGGTGCTCCATCCGCTCCAGGACGTCAAGGCCGCGGAGGACGATGTCGTGCGATTGCTCGCCCTTTATATGCGCGACGAAGCCTATGCCGCACGAATCGTGCTCGTAATCCCTGCTGTAGAGTCCCTCGTTGACCGGCCCCCGGGAAATCATCTGAATCGGGCTCCTTTCCTCTGAATCGCTTCCATGCTGAAACTGCATATACCGTCTGACTGCCGGCCGGCATCCATCCTTCCAACGTCCCGTGGGACGGCGCCACGGATGATCATTGATCCTGGCGACAGGTTATTTCATCAATGTAAGTATGACATGAAACCAGGCAATAAGTTATTTCAACATATATTTCGGTAATGTAAAATTACCGGATCGAAAAAATTTCATATATGAACCACAAGGGGCGTGCCGCACGATTGCTGCGCCAGGCCTACTCGAGCTCGCAAAGCGAAATGGCGCCGGTGGCGACGTCGAATATCATCATCTGAAGTTTTCCGTTTCCGGCGTACTGGTTGTTGCTCACAATCTTCGATTCGGCAATGCCGCCCGTGACGATCAGGGGTACTCCTGATCGCTCCCTTCTCGAATAGCCGTGGATGTGGCCGAAAAAGGCGGCCTTGATGCAGCCACGATGGTCGTCTATCAGGGCGAGGAAGCGGTCTGAAGAGCGGGGCCAGAGTGAGTGGAAGGTCCAGCCCTCCGCCTCGGGTGGCACGTGGGAAAGGATGACGCTCCGTTCCCGGATGTTTCCCTCGATGAAGTCCGCCTCCTTCTTCAAAAACATCCTGTTCGAGGTGTTGGCCATGATGAAGCGCCACCCGCCGATGTCGACGACCTTCCGGGTGGTGCCAAAGTATTTCATGAAATTCCTCGCGGGGTGGTCATGATCTCCCGGTACCGCGGCTATAATCGCGGGGCAGGAAGCCATCATCCCGATGATTGTCTCGTATTCATCGGGGTGGCTGTTGAGAGAGAGATCCCCCGCCACCAGGAAGGCCCCGGGACGGTGCGTCTTCCAGACGTGCTCCAGGATCGGGGGGAAGTTTTTTTCCCACCCGGCGCGGCACCCGGGGTCCGCGAGAATCGCGACCGTATTGATATTCCGGAGTTCCGAGTACCGCCGTTTAAGTATTTCCATGGTTCCGCTCCGAATTCCGGATTGCCCCGGCCTAAAAAACCGGTGCCGTTCCTCATATAATACACTGTTATCGCTGTCACGTCAACAGACAAATGTGAAAGCCGGGTTCATCCCTCCGGCCCCCCCACCCCACTCCACCCCCCCGGAGGGGGGGGAGAGACCGCAATTCACCCGGAAATTTAACCCCGCCGTAACAAAGATGCTTGAAAACCATTTGAATTTACAGTAATGATGCTACAGGGGTACGTGAGTGCGATGGTGCGGTGCATACGGCGATCGGGACGTGCGGATTACGAAACAAGGAAGAGGGAGCAATGAAGTCACTCACAAAAATAACCACGGGCCTGGAGAGCTTCGACGAGGTGTGTGACAGTCTCCGTCTGGGCGATAACGTCGTGTGGCAGGTCGATTCGCTCTACGATTACGAAAATTTCGTCCTTCCCTTCGCAGCCATCGCGATGGAGGAAAAGAGGCGGGTCGTCTATATTCGTTTCGCGGGTCATGAGCAGCTTCTCTCGCCGCACCAGTGCTCAGTACGGTACGATCTCGACCCTGAGCGCGGGTTCGAGATTTTTTCGGCTGAATTACACAGCATCATCACCGATGAAGGAAGAGAGGTTTTTTACGTGTTCGATTGCCTATCGGACCTTCAGTCCGCCTGGGCGACGGACATCATGGTGGGAAATTTCTTCAGCGTCACCTGCCCTTATCTTTACATCCTTGACACCATTGCCTATTTCGCCCTGTTGCGGAACAACCACTCATTTAAAACGATCGCGAGGATACGGGACACGACACAGCTCCTGATCGATGTATATAACACCGAGGGGAGTACCTACATACATCCCCTCAAGGTGCTGAACCGCTACTCCCCTACCATGTTCTTCCCCCATCTAAAAAAGGGCGGCACCTTTACCCCGATAATCAACAGCGTCGAGGCGACCCAGCTGATACTACATATTCAGAAACGGGGACTTGAAAGCACCATCAGAATACTCGATTACTGGGACCGGACCTTTTTAAAGGCTGAGGACCTTGCCCTTGGCGGCGGCGAAAGGGATGAAAAGGCCGCGATGGTGAAACAGCTATGCAGGATGATCATGGGGCGCGATGAGAAGATTCTCGGGCTGGCCGAGGATCACCTTGATCTGGAGGATTTTCTCGAGCTGAAGGACCACCTGATCGGCACGGGGTACATCGGAGGTAAGTCGACGGGGATGCTGCTGGCCCGAAAGATACTGTCGAAGAAAAACAGGTCGAGGTGGGACCGTATCCAGGAGGCCCATGATTCATTCTATGTCGGGTCCGACGTATTCTATACCTACATCGTCCAGAACGGATGGTGGGACCTCTTCATGGAGCATAAAACGGACGAGGGGTATTACGACGCTGCGGCGAAACTGAGGGAGCTGATACCACAGGGAAAACTGCCTGACGAGATAAAGGAAAAATTCCGCCAGATAATCGAGTACTACGGGCAGTCTTCGATCATTGTCAGGTCGAGCAGCCTCCTCGAGGACGCCTACGGGAACGCCTTCGCGGGAAAATACGAGAGTCTCTTCCTGGTGAACCAGGGGAGTCCCGAAGAGCGCTTCTCCGCTTTTACGAAGGCGGTCAAGGAGATTTATGCGAGTGTCATGGGACCCGACGCCCTGGCCTACCGTGCCAGCAAGGACCTTCAGAAGCTTGACGAACAGATGGCCCTCCTGGTGATGCGCGTGTCGGGCTCTTATCATGAAGAGTACTTCTATCCCGACATGGCTGGAGTCGGCCTTTCGTACAACCAGTATATCTGGAACAGCACCATGAACCCCGCCGCCGGGATGCTCCGCCACGTGGTGGGCCTCGGCACGCGTGCGGTCAACCGGGTGGAAGGCGACTACCCGAGAATCATAGCTCTCGACGAGCCGCTACTGAAGCCCTATTCCGGTATAGAGGACGCCAGGAAGTTTTCACAGAGAAAATTCGACGTACTCAACACTGCGCGGAACGAGCTTGAAACGATTGATATGGCGGAGTTTTTCAGGGACACCGGGAGGGTCAACCTGTCATACGTCGGCCTCCGGGACGCTGAAACCGAAGAGCGGATGAGGGAGCGCGGCGCCTCGGACGCTGAATCGTGGCTCGTGAACTTCGATGAGTTTTTACAGAAGACCTCCTTCGTGAGGGATATGGAAATGATACTCAGAGTCCTCGAGGAGACCTATCGGAACCCCGTCGACATCGAATATACCCTGAATTTCACCGGGGAGGGGAGCTATCGCATCAATCTTCTCCAGTGCCGCCCCCAGCAGGTAAAGTGGTACCGTGAGCCGGTATCCATGCCCGATAATGTCGCCGGGGATCGCGTTTTCTTCCGGTCATCGGGGAATTTCGTGGGAGGGAACATCTCCCTGGATCTGAAACGGATCATCTACGTAGATCCCGAAAGGTATAGCGGGCTCTCGGTGACCGACAAGCATGCAGTCGCCCGGATCGTGGGCAGACTCAACAGGACGATCGAAAACCGGCAGGAGAACCCGGTCATGCTGATCGGTCCGGGACGATGGGGTACCACCACCCCGTCCCTCGGAGTGCCGGTTAATTATTCGGAGATTCACAGCGTCTCCGTCATCGTAGAGATTGCCTTCATGCGGGACGGCCTTGTGCCTGAAATATCATATGGGACCCACTTTTTTCAGGACCTGGTGGAGAACGATACTTACTACGTGGCGATACAGCCGGAAAAAGAGAGGGTCGTCTTCAATCCCGCCCTTCTGTCGGCCTATCCCGATATCGCCCCCGCTCTGATACCCGAAGAGTCGCGCTTCCAGGAGATCGTGCATGTCTATGAGACGGATTTCGAACTGCGGCTCATCGCCGACATAGCAAGACAGGAACTCCTCTGTTACGCCCATGGCGAATGATGCCGGCCAGAGGATGGGCGCCGGAACGGGCTCCGTTGAAAATATACGTAACCAAACAAATGCCCGTATCGATCTGCCCTTGTTTTCGATGAACAAGCCCTCTTATCGAAGGCCTTCATGATAATTTTACACAATTGTAACAAAGGTTTCACGAGCATTACTGGCATTTCTCATTGACAGCAGCGAGTCCCCGAACGTAGAGTGTTCGGCGGGATTTTATCGTGCATCGGTTCCGGTGGCGACTGGGGCCAGCGCGAGAAGAGAGGGACGTATAGCCCTTTTTCAAGGCCTGATCCGGGACAATGAAGCCGTTGGGAAACGGGCCCGCACGCCCCCCGGAAGCATTTCCCGCCGCGAGACAGGCAAAAAGGTGAACAATTGATTCATGACCATGAGCCGTTGGAGAGGCACGGTACGCGGCGTTTTAGAAAACCATCAAAAATTTATAATAAGGAGATCAACATGTCCAGCATTATCAATGAAGTGATCGACAAGGTTAAAAAACAGGACCCGGAGCAGAAGGAGTTCCACCAGGCGGTGGAGGAGGTGCTCTTTACCCTTGAACCCACCATCAAGAAGCACCCTGAGTTCGTGAAAGCGAACATATATGAAAGGATCGTCGAGCCCGACCGTGTCATCATGTTCAGGGTGCCCTGGGTCGACGATAAAGGAAATGTCAATGTCAACAGGGGCTTCAGGGTGCAGTTCAACAACGCGATCGGCCCCTACAAGGGCGGCCTCAGGTTTCATCCCTCGGTGAACCTCGGGATCATCAAGTTTCTCGGTTTCGAGCAGATCTTCAAGAATTCCCTTACCACGCTTCCTATGGGTGGCGGCAAGGGCGGTTCCGACTTCGACCCGAAGGGAAAATCAGACATGGAGGTCATGCGCTTCGTCCAGGCCTTCATGCGGGAACTCTACCGCCACATCGGTCCCGACGTCGATGTGCCGGCGGGGGACATCGGGGTCGGCGGAAGGGAAATCGGCTTCTTGTTCGGCTACTACAAAAAGCTGGTGAACGAGCACACGGGCGTCCTGACGGGAAAGGGCCTCGAATACGGCGGGAGCCTCATCAGGCCCGAGGCGACAGGGTACGGCGCCGTCTATTTTGCGGCCGAGATGATGGCCGCCAATGGCAAGGACCTCGCGGACAAGGTCTGTGTGGTGAGCGGATCGGGCAACGTCGCACAGTACACGGTTGAGAAGCTGAATTCACTCGGCGCGAAGGTAATCACCCTTTCAGATTCCGGCGGCGCTATTGTCGATGAGAAGGGGATCGACGGCGAGAAGCTCAATTTCCTGATGGAGCTGAAGAACGTCAAGCGGGGAAGGATAAAGGAGTACGCTGACAAGTACCAGGTGAAATACTTCGAGGGCCTGAGCACCTGGGATGCCGTCAGGGAGCAGAACATCAAGGTCGATGCGGCCTTCCCCTCCGCGACTGAAAACGAAATCAACGCGAAAAACGCCGAGGCCCTGGTCAAGAACGGATGCATCTGTATCAGCGAGGGGGCGAACATGCCTTCATCCCCCGAGGCGATCAAGATTTATCAGGAATACGGCGTTCTCTACGGACCCGGAAAGGCGGCGAACGCCGGCGGCGTGGCAACCTCCGGCCTCGAGATGACACAGAACAGCATGCGGCTTGCCTGGAGCAGGGAAGAAGTCGACGCCAAGCTCCAGAGCATTATGAAGAGCATCCATAAATCATGTCTTGCGGCATCCGAGGCCTACGGTAAAAAGGGCGATTATGTCATGGGCGCCAATATCGCCGGGTTCATCAAGGTAGCAAAATCGATGCTGGCGGCGGGTGTGGTGTAATTACCCCGGGATGCCGGCTGTCACGAAAAAGTACTATCAATGCGCGAATGTATGCATAAAAATGGCGTTACACGAGTTGAATGCGCGTAACGCCATTTTATTATTACTGTCATGCGTAACATTGTTTGACTTTTTAATGCGACACCCCGGATGAATCGTAGTGCGACAAAGCAATTGAAGGATGAAATGACGTGGAAGAGAAAAGACACCGGATAGTATCGAACGAGCGCGTTTCGGCGAACGTGGGGAAGATGATCGTCGAAGCCCCCTACGTGGCGACACACAGGCGGGCGGGGCAGTTCATCATCCTCCGGATCGACGAATCGGGGGAGCGAATACCCCTGACCATCGCCGAAGCGGACCCGGCGGGGGGTACCATCACCCTCTACTACCAGGTAGTGGGAAAGACGACCGGGTGGATGATGGAACTCGCAGCCGGGGATTTCATCAGGGACATAGCGGGCCCCCTGGGACATCCCACGGAGATAAAAAAATACGGGACCGCGGTCTGCATCGGCGGCGGTATCGGCATCGCGCCGGTTTACCCGATCGCCACGGCGCTTAAGGAGGCGGGAAACCGCGTGATCAACATCATCGGTGCGCGGAACAGCGAACTCCTCATTATGGAGGATGAGCTGGCGAAGGCGGGTGATGAGCTCATCGTCTGCACCGACGATGGGAGCCGCGGGAGAAAGGCCTTCGTCACCGAGGCCCTCTCGGAGATAATCGAGCGTGAAGGGGTCGACATCGTGGTCGCCGTGGGACCGGTCCCGATGATGAAGGCTGTGAGCGAAATGACGCGGCCCCTGGGAATAAAGACGATGGTGAGCCTCAACTCGATCATGATCGACGGGACGGGGATGTGCGGCGGCTGCCGGGTCACGGTGAGCGGCGAGCGGCGCTTCACCTGCGTCGACGGGCCGGAGTTTGACGGCCACCAGGTTGATTTTAGCGAGCTGACATCCCGTCTCGGCACCTACCGCGACGCGGAGAATGAGTCAATGGAGCGATTCGGACATCAGTGCAAGCTGGGGGGGGTACAGGGCAATGGCTGAAAAGATTCCACGTCAGAAGATGCCGGAGCAGGCCCCCGAAAAGCGGCGCGCCAATTTCAACGAGGTCAACCTCGGACTTTCCCCCGAGACGGCGTTGCTCGAGGCCTCGCGCTGCATCCAGTGCAAGAAACCGGCCTGCGTGGAGGGCTGTCCGGTTCGGGTCGACATTCCCGGCTTTATTAGAGAGATCAAAGACGGCGAGTTCATGAAGGCCTTCGCGGTGCTGAAGGAGACCAACACCCTCCCCGCCGTGTGCGGCCGGGTCTGCCCCCAGGAGACGCAGTGCGAACAGGTCTGTATTCTCGCGAAGAAAGGGGACCCGGTGGGTATCGGCAATCTGGAGAGGTTCGCCGCGGATTACGAGCGCGCGAACGGCGGAAGCGCCCCTCCGGCACAGGTCGAGCCCAACGGGAAGCGGGTCGCGATCATCGGCTCCGGTCCCGCCGGCCTTACGGCAGCGGGCGAGTTGAAGAGGTTCGGCTACGAGGTCACCATCTTCGAGGCGCTTCACAGTCCGGGGGGGTGCTGGTCTACGGCATCCCTGAGTTCCGCCTGCCCAAGGATATCGTCCATTACGAAATCAGCGCACTCGAGAAGATGGGTGTAACTATAGTGCTGAACCGTGTTATCGGCATGTCGGAGACGGTGGACAGCCTTCTCGACGAGGGCTACGATTCGGTCTTCATCGGCTCGGGGGCCGGCCTGCCACTTTTTCTGGATCTTCCGGGGGAAAATCTCCTCGGGGTCTATGCGGCAAACGAGTACCTCACCAGGGTCAATCTGATGAAGGCGTACCGGTTCCCTGACTATGATACGCCGGTGATCCGCGGAAAGAAGGTCGCCGTCTTCGGCGGCGGTAACGTGGCCATGGACTCGGCGCGTACGGCACTTCGCATCGGGGCGGAGGAGGTCTACGTGATCTACCGGCGCTCGATGGCGGAGATGCCGGCTCGCGTGGAGGAAGTGCATCACGCGGAGGAGGAGGGGATCATCTTCAGGCTCCTGACAAACCCGGTCCGTTTCATCGGCGACGAGAGAGGGCGCCTCGCCGGCGTCGAGTGCCTCCGGATGGAACTCGGTGAACCGGACGAATCGGGTCGGCGACGTCCGGTGGCGGTCAAGGGATCGGAATTCACGATCGATATCGATCTTGCCATCATTGCCATCGGGAACGCCCCCAACCCGATCGTGCAAAAAACCGCGACGGGACTCGAAACAACGAAGTGGGGGACTATCGTAGCGGACGAAGAGACGATGAAAACCTCGAAAAAGGGGGTTTTCGCCGGGGGCGACGTGGTGTCCGGCGCGGCGACGGTCATCCTGGCCATGGGGGCCGGTCGCAAAGCGGCGCTCGCCATCCATGAGTACCTCACCTCGGGGGCCTGGTAAGACCCTGTGACCGGGGGGCGCGGTGGCCGCGTTTATTCTACCTTAATAAGACGTACTCCGGAGGATGTGAATTCCGAAACGATCATCGTGTCCGGGTAGAAGAGGGGCACACTGACCCGGATGCGTACGGTACCCCCTCCGGCCACGGGGACCCCGTCGACTGCCGTCATCGCAAGGTTCATCTGAAAAGACCGGAGTGGAAATTCCAGCTTTGCCAGGGTTCCTTCGATGAGAAGGGTCTTCAGGGTCTTTGTCATGCAATAGATGTTCCCCCTGAAGTGCCGCTGCGTCTCCATCTTCGGCGTTACTTCGATCCGATAGGCTTTTTTCCCATTTATCATCTGTATGGCGGCCACGCGAATGTCGTAGTGTTCGCGGCCTTTTTTGTCGAAGACCGGATAGGCCGGTTTTCCCTTGAAGACCCGGTGTGCGGACGGCTTCATCTCTTTGCCGTCTTTTATATATGTCACCACCTCTATCTCGGGATCCCGGTAAAAATAATCCTTCCTCTTCAACGTCACCTCCGATACGCTTCTGAGGACGCCCGTTTCCGGGTCATATTCGCGGATGGTCTCGGCACGAACCGATTCCACGCCGGAGTAGGTCCTGTAGATATCGACGCTGCGTGAGAATATAAGTTCGAGGATCCGCTCCGATTCTTCCAGGGCCACCGATATTTCGCCCGGGGCGGGCGCTGAAGGAGACGCCGTGAGGGCGGTGATTGTTATGACGAGAAGGGCGATTTGTTGTGTCATGGGGGTCTCGCGTTTCGGTTGTGTAATGCCGCATAACGCTCCCGGGGCGTACGAAGTTTTCACCGTAGAGACAGCGAAGTCAGAATGTGGCGAAGTCCGGATCGACCGCCGGGGAGCGGATCATAAGTGCGCTGCTGCTTGATTAAATTTAATCCAACAACTTTTTTATAAATCGTTCGTGCGTAGTTATCAAGGAAAGAGCTTTTTTCCTGGTCCTCGGCCATGCCAATGGCGTTCTAATCCTCATAGAGTTCGTCAGGCTCCCACAAATAGGTTTTTGTGCCGTTCAGTGTTCTATCACTGGATGTTTTGGTCTGGTATTTTTTGCCTTCACTGTTCGGCATAAAAGCGTTTTTCTCGCTGTGGTAGTAGCTGTCAATGGCGGTTGCGTATTTTGTGCCGTCAGGCCAGAATTTCAGCCCGTTACCCACGCACTGTCCCTTGACAAATTTACCGATAAAAAGCGACCCGTCAACGAAGAACCAGACTCCCGATCCATGGATATTTCCCTCGGAAAATTCTCCCACGTATTTGTCGCCGGAGGGAAGGATCAATGAGCCATGGCCATGAATTTTGTTGGTACTGAACTTGCCGACATATTTGGCGCCGAACCAGGGTGAATTATTTCCCCAGATGTAGGTGCCGTCACCGTGCATCTGGCCGTTTTTCCATTCCCCCGAGTATGTGTCGCCCTCGCCATAAATCAGGGGCTTTTCATCCTGCAGCTTGCCGTAATGCCACTTCCCATAAGTTTTTTTAACCAGTTTGCCTCCATCACCGTACAGAAACATTGAGCCTTCGCCGTGGGGCTTGCCATCGGAAAACTGGCCGATATATTTTGAAACCAAGTTCCCTTTTTCGTCGAAAACAAGCAGGGACCCGTCTCCTTCAGGGACTCCGTCAACAATCTGCCCGAGGTATTTTGAAAGGAGCAGCCCTTTTTCATCATATTTGAACAGGGATCCTTCCCCTGTTTTTTTTCCGCTTTTAAACATGCCGAGGTATTTTTCAACAAGGACCCCTTTGTCGTTATAATTAAATTCCGAGCCATACCCTTCTTCCTTGTCCTGTGCGAACTGGCCGATAAATTTTCTGACGAGATTGCCTTTGTCGTCAAAGATGAGAAGCGTGCCGTCGCCATGTTTCAGTCCCTCGATGAAAGAGCCTTCGTATTTATGCACGAGGCGTCCGGCCTCGTTGTACACGGAAAGAACGCCATCCCCGTGGGGCTTGCCCTCTTTGAAAAGACCGACATACTCCGATTTAATAACGCCATTGGCGTGATAGGTAACCCGGGTGCCTTTTCCTTCAGGCATTCCTTTGTTGAACTGTCCCGTGTGTTTTTCTATGATGTTTCCTTTTTTATCATAGGAAATCAGGGTGCCTTTTCCCTGAGGGACCCCTTTGTTCACTTCACCGGTATATTTTGTGCTGATTGAACCATCTGTATTGTACGTAATGATGGTCGCGCTGCCGTCTATTTCGCCATTGATGAATTCTCCCGTTATGGTGCTGATCAGGTTCCCGTTTTTATCGTAGGTATGCCGGGTTACCTGGCCGCTGGGCCTGCCTTCAAAGAACGTGCCCTCGGTTTTTGACAGGGTTTTTCCCCGTTCATCATAGGCAGTCAGGGTCCCCGTGCCTTCTGGTTTTCCATTGACGAATTGCCCGGTATAGCTGTTTTTTATTTTTCCGTTTTCCCAGTAGTTTGTCAGTGTCCCCTGCCCATGGGGCAGGCTGTTTTTGAACTCTCCGGAATAGGAGCCGGATATGTTTCCCCTGCCGTCATATACGGTCAGAGTGCCTTTTTTATAGGACCCGTCAGGGTTGACAGAACCCTTGTATATGCCGCTCACCTTTCCATCGGGATTGTAATTTGTAACGATTGCGTCGCCTTCAATCTCGCCATTGTTGAATGAGGCCTCAATTGTCCTTATCAGGTTTCCCTGATCGTCGTATTTGTACAGAATGCCTTTTCCGTGGGGTTTGCCTTTTTTTATCTCGCCCTCATACTTGAAATCACGCCAGGTCAGGGCGCCGCTGGTTTCGATTTTTTTTAAGGGCTTCTGATGGATTATGTCCCCCCGGCCCTGGAGCTCGCTGGGGACCGCCTTTTCTTCGGGTTCTTTTTTTTTAGCGGCTGGTTGCTGGCTTTTATCCTGGCGCATGTTTTGCCGTGCGGTATCGCAGCCGGGCTGGATTAAAAGAAGGGCGATGGATATGGCAAGGGCGCCTCTTTTCATATGTTACACCTCTGATGGCATACCTGTGGGTAAATTGTCTGAAGGCATATATATTTACAATTTTGAGGCTCACGAAAAAAACACTTCATATGTCGATAATATTGCTATTTTGTCAATTGTTTTGCGCAGATGAAAATAAAAATAATTTCGTCCCCCGAAGAGAAAAGTGTCAAGTTGGCCGCATTAAAATATAGTGCATAAAATTATAAATATTCGAATTATTTTTTCCGATAATCATAATGAATAATATTACTTAAGAACAAACATTAACCAGGAATTTACAATGAAAGCACATGCGAAAACTGTTGTGATTGTAATAATTGCCGCGACCTTTTTTTTAGCTCTTGAACTATTATCAAAAGAAAGGGTCCTGGAAATTATAAACCTTGAAAAACTATCCCATTATGATGAAGACCGCGTGGCATATCAACGGATTGAGAAGCATGTCGGTTTTTTTAAGGATAATTCCATCGAAGTCCTCCTGGTCATCAAAGACAAAAAGGCCTATCTCATGATGGACGGATATGACAGGATGAGCGATGTGAAAAGGAAAAGATATATCAAGGATGTAACAAGAGAATACATATCTGACGAGGATTTATGGGTAAATAAGATCAACGGTAAGCCGGACTTCATAAAAACCGCATACCGCCGCTCTGAACTGATGACAAACGCTAATGAGGAATTCGTTACCACCAATTTCGGCGCTTTTTACCGCTCGGTGCGCGATAATTTACTTGTCCGCCATGTTGAAAAATTCAGGCATCTAATGAAAAACCGGGGCGAATCCCAGCTTCAAGTGACAAGGAAACCAGTTTCCTTGCCAATATATGCCTCTGAAGAGCAGAGGAAAAACCAGAAATTTTCAATTACGGCTAGGGCGAAAGCCATGGATGAGACGCTGTATTACTGTGAAGACGCTGACGGAGACGGGGTCACTGAGACCTTCTGGGTTCATCGGGGCGACGGTTTTAATTGGGGATACAAATCAGGGCCCAATGTGATATTCATCTATAATAATCAGGAGAAGGAGATCGAGACAATCATCGGCAAGCTCGCCAATGAGTCAGTGCATGGAAGTGTCGATGAGGAGAAAATGTTGATTCAAACTTTTCCGAAAGAGCGTGATATTAACGATATGATTGAGTGGCTGGCTCCCATGGATAAATATTTTAGTGACTGAATTTCTCTATATTGATCGATCATCAGGCGACGTTTGTAAAGAAGCAGGAACATTATTGCCAACAATCTGAACAGCGGGATTAAAAAATGACACCACCTGTCTCCGCTGATTGCCTTTTTCAGCAGCCGGGCATTTGTAAATGCCGCATATTGCATAATTTTCATCCCTCCCTGTATTCTTGTTGAATTTATTTAAGAATGCCCGGAACATAAGCCGTCGCACCACTAATCCGGGACCGGCTCGAAGGGCATTGAAAATTCCATTCATTTATAACCGAAAGCAAAAGGGCGTCGAGATATCACACCCCTCGCCTGCTGTAATGCGCCGCGCCACCGGTATCATACGGTCGGGCGGTATCATAGCATTCCCCACCGAGACGGTTTACGGCCTGGGGGCCGACGCCTTCAATCCCCTTGCCGTTGCACGCATTTTCGAGGCTAAAAACCGTCCTCTCTTCGATCCCCTTATCGTCCATATCGCGGATCTTTCACAGATGGCCCTCCTTTCATCCCTCGTGGGCAAGCGCGCAGGGAGGCTTGCGGGAAGATTCTGGCCGGGGCCCCTCACCCTGGTCATGCCGAAAAGCGAACGGGTTCCCGGGATCGTCACCGCGGGCCTTGACACCGTGGCGATACGGATGCCGGACCACCTCATCGCACTCGATCTCATCAGGCAGAGCGGCACTCCGATTGCGGCACCCAGTGCAAACCGCTTCGGTTACATCAGCCCAACCAAGGCCGTGCATGTGCGCGATCAGCTGGGGGGACGTGTGGACATGATCATCGACGGGGGCGATTGCACGGTGGGAGTCGAGTCAACGATACTCAAGCTCGAGGAGGATGGAGCGGTAATCCTCCGACCAGGCGGTACGCCGATCGAGGAGATCGAGGCGGTCATCGGGCCGGTCAGGAACGCACCGGCGGCCGATGGCGATCCCGAGTCGCCGGGACGGCTGCCGTCACACTACGCACCGTCAATTCCCGTGCGTCTCGCGGGCTCACTCAGGGAGATCGATTTCACCATGAATGAAACGGGATTTCTTCTTTTCAAAAAACCCGATTGCGCCTATCCGCACGAACGCACCGAAATTCTCTCCAACGCAGGAGACCTCCAGGAGGCTGCCGCGAACCTCTTCTCCTCCCTTCACCGCCTTGACAGCATGAACATTCGTCGCATCGTGGCGGAACAGGTTCCGGAGCGCGGTCTCGGCATCGCCATCATGGACAGGCTCCGGAAGGCCGCGCATGGCGGCGCGCCTGACGGGAGCGACGGATGAAGGGACGTCCGCTGTTCATCGTCTTCGAGGGGATCGACGGATCGGGGAAAACGACACAGTGCGATCTTCTCTACCGCCATGCCCTTGCGCGCGGTCTCGAAGCGGTTCGTCTTGCGGAGCCGACCGACGGTCCCTGGGGACGGAAGATACGGGCCATGCTCGGGGAGGAGGAAATGGCACCCCCGGAGGAGCAGCACCGGCTTTTTCTTCTCGACCGTATTGACGATGCCGAAACAAACATCGCCCCCGCCCTGAAAAGCGGAAGAACCGTCATAATGGATCGCTACTACCATTCGAATGCCGCCTACCAGGGAGCCGCAGGCATGGCGCCGGAGCGCGTAATCGCCGAAAACCGCGCTGCCGGCGTCCCGGAACCGGACAGGATTTATTTCATCGATATACCGCCCGATGTCGCGATGCGGCGAATAGCCATGAGGGCCGGCGCGGGAAGGGAGGTCTTCGAAAAAGAGCGTTTCCTGGCGTGTGTCCGGGATATTTTTATTGCCCATGCGGACGAGCGTTTTGTCATGATCGACGGGACGGCGGGGATAGAAGAAATATTCGCACGGGTAAAGGAAAATTTCGAAGGACTTGCGTCAGGAGCGGGAAACAGGGGTGAACGGGAATGATTCAAAGATCGATCCAGTCTGTGTATGGCGTCGTGTTATGTGTGGTCCTTGCCCTTTCGGGAGGACCTCTGAGCGCCGCTGAAAATCCCTTCATGGCCCCATCCCGGGGATCGGTGAGTTACTCCGGGGGGGCCTTCGGGGCGGTCCTCAACCCTGTTTTCGCCGACCTTCCCGGCGCTCCCCTTGCCGCGTACCAGTACCGTTTCTTCGACGGGAGGAAGAGAGGAAGCCACTTTGCCGAGGCGGGGCTCTTCGGGTTTTCCTTCATGTACGGATGGCATCAGGATGCCTACCTTTCCCCCCTGGATGCGCTCGGCAACGCGGGCGCCCACTACTTCAGGTTTACCCGGGGTTTTTTCATCAAAAATATCGCCGGATTCGGGATAAGCTATTCATTCAGCAAATCGGACAACAGGCTATTCAGGGGATACCGGGGTCTTTCATGGGGGCTTCTTCTCCGACCGGTCCGTTACGTTTCTCTGGGATTCGTCATGGAGGACGCATGGGGCGAGATCAACGCCGGGGGCATCCGATGGCGGGAGGTCTATTCGCTTTCCCTCAGGCCTTATATCGAGCGGCTTACCCTTTCACTTGATCTGACGCGGGAAAGGGGCGCCAGGGCCCGCGACCTCGAGTACCGTGTCACCGCGGACCTGCGACTTCCCTACGACATATCCCTCTTCCTGACCCTGGACGGAAATCTGAACATCCTGTGCGGATTATCAGCGCCATTCCAGCCCGGATCCTTCCGGGGGCCCGTTATCGAACCGTATTACTATCGCTCTTTCCACCGGGACCGCGGTCCGGATTACAACAGCGTTGGCGTCGTCGTGGGTATGCCGGGAAGACGGGAAAAAGTGTTAACGGCGGCGAGGCCGGAGTATCTGAGTATCGTCATAGACGGTCGCATCAAGGAGGTGGAAAAGAGAAGCTTCTGGGGCAGGGAAGCGACGGTGTTTTACGACATCGTCGCCGCCATGGAAAGGGCGGCGACGGATCCCGCGCTGCGGGGCATCATCATGCGGATCGAGAGCGCGGATATCGGTTTTGCACAGGTGCAGGAGATTCGGCATGAGATGAAAAAGGCCCGGGAGAACGGTAAGACCGTATACGCCGTTATGACCGGGCCGGGGAACATGGAATACTATCTCGCGTCGGCGGCCGGCCGGATTTACTACCCGCCTCACAGCACCTTCCACTTTACGGGGCTGGTCGCGAGGGTCTATTTCATAAAGGGACTAATGGAAAAGATCGGTGTCGAGTTCGAGTCATTCAAGCGCGGGGCGTACAAGTCCTTCAATGAGACCTTTACGCGCGAACATATGTCGGATGCATTCAGGGAGAACATGACATCCCTTCTCGCAGATCTGAACGAGCAGTACCTGGGGGATATCGTAGGCGAGAGGAATATTGCAAGGAAGGATGTGGATGACCTGTTCCGGAGGGGCCAACTCACACCCGAAGAGGCCGCATCGCGCGGTTTCGTGGATGTCGTGGGGTATCCGGATGAGGCAGTCGAGGAGCTTGGAAAACCGGGCCTGGTGAGTCTCGCCGAGTACCGGAAGAGCGTGGAACTGAACAGCTCATGGGGACCCGTGCCGCGCATCGCGGTGGTCTTTCTCGATGGCTCAATCGTGAGTGGAACGGCTTTTGATACGGGATTCTTCCGCTCGATAGGTGATGGGGCGTACCGACACGCTCTGGAGCGCGCCTTCGAGGACCCTTTCGTGCGGGCCCTGGTGGTGAGGGTGAATTCGGGGGGCGGGTCCGCCGCGGCCTCTGACTCCATGCTTCACTCACTCGTGAGGCTGAAAAAAAAGCATGGAAAGCCGGTGGTTTTTTCCTTCGGAAATATCGCGGCCTCCGGTGGTTACTATGCCGCATGCACGGGGGATGCAATTTTTTCCGGCAACGGAACCGTGACGGGTTCTATCGGTGTCATCTTCGGCAAGCTGACGCTCGAGGATCTGTATCGAAAGCTGGGGATACGCCGTGAGTCGATCACCATGAGCGAGTTCGCGGATATTTTTTCAGAATCTAAACGGCTCACGGAACGGGAGAAACGGCTTATCCAGGAGGGCGTCGATTTTTCCTATGAGAGGTTCACCGGAAAGGTTATGGCGGCCAGGGGAGTGGGGCCGATGGAAATTGTCCGTGTCGCGGAAGGACGCGTATTCACCGGCCGGCAGGCCACGGAAAAGCGCCTCGCAGATCGCGCGGGGGGCGTCATCGCAGCGGTTGAATACGCACGCAACCTCGCGGGAATAACCGGACCTTTCGAAATCGTCAAATATCCGGACGTGCGGGGCCCCCTCTTTGATCCCTTCAGCCTTCCTGAAATGAGGCTCCTTTCCGATCGGATCGGTCATGTTTTCGACAGGGCCCCGATCCTCGCGCTCCGGGGGGAATCCGTTCTCTACCTTTTCCCCTACCGGATAGAAATTCGGTAGGTTGCCGTCAGTGCCCGACGGGGCTTCATATCGCGGTGATTCGCACCCACCGTACAACAGGGAGCGTGGCATGCATTATTTGATTGACAAATATTTGAAACCGTGGTTTCTTTCAGCCGGGTGGAAACGAATACCTGATCCAGGGGAGTGATGACATGAACATACTGCTTGTCAACAGCAACCAGTCCTTATTCAACGCGGTCACCAGTTCCCTGAAGGGATATAAATCGAAGATTTCCGTGTCCGAGGGGACAGATAACGCCCTCGTCGATATACAAAAGCTGAGTACAAACGTTGCCATGATCAACTGGTCCCGCGGCGATTTCGACATCGACGCCCTTTGCAGGAGAATTCGCAAGATCAAGATGAACAAATACATCTACCTTATGGTGGTGACGGCCAGGGATCGGGAGAATTCGATCGCAAAGTTTCTTGACGCGGGGGCCAATGATTTCGTATTCAAGCCATTCGGGCGGGGTGAGCTGGTTTCACGCATGAAAATCGCCGAGCGGACCATCAAACGTGAGGAGGAAGTCCTCCGAGACAAGAAAAAAATACTCAAATTGGTGAAGGAGGACACGATAACCGGCCTTTTGAACCGGCGTTCTCTTCTCGACGAGATATTAAAGGAGATGGGAAGGGCGGCGCGTGAGATGAAATACATATCCGCTGTGATGACGAGTATCACCAATTTCAAAGAACTCGCCGATATACACGGGATGCCCCTCATGGAGGAGGTCCTGAACGAGTGCGGCAGAAGGATGAAAACATCGTGCAGGCCCTATGACAAGCTGGGCCGCTACACCGTGTCCGATTTTCTTCTGTTTCTCCCCGATTCTGGAAAGAAAAACACGGAAAAGGTAGCAAATAGAATAATTACCTCGCTGGTGAAAAAACCCTTTGTGGTGAATAATGCCGACTTGAGGCTCTCACTGTCCATAGGCATTTCCGATCTGGACCCGAAACAGATAGCCCAGAACAACAGTGTTGATAGCAATCTGCTCAATGATCTTATTCTGGACTCTCTGATAAAGAAGACCGAAATGGCGGTAAAGCGCGCCATGCGGCTCGGAAAAAACAGAATAGAGGTGTTTACTGAATAGGGGAGGCGATCTCTGCGGAGAAAAAAAAGGCGGGGTGTTCCCCGCCTTTTTTAGTGACCTGCTGCTTCTCTACTTCTTCTTTTTTGTGGTCTTTTTTGCGGCTTTTTTCACGGTCTTCTTCGCTGCTTTCTTCACGGTTTTTTTCTTAGCGGTTTTTTTTGTTGTTGCCACGATGTTTTGTACTCCTTTTTTAATTTTGATTTTCTTAGCGCCCCTTTTACGGGGAGCCCTTGTAATAGATTGAGATGCTTTTTTTGCTACGTGTTTACTCTTTACTCTTTTTATCGGTTTTTTCGGCGCACTTCGTTTAGCGCCTTTTGCACTTTTTTTTCGGCCTATCGCGTTGGCGATCCATCGCCCGACAATCTGCAATACGTTCCTGTTTTCCTTTTCGTTCATCGTTTCATGATAAAGTCCCTCGAAAATGTGTAGCTCCTTTTTCAGTGATGACGCGTTGTTGAAGAGGGTTTCGCTTCCTCGGTAATCGACGATTTTATCGTTTCTGCCGTGAAAAACAAGAAGGGGTATTCTGAGCTCGAGGGCCCTGTTGATGCATTCCTCGCCCGAGTTGACGAATTCGGTGTACCAGCGCGCGGACACGTGATCGTGTACGAGACGGTCATTTTCATAGGCGTCAACCACGTCCGGATCATGCGACAGGTCATCGGCATTAAGGCCGGTTTTCATGGAAAATGAGGGTATATAGCGCGAAAAAATGGTGCCCAGCCTGGTTTTCCACGCAGGGACTTCTACCGCGGGAACCATGCCTGGTGATGAGAGTACGAGGGCGTCGACATCCTCTGAATATGCGAGGGCGTATTTGCATGCGATGACGCCCCCCATGCTGTGCCCGAGAAGCACCAGGGGGAGGTCGTTTTTTTCCTCTTTTATCAGGTCGATGAAAAGTTTTAAGTCATAGACGTAATCCATGAAGGAATCAACATGGCCGCGCCTACCGCCGGATTTTCCGTGTCCCCGGTGATCGGGTGCGTATATGGAGAATCCGCTTTTGCCGAGTTCATTGATGATGTTTGCGTATCTGCCTCCATGCTCGCCGACTCCATGCGCGATGATGAGCACTCCTCGTGGAGAATCAACGTCCCAGTTTTGAAAAAATATTTCCGTACCGCCTTTCCCGATGAATGTGCCGCTGTTATGCGTGTACGAATCCATTGACTTCCTCTCTTGCATTGTATGCGTTGATGCAAACTACTATAGTAAAAATTTATTGTCCAGAAAAAAATTTTTTTATGCTGAATCCCGATCTCTTTTTCATCGAGTTTCTTTCTTTCTCGATTGCGCACCTGTCGTCATATATGTGCACTTCCTTGTCGCAACAGTCAATCAGCGACAAACGGCCGTCGTGCGCCGATGCCGCGCGCTGCGCAGGAATGTCATCACTGATCGGGTATATCAACGATAGTCTGTCTTTGAAGTGAGATGCGCCCGCGGTGTCGCCTATCGCGTGAAATCCACGGATGATTTCCCTGATGAGGCTGTCGATTTCCGACCGGGCGCACCCATAGGAAAGGGCCGAGAGAAGCATGGCGAGTCCTTCGCGCGCTTTTCCGCGCCGTCGAATCAATTGTGTGCCATCTTTTATGAGGCGCTCACGGTCTTCCGGGCGAGTCTCCACCGTGAAGGGAGCGGTAAGGATCATACTGCTCTGCCCCTGAAGGTTGCGGAACTGAAACCGAAGGCGGTGGTGTCCGGGATGGAGGATAGTTCCGTAGTCGACGGAGAATTGATTGTCGGCGATTTTACGATGATTAAGAGTAAGACCGTCCAGAGTGATCCGGAGAGACCCTTCGTCGATACCGATCGTATCTGCGCCGCTCCTGGTATGGAGCGTGATGACCGGTTTCGGGTCGCGTATCAGGTTTGGTGATGTCCTGTCGGTGTCCACCGGGCAGGAAAAAGATACACGTGCGGATGGAAATCCCCGCTTGAAATAGCTCGAAAGGGCGAAAAAATAGGCATCGGCGAGCTTTTCGAGGTAGGGGGCCTGGCCGGAGAGGAGGGAATGGTCAATCCCCGGGTAGCAGGCGGGAATTCCTATCACACCGGGGCAAAGTGAGGAGGTTTCCCTCAATAAGGCGCCTCCTTTCTCGGTACAGAAGGCTGAATCAACCGCAACAATGCCTTTATCGTCCATTAGTGTGCGGAATTCATTCAATAAAATAACCGCAAAATCGAAGCTTGAAGGATGCAGCTCGCGTGGCCCCCCTATCAGAATCAGGGGACGGTTCGAGAGTCTCATGCCTTCGGTCTTTTCAGAATCGCCAATTCCGATGAGAATATCGGGGGAGAACAGGCGTGCCTTTTCCGCGCATTCGGCGATAGATCCGGCGCCCATGCTCGTTTCGACGGACGCGCCCGCGCCCTTCAGAAGTTGCTCAAGGATCAGGGACACACGGAGCCCTGCATCATATGGTGCCGTTATCCACGGGCAGGAGATCGTGTCCCGTGTTTCAGGGCTCCCATTGTAAATGAAAATTCTCTTGCCCTTCAGCCAGGGATGAGGAACGGCAAGTGCGTCACCCGTATAGTGATAGGAATGGCTCGGGCATGCTACGAGAGGCAACCCGATCATAATGGGAACCAGCAGTATCCGATTAGAGTACTTGAATCGGGCCATGGGCCTTCCCGTCTACGAATTGTTTTACAAGGGGATCGGCTGAAGACTTGAAACTGTCAGGCGGTCCCTCATATATGATTTTTCCCTGGAAGAGCATCGCGATCCTATCGGCCATACGGTATGCAGAACGGATGTCGTGTGTAACGACCACGGAGGTGACCCCGAAGGTGTCACGCGTCTTTTGTATGAGCCTGTCGACGGCGCCTCCGGTGATCGGATCGACTCCCGTGGTGGGCTCGTCATAGAGCATGATTTCCGGCTTGAGGGCGATGGATCGGGCGAGACCGACCCTTTTCTGCATCCCCCCCGAAAGCTCCGATACGCGTTTTGTTTCCACGTTTTTGAGGCCCACCTGCTCGAGGGTCTTTGGCACGATTTCCCGTATTTGCTCCTCGGGAGTGTTTTTTCTTCTCAATCCGAAGGCCACGTTGTCGAATATGTTCAGAGAGTCGAAGAGCGCCGCTCCCTGGAAGAGAATTCCGTATTTGGAAAGAATCGAACGGCGTATTTCAGTGTCGGCTCCGGTAAATTCGATTCCGTCTACGAATATGGACCCGCCATCGGGCTCCAAGATGCCGATCAAGTTTTTAAGGATAACGGATTTTCCAACCCCGCTTATGCCGACGATGCAAAGAATTTCGCTTTCAAACACGGCGAGGTCGAGTCCATCAAGCACCACTTTCGGACCGAATGATTTGCGGAGACCCTTTATGAGTATTTTTTCCTTCATTGTTTTGCTACTTATTTAAAGAATAATATACATAAAAAATTTGTCAATTGTTTTTTGGATTATGTCGCTTAAAGTTTTCAATTGATTTCATCTGGAAATAATTGAAAACTTTATTTTCACCCGTATTCATCCGAGCATGCATGAAAAATTATCAACCATTGTGCGCGAACGTCTGGTCAGACGAAGGCGAATCAGTCATATCGCAATCACGTGTTTCATGTGTGCGGATGAAACGCCGATGGATATTCCGTGCCGGTGCTTAAAGGGGAGCGATGGTTTTAATTCTTGCAATTAATAATCGTTCATGTGATTCATACGATCAATAATGCCGTATGGCCGCTGCATCGGCTGAAAATTGATGTGTGCAATATAATGCTCTGCTATTTCTTCGATGATAAATCGACGATGTGAGGGCCTAAAGGCACGAAAAATATTATGGTTGCCAATCATTACGGCTTTCAGCCTTATGAATCGGATCTATCGATCGTGTGGAAGAACGTACCGTCATGATACTGTACCAGGAGCCGAGGCTGAGCATTTACTCGCCATGCGCCTATTTGCCTGAAAAAATGTGGCGGTTCGAGTATTTTTTCGGGGGGGATATAAACGGTCGGGAACTTGAGGAATTGTTGCGACGCGGCTGGAGAAAGTTCGGGGAATACTATTTCCGGCCCAGCTGCGGTGATTGCAGGCAATGCGTTCCGATACGCGTGGCGGTCCGGGAATTCATGCCAACGAAGAGCCAGCGGCGAATCGCCAGGAAATGCGCCACTATCGAGGTAAGGTTCGCGGATCTGGAGTATCGCGAGGAGATATTCGATATATACCGGGAGCATTCCATGAGCCGATTCGGGAAGGAATGCGACCGGGATGATTTTATCGCCGCCTTCTACAACCCTTCCTGTCCCGCCATTCAGTCGGAATACTACATGGATGGGGAGCTGGTAGCGATCGGTTTTCTCGACTGTTCGAGCGATTCCCTCAGCTCGGTCTACTTCGTGTTCAGGGACGCCGTTGTGCGCTTCGGCCTGGGTACCTATGGCGCCATTCGAGAGATCGAGCACGCGGCATCCCTCGGCCTGACATCCTATTATCTCGGCTACTGGATAGCGGATTGCGGCAGAATGGCCTACAAGGCGAGATTTCATCCGAATGAACGATATGACTGGCTCGGGGATGAATGGAGGGACGAGGGGAGCTACGGCAAAAAATGAAAAGAATTCGGAATGGTTTCCATGATAAAATGTGTCCAAAGGCGGCAATACTATGTATAATGATAGAGAGAAACGCCTCTGCATCAGGAGGGGGGAGTATGCCGGATTCTACAGGCACCGGGACCCGGTTTGATGAAGATATCGGGCTGCAAACGGATAAACGGCTCGATGAACCGAAGATGTACCGGGTCGTGCTCCATAATGACCACTACACCACGATGGATTTTGTCGTGGAGATTCTGGTTGAGATTTTCCATATGCCCATGGCGCGGGCCATGCAGGTAATGCTTGACGTCCACAAAAAGGGGGCGGGAATCTGCGGGGTCTATACCTTCGATATCGCCACAACGAAGGTGGATCAGGTCCATCAAATGGCCAGATCGCGGGAATTCCCGCTTAAATGCTCATACGAGGAAGCCTGATGGAGATACATCACGATTTAAACACCATATTGATGGCCGCCTTCCAGGAGGCCAAAATGCGCAAGCATGAGTATCTCACGCCGGAGCACATACTCTATGCATCCATTCACAATGATGCGGGGAGGACAATCATACAGGAGAGCGGTGGAGATCCGGATGAACTTGCCCGGAAGATACTCGAGTTTTTCAATACCCATATCACGACGGTGGAACATGAGGAGCCCGTACAGTCCGTGGGTTTCAAGAGCGTTCTGGAGCGAGCGATATGGCACACCACCTCGGCCCAGAAGGAGGAGCTCGATGTGGGTGACGTGCTGGTCTCGATTTTCGACGAATCCGAGTCTTTCGCAGCATATTTTCTCCAGGAGGGGGGGATAACCCGCTACAGCCTCCTTGATTATATTTCGCACGGTGTGAACCAGTATTCTCCAGACCGGGGCGAGGGCGCCGATTTTGACGAAGGGGTCGGGCAGGACATCCGACCAAAAAAAGGGTCCGGCAGGAAGGCGGTGGAGGCCTTCACCACGGAGTTGACGGCCAGGGCACGTGCCGGGGAACTGGATCCTCTTATCGGCAGAATGGATATCATCGAGCGAACCATACAGGTGCTCTGCCGGCGAATGAAGAACAACCCGATCCATGTAGGTGACCCGGGTGTGGGAAAAACGGCGATCACCGAGGGGCTCGCTCAGTTTATCGCACGGGGCGATGTGCCCCGGCCCCTCAGGGACGCGAGGATATTCGCCCTGGATATGGGATCCCTGATCGCAGGTACGCGTTTCCGCGGCGATTTCGAGGAGAGAATGAAAAAGGTGATTTCGGAATTGAAGGAGATGCAGAATGTCATACTGTTCATAGACGAGATCCACACGGTCGTGGGTGCGGGAGCTGTATCGGGAGGCTCGATGGACGCGTCGAATATGCTGAAGCCCCTTCTCGCGGGCGGGGAGGTGCGATGCATCGGTTCCACCACCTACGAGGAATACAAGAAATATTTTGAAAAGGACCGGGCCCTTTCCAGGCGATTTCAGAAGATCGACATACCGGAAACCACGGTCGAGGAAACCGTCGAGATTCTTGAGGGACTGAAGGGGCGGTATGAAGGGCACCATAATGTGAAATACTCCGACGAGGCCATCAGGGCGGCGGTGGAACTCGCCTCCAAGCATATAAACGACCGCTTTCTTCCGGACAAAGCGATCGACGTGATCGACGAGGCGGGGGCCCACACGCGGATGTATCGTGTGAATGAAGAGGAGGAGATCGCCATCACGATCGCGGAGATCGAGAAGGTCGTGGCGAAGATCGCCCGGATACCCGAAAAAAGCGTATCGTCCTCCGAAAGCGGAAGACTCAGGGATATCGAAACCGGCCTCAAAGCCCGGATTTTCGGGCAGGATACCGCCATCGCGCATGTGAGCGAGGCTATCAAGCGGAGCCGTGCGGGATTCGGCAGTCCGGACAGGCCGATCGCCTCGTTTCTTTTCGTGGGCCCCACGGGAGTGGGAAAGACCGAGCTGGCGCGCTGCCTCGCGATGGAGCTTGGCGTGAAACTGCACAGGTATGACATGAGCGAGTACCAGGAAAAGCACACGGTGGCCAGGCTCATCGGCGCCCCTCCGGGTTATGTGGGATACGAGGAAGGAGGGCTTCTCACCGAGGCGGTAAGGAAGACCCCCTATGCGGTTCTTCTGCTTGACGAGATCGAAAAGGCACACCAGGATATATTCAACACCCTTCTTCAGGTTATGGACTATGCCACCCTGACCGACAACACGGGGAAAAAGGCCGATTTTCGCAACGTGATCATAATCATGACTTCCAACGCCGGGGCGCGAGAAATCGGGAAGGCCCGGGTCGGCTTCGATGAGCGGAAGGTGACGGAGACCGCCATCAAGGACGCAGTGGACAGAATTTTTTCTCCGGAGTTCAGGAATCGACTCGACGCGGTGGTCAAGTTCAACGACCTCGATGAAGAGATCATCGTGCGGATCGTGAAGAAAAACATAGACCTGTTCCGGGTGCAGCTCGCCGAGAAACAGATCACCCTGGAGGTGAGCGAGGAGTGTTACCGCTGGCTCGGCAAAAAGGGTTTTTCCCCCGCCTTCGGTGCACGCGAAATCGACCGCCTTGTGCAGGAAAAGATCAAGACCTTCTTCGTCGACGAAGTGCTTTTCGGCTCACTCGTCAATGGCGGTGCCGCGGTGGCGGATATTGAAAAGAACGACGTGAGGATCAGGATCGTCGACGGCGCTTCGCAGGGCGAACCTGAGGAATAAAACCGGGGAAAGAGCAGGCGCGGTACGTCTTGACCCCCGTACACGGCATCATCGGCTCCTTCCCTGGTTGAACTCGACGTCCGAGATCTTGAGCCTGTACCAGGTGAAATCTCCTTCCTTCAACTTCCATGTAATTGAGAACCCGGTGGGAATCCTTACTCCGTCATATTCCCTGAATCCCTTAGGATCGATCGTGACGAGCCAGTCCTCAAGGCTGCCCGCGCCAATTTCTCCATAATAGCGATGCGCCTCGAAGCTTGCCAGATCGCCCCTTTCGTCGAATCTGAATACTCCGGAGGCCGTGATACCCCCGTATGTCATCACGGCCCTGGCGGCGGAGGGACCGAGGGCCTCCCATCGGACATAGTCGTTAAGGGCCGCTGAAGGGTAACATGCCATTTCGCCGAGAAACCGGAGCATCGAGCCCTGGTCGATTTCCCCACCGCGGGCGTTGACGACGGGGAAAAGGGAGAGAAGCTTTATAAGCATATGCCCCCGGCCGTTATAATAAAGGTCCCGGCCTGCAAGATGAATGCCCGGCGCCGCGGTGACCCTCGCTTTCCAGATAAAGCCGGGAGCACCGGTTGATACCCACTGTTCCGCTTCGACCGGCATCCACGTTCCGTCTGGAGAAGTTCGCATCTCTCCCTTCTGGATCAGCCGGAGCGATGCGATTGTTTCTCTCCCTACGAGGCGGGAACGCGCGAGCCATGTCTGAATGGGGAGAGGTAGCTGGGCGGTCATTTTTTCGGTAAGGATCACGCCCGTCGAGGGGACTGCTGCGAGAAGTGATGCACGTTCGTTTTTGACCATCGCGTCAAAGCGCCAGGTGCCGAGGCCGATCACCGCGGCAACGAGGATAGCGACGTTGACAACGGTGCCAAATTTCGCGTCTCGCCAGTAGAGGATGACGAGCACCTGGGAAACCGCCGCTGCCGGCGCGGCGATCATCCACCACCATCCCTTCAGGAAAAAAATGGACGCCGCCGCGGCGAGGAAGAGAACGGCGGCGCTGAGCCAGATGATTCCGGCTGGTTTCGATATCCGCATGGTGAGATCCTTAATGCTATCGGGGCGAATTGCCTTCATGAAGCCAAGGAGATGAATCAGACCGTGAAAGATGATGAAAATGGTGAAGACGGCTCGTATCATGTCGGTTCATACCTCTCTGCATGCATGATGGTATTCAGTTTAGCAGATGTCCTTCGGTTGGATTCTCAACGAAGGGCACCACGGGAAAGAATTCTAACGGGATGCCTTTGAATGCCCATCCCATCGTCATCGAGTCACGGGGATGTCTGCGCCGATGCATGGGGCGAAGGTACACTGATTACGCCGGTTTCAAAAAATTTAAACCGGACCACCCTACGATTACTTATTTGAAGTCGCGCTGAAGATGATTCATTCGTGGTGGATGGGAGATCCCAGATCCTTGAATGAAAACATCTTAAAGGCACGTGAGCCGTTATAATCGAGGATCCTGAGGTCGTCGCTCTCCTTCAGGTCCTGCACCACAATGTCGAAATGGCCTCCGTACCGTTTTTTTGCCTCGTCCGCAGGGATCTCGTAAGCGATGAATTTCTCGATGCCCTTGCTCTCGAATTTCCTGATGAGGTCTTTATCAATGAAATCCGGATGCGAGGTCAGGTACACAAGCGCGCCGTTGCCCGTTAACAGCAATCCCGCTTTCATGTCTTTTTCACCTCCTTATCATCATTGCTATAATTAAAGTAAAGAACAATCATGGGGATGTCAAAGGAAAAGGGAAAAATGGAGCAATCAACTGGTCGATTTCGAAGGCAGTAGCCATATCCCGGGGGAAAATATGTGAGTATTTTTATTCGCTCGCCATGGCATCGAAAGAGTCCCGGTGCATCTCGATATAACGGCAGAGGGCCGGCAGGCCGATCAGGGGCTCGCAGGAGAGGGGAAGTGAAATCACGGGATGGCCGAAAGCCCGGGCGTCCTCGCCGAATTCATCCGAATTGTCACACCGGTTCAGAATCACCATGTCCACGGATATTCCCATTTCTGAAAGATCGCTCTTAATGGCACGAGACTCCATTACAGAGAGACGGTCTGGGTTCAGGACGAGGCGCACCGATATCCGTCCGCTGTCCTTAAATATGCCTTCGATATTTCGATACTCGTCGAGGGAACGGTCGATCCTCCTGAGTATGCGGTCCCCTTCGTACTCCCTTTTCCCGAGGGTAATGGCGGTAATCATTTCATTTTTTTTTATAATGGTTTCCCTTAGCGCCCTGAGATGTTCGAGCCACAGGAGCGAAAGAGTGGGGAGTCTGAAGAACTTGAGAGTGAGGGCCGTGGGGGGCATGTCGAAAATAAGAAGGTCCTTGCTGTCGTTACTGTTCACAATATCCTGGAAGGCCCGTATGAGTGCGTGTTCCTCGATGCCAGGCGAATGGCGGATAAGTTTGAAGTAACCGGTAAGGTTGAAAGCGGTCTGGTAGGAATAGGTGCGTCTGAGATCGTCTTCCACGCTTTTCAGGTAAGCGCGGGTCAGTCTTTTAGGGTCGACCTCAAGAACGGAGAGTCTGCTTGCAACCTTCTTCGGTTTAACCGATAGTTTTCTGTCCAGTATATGGGATAGATTGTGGGCCGGGTCGAGTGAGGCGAGAAGAACATCGCCGCCTCGGGCTGCATGATAAATTGATCCAAGTACCGCCATGGTCGATTTGCCGACGCCCCCCTTGCCGAGAAAAAAAATGATTCGCTTCATTCTTTAACCGATGTCAAGGAGAGAGAAAAGCTGTCCAAGGGGGTCGTGGGCGGTTGCGATTCGTTCCATCATCACGGGAAGCTCATCTTCCAGTTCCGGCAGGAGCTCAAGAGTGAGGTGGATGGGGGCGGATGGGAAACCCGCCACGAACCCGAGGATTGCAAGGCCGAAGATGTTCCGCAATTCCTCGGTTTCCCAGCGAAGAAGCTCGACAGCATTCGCACGGGAGGCGATATCATGTTGTCGCCATAGACGCGCCGCGACTGATACGGCTTTATACACCAGTTTTTTTATTACCGGCATTCGCGGTAAACGCCGATCAGGCTCATTCGCTTTCATCGGCCCTGGAAAAAAACTTGATTGCTGTTTCAACCAGTACCCAGAATACGATCAGAATAATCAACAGGTTGATGATTTGCAGGAGAATGTTTTTTTGAGAAAGATACTCGACCTGGTTATAGATGGTGGCCCACGAGGTCATTATAGCCATGAAAATCGCCGGAATACCCGCGATGATCCACTTCCACCCGCCTTGGCGTTTGAGGTAAAGGGCGATGATAAAAAGCGCCAGGGCTGCCAGTGTCTGGTTTACCGCGCCGAATAAGGGCCATAGCTTCAGGGCACCCCCGCCGTCGGCTCCCGTTGCGAATGCGAGGGCTGCGGCTGAGCCGACAGCAAAAAAGGTGGCAACATAGCGGTTCGAGAATATCTTCATCTTGAACCCGGTGAACAATTCGGTTATCACATACCGCTGGATTCGGGTTGCGGTATCCAGTGTCGTGCCTGCGAAAGAGGCCACGAAAACACCCATTATCGTAACGGCGATTCCGTGGGGGATGCCCAGGGTTTCGATCATGTTGGCCGCGCCGATGACGAAGGCGTTGATCTTGGGGCCAAGTCCCTTGTCGGCCACCGCCCAGGATGAGTAGTGCGTGTTCCATGCTGCGGTTCCAGTAAGGACCTGGCTTGATCCATCCACCATGGTTTCATAACCGAGGCCGATGCCCGCCGCTACCGCGATTATGACCAGGGTCGCAAGTCCTCCCTCCAGCAGCATCGATCCGTAGCCCACGAAGAGGGTGTCATGCTCGGAACGTACCTGTTTTGAGCTTGTTCCCGATGAGACCAGTGAGTGAAACCCCGATATTGCGCCACAGGCGATTGTGATGAACAGGAATGGCCAGAGGGGCGGTGCCTCCTTCGGTGTGGCCTGTATGGCGGGGGCGACGATTTCAAGGCCGCCCGCGAAGGTCGTGGCGATGACGCCTATCACCATTAGCGCCATGACGATCATGAGCTGGTGAGAGTTGATGAAGTCCCGGGGCTGGAGAAGCGCCGTCACGGGAAGTACCGAGGCGATAAAGGCATATGCAAGAAGTATCAGCGTCCATACGCCTGTCGCCGGTATGCCGGCGATTGCAGGCATTTCAAGCGGAAGATAAAAGCCGATAACGACGGTGATGTACATAACGGCGACCGCGACGATCGACCAAACGGTTATACTTATGGAGCGCTTGTACACGCCGTATCCGAGGAGCATCGCGATCGGTACCTCGAGCCATACGGGGAACACCGAGGCGGGGAACATTTTGAAGATCACTGCGATGACGATGCCGAATACCGCTATGACGATGAGGAGCTCAAGGAATACGATTATGAAGAAAATGATGCGTGTCCGAGCATTGATGTATTTTGCGGTGTAGTCCGATATCGATTTTCCTTGGTTTCTCATCGATATAATAAGCGCGCCGAAATCGTGGACAGCGCCCATGACGACACTTCCGATGAAGACCCAGAGCATCGCGGGCACCCATCCCCAGATGATGGCGATGGCGGGCCCCACGATGGGGCCTGTGCCTGCTATCGAGGTGAAGTGATGACCGAATATGACCTCTTTTTTGGTGGGTACATAGTCCATGCCATCCTCGAATTCAACCGAGGGGGCTTTCGCATCGGGTGAAAGGCGGAATATTTTTTCTCCAATGAACCGCCCGTAAATCCTGTACATTATAATATAGCCGGCGAAGGTGAGAAGCATAAGAATGAGGGTATCCATGGAGCACCTCCTATCTGATACCATGAGGAATAATTGATGGTGAAAATGATGAGAGCCGGTGTCAAGACATTTTTAGCTGTGCGAGGTCCGTGCTCTACGGCCGAATATACGGTCACGGCGAAGTGTGGAAAGCGCCGGCATGACGGAAAGAAGAAGCGCGCGGATCGAATATCCTACACCACCAGTGAACCGCACTTCCTGCATTTTTTTGCGCCCCGAAAAAGAAGGGTGCCGCATGCCGGGCAGGAGAAGAGCAGTTCCTCTCCCTCTACCCATTTCTCTGTTCCGAGTTGTCTCCGGAGCGGAACCGCCCGAAGGATGTGAGCCTTCCCTTCGGGGACGGGAAAGTTGTCCACATTACCACAGGGAAATTCATCGCAGAGGTGACATCCCTCGATGTTCTTTTCCTGTGCACACGACTTGATTGGGCACACGCGGCAATACGAGAATACAACATCTGAAAGGCAGCCCCGGCAGTTCAAATCGTTTGGACTGAGGCCGAAGCTTTTCGCGTATTTTTCCTTCAACCGTTCATCGTTGTTGCGGGTGGCATATAGGATGGCGCATGCGCCGCAGTAAAGCCCGCATGGTGCAGTGAGTTCCCTGTTGAACATAATCTGCCTCCTGGGTGTGTAAGCATTTTAACACGGGTTCCTTTGCCGATCACTTCGGCGGCAGGTGATCCCTGTGTATGTTCGACATTGATGCGAAAAGGTTTTGTTTGGCTTTCCGGTTCATTTTTGCAAGCTCGCTTATGATCTGCTTCATATCGGCCCTGCGGTTGGTGTTCCCGTAGGGACAAGTCGTTTTATCAAAAGGGAATTCACACATGCGCGCATACCGTTCCACCTCCCGTTCAAGGAGTAGAATCAGTGGGCGGATTAAGTCGAACTCTCCGTTGAACATGGCAAGTTTCGGAGGCATGGAGCTAATCGACCCGTTATAGGTCATGTTCAGGAATAGCGTCTCGAGGGCATCGTCCATATGATGGCCAAGGGCCAGGCGGTTGCAGCCGGTTTCACTTACTATACGGAAAAGCTCCTTTCGCCGATGCCAGGAACAGACGAAGCATGGAGACTTTCGAGGGTCCTGTTCAAGGTCAACTTCAATGGCACGGAAATGAAAAACAGCCCCGAGATTATTGCAAAATCGTTCAAAATACTCGCGATTGAATTCCGGAGTTATATTGAGTACACTGATATGTATAGCATGTATTTCGTAGTGAATCGGAATCCATTTCCGGCGAACCGCCAGAGTCTCAAGAAGGACGATGGAGTCCTTGCCACCGGAGAGACCCACCGCCACCCGGTCTTCAGCACCGATCATGTCATAGCGGTTGATTGCGCGCCCCACGGTTTTTCGGACTCTCTGGATAAATGCCGGTTCGCTTGCGGTTTTCATCATCGTGGTGTCAAGGCATGCTGCTGACATTGTTGTATGATATATGACGAAATGTTCATGTTTTTCTCATTGTATACCGACTGCTTCCAGTTGAGATGGATATCCCCAGATTATTTTCCAGCAGATAATATTGTCCACAACTTGTCTTGAAAGAATATAATTATTTATACGATAGTTATCGGTTCTGAATATTTTTATTATTGTGCCGAGATATTTTTCCACGGAATATGCCAGAATTTTTGAAACAGACATTTTTAAAAACTTCCTGAGATCCAAAAAATACTCATAATCATCCACACGTAATATTAGATGAAACCTGTGCCATTCGTCAGCTCCGGCCCTTTCCTGGTATCGCACCATAGATCCAAGCATGAAAGGGCGTTTAGAATCATCCATTGTCATTTTTATTAATGCTATGATTATTTTCATGCGTGATACGCCATATGAAGCCGATGCCTGGTTGATTTTCATTAAAATGTCATGACGAATATTAAGTGTTGTTTCCATGTTCTTTCTCCATCCAGATACTATATCTCTTCATGTTATAACGGATTGAGAATGAAAAAAAAGAATAGTATTTGGCAGCATCGTGATAATAATTGCATGGAAATGTGAAAAAGTGGACATGCTGAATATTTTTGATTGATGAAACATAGTCTTGGTGCAGCAATGAATATGCTTAGACCTTTTTGGTCATCAGGGTGCGATGCTTCCAAATGATGACTTTCCATCATATCCCACCAGTTCGACTTATCCCTTTCCATATATCATGTTATCATTCCTTGTTCCGGAGACTTTCACCGCGCCTTCCCAGTAGGTGACCGGTTTTAATCTGAGTTCCTGTTCCGTTAATACAGGAAGAATGTGGAGCTGTAAATCCAGAGAACTGATGATGATATCCCATTCGGCCGGGAACACGGCGCCGGTTTTTGGGCTTTTCCTAACGACGATTTTGATATATTCAAGGTTCAGACGACGGGTGGTCCCGTCAGTATCAACAAAGGTTCCTCCTGCATGGGAGATCACGTTATCGCCAAGCTTGATGATATGGTAAGGCGTTAAAAAAAGTCACTTCAAATCCGTATTTGGTGCCGTTGCCGGCCATAAGATGGACAGTATAGTACCAGCACTCCATCTGGGCGTCATAATGGGCGCGGTTGTCTTTGGGCAGGTCCAGCGGCCTGGTGGGTTTTGAGTGATCGATCATATATCGCGGGGAACAAGAGATGATCATCAAAGAGACAAGCAGGATGAGTGCCGACTTATTGCGCATGGTTCCTCCGGGAGAGATGCGACTTTTTCTTTTTACCCGCATATTAATTATTGATGGACGAAAAAACAGTTATAGGGTATGTTTTGAATAGTATGATACATTACTGGATGCATGTCAATCAGAATGTAGGCAATGCTTTGATTGAAAAGCCGAAAAATGTTTGCGTGCAACGCCAGGATAATTTTTTGTGATGAGTCTGGTGAACAAGATCGGGAAAAAAATATAAAAGTTATTGAAGAAGAAATATCGTTTCGCTACTGTTGGCTTTGAATAGATATATATAACCCGACAGGTAACTCCATGGCCAGTGTATTGATCGTTGACGATTCAAAATTCATGAGGAAGATACTGCGGGAATCCCTTGAAAGCGGTGGGCATACGGTGCTGGACGAGGCAGAGAACGGATCAGATGGCATAGACAAGTTTCTTTCGTTAAAGCCCGATTTCGTCACAATGGATATCACCATGGGCGGTCTGGACGGCATGAAGGCCGTCAAAGCCATTTATAAGCATGATCCGAACGCGAGGGTGCTGATTGTTTCGGCCTTGAACGAGCATACCATAAAGATGAATGACGCTGAAGTGAAGGCATCCGCGTATATTACGAAGCCTTTCGACCGGGATCAACTGCTTGAAATGGTAGCGGGAGTACTGGAATAGCGGACGATAATGTCATGGTATGCAGATGAGCGGAAAACATATCAAACTCTACGAAGCGGGCTCCTCAGCGGAATCCGCTTTTTTTCTTAATGAGGGTACCGTCTACTTTTATGCCTCGACGGTGGATAAATACGCTATCACCGGAAAAAATCTCATCATCGGTTCCACAGAGATCATAATGAAGCATCTTCTCGGCACAGATGCGATGCGCGTTGAGACCGCAATTGCCGACGGCTCTAGCGCGGTGAAGAAAATCCCGGTGGGAAAATACCTCGCCGGATTGGGAACATATTCATTCGCGCTGAATGCTTCGATGGTCCTTGCGAAACAGGTGCATCTTACCGGTCGAATTTTGCACAAAAACATGACCGCTTTCGAGGGAGATGAGAGAAAAACAAGGGAATATGCGACGGAATATTACCTGATTCTGTATCGCCTTAAACAGGAGTATGAAAAGCGGCGGCTGCCCTGGATCAAGGCACTGTGCGAGGAATTTGAGGATTCCCTCACGTATAAGAAGGGAGAGGCCTACTCAAGGTCTGCAGAGCCTGCCCTCATTGTAACGGAGGCATCTCTTTCGGACAAGCAGGTGGAGTTTCCCAGGGGATCGGTCATCTGCGAGGAGGGCGCCCCGGGAGAGGAAATGTTCATATTGCAGAGCGGAGCGGTTGACATTTTCGTGAGAGGGGTTCGGATCAGCACGGTCGATGAACCGGGGACTGTGATCGGAGAATCGTCCCTGCTTCTGGCAGAGCCACGCGCCGCGACACTGAAGGCGAAAAACAATGTCGTTATGACTCGGATACGAAAGGGTGATTTGAAAGAAGTTGCGGAGAAGCAGCAGGATTTTTTCGCCACCATCGCAATGACGCTCGCCAGGAGGCACTACTACATTATTACTAGGATTGAGGCTGTAAACCGTTCCATGATTGAGCAGGCAATGGATCGCGAGGCATCAGGGGAAGTGGGGAAGCGTGCGATACTGTCGCAGCGTGCTTTCAAGGATTTATGCACTCTCAGGGACAGGGTCGAGGAGGTCGTAAGGGAAAAGAAAGCCGAATTTCTCAAGGACCTCCTTGAGAAATTTTAGCAGAACTTACCATCCGAGGGATTTGAGCCAGCTTAATTCAGCCTTCAGGTGGTGTTCCAGATAGGTGTAAATCTCCCGATATGATTGTTCCCCGCCCTGGCCTTTTTCCGTGTCGATTTTCTTCTTAATGCCGTCGAGTTTTTCTTTAATCAGGCCCATTCGCTGTTCGATGAATTGCTGCTTTTGATCATCCGCAAGGTAGTTGATGAACATCAGCACGATATCTATATCGAAATGTATAAGGGTTTTGTCAAAATACTGTTTGAGAAGCCTCTTATAGTGCTTTTTGCCGTTGGGAAGAATCTCGTAGATATATCGCTCCGGGTTGCCGCTGTCCTTTTCTGTGCCGACCCGCTTGACCCAGCCGTTGTCGACCGCTTTTTTTATGGCGTAGTATATCGAACCGAACTTGATGTCCACGTAATCCTCAAGGCGTTCGACGATCTTTTTCTTGATCTCGTAGCCATAGAGGTTTTCTTCCATTAAAAGGCCAAGGATAGTAATTTCTATTTTCATGATAATCCCTTCCTTCCTTCTCGATGAAGTGATTTCGAAAAGGCGAATTAGTAGGATAATGCAGGGCCTTCCTGAAATCAATATTAATATTTATATATCAAAAAAAAATGTATAATTTTGGCAATATTAATATATAAATTTATTCATTTTTATTTAAAAAAACACTCTGATAGAGAGAATGTAGTAATCCACGGAAAATATTGTAAACTGAATGTTTTTCTTGAATCTCGGATGAACAGTGTGTAAACAGGTGATTAGGGAGTCATTATGGAGTTACGCAGAACGAAAAGCAAGCTGTCAAGCGGAACCCCGGTCAGGATCATAGCGTTGGGAGATTCATTGACACAGGGCTGGATGGTCCGAAAGGGCTACCTTGAATTTCTCAGGGAGATGCTTGCGGAAAGGTATATATCCGGTAATGTGATTATCGTCAACAGGGGTGTGCCCGGGGATACCGCGGAGGGTGGTCTCATGCGGCTCGGGCGGGAGGTACTTGATGCCGACCCTGATCTCGTGTTTGTACAATTCGGATTGAATGACGCATATACGGGGGTAAGTCCGGAACGATATCAACGCACTATCAGCACGATCGTTGACCGGATACTTGCGGATACGGATGCGGAGGTGCTCCTGGTAACCTCGGTTCCACTAATGCACGGGGAGGAGGATTTTATGGCGGAGTCCTACTATTCACGTATTGAGGCCGTCGCGGAGGAGAGGGGCCTTCCCGTGGCACGGGTGCATCGTTATTGGAAGAGAAAGATCTCCGGGGGGGTCGATTTCAGGAGCCTGGTACAGGGCGACGGCGTACACCCGAATATAGAAGGATACCGCCTCATGGCCGAGGCAATCATGGAGAAGCTGTGAGCACAAATCCGGGTGACAGTTTTTAACACCTCAATTGATCGTCAAAAAGAATAAATGATAAAAATATTTTCCGGATGAATATGCGAAAAAAATTCAATTCGAGATTGAAGCTGGCTTTTACTTCTCACGCTCATTGGAGAGAAGTGCGGGCAGGCGAATGAGGTTCTATTAGGAGCCGGTCATGGCGCACGTTATGCCGGTGGTGCCTGTTGTCGCAGGGCTCTTTTTTATAGCGAGATTCGGCCTCGGAATGGTATCCAACCAGGCGCGGGGAGGAGTTTCGTATGTTTTTCGGAATAAAGCCGGGGCCTATAACCTTGTCGCGTGCTGCGTGGGTGTCGAATTTGTGTATCGAATATCGGAGAGGATTGGAGTAAGTGTTCGGACTACCGCATAATTGAATATTCGAGAATCTATGGGGCTGGCATCTCTTCCGGCGGAAGCATGGTAAGCCGACTGGCCCAATCCACCCCGGGCCTTTTCAAGAGGGTTGCGATAGTTGCGTCGATAAATCCGGCATACGGCTATTCCAATATGCCACAGCAGGTTTCCCCTTCACACCCTTCGTCATTGTTCGTGCACGGCACTGCAGATCCATTGGCCCCCTATGCGATAATGCTGAATTATTACAATGCATTTCCGTTTGCTGAAGGCTTTGTGGATGAATCGAATTGGGACAGTGAACCCTTAAGGTTTCAGATATCCGTCCCGGACGGAGGTCATACCTGGTTTCGTGTTCATAACCAGGATAGTATGGTCTGGTTTAATCTCGCTCCCTGATGCTCTCGTGCAGGGTAATGCGGAATGCAAGGAAGTGAGTCCCTCGTTGGGTTATGAATTTTTTGTCGGAATATTGAACCCGAATTCGGCCCACTTTCCCTCTTCAGATTTACCCCAGATTCTGCCGTCATGGAGTTTTATGATTTTCCAGCTTGTATACAGGCCGATGCCGGTCCCTTTTCGTTTCATGAGTTCCGGTGATTCAAGCCGGGAAAATTTACGGAAAAGCTTTTTCCTCTCTTTCTCGGGAAATCCGGGCCCTTCATTCCATATCGCGCAGGAGATGGATTGTTCTTCCCTGGAAATGGTGATTTGTATGGCCCCTTTTTCACGGCCGTATTTAACGGCATTTCCAAGAAGATTGACGATAACGATTTTAATCAGGGCCGGGTCGCAGATTACCGTGTCGATGTTCTCCTTATAATTCCTTCCAAGGGTCATCCCCTTTTCCTGCAACTGCGGCTCTATTGTTTCTATGGCGGGGTTCGCGATATCGCCGATGAAGTCCGTTTCACTGAAGTTCTTTTTAATCGTACCCGTCTCGAATCGTGACAGGTTGAGGTACTGGTTGACCATATCGCTCAACTGGTCTGCACGCTTGATAATTCGTTGGATGGTGTTCCCCGCCCGATCGGGGATCTCGCCGAGATATCCCTCAAGAAGAGTGTTGCCCATGGTGATCATCGAGTCGAGAGGGCTCTTTAATTCGTGTGTTACGAAACTCAGCATGTCCATGTATGAGTTGATCGACTCCGTGAGCTGCTCGATCCGGTATGCCTTCTCGACTGCCTGGCTCAGGCGCTCGGAGACAGCGGTGTGCATTTCCAGTTCCTTTCTTGAATAGGCGTGTTTTTTTTTCGAGCTGAAAAAGAGAAGGCCCACCGGTCTTTCTTCGACTATGAGCGGGCATGTCGCGTTTGAAAGTATGTTCTCTTCGAGCAGGAGTTTTGTCGATTCGCTTGAGGGATTTTCGAGATAGTAGCACTCGAGATCGTTGATTATTCTCACCGATCCGTTGTTGAAGATTTCATTAAGGGAACTCCCCGCGAGGTCGGCACCGTATCCCGCATCAAGGGAAAGGGGGCGATAATTTGCGGTCACATGGTAGAGGATCATGCGGAGCCCATCTTCCTCGATGAAGGAAACGCCGATCCTGTCGCAGGGTACGAGGGGCTGGATGGTTTCGAAAAGAAAATCGATCGTTTCCTTGAGGGAAATACCGGCGGCTATTTTCCGGTTAATATGGTTGAGTATTCTTGATTCATCTTCATCGAACCCGCCTTCATCCCGAATCAGATCCTTGCCGGGAACGTATTCAATGAAACCGCAGCCGCCTTCGTTCATCCGTCGCTCCCGTCAAAAAGTGTCGAAATCAGCATTCCTATTTTTTTCTGCCCCTGCCCCGCGGGTGGGGCGGTATCCCCGACTTCGATGATTCGTCGTAAGCGTCCGGGTCACCGGAGGGGGCGTGCGTCATCCTGTCACCGGCCCGCCCGCGGTATATCTCACCATGCATGGAAATTCCGATGAGGGCCAGGAGTCTTGACGCGCCAATCTTAAGGTCCTCGGCAATGTGATAGAAACACGGAATGAGCACCAGAGTGATAAACGTGGCGAAAACAAGGCCGTATCCGAAGGCGAGCCCCAGGGGAGCGACGAAATAGTCCTTTCCTCCCAGTCCGTAGATGGTAGGAATCAGGCCCAGGACCGTGGTGCCGGAAGTGAGGAGGATGGGACGGAGACGTATCACACCGGCCTCTATCACAGACTCCTTGAGAAGGAGACCGGTATCACGCTGGTTATTGATGAATTGCACCAGGACCAGGGTATTGCTTACTATGACCCCGGCCAGGCTGAAAAAACCGAGGACGCTCATGAAGCCGAGTGGTTGCCGGTGCGACCATACCGCCAGGATGATACCCGTAATGGCGAAGGGTATGGCGCCCATGACGACAATGGGAAGTATGAGAGATTCCATGAAGACTGCGAGGATGATGAATATGATGATCACCGCGAAGATGAAGAGTACCCCGAGCTCGCCCATGCTCTTTTCAGTGTCCTCTTTCTCCCCGCCGTAGATGACCGAGTATCCGGGATACCGTTTCTCGATGCCGCTGAACTTTTCGGCCATCAGCCTGTTAATTTCCTGCGAAGTGATTTTGTCCTGGTTGCAGTTTGCCTGGACCTGCACAAGGCGTTTGTAGTTGAGCCTGTTTATCTGCGAGTAGCCGGGCCGCTTTTTGATGTCCGTCACCAGGTTGAGTGGGATCAGGCCTCCCATCTGGTTCCCGATCATGACCTGGTCGAGGCCCGTGGTGTTCTCCCGTGCGCTTTCCGGGAATCGTACCCGGATGTCGATATCGTCCTTGCCGTCATGGACGCTTGTTGCCACGGCCCCTTCGAAGGCGGAGTTGAGCGCCATTGCCGCATCGAAGGCGGATACATGTGTCCTCGCCGCCATAACGTCGTTAATGACATGAAGGTACTCCTGTTTCCCCTCTTCAAAGTCAATGGTGACATCATACACGTTGTCAATTTTTTTCAGATAGGAAACGTACTGGTTTGCGATTTCCATAAGGACCGCGAAATCCTTCCCCCGTATTTCGATATTGACCGGTTTTCCCACCGGGGGGCCGTTCTCTTTCACCTCGGAGCGAATGTCCAGGGTGTCCGGAATCGTGCCTTTCTTCCTGGCCAGGGCGATCTGTGCGCGCAGGCCGTCGTTGATTGCATAGGCGGACCGGTTCCGGTCTTTTTCCTTCGAGAGAGAGATTGAGAAGGTCGATTTGTGCGTGCCCTGGCCCGGTTTCGGATCAAGGGGGCTCGATCGTTCGTCGCCCACGCTCACGTGCAGGGCGTCCAGCTCCTTGCCCGGCAGTTTCATGATGATCTCCTCGAGCTTTTTCGATTCCCGGAGGTTGGCATCGATGTTCGTGCCCTGAGGGAGCTTCGTCAGAATCTCGATCGCTTCCGCGCCGCCGCCGGCCATGAAGACGAACTTCACCTGCTTGGTGGCGACGAGAGAGAGGGAACCGATAAGGAGAATAAAGAGGCATAAGAGCGTGAGATAGCGGTGTTCTATGGCCGCCGTGAGGAAGCGCTTGTAGCGTCTCTGAAACTTTCCAAAGAACCCGTGTTCGTAGTGTGGATCCTCGCTTTTAAGCTCGTCCTTTCCAATGGAGCTTTCTTTCGCGAAGGTGTTGAGGTAGGTAGGCATGATGAACATGGCCACCGCCCATGAGGCGAAGAGACAGATGATCAGAACTATCGGTATAGCCTTTATGAATTTCCCCATTATTCCCGTGAGAAAGAGCAGGGGGGCGAAGGCCGCGGTGATGCAGAGGAGGGTGACCGTGGCGGGCCATACCACTTCGGAGACTCCCTTGAGTATGGCCTGCCTCCTCGGCAGGCCGTATTCCATGTAGCGATGGCCGTTTTCCGAAACAACGATGCCGAAATCGACGATCATTCCGAGCACCATCATCATTCCGAACATGCTGATTACATTGAGGGTGATGCCGCCCGACTTCATTCCGAGAAAAGCGACCATGAATGAAACGGGGATGGTGATCGAGACGATCGCCGAGATGCGCGGCCCCATAAGGAGAAACATTACCCCCGCGAGAAGAACGAATCCGACGGCAGCGTTGATGAGAAGGGATGATATTCGCTCGCGGGTATAACGGCTTATGTCGTTGAAGATCTCCGCGTTAATGCCCGCGGGAAGCACGTTTTTTGAATTGTCGATGTAGTTTTTGACAATATCGGCAAGACGGATTTCATCTGCGGTCCGTTTCTTCCATATTCTGAAGATGATCGCCTTCCGGCCGTTGAATCGCTCATACACCGTGGTTTCTTTAAACGTGTCGGTGACCCTGGCGACGTCCCTGATCCTGGTGGCAAAACCCGCGTCGTTTGCCATGATCGTCGTGTTTCGCACCTCTTCGACGTTGTTGTACTGGCCCTTGGTCCTGAGAATGTATTCGCTGTCTCCCACTTTGAGAGAGCCTCCGGGAACATCCATGTTTCTGTTACGCAGGGTGTTGATCACCGTGTTCATGCCGATCCGGTGATTCTTCAGGGCCGCAGGATTGACCTCCACGAGATATTCCCTGTCGAGATAGCCGATTTGCTCGACCTCGGCGACGCCCTCGATCTCATAGAGATAGTCCTCCATGTCGTCCGCGACTTTCCTCAGGGTGGCATAGGACGTACCGGGTTCGGAGCCGTATATTGCGACGTCCATGATGAATTTCTTGTCGAGCTTGATCTCCTGGACCACCGGCTTCTGGGTGGTATCGGGGAGTTGGTCTTCGAGCGAAACGGCGTCCTTGATATCCTGCACCACCTGTTTTTTGTCCGATGCGTCATTCTCTATGTAGACCACGATCACCGAAACGTTTTCTATGTTGTAGGACCTGACTTTGTCGATATCGCCAACTTCCTTGAGCCGTTTTTCCAGAGGGATGGTAACGAGCTGTTCGAGCTCGTCCGGCGACGCGCCTGGATAGATGGTGGTGATGGAGACCATGTCGAAATTCACGTCCGGAAAGGCTTCCCGGTTAATGCGACCCAGGCTCACAAGTCCCACGATGATAAGGAGGAATACCAGAAGGTTTATCAGGAGTTTCTGGTCCATCAGGTACTTGATGATAGCGATCATGGCGTCCTCACAGAGATAATAGTAGATTGATGGATATAGTGATCGAAATGATGTCTGGCGGTCAATTTAAAAAAAATACTCCCCCCTTCAGCGGCCTAAAATATTTAGACGAAAAGCGAAAGACTCCTCGCAGCCTACAGGAGTCCGAAGCTATGGAGCAGGAAAAGTAGAGGGAACACCAGGACCATGAAGACAAGGGTGTTCACAACGAAGAGCGAGGAGGCGAGTCTCCCATCGAGATCGAAAAGCACCGAAGTGACAACTGAATAGACCGCCGCCGGCATGAAGGATTGAATCTGTATCACAAGGGCGACCTCGCGGTCGAGTTCCACGAGGCGAAGGACGAGGAAGGTGGCCGCGGGAAGTATGATGAATTTAATGGACCCCAGGACGAGATGCACGATGCCCAGAGCGCGCACGTCCTTCAGCTCGAAGGCGAGACCCAGAGTCAAGTAGTAGAGAAGAATCGACATCATGATCAGGATGTCCACGGGGACCGGAAGGTCGGGACGGGGAACACCCGTGGCCAGAAGGGCCAGGGCGGTAACTGATGACAGGAGGGGGAGGTTTCGCGCATCGGTAATGATATCCTTGAGTGAGGCGAGTGTGAGCCCTCCCTGCCCCGCGCGGGCGTAGGTGAAGATGATGATGAAGGTGTAGGGAATGAAGTAAATGAGGAAAATCGACGAGAGTCCGAGGCCGGTTTCGTTCAGGAAGAGGTAGCAGATGAACCCGCCCATGGTAAAGCCATGGTTGGCGAGGGAAGCACTTATAAGATAGGTTTTTTTCCCCGTTCCTCTTAGCGTGAGCAGGGGAAGGGTTGCCCCTCCGAGAAGAAATCCAGCCGTCACCAGCATCAGGCCGGCCACGGGAAGGAACGCAAGGTCGCTTCGGATTGCAAGCCCCCAGATACTCCAGAGAATGATCGGCGGTTCTATGAGGGTGAGGTTTGCCCGCAGAATGTGCTTTGACAGGGCGGCCGGATCCTTGACCGAACCCCGCATAATCGATCCCGCGATAAAAGGAATGATGATGAGGGATTGGAAAATCAGGAATTTCAGTTCAAGCGGCACCGGAGCTCCTTGTTTGACCCGCGCCGTGTCCCTGACCGGCGGGTGATTCAATGGCAGTATCCGGGACGAGGGGATGTCTGTAAAGCATATTCGTGTCAGAGAGAGCGTCATGTACCCTCCCCAAAATGGGGGATGAAAAAAACAGGGGGAGGGGGAAATTTATGGTGGATAAGCTCGTATGAAATGCTATGATGATAATGCCTTTGGGCACGGTATCAATGAAGCGTAGCCGGTCGCGATAAAGAGAGTGGAATCATGCCGATATTCGCCCTTACCGATGAACTTGTATTTCCCCCGGTCGATATGGCCGAACCGGGGGGGGTTCTTGCCGTGGGTGGAGACCTGTCAACGGAGCGGCTTATCGAGGCCTACCGAAACGGAATATTCCCCTGGTATTCGGATGACGAGCCGATCATATGGTGGTCGCCCGATCCGCGGTTTGTCCTTTTCCCTGAGGAGTTGCGCGTATCAAGGAGCATGCGGAAGGTGCTGGAAAGGAATATTTTTCAAATAACCCTCGATACGGATTTTTCCGCGGTTATAGAAGGGTGCAGGGGTCCACGGGCGAGGGAACTCGGAACATGGATAACCGATGAGATGGCTGAAGCCTACTCGCGACTCCACGACCTTGGAATAGCTCATTCGGTTGAGGCGTGGCAAGACGGCGTCCTCGCGGGGGGGCTTTACGGCCTCTCACTGGGGAGTCTCTTTTTCGGTGAGTCTATGTTCACGCGAGTCGCTAACGCCTCGAAAGCGGCCTTCATTACCCTTACGGCGAGGTTGGAACGCATTGGTTTTTCCCTCATCGACTGCCAGGTATATACCGGCCACCTGGAGAGCCTGGGCGCACGACACATATCCAGGAAGAAATATCTGGCGCTTTTACATAAGGGTTTGCAGAACGAAATGACGAGAGGGAGCTGGCGTCATCTCTTTAATTGAAAATTTTGAACGGGGTCTCCTACATGCTTCCCGGCCTGAGGGAATCGAGTATTTTTGCGAACTGAATCCTGAACTTCATGTACTGGCTTCTGCTTGTCGATCCGCTTATCAGGAAGGCGTAGCCGTCCACTTCAACGGAGCACGTTTCCGAGATGGTACGGTCATTGTTCCGGGCCAGTATCCGCAGGTATTCAATCCCGCCAGTCCTGCCTCGGATTTTCTCCACAGGAGTGGAGCCCGATTTCCGTATCCACTCTTCCGCGGCCCTGATGGAGCCTCCCTTATCGAGGGGCAGCGCCACCAGGCGTATCAGGGATCCGCTGTCGTCGTCGCGGAATGTCTTCATCACGCCTCTGCGCGATTCCATTTCTCCCACCTCGCGTTCTTCCCATTCCCGTGGAAAGGCGAGGGTGATGGACGGCTCTTTCAGGTTGACGATAAGGGCACTTTCCCGGCCCCCCGTTTTACGTGCGCCATTCTCTTTGCCGGGCGCGTAAGTCTTTCTGCGAAGCATTAACGACAGTTTCGCCGCAGCCTTCCTGTCGACCTCGCCAATGTTCGCTTCGTTCATTTCCCATGCGTCGATTTTCACCGCTGTTTTCATCGCTATCAGTTTTTCGATCCCTTCGATTTCCCCCACTGAGGGCTCGTCCCGTACCGGTGTTCCGTTTTTTTTGTAGAACCGCAGCATCGTTTTAAGACGCGCGAGTGCCGTACGCGTTTCGTTCACCAGGTATCGTTTCGTGAGGTATTCGCGATCGATACGGGCGCGATCGAATCCCTTAATCAACGGGACCAGGGAGCCCATCTTCGCCGCATACTCGATTTCATCAGACAGTGCGTCGTTTTTTGCCTCTTCATGGAGGGCGTTGAACCGCACTGCGTATCCTGCCAGGGCGTCGGCGGCATAGGAGAGTTCGCGGTAGAGGGCCGCACATTCTGACGCGCGCTTCGCGAGGGCGTCGATTTCAACCTGCGCTATTGCTTCTTCAAGCCGCTTCCGAGCTTTGCTCTCCCCTTCCCGGGTGCGTGAGCGCCCGCGGCCGTACTTCGCGAAACTGCCTCTGATAGAGCCTCTCGTCGAATTAATCGCGCCGATGCATTCGGTTTTGAGGCCGCGAATGGTGGCGATGTCGTTGACTGCAAGATAGGGGAGGAGTTCTCTCTCGATGTTGAGGGATGTCCCGATAAAATGAAAGAGCGGTCCGAGGGCGCCCATCGCGGCCCTGTAGCGCCCGTGAAGGCGATTGTCGTCGAAGGGAGCCAGGCGGGCGCACTCCTTCGAAAGCTCGACGGCGAATTGCATATACTCCCTGGACCGTGCGACCCGGTAGCGGTAATGATCCATGATTTCGAAGCTTTCAATTCTCTTCGCCTTCCAAACAAGTTCGAGAAATTCAAGGGACTTTTTCCCGTAGGCGTCAATGAAGGAGGCTTGCTTCTCGAAAAGTTTCCGGGCGGCGATGAATTCAGCCTCGTTGGCGACGGCTTCCGAACGGCCCTTTTGCGTGGAAAGCCTGGCCTTCTCCTCCTGTCTGGAAAAGAGGTCCCGAGCTGTTGCGTTGTGGCGCTCCACCACCCCTTTTAACCGGTAGCCTGTTTCCTCGATACATTTCCTGTCTTCCCTGCCGGTCAATGAATGGAGCGCCGCCGATCGGATCCTGTCCATCTCTACCAGGGGGGCAAGGTTTTGTGGTACATCCGGTATTTCCTGGGGAAGGGCGTAACCGTCCATTCCATGCATCCTCGGTTTTACGTTTTTTTCAAGGAGGAAGTCCCCGTGACGCGTTTTGAAGATAAGTGAATCCAATTCGAGAAAGCTTTTATACAGACCGGAATATCGTTCCGGCGAGATCCCTTCCAGGCTGGTGATGAGAGCCATGGCTTCCTCATGTGCGGATAACCCACGTTCGATCAACGACTGCACCAGCCTCCATGACCAGGCGCGTTCAAGGGCCCCTTCGGTGTCCATGCAATAATCAACGGTCCCCCGGCCCCTCATGAATTCCATGGCGGTGTTCATGGCCATGTGTCTCAGCTCACGGCCGTTGGAGGGCCCGTTTTTCGCGCGAAGTTTCTCCCGGACCATGAAGGCGACCTCCCGGCGGGCGAGGGCTTCACCATGTTTCCATCCCGCCATTAGTCTACCCATGAAAATTTCCGTGGTTATCCTCGACCAATCGTCGGGTCGTATCTCTACGGCCATGATGCGACGGGCAAGCTCACCGTCCTCTCTGCCTGAAGCGGTCGAGATCGCCCGGATGAGGCGACGGTTTACAACTTCGCGGGCGGCTCTTTGCGATTCTGCACCCGCCTGCTCCCGCATAAGGATTTCCATGACCGACAGCGCGAAGAGAGGAGTGACGACCCGGTCCACCTCAGTCGCCACCTCGGCATCGGAGAAGATCTTCGCAACGTGGGTCAGGGACCCGTCGTCTCTCATGTCGCTCTCAAGCGTTGCGATGATATCACGCGCCCTGGACGCTTCGTTTTCAAGAAGCTCGATGACACGCGGATCCAGGGCGTTCCGTGTCGCAAGCCGGGCCCTTTCATCCTTGACGTTCTTGAGGCGGATTTCCCACCACTGGTGACGGCTCTCGACGAAAGCTGATGCCGGATTTGGGACGAGGAACAGGATCAGAAACAGCAGGCTCGGTCTTTTCATGGCGTTACTCCCGGAAATATCGGACGTCCCCAGGAACGGTTATGTCGCTATATCATATATCGTATGATTCGATAAATCGGTTAAGGGAAAAAACGGCCGGGGGGATGCTTCGTGTTTTTTCCGGGTGACGAGGGGCAGGGTCGATCTCGGTTCAGCCGGATAAAGAGGGTCTTCAGGCCAGAAGCTTTTCTTTTTTCCTGAAATGACGCCGCAGGGCGTCGAGGAAGGTCACGCAGCGGCTGATTTCCTCGAAAACGGGGAGCCCTGCCTCCTCGGCGGCGGCGCGATAGAGTTCCTGATGGGGACTTCTGCCGATCTGCCATACGACTACCGGCTTGCCGTAGCGCTCCTTCATCTCGCCGATTCGCGCCATTAAATCCGTTTTACCGTATTCCCAGGCGAATGTCTCCATTATGAGCGAGTCGGCTGACGGGTCCTTCATGATCGCCTCGACTGCGCCGAGGTAGACGGCTTCGGGACCCTTCTGCTCTACCGCAGGCCAGAGGTCCACCGGGTGCGCGGGGTCCATCCATGGCGGAAAGAGCTCCTTCAGCGATGCCATGGTGTCAGGGGAGAGCTCCGCAAGCTCGAAGCCCCGGTCCTCGAGGAGGTCCGCGGTCACGATGCCGGCCCCGCCGGAAAAAGTGATTATGGCCGTTCTGTCGCTCGGCCGAAAGGATGCGGTCTTGGAAAAACCCCGGACCATGTCCATGAGCTCATGCATGTCATAGACCTGGACGATCCCCGCCTGGCGGAATGCGCCTCCGTACACTGCGGCGGAACCGGACAGGCTGCCCGTGTGGCTTTTCGCGGCTCGTGCGCCGGAGCCGCTCCTTCCCGCCTTGAGCACCACGACCGGCTTCTCAGTGGATCGGGCGAGCTCCATGAACCTCCTTCCGTCGATGATCGATTCGAGGTAACAGCCGATGACGCCGGTATTCGGGTCTGCTATTAGGTATTCGAGGAGTTCGGTCTCGTGCACGTCGCACTTGTTGCCGATCGAGCAGACCTTGCTTACGCCCATGCCTCCCCGCTCGAGGACCATCATTAGAAATCCAGCTGAGAGCATGCCGCTTTGCACGATAAGAGAGACGCTCCCCGGCTTCATGAGAGTGGTCCATGTGTCGGAATACATGAAGGAGAATACGTTTCTCGAGTGGCCGTCGAGGTAGCCCATACAGTTGGGGCCCCAGAGCCGTATCCCGTGGCGTCGTGCCTCGGCGACCGACTCCTCCTGGAGTCGGGTTCCCTCGGGGCCCGTCTCCGAAAATCCCGCGGACTCGATGATGATCCCCTTCACGCCCTTGCGGGCGCAGGCCCGTATCGTTTCGGGGAGAAATCGCGCCGGAATGAAATAGACGGCCAGTTCGAAATTGTCAGGTATGGAATCGATGTCCGGATAGCATGGAAGCCCGAGTATTTCAGAATAGCGGGGGTTGACAGGGTAAAGGGCCCCGTCGTAACCCGCACGTGCGTTTCTCACGAGATGAAAACCGCCCTTGAGCGGGCTATCGGTCGCGCCGATGACGGCGACTCCCTTCGGATGAAAAAAAGCATCGAGCATGATGGTGTACCGTGATGTATTATTTTTTGCGTACTGTGCGAATATGTCCCTCCGGAAAATTGCTCGTTTCCGGAACAGAAGTCGAACTCATTATTTTCAAGCTGACGCCCCTCGAATAACTGAGATTGAAGCCGCATTCGACGTCAGCGAAGCATTTTTCTCCCTGGCCCTTGCTGCCCGCCATGACTGCCAGGGACGCGGTAACGGTGGTCGAAAAGGCGATGAGAATAATGCGTAGTCCAATGATAGTTTTTCCTCACATGTAATGGTCAATGAAAATATTCTCGGCGCGAAGTGTCAATACTTAATTATTTATTAATGGTCGTTCATAAATAATCGTTATAGCAGGTCCATCCATGGCGACTGCCGGCGGGGATCGCTGGTTGCGATGGTGAGCCCGCCGGATCAAGGGCGGGTTATGCCCCCCGGCGGTTAAAAAAGAAGATGCGGGCAGGATCGAAGCCGCGCGAGCTCGAATGGAAAACACGCCACAATGTGATGGTCGTACCGGGGATCGGAAGTACTATCCGTTTTTGAGGGTGACCGGGATCGGCTTCACCTTCCATATATCCTCTGCGTATTGCCTGATAGTGCGGTCACTTGAGAACTTCCCCATGCCCGCCGTGTTCAGAATCGACATGCGCACCCATCCTTCCCGGTCACGGTAGGCGGCCTCCGCGCGGTTCTGAGCTTCTGCGTAGGACCCGTAATCGGCCATGAGCATGTACTGGTCACCGTGAGCCATAAGGGAATCGACGATCGGCAGGAATAGATCGGGCTGCTCTCTGGAAAAGCGTCCGGCCGCGATCAGGTCGATCGCCTGCCGGAGTTCCTGGTTTGAGCGGTAAAAATATTCCGGATCATATCCAGTCGATTTCATCTGTACGACCTCGTCGGCGGAAAGTCCGAAAATGAAAATATTGTCGGGGCCCACCTCCTCGAGGATTTCGACATTCGCGCCGTCCATGGTACCGATTGTGACCGCTCCGTTCAGGGCGAATTTCATATTGCCGGTGCCGGAGGCTTCGAAACCGGCGGTCGATATCTGCTCCGAAAGATCGGCTGCGGGGATGATCTTTTCCGCGCTTGAGACGCAGTAGTTGCGAAGAAACACGACCTTCAGAATGTCGCCGACGCGGGGATCTCCATTGATCGTGTCGGCCACGGAGTTTATAAGCTTGATGATGAGCTTGGCCATCTGGTAGCCGGGCGCCGACTTTCCTCCGAAGATTACGGTGCGAGGGACGAAGGAGCCCTTCGGGTCCGCGATGATCCTGTTGTAGAGCGTGATGAGGTGGAGGGCGAGGAGGAGCTGGCGCTTGTACTCGTGTATACGTTTCACCAGGCAGTCGAACAGGGAGTCGGTGTTCACCCGAACTCCGTTGAGGCGTAAGATATACTCTGCCAGGCGCTCCTTGTTTTTATTTTTTGCCGCGAGCCATTCCTTCCGGAACCCCCTTTCTTCAGCCAGGGGGGCGAGCCTGGAAAGCTCGTCGAGATTCCCGGTCCATCCATCGCCGATTCGCGCGGTGATGAGTGCGGAGAGGTCGGGATTGCAGAGTCTCAGCCATCGGCGCTGGGTCACACCGTTGGTCTTGTTGTTAAACCTGTCGGGCCAGAGCTCGTGAAAATCATAGAAAAGCCTTTTTTTGATTATGTCAGTATGGAGGGATGCGACGCCGTTCACGGAATGGCTGCCGACTATGGCCAGGTGTGCCATCCGAACCCGTTTCTCCGCCCCCTCCTCGATGATCGACATCCTGGCGACGCGGGCCTCATCGCCGGGGAAGGATTTCCGTATCGATTCAAGAAAGCGACGGTTGATTTCGTAAATGATCTGGATATGGCGGGGCAAAAGGTGCTCAACCAGTGAAACAGGCCATTTTTCCAGGGCCTCCGGCAGCACGGTATGGTTTGTGTAGGCAAAGGTCCGCTGTGTGATATCCCACGCACGCTCCCATTCAATCCCTTCCCCGTCGATCAGGATCCTCATCAGCTCGGGGATGGCGATGGCGGGGTGGGTGTCATTCAACTGGATGGCCGTTTTCTCCGGGAAAAGGTCGAAGGTGTCATGCCCCTTTTTGTAGCGCCGGATGATGTCCTGGATGGTGGCGGATACGAAAAAATATTCCTGCTTGAGTCGGAGTTCTTTTCCTTCGAAGACGTTATCGTTCGGGTAGAGGACCTTCGAAATGATTTCGGAGGTTGACTTGTCCTCGACGGCGCGGTGGTAATCGCCGTGATTGAAATAATCGAGGTTGAATCCGCGCGTTGACTTGGCCGCCCAGAGGCGCAGGGTGTTCACCGTGTTGTTGCGGTATCCTGGCACCGGCGTGTCATGGGCCATTGCCATGATCTCTTCGGCATCAACCCACTCGCTTTTTAAGGCCCCTTCCATGTCATTGTGTTGTCGCACGCGGCCGTAAAACCTTATCGGGTAGAGATATTCCGGGCGTTCGAATTCCCACGGGTTTCCATAACGGAGCCAGTTGTCCGGCGTTTCGACCTGCCATCCCTGGACGATCTGCTGGAAAAAAATTCCGTATTCATAACGGATGCCGTAGCCATAGGCGGGAAATTCGAGTGTCGCCATCGAATCCAGGAAGCAGGCGGCGAGCCTTCCCAGTCCCCCGTTGCCCAGGCCCGCGTCCCATTCGGATTCGCGGAGCTCCTCCATATCGTATCCCAGTTCCTTGACGGCCAGGCCGGTTTCTTCATATATACCTTCGTTGATAAGGCCGTTCCCCAGGGCGCGGCCCATCAGGAATTCCAGGGATAGGTAATAGACCCGCTTCGCGTCGGCCCTGTAGTAGGCCTGCTGGGTCTCGATCCAGCGTTCCACCATCCGGTCCCGGGCAATGAGGGCAAGGGAGTAGAACCGGTCATGCTCCGTGGCGGAATATTCGTCCTTCGCGAGGGAAAATTCGAGATGGTGGATGAAGGATTTCTTGAGGGACTCGACGTCCCTTCCCAGAAGCTCGTTTGTGGTCGTGGTGAGCCTGGTGCCCGATTTCGTTCGTGCCATGAGTCCCCTCCACTTTTTTTCATGATCGTCGTGGCCATAAATCTATCATGAACGGGGAGGGTGTAAAGGAAAATTTTACCGCATCTGGACACCGGTGATGATCAGGCGTCCGTTTCCGAACCATGCGGGTGGAGCGGGGCGCCCTCGAAAACCACCATGTTCCGTCCTTTATTCTTGGCGAGGTAGAGGGCGCTGTCGGCCTGACGTATCAGTTCCTCCGGAATGTCGTCCGGGCCCGGGAGAATGAGTGCGCAGCCCGCGCTCACGGTGACGAAATCGGACACGGGCGAGTTTGAATGGCCGATGCACAGGGATTCCACCTCCGCCCGAAACCCTTCCGCCATTTCCCTAACGTGGGAAGCGTCCGTATCGAACCAGAACAGGGCGAATTCCTCACCCCCATAGCGCGAAGCAAAGTCAAGTGGCCTTCGCGCATACCTGGCAAGCACCGACGCTATCAGCCGCAGGCATTCGTCCCCCATAATGTGGCCGTGAGTATCGTTGTAGAGCTTGAAATGGTCCACATCCACCATCATCATCGCGACGACCTTTCGGTTCCGGGCAGCATGCCTCCAGAGACGCATGATCGACGTATCGAAGGCACGGCGGTTGTATATCCCCGTAAGACCGTCATGCTCTGAGATCTCTTTCAGAATTCTTCGCTGCAGAAAGTTCACCCTTGTGGCGCGCTCGATAATGTAGCTCCCCGACGCGCCGATCATATTCATCCAGAGCAGAAAGAAACCGGTAGAAACTACAAGAGGGGTCTCCGCACCGGCGAAAAAACCTCCCGCAACGTAGAGAACCATCACGGAAAACATGTAGATCATGGATGCGCGGAAAAGGAGCCCGGAGAGGAAGTAGACGACCGTGGTCGCAAGTATCAGGGAGTGGTACCGGGCGTCCTGCCCGTACCCGTAATTGATCAGGAGTATGAGAACCGTCCCCAGGCCTGCGACCATGGCCGGCAGAATGACGAAGCTGACGATGCGTCGACGGAAGCTTGCGATAAAAGTGAGGGCCGCGGACAGGGTCAAGACGGGGAGGATGATACCGAAGCGGATAAGGCTCGTCCAGAAGACCAGGTTTGCCGGCAGGGATCGCCGGTCGATTATCTCGTAGAAGAGGATGATCAGGACGGCGATGATGATCGCGACCCTGACACGGGGGACGATCAGGGCGCCGTAGGATTCACGGAACTCCTGCTCGATCTCCTTCGAGAATCTGAGAAAGGGGAAGCCTCTATCGAGCTCCCGGCCGTAGGATGATGAATCATTGCCCATTATGAGGTGATGCCTGTCCTTTGTCATTTTTTCCCGCCTGCGTGTAAGATGCGGACGGTCCGACATATTTGACCGTAAAGACCCCTCGGTCAAGGATAATTCGCGGGGTGCTGTACGGCGGCATGCGTATCTTAACCGGAACTCAATTCACACCAGGCGATCCCTTATGGCGGGTGAAAATGTCTTGATCATTACGGAAACCGGTTTATGCTGTCTGGTGTGCATCGTGCGTTTTCAATCGCACGGAGAAGTGTCTTCGTGGAGGAACCGATGGAAAGCGGCATCAGGATAGGCGTGAGCACCTGCCTCCTTGGCGATAATGTGCGCTACGACGGGGGGCACAAGCTGGACCATTTCATCAGGGACGTGCTGGGGCTCCTCGTGGAGTTCGTTCCGGTGTGCCCCGAGTTTGAAGCGGGTTTCGGCATACCCCGGGAGGCCTTACGGCTCGTCGGGGACCCCGCCTCACCGCGAATGATAACGCAGAAGAGCGGTGTCGACGTCACGGATCGAATGAAGGCGTGGATCGATGGAAGGCTCCGGGAACTGGGAAAGCTCGACCTCTGCGGTTTCATTTTCAAGAGCAACTCTCCATCGAGCGGCATGGAACGGGTGAAGGTGTATGACGGACGGGGCAATGCAAGGAAGGTCGGGTCGGGTACTTTTCGCCGCGGCATTTATGGAGCGTTTTCCAGTGGTTCCGGTTGAGGAGGAGGGAAGGCTTCATGACATTCATCTGAGGGAGAATTTCATCGTGCGCGTATTCGCCTTAAGAAGGTGGAAGGACCTGCGTTCGGCGGGAGGCGGGCCGGAGGGAGCTCATGAGCTTCCACGCCAGGCACAAGTATCTCCTCATGGCGCACAGCCCCTCGACGCTGAAGAAGATGGGCATCCTGGTGGCGCACGCGAAGGAGACGCCAAAGGGGGAATTAATGGACCGTTATGAATCCCTTTTCATGGAGGCCCTCCGCCTGAGAGCCACGGTCAGAAAAAACGTCAATGTGCTGACGCATATGGCGGGCTATTTTAAAAAGCTCCTTGATCCGGGCGACAAGGGAGAACTCCTGGAAGTAATCGATCAGTACGGGCGGGAACTGATTCCCCTCATCGTCCCTGTGACCCTCCTTCGTCACCATGTGCGAAGATACGGCGTCGAATATCTTGAAGGGCAATATTATCTCGAGCCGAACCCGGGAGAATTGAAGCTGAGGAACCACGCCTGATTGAACCGCAGTGGCGCTTACCTCGCCGCGGCGATGAAGGCATTCATATCAGGGGGGGTAGGGCACCGGAATGTGACGCGTTCCCCCGTCAGCGGGTGATCGATAGTGAGCGCCGCGGCGTGGAGAAGGTGCCGGGAGGACTCCATCCATGGAAGAGGTTCATGGATTCCTGCCCGCGCGCGCCGCACGTATTCCAGGAATTCCTCGTCGCTTCTTCCGTAGAGTTTATCCCCGGCGATGGGGTGACCAATGTGGGCGAGATGAATGCGGATCTGGTTCGTCCTTCCCGTGGAGGGAAGGCAGAGGACCAGGGTGAAACCGCGAAGGCGCTCGAGTACCTCGAAGCGGGTGGCTGCGGCGCGCGATCCCTCCGTTCCTACAGGCACCACCCTTCTTTTGATCGAGATCGCGCTCCCGTCATCCCGCGCGATGGCGCCGGAGATTTCGAGGTGTTCTTCTTCGATCGCGCCCCGGGCCACGGCAAGGTATTCCTTCATGACAGTACCCGCCTCGAATTGCCGCGTCAGGGCGCGATGCGCCTGGTCGGTTTTCGCCGTCAGGATGATTCCGCTTGTTTCCCGATCCAGGCGGTGCACGAGCTTTACCGGACCCCGGTGGCCCTCTTCTGCAAGCCTGTGGCGCAGCAGGTAAATGAAAGTGTTCTTGATGTAATTTCCATCCCCGTGGGAGGGAAGGTTTCCCGGCTTTCCCGCCACGATGAATGACTCCTCTTCATGGATGATGGCAATATCGGCGTCAACCGGGGGTTCCCGGAGGACCGTCCGGTAGGATACAATATCGTTCTTTTCCAGGCGGCGACCTGGCTGTGACCGTTCGCCGTTCACCGCCACCTTCCCCTCCCTGATGAGGGCGTCCCACGCATCCTGACTGTAATATTTAAAACGCCCGCAGAGGTAATCGAGAAGGCTTTTCCCGGCGAGTGAGGAAACGACGCGCGAGGACAGGATGGTTTCTTCGGACATTGCGCGCTCCATGAGAGATGGACCAGGGGGTTGCCATGTACAGGTCGATTCCAGTACTATCCGCAGGGACGCAGAGGGCAATCAATTAATTATTTTTACATAGTGATCATCATCGCGTAAACATCGTATGAGCGTGAATGATTCAATGCGGAAGATGCAGGGAATGAGGAGGAAGGGGGGACTGTAGTTGGCCGGTTCTTAGCATTGCATATGGATATCAGGGTATGTACTGCAGGGTCATGTTTCCTTTTCGGAGGAGATTTTCAGTTTCTTTTCATTTAGCTCCGATCTCAATAATGTAAAACCGATTTTAACGGAATCAGGGTAGAAAATGACCTTAAGGGGCTCCGGGTCTTTGGAACTGCTCGTCAGGATGCTCAGGATCATGTTCAATCCAAAGCCGGCTCCCTCTGTATATTCGTCATCATCATCCTGGTTCTCATCGTATCGAACGCCTGTTTTCTTTATTTTCTCCATGATTTGTTTTTTCTCAATCAGGGAAATATTCTGGTTGTTGCTGACCCATACCTCTATTGCATCGATAGTCGATTGAAAAGTTATATTGATGTACTGGTCTTTTTGTCTGGCCAGCTCGAATAATCTGCTATTGCCGTATTCCTCTATTTCCTTTTTGAAGAGCCTCAAAAAATGCACGTAATCCTTGTCCGGAGTGACGCCCTGGGGGCGTGTGACGTGCTTTTCAAATAGAATTTTGTAATTTGCCTTGCTGGCGTTAATCGCCAGCTCCTTCAGGCAGACATATATTTCATTCATGAATCCCTGCAGGTTCTGGCGGCTGAGCAATAATACGAGTATTTTTCTTATAAGCTCACCCGAATTCGTGTCAAGATCGTATAACCGCACCGTGATCCGCCATTCAAGGTCCTTCACGCTCATTTTTGCGCTTGCCTTCTCAATTCCCTTGATGATATTTTTAATCGGGACTTCGTAACGGAAATCGATAACTCGTATTTTTTTTAAAAAGTTTATTTCGCGTTCATAAAAGGGATCCCGTGAAAATTTCATCAGGGCGGGGTCAAATATCCATTTATACCTTTTGAGAATTTGAAAAAATTCGTCTCTTCCCCATATATTCAATGTCGCGTTATAAAAGCGCTGGCCTTCGTTACGGAGCATGATGGTAAAGAGATCAACGATCTCTTCCTCTTTCGTGAAATATCTCATGAGGACTTCCGCGGCAGTTTTTCGGGGCAGGGGGGAGTTTTCGTAAAAACCGGATTCAGTATAGACATTGAAATTGGGGTCAAGCGTGGCGCCCAGATAATTGGTCTGGCCGGTTTCCAGTGAATTGCCAAGGATGTTCAGAAAGAATTTGTTTATTTCAATATTCATAACATACATTCCAACCAGTTTTATCCGGGTGCTGCCAATGAACCCGGGCTATTCCGCAGACCGGGGAAAGGCACGCATTACCTTCTATTTTGCATGAAACGCGTTTATTTTCATTTGACATGATGAATGTGAAGGCTGAGAAGAGCTCCGCCCTATGCGAACCTGTCTTCAATTGTAACATGCTACCACGGGGCCGCAAATAAAATCAAGATTCTTTTTTTGATACTATCTCGTGTAAGACATTATCGTGATGATTCACTGTCGGAGGAATGATGCGGGAGGGGCGATCGATGGGGTTCGCCACAAGGGGTATCGGTGGTAATAGACAGGGGGAGCGCGTTAGTATTTGACACCTGAATGCTTAAAACGAATAGTGACTTTACATATAATTGACCCTGGGAGAGAGACATGCTGGATAGAATACAACTTTATTTTTTGATGAACCTGAAAGATCCGTCGCTCGTCGTGAGGCGCAAGGCCATGCTCCTGGTCTCCATGAACCTGATCGTGATGATTCTGGTCTCTCCCGTTACGCCCCTCGTGTATTTCACGCGGGGTGACTTTATGAGACCCCTTTCCCTCGCGCTCCCCGTCATCGTATCATGTTCATTGAGCCTGTTCCTTCTCCGCACCGGGCGCTACAATATCGCCGCCACTATCACCTCTCTCGGGGCGACGGCCACGATCCTGGCCGGGATCGTGATCCAGCACATCGGGACCCCGACCCTTGGCTTCTCCTCCATGGTGCACATGAGCCAGGCCGTCATCGTCTTCACTTCCCTTTTTTGCGCGGTCATCACCACGACATTTGTGACGGGGATTCTTTTCTCCGCCTCCGTGGCGCTCTTTTTCTTTTTACGAGCCCAGGGTCTGGTCGACCCCAATGTGATGATTACCGGCATGGTGGACAACGGCATCGCGATACTCATCACCTACGGCGTGGCACTCCTCATCACAAAATTGAGCAGGGACGCCCTGAATGAGGTGAAGCAGGAATCGGAAAAAAGCCGCGGGCGCTACCTTGCCATCAAAGACCTCCTCGAATCGGTAACCATGGTCTCCCATGATCTGGCGAGCACCGCGGAGGAGATGTCCTCGGCAACGGCCACCTTCTCGGACAACGCCCAGGGACAGGCCGCATCCACAGAGGAGATAACCTCCGCCATGGAAGAGGTCCACGCAACCATGGACCTCCAGGCTGGCAACGTGGAGGAGCAGTTCCGGAGCCTCGAAGTCCTTATCGAGAAGATCGAGGCCCTGTCCAACTCGGTGGTTAAAATGCGTGAGATGGTGGAGGAGTCGATGCGGATCTCGGAGGAGACCTCGCGGCAGTCAGGAGAGGGACAGAAGACACTGGACCTTATGAACCAGGCCATGGGGGCGATCAATGAGCGTTCCCAGCAGATGAGCATGGTGGTGGACGTTATCAACTCCATATCCGATCAGATCAGTCTCCTTTCCCTCAACGCCGCCATCGAGGCGGCGCGGGCCGGGGACGCCGGGCGGGGCTTCGCCGTGGTGGCGGATGAAATTTCAAAGCTGGCGATCCAGACCGGGGACAGCCTGAAGGAGATATCCCATCTCATCTCCTCCACGGAACAGGAGGTGGGTCGGGGCCTCATGAATGTTGAGGGGACTGTCGAGGTCATGAGAAACACCATCAAGAACGTGGACGCAATCAGCAAATGGATGAAGGGGATCCATGAGATCATGCGGGAGCAGGTGGAGCTCAACCGGATCGTCCACGAGCAGTCGCAGAGCGTAAGGGAAAAATCCGAGGAGATCAATCTTTCCACCGGGGAGCAGCAGACCGCCATCGCCGAGGTGAGCAGATCGATCGCCTTTATTAACGAGGCGACGCAGTCGATCGCCGGTGCATCGGAGGAGTTGACGGGAACCTCCCGCAACCTTGCGGGGAGCGCCGAGACCCTGATATCGAAGATTGGAAGCGTCGAAATCGTCGGGGAGTAACGGACCGGCCCCCGAGGCGGAAAGGGGGCCGGAAGACGCCCCTAGGACGGGAGGTTCATCACCGCCATGAACCCGTCATGGATCGCCTTATCGATCCGTGCAGGTTTTATCCCGTCGCCGATTACGGTAAAAGGAATGCCGCTCTTCTCCATGGCATCTGCGACCCTGCGGACCGACCGGGAGCCCACCGCGTTCACCACGTCGTCGAACTGTAATGATTCTTTTTTTCCGTCACGTTCATAGGTAACGAGCCCGTTGTGCACCGATACCACTTTCGCGCCCGGGATGAGTTCCACGCCGTATCTGTTTATGTTGCCCATAATCATCCACCGGGTCGAGCGGCCTACGTCCTGTCCCACCTTCGGAAGCATTTCGAAGATGGTGACTCTTTTGGTGCCCCTTGTGCAGAGTTCCCTGAGGCGCTCTACGTTTTCGGCCTCGTAGATGAACAGAAAATGAAGGGCCTCGGGGGTCAGGGTGCCTTTCGCCGCGAGGAACATGGAGGTTTCAAGCCCCACGGCCCCGCCGCCGATGACCGCGATGTTCTCGCCCAGCTTCGGGTCGTCTTCCAGCACCTTCCACGCGGATACTACCGTGGGCCCGTCAATCCCCTTGATCGGGGGAACCAGGGGCTCGGCCCCTTCGGCGATGATCACATGGTCCGGTTTTCGTTTTTTTATGAATTCCACGTCCACTTCCTGGCCCAGGGTGACTTCGATGTCGTATCTATCCAGCATCGCGTCGTAGTAGTGGACGAGTTCCCAGAGTTCCTGCTTGTGCGGAGGCGCCCCCGCGATCCAGAGCTGGCCCCCGATGCAGTCGGTCTTTTCGTAGAGTTCGACATCGTGACCCGCCTCGGCCGCGCGAACGGCCGCTTCAAGTCCGGCCGGGCCGGCACCGATCACCATGATCTGTTTCGGTGACGGGGCCTTCGTGATGTTACGTTCGGCCTCGAATCCAGCCCGTGGGTTGGCGATACAGTAGACCGCCTTGCCGCTGAAGATGCTGTCCGTGCACCCCTGGTTGCAGGCCACACAGGGACGGATTTCCTCCGTGTCACCTTGTGCCGCCTTCTGCGGCCAGTAGGGGTCGGCGATGAGCACCCGGGCCAGGTTCACGATATCGCAATATCCGTCTTTCAGGAGTTGTTCTGCGGAAAAGGGATCGGAAATCCGGTTCGAGGCGCTCACTGGCACCGATACCGCGCGCTTGACGTTCATCGCGAGATAGGAGAAGACCGAGCGTGGCGCGTCCATGGGGAGCTGGGGCACGCTCGCTTCGTGCCAGCCGCCGGTAACGCTGATCAAATCGATGCCGGCTTTTTCGTACATCCTGGCTATTTCCGGGGTTTCCGCGCTGGTGTTGCTGCCCGGGATAAAATCGTTTCCAGCCATACGGATCGAAAGGGGATAATCCGGCCCGAGCTTTGCTCGCATTTTCTCGATGATTTCGCGAGGAAAGCGGCAGCGGTTCTCGAAGCTGCCGCCGTACCCGTCCGTGCGCTGGTTCTTCACGGGTGAGAGGAACTGTGTTATCAGGTATCCGGCAGAGCCGATAATCTCAACACCGTCGAACCCCGCCTCCTTCGCGCGAAGGGCGGCGCTGACGAACCCCTCCTGCGCCTCACTGATGTCGTCGGGCGTCATTTCCCGCGGCACCAGCTTCGAAAACTTGGAATAGATCGGGGATGGCGCGATCGGGTCCGGTCCGCCCATGAATTTCGAATAGGAATAGGCGCCGGCATGGAAGAGCTGTATCCACGCCAGTGCACCCTCGTTTTTGATGAGGGACACGGCCTTCGCGAAATCAGGAATCTTGTCGTCGGAATCGATCACCAGTATAACCTTGCCGCTCCCGACAATGTCGAAGCCGACCGGCCCCACGGTGACGATGCCGGCCCCGCCCCGGGCGCGCTCGGCGAAATAGTTGTAATACCTGTCATTGAGCTTTCCGTCATAGGAATACATCAGGCCCAGCGCCGGGTATGCTATCCGGTTTTTCACCACGGTTTTGTTTATGGTAATGGGGCTGAAAAGATGATCAAACATAGGTCCCTCACACGTAATGAACGATTACTTCAGCATTTTTCCTATTTTGGCATACACTTCCCCGGCTTCCTTCATGGTCCGATTGATAACTTCAGCGACCGCGGGCATGTCGTCGATGATCCCCTGTACCTGTCCGGTCAGGTGGACCCCCTTTTTCAAGTCGCCGTCCTCTGTGGCCATCTGGATTTTTTTGAAGGCCGTGGCCATATGCGCGAGCTTTATCATGGTGGCGGGTCCCTGCATCGCAACGCCGATGAAGAGCTTCAGCCAGGGGAGCTTCATGTCTCGGGCAATACTGAAGGAAGCGAGTGCAGCGTTTGGAAGGCTCATCCCGCTGCGTATGGCCTTTTCGGCGGTCGGTGTCTTGAGCACCCGGCACGAGAGCCCGTCGAAACGGTCGGAGTACATGGTTTCGTCGATACCGGCCGCGATCTGCGCTTTCTTGGTGATCTCGTGGACCGGGCTCTCCTTTGTCATCGACAGGCGCGTTCCCATGCCGACTCCCTCCGCACCCAGGGCCAGGGCAGCTGCCATGCCGTGACCGTCCGCGATACCGCCGATGGCGACCACCGGTATTTTCACCGCCCTGACAATGGCCGGTACGAGCACCAGCGTGGTCACCATGCTGCCGTGAGCCGCCGCCTCATGGCCGGTAACCTGAAGGGCGTCGGCCCCCTGTTTCTCCGCGGCAATGGCATGCTTTACGGTGGTTACCGTGGCGATGACCTTGCCGCCGTACTTGTGCGCCCGCTCGGCGATCCAGTCGCATTTTCCCAGGGATACGTTGATGACCGGGACCTTTTCCTCAAGAAGCACCTCCGCGTTTTCACGCGCGCCCGGCATGAGCAGGGTTGCGCCGGCGCCGAAGGGCTTGTCGGTGAGCTGCCGGATTTTCCTTACTGATTCCCTGGTCTGCTCGGTGTTGAGGGGACCGGTGGCGAGCCAGCCGATGCCGCCGGCGTTGCACACCGCCGCCACCAACTCGGGCACGCTGATCCAGCTCATCCCCGGAAGGATAATCGGATATTTGATTCCGAAGAGTTTCGTGATCCTTGTTTTCATGATATAGTCTCCTTGATAGGATTTTAGTTGCCTGATTATAAGTATGCAACAAACAAGAGATATCGGCGCTTGCATTCCCATGATGGTGGAGGATTGAGGAGGGGGTTCATGCGAGCAACGCCGCTACTCTCGCGATCTCCGCCTTCGCTTCGCTTACCATTCGCTCGATAAGCTCCCTGCATGTGGGGACGTCCTTCACCAGGCCCACGGACTGGCCCATCATCATGGGCGCGATGTCCACATTGCCCGTTTCCCAGGCTTCCTTCACCCTGGTACCGGACATGAGCGGGATGAGCTTTTCAAGCCCGCCGTGTTGCGCCTCGATGCTCAGTATCTCCTCCGTCAGCCTGTTCTTTATCGCACGTCCCTGGAGGCCGATCGACTTGCAGATCAGGGTCGTCTCCTGTTCCTGGCGCCTGATGAGCTCCTGTTTGATGTTGTCGTGTACTTCGCATTCCTTCGTCGCGACAAAGCGGGTTGCCATCATGACCCCCTGCGCGCCCAGGGTCAGTGCCGCCGCCATCGTCCGGCCATCGGCGATGCCGCCCACTGTCACCACCGGTATCTTCACGCTTTCGGCGATGCGCGGCGTGAGCACCATGGTGGTCACGTCGTCGTTCAGCGGGTGCCCGCCTTCCTCGATGCCGGCGGCGTAGATGCCATCATATCCGATTTTTTCAACGTGAGCCGCGTGGCGCACCGAGCCCACTTTATGAAAGAGCCTGATTCCCGCTTTTTTCAGCATATCGATATATTCATTGCCCGCTGCCTTGTCAAGGGGCGTGCCGGATATCTCCAGGCCCGCTACCTTCTCCTCGGCGCAGACCCGCAGGTACATTTTGTGGTGCTCCGCCGTGATGTGTACCGAGGGGAGGATGGTCACGTTCACCATGAAGGGTCGGTCCGTGAGCTTTCTGGTCTCCCGTATGGCCGTGCGGAACTCCTCCTCCGTGGGATAGTTGCCGGCGGTGAGGTTGCCGATGCCGCCTGCGTTGGACACTGCCGCGCAGAGCTTGGGCGTACACAGCCACATCATCGCGCCGCAGATGATGGGGTACTCGATGCCGAACATTTCGGTAATTGCCGTTTTCATTTCTGTTGCTCCTTGAAGAATGATTCTCCCCGTCATTCGGCCGCCGATTCAGACCGCGTTTCCGTCGTTTTTCAATATGCCCTGGCCCATGGTATCGCCCATGAATTTTCTGAATTCCTTGTCGCTGATTTTCAGGTAATCGAACACGCCAAGTTTCTTCAGTTGCAGCATGCCCTCGGCCACCGCCGCGAGTAAAATGGCCAGCATGCGCGGGTTGACTTCGCGGAACGAGCCTTCATGCACGCCCACGCGTATTGTTTCCTCCATGAGGTCGGTCATCTCGCACATCTTCCGTGCTATCTCCATGTCATGGTCGTTTTCGTTAGGGTGATAATGAGCCTTGTACTCCATCAGAATGTTGTAGTGGTCCCGGTTTTCATAAAAGAAGTTGATGTAGGAATCGAAGGTTGATATGAGCTTCTGGCTCGGTGTTTTGCGACTCTGCATCCCTTTCCTGAAATTACATATCAGGGTTTCGATGGCCTCGAAGCAGATGGTGGTGTATATTTCCTTCTTGTCCTTGAAGTGGAAATAGATGGCCCCGGTTGTGAGCCGGGCTCGCGCGGCGATGGCGCGGATCGACACGCCATTATAGCCGTAGCGGGGCAGAAGCTGCCGGGCTGTTTTCAGTATCCTGTCGCGGTTGTTCTTTCTCATATATATGCCTCCGGGCGGGGGACGCCCGCACCGTCCGGCGGAAATCAGTCCGTTATCATGAGAAAGACAGGCTCGATGGATACCTTCGCGTCCATCGAGTCCATTATTTCGATGATGTCCCGGTACATGCGCTTCTTCATTTCGCCCAGGATGCCGCGTTTCTTCTGGAACGTTCGGGCGAAGGCGAGGCTTTCTTTCATGAGCTCGTCCCTGTCGGCGCAGGCCTTTATGATGATGTGGTGCTGCTCCAGCTCGGGTGCCCCGTACCGGTTCCCGCTGAACTGCATCTCCACCAGCTTATACAGGGGGATCGCCTTTTTCACGAAGGCGTTCATTCCGTGCAGCAAGGGAATGCCCACGTTTACTTCCGGGAAGCAGAAGAAGCCGCGGTCGGCCCGCATGAACCGGTAGTCGCAGGCGCAGGAGAGGATGGCGCCATTGCCGTAGGCGTGTCCGTTGATGGCCGCGATGGTGGGCATCGGGAGGAGCATCAGCTTCTTGAAGATGTCGTTCATCGTATACATGAAGTCCTTTATCGGCTGGAAGTCCTTTTTTTGAAAGAGGGGTGCCATCCACGCGACGTCAACCCCCTGGGAGAAGTTTTTCTCGTCGCTCGAGGTGAGGACCAGGGCCACGATAGAGGGGTCCGCCGTTATTTCATCAATGGCCGCGGCCATCGTGGTAGCGAATTCGAGGTTCTGCCTGTTTTCTCCGTTGTTCATCGAAAGAAGGGCGACATTCTCGTCTTTTGACCAGGATACGATCGACATGGGTTCCTCCTTCTGGTAGGGCTGATGTTATTTTTTCCGTACGGACCAACCAAACATAACAACGTTATGTTGACAGTCAAGGAGAATTGGAAAAAAAATTGCTCGAAATTGGCTTGATTTATTTACCAGAAAAGAATCTCATTACTTTTACGGCGTGAGTAAACCGCCCAAAACCATGTACCAAGGAGCGCGAGATGCGGTTTTCATTGCTGTTGTTCGGACTCATGATTTTAATGAAGAGGAAGGCGAAAAAAAACGCGGAATTCAGGCAAAAATTGAGGGAAAAAGACTATACCCTGGTCATAAAGACGAAAGACGGGAAAAGGGGACGCGTCTTCATCTTCAGGAACGGTGAGATCGAATCCCGGAAAGGCGATGACCCCGGTGCAGACATCTCCCTTGTATGGCGAGACGCCTCGACGGGCTTCAGGGTGATGCGGGGGGGGCGCACCAAGGTATTCATGGCGGCATTGCAGGACGGGTCGCTGAAGATACTGGGTGATGGCGGCCTCTCCCTTGTCTTTATCGGTGTGGTGAAGGAGATGTTCAAAAAGCCGAAAAAGTGAGGAATATGAAGAAACCGGAAGGTGAGTACCGGCCGGGTGCCTATCTGCCCGGCATGATCGCGCAGGCCGATGAAAAGCGGGACAGGCTGATGGACATTCTGAACGGTCTGACCCGCCTCGCATATGAGAAGGGCACCCGGAAGGGGGATATCGATCTGCGGAAGGGTGTTGAGAGCCTGGTTGGCGAGGCCGAAGGGTATTACCGGGCAGTCAGGCTCTTCGCATCGGGCAAGGCCGGCGACAGGGAGGCCTTCCGGGAGATCCTTGTTTTTTTTCATGAGCGCTGTTTCGGTACAAACGCCCTGAAGGAGGCCGTTGCCTGGCTCAAGCGGGAGCTCGCCGACCAGGAGCGGCACGACCGGGAGCACAATGCCCGGCACGCCGATGAGGGTTACGTCAGAAAAACGAACCTTTATGCGAAACGCCTGGAGAAGGACCTCTCCGAATGGGAGAAGGCCATGACTTTACATGCCGAGCCCCTGCTTTTCCGCTTCCTCACGGATGTCAACGATATCGTGCTTTATAACCGCATCGACGAGAGGATGACCCGGCTCATGACGAACGAGGATGTCTTCGCCCTGAGCGGCGCCCATTTCCTGGAATTCAAGGAGAGCATCGCCTACCATGTGCGAACGCATATCTGCATAAACCGCTCCCGGATGACCGAATCGGAGATCGACGCCTTGATACAGCGGGTCCTCCAGCAGATGGGATTCAGGTATATAATCCTGAGGGCGCGGAACATCAACGAGGAGCGCCTGAACGGTATCATCGGGGAAATTATCCGTGAGGGAAAAATGGTGGAATTCGGGGAAGGGTTCTCCGCCTCACGACGGGGGGCGGCGGACGCCATACGTTTCATCGAAAAAAAGGAGCGTACCGCCACCGACACGGAGAGGATACTTCCCCTCCTTGAGGGCCTCTGCTTTCTCGAGGACGAAGGATCAGGAGCGATTTCCGCCGCCGACGCACAAGGCGAGGGTATCGCGAAAATGGAGAAGGAGCGATATCCCTTTCATTCGCCGGGGACCTTCGACGCCTCACTCAAGTTTGTCGCGGAGCATATGCGGAATACCCTGATTTTCATCCTAGACTGGCTCAATCGGGAGATGAAAAAAACGCCTGAAAATATAATGTACCTTCGCGCCCTTTTCGAGTGCCTGCCGACAGCGGAGACCTTCATGAAGAGCTACGGAAGCGCCCTTGCCATTGCGGCCAGGAAAAGCAACCAGGGGGCGTCAACTTTCGGCACACGGGATGTCCAATACATAACCAGAGCAATGGCGCGCGAACTGACGGGTCAGATATCGGAACTCTGCGACATCTTCAGCCACGCGCTTATAGACGCTTCGTACAATGCCGCGACTGCGGGAACGGATCGATCGAAGGCGTTGAGTAAAAAAATCGAAGTCATCAAGGACAACTGCGGCGACGCACGGGTGAAAATCTCGAAAGGACTTTCCGAAATGAGGAAGCCATGACCGGGCCGATTACATCCCACGTATCACGCACCGGTCGGCGAAATTGAGGACCATGTCCCTGAAGCGGATGAGGGTCTCCGCCGGGTAGGGGTCAATCCGTTCAAGCGTAGGATCAAGCAGGCCGATGTCCCGCTGGAATTGCTGAAGGTTGTAGTTTGTCACCCGCCCGATCGAGTCGCCGATTTTTTCAATATCGTCCCCCGTCACGAAGTTGGGAACGCAGGTGGTGCGCACCTCGTACTCGCAGCCTCCGCTGCGAAGGATGTCAATGCTTTCGACGATCAGGTTGAAGTCGACCTCCCTGCCGGTCATCTTCGAGTATTTTTCAGGTGATGTCTTTATGTCGATGGCGGCATAATCGATAAGGCGTCGGGCGATGAGTCGTTCCAGGACACGGGGACGAAGGCCATTGGAGTCGAGTTTCACGGCCATGCCCATTTCTTTCACGAGTTCCAGGAATGAATCGATGTTATCCGAAAGGGTCGGTTCACCACCGGTGAGGGTGATGCCATCCAGGACGTTTTTTCTTTTCGTGATTAATGCGAGGGCCTCTTCGTTGCTTGTAAGGGGGAGGTCCTGACTGTTCAGGGCCAGGTCCGGGTTGTGGCAGTATCCGCAACGAAGGTTGCACCCGCCGGTAAAAAAGACCGCGCAGATTTTCCCGGGGAAATCGATCAGCGAGGTTTTATAGATTCCCCTGATATTCATATTCGGGCGTTTTCTCCAGTTTGTATACCTTCCTCTCCCGGAATTCCTCCTGCTTTCCCCTGTTCCACTGATTGATAGGCCTGAAATAACCGACAACACGCGAGTACACTTCGACCGGAATTTTGAATTCTTTTGTGCTCATGAATGATCTCCCATTTCTGGTATTTATTTACGTCACGAAGGGCCTTCAGTAAAGACCGCTCGGCGGGGTCCGAATTATGTCGGATCCCACCTATACATATCGGTATTATCCGCCTTCGACTTCAATACCGTACTGTATTAATTCATCTGGTGAATGATCGTGTGGGCAGAATTTATACGCTCCTGAGATATAACCGTGGACCGGGCAGACGCTGAAGGTCGGGGTTATAGTGAAATAGGGAAGCGCATAGTTCTCGGCGATTCTTCTGACCAGCGTTTTTACGGCAGTGATATCCTGAACCTTTTCCCCGAGGAAGAGGTGGACGACCGTGCCCCCTGTGAATTTCGCCTGGAGTTCGTCCTGGTGGTCGAGTACGTCGAAAAGGTCCTCGGTGTGACCCACGGGCAGGTGGACGGAGTTGGTGTAGTAGGGTTCGATTTCACCGGAGGTCTTGATGTCCTTGAAGAGTTTCCGGTCGTGGATGGCGAATCGGTAACTCACTCCCTCCGCAGGCGTCGCCTCCAGGTTGTAGAGATTTCCCGATTCTTCCTGGTAATGCATAATTCTCCCGCGCATAAAATCGAGAACACGCAGGGCGAATTCCCGCCCCTCGGGCGAAGAGATATCGTCATTGAGCATGTTAAGACACGCCTCGTTCATGCCGATCAGACCGATGGTGGAGAAGTGATTCACCCAGTATTTTCCGGTCCGCTCGTATATGCCGGAAAGGTAGTGCTTCGTGTAGGGATAGAGGTCGTTTTCCGTGAAATTTTCCAGGGCCTTTCGTTTGATCTCGAGGGAGTTTCTGGCAAGGTCCATGAGACGGCCCAGGGATTCGAAGAAGGACTCCTCGCTCTGCGCCAGATAGGCCAGGCGCGGGAGGTTCATGGTGACCACCCCGATGCTGCCGGTAAGAGGATTGGCGCCGAAGAGGCCGCCGCCGCGTTTCCTGAGTTCCCGGTTGTCCAGGCGGAGCCGGCAGCACATGGACCGCGCGTCATCCGGGTCCATGTCGGAATTGACGAAGTTGGCGAAATAGGGGATACCGTATTTCGCAGTCATCTCCCACATCGGGTCGAGCCTGACGTTATCCCAGTCAAAATCCCGGGTGATGTTGTAGGTCGGGATGGGAAAGGTGAATATTCTGTTACGCGCGTCTCCCTGTGACATGCACTCGGCGAAGGCCATGTTGAACATATCCATCTCGTCCTGGAACTCGCCGTAGGTCCTGTCGAGGATTTCACCGCCAATGACGACATATTCTTCCGCGATGCTCTTCGGCACGACAAGATCGAGGGTTACGTTCGTGAAGGGCGTCTGGAAACCGACCCTTGTCGGTATGTTCATGTTGAATATGAATTCCTGGAGACACTGCTTCACTTCCTCGTAAGCCAGGTTGTCGTAGCGGATAAAGGGGGCGAGGTAGGTATCGAAATTGCCGAAGGCCTGGGCCCCGGCCGACTCTCCCTGCAGTGTGTAGAAGAAGTTCACTATGTGTCCCAGGGCGCTCCTGAAATGCTTCGCCGGTTTGCTTTCCACCTTACCCTTGACCCCGCCAAAGCCCAGCAGGAGGAGGTCCCTCAGGTCCCAACCGACACAGTAGGCGGAAAGGAGTCCCAGGTCGTGTATGTGAAAATCGCAGTTCATGTGGGAGTTTCTGATCTCGGGGGGGTATATCCGTTCAAGCCAGTACTTTGCCGTGATGGCGGTGGCGATATGGTTGTTCAGCCCCTGGAGCGAATAGCTCATGTTGCTGTTTTCGTTCACCCGCCAATCTGATCGGTCCAGGTAGCTTTCGATCAGCTCCAGGCCCTCGGTCAGGAGGCTTTTCCCCTCTCTGATTTTCCGGTGCTGCTCGCGGTAGAGGATGTAGGCCTTGGCGACTTTTGCATGGCCTCGCTCGATCAGCATTTTTTCGACGAGGTCCTGCACGTTTTCGACGGTCGGAATCCGCCCGTCCTTATAGATGATATTCAGAATACCGAGTATCGATTCAGAGATGGTATGGGCGGTCTTCTTGTCGCTTCCCCCCACGGCCTGGGCTGCCTTGTAGATTGCGTCGGTGATTTTCTCCGGATTGAAAGGTACGATTCTTCCATCGCGTTTTCTGATGAAATTGGAAAAAATGCCGTCAGCCATCTGAAGTCTCCGGGGATTGTACAGTGAATATTGTATATACAAAATAAAACAATATCTGTAAAAAGGTTTTGCAACCGTCTCGGGAAGAGAAAATCAATGTGACATAATATTGCTCAATCAGTATGTTTACTTGTATGGGCCATCAGGGGTAAAGTCAATTAAAAAAATATTATGTCTCCCAAAAAAGTAGAAGGATGGGCCGGTAGCAGGATTATCAGGCTGTCAAGGCCGTTAAGTATTGTAATGATACAACCGATACTGCATTATATAATGAAGAAAACACTCCGATTGGGGGCAGGAAAGATAATTATACATATCTGGAGAGAATCGATGAGAAAGATAGTCGTTGGGATAGTGATATTCGGCTGTATATGCGCGGTTTTCGCATCGGTGGGAGCTTCCCAGCTTACCCCTGATGCAATCGATCTTGTGAAACCGACTGATGGTGATATCCCGGAAGGCTTTATGTACGGTAAAGTCCCGGGTGTCTATCAAAAAACCCTGAAGGGCAATCCCTGGATGATGGACAGGGCGGCGATCAAGCGCCTCGCGGATAAGATCTATCCAGGGGGCGATCATAACAGAATCGCTGCCATGCATGTGACGATTATCGCGGATAAAAAGAGGCCCTTCAATGACGATATCGTCTGTTACGTCATACTTTACCACAACAAGAAGGTGGCGCAGGAAGAGTTGAAAAAATTTTCCGCTTATGCAGGTTACAACGGCGACAGGACAATTCTGTTGAACAGGGAGAACCTCGCCGTGTTCATTTTTGTTGATGATATCGCGAACTACCATTACCTCCAGGAAATGGCCAGGACCATAGAGGAGAGAATGAAGGGGATGTGACGGAGCTTTCGCCCCGGAGGGAGCCGCAGTGAAACGCCACTGATCCCTTCAGGGGCGTTTCGGACCATCCCGGTGTAGTGCTTTCCCCGCGTCGATGGAGGCCATGGGGATTTCTTTTTTCAGGGAACCCCTTGACGAATCACACTATTCTGCATATTTTATAAGTATCCCGTTCCATCCTTATGTGTTATACCACCCGGTGTTTTATCCTTGCATTCTACGAATGCTATGGCATGAGAGAGGCGTGAACCGCGTCGGGCGGCGCCGCGTGCGCGCGATGTCAATCAGCGGGGATCCGTCATAATGATTCAAGTGGAGAGTGATAGAGATGAGAATGGACAAGTTGACATTAAAGGCGCAGGACGCCATCAATTCCGCGCAGAATATTGCCACGGGCATGAACCATCTTGAGATCCAGCCGGAGCACCTGCTCATGGCGCTTATCGATCAGGAAGGGGGCATATTTGATTCCATTGCCCAAAAAATCGGCGTGTCCGTACATGATTTGCGGTCGGAGGCGGATGAGGCTATCAAAGCCCTGCCGCGTCAGGTGGGGGGCGGCCCGGGCGGGGGCTCCCTCTCTGCCGCCCTGAGGGACGTGCTGAATGACGCCTGGAACGAGGCCGTGGGTCTCAAGGACGATTACATGAGCACCGAGCACATGGTCCTTGCCCTGGCGTCGAAAGGGGCCGGCAAGGCGAAAAAAATATTGAACCAGAACGGCTTTATCCGGGACAACATCCTCAAGGTTCTGAAGGACATCAGGGGTAGCAAGCGTGCGGACGATGAGAATGCTGAGGACAAGTATAACGCCCTCGACCGGTTCAGCAGGGACCTCACCAGGATGGCGCGGATGAACAAGCTCGACCCGGTGATAGGCAGGGACGAGGAGATACGGAGGGTTATGCAGGTACTCACCCGCCGTACCAAGAACAATCCGGTGCTTATCGGCGAGCCGGGGGTGGGAAAGACCGCCATCGTCGAGGGCCTGGCGCGCCGCATCGTCGAGGGTGACGTGCCGGAAAATCTGAAAAACAAGCGCCTGGCGGCCCTCGACATGGGCGCCCTCATCGCCGGCGCCAAGTACCGCGGCGAGTTCGAGGAGCGACTCAAGGCCGTGATCCAGGAGGTGGAAGAGTCGGCCGGGGACGTGATCCTTTTCATCGACGAGCTCCATACCCTTGTTGGCGCAGGCGCCGCGGAGGGGGCGGTGGACGCCTCCAACATGCTGAAGCCGGCCCTGGCCCGCGGAGACCTCCGTTGCATCGGGGCCACCACATTGAACGAGTACCAGAAATATATAGAAAAGGACAAGGCGCTCGAGCGCCGGTTCCAGCCCGTCCTGACCGTGGAACCGTCGGTTGAGGATACCATCGCGATCCTGAGGGGCTTGAAGGAGAAGTACGAGGTCCATCACGGCGTGCGCATCTCCGATTCGGCCTGTGTGGCCGCGGCCATGCTTTCCGACCGTTATATCACGGACCGTTTCCTGCCCGACAAGGCGATTGACCTGGTGGATGAGTCCGCATCGCTCATCAAGATGGAGATAGACTCGATGCCGATTGACATCGACGAGATCGAACGCAAGGTGCGCCAGCTTGTGATCGAGTCGGAGGCGCTGAAAAAGGAGAAGGACGCGGTCTCGAAGGAGCGCCTTGATAAGATCAAGGAGCAGCTGGCGAACCTGAACGAGAAGAAGAACGCACTCGTGGCGCAGTGGAAGAACGAAAAGAACATCATCACCGAAATACGCGGGGTGAAGGAGAAGATAGAACAGCTTCGTACGGAGGAACAACGTGCCGAGCGGGAGGGGAACCTGAATCTGGTGGCGGAAATCCGCTATGGAAGGATCGCCGACCTGGAGAAGCAACTGGCCGCCGCGAACGATAAGTTCAAGTCGATGCAGGGGGGCAAGACACTCCTCAGGGAGGAGGTAACGGAGCAGGAGATCGCCGCCGTCGTGTCCCGATGGACCGGCATTCCGGTGTCAAGGATGCTTGAGGGGGAGAAGGAGAAGCTCCTCAAGATGGAATCGATTATCGAGAAGAGAGTCGTGGGACAACACGAGGCCATCACCGCAATTTCAAGCGCGGTCCGGCGTTCCCGATCGGGGATACAGGACCCCGACAGGCCAGTCGGCTCATTTATCTTTCTTGGCCCCACGGGCGTGGGAAAAACAGAGACCGCGAAGGCCGTGGCGGAATTCATGTTCAACGACGAGAAGGCGATCATCCGCATCGACATGTCCGAGTACATGGAGAAGCACGCCGTGGCCAGGCTCATCGGGGCGCCCCCGGGGTATGTGGGATACGAGGAGGGCGGGCAGCTGACCGAGGCGATACGCCGCCGACCCTACGCGGTCATTCTTTTCGACGAGATCGAAAAGGCACACCATGACGTGTTCAATATTTTTCTTCAGATTCTCGACGAGGGACGGCTCACCGACTCGAAGGGGAGGCGGGTTGATTTCAAGAACACCCTTATTATCATGACGTCGAACATCGGAACGTCCTACATCAGCGACGAGTCGATCCCCTACGAAAAGCGGCGCGCCGGAGTGGAGCAGGAGTTGAAATCCCATTTCAAGCCGGAGTTCCTTAACAGGGTCGACGAGGTGATCATCTTCAATCCCCTGTCGCGCGAAAATATCGCGGAAATCGTCAAGATCCAGATCGCCGAAACGGCGTCACGCCTCAGGGAACGCGGTATAGATCTGAGTATGACAAAGAAGGCGATGGAATTCCTCGTTGCCGAGGGGTTCGATCCCCTCTTCGGTGCGCGGCCCCTCAAGCGCGCCATTCAGAGGCATTTACTGAATCCACTGTCCGTGAGACTCCTTTCAGGGGAAAGCCTCACGGACCAGAAAATCAAGGTCGATTCTGACGGAAAGAAGATTATCTTCGGAAAATAGCGCGCCGCTTCCCCATACCCCCCTGAGGGGGGCGCACCATGATGGGAAATTATTTTTTGCTTTAAAGAATCATTTCACAGAATATAAACAGAAAGAATTTCCTTATCCGGGTAGAGCCCCCCACGGGGGTGGTCGGGGCAAACGAATCGGTACGAGTGACGATCTATCTGTCTTGACATATTTCCTCCCCGATGATTTTTTGGAGGGGGGGCCGACGGGGAGCGCCGTCGCTTCTCTGCACGCTTTTCATAACCGGGCGCCGTCAGGCACACCAGTAGTGAAACGATTTCTAATCATTAAGGAGATCCATTATGTCGAACAAAGAGGTTGTCATTCTTTCCGGATGCAGGACGCCGATCGGTGGTTTCGGGCTGTCCCTCAAGGACGTCAAGGCCTTCCAGCTCGCGGCCCTGGTGATGGGAGAGGCCATGAAGCGGGCCGGGGTGACCGGCGATATGCTTGACGATGTCATTTTCGGGGACTGTATCCAGACCAGTGAAGAGGCGAATACGGCCCGGACCGCGGCGCTCAAGGCGGGCATACCCGTCGAGGTGCCGGCGACCACCATCCAGCGTCAGTGCGCCTCCGGCATGCAGGCCGCAATTTTCGCGTCCCAGCAGATCATCGCCGGGGACTCCGACATGGTCCTGGCCGGGGGATGCGAATCAATGAGCAATGCCCCCTATATTCTGAAAAACGCCCGGTGGGGATATCGTCTCCAGCACGGGGAGTTTACCGATTCGATGTGGGAGCTCCTCCATTCCGGGAGCCATCTCCTCGGTGAGGCCTTCATCATGGGCCAGACCGCCGAGAACCTCGCGGATAAGTACGGCATATCGCGGGATGACCAGGACGAGGTCGCCTTCCAGAGCCACCAGAAAGCACTCGCCGCGATCGACGGCGGAAAGTTCAAGGATGAAATTATTCCGGTTCCCGTGCCCCAGCGGAAAGGCGAGCCGAAAATGTTTACCACCGATGAACATCCCCGGCGTGAAGTGAGCCGGGAAAGCCTGGCGTCCCTGAAGCCCGTGTTCAAAAAGACCGGCACCGTGACCGCGGGTAACAGCTCCGGCCTGAACGACGGGGCGGCGGCCATGATTATCACTTCCATGGAAAAGGCGAACAAGCTCGGGAAAAAGCCGATGGCGCGTATCGCCGGCAACGCAATCGCCGGATGCGAACCGCATCTGATGGGATACGGCCCTGTCCCGGCGGTGCAGAAGCTTTTGAAGAAGACCGGCAAGAAACTCGATGACATAGGGCTTATCGAATGCAACGAGGCATTTGCCGCGCAGTATATCGCATGCGAGAGGGGCCTCGGCCTCGACCGCTCCATTGTCAACGTCAACGGATCCGGGATCGCCCTCGGGCACCCGGTCGGCTGCACCGGAGCGCGCATCACCATCTCGCTCATAAGTGAGATGAAACGGCGCAATCTCCAGTGGGGCATCGCCACTCTCTGCGTGGGAGGCGGCATGGGCGGTGCGCTCCTGATAGAGAACCTGATGTAGGGTTTTTCACCGGAAGAATCGACTGTTATACGGCGGCCGGCGATAACGCCGGCCGTTTCATATGCGCGGGTACCGACGGTTCCAGCGATGCATGTCACACAGTAAGGAGGAAACGGATGGCCATTACACAAGTCTTGATCGAGGAGGGATGCACCTCCTGCGGCGTTTGCGCGGACATCTGCCCCGGGATCTTCGAGCTCAAGGATTTCGCGACGGTGAAGACGGGGGCGGATCTGGCGGGGAACGAGGCATGCGTGAAGGAGGCGGCGGAAAGCTGTCCCGTTGAGGTCATCACATGCTCGTGACCGGTACGCTGCCGCATCGGTTGATACCGCGAATACGTTTTTTTTGGAAAACAGGTTGGAGAGACGCGGCATTTGCATGCAGGCCGCTGTGTACGAAAGCCGCGGAATTTTTACGGAAAAAATGCGTACAATTTATTTTGCAACACATATACACTCCCGACTCCCTATTCAATTCCCCCCCCGGCAATCATGGGAGGGGTGGAGGTCAGGATGTCTGATGTGAATGACGACCCTGGCATCCCCGGCAGTTTTCTGGTGGGGATCCCCGTTGAACCCGATGTGAGCGAGTCGTGGGGAAAAAACAGGCTTTCCTGCTCCGGAAGCGGCAAAATCGGGAGGAATTTCGATCTGAAATACCTCGATTTCCTGGCCGTGGATAAGGACAATGCATGGTGAGCCGCCCCAGGTCCTCTGCGGTAGCAGGGTGAATCCAGGTCAAGTCCCGATGTAGCAACTGTTCGTGAACATGCGATGAGCCAGCCCGTCTATTGAGAATTTTCCGCTGCCTTTTATCATGACCACCAGCGCCCGTAACCCCCTCGCGAAGAATATGCCGATGTCGTCCTGCGTCAAGATGAACTTCATGATGATTTATTCCATGGAATCGCCCTCATTAATGATAGTATTCTTTTTCATGGATCACAATACAAAACGATAGTGCCTATGAAAATATACATAAATGAGAAAGATGCACGTAAAATTATGATCGGGGAATTCGCATCAGCATGCCGTGAGTCGCGCCCGGAAGGCGTGGTAAAAAGTGTTGAGTAATAATACGGTTCGTACTATACATGACATTAATGATAGTACGTATGAAAGCCATTGGATGGAGAAACGAAAGTTGAGGGGGAACCTTCTCACTCATATTCGCCTTTCACGGTGCATGGCGGTCGACCCACGCGCTTCGGGCCTCGTTCATCGGCCTGGTAGCCTTATGGCCGGCATCGGAATGGAGAGGGAAGTCCGATACAACCGGTCTCATGCTCTTCGTTGAAAAAACGGCAGAATCAGGTTCGCGCAAATGAAGTTTCTCGAAAATCTCCGCATCAGGTCGAAACTTCTGTTCCTCTATTCGGCCTTGTTTATCTGCGCCATCTCCTTGAGCGGCGGTATTCTCTACCATATTGCGGGGAAATCAATCGAAGATCAGAATGAAATGGAACTGATGAATTCGACCAGGTCCATACTCAATATGGTGAGAACGGTTGCAAGGACGTCCGTTAAGATTCATCTCAAGTCGATCGTCATGCAGAACAGGCGCCTCGTGGAGTACTGGTATTCCCTCTTCCACAGCGGGAAACTTTCGGAAGCGGAAGCAAAGAAAATGGCGGGAAGAAGCCTCCTCCAGATGCGAATCGGTACAACCGGCTATATTTTCGTCTGGGACGTGAGGGAGGCGCCCCGAAGGATCCCACTGGCGGTCCATCCGGTCATTCAGGGAAGCGATGTGGCGTATGTCGATTTCGTCCAGAAAGGCGCGGCGATGAAAAACGGCTACATGGAATATGAATGGGCAAACCCTGGCGATACGGAAAAGCGAAAAAAATCAATGTATCTTTCCTATTTCAAACCATGGGAGTGGGTAATTGCCGCCAGTTCTTATAAGGAAGAGTTTCTCGAACTGGTGGGGGCCGATGACTTTCGGGACAGCATTCTCCCGATGCACTTCGGCCGCTCCGGATATTCCTATGTCCTGGATACTCGGGGAAATATCATCATCCATCCCAAGTTGAGCGGAAATTATTATGAGGCCCGCGATACCGAGGGGCTTTACTTCGTCAGGGAGATGATCAAGAAAAAAAGGGGGACGATTTATTATACCTGGCAAAATCCCGGTGAACCCGCCCCGAGAAAAAAAATGGCGGTGTATGATTACATCCCGGAAAACAACTGGATAGTGGTTTCGTCGAGTTATCAAGATGAATTCAAAAAGCCCCTCATGCAGCTCCGGGCGGTGATCATCATCACCATCGCGGCATCATTCGTTCTCGTGCTTTCGCTTTCCTTCTGGATCGGGTCCGGGATCGCCAGTCCGATTCACTCGCTGATAGAGCGCCTTTCCCTCGGAGCGAAAGGGGATTTCACCATAAGGATGAACCATGAGACCCGGGACGAAATCGGAGAGTTGTCGAGCTATTTCAACAGTTTTATGGAACGACTGGAGCACTACGAGCATGATCTCAAGAAGGAAATCAGGGTGCGGGAAAGCACCGGGGATGAGCTCAAGGCGGTGAATCTTGAGCTTGTAAAAACCCATGAAGAGCTCGCCCTTTCCAATGAAAACCTGTCCGCTGAAAAGGAGCGACTCATGATCACGCTTCGATCCATCGGGGACGGGGTGATCGCGACGGATAGAGACGGTATCGTGATCATGGCCAACCCCGAGGCCGAGCGAATGATTGATCTCGGCCGGGAGGGGCTCGTCGGCTCGCCGGTGGAGGAAATAGTCCGACTCGCGGATGAAAACAGCGGGACCCCCCTCCCGAACCCCGCGTCCTCCGTGATCGAATCAGGGGAGCCGGTCGATCTGCGGGGGGATGTGGTGCTCGTGACCGCGGGTGGGGTGACCAGAAACGTCCTGGCAGGCGCCTCTCCTATCCGCGACGGTACGCACAGGACCATCGGGACCGTGCTCGTGGTGCGCGACGTGACGGAGCGGAAGAGGGCTGAACGGGAATTGAGCCGGGCGATGCAGATCGAATCGTTGGGTGTGTTCGCCGGCGGCATTGCGCATGATTTTAACAATATCCTGACCGTCATCATCGGCAATATCAGCCTTGCAATGAACGCCATCGACCGTGAAAGCGGCTGCTATGACATTCTTCATGAGGCCGAAAAAGCGTCCCTCAACGCGAAAAGCCTGACACAGCAGCTCATGACCTTTTCGAAGGGGGGCGAACCCATAAGAGTGCTCACGCCTGTTTCGGATCTCCTGATGGAGACGACGGAATTCATTTTAAGCGGTTCGTCCATTCGTGCAGAATATCGGTTTTCCGACGATCTCTGGAATGCCGTGGTCGATCCGGGGCAGTTCTCACAGGTCATGTACAACATCGTGCTCAACGCGCGGCAGGCCATGCCGCGCGGGGGCACCATCCATATAGCCGCGGAGAATTACTCCCATTACGGGGCATATCCCGCAAAAATGCTGCCGGGGGATTATCTCCTTCTATCCATCACCGACGAAGGCCCGGGAATACCCCCCGAGCAGAGGGCCAGGATATTCGACCCTTACTTCACCACGAAAGAAGACGGGACCGGTCTGGGACTGTCGATATGCTATTCAATCATACTGAAACACGGCGGCTTCATGACGGCGGATTCAGTACCGGGATCAGGGGCCCGATTGACCATATATCTTCCCGCATCGCGGGAGATCGTGAGAGATGCTTCAATTCATGAACGGGTCCCGACCGGCGGCGGGGGTGCTATTCTGGTGATGGACGACGAGGAGGGGGTGCTGAAGATCGCCGGGAGAATGCTCTCCGAGCTGGGATACGAAGCGGTGTACGCAAAAAACGGCGAGGAGGCGATCGCGCGTTATAGAGATCGGTTTGAATCGGGCATGCCTTTCAGGGCGGTCATAATGGACCTTACCGTGCCCGGTGGAATGGGAGGCAGGGATGCCGTACGGATATTGAAGGAAATGGACCCCGGGATCAGGGCGATCGTATCGAGCGGCTATTCAAGCGACCCCGTGATGGCCAACCATGAAGAATACGGCTTTTGTGGCGTCATCATCAAGCCGTACCGCTTTGAGGATATGGCCGCCGTAGTGCACAAATTGATCGGCGGGGAGTGACGGCCGCATATAACGTTATTGCAGGTCCGATTTTTTCTGCGCATGGGGAACGATGGTAAAACAGTTGATTTATTTTCTCTATTAAAGTAATACTGCTTCGTGTTCAATCACATCTCTGGTGTCGCATAACATCTCCTGCGTTTGAAGGCGGCGGACATATGTTTGCGGTGAAGGTAGTTACCCACGAAAGAGGGATTGTTGGCATCAGATGAAAAAAATAATTGATAACGCACTCTCAATTTACGAAACCGCTGACCTGTCCGTACGAATGAAGGCGCGCTTTCTGTTCTATGTCTGCATCGCCATGCTGGCAAGCTTGATGGCCGGGATCGTTTACACCGTCACCATTCAACTGAACAGCCCGGATTATCATTACGCGATAAATTACAGAATTGTCATTCCCGAAGCGGCCGCCTTTGTGGTGATGACCCTTATTACCGTGGCCCTTGCGCGGGGATATTTCGCCCTTGGCGCCCATGCCATGCTGGTCACCGCCTTCGCGACCGTCTGGCTTGTCATGTTTCTCGATTCAGCCACGGTCATTCAGAGGATCGACACCATCGCACTGGCGATTGCCCTCATGACCGTTCTTCCTCTGGCCGTCTCCAGAGACGGTCGCATCCCGTTTGTGTACGGTTTCGCCAATATGGGCCTGATGTACGCCTTCATGTTCTACATCAGTGAGGACTACGGCATACCCCGCAGCTCCTTCTGGGAATATCTCGCGGACAACACCATAGCCTTTGCGTTCGTCATGATCGTATCGTCCGCCATCCTGAAGATAAACAACACGGGCCTCGACATGGCGGAGAGTCTGAACATCGAGTTGAGGGAAAACAACGAAGAGCTCGAATCGACCAACGAGGAATTGAAGGCGACGATCGAGGAGCTCGAGGCCACCAACGAAGAGTTCGAGGCGCAGAACAGAGAACTCGTGGATTCACAGGAGGAGCTGCACGCTTCCAGGGAGGAACTGCTCGCTGTCTTCAACGGCTCCCATGACGCTTTCATCATATTTGACGAAATGGGCTGCATTCTCGAGGTAAACGGGAGGGTCCTCGAAATGTTCAGGGTGGGCCGCGAAGAGGTCCTTTCCATGAATCTTGACGATCTCTCCCCCCGGCGTGAAGGGTTCCACCGTCATCTTGTTGTCCTGAGGAGGGTGCTGGCGGGTGAGACCTCATCTTTTGAATGGGAGGCGGTCCGCCCGGGGGACGGGATTACCTTCAATGTCGATGTGGGCCTCAGCCGCCTGAACAGGCGAGGCATGCAGGTCTTCCTTGCAGGAGTGCGGGACGTCACCCTGAGAATGCGGATCGAAGAGGCGATCAAGGAGAGCGAGAGGAAATACCGTCTTATTACGGAAAATTCAACTGACATGGTTTTCACCATGGATATGGATTTCCGTTTTACCTATGTCAGCCCGTCGGTGTCGAAGATCCTGGGTTATACGGTTGAGGAAGCGCTGGGCCTTTCCTTCGATCGCATATTCACGCCGGCCTCCCTCGCCCTGGTGTATAACGCAATGGCAAGGACCAGGGAATTGTGGAAGGAAATCGATCCCGATCGTACCTCCTTTATCGAGCTCGAGATGTATCATCGTAATGGGACCGTCATCTGGACGGGAAACAAGTTCTCCTTTTTAAAGGATGAATCGGGACGAGCGATCGGGTTTACGGGGGTCACAAGCAATATAAGCGCGAGAAAAAAGGCGGAGCTGGAGCGGGAGCGGATACGCAACCAGCTTGTGCAGGTGCAGAAGATGGAGGCCGTGGGGACTCTGGCAGGCGGAATCGCCCACGATTTCAACAATATACTGGGTGGGGTTATCGGTAGCCTTAGCCTGATGGAGGCCCTCATCGACAGGGAGGATCAGCTGTCGGGGGAAAATATGAAGGGTTACCTTGAAACCGCAATGAAGTCGTCCCTGCGAGCAGCGGACCTTACCAGACAACTTCTTACCCTGTCGCGAAAAAGCGATCCGCTTCCGGCCCCGATGGATATCACCAATTCCCTTTACAACGTTCTCAAAATATGCAAAAACAGCTTTCCCAAACCGGTGAAGCTTGACTTCACGATCCCGGAAAAGGGGATCAGGATCCATGGAGATCCCGCTCAGATCGAGCAGGTGCTGCTCAATCTCTGCCTGAACGCCTCCCATGCCATGACCATCATGCGTAAGGAGGAGGAAAGGGAGGGGGGCACCCTCAGGGTAACCGCCGATTCTGTCCGTTCCGACGGAGACTTCACGGCCCGACATTCCGGGGCCGAACAGGACACCTCATACGTCCGGATTAGTATACGCGACGACGGCGTGGGGATGGATGCGGAAACCCAGGGCCGCCTCTTCGAGCCCTTCTTCACCACGAAGTCAAAAAGCGAGGGTACGGGTCTCGGCCTTGCCATGGTGTATGGGATCATCCAGCAGCATGGGGGTTTCATAGACGTGAGTTCAAAGCCCGGTTCCGGCAGCACCTTTGCGGTCTATCTGCCGATGCTGGAGGGCGAGGAGGATGCCCCCGACGGCCTCCCGGGAAAGGTGGGTCTCATTCGTGGTACCGGGGCGGTGCTTGTCGTCGATGACGAGAATGCAATCCTTCGTGTTGTACGGGACATTCTCGAGCAGTGCGGCTACCAGGTGATCTCCGTGGAGAACGGGGCGGATGGGGTCGCGGTATTCGAGAAGGAACACGCGTCCATCGGCGCGGTGATCCTCGATCTTTCAATGCCGGGGATGTCGGGTCTCGAGGCCTTCGAGAAGATGAAAATCATCGATCCAGGGGTAAAGGTGCTTCTTGCTTCAGGATTTGTGGAAAGCGAAAGCATTAAGCGGGCGGGGGAGATGGGGGTGGCCGGATTGCTGCGCAAACCCTTCACGGCCAAAGAGCTCTCAGCCGCACTAAAGGATATCATGCCGTCCGCCCTGACGTAATGGTCAGCGCACCATTTTTGGCATCGATTCATGTGACCGGGACGATTGGTTCCCGGATTGATAATCTGCGGCGGGGTCGACTACCGCCAGGGGGCTCACCTTGCGGAAGGGACCGGCTCTGCGAGGTATCCAAGGGCTTTCAGGACCCGTTCCTGAAAGGCCTCCGGCTGTTCCACCACCGGGTTGTGCATGCTTTCAGGTATCGAGACCACGGTGAGATCGTTGAAAAGGGTATCGACGGATCTGCCGAACTCGGCTGCCGGGCCGAAGGTCTTCCCCCCGGAAACGTATATGGCAGGGATGTCGGAGCGATAGTTGTCCACATAACGTCCGAACCTGCTTTTTGAGAAGATATAGATCGCCCTCAGAAACTCGAGGCCGCTCCTTACGTGAGTGCGCAGGAATCCCTCCCAGGTATATTCCCATCCGTTGTTTCCGTTGGTCATCTGCAGGGGCATATAATTGTTGAGCAGGTTGAACCCCGTGCGCGTTTTGAACAGAAGGCGATAGAGAAGGCCGTTGATTCCCGGGACCAGGAGGAGTCTGTAGAGATCGGGGAAAAACTGGTAAATCTCCACAAGGACGAGCCTTGAGATGAGGCGCGGATAGACCCTCGCAAGCTCCATCGCGACGTTGCCGCCGAGGCAGTTCCCCACCATGACCGCGCCCTCCAACCCGAGGTTCGTGATGAACAGGCGGGAAAGCTCCGCCAGGTCCTCAATGGAGAATCGTTTCAGGGGCGTGCTGTTGCCGTATCCGGGCCACGCGGGACGGTAGACGGTGAAGTAGCGGGCGAACCCCTGGTGGCACATGGCGAAGGTGTCCTCGTTGCCGATCCAGCCGTGGTGAAACACAAGGGGAGGACCGTCGCCGCTTACCTTGTAGGATATGGTTGTCCCGTCCAGATCGATGAAATGCTGTTCCTCTCCCACGGTGAATTCATGGGGCAGCGTGGTCGCGAATGAACGCGGCGCTGTTTGCATAACACACCTCGTCGGTCATGAATCCCGGCTATACTCCGCTGGGAGATAGCCGGCGTGAACATTTCCCGACCGGCGAGGAAGCGTGGTTGCGCGGGCGGGAATGAATCAACGGGGGAATATTGAAAAATGAAGCCCCTGTGTCAACCTACTTACTTAATAAATATATAAAAAATGTCAGGATAAAGAATGTCACTGAAAACCATCATGATGATGGCGGTCGTCCCGTGCCCGGCTGAAATCGTGTTAATATTAAAATTATGAATAATTAGTATTTAAAAATTGATTGACTTAACACCATCGGTCTGGCTCCGTTCGCTGATACAACATTAATGCAGGCGGTGATACATATGGATATGGCTCCACTTTTCAATGACGAGTTCGCGGGCGCCCCGGCGAAACGGGTCCTTGCGGAATTGCTGAAACAAAAAGAGGACGGGACTACGATCGTCGGAACCTACTGCGGGTATGCTCCCCTTGAGATCATAAGGGCGATGGGCATGAAACCGGCGGTCCTCTGCGCATTCGCGAACAGCACTATCGAGAAGGCGGAGGAGACGCTTCCGGCGAATCTCTGCCCCCTGATCAAATCGAGTTACGGCTTCATCATGGCCGACACCTGTCCCTTTTTTACGATATCCGAGGCGGTCATCGCTGAAACGACCTGTGATGGAAAGAAAAAGATGTTCGAGCTGATCGCGGCCAAGCGCCCCATGTTCGTAATGGACCTTCCCCAAGTGCCTGGTCAGGAGGAGGCGCGCGCCCACTGGAAGGGGGTCGTCGGAGGATTGAAATCGTTTCTCGAGGATACTTTCAAGAAGAAGGTGACCGATTCGGACATGGAGGAAGCGATTAAAGATACCAATGAGAAGAATGCGCTTGTGATGAAACTTTTCGAATACGCGTCATACGATACTCCGGTCCTGAGCTGGCAGGAGATGATGGATATCGTGTTTCTCGCCACTCCCTTGAGCGGGAAAGACCTCAACGGTGTCCTGAATGAAAAAATTGGTGTGCTTGAGGAGCGGAAGAGGAAGGGCCTGTTCACGGGGGCGAAGGGTGCGCCGCGTATCCTCATCACCGGATGCCCCGTTGCCGGGGACGCGACAAAGGTGTTCGGGGCCATTGAGGAGGAGGGCGGGGTCATAGTGGCAATCGATACATGCACCGGCATGAAACCCTTCGCGGGCGTCATTGCGGAAGGGACGAAGGACCCTCTCGGGGCGATTGCGGCGCGATATCTCGATATACCCTGCGCCTGCATGACCCCCAATGACAGGCGTCTCGAGGAACTGGACGCTTTGATGAAAAAATACAGGCCCGATGCGGTGATAGACGTCGTGCTCCATGCCTGCCATTCGTATAACATCGAATCGTCGCGAGTTGAAAAGCATACGGCGGAAAAGCATAACGTGCCCTTCCTGAAAATCGTGACCGATTACTCGGGCGAAGACGTTGGTCAGCTGAAGACCCGGATAGGGGCCCTTTTGGAAATGATAGGGAAATAGGGATCTGCAGGGCCCGGACAGACGACGGGGTGTAGTATCATCCGTACCCGGCGGGGGCCTTCTGGCCCCCGCCGGGTACTATCGTAACCCTTCGCGTATCCATCTGAACAATCCAGATTCAAGAATGTATCCCCGCACCGGCTTTTTTCGTGGAATGCCCCGCTGGTTTGTGCCAAATAGGGGGAGGAAGCGGGTGCGGGGATACATGGATGCCCCCATCCATGGAAGGGTTTCGGGTGACATGAAAAAATAAAGCGAATATTCCGGAAAAAAGATTTGAATAATATTTTTACTAATGAATATACTATACATTGAGCATTGTATGAAACCGATGCCTGTTTTCAGTACATGGGGGCGTGCCGGAGAGGATGGTCGCCGCGAAGAACATAAAAAGAATAAAAAAAGTGATTGGATACCAGAGTTTTGGAGGATTGAAATGAAAAAGATCTATTGCATTATGGCCCTGGCCACGGTAATGGCCTTCCATGCGGGAGAGGGTCGCGCGTGGATTATTGGCGGTAGTTCCATTGGGCCTGCGGCCCAGGGTGCAATCAACCGGGCCCTTGCACCTTATCAATCCCAGCAAAAGCTGGCAACGGGCATGGCGAACGCGAGCGTCTATTCTTCCCACGTGGCCACTCAGAGGGGATACCAGGGCTACGATATTTTCGCCGTTACTGTAGGCACCATGGCGGGGGCCCAGGTGCCCGCCGCCACGACCGATCTTTCCTACTACAAGAAGCTCCCCCAGCGGCTCAGGGATCAGGGCGATTTGCTGATAGGTGTGGCATGGAACGCCTGGTCGGCGAACGTGGGAGTGAGGCTTCCCGCGGGATTTTACATCTCGGCGAAGTTCGGCAAGCTCAAGTATAATTATCAGGATTACGGGTTCGACGGTACTCACGCCGGGGGTATGATCAACTACCAGATCATCAGCCAGAAGGCCCCCCCGGTGAAGATCGTGCTCTGGCGCGGTCTTTCCATCGGAACGGGATTCATCTGGCAGAACAATAATACGACCGTCAATCTCAAGCTGCTTCCTGTATCGCAGGGAGGCTACACCCTGAAGCCACTGGTCGGGGTGTACGCGAAAACGGAGTCGTATGTCATTCCCCTGGAGATTTCTACATCGGTTCGTCTCCTCTGGGTCATCAATATTCATGCGGGAGCCGGTATTGACTTCGCAATGGGGAGTTCCCTGCTCCGTTATTCATCGATAGGCATAATAACGGACGGCGCTACCAGCGGTGCATATTATCTTTACGGCAAGCAGTCGGGCAAAGGCTCGAGCCACTACCTTCCAAAGATATTCTGCGGGCCGGGCCTTAGCTTCGGTCCCGTGATCATCGATATCCCCTTTACCTATTATTTCGCGAACGGCTTCAATCTCGGAGTCTCCGCCGGGGTAGTCTGGTAGGATCTAAGACGCGAGGGGGCGGCACCGCCGCATCCTCGCAGGCCATATACTATTAAGGAGCGAAACATCATGCTTAAAATGATCGCAAAGATTGTCGGCGGCTTTGTTGGTATCATCGTCCTGCTTGTCGTGATCGCGAGCGCCGCGATCATTTTCATCGTCAACAAGGGGCTTGTCGAGGATCAGATGAAAAAGGCCCTGAACCGCCACGTCCAGATACAGGACGTCAAGGTCGGGATATTCTCAGTCTTATCCGGGATCGAGGTGAAGGGTGTCGCAATCTCGAATTTCAAAACCGAGAAACAGCTTGAGGCCCTTAAGGGAAAGCCGGTGGCCGCAAACGACCTGTTCGTCGGTATGGAATCCCTGCGGTTGAAGCTCAAGTTTCTTCCCCTCCTGAAGAGGAACTTCGAATTGAAGGAAATGGTGCTTTACTCTCCCAGGGTCAACATTGCACGAAGCAAGGCCGGACAGTTCAACTTCGCCGACCTCACAAGGCCGAAAAAACTGACGGCCGAGGAGCGTGAGGAGCTTGCGAAAAAGGACGCGGAGCCCTCGAAGCCCCTCACGGCTGATGATCTGCCCGTCGCCGTAAACATCGGAGAGGTGGGAATACGAAATGGCACGATCAACTATTACGACGGGAAATTCGACCAGAGATTTCAGGTCTACAAACTTACGGCGGTGGTCAGCCGTATAGCCGTCGACCCGAAAAATCTCGCCGGGAAAAACAACGCCCGCATCAAGCTTTTCATGGGTGTGAAAACCGTCGGGCCCATCAAGACCGGAAGCGTGCAATCCTTCGACATCACCTTCGACGTTACCGGAAATGCGAAGCCCTTCGACCTGAAGACCCGGAGGCTTGATCCGGAAATCTCCCTTCATGCCGGATCCCCGGACGGCCAGATCACGGGACTGCAGATATTCAACACCATCGCCGGGAACGATGTGCTGAAAAAATATATCGGGGACCAGCTGTCATTCCTCAAGGGGAAACAGTCATGGAAGGGATCGAAACTGGCCTATGTGGACCTCTGGTATAAAGCGGGCGTTGCAAAGCTTTCCAATGGCAACCTGAAGCTGAAGGAATGCCGGCTGCTCTTCGACGGTATGACCAATACCCAAACCGGGGGCCTTGATGTCAATCTCGAGCTTGAGCTCCTGAAGAGCCGGAACGACGCGATCAGGGTCGGGATAAGGAAGCAGGTCGAGTCGGGCCTGAAGAAACTGGGCGCCACCAAATACGCGAAAGCGGACAAGATTGCCGAAACCGCCATGAAACCGCTTCTCAACGAGAACGGGATGGTCTACATGAAATTCAAGGTGGCAGGTACCACCGGCAAGCCGGAAACGAAGCTCACCCATCCCCAGCTCGGGTCACTCGACTCGCTCATAAAGGAGGTCGCGGGGGACGTCGTCAAGGAGGCGGCCAAGGACGCGGGCAAGAAGCTGATTGAGGATGGCGGAAAAAAACTGATGAAGAAACTGCCGAAGCTGTTCTAGGCGGGACCGGCATTCAGATGCGGTCGAGCGACGCGGCATGTATCGCGCGGGCGGGGCTCCGGAGCCCCGCCCATCGCCCGGACCGGCTCTCCGGGATCGGGCGATGAACGCCATTGTCGTTTTCAGCGAGCGCGAGTTTGAGCTTGTGCGACGCATGCGCCACATACTCCATGACAAGGGCCGCCGGCACGAGCTTGAGGCCATCGCGAACAACGAAAAGGCCCTCAGCGACCTCGCCGCGGCTATTTCCATGTATCCCTCGATACTTGATACGCAGTCCCTCAGGGGCGCCTCGCGATCGGTAGGATCGCTCGTGGAGGACCTCTGTGCGAAAGACGCGATTGATGTAAAGCTCCATATTCCCACAAAGGCGATACTCGGCCAGGGTTTCGCCATGGCGAAAATAAACTTCCTCTTCATGCTCTACTACCTGAACAGGGACGACGACCCCCTCGGGGGGACCTCGGGCGATCTGCTCGAAATGATTCGCGGCAACGTTTTTGCGGTAATGGCTGAGGAGGTGTTCATGGCAATCATTTCCGACCGTCGTGTATCGGATTACATCAGGGGCAATGCGGCCTTCATGATGGCGAAGCTCTGGGAGCGGCGGATCGATTTCGGGGTCAGGGAGTTCTCACCCCTTCTGACAGAGATATGGGAGGCCAGGTTCCGGCAGCTGCCATCCTTCGGCACAATGATGGGTGTCTCCGAACTGATACGCCTGTCACGGGACTCCGGTCCGATATGGACGGAGTTTCTCACGAGGAATGAATTCGATGGTGACGAAATGGACTCCATCAGGGAATTTCTTTTCGGTCTCAGTTTCGAGGAGATGGAGATCCTCGCCTCGAAGATGGAGAAGGAGGAGAAGATCAGTCTCGCCGCGGATGATATTCCCGAAATGCTCGGCGGCGATATGGCGTATCCTGCGTACACGCCGGAGGACCCCCGGGAATTCTACCGGTCCTTCAAGTACAGGAGGAGGAGCGCACTTCTTAGAGCCGGGGCGGTGAAGAGGGGACCGAAGAAGACGCTTGAGGAATACCTGATGTGCTATCTGCTGTCGAGGGCCGAGTGGCTTACCCTGTGAAATAGGCCACGACGAGGATCGCCCCGGCGGCGATCCTGATGAAAGATTCCATCCGCATGATCGTCCTGATCCGGTCGCTTCCCAGCTCTTCCTCGAGGGAGGTGAACATTGCCCTGATTTTCTCCGGGTAAATGAGCACGAAAGGGCCGGTAAAAACAATAACGAGACCGATGATGAAAACGATCGTCGAGAGGGGGCCGTGGTAGAGGACCAGGGGAAATCCCGCGACGATGAGAAGTACCCCGTGCATAAAAAAAAGCCTGTGGGCGGACCAGCTCCGCCAGAGGGAGAATGCCCTTCTGGGGTCGGCGAGCTCGGCCGCGCCCAGGACGATCATCGCCGTGCCGAAAAAGAGAAGATAGGTGACGATCATGGGCGATTCTCTCCCGGGGAGCGCCCGAGGAGCATATATCCCCCTCCGAGCCAGTCGGTGATCGCGTCTTTCATGAGCGCGATGTCTTTGTCGCGGGTGAGGTTATGATCGCCGTCATCGATGATGACTTTTTTCAGGGGGCCTGCGAGGTTTTTTCCCAGGAGGACGATGTTTGACGGATCGACCACGGAGTCGCGACCGCCATGGAAGGAGAGGACGGGAAGCCCGATCTTCCGCGCGGCTTCGGGTATGTCGATAAGGGCGAGCTCCCGGAAAAAAGAGTTGCTGATCTCGATGCCGTCGATGTTCTGAAAACCCTCTTCCGGCAGCATGTCGATTTCGGCGGCGGTCAGGCCCATGCCGTCGAGTGCCAGGCGGCGCAAATCGACGGGTGTCGCGATCAGCACCAGGGACTCAACACCCGGCTCGTTTCGTGACCCATAGAGAAGAGTGACCGAGGCGCCCATGCTGGAGCCGATGAGATGGACCTTTTGCCAGCCCTGGTTGCCGGCCCATCGTATCGCGGAGGCGAGGTCTTCCACCTCCTGGAGGGTGGATAGATCGGATATATTCCCTTCCGATTCTCCCGCGAAAGAAAAGTCGAAGGTCATGAGGGGAAGGCCGGTCGCAACGATCGCATCGGCCAGGCGCGTTATTTTGTATCCGTCCTTCGAGGAGAAGAGGCCGTGACTGAATATGACCGCCACGTCACTCCTTTGACCGGTGGAATATATCCTTCCCGCAAGGCGCCGTCCCAGGTTGTTATGAAAAAAAATCTTTTCAAACCCGGTCATCGCACCTTGTCCAGCTTGATAAGGGGCTCGAAATATCCCTCGGAGTTGGTACCGTCGATTATGATGGCGAGGGGCCTCAAATAAAGGGTTTCAGCCCGGTTTTTCACGGTCTTGTAGCCGCTGAAGAGAAAGTGTGAGGATTGTGCCTTCACGTAGCCCTTTCCGCGTCCGGGGTCCGAGCGGCGCTCGACCTTCATCTCGTAGATGTTTATTCTCAGCCGGTCGGTGTCGGAAATGGTATAGACGCCGTTGAAAAAAATGGTCTCGTTGTTGAGGTAGAGTGTCACCGTTGCCCGGTAATTCGGGAAAAGGTTGAAACGGTATCCGTAGTTTCCCGGGTACTTGAGAAGCCAGTGCCCGATCACGCTTTTGAAGGTGAGGGGGACCCTTTCATCCACGTTTGTCGCAGCATGGGCGGGAAAGACGAAGGCCGTGACCAGGAATGCTGCAAAAAGGAGGGCGCCTGCCGTTCTGAGCGGATGAGATGGAAATGAGCGCGGCGCCCGCATGGTGTACGATTCCTTCGAATTCTGAGTCATTTTTTCCCCCGGAGGCATTATTTGAGGAAGGAAAAGAGGTTCCGTCCCTCATGTTTGTGAAAAACAGGGGGTCTGTCAAGAAAATATCCACAATGTATTGACGTATGACAGGACTTTTTTATATATTGGCGTAAAGGGGGGACGATTTTGGTTTCGACTGTAATGACGATGGTATGGTTGCATGCCGAGTGTGCTGTCAACTCGTTAAAAATGGCAGACCTAACGTAAGTGCAGACAATAATCTAGCACTGGCAGCTTAGTAACCTGCCACGCCTTCAGACTGCCTGCTCCTCTGGGGTGATTGAAGGCGTCATATACAGGGGATAGCCCAATTTCACGTTCTCGGGATGAGGGCGAAACAACAGGGAACTCGAATGTTTCTAACGGTGCCTGTTCCCGGTGGGACATTTTAAAAACAAACGAACAGGACAAGCATGTAGATGCCGTATGGTCGTGTTGCAGGACGCGGGTTCGACTCCCGCCGTCTCCACATTTTAAGCAAAGGGATCCTCTTGAAATCAGAATTTTCCGTAATTCAAAAATTGAAAATTCTGATTTTTACCCCTTCTTCGCCCTCATGGGAACATCCTGATTGGGGTTCCCTTATTTCTTTTCTTTGATGTATTTCAGCCTGGACATCAGGTCCAGGAACCGCCCGATTACCCGGTCAATCAGGTTGTCATGCATGACTTCCCTGTCGTATTCGTTGGTATCGTACGTGTCGAAATGGTGGTCCATGTAGGCGATCGTTTGCTCCCGGTCAATAATCAGCATCATCGACGCGAAATCGAGGAACTGCAGTTCCGCCGAGATCGCAGTATCGATTTCATATATGATCAGGCTGTCCAGACCGTGTTCCTCGAAGAGGGCATCGATTGCCTCCCTGTTTTCGTTCAGGTACTTGTTGATAATTCCCCTTGTTTTATTATAGAGCAGCTCGTCGCTGTCCGAGTACTGGACGAAGCGGTCGAATTCAGATTTACAGACGCTCAACTTGTCGTCAGCGTTGTCGATGATCTTCAGGCCGTTACTACGCTCGTATCCGCCGAGCCACTGCATGAGGCTTTCGTTCAGCCGGTCCCCCTTTATTGAGCTGTTGTGGGTTACCCGGAAAAGAACCCCGCTGTTTTTAAACGTGGACAGGAGGGTGTTGAGCTGAATTTCCCTGGTGACATGGTATTTCACGCAGGACGTGACCGTCATTGCAAGTGCCAGCGCCAGGACGCCGTATCGTTTCATCGTATGCCACCTCGATTGTCGGGATTGAACCCGGTCAGCGTGATGCCGGCGGGACCTCTGACGGGATTGTCAAGAATATGAATATAAAATATTTCTTCCGATGTCGGTGACCGCTATCCGCACGGGCGCATAGACCTGTCCCTCGAAGTACCGTATTACTCCGAAATGCCTCATCCATGCAAAAAAATAAAAATCGAGAAATGATATCATTTCCATGTCGTGCGGGAAGCTGAATCCGGTCAATTCAAAATAATCGTTCGCCACGACTTCGAGGTTTACGGAGCCGTGATGGCGGGCCAGGAGGTCCTTTAAGATGTTCCGGTCGATCTGGAGCTCGCGGGCCGCCTCCGGGTCTGAAGGGAAAATATCCTCCCACGGAGTCAGGTTCCAGAATGCGTTAAAGAGCCTCTGGTGCATGGCAGTGTCGGTGAGACCGGAGAAATTTATTTTCGCGTGATCAACGTCTCTGTGCAGAATTCCAGCCGCGCGCATAATGTGGAGGCATTGTTTGATGTTGATGAGGAGAATGTCCGGATCGTCGATTTCATCGGCAAAGCCTGATTCGTCAGCCCTGTTGAGGCAGCGGCGGTAAAAAAGATCGCTGAATGTGCCGTCTGCGGCGGTTTTAAACCTTTCGCTGGAAATAATGGAGATAAGCATTTGCGCCAGCCGTAGTGCGAAGCACTCGCTTAGTGACGGATCAGTTTCATCTTTCCCGGCGCCGCTAAGGATGTGATAATAGTGACTGATCGATTCCAGGACGGAAACGGCCGAGGGCTGGAGATCGGCAGTCGGGTAATTCTGTGGAGAAGTGTCATTTTTTACGGTGTAAATTAATGAAAGTCGGCTTTCTGATGTTGTGGTATATGTTATTACTTCTTTATGTGTCATCGTGATGCGCTTTGTGTGGCGTATCAAAGAACCGGTACCGATAATACAGTACGATTAATTATGCCAACCCTTAATAATATAGATTATTTGCCAGTTTTTTTTCAGCGCGCTTCCAAGTCACTGTTTTAGCTATTTAAATGTTTACAGAAAAACCGGGTGAGCGAATGATCCTTGATATCTGATGAACATATATATCGAAATTAATTTTAAGTCAAGATAAATCCAACTTTTTTATTTTTTTTTTGGTTCTATGCCATCAGCCGGTCAGCGGCGGCTGTGGTGATGTTTCCCTGGGCCTTCAGGGCGGTCACCGGGTCTGATTCCATTCCGGCCATGATGCGGTACGACAGTATCGCGGGTCCTGCATGGGTGCCCGGCTTCACACCTGCGGCGCTTTTCAGCCTTTCTGTGACGTCGAGCTCGATCTTTGCATATGAAAGCATTTTTTCGTCGAGTTTTTGCATGGCGTGATCGATGTTTTTAATCGGGGTGTAGTCTCCTTTCGATGCGCTTTCGGCAGCGTCCCGCATCAATTTGAGCTCATCCCCGATAGCGGGAAAGTCAACGTCGCTTTGAAATGCGGCGGGGGTTGAAATGGAGGCGGGAGGGGCGATGGGGGCCCTCTCTCCCAGTGCGGACCTGATCTCGATCATCGTCTCGTCCAGGGCGCGGCGGTCAATGTCTCCCGTGGCGATGGCGGCGGAGGCGATGCTTTTCAGTCTCAGCGCGATGGAGAGGGCGCGCTGGATGACGTTCTGGGACATCTGCGCGATACTGAGGGCATCGCTCATTGAGCGCTTGATGCCCGGGGCATGCGAGTATGCGGGGACCGGGGGCGCCGCCTCGCGTGACGAAGGGATGCGGTCACCGCGACCCGCAGTCACGCCATTCAATGGGATACTCCTGAGGTCCGTTTTGATGTTCATGGTGAATCCCTCCCCGAACCTGTCTGTATCAAGAATAGTGTGCAATGGCGGACATGTCAAATGTAATTCTGCTTCATGCCTCTCCGGGATGGCTCGTCATGCCGTCAATTGATCGCGCAATTGTGCCATTTCATCGTTGCTGAGGCGGATGGCCGCCTTACCCCCGCCCGGATGGGCGATTGTAAGGGTGCATCCGTCGTTTTCATGTTTCACCTCGAATTTTTCACCCTCAGGAAAGACCACCGATTTCGCGAGCCAGTCGTCCGCGTGAAATTCGGCTATCTGAATCAGCACACCGAAGGCGTGTTTCGGATGGATGAAGAGTTCCTTCCATACGTCACCGTATTCATGGTAACCAAAATAGGGTATGCCCGCACGGTCGAGGGTTTTTGTTGCGTCCTGAATGTTCGGCGTCTGAAGGGTGATATGATGGACACCGCCTAAATCTTTTTTTTCCAGGAAACCATCAAGGAAACTGCCCTCCGCAGTGGGGGCGAGAAGCTCGAGTCTGCTAAGGTCTCCCAGCCAGAGATTCTGCCAGAAATAACGCATGTTGTCGTCCCTGGCATGGGATCCGGGAACCCCGCCGAGCAGGCCGCAAAAGAAGGCCGTCGCCCTGTCGTAGTCCTTTACCGCAATGGCGATATGGTCGATGCGTGAAATCATACCCTGCTCCTGTGTGTAAAAAGTGCGGTGCCATGAGGCTTGAAAGGGATTCAGAAAAAGCGTCACGCCCCCTTGGAGTGTTATGACGCATTTATTATGCCGCGTCAAGATAATTACAGGCGATTACGGCGGATAGTGTGGGGGGAGTGAGGGTGCACTGGTCAGCAAGAGATGCCTGTGCATCGCAGTCATGTTCCAAAAAAAAGGGGTTATGCCAATAAAATACTTGAATAAATTGACAAATCTGTAAATAGACAACGACAGGAAGGAGGTCCCTGGTGAAGCTCCTTGATTGTATATTGATTATGGCCCTTCTGCTTGCCTGCGCGGCGGGCTGCAAGAAAAAGCCGGAAGAAAACCGGGTCGACCTGGATCAGATCCAGGTCGATGATTCCAACGATTACCGCTATATTTTCCGGGAGGCCATCCGCGAGGAAGAAGAGCGCCGGGTCAGGGAAAAGAAGAGGGACTTCAGATAGACACGGTATTCCCGGTCCCTGGTGATATTACGGGGCATACCGGGATCTGCATATGAGGTATGTGATGAAAAAAAGGATTAGAATTATCGCCCCCCTGGCCATCCTCGGGGCTTTTCTACTGCTGCATCAGTTTTCATGCTTCAAATCGGGCGATTCGACCCTTTTCGGGGATATCGGCCAGTCTCCCCTTCGGAATACGTCGGAGACGGGGAAGGCATGCGAAATCCAGGACTCCTTCAGGAAGATATTCAACCTCTACAAGGACAGGGTTGTTTTCATCACCACCGAGCAGGTGGTGCGCGTCCCCCAGCATCCTTTTTACGACGATCCCTTCCTGCGGGACTTCTTCGGGCGCCCCCCGCAGGGCCAGCGCACTGAACGGCGAAGGGGCCTCGGTTCCGGGTTCATCCTTTCCGAAGACGGCTACATCTGCACCAACCACCACGTGGTGGCCGGGGTCGATACGGTCACGGTCAGCATCAACGAGAGAAGCTACAAGGCGGTCATCGTCGGCTCCGACGAAAGGACGGATCTGGCCCTCCTGAAGATAAAGCCGGCCTTGAAGCTAAACCCGGTCTACCTGGGCGACTCGGACAGCGTTCAGGTGGGAGACTGGGCCATCGCCATCGGTAATCCCTTCGGCCTGGACCGGACCTTCACCCTCGGCGTGGTGAGCGCCACGGGGCGGCGCGATGTAGACATGATGGGCGGCTCCCATATCCAGACCGACGCCTCAATAAACCCGGGCAACAGCGGCGGGCCCCTCATCAACATCTACGGAGAGGTGATCGGCATCAACCGGATGATCTACTCCCAGACCGGCGGCGACATGGGGATCAGCTTCGCCATTCCGATCAACACGGCGCGCTCCATTCTTGAACAGTTGAAGACCCATAAGAAGATCAAGAGGGGCTTTATCGGTGTGAGCATCGCCCAGATCACGGACGAGTACGCCCTGGAGCTCGGGCTCAAGAGCAGCGAAGGCGCCTTTGTGGGCCAGGTGGTCAAAGGAAGCCCGGCGGAGCGGGGCGGCGTCCGGGTCGGCGACGTGATCATGAAAATTGATGGAAAGGAGATCAAGGGCTACCAGGACCTGTTCAAGATAATCGGGGAAGCCCCGGTGGGGAAAACCCTTGCGATAATCGTATGGCGCGAGCGGAAAATGGTAAGGCTTTCCATCAGGGTGGCGGAACGGCCCGAGTAAGCCGACGCCGGGGGATATCAGAGCCCCCGTTCTTCCAGGTCGCCCTCCTCGAAGCCGAAATAGTGGCCGAGTTCGTGCAGAATCGTTATGCGGATCTCCCTGCTGAGCTCAGCTCTGGTGTCGCACGAATCGAGGAGGGGAATGCGGAAAAGGGTGATGAGGTCCGGAAGGGCGCCGCTGTCCTCCACGCGGCGGTCCGTCAGGGAGATCCCCTCATAGAGCCCCACGAGGTCCTCTTCTCCGCCGGTCGCCTCTATCTGCCCGGGGGTGGGGCGGTCAGCCGTGACGATGGAGACCTCTGCCGCCTTTGCGCGCAGGTCGTCCGGAAGCGATTCCATCACCCTCGAAGCCTCGCGACGAACGATCCGCCCGAATGTTTCCCGTGAAATCCGCACAAGAGGCACCGCCCACATGGGACCGACTATACGGCCCGGGCTCCAATCAGCGCAAGTATAAAACCGCGCGGCATATCCGGAAGGTGTACGTGCAATTGATTTCTGCCCCGTTACCCACAAAGGCGCGTGTATGAGCCCCGGCATGACAGCGGGCTTCGCCCTGACGGCCCTTTGTGGCGTCTTCACCGGTTTTATCTCGGCGATTCCGGTCGGTGCGGTTCAGGTGGAGGTGATCCGAAAGTCCCTGCGGGGACATTATCGGGCCGCGCTCCTCACGGCCCTCGGATCGGCAAGCTCCGACCTGCTCTATGGCGTCCTCGTCCTTTTCGGCCTGTCGCCCCTTCTTCTCTCGCCCCGGTTTCAGGTCTGTTTTTATTTTCTGGGGGCCGCGGTCCTCTGCCTTCTTCTCTGGAGGTCCCTCATCGACCACTCGAAGCTCGAGGGCCGGGAGAAGGGCGCGCCGCGGCATCGTTACGCCTTCATGACCGGCTTCACCCTGGCCATCGCCAACCCGAGCATCGTGGCATGGTGGATCCTCTCATTCCGGCTCTTCCTCGATCTGGGGCTCTTCGAGACGGCCACACCCGCGGTGCGCCTGGTCTTCATCCTTTCGGGGGCCGCGGGCCTGGGGGGGTACCTGACCCTTCTGGCGGCGGTAATTCACCGCATTCATCGGAACATCCCGGATGCATGGTTTCGCCGGATGAATCGCGCCCTCATTGCCATCTATGCCGCCCTTGCCGTCTATTTCATATGGAAGGCGGTCGATTCCGTTCCGGGATGGTAGGGACATCCATGCATTCCGCCGCGCCGGTCACGAAAAAAAATCGCAGGTCATCAGAATGAAACGGCAGTGGTCAGGGTGACGCCGTGGAAGAAATCGTGGGTGTGTGTGGTATCGGCAAAAGGCCCTTTCAGGGCTTTTCGACTGGCCCGGTGCGGGTCACTCGTTTAAATCGATTTCGTCGACCAGGGCCGAGAAGAGGGTGATGACATCGGTGTTGGATTTCCGCAGCTTGCCGCTGATGATCCTGGCGATGCTCCGAGTGATCTCGAGGCCTATCCTTGGGTTTTCATCGCCGAATTTAATGAACTTCTGCCTCCCTATGACAAGGCAGTCGCAGTCTGTTTTCGCTCTGACCGACGCAGAACGGGTATCCCTGTCGATAAGACCGAGCTCTCCCACGTAGACTACGCCCTTGTTGGCGTTGAGGGTGTTCACGGTATAGGCCTCGTTCTGCATGGTCTTTTTTGTTATCTCTATCTCGCCCCTGAGGATTATGTAGAGGGAATCGCCCGTCTCTCCCTCTTTGATGATCATTTTTCCCTTCGGAATCTTCTTTTCTTCGCATATGCCGAGTATCTTGTCAATCGCCTCCCGGTCCTTCCTGAACATATGAAAAAATGCCACATCCCTGATTTTGTCGGCGATAGAATCCTTCGGTTTTTTCTGTTGTGTATGCCTTTTTAACATGGGAGCCACCATTCTGATGTATAGTCATACGGTCAGGAATCCGCATCCTCTTTGAACCCGGGGGCGGTTTACACCCGATCAGGACGCGATCGTCAGCGGATATTTCCGCCGATGCTTGATCCCTCTATCACTATCGCCTTGCTGTATTTTTTTATCACATATTCCCCGTCCGGATTGAGTACGGGCTGATTCGGGGTAAGGGTTTTTACCTCTTTCAGGTTCGTCACGAGAAGGGAGATGTCCGGGGTCTTCTGCGCCTCTTCCAGGGCCACCTTTTTTCGCAGGAAAAAGTTCCCCGTGTTTTCGAGCAATCCGATGAGCACGCCGCTTCCGGTTTTACCGAAGTGGCTGACAAGCTCCGAATAGCTTTTACCGACGTAGGTGTCGGCTATCTCCCTGGTCGAGATGCTCGCGCCGCATTCGGGGTCGAGAAGCTCGCTGATGACGTGGGAGATGCCGGCCCCCGTTGAGGCGCTCGCTATCAGGGACCTGTTGTAGTCGCTTGATAGAATGACTTCGTCGCAGTTCGAAAACTTCAGATACCGTTCGAACTTCGAGTCGAGGAGCTCCGCAGCAGTGTACACGGTTTTAGAAATCGTTTTTACCGTAATAATGGCCATTACCGTCCGGGAGTCGACCTCCTGGACCGACCCGGTTACCAGACGGTCGGCAAGCACCAGGAGCTTCTCGGCGTTTTTCAGGCATGCCCGGTGAAGGATTTTCTCATCGATGTAGTCGCCGTATATGAAATTGATGCCGGTGAAACGACGGTCCGCCCGTATGCTTTCAATATCCTCGGGCGGGGCGGTGTTAATGAGTACGATGTCCGCCGGGTGGTATTTCCTGTTTTTCAGCAGTATGTCCGCGAGGACCTTGTCCATGTCGCGTTTCCATCCGCAGATGATAAAATGGTTTTTGAGTTTAAGGGCTTTCATCCCCCTGTCCTCCTTGAGCTGTTTTTCCACGAGGAATGATGCGATGTTACCGGTGACGATGCCGACGAAGGATATTCCGAAGAACATAAGAAGAATGCCCGCCAGCCTCCCCATGCCGGATTTCGGATAGAAGTCGCCGTATCCCACAGTCGTCGAGGTCACGAAGGCCCACCAGAGGGAATCATTGAAGGAGCGTATGTTCCCCGAGGCCGACCTGTCTTCCACGAGGGCGCCATTCACCACTTTATGAACGACATGTTCTTTTTCAATGTAATACACGGCCGCGGAAAATGACATAATTATTATGATTCCCGCAATGAGCACTTTCATCGCGAAACTGCGTGCGATTCTTCGCATCAAGTAGAGGTACCGTTGTTTTTGTGTCATGTTCCTGTCACCGGATGTCGGGCTGCAACTTCTCGCGCTAATGCCGGCCTGCCCATCGGGGCAGCCCCCGGGTCACAATGAGGGGCTGGCCGGTACGGCGAGCCTTTGATACTATTATCGTACAGGCGCAGGCGTCCTGTTAGTCAAATTATGCAACCCGGTTTCGGTCCGTACCATGTGCGGATCGTATATCCGGTGAAATCAATGGGAGGGGACGCCGGGGTCTCCGGTGGACATGGATTGGGCAGGCGCGACCACGAAACGCGTCCCGGTCCTGTGCGAGAACCGGGATGCGTCAGCGGCCCGTCAATGATCGCAGGCGTTGGGGCCCGATGCCAGCCTTCCCGCGAGGAAATCGTTCGCGACGGTTTTCGGGTCGCCGGAGGGGGCTCCGGTGACCACGGAGATGGTGCGCTCGCTGAAGAGGTTCTGGGCCCGGCTTCCCATGCCGCCGGCGATGATGCAGGTTACCCCCTTTTCGGCGAGCCAGGCGGGGAGGAGCCCCGGCTCGTGGGGCGGGGCGTCGACGCTCGTTTCTCCGGTTATGGCCCTGCTCTTTTCATCCACATCGAACAGTATAAACCTCTCGCAATGGCCGAAATGCAGGCAGAGTTTGTCATTGGCTACCGGTATCGCTATTTTCATGATTGTGATCCTCCTGTTATTTTTTCAACTATTTGCTTGAAGAGCGCCCTGGTCGGTGCGCCTTCATCACCCTCCAGATTATGAAAGGGTGTACCGCTGTCCCCGCCCGTAACGATGGCGGGCTCCAGCGGGATGTTCCCGAGAAAGGGGACGCCCATGTCATCGGCCATCCTTCTGCCCCCGCCGGTTTTGAATATGTGCGATTCCTTCCCGCAGTGGGGACAGATGAACCCGCTCATGTTTTCGATGACGCCGAGTATCGGGATATTCAGCTGGCGGCAGAAGGAAATCGACTTCCGGACGTCGATGATGGCCACGTCCTGGGGTGTCGTGACAATGACCGCGCCGTAGGGGTCTTTCACGAGCTGGCAGATCGAGAGGGGCTCGTCCCCCGTCCCTGGCGGGGAATCGACTACCAGATAGTCGAGGGTACCCCAGAGGACGTCGGTGAGAAACTGCTTGATGACGCCTATCTTGAGGGGGCCGCGCCAGATGACGGGGGCGTCGGCTTCGGGGAGAAAGAATCCGACGGAGACCACCTTCATGCCGCCCGGGTGCTCCACCGGCAGGAGTTTCCCTTCACCGGTCCCCATTATTTTTTGGCCTTCCAGGCCGAGGAGCCTGGGCACGCTCGGCCCGTGGACGTCGATGTCAAGGAGCCCTGTCCTGAGGCCCGTCCCCGCCAGGTACGACGCGAGATTGACCGCGACGGTGCTCTTGCCCACGCCCCCTTTTCCGGAAAGGACGATAATCGTGCGGGCGATGCCCGCCATGTTTTCCCTCAAGGCCGCATCGTCATCCGGCTTCGGGGATGATGGCGAGCCTGCTCCCTCCCGAGGAGGAGCAGGTGGCACCGTTTTTTTCTTTTTTACTCGAACATATTCTTCCGTCTCCTTCTTTGATTACAATGAGTCGATAACGTCGCGTATTCGTTCCCAGAGGGTCCGTATGCTTCGGGAGGCGGGACCGTTCGAAAATTCCACGATGCTCATCCCCGCGACCTGTGCCGCCGTCACGTCGGGATCGTACTCGATGACGCCCATCAGGGGCGCGCCACGATTCTCGCAGTAGTTGCCGATACGCTCCGTCATTTCGGGATTGATGTCCGCTTTATTGACGCAGACGGCGCAGCGTACACTGAAGTGGGCGGCGAGGTCCATGACCCGCTGGAGGTCGTGGAGGCCGGAAACGGTGGGCTCGGTCACGATAAGTATAAGCGAGGCCCCCGATATCGTGGCGATGACCGGGCACCCGGTTCCCGGGGATCCGTCCACCAGTATCAGGTCGAACCCCTTTTCCGCGGCGATGGTGCGGGCCTTCTTTTTGAGAAGGGTCACCAGTTTGCCCGAATTGCCCTCGGCGATCCCGAGGCGGGCGTGGACCAGGGGCCCCCACGGGGTATCGGAGACGCGCCATGAGCCCGACACATGGGGTTCCATGGTGATAGCCTGCTCCGGGCAGAAGCGGACGCAAACACCGCATCCCTCGCAGGAGATGGGGTCGACCCTGCAGATGCCATCGACGCTGACGATGGCGTCGAACCGGCAGTAGTCCGCGCAGAGGCCGCACCCCGTACAGGCGGATTCGTTGATGCGCGCCTTCGACCCGCCTTCAAAGGGCTTATCTTCGAGCACCCGGTGTTTCAGAACCAGGTGAAGGTCTGCCGCGTCAACGTCGCAGTCGGCGATGATCTTGTTTCCCGCAAGGCACGCGATCGCCGCAGCGATGCTCGTTTTTCCGGTGCCCCCCTTGCCGCTTATGATGACGAGCTCCCGTATCATTTGTTTGCGCCCTCCCTTCCGTGGACGTGGACATGGTCCACTATCGCCTGGATGCGGTCCCCGTAGAGGCCGATGAGATGCAGGATGAAATCGCCCCGGGAATAGTGCTCCGCCACGGAGCGGGAATCGGGAATCGTGGTGATGATGTCGATTCCCTCCGCTTCGCAGTAGTCGGCGACGATGTGATCGTTTTCACCGGAGCGATTGATGACCACGCCGAAGGGAACGCCCACGGCGCGGGCCATGTCCACGGCAAGGGAGAGGTCATTCAGGCCGAAGGGCGTCGGTTCCGTCACCAGGACCAGATAATCGCCATCCCTGACCGTTTCGATGACCGGGCAGGAGGTTCCCGGGGGCGAATCGAGAATGCGGACCTCCGCTTCAGGGTAACTCTTTTTAACGGCCTTGATGAGGGGCGGCGACATCACCTCGCCGATGTCGAGGCGCCCGCCGGCGTAACGGATCCGGCCGGCGATGCCGCGTTCGATTACGCCGATCCTCCTATCCCGCTCCGTGATCGCCTTCGGCGTGCAGACCAGGGCGCAGCCGCCGCAGGAATGGCACATTTCGGGGAAGAGAAGGGGCAGGCCCCTGACAAGGACGATGGCGCTGAATGCGCATATTTTCTCGCACTCGCCGCACCCGTCGCATTTACTTTCATCTACGAAGGGAACCGGAACGCAGACCTCTTCGGTAGATTCCACCGGCGCCCCGAGGAAGAGATTGGCGTTCGGCTCCTCGACGTCGCAGTCGAGGAGGGCGACACTCCTGCCCTGCATGGAAATGAGGGTCGCCACCGAGAGGGCCACGGTCGTTTTGCCGGTCCCACCCTTTCCGCTTGCGATCGAGAGCATCATCGCATCGACCCCTAGAACTCGAAGACGCTTCCCACGGAGGCCGTGGCAAAGGAATCGGGGAATTCCGACGCGAAAAGGGCGGCGCGGGCGAAGCCGGTGCAGTGGGATACCGCGACTTTTTTCACATCATAGGCGCGCAGGGCTTCGATCGCCCTTTTCACGTAGTCCTCGGGGGCGGTTTCCAGGTGCGTGCCGCCGATCACGGCGTGGAATTTCCCGTGTCCGCTCCGCTTCGAGAGATCATCCAGTATCTCGACGATGCCGGCGTGGGCGCATCCCAGGAGAACAACGGGACCTGAATCGGTTGTAATCAGCAGAGAGACATCGTCGTCGAACGGATCGGAGACGGCTTTGTCTCCGTTCTTTTGCTTGAGCCGGGTGTCCCAGGTCGTCCATCCCTCCGGTCGCTTCACCTCGGAAAGAGCGCTGATGCGGTCCGTAATGGCCGTATATCCCGTCATCGTCCTGAAATCGGCCCCGGCCGCTTCGTACTCTTCCTTCGAAGCCCTCATGCCGATGGGAATCTCGATCGGGTCGCCCGGCGTCGGGATCTGGGCCACTTTCGCATTGAAGGCCGCGGGGTGGACATACACGTCGGTTTTTCCATTGCGGCTTTTCAGCACCTGAAGGAGCCCGCCCGTATGATCGTAATGTCCGTGGCTCAGCACGATTCGTTGAATGGCGGCGGGGTCCTTTCCAAGGACCTTCATGTTGTTCAGGATACCCAGGCCCTGCCCGGTGTCGAAGAGGGTGGTCTCGTCATCCTCGATGAGGCATGAGAACCCATGCTCCCCGATGAGGGGGAAGGGGACGTAGACGCTGTTCTCGCACAATACGGTCAATCTCGTTTTCATTGATATATGTTCCTTTCATTTTTTTCGCGGTACTCTGATGGTACCGCGTTGCATTCATAACAAAGCCGTTTTTACACACGACCAGGATCGCCGGATCATGCAGGAGTCATGGATGCTTTTCATCGTCCCCTGGCCGATCCGGAGGTCCCGATCGGGCGGCAGGCGGTGAATGAAAAATTCATTCATCCATAAACGCGCATTTTTTTGAAGAGTCTCGTCCGCTTTCGGCAGAGCGATTCGATCCGTCGCAGGCGGTCATTCATCTGCCTGAAACGATCGACGATGTGAAGGTCGGTCTCCATGCAGGTAAGGTCCCCGATGACGTCGCCGCAGTCGGTTATCAGATCCTCTATCTCACGATCCATTTTGCGCATGGCGGTTTCGTCTTTATCCGTCATCTTTTCGATTTTGTAGTGCGCGTGTTCCTCCGACCGGACCATCATGTTTCTGATCGATTCCGCCCTCTTCTTCACTACGAGGACCCTGGACATGATTTTTTCCATCTTCATTTCCCTGGCCCGTTCGAGGCATAACCGGTTTTTTTCAATGATCGTGTCGAAGAGGGTGATGAGCCTTTCCCTTATGATCTTTTCCCCGACCTCCGGCCTGTAGCCCCCGTATCCCAGAAAATCGTTATGCACCGTTGGCGTATGTTCGGTCATTTCACTGCCTCCTTGATTCAGTATGGCGTGCCCCCCGCCCGGCGCGAGGCGCACGGATGGCGTACGTACTACCGCATCTCACCAGTGGCCCTCGACGTTAGCGTCGGAGGCTTTTTTAAGACGGCCCGATTGGAAGGCATCGATCGCCTGCCTGACCGTGCCGTTACCGGCAAGGTATATTTCGATTCCCGCGGCGTTCAGTGTCCTGAATGCCTTGGGCCCCACGTTACCCGTGAGGATGGCCAGCGCCCCGGCGTTGATCACCGTTCTGGCGGACTGGATGCCGGCCCCCTGGGCCAGTTCCAGGTTCTGGGAATTACCGATGTACGATTCCGCGCCGTTTTCCGTATCGTAGATGATAAACCCCGCGGCTCTGCCGAAGCGCGCGTCAATTTCGGAATCAAGGTTGCCGTCCTGTGCTGTAATGGCTATTTTCATTGCTCTTCCTCCCTTTTTTTCGCGCCCGATCTATTGCGCGCGTGTTTTTTTCCCTTTCCGGCGCCACTGCCCCTTCGCGGGCACCCCCCCCTGTATCCGGCGCAGCAGGGCAGGGGACCGTTGGCGATATACAGTTCGACGATTTCGTCGACGGGACCGGTGACCCATGATATCAGCCTGAGCCCCCTGTCGCTGATAAGGCGAGAGACGTGGCCGCTTACGGCGCTGCTTATGACGGTAGATACGCCGAGTTCCCTGAGCTTTTCAACCTTCAACGGCTCGCTCTCCGCGTTGATTGAAATAATTATTTTTTGTATGATTATGCCGTTTTCTATCTCAAAGAGCGCGAACCTGCTCGATACGTCGAGAAGCGGGGAAATGCGTTCCTGGAATATCGGTATCGCAATCAATTCGCTTTTCATGTTAATATAATAAAGCAATAATCGTGCCATACCGTCGGATTGGATGAAGTAGAAATATTTTTCTTTAACCTATCGAATGGTGAGCTGATAATTGGTGGCGGGACCGGTGGGTTGGAGTAATGAAGGGGTAATTTTTACCGTACTAGTGTGAAAATGTTGAAGCGATGCGATACATCCCCCAACTGTTTTTCCACCTGCTCCGGATGATGCCGAAGGGGGAGGCATGTATGTATGGTGATGAATTGCGAAATACAACGGTAATAGGCGGTCTGTGTTGCATAATGCATTACGGATGTTCCGGCTCCTCTATTGAAAACTTTTTCATCTTCCGCCATAATGTGGAGGTGTCGATTCCGAGGCCCAGCGCAGTCTTCGACCTGTTCCACCCGTTTTTTTCGAGGGAGCGGATGATGTACATCCTCTCGATTTCTTCCAGCGTCATCGTTTCCGGTACGGGGACGGCCTTTGCCTGAAGATGGCGGGGCAGATGGTCACGGCGGATATAGGCCTCACGACAGAGAACGAAGGCGTGCTCGATTATGTTCTCCAGTTCGCGGATGTTACCCGGGTAGTCATGATTCATCAGGACATTCATCACCTCGTCTGTGACCCCGGTTATATTTTTTTCCTTGATGACGTTGAATTTCCTGATGAAGTGGTCCACCAGAATGGGAATATCCTCCATCCGTTCGGCGAGGGATGGGAGCTTGACGGAGAAGACGTTGAGCCGGTAATAGAGATCGTCGCGGAAACGCCCACTGCCCACTTCTTCGAGAAGGTTTTTATTCGTCGCGGTGATGATGCGCACGTCAGCCCGCACCGGAGCCCCTCCGCCCAGGGGCTCGTACTCCCGTTCCTGGATGAAACGGAGAAGTTTCACCTGAAGGAGGATCGAAAGTTCCCCTATCTCGTCAAGGAAGAGCGTCCCCCCCTCGGCGCGGGCGATTTTTCCCGGCTTGTCCTTTTTCGCATCCGTAAATGCCCCGGCCTTGTAACCGAAGAGTTCCGATTCAAGGAGATTGTCAGGCACGGCAGCGCAATTGATCACCACCAGGGGCCGGGTGTTCCTTCTGCTCGCGTTATGAATGGCACGCGCGAACAATTCCTTGCCCGTGCCGCTCGGCCCCTCGATGAGGACGGAGCTGTCGCTTACGGCGAGGTCGGGGAGAATGGCGAAGAGCTCTTTTATCCGCCTGCTCTTGCTCACGATATCTTCGTAGGTGTAGGTCGCTTCGATTTCCTTTCTGAGGAGTTCTATCGCGGAGATGTCGCGAAAGGTTTCAACCCCCCCGATGATCGTCGCCCTTTTCGTTTTTCAAAAGGGCCGTGCTGATGCTCAGGGGCACCTTGTCCCCCCGCCCGGTGACGATATAGATGGTCTTGTTGATGATATTGTTCCCGGTGCTCATCGTTTCCCTGAGGGCGCACGAGTGCTCGCAGATGCTTGTGTGGAATATTTCAAAGCAGAGCTTGCCCAGGGCGTCCTTTTCCCGGATCCCCAGGATCTCTTCGGCGGCGCGGTTTATGGAGGTAATCCGGAATTCCATGTCGACCGTGAAAACGCCGTCGGCGATGCTGTCGAGGATGATGTTCCTTTCCCTCGAAGAGGTTCCTTCTACCATTTTTAATTGCCTCCCCCCGGCGGCCCCACGGGGCGGGGATCATTATCGAACCGGATGGCCGTATAAATCAAGAAGAATAACCCCCGGAGCGAAGCATCAAAAATCCGCAACCGGGAAAAGCTCAGTCTCCGGGTATATCTGGCCATGGACCGGGGGCATGGAATTGTACGCCCAGGTAATATCGATGGTGCCGAGGCTGATCCCGCGGCTTCGTCTCGGGCCGTTATAGACCCCCCGGATGAGGATGTCCTCCATTTTCATCGTCATGGCGAAGACCGCCACTGTCGATCCCTTCGGCACGGCGGCGAGCTCGTCGGCGTAGGGGGACATGGCGAAGGCGAGCCTGCCGCTGTCGGCGGCCCGGCAGTGGAGAAGGGGCACCAGGACGGGGAACCCGTCTTCACCGATATAGGAGAGAAACTTGAGGGAGCCGATCCGGTCAACGAGGGAGAGGGCGAAGGGCTTCAGTATCGGCCCTATCTTTCTCCTCATTCCTCCCCTGGCGAAGGCGGTCTTCATCATGGCGAGGGCGATACCGGCCATGGGCAGGCCCTGGCGCTCAGTCGTTCTCACCAGGTCGAAGTAGTGGACCGTGTTGACGCCGAAGTAGGCGTTGTACCGGAACATCGGCTTTTCGTTCATCATCCGGTATTCGGGGCCCTCCTTGAGCGAATGGGTCCACCGCGCCGCGCCGCGCCAGAGGGCTCGGTCGAGGGTCATGATGAGGAATCCGATCCTGTCGTTCCGTTGCATGAATTCCTTTGAGAGCCCCCGTGAGAACTCGCCCAGCACCATCTTCGCGGGCGCGATGGCCTGGAGGGACGTGAGAAGGCTGATATGGGGGAGACCCTCCGGATTTATCGTCGCCACGAGGGCGATCTTTTCCGTGGGCTCGAGGGCCCGTATCTCATGTTCATTGAATTCCTGCCTTGTGGCGGTCATCGGTTTTCCTCCCGGTGTGCGGGGTCCCCCGCGTGGTGTCTCGGTCAACATTGTGCACACAGCGTCAGCCCCGGAATTGAGAGTGCCGGTTTACTGGCCGGTCAACAGCTCGCGGGCCGCTTCATCGCGGTATCTCCACCGCGCCCGGGTCCGGCAGCGTCCTTCGGCAGGCGCACCGAGCCGGTCCAGCGGACGATCCCCGGGTCAACACCCGATCCCCGCGCGGCCTCCGCAAGCTCCTCCATGACATCCCTCTCCATGAGCCCCCTGCCGCCCAGGGGCCATTCCCTGCCGAGCCTCAGGTACTTGTCCCGGCAGAGGTCATTGAAGGCGCAGAGTTCCCAGCGCGTCGTGACGTCGGACAGGTGGGCTGCGATGAAGGCGCCGATCCCGAGGAGGTTTTCACTCCTGTCCGTCGCGCCGGGGATGATCGGGGTCCGTATCCATATCTCCTTCGGCATGACGTGGCCCCGCGTGAATGAGGCCGCGTGGAGAAGATTTTCCAGGATCCTCTCGTTCCCGCTTCCCGTGCATGCGGCGTGCCGCGCTGAATCGATTTCCTTTATGTCATACAGAAGCAGGCCGGTGTAGGGGAGTATCAGGTCGAGCTGCTCCGGTCTGCACTGGCCGCTTGTGTCCAGGGCGGTATGGATGCCGCGATGATTCAACTCCTTGAAAAAGGCGGACACGAAGGGGGCCTGGATGGCCGCTTCGCCCCCGGATGCGGTAACGCCGCCTGCGGCGCCGAAGTAGGAAGCGTCCTTTAACGCCTCGTCCACAAGGGCCGATACCGTCCAGGTGCCTCCCATGAGTTCAAGGGCGGTTGAGGGACAGCACTCGGCGCAGGTGCCGCATCCTTCGCACAGCTCCCGATCGATGGCGACGCCGCTCCCGCTCATCGAGAGGGCTCCCCGGGGACAGGCCTCGATGCAGAGACCGCATCCTATGCAGCGCGTTTCGATCCACTGGAGCTGGGACCTTCGCTCGATGCTCTCGGGGTTGTGGCACCAGGCGCAGTTGAGGGAACATCCCTTGAAAAAGACCGTGGTGCGGAGGCCGGGACCATCCTCCGTTGACATCCGCTGGATCTCAAGGACCGTGCCCTTCAGTTCGTCGATGGCGCTGTTTCCGTTCATGGGCGGTTCTCAGATCGATGTGTGGCTCACGCGCGCGATTACCTCGTCCTGGAGTTCCTTGCCGATCGACGTGAAGTAGGCGTTGTAGCCGGTGATCCGCACCAGAAGGTGGCGGTAATCGGCCGGGTGCTCCTGGGCGTCCCGGAGCACCTCCGGGTCGAGGATGTTGATCTGGAGCGCCGTGCCGCCTTTCTCCGCGTATCCCTTCAGGAATGCCTTGAGTTTTTCCCGGTGCTCCGGATCCTTCACGATCGATGGGTTGAAGGTAATAGTGTGGCTCGCCCCGTTGGGAAGGAGATTCACGTAGTCCCTGAAGTCACCGGCGCCTGAGTCCTCCCTGCCCCCCAGGGCCTTGCCTACGCTGTTGGCGTTCGCCGTGGGCCCGTTGATGTCGGCGCCGTTGGACGGGCAGATGGCGTTGGAGAGGAACGTGCCCTTCGGCCTGCCGTTCGGGCTGGCCGCCATGATGAAGCCGTCACCCGCCCAGTAGTTCCATGAGAGCATGCCGGGGCGGAAACGACGGTTGGTGGAGCGCGTGCGGTGCTTCCATGTCTCCCCGGTCCAGAGCTTCATCACTTCAAGGGCCATGGCGTCGGCCATGTCGTCGTCCCGGCCGTATTTTGGCGCGCGGTTTTTCGCCAGGGCCTGGAGGACCTCGTGTCCCACCCAGTTGTCCTTCAACGCCCGGACAAGATCTGCCATGGAGCATTTTTGTGCGTCAAAGACAAGGTATCTGATCGCCAGGAGGGAGTCCACGGTCGTCGCGAAGGTGACGGCCTCCATGGTGGTGAAGCTGATCTCCGCCCCACCCCGGGTGACATCGGTCGCCTTCTCGGCGCACCCCTTCACCAGGCAGGAGAGGTAGGGGGTGCGGAAGAATTTCGCGCGGGCGGATTCGGATGCCTCCTGTACCTCGACACATTTTCGAATGATGTATTCGGTCTGTTTCACGTAGGCGTCCCAGAAATCATCCCATGTCCGGAACCTCGCCGGGTCACCGGTATCGGGACCATGGCGGCGGATTTTTTCCGTCTTTCCGGTCATGATATCGACCACGGGAAGAAGATCCCTGCCGCCGGTGAGGGCCAGCTCGACCGCTTTCAGGAGGTTGATATTGTTGTCAACAGTGCCGGAGCGGTCGTTGCCCTGCATGGTGTTCTCAAGGCACCCCACGGGGGCGTAGTCGTGCACGTTATGCTCGTCGATAAGGTCACTGATGCCGGCAAGTTTCGCCTGGCGCAACATGCCCGCCATTGAACGCTCGTCGAAGTTCAGCAGGAACGGCGCGCCCTGGCTCGAGGAGACCATGTCGATGACCCTGTCAAGAAGGCCTTCCGGGCTTCCCCCGTGCAGCCGGACGTTCGGTTTCGGCTCAAGAATGGGAGAGAGCTCGTCGATCACTTCGAGGATGGCGTAGGTGAGGTCGTTTGTCATGTCGGCCCCTTCCCTCCCCAGGCCGGAGAGGGTGACCAGCTGGCCGTATCCCGCGGTGATGCCGTTGTTTCCTGTTCGAACCATCGCGTCGTAGGCATAATTACACCGGATCCAGAAGCACCGGAGTATCTCCTTGCCGAACTCGCGGTCCATTCCCGCGTCGAGGGATTTTTCCCAGTAGGGGAGGAGATACTGGTCCAGCCTTCCAAAAGATACACCGGGACCCGGATAATTTTCATCGCTCATGACCAGCATGTGGGTGAGCCAGAGGGCCTGCACCGCCTCCCAGAAGTTTCCGGGGGGCTCCCAGGGAACGCGGTCGAGGTTTTCCCCCATCCGGTCGAGTTCGGCCTTCCTTGCGGGGTCGGCCTCTTCAGCGGCCTTCTCCCTGCAGAGGGCGGCGTACTTCGCCGCCAGATCCCGCGGCATGGTGGCGGCGGTCATCATGGCCCTGAGCTGGGCGCCCATCGCCCCCTTCTGGTCCCTGCGCGGCAGGGCGTTGAAGTGCGCCACCAGGTCGGCGTGTATTCCCTTCCATCCAAGGTGCAGCGCGCGTTCATAACCGGGGATGAGGTGCCCGCTGGTGGCTCCCGCATTGCCGTAGCCATGATCGTGGAACCATTTTACGAGGTTCCTGGCCCCCTTCTTTCCGAGGAGCATCGCGTCGAACTCTTCGCTTTCCTTCCTGTCCAGACAGAGGGAGCACTGTACGTTGAAGCGCCCTCCCGCGATGAGGTCTCCCGGCAGCAGCTCGGCGGGAAGATAACGGACCATCACTTCCCTTGTGAACCAGGCGCGGCGCTCGGGCAGGCTCATTTCCCAGAAATCGGGATGGAGCCTCACCTCCCGTGCCGCGAGTTTAAAGGAAGAACGAAGGGTTTGCTGAAGCATGTATGTTTCCGGGACGATATAATAGGTCATCTCGTTGTAGACCGTGTCCCAGGGAGTACCCGTGGTCCAGGCGGTCATCTCGTTGGTCCAGGACCGGTCAGCGCCCCTGAAGTAGTAGTCGCGGAGCCATTCCACGCGGGGGGAGAGGCGGGACGGCATTTTGATGTCCGGGGTCCGGTGTTGAGCGGTCTGCATGGGTTCCTCCCTTTGCGCTTAAAGCAGTGCTATATTGAATATACTGCGATCCCCCGGTTCAGTAAAGACTTTTTTCCCATCAGAGCCCGGTGATACCGCGAAAACGGTTGAAGCACTCCCCCTCTATCCCGATCAGGCTTTGAAAGGCGTCGGTGTAGTCCGCTCTGCCGGTGGTGAAGAGGCCGTGCCCCCAGACGATTGCCCCGCGGCCTTCCATGGCCGGGGGAAGGGTGGTGCTGATACCGCTCGGTCCGGTGCCAACTTCCCCCGGTATGATCGGAACGCCGGCCACGCTCCGTTCAACCGGGCATTTTTTGTGGCATTCTCCCCGGCAGTCGCATCCGGCCTCGTCGCATATCATCGACATAACGACGCAGAACCTCGGGTGGCCGTGGAGGATTGCGCGGTGAGGCGTGCGCCGGTACACGCTCATGTGGGCCCCGAGCTCGCTCGACGCGGTCACCGCGGCGGTTGAAGAGCCGTCAATGGGGCAGGGGTCGATATACCCCTCGAGCTCGTCAAGTGAGCTTCCCGTCTGGCTGATGTAGATCGTGTCGTCGAGCCGGTAGGAGATATTGCCGAAGAAGGAGTCGACCATTCGCGAATCGACCGTCATTCGCCCGGCCTCCGCCATGGATGCGAGGACTCCTTCGGCACCGGAGAAGGGCCCCCTTCGGGAAGGGGCGTAATCGATCGAGTCCATGAAGGAGCCGTAGGCGTCGAGTGCCGTGAGGGCGAGCCGCCTGTCCTCCTCCGGAATGGAGCGACCCCCCTTCATGGCGTAATAAATGTCGGTGAAGAACTTGACGTAGAGGGAGAAGCAGACGGAGCTGAAAGATACGAAGGCCTGTTCGGGGCTCACGGTTCCGAAGGAGACGATTCCCCTGCCGGGGATCACGGCGGATTTTCTGCGCTTTAGCAGGGGGACGATATCGACCGCCATGAAGGAGCGGGCGACCGGGATATCGTGAAGGAAGGTCCGCGTCTCGCAGTCCTCCGGTGCGATACAATCGCGCCCTGTTGCGAGACGGTTCATGATGGAAAAATAGGGTTCCGCCGGTTTCGAGTAGAGGATGCTGTTGATGTTCAGGCCGCGTGCCACCTCTTCGAGCACCGACCTTTCGGGTGCGGGCCTGTTCCAGACAAGATCCGCGTCGAGCCCGCCCAGAATCGGATCGCCGGGGCCGCAGAGGCCGTGTGCCTCAAGTTTGCGGGAATATTTGTCGAGGAGGCGGATCATGCCAGACCGAGCTCCCTGGTTTTTTCCTCCGTCGGCATTCCCCTTTCATCCAGGCCGCGCACCCGATAGTAGGCCGCGAGGGCGGCCAGGAATTCCTCCCTGTCGATGGGGGGAATGTCAATGCCGTCGCCGCCGGAACCGGCCTCGGTGAAGAAGCGTTCCGGGAGCATGTCGTCATCTGCGGTGAAGCCGTTCTGCGCGTTCATAATTCGTTCCTGGTAGTATATCCGCTCGCCGATTTTCATCAGATCCTGGGCGGTGAAGGGGGCGCCGGTGACCGCCGCCGCGGCCCGGGCGTATTCCTCAAGAGAGGCCGCCATGAAGATGAAGCGGCACGCGGTAAGGGAGTCCGCCGCGGCGTTGGTGTCTTCCGAAATTTTGATGATCCGCGCCTTGCCGCCGAAGGAAAAACGGTCCGTGGCGACAGGCTTCCTGAGTATTTCGTGCGATATGGGGTAGGCCCGGAGATGGCATGCCCCTCTGGTCGAGGTTGCGTAGGCCAGGGCCATGCCGTAGGCCCCGCGCGGGTCGTAGGCGGCGAGCTCGAGCCCCTTGACCGACATGGAGAGACCCTTGTTGCCGAGGGATTCGGCGTAACGGAGGGAGCCCTCCTTGAGGGGTACGCCGGCACCACGGGAGTATCCGATATCCTCTATCAGCCCGAGCATGGAGGCGGGCGAGAGGGCCTCGCCGGTGATCTCGACGTGGCAGGCAAGGGTTGCGGCCGTGGTGATGGTGTCCATTCCGAGGTCGTTGCAGAGACGGTTCGCCTCCACGACCGCGTCTATGTCGCTGTTTCCCACCAGGGCGCTGAAATGGGACATGGTCTCGAATTCCGGCATAACCCTCCCGTCCCTTCCCTTCTTCTTGCACCGGATGTGGCATCCCGGGCAGCCTGTTTTCGATGTCGAGTATTTCTCCCGGTAGCGCCAGGCGTTCATCGAGGGCGCGTGGGGGAAGCTGGTCTTTCTGAAATTGTCCGTGGGCATCATTCGCCGCGCGTGCATCAGGTCGTAGAGGGCGCCGGTCCCGAACTCGGAAATGCCGAGCTCACCCTTCAGGATGGGGGAGGCCGCTACGAGGCGAACTATATCCTCGCGCGCCCTCGCGAGCTCCTCGCGGTCGCGCACGCCGATCCTGCCCGTTCCGGTGACATGGATGTATTTCAGGTTTTTTGCGGCCATGGCGAGGCCGGGACCGCCCCTCCCCGCGAAGAAATGGCCGTCTATCGCGATGCCCGCGAAGCGAACACTATTTTCGGCGGCAGGGCCTATGACGGCATGAGAGCCCCCTTCCGGGAGGCCTTTCACGCAGAGGGACACCGTGGCCCCCGCCAGGGCGGCGGCGTCCCTGACGGAGATGTCTCCATCGCGAATCTCGATACCGGAAAGGCGGTCCCGCCTCCCGGTGATGATGAGGCCGTCCCAACCTGCGCGCTTGAGGTGGGGGCCGAATCCGCCCCCCACGGATGCGTCCCCCACGGCGCCCGTCAGAGGGGAGCGGGTCATGACGCAGGAGCGGGCGGAGGTGGGGGAGGGTGTGCCGACGAGGGGTCCGGTGAAGAAGAGGAGGGGCATGCGCGGCGAGTCCCACGGCTCCCCTGCATGGGGGCGGAGATAATGGCCCGCCAGTCCCCGGCCCCCCAGGAACTGTTCATATGTTTTTACGGATGGCTCGATTATCGAGATGGAGCCTTTCCCGAGGTCAATGTGAAGTATCTTTCCGGTCCAGCCGTGCATCGCGCTCCCCTGCCCTGCGGCGTTCCATGTGTCATTCATTCTGGTGGGCAGTGACCGCCTTTGCAAGAAAAAAACTGCCGGTGTTAAGAAAGGGAAGGGGGGCTTGATGTATGATGAAAAAAAATGAGCGGGGCGTGCCCCGCTCATTCTGATGTATCGCCGTTGCCGGGAATCAATCGCCCGTTTCTCCGACGTACATCTCCTCGATTTCCTTCGCGTACTTCTCGTTGATCACCTTCCGCTTAACCTTCTGGGTCGGGGTAAGCTCGCCGGTGTCCTGCGTCCATTCCGCGTTAAGTAGCTTGAACTTGCGAATCTGCTCCACGCGGGCGAACTGGGCGGTACAGGTGTCGATCTCGCTCTTGATCAGCTTCTGTACCTCGTCTTTGCCGAGGAGTTCATCGTGGGAACTGAAGGCGACACCGTTATCCTTTGCCCACTTTTCCAGCTCGGGGAAGGCCGGTACCACGAGGGCGGAGAGGAACTTCCTCTTGTCGCCGATGATGCCGATCTGCTCTATGAAGCGCGAATCCTTGATGCTTCCCTCGATGTTCTGGGGGGATATGTTCTTGCCGCCGGCGGTCACGATGATGTCCTTGATCCGCCCCGTGATCTTCAGGCAGCCATCCTCGTCGATCATGCCGATATCGCCCGTTCTGAAGAATCCGTCGGGCGTGATGGCCTCCCTGGTCGCTTCATCGTTTTTGTAGTACCCCGCCATCACCTGGGGACCCTTGATCAGTATCTCTCCGTCGTCCGAGATCTTGACGGTGGTTTCCGGGATCGGCTGGCCCACCGTGCCGGGCTTGATAAGCCAGGGGCGGTTGAAGTTGGTGATCGGCGTTGTTTCCGTCAGGCCGAAGCCTTCAAGGATCTTGAAGCCCATGCCGATGAAGAACTCGGCGTCGGACTGCGACAGGGGCGCGCCGCCCGATATGGCGTAGCGGAGATGGTCCATACCCAGGGCCACCTTGAGCTTGGAGAGGACGAGCTTGTCAGCCAGTCGGTACTTGAAGGCGAAGAAGCCCTTCCGGGGAAGGTCGCGGCACACCAGGGGCAGGTTTTTGGCCGCCTGCCGCATGGCGAAGTTGAATATCTTCTTTTTCAGGCCCGGGGCCCCCGACACCTTCGCGATAATGCCCGCATGGATCTTTTCATAGATGCGCGGCACGCTGATGATGATCGTGGGGCGCACCTCCTGGAAGTTGTCAAGGAGCTTGCTGATGTCCTCCGCGAAGGCGGTCTTGGCGCCCGCCCATATCGCGCCGTGAAATCCCGCCGTCCTTTCGAGGGAGTGCGAAAGGGGGAGAAAGGAAAGGAACAGATCGTTTGCGTTGAGGAGATTCTCGCCCGTTTTCGGATCGCGCATTTCGGCGAGGGTGTTGCGCACGTTCGACACCAAGTTGTTGTGCGTCAGCATCACGCCCTTCGGATTGCCCGTGGTGCCGGAGGTGTAGATGAGGGTCGCCAGGTCGTTCGGCTCGATAGTGGCGAGGCGCGTTTCGAAAATGTCCTTTCTTGGATTCGCCTCTCCCGTCTTGAGGGCCTCCGGCAAGGGTAATTACGTTTTCCGGTTTACCCGCCGGCTCTTCGAAAGCGATTACCTGGTTCATGCCCGAAAGCTTGGAGCGGATCGAGAGGATCTTGTTGAGATGATCTTCCGTGCCTGCGAAGCAGATTTTGGAATCGGAGTTGCTTAAAATGTATTCCGATTCCTCCGCCGAGTTGGTGGCGTAGATCGGAACGTCTACGGCTCCTATCGAATGGATCGCGAGGGCGGTCAGGTGCCATTCCCACCGGTTGGGAGAGAAGATGCCCACCTTGTCGCCCTTTTCAATCCCTATCGAGAGAAGAAAGTAGGCAAGTTTGTGGACCATGTCGTTCATGGCATTCCATGAGACATCACGCCACTGCCCGTCCTTTTTATATGCGGCGTAGGCCCTGTCCCCGTACTTCGCGGCATTGTTCTGAAAGACCGCCGCCATTGAGTTTTCCTGAAATTGCGCCATTGTAACCTCCTTTATCTGGTGAGTCTTTTTTTTTCGAGCAGTAACCGGCTGCCAACCCCGGTCGGGATGGTTCGGGACGGTTGATGAACGCCGGGATGTATTTCAAGAACGTTTTAGCGTGCGTAATGATTCATGGTTGGACTTTGAACGAAACCTAAAACAAATAAAATTTATGTCTACAAAAAAATACTACATGCTGTCATTAATGCGCGGTATGCGCGCGGTCCTTCCATCTGTTTTTTTTCGTTGATTTTTGCCCGGAAGGGGGTATCATGCGATGTGGAGTCTGATTTATGCGCATCGGCCATATAAATGATCAGTTATTGCTTCTGGCCTTAATGCAACTTATCTCGGACATTGCGGATCCGTTGCACCTCATGCCCGCGGAGGAGCGGGATGAGATCCTCACGTTCCTGGACTATCCGGAGCAGAGCGTCGGGCGGCTTATGCTGCCCCCTCACCACCTGATCGTGGATATCTTCGGCGCGTCTTTCGGGAATGTAGGGGAGACGGGGATGGCGCAGGAGAGGTGGCCGTCACAATGCGATGACATTCGGGCACATTATTTTTATTGCATTTTTTCTCATGTTCTGTATTATTGAAACAGTTAAGACACACACTACATCTAATCGGAGGAGGCGCTATGAATGACGGTGGCAATGTTATCGGCTGGATCATATACCTGGCGATAATCGTATTAACACTTGCCGGTATGTGGAAAGTGTTCGAAAAAGCGGGGAAACCTGGATGGGCAGCCATTATCCCGATTTATAACCTGATCGTGTTGCTCGAGATTACGGGGAAACCCCTCTGGTGGATCGTGCTGTTTCTGATTCCCCTCGTCAATTTCGTGATCATAATCCTCGTCTCTATGGACCTGGCGGTATGTTTCGGAAAAAGCAAGGGGTGGGGCTTCGGTTTACTGGTGATCCTGCCTTTTGTCGGATACCCGATGCTCGGTTTTGGGCCAGGACTCCTACAGCGCCCCGGCGAAGCAGGCGTAACAGTATTCAGGAGATTGAAATGCGCCGCTGTCCAGCGGCGCATTTTTTTTTGGTTCCAACCAACCGTTCTATCGACAGGGCGCCCCGGGACTACCACGGCGCTATCACCTCACCGGTCTTCACGTGCACCTTCACTGCGTGATGCAGATACGCGTTCATGGGCTTGTAAAGATAGTTATTCCCGGCGATAGAGTACCGGCACCCTTTCTATACGATGGTGTCATGGGGCGGCCCCGGTGCAGCAAATCATTGCCGCGGTGTGACGGCGCCACGTCAACCAGTAATTCCCTTTCCGTACAGCCGACACGCAGGACTGAATGCTAATCTAATTTTTATAATTTTTTACCCCGATACTGACTAACAACTGTTATTGAGATCTGGAGATAACGCCGTCCCGGGATAGGAATAACCGTCCTGCAGTGCCGGTAACTATACATTGGCCTTCCAAATATCCAATTTTGGCGAAACCTGCATGATTTATTTTGACTGTGAAGGCTTCTTTAAATATTATGTAGTTATGCTGTATGAACGCTCAAAAAAACAGGAGATACGCCATGGTACATCTGATTTCCGACAAACTGGTTACTCTTGTGGAAAAGCACAGCGATCAGATCATCAAGCGATGGACGACCCGCCTTCTCACCGACCCGACGACGTCGTCCTTCTCGAAGAAGCACATTGATTACATCGAGAAAAAGGCCCACTTCATTCTCAAGAACCTGGGCCGCTGGGTCAGCTACGAAACGTCGAAGGAGGAAGTGGGGATGCGCTACGCCGAGGAGGGAATGGATCTGTACAAAATGCAGATCCCCCTCTGCGAAGCCATCAGGGCACTTTACACGCTGCGGAGGACGCTCTGGCTTTTCGTGGTGAACGAAAGCGCTTTTGATACGGCCTTTCAGCTGCACCAGATGAGCGAATTGAGCGACCGGATCATCCTCTTTTTCGACAGGGCCGAATATTACGTGGTGCGGGGCTACATGGAGGAGATGAACAAGAAGATCAAGGAGATGTGGAACCTGACGCCGGAAGACACGAGCAAGATATTTTTCGACAAGTCTTTCTATAACAAGTGAAAGCGGCGGACAACAACCGAGAACGGCGACCGGCAGCGGGGATCCTTCCCCGGAATCCTTTTTCCCATGCGGCCGGTTATCCGGCATACTACAGCGCGAAGAGGGTGTGAGCGGTGTCCGATGACATGCAGGACGTGTTAAAGCAAATCTTCGAAGTCGAAAAAAAATGCGCCGACGATATCGAGACCGCCGGAAGGGCGCGCGAGCAGCGTATCGCCGACCTGGCGGGGAAGCTTGAATATAAGAAACAAGAAGAAAAGAAAAGGATAACAGCGGAAAACAAAAAGAGGTTTGCCGACGAAGTCGGCCGCACACGCGAAGATGCCGCGGCGGAGCTTGCCCTCGCGAGGAAGAATTTCGAGCTCCTCAGGGACAACGGGGAAATGCGCGACGCGGCGCGTGAACGGATTGTCGAGATACTTTTTGGCAGTAACGATAGGCCATGACGTGAACAACTTCGCCGACAGGATCTATCTGCACGCAAAAATCCACGCGCTCAGGCAGAGCCTGTTCGCGAATGAGGACTACCGGCGGATCATACGCGCGGGCTCCATTCATGCCGCCTTCCCGGAAACCCTGACTGAAAAAAACGCCACCGACCTGTCCCGGTCGAAGGACGCTGTTTTCCGATGGCAGATCGCCGTCATAATCAGCTTCATCGGCATCACCGCCCACTACCGGGGGCTCTTCAGGGCCTTCCTGCTTCTCTTCGAGCTCGACAACATCAAGCTGGTGGCATCGCGTTCATACGGAAGATGTCCCCTCCTCGCCCGGTGGAACGACGTGAGTCCCTACGGCGTCATGGACAACAGCTGCCGAGACGCCGATATTTCCCTCGAAGACCTCCGGAACATTTTAATGGACACGCCCCTGGACGGCGCTCTGGAGGAGGGCGAAACGCCCAGCTACGAGGTCCTGGAAAGCAGGCTTGACCGGCGGGCCATCGAGAACCTGGCCGGCTACGCGAGAAAGCTTCGACCGCGCGACCGCGCGATCTACAACGACCTGGTCCTTATGAAAATCGCTTCCCTGAAGATCCTCTGGGAGTACCGGCTTGCGCGTTACCGGGACCGGGAGGGCGGCTTCGATCAATTCGACCCGGCGGAGTGTTCCGGGCCCGCCGGCAGAAGCGCGGTAACCGCCATGGAGAACAGCGTGCGGGCCATGATCAGGCGGGCCTACCCGTCAGGAGCGGCCGCGGCGGGGGGGCTTGACCCTGCCGGACTCGAGCTCTTTCTTGACCGGGCCTTTATCGCCCGTGCCGACCGGGCATTTTCCCGGGACTTTCACAGCATCTGTCCCGTCATATCCTTTGCCTGGCTCCTCTATTACCAGGTGCGGAACCTCTTCCGGATCATCGAGGGTTTCCACGCGGAACTGCCTCCGGAAGCGATATACGACGGTATCATTGGGTTCGATAAATGAAGGCTGAAATACGAAAAGTCATCGTGGGATGCCACCGGAACGAAACGGACCGGCTGATCTATGAGCTGGGACGGGCAGGTATCGTCCACGTGGCCGACTGGGACCGGCAGGAGGCGCCGGGCGGTGACATCGATCGGGAGAAATCCGCCGCCTCTACGCTCCATCTCATCGAATACCTGGCCCCCATCGTGGGCGCCGGAGCGGACAACACGGATGGCGTGCCCGGCGTGGCCGTGCTCTTCGACAGGGACACCGCCAGGGACGCATCATTCCTCAAGTCGGTCAGGGAGCAGGCCGATGAGCTGAACAGGCTCCACCAGGAGCACGACGCCAGGGCGGAGGCGCTGAATTCGCGCCACCGCGCCGCCGCCGATGCGGCCCTGCTCTTCAAGGACCTCGACGCCGGTACGCCCCTGGATCATTTCGACATCATCTTCGGGACCCTCCGTGAGACGCCCGACCCGGAGGACGGAGACCTGGCGGGGCGTTTCTATGTCCGGCACGCAGGCAGGCTCGTGCTGGGCGTTGCGGCATCGGGAAAGAGGGATGAGCTGCTCGGTGCGCTGTACAAGTACGGCTTCGAGGAGATGCGGAAACCGGACGATGAAACAGCCTCCTTCCAGGGCCTGGCCGAAAGCGCCCGGGAGGAGATGGCCTCCGCCGCGGCTGCCTTGCGCGCAAGGGAAAAGGCCTTCAACGAAAAAAAGGAAGAATACGCCCGCGCCATAGGGGAACTGCGCGGCATATACCGGGCCCTCTCATCCGCCCTGGAGGCCAAGCGGAGGCTCATGAACACCGAGGACACGGTGTTCATGAGCGGCTGGATTGACGCCGGGGAAACCGTGCGGCTCGCGGGAATTCTCGATGAGGTCTGCGGCAGGGGCTGTTACGCCCATGTCTACTCGCGGGCGGAAATGAGGAACATCCGCGCGCCCGTGCCCGTGCGGTTGAGGAACAACCGCTTTTTCAGGGCCTTCGAAATGCTCGTGAAAAACGCCGGTGTCCCCGACAGCCTCGAAATCGACCCCACGCCCATCGCCACTATCGCGTACCTCATCATGTTCGGCGTCATGTTCGGTGACGTGGGACAGGGGATGGTGCTGGCGGTGGCGGGCGTCGTCATCAAGGAGGTGTCAAGGCGCCGGGGATTGCGGGGATTTTTCCCCGATGCGGGCACCATCCTGATAGCCGGCGGGATATCCGCGTCGATCTTCGGGGCCCTTTACGGGAGCGTCTTCAGCAGCGAACACATCATTCCCGCCCTCTGGTTCCATCCAATGGAGCGGATGATGGACCTTTTTTTCGCCGCCATCATGATGGGGGCCTCCTTCATATCCATTGGCATCGTCATTAATACCCTGAACCTCTACCGCGAGGGGGATTACAGGGAAGCCTTCCTGGGTCTGAAAGGAGTCCCGGGCTTTGTCATGTACACGGGCTCGCTCTATCTCGTCGTACGTTACGTCAAGGCCGGCGTCCTTCCCGGCACGATGGAACTGGCCCTTTTCCTGGGCCTTCCCGCCGGGCTCTTCCTGGCCCGAAACGTCGCGGGACGCCTTTTCCCGGGGCAGGGGGAAATGTTCCCCCATGGCGTTTTTGAATACATCGTCGAATCCGTCGTTGAGCTGATGGATTTCTTCTCCGGCCTTCTCGGCAACTCCATATCATTTATCAGGGCCGGCGCCTTTGCCCTGAGCCATGCCGGCCTGAGCCTGGCCGTCTACACCCTGGCGGGCGTCGTGGGCCCCCTCCTCTCGCCCGGCTCGCTGGCAGTCATCGTAATCGGCAATCTTTTCATCATCGCTCTCGAGGGTCTGGTCTGCGGCATTCAGTCAATGCGGCTGGAGTACTACGAGTTTTTCGGAAAATTCTACAAGGGGAGCGGGACCGAGTTTCGACCCTTCTCCCTTCATATTACGAGCACGTATACAGGAGGCACGTGATGTACAGGAAAGCGATATTCTTTATTCTGGTTCTCGCCGCGGGAGTCGTTTCGCTGCTGCTTGTTCCGCGGGCGGGACTTTGCGCCGGTGAGGTGCCGGTGACGGCGGCGGCTGTCGGGGCGCTGAGCGGCACCAACAAGACCTTCATGGCCCTGGCGGCCATGGGCGCCGTGGGCCTCTCGTGCATTACCAGCGCCTACGCCCTTGCCAGGATCGGTTCCGCCGCAATGGGCGCCATGAGCGAGAAGCCGGAGATCGGCGGACGGGCCCTGGTGTTCCTCGGCATGGCCGAGGGGATCGCCATATACGGCCTGATCATAGCGATCATGATACTGAACAAAATCTAGACCTGGCGGAAAGGGTAAGCGGGGCCTTCCATGGAAAGGATCTATGTCATCGGCGACCCTGAGACGGCCGCGGCCTTTCGTCTCGGCGGGGTGTCCTGCGTGGTCTCGGGGAAAGACCGGGCGCTGCGCGACCTTGGCGAAACCATCGCCCGTGATGACGCGGGCATCGTGATGATCACACGGGAGTTCGCCGGGGAGGCCCGGGACCTGATCACCCGCTGCAACCTGACCATGGCGCGGCCGGTGATCGTCGAGATCCCCGGTGTCCGTGACGCGGGCGGCTTCGGCAGGTCTATCATGAGCTATGTGGCCGAGGCGCTGGGAATATCGATCCAGGACGGAGCGGGTGATGGACGCTGAAGGGACAATCAGGGAATACGGTGACGCCGCGGGGTTGATCGCCGCCGTGAGGGAGGAAACGGCGCGACGCATCGAGGCGCTGAAAAAGCGGACCGACGACGAGGCGCGGAGGATGGAGGAGGCGTTCAACGAGGAGCTGCGGCGCTTTGCGGAGGAACAAAAAGAGGAAACCGAACGTCGTATCAGCGCCGAGATCGACATCATCGGGAACCGGACGGCCATCGAAAAACGGAAGCTGAGGTTGAACATAACGGAAGAGTACGTGCGCTCCCTGATCGGCGAGGCCGTGCGTGCCGTCATGGAAAACGACAGAACAAGGTACACGACGTTTGTGTGCGACACTGCCGCCGAGGTGCTCTCCTCCCGCCCGGCGGGGGATGCGATCGTACGCCTGGCGCCCGGGGATGCCTCCCTCGAAAAGGAGATACGCGACGCTGTTGCGTTGCGCGGCTTTACCGGCAGGATTGAGTTCGCCCCTGACGAAAAACTGGCCGGGGGCGGCATCGTGCTGGAAGACAGGGAAATGGGCGTTGTGTACAACTATTCCATGGACAGGATCACCTACCGGGAATATGAAACGATAAAAAGGGAAGTGTTGAAGATCATGGAACCATACACCCGGCCCCGTGGCCGGTAATTCGGGGGTGGCATGGAGAGGGTAATCGAGGGAACAATCATCGGCATAAACGGCCCCATCATCAGGGCGCGGGGTCTGGCGGGAATCAGTATGCTCGATATCGCCGAGGTGGGGCCGGACAAGCTCATCGGCGAAGTCATCAAGCTGGACGGCGACATCGCCTTCGTCCAGGTCTATGAGGACGACACGGGGCTGAAACCCGGCGATACGATCACTTCGTCGGGAAGGCCTCTCTCCGTGCTCCTTGCGCCGGGACTGATCTCGAACATCTACGACGGCATCCAGCGCCCCCTGGTCGATATCGCCAAAATCCTGGGGAGCTACATCAAGAAGGGGGTGAAGGTGTCCCCCCTGGATACCGGCAGGAAATGGGACTTCACGCCCACGGCGAAGGAAGGCGACGAGGTGCGGGAGGGTGCCGAGCTTGGCGAGATACGTGAGACCGAGTCGGTCATCCACCGCGTCATGGTGCCGCCGGGCGTTTCGGGGAAACTCTCCTTCCTCGCAGGCGCGGGGTCCTATGACATCACGGAGGAGATATACCGGGTCAAGGACGGGAACGAGCACGGCGGGAAGCTGGCCACCTACTGGCCCGTGCGCCGGCAGCGTCCCTACAGGATCAAGAAGAGATCCGGTGTTCCTCTCATCACCGGCCAGCGGGTCATCGACACCTTCTTCCCCATCGCCAAGGGAGGGACCGCCGCCATCCCCGGCGGCTTCGGCACCGGCAAGACCATGACCCAGCACGCCCTGGCCAAATGGTGCGACGCGGACATCATCGTCTACATCGGGTGCGGCGAGCGCGGCAACGAGATGACCGACGTGCTCACCGAGTTTCCGAAGCTGGTCGACCCGCGGATCGGGCAGGCCGCTGATGGAGCGGACCGTCATGATCGCCAACACATCGAACATGCCGGTGCCGGCCCGCGAAGTGAGCATCTATACCGGCATGACCATCGCGGAATACTACCGCGACATGGGATATCAGCGTGGCCGTGATGGCCGACTCCACGTCGCGATGGGCCGAGGCCCTGCGTGAGCTGTCGAGCAGGCTTGGGGACATGCCCGCCGAGGAGGGGTTCCCCTCCTACCTTGCCACCAGGCTGGCCGAGTTCTACGAGCGGGCCGGCTACGTCGAGACCCTCTCCGGCAGGGATGGGAGCATCACCATCATCGGCGCGGTGTCCCCGCCGGGCGGCGATTTTTCGGAACCGGTCACCCAGCACACGACGCGTTTCGTGCGGTGCTTCTGGGCCCTGGACAAGGTTCTGGCCGACGCCCGCCACTACCCCTCCATCAGCTGGATCGACAGCTACTACGGAATATATCGACGAGGTGCGCGAATGGTGGAACGCACCAGGACGCGTCATGGCAGGATGCGCGGAACGAGGCGCTGCGCATACTCCTGGAGGACGACCGGCTCCAGCAGGTCGTGAAGCTCGTGGGGCCTGACGCCCTCCCGGCCGGCGAACAGCTTGTCCTTTTTACCGCCGAGATGATAAAGAACGGCTTCCTCCAGCAGAACTCCTTCGATCCGAAGGATATGTTCTGCAGTCCGGAGAAGCAGATTCTTCTGCTCAAATCGATCGTGGAGTTCCATGACGAGGCGAAGAGACTCCTCTCCGCCGGTGTGCCCCTGAAGACGATTACCTCCCTGGATATCGCCCCGGAGATCATACGGCTCAAATCGGAGGTGGGGACCCACGAGTCGCAGCTTATTGAAGAATTTCTCCAGGTGATGAGGTCCCGGATGAAAACGCTTGACCCGCAGGGGACGGAGACTTCCCGGGGCCCGAACGGCGGGGAACAGGGGAGGATCAGGCCATGAGCCGCGAAGTCGAGTACACAAGCCTGGCCGCCATAAACGGCCCGCTGGTTTTCGTCGAAAATGTCCAGGGACGTTGGCTTCGGCGAACTGGTGGAGATCACGCGACAGGCGGACAGATTCGCCTCGGCCAGGTGGTGGAGGTCGACGAGGGGAGGGCGGTCGTGCAGGTGTTCGAGGGGACCGCGGGCCTCTCCCTGGAGGGCACCGCGACCACCTTCCTGGGCAAAGCCCCTCGAAATGCCGGTGTCGCGGGAGATGCTGGGGAGGATCTTCGACGGCCTGGGACGCCCCATCGACGGGGCCCCGCAGGTCTCCCCTGAACATCATGATGAATATAAACGGCCTGCCCATCAACCCCTGGTCGCGGGAATATCCACGTGACTTCATCCAGACCGGCATATCCGCCATCGACGGCATGAACACGCTGATCCGCGGTCAGAAGCTGCCCATCTTCTCCGGCAGCGGCATGCCCCACAACAAGATAGCCGCCCAGATCGCGCGCCAGGCGAAGATCCTCACCGCCGAGGAGGAGTTCACCGTGGTCTTCGCCGCCATGGGCGTGAAGTTCGACGTGGCCAATTTTTTCATCGAATCCTTCGAGAAGAGCGGCGTGCTGGACAACGCGGCCCTCTTCCTGAGCCTGGCCAACGCCCCCTCCATCGAGCGGCTCATCACGCCGCGTGCGGCCCTGACCCTGGCCGAGCACCTCGCCTTTACCGAGGGGATGCACGTTCTGGTGATCCTCACGGACATGACCAATTACTGCGAGTCTCTCCGCGAGCTGTCCAGCTCCCGCGGCGAGATCCCCTCGCGCAAGGGATACCCGGGCTATCTCTACAGCGACCTGGCCTCGATCTACGAGCGGGCCGGCCGCATCAAGGGGAAGAAGGGGTCCATCACTCAGATACCGATCCTCACCATGCCCAGTGACGACATCTCCCATCCGATACCGGACCTGACCGGCTATATCACCGAGGGCCAGATCGTCCTGGAGCGCGAGCTCTTCAACAAGTCCATCTATCCGCCCATCGCGGGTCTGCCCTCCCTCTCCCGCCTGATGAAGGACGGCATCGGCGAAGGAAGGACACGCAAGGACCACGCCAGGTGTCGCAGCCCAGCTCTTTGCCTGCTACGCCAAGGTCAAGCGCATCCGCGCGCTGGCCTCCATCGTCGGCGAGGAGGAGCTCACCGACCTCGACCGGGAGTACCTCAAGTTCGGAAGGGTCTTCGAGGAGGAGTTCCTGAGCCAGGGGGCCATGGAGGACCGGTCAATCGAGACCGACGCTGGACATCGGGTGGCGCGTCCTTTCGATCCTTCCACAGGATGAGCTGTACCGGATATCGCGCGAGGACATACAGAAATACTACATCCCCGACAGCGGAGGCGGCTGAACATGGCGCGCCTCGATGTGCCCCCTACCAAATCCAGCCTCAGGAAGATAAAAAGCGACCTTGAATTCGCCTACGAGGGCTTTGACCTGCTTGACCAGAAGCGGGAAATACTTGTGGCGGAAATAATGAAAAACGTCAACCGCGCCAAGGAGATAGAGGAACGGGTGAAGGCATCGCTGGATGAATTCTACGGCGAGTACAGGGCCGCGGTCATGGAAATGGGCTCGGACGTCGTTGCGAGGAAAAGCCTTTCGGAAAAGGAGGTCTACGCCCTTTCCATGAAATTTTCCCGCTTCATGGGCATGGCGATACCGATGGTGGAGGTGACCGGCAGCGAGGTGACGAATAATTCAAGCCTCTGGGGCACGACGGCCCGGTACGATGCCTCCAGGCTTCGGTGCCGCGACGCCATCCTGGCGCTCGCGGACTATGCCGCGGTTATGAAAACGATTTTCGTGCTCTCCCGAGAGCTCAAAAAGGTGCAGAGAAAGGTCAATGCACTCCAGAAAATATTCATACCGCAAAACGAGGAGGCGAAGAAATACATAACGGATCACCTTGAGGAAATGGAGCGCGAGGAGATTTTCGTGAAAAAGCTGATCAGGGAGGGCATGGCGTGACGAAGCGGCGGCCCATGAAACGCAGCGGGGGCGGTGGCACGACGCGGGGCGTCGGCGCCGCCCTGGCAAAACACATCGCGCTCATGATGGAAAAACTCCGGTCGATGAACCGCGGGCAGAAAAAGGTTTTTTTCGGCATGGCCTTTTTTATTTTTGTCAACGCCGTTATTCTCGTACTTGCCATTGTCCTCGCGGGGATACTCATCGGCAAACTGGCCGGCTGAGGGCGCGCCGCTCGGCGCCTTCCCGCTGCATGATGAGCGTCATTCCGACTCTATGTTGAAGGTCAGGACCGGGCGTTTCGACAGGCGGACCACTTTCTCGCATACATTGCCGTGCATCAGGTGCTTGAGAACGCCCTGCCGAACGTGATGGCCGATGATGATCAGATCGACATCGAGCTGGTCCGCCACTTCCAGTATCTTGTTGCAGGTAGCGCCGACCTCGATCATCGGCTCGATGTCTGCGAAACTGCCTTCCAGATTTCTGATATACGAGGTCATTTTTTCAATTGTCTCCTTGACCGCCTTGTCCCTGAACTCCTCCCACACCTGGTAGGCGTCGTAATAGAAGGCCTGTCTGGTCATCTCCTCGATTACATGGAGGGTGTAAATTTTTGCCTGATACTTTTTCGCGATCGACAGGGCCTGTTTTAAGATTTCATGGGGATTTTCGACAAATTCAAGGGCGACAAGAATTTTCATCTCCTTGCTCATGACAATCCTCCCTTTTATGGAATTTTATACAAGTGGATCAACTCGTGTATGATGGCCTGCTCTTCGTCACCGAACTCGATGAACTTGAAGCCGCTGATGAAAAATTCCTTTTGCACGTAATCGTGCTTGCTCCAGAGGCATGTTGCCGAGAATTCGATATAGCGGTCCTCGTTTTTTATTCCTTTCCACTCCAGCGAGGCGGGGAGCTTCATTTTTAAGGGGTATATTCTGTCCGCTTCAAGGAGAAAATCTGAAAGAATCTTCATCCCATCCTTGGAAATATCGACAAGAAACCCGAGAAACCTGTCACCCTCAAACACCCTGAGATAAAATGTGATATAGGCCCGCTGGTGCTCTCTTGGTAAGTGTTTCATGGCCATCACCCCTATCTGGTATGATAATAGTTTCAAAGTATAATAGTATATCCGGAATTTCAAAACTTTCTGGTGTTTTGCTGAATAAATATTGTTTTAGCTCCGGTGAGCTGTGGATATGGCGGTCATTCGTTTATAAAATATTGTATCAACACATAGCACCTGAAAGGCGGAGTAATATGACAAATGCCACTCATTTGAACAATAAATGCTGTCCCGAAAATTACGCGTTTTATATGAAAAAATTTCACCCGATATTGGAAATCGGCAGTATTGCTGTATATATTAATGAATAACAACGCCTAACACTTCATGTATCATTCTTTTGCGAGTTACGTTCCCGGGCGGAACGTGCCCGGAACGGATTAATTGTTTTTATATATTGGTCCGGCGCCATGTCTGGTAATTTAATTGAAGAAATAAAAGAGGCCGAGAAAAAAGCGGCGGCGATCATCGAGGGAGCCGAACGCGAGGCCGGCGAACGCCTTCGCGTTCGGCGTGAGGAATTCGCCGCTTCGATCAGGTCCATAAAGGGTGATTTTCCCTCGAAAATGAAGAAAGCGACAGATGCCGCACGCAGGGACGCAGTCGCGGCGATCGGGGAAAGCAGGGCCGCCAGCGGAAACGAGCTGGCCCGTCTGAAAAACGAGGCCGGAAGCAGGATGGAGAAAACGAAGGAGTTTATAATCGACAGGCTTCTCGGGTTGAACCATGGCCATTAGCATCATGCGCAAAATTGTCATAGCAGGACCCGGGACGGAGCTCGAAGGCTTCCTGCATGAGCTGCAGAACGAAGCCCTGCTGCATCCCATCGATATTTCCCAAGAAGGGCCCAGCCGTGACGGCGCAGGCAGGGCCGCACCCCGGTCGTCGCCCCGCGATCCCGTCCTGCTGGCCAGGCTCCTTGAAGCGAAAACCTTTCTCGAGGGTTACCGCCCGAAGGAATCCTTCATGCGGAAGATGCTTCACCCGGGTCATGCCGTCTCGAGAAATGATTTTGACGCCACGGTCCGCGCCTTCAACCCCGCCGATCTTCTGGACAAGGCGAAGCGCCTGGGGGAAGGGATATCCCTGCTGGAAAAGGAAAGGGAGTCCGTGCTTCAGGAAAATGCCGGCATCGTGCCATGGCGCGGCCTGGACGTTAATCCCGAAGATCTTGGAGCCTCGACAACGGCGCGGCTCTACCTGGGGACCGCCGACATCGGCCGGCTGTCCCTCATCGATGGCATCGACGGCACGGACTACCAGGTCCTGGGAAGCGCCGGTAAAAGAGCCCTGGTGCTCCTGGCCGTCCATGCCGGAACCGACGCCGATGAAGCACGTTCGGCAATAGGCTTCAAGCAGGCCGACCTCCCCCCCGTCCACGCGCCGCTCGGCGTCCGCTACAGGGAGAACGAAAAACGAATCAAGGAGATCGGTCGGGAACTCGGGTCGCTTTCGGCCATGGCTCGCGCCCTCCTGGACGACTTTGACAGCCTCATGGTGCTTCTCGAGTACTATGATAACCTTGAGCGGCGCAGCGCGGTCTTTGAGTACTGGATCGCCATGAAGCATTCCTTCATCATCGGGGGATGGATGCGGAAAGAGGACACGGAACGCCTTGAATCACTGCTGTCCCGTTTTGAATCCGTCACGTACGAGGAAATGGAAATAGGGGCCGGCGAGTCTCCGCCGGTAGCCCTGAAAAACCCGGGGATCGTTGCGCCCTTCCAGCTCATTACCAGGCTATATAATTACCCCTCATACGGGACACTCGACCCCAGCCCTCTGGTGTCCGTTTTCTTCGCCCTCTTTTTCGCCATCGCCCTCACCGACGCGGGATATGGCTTGTTCCTGTCCATTGTCGCCATCGTGGCCATCGCGAAAGTGAAGGGAAACAGGGAGATTTTCTGGATCATGCTCTGGGGCGGGCTTTTCACGGTCTTTACGGGCCTGCTGACAGGCGGGATATTCGGCGACCTTTTCAGGTCGCAGAACCCCTTCATCCATGTCCCGGCCCTGGCGGCATTGCGCGACCGGTTGATGTGGTTCGACCCCATGAAGGAACCCATGGTTTTTTTCAGGCTCGTACTTCTTCTCGGCGTGGTGCACGTGCTGACCGGCCTGGTCGCCGGCTTCATCGCCAACGTCAGGCGCCGCGAATTCGCAGATGCCCTGGTGGACAACGCGAGCTGGATCGTCATCAGCCTCGCGCTCCTGGCCATGCTCTTCTCAACAGACATGTGCGTGAGCATGTCGCTGGTATCGTCGACCGCACCGCCCCTGGGCCGCGGCGTTTTTAATCCCGCGGTCGGAGCACTGGCCGCCGCGAGCGCCGTTGTCGTCATTTTCGGCATGCGCGGTGAAAAATCCCTCTTCTTCCGTTTTTTTCTCGGCTTCCTCAAGCTCTTCGTTCTGAGCGGGATTTTTTCCTACCTTGGCGACGTGCTCTCATACATCCGGCTCATGGCCCTGGGCATGGTGACGGCCGGCATCGGCATGGCCGTGAACGCCATCGCCTTCATGATGTACGACGTTCCCGTGGCCGGCCTGTTCCTGACGGCAATGGTGCTCGTTGTCGGGCATCTGTTCAATTGCGCCATCAATATGCTCGGGGGTTTTGTCCATACCCTTCGCCTGCAGTACGTCGAGTTTTTTCCGAAATTTTTTGTGGGAGGGGGCCGCCGGTTCTTGCCCCTTGCCAACGGGGAGCGGTATGTGAAAATCATCAATTAAGGGGTTGTCTATGGAACAGCAAATCGGGCTGGCAATTGCAATCGCCGGGGCCGCGATGGCGGCGCTGGTGGCGGGCATCGGTTCCGCCGTTGGAATCGGCCTTCCCGGCCAGGCGGCGGCCGGTGTTCTCCGCGAGGACCCCGAAAAATTCGGGAGCCTCTTCCTGCTGGTGGTGCTCCCGGGCACGCAGGGGTTCTACGGCTTTATCGCCTCCTTTCTCGTGATCATCAAGCTGGGGCTTCTGGGCGATACGGTCGTCTCACCTGGCCTGTGGCAGGGTATCCAGATTTTTCTCGCCTGCCTGCCCATCGCCCTGACGGGCCTGGTTTCGGCGATTCATCAGGGGCGGGTATGCACTGCGGGAGTGCACCTGGTGGCCCGGCATTCTGAGCAGGCCATGAAGGGCGTCATCTTCGCCGCCATGGTAGAAACCTACGCCGTCCTGGGGCTCCTGACGACCTTTTTCCTCCTGAACGGCATCAAGCTGGTCTAGGGGAGGGGTCGACAGGCATGAACAAAGTCGCGCAAAAAATAATTTCCGACGCCGGGGACATGGCCGCTGAAATCGCCGGGAAATGCTCCGAGGAAGAAAGGGCAATGAAGGAGGAGCACGACAGGACCCTGGGCGCGATCAGGTCCGAGCAGGAGAGGAACCTGGAGTCCGTTTACCGGGCCGAACTCGCCAGGATACTCGCGCAGGAAAGGCTCGATCATAACAAAAACATGCTGAAGACGAAATGGGAAATGATCGATGACCTGATGGCCGGGGTCAGGTCCGCGTTGACCGGCGACGGCGCCCTGTACGCCCGCTTCATGGAGGAAATGGCCATCAGGGGCGTTGCTACCGGCAACGAGGAGATCGTGGTCGCCGGGGAAGACCGGGACCTCATGGACGCCGCTTTCCTTGAGCGATTAAACGGGAAGGCACGGGCGCTGACAGGGCGCGCAACAAACCTGCGCCTCTCGGGTGATAGCCTTGAGTCCCGCGGTGGCCTGCTGATGAGGGAGGACCGGGTGGAATTCAACGCCACCCTCGATTCTGTCATTACAAGGATCCGCGATGACCATATAATTGAAATCGCACGCATGCTCTTCGGCGGTGAAGGGGCCGAAGAGCCATGACGCGATACCGTTACGACAGCGGCTACCTCTTCACGACGGGCGTTATTCGGGCCATGGAGGCGAAGCAGGTCACCGGCGAAATAATCGGCCGGATGGCGAAATCGTCGTCACCGGGTGAGGCCCTGGAGGTTCTCGGCACCACCTATTACCAAGATTTCATGGCCGGACCTGACCGGTACGGGGAGATGCTGGAAGGAAGGAGGAAATGGCTCCTCGATTTCATCGACGCCTTCTCCCTGCGGGACGGGCTGGGCGGCCTTTTCAGGATCGGCTTCGATTACCACAACATCAAGCTTTTGCTGAAGGAAAAGATTTTCGAGACTGCCAGAGAGGACGGACTTGCCGCCGAAGGCACCATTCCGCCGGGGACGATGACGGGCATATTCGAATCCGAGGGATACCGGGAGCTTCCCGAATGCATGGGGCGGGCCGTACAGGTCGCCGTGGAGTCCTACTACGCGTCGAGAAACCCCCTGGTAATCGACTGCGTGGCGGATCGTTGCCTTTTCGAAGACCTGAGTATGCGGGCCGCAACGGTGGGCAGCCCCTTCATCATCGCCCACTACCGCGCCCTCGCCGACCTGACCAACATCCACACCTTCCTCAGGGCCGGCGGCCTCCATGGCGACCCCATCGTGAGAAAGGAGCTCTATGTGCCCGGCGGCGCCATGGAAACAGGGTGCTTCGAAAATATGACGGCGGGCGATGCGCGGGCGCTGGAAGACCTGGCGCGTCGTTACGGCTATGACCGGGCCGGCGGCGGCATACCGGAATTCGCCGAAAATCCCTTCGCGGTGGAGCGGGAGATCGACAATACGCTGGCGGAGCAGCTGGAGGGTTCACGCTTCCTGCTCTGGGGAGTCGAGCCGCTTTTCGCCTTCGGCAGGGAGACCGAAATCGAGCTTGCCGTCCTGGGCGTTGTCCTGGCCGGGATAACCGGGGGCATGAGCGCCGAAGCGATCGCAGGCAGACTGCCCTCCCGGTTCAGGAGCGCGTCATGATGGCCGGAAAGGAGGGAAACATGGCGGTCATAGGCCACCGCGACGACGTGCTTCCCTTCAGGGCGTTGGGCGCGCGCGTCTTCATCACCGGCAGCGTTGAGGAGGCGCGTAAAATCGCACGGAAATGCGCCGGTGACGGCTTCCCGGTCATCCTGGTGTCCGATGACCTGCTGGCCGGCATGGAGGACATCATCGAGGAATACTCGTCAATGACGCTTCCCTCCATAACCGCCCTGCCCGGGCCCGGCGGAGAGGCGCGTTTTTCCCATGAACGACTAAGTGGCCTGGTGAAAAAAGCGATAGGACTGGACATCAAGTGGTAGTGTCAATGGAAGACCGGGGAACGATCATCAAGGTATCCGGGCCCCTCGTGGTCGCCGAAAACCTTTCGGGATCCAGGATGTACGACGTCGTTCGTGTGGGCGAGAAGAGGCTCGTGGGCGAGATCATCGAACTCAACGGCGACACCGCCTCCATCCAGGTGTACGAGGACACCGCCGGCATCGGCCCGGGTGAGGCGATATACCGAACCGATCGGCCCCTTTCGGTCGAGCTGGGACCGGGCCTTATCGAATCGATTTTCGACGGCACGCAGCGGCCCCTTGACGTCATACGGGAGTTGAGCGGCGATTACATCACCCGCGGCATCGATATACCCTCGCTGGACAGGAAGAGGCGGTGGCGTTTTACGCCCGTGGCTGTGAAAGGGACCGCGGTCACGCCGGGATGCGTGCTCGGCGTTGTCCGGGAAACAGAAATCGTAGAGCACCGCGTCATGGTGCCACACGGCGTTTCGGGCGTGCTGGAGGAAGTATACGAGGGGGATTTCACCGTTACCGACCCTGTGGCCCTGGTGCGCGACGGGAAGGAGGCCCGGGAGGTGGCGATGATGCAGGTCTGGCCGGTGCGGATACCGCGCCCTTACCGGCGGAAGATACAGCCATCGGAAATCCTCACCACGGGCCAGAGGGTCATCGACACCTTCTTCCCCGTTGCCAAGGGCGGCACGGCCTGCATACCCGGTCCCTTCGGCTCCGGCAAGACCGTGGTGCAGCACCAGCTTGCAAAGTGGGCCGACGCCGACATCGTCGTGTACGTCGGCTGCGGCGAGCGGGGCAACGAAATGACCGATGTCCTGATGGAGTTTCCCCGGCTGCTCGACCCCCGTTCCGGCCACCCGCTGATGAAGAGGACCGTGCTGATCGCCAACACCTCGAACATGCCGGTGGCCGCGCGCGAGGCCTCGGTCTATACCGGCATCACCATCGCCGAGTACTTCAGGGACATGGGCTATTCCGTGGCGCTCATGGCCGACTCCACCTCGCGGTGGGCCGAGGCCATGCGCGAGATATCGGGCCGCCTCGAAGAGATGCCCGGCGAGGAGGGCTATCCCGCCTATCTCTCGTCCAAGGTGGCGGAGTTCTACGAGCGGGCGGGCCGCGTCATCTGCGCGGGAGACGATGAACGCCAGGGCGCCCTGACCGTCGTGGGCGCCGTATCGCCCGCCGGGGGCGACCTCTCCGATCCGGTGGTCCAGGCCACCCTCAGGGTCGTCAAGGTCTTCTGGAGCCTGGAGGACAAGCTGGCATTCCAGCGCCATTTCCCGGCCATAAGCTGGCTCAGGTCCTATTCCCTCTACGACGATGCGATCAACATGCACCTGGCCGACAGGGTGGACCCCGCGTTCCCGGAACTCAAGACGGAGGCCATGAAGATCCTCGAGAAGGAGGACGAGCTCGAAGAGATCGTTCGCCTGGTGGGCATCGATTCCCTCTCCGGGCCGGACCGGCTCGTCATGTGGACGGCACGTGCCATCCGGCAGGATTTCCTGCACCAGAACGCCTTCAACGACGAGGACACCTATACCGCACTGCGGAAGCAGTTCGTGATCCTGGACCTTCTGCTCCATCTCCACGTCCTCCTCGAAAAAAGCATCGGCGAGGGAAATCCCTTCAGCCTCTTTGAGAAAATGGAGATCTACGAGGAAATTTCACATCTAAAGTACCTGCCTGAAGATTCAATCGGTGCTGAAGAAATGAAAAAAAGGATGGACGACGAGATCGCCCAAAAGGTGGCAGAAAAAAATACCCGGGAGGCCTCCTAGCGTGCAGCGGGAATACCGGACAATCAAGAATATCGTGGGCCCCCTCATCCTGGTCGAGGGCGTACGCGGGGTTAAATTCGAAGAGCTCGTGGAGATAACGCTCCCCACGAAAGAAATCAGGCGCGGCAGGGTCATCAACCTGGCCTACGATACCGCCCTGGTGCAGGTCTTCGAGGGGACCAGCGGGATAGACGTGCCCGGGACGCGGATCAGCTTCCGCGGCAAAGGGATCGAGCTGTCCCTGTCGGACGATATTCTCGGAAGGATATTCAACGGCCTGGGCACGCCCATCGACGGCGGTCCCGCCATTATACCGGAAAAGCTGATGGACATCAACGGCGCGCCCATCAACCCCTTCGCCCGGGACTACCCCAATGAATTCATTCAGACGGGCATTTCCTCCATCGATGGCCTCAACCCCCTGGTGCGCGGTCAGAAGCTCCCCATTTTTTCCGGCTCGGGCCTGCCCCACAACCAACTGGCGGCGCAGGTAGCGCGGCAGGCGCGGGTCATGGACGTGGAGGAGGACTTCGCCGTGGTCTTTGCCGCCATGGGCATCACCTTCGAGGAGGCGGACTTCTTCATCAGGGAATTCAACGAATCGGGCGCCATCAACCGCGCCGTGCTCTACATCAACCTCGCCGACGATCCGCCCATAGAACGGATTGCGACGCCCCGGGTCGCCCTTACGGCGGCGGAATTCCTCGCCTTCGAGAGGAACATGCACGTCCTGGTAATCCTCACCGACCTTACCAACTACTGCGAGGCCCTGCGCGAAATAGCCGCGGCGCGCAAGGAGATCCCCGGCCGGAGGGGATACCCCGGATATCTCTACACCGACCTGGCCGGCATCTATGAGCGCTCCTGCCGTATCAAGGACAGGAAGGGCTCCATCACCATGATACCGATCCTGACCATGCCGGAAGACGACAAGACGCACCCCGTCCCCGACCTGACCGGCTACATCACGGAGGGCCAGATAATCCTGTCGAGGTCCCTGTACCGGAGAAATATCGATCCGCCCGTCGACGTGCTGCCATCCCTGTCACGCTTGAAGGACAAGGGAATCGGCGAAGGAAAAACGCGCGAGGACCACGCCGACCTTTCCAACCAGCTCTTCGCGGCCTACGCGCGCGGCAAGGAGGCGCAGGAGCTGGCCGTCATCCTGGGCGAATCAGCGCTGACCGAAATGGACCGCCTCTATTTCGCCTTCGCAGAAGAATTCGAAGAGCGCTACGTTTCTCAGGGGTACCGGGCCAATCGCTCCATCACCGAGACCCTCGACATCGGATGGGATCTGCTGAGCATGTTCCCGAGGGGCGAATTGAAGAGGATCGGGAAAAAACTGATGGAGACCTATTTCAGGGGTCGTGAGGAAGAGGGCGGTGCGGCTCCGGGCAGCCGGGGTCAATGACATGGTGCTGGACGTCAGCCCCACGCGTATGGAGCTTCTCAGGCTCAAGAAGAGGCTTGCCATAGCCATACGGGGACACAAGCTTTTAAAAGACAAGCTCGACGAACTGATACGGAACCTCCTCGCCCTGATACGCGAGGCATCGGACCTTGCCGGGGAAATAGACCGCCGCATACGCGGGACACGGCGCGACCTGGCCGTTGCGCGTCATTCCTTTTTCCCGGAAGCCCTTTCCGCCGCCCTTGCCGCCCCGGGCAGGCCCCTTTCCATCAGCATCGGGAAACGGCAGGTCCTTAATGTCACGGTGCCCCTTTTCTCGCTTTCGGACGGGGGCCCGGCCGCAAGGACCCACGGTTTCGCACAGACATCGCCGGGGGTCGACGCCGCTCTTGAGGAGTACCGCTCCATGCTGGAGGGTATTCTTGCCCTCGCGCAGAAGGAAAAGGGCATCTACCTGATCGCCCGGGAGATCATGACGACCCGCAGGCGGGTGAACGCCCTGGAATATATCCTGATCCCCAACGTGAGGGACACCATCAGATATATAACCATGAAGCTCGATGAAATCGAGCGGAACACAAAGGCCCAGCTGATGCGGATAAAGGACGTTGTCCGTGCCCCCAAGGCGCCCTCCTCCGCATATCCCGGCACCAGCAAACACCCGATATAGGGCACTATTTGCCACGGCCGATGTTCATGTAAACGGCTTCATGCCCTCTATCAATTGTAGTACGCCTCCGCACTCTTCTCCTGATGGCACGCATCAGAAAGCGATGTCCGCGGCCGGACCTGCCTCAGCCTCGAAAAGAATCCTGTAGATAGCATGAGATATATCACAGGTATCATCAGCGCGGCTCACTGACCTTCAGGGAGAGCGGGACCGACGAGGTCCTGGTGAGGGCGGACTCGATTTTCCCCTGCGTGGGAATAGTCCAGAAGGGCGAAAAGAATGATTTTTCCGATGAAGCATGGGGCATCCAGCTCTGGAACCATGAAGGGTTCCCTGCGCGATTTCTCTTCATGGTGACCGGCGACGACGGCGTAACGGTCTGGCATTGAAAAACGCGCCGCTTTCAAGCGGCGCGTTTTATTTCAATCACGCTTCGTAATTTGAATAAAAGGAAGAGCCCGCCCGTCACACAAGCCTGCCGATATCGAGAACCGTGACGTATATCATCAGGGCGATGATGCACGCCCAGCCCGCTATGCTCAGGGGGATATGGAGCTTCAGCATCCGGGGATGCATCTTCTCGAGAATGTAGAGCAGTATCTTCCCGCCGTCGAGGGCCGGTATCGGGAGGAGGTTGAAGATCGCGAGATTGAGGCTGATGAGTATCGAGAAGTGCAGGGCTTTAACGATATCCCCGCCGATGAATTTTCCACCCTGGCTCACAATCCCGACGATGCCGGAGAGCTGTCCAGGCTGCGTGAACACATTCGTGAAAGAGATGATGAAGGCGCCGAACAGTTTCGCCGTTTGAACCGGCGGGTCGAGGACGAGGCCCTGGAGGGACGGTCCGTCCTTGACGAAGTTGATGACCGCGAAGAGTACGACCGCCATGACAATGTTCGCCGCGGGGCCTCCGAAGGAAAAGAGTATACGTTTCAGCGCGGGGTACCTCAAGAAATCGTCCTCGTCCGTAACCGCCGGCATCACGTACCCTCCCGCGGGTACAAGGGAGAGCCGGTATTCGGTTTCCCCGCCCCTGAAGCCCGCGATCTTCGGACCGAGGCCGATTGAAAACCGCTCGATCGGAATTCCGACGAGCTTCGCGGCGAGAAAGTGGCCTAGTTCGTGAATAAGAATTATCATGCTGATGATGAGAATGACCAATAGTATATTCATGTGTCCGTAATCCTTAAAATGAATAACATGTATTCAGGGGCTTTCAAATCCGGCAATAAGATTTTCATGCACTTACGCAGCCGTTGCTATATAATCGGCGGGGTTGCAGCCTTTGTCGACTGCTTTGCACCGGCCTCTGGACGGGGGCTGGAGGTATATGAAAGGAAAGGGAAATCCCTCGATCAGATCTTCCGAGGTGATTATTCATGGTTAATAAGACATAAAACAGCATATTACGTCACATCGAAGGTAAAATAATTAAAAAAACCCACCCGGATGGATTAATAATATTGACTTCTTGTTTTACTGGTAGTACTTTTTAATTATGAAAAACATCAAATCTGATTATTTCAAAGGATGGAAATAATTATGAAAACTACAGCATTACCGATCATAACCCTGACAATCGCCATGGCGCTATTCTCCCTGGGATGCGCCGAATCAGGAAATGACATGGGCTCCCTTCTCCTTCTTGCGGGATCATCGGCACATCAACTGAGCGGCGATACATCCCTCTCTTCCAGTATCGGAGAGGTTCAGGGAACGGCCATTGTCAATATACCCTTCGGGACCGATCTGGAGGATATGAGGGCCTCCATTACCGTCGCCGAGGGCGCGTCCTTCGACGTATACGACGAGGACGGGGAGACCCCGGCCGCCGTTCTTACCGGCATCAGCGTTATCGGGGTCGCGGCGGAGGACGGCACTGTGGCCGTCTATACCCTGTCGATACTCCCTGACCCGTCCATCGCGGCAGAATGGTCCGGCTTTACCCCCGAATCACCGGACTACTCGATCGTCGGAGCGCAGAATGTCGAGGGGTATGAAGGCAATACCGATGCCCTCTATTTCGACGGCGATCCCGCTACCCTCGATTACCTTATCGCGCCGGACGGGGACTGGCTTACCTTGAGAGACAGGGGGACCGTCGAGGTCCTGGTCATGCCGCATTCGATTACGCCATACGCGGGAATAGTCCACAAGGGAGAAAAGAAGGACTTTTCAGATGAATCATGGGGCATCCAACTCTGGAACCATGAAGGCTCCCCGGCGAGGCTTCTCTTCATGGTGACCGGCGACGACGGAAACTGGATCGGCGTCCACGGGTCATTCGATCTCCAGCTGGGGCAGTGGTACCATATCATCGCCACGTGGGACGAAACGTCTCTTCGACTTTATGTGAACGGGGTTCTCGACGGCTCCGTCCCCAACACCACGACGGGCGTGCGTGATACCGACGGCGGGCTCGTTATCGGCGCCCAGCTGAACGAGATGTACAGCGTCACCTACGGCAACCTGGGATGGCACGGCATTATCGACAGGGTCGTCATCAGAAGCGATGCGACCGATGACGGGCAGGCGCTTGAGCGGTACAATAATCTGTAGATCCTCTAACGGGATCGGGCAATGTCCGGTCCCGTTAGAGGCGTCATAGGGCGGTGAGTGATAATGTTGCCGCCGAGCGTTACCCCATAAAGTTTTCCCTTCGACGTACCGGTAATGTGTGTGGTTCCACGATAGACGCGGCGGAATACACCGGAAATTTTATCCGATATCTCCCCGTTTTTTCGTTGCATTATTCACGTTTTATGACAAAATGCTCCGTAGCATTGGATACATTTTCATTGCCCATGCGCCTTTTGCAATCCTGGCAGGCGTACGATACATTCTCGATCATTCATTTTTTGCTCCGGATTGACGTATACGCATATCGCGCTTCCCGGAGATAAAACACTTTCACGACAGGCATCATTGTTTTCAGGGCTTCAACCATGACCGGGGGAATGGAGACGCATCCCCATGCGTCTGAAAAGAGGCGGCCCGAAGGCGTCTCCGACGGACGAGACAATGTCATGACAGACCAATAGAGGGGGGACTGTGCTATGAAACGGATCGCTGCAGTAAGGGCCAGCCTGCTGGGAATCCCGGCGGCGCTGGTGCTCATTATCACGCTTTTCGCCCCATCGGTTTTGACGGCCGATGAAGGCCTCTACCGCCGCCTTTCCCAGGCCGCGCGTAGCGTCGGGGACGCCGCGCTGCTCACGAAGCTGAACGACGCCGCGCGCGCGATCGACTGGCAGAAAGCCGCGGAATCGGAATTCGAGGGGAACCTCCGCCTGCTCAAGCCCCCGCCTGATACCGGAGTGAAGGGTCTGTATTTGGTGCGGAACATCACCGGCGAACTGCACATCCTTGCCGTGCCCCTTGCCGGGACGGCCGACCCGAATTACGAAAACATCGAAGGACTGATGGAGAACAAGCTTGTCTTCAAGGTAAGGACGGCAAAGGGAAAGGTCGACGGCGAGAACTATTCCTTTGCGCAATTCACCGAACGGCCGAGCCAGCTCCTGCTTGACAGGATTTTCAAGATCTCGATCGTCCTGATGCTCTTTTTCGTCATGGTCGGCATGGGCCTCACCCTTACCATGAATGATTTCAAGCTCGTGGTGCAGAAGCCGAAGGGCATACTCGCCGGCGCCTTTCTCCAGTGGGCTGTCATGCCCCTCGTGGCCGTAGGCCTGGGGCGCATTCTTGGATTCTATGAGGCCTTTCCCTTCATTTTCGTGGGGATGGTCCTTATCGCGGCGAGTCCCGGTGGCGTCACCTCGAACCTGATGACCTACTACGCGAAGGGGGACCTCGCCCTCTCCATCTCCCTCACGTCCTTCTCGACGGTGCTGTCGCTCGTCTTCACGCCGCTCCTGATGTCGCTCTATTGCGCGAACGTGCCCGAGGTCACAATCCCTGTCAAGCTGGTGGTGCAGACCATCATCATCCTGGTGATCGTCCCGCTCGCCATAGGCATGTCGGTTCGGAGCCGCTGGGCCGCATTCGCCAAGAAGGCGACGCCCTTCTTCTCCGTCCTGGGGGTCCTGGCCCTTCTTTTTCTCATATCGGCCGGCCTTCTCAGCCACTACGAAATGTTCGGCGACACCGAGCGCTACGGTTTCAAGTTCTATTCGATGGTCTTTATTCTGACGCTCGGGGGGATGGTGATCGGCGTGCTGGTGCCGAAGCTGATGGGTATCAGCAATTACCAGGTCCGCGCCATATCCCTGGAGACGGGACTCAGGAACGCATCGCTTGCCATGGCGATTGCCCTGCTGATCCAGGACTACATGGGCGACTTCTTCAGCTCCATGTTCTTTACCTCGGCGCTATTCGGGCTTTTTATGTACGTGGCCGGTTTTATTTCGATCGCAGTGTACAAGAAATTTCTGCCTGTGCCGCCCCAGCCTGAAATCGACGTCACGCCGGAGGAGGGGGAGTACTAACCGCCATCGGCCCCGCCCGCGATTCCTCCTCTCTCTCCTCCGTGTGGGGAGAGAGGGATGGAGGGAGGTGGCATACAGGTCCCGTAATAGCGGAAGCCACCGTTACGGTGGCTTCCTAGGGAACTGTTTCCATCGATGTTCCTTTTACGATTTTTTCCAGCTTTTATCACTCTTCGCTTTTAACAAGCTCAAGACTGCGCACCCGCACTCTGTCGCGCACGCTTTGTCTTGCCGTGACAGGCTGAATTCATCTGAATAAAATATAGCCACTCTTCGTCTGTAAATCAAATACTTTATGTGATGAAAATATTTTTTTTCCCGACGCATGAATCGAGCCAGAGGAATTGATGTGACATAATTATTTTTGCATCTGATGAATTTTTTTATCGTCATTGCTCAGGGGCCGCCCCCCATTTTTTTGAAGATGCTTTTCACCGGAACCGCGCTGCCGAGGCCGTGAGCCCGGATCAGGGGTTCTTCAATGCCGACGATGTCCCAGGACTCCGGCTCCTGCCCGGTGATGGAGAGGAAGCGGTCGATATCGAGCCACCGGTGGTAGGTCACGGTCATGGTGTCCCCCCGTATCTCCACGTCGGTAAAGCCCCAGGAGAGTTCACCGTAGACATGATGGTTATCCGTGAGGGGATCGCGCTGATAGGGCCCCTCGCCGGCGAAGGGATCGTGCCGCCATCCCTCCCATCTGCGGAGGGGGCGGTCCATGATGTATGAGTCGATGTGGGATCCCCCGGTGCCGGCGACAAGAAACAGGGTACCCCCGTCCTCCGCGTCCGGGTCAACATGAAAGATGTCGAAATTATGGTCGTGGCCGGAGACGACCAGGTCGACCCGATGCCGTCGGAAGAGCCGGAGGTACTGCGCCGCCAGGAGCTCGCTTGTCCCGTAGTCCCCGGTGGATAGTATCGGGTTGTGGATGATGACGACGGTCCACCGTTTGCGATCTTTCCGCGCAAGTTCCCGCTTAAGCCAGCGGTATTGTTCCTTGCCCGTGGTGAGAACCGGGCCGTCGAGTGTCCTTCCCGGCCCGTCATAGGGATGGAGTGAGATGATGCGGGTGTCTCCATAGTCGAGGGTATAGTAGTCGGGCTGGTGGAAGAAATAGAGAAAATTGCCTCCCCTGTCCCCCAGGTAATCATGGTTCCCCGGGGCGATGACCAGGGGAAGGGAACCCTGTCCATCGAAGGATGAGAAATGTGACAGCCAGTTCTCAAGGTCCCCCCCGGTCCGTACAAGGTCCCCGGCGTGGATCATGAATCCGGGCATAAGCCCCTTCCCGGCGTACCATGCCGAAGCGGCGCGCATCACCTCCCTGTAATACGATGGGGCCCTGCCGCCATTTCTTGTATTGCCGGTATCGCCAACACAGAGGAACCGGGTGGGTGAACCTGAACCGGCCCGGGGAGGGGTGACGAAGGAGTGAAGGGCGCCGCCCAGGGTCGGTACCAGGTAGTAGTAGCGCCTGGAGGGGGCCAGGTCCGTCAGGTGAAACTCGTGACGGGTCCCGTCTCCGGGGGATTCCGGAAGGGTGCGCATGCGCGCCGGGTCCGGTTCCACGCCGTAAAGAATCTCGACCGGCCTCTCCGCCGGGACCGGGTCGAAATACCAGACCGTCATGCCCGTGCCGGCGTCGGCCGCGCGGTCATGGAAGGGGCCGAACTGGACGATGGGGCCGAACCGCGCCCGGAGAGCCGCGGGGGCGGTCGCCGTCATCGGCCGGCTTCGAAGGAAGTGCGTCCGCAGGGGGAATGCCGCGGCCCCGCAGAAAAGGAGGGCGGCGGCAAGGGCGGCGGCGCTCCCCCATGGTCGGGTCACCTTACCGGTGGCCAACCGGACCGACAGTACCATGTTCGGAAGGGCCGCGGCGAGGGCCAGGAGGCCCGCCAGAAGGGGATAGCAGCGATACGACGTGCCGAGGTATATCCGAATGATATCAAGGCCTGCGCCATAGAGGGCCGCGGAGACGAGGGATATGACCGCCATGGCGGCAACGGTGTGGAAAATAATCATCCCGAAGGCGCAGCGGGTGTCCTGGACAGGGTTTGTATGCATCGGATCACCGATCTCCTGAATCGAAGATGGATCCGATTTATCTCTTCCGGGAGGGTGTTTCAAGGAATATTTTACACCCCCCCGGGAAAAGGGGGCCTGCCGGGGGATTATACGCCAGGGCAGCAAAGCATGAAAAAAAAACCGTTACCGGAAATTTCACGATTGAAAAAAACGCTTAAATAATTCAGATATGCAGTGAAGGAACCCTTCGCGGGGCGCCATTACCAACCTCTGGAGAAATGCCATGGACCCTCGATTGCAGAAAAGCCTCTATTATCTGGGAGTGATCGCCGCTCTCTATATTTTTTTCCGATACCTTCTCCCCTTCATTTTCACTGTTCTGGGGTTGGCATTCAAGGTCGTTTTCGTGGTGTTCATGTGGGCGGCCATCGCTTTCGTGGTGGCGCTTCTTGTAATCCATGTCATCAAAATCGCGAGAAAGGAAATCGACTGACAGCGTCACTGCTCTTTTCGATTATTCAGCGATTTCTTTCATTAATTTGTTGATTTTAATGGGATGATTTCAACAATTGGGCATTCAGGACCTGCGAATGGACAAATTTGATCTACGGAAAATTGAAAAGGCCGCGCTGATCGCCTTCATGAGCCTCTGCGTGATTGGCGGCCTGCTATTCGGCTATGTCACCTCCGAAATAAAGAACTACTCGGGTATTGAAAACCTGAAGGCCTTTCAGCCGAGCATTCCCACAAGGCTTTTTGACGTCAATGGAGAGGTGATCACCGAGCTGTTCCAGCAGCGCCGCTACCCCGTTGCCTACCAGGATCTGCCGCGAAGCCTCATCAACGCCTTCCTCGCCGCGGAAGACCAGGATTTCTACGACCATTTCGGCATCGCCCCCATGGCTATTGTCAGGGCCATGGGTAAAAACGTACTTGCTTCCGTGAAGGCGGGAAGGCCGGTCGTCGTCCAGGGCGGTTCCACCATTACCCAGCAGCTGGCCAAGCGGCTTTTCACCTCGGGAAGGCGCACATTCGCGCGAAAGGCCCTGGAGGCCATCCTGGCGCTCCAGATCGAGAAACGCTTCACCAAGGAAGAAATACTCGAGATGTATTTCAACCAGATATATTTCGGCCATGGCTGTCATGGCATTGCGGCGGCGGCGGATTTCTTCTTCAATAAAAGCGTGCGGAATCTTTCGGTCATCGAGAGCTCGGTCCTGGCGGGGCTTCCCTCGCGTCCCAATGGCCTCTCCCCCATCAGGTATCCGCGACGGGCCATGGTGAAGAACAGGGAGGTCCTCAGGCGGATGGTGGCTGCGGATTTTATGGAGGAAGGGGAGTCACGGCGCGTCTACGATGAGTTCTGGCCCTCCTTCGTCGACTCGATCATCGCCGAGTTTCCCACCAAGACAGCTCGATCGGGAGTATTTGACAGGGCCCCCTATTTTACCGATTATGTACGGCAGATATTGATCGCCCGCTTTGGCGAGGAGACGGTATATAACGAGGGGCTTCAGGTCTTCACCACCCTGGATCTGCGAGAGCAGGAGGCCACCGAGATAATCCTGAAAGACGCCCTTGAAAAACAGGAAAAGGTGGCGGTCAACGTCAAGCAGAACCGCCACATGTCGCGTGAGATCGGAATGGCGGACTCCTATGAGGGCCTCAGGATGATTTTCCCCCTCCCGGAGGCCACGATAAGCGATGAAGGCGATTATGCCTTCAAGCAGTTGATGGCCGACGATCTTCTCGACACAATGGAGGGCCTTGCCTTTTTCATCGAGACGCCGGGATTCAGCAGGGCACTCGAAGCCTATCATTCCCAGCTGATGGACGTTTCTTCCCTCATGAGCGTCGAGGGGGCCATCATTGCCATCGAGCCCTTCAGCGGCTATATCAGGACAATGGTGGGCGGGTCGAAGTTCCAGGTGCAGAACCAGTACAACCGCGCCGTGCAGGCGAAGCGCCAGCCCGGTTCCGCCTTCAAGCCCTTCGTCTACGGTGCCGCCATCGAAAACAAGCTGGTTACCACGGAGACCTACCTCCCCGACGCCCCGATCCTGGACATTGACGCCATCGGCAATACCTGGACGCCGGGGAACTACGAGGGCGAATACAGGGGGATGGTGCCGGTGCACAAAGCCCTCGCCGCGTCGATCAACGTAATATCGATCCGTCTCTACGATCTCCTGGGGCCAGACAGGATCATAGATTTCGCGTCGCGGATGACCAAGGTTCCCCCTACCGATTTCGGGGCAAATCCCACCCTGGCCCTCGGCACGTCGGAGCTCACCCCCTTCGAGATGGCCACAGGATACGCCGTGTACGCGAACAGGGGAAAGGATGTGATCCCCTTTGCCGTGCGCTATATCGTGGACCGGGACGGTCACGAGATAGCCAATATCGAGGGAGAAGTGGGGGATATTCTTTCAATCAAGGCGAAAATGGGGACGATCCACGTTATTTCAGAGGAGGTGGCCTGGATCATGACCCAGCTCCTCATGAAGGTGGTCAACAGCGGCACCGCCACGGAGGGGATCCGGATAAAGGGTGGCTATTACGGGGATGGTGCGGGAAAGACCGGGACCACCTCCAACTGGTCTGATGCCTGGTTTTGCGGTTACACACCCGACATCGCTACGGTCGTCTGGGTCGGGTACGACCAGTCGTATCTTTCCCTGGGCAAGCACCAGGCTGCGGCCGAGGTGGCGGCGCCGATATGGGGACGCTATATGAGGGAGTTTTACCGCGGGAAACCGGAACCGGAGTTTCCTCCCCAACCCCCCGGGGTTATGCAATACGGCGCAGGGTGGGGCCTTCCCGGCGCGAAGACCCAGTATTACGATTCGGACCAGGACCAGATTATGAAATCGGTGCTGGAACGGTATATGGAGATCGAGGGCCTGATAGAAGAGAAAAAGAAGTAGGTTTTCCCCCTATTTTTTTAATTAAAGCCCCTGCCGGGGGGAATTATACTTGAAATTATCCAATTGTATGCTATAATTATAATTTAAATGAGGGTGAGGCAGAGGAATATATATGTTCAAGGTCGGTGACAATGTCGTCTATCCCATGCATGGGGTGGGGAAGATTGAAGCCATTGAAAAGAAGGTTGTGCTGGGCAAGCGAAGTGAGTATTATATCATTTCAATTTTAAACAGCGGCATGAAGGTGATGATTCCGGTCAAGAATGCGGATCAGATAGGGATACGGAGCATTATCCCGAAAAAAGACATCAAAAAGGTACTGGCCGTCCTGACAAAATACGAAGTGATTACGGTGGACGACTGGAAGGAACGCTACCAGAGCAATATCGACAAGGTAAAGAGCGGTTCCATCTATGAGGTGTCTGAAGTGGCCCGCGATTTATACCGGCGCGGCCGCGAAAAAGAGCTTTCAATCATGGAAAGGAAGCTCTATGAAAATGCGTATCAGCTTGTCACGAACGAAGTCGCCCTTTCGAAACACATCGACCTCGAGGAAGCCGGTAATCTGGTTTCCGAAGCCCTCTCGTCCCACCAAGCGAAAAAGTAAAGGATGCCGGTGCTCACCGGCACGCAGCCCGTCGGCCACCGGGAAGGGATCACCACGTCGGGAGATCCGCGCGTTCATGCCCGGAAGTCCCACGTTCAGTGTGTATCTTCTTAACGTCAGGGCCTGGAAAGGGTTCCGCCCCTGCCGACTGTGGCTCATTAATGAGCATCCCACAACAGGAGTACGTGCCTCCGGGTGCGGCCTGTCGTGTTATCAATAACGCAATAATGCAAGGAGCAGGCCATGATAATATTATTCAGAGTTCTTTTCATCGTGATTTCAATGCTTATGTCATCCCTTTATTTTGCTGACAGGGCCTATTACGTGATCATGGCGGCCGGGGCCATTTCTGGCGTGGTCGCACTGGGCGTTCTTATCCTGATCGAATACCTGATCCATACCTTTTCCACCAGGATGTTCGTGGCGGCGGTTCTGGGCCTGATGATCGGTTTTACGCTGGGCCACCTGATTTCACTGGCCTTCAGCGCGCTGAACCTCGCGGTCCTGAAGGACTATGAGCAAATCATCATTCCCCTCATCTATCATCTCTCCGCCTTCCTGCTGATGATGTTCTTCATTATCAACAACGAGGAAATAACGGTGCTGGACAGGATTGTCTCTTCGGACCTGCAGGGCCGTGAAGAGAAGATGTCGTATAAAATACTCGACACCAGCGTCATCATCGATGGAAGGATCGCGGACCTCTGCGATACCGGGTTCATCGAGGGAATCCTGGTAATTCCCAATTTCGTTCTGCACGAGCTCCAGATGATCGCCGACTCGGCAGATTCGATCAAGCGGAACCGTGGACGCAGGGGACTGGACATATTGAACAAGATGCAGAAGGACCAGTCGATCATGGTGAAGATAACCGACATGGACTTCGCGGACATACACGAGGTCGATGCCAAGCTGGTAAAGCTGGCCAAGGTCATGAACGCCAAGGTTTTCACCAATGATTTCAATCTTAACAAAGTGGCGGAGTTTCACGGTGTCCGCGTGCTGAACATCAACCAGCTCACCAATGCGCTGAAACCGGTGGTCCTGCCGGGAGAGGAGATGCGGGTCGCCCTCATAAAGGAGGGGAAGGATCATAATCAGGCCATCGGCTATCTCGATGACGGTACGATGGTGGTGGTCGAAAATGGAAGGAAGCGCCTGAACGACGAGGTGGATGTGACCGTCACTTCGGTACTGCAGACGACGGCGGGAAGGATGATTTTCACCAGGTTGAAGGAAAACTGACGGTTCGGCGGCCATGAAGCTGATCAACGAAATCGTCCTGATCGTCAGGGGGAGGAGCTTTCCCAGCTTCATCGACGAGTTGTACAAGCGCGAGTGCGCCCTGGTCGACCTCCGCCATGAGGAGGAAACAGAAGACGGTTCCCGCTACACGATACGGGTGTCGGCGTCCGGGCCGAAGCGGTTCGATGAGTTCGCCACCGCAATCCGGAGCGCAGGGGACAAGTACCGGATCCTGTCGGTGCGGAACCTGATCGAGGACCGGGTGAGGGGGGGGCTTCTAAACATCACCGGGAAGGCGCCTCTCGACACGATCAGCGATTTCAATACCGGGGTCCTGGGGGCGGCGGATTTTATACGAGAAAGGGTCCGGGCGGGGGAAGGGGACGCCTTCATCGGCATCGCTCGCAACGTAGGGCTCGTGAGCGGTGTAAGGGCCACCGATGAGGCGTGGCGGTTCAGGGAAGAATACGTGCGTGCGGAACGGGACGCCGTGATACTGAACCGTTTTACCGGGCTCAACGGATATCCCCTCGCCATCCGTTTTGACCATCCCGAGGACGTGATAAGGGCACTGAAGGTGATCGAGGGAAATTTTTCCGCCCTCCGGATCATGGGCGTTGACGATGCAGCATTCATGCTCTACGAACTCATTTTTTCCGAGATTCAAACGCCGGTCGTTTCCCTGGAGCATGACGATCTCCCGCTCTATCTCATGGCTATCGTAATAAAGATCATGATGAAATACCGACTCAGGGCGGAGGAAACCACCGTGGGTTTTATCGGCATAGGCGTGACCGTCGTGAGGCTCGCCAGGGTGCTGGACAAGACAGGATTCAGGAAAATACTCGGATTTGACCACGCCGAAAAGGCAATGCTCGATCTGGAAAACCATGGCGGTCTTGCCACCACGGTGGAAAACATATTCAGCAACGCGGACCTTACCATAATCATGAAAGGCGGCTTCGATTCCCAGGAGTACCGGAAAATTCGACCCGGCCAGTTCGTCGTGTCCCTCCTCGGCGATGAAGGTCCCGACATGGCCCTTCTTTCCGGCAAGGGGGTGCGGGAGTTCATCAGTGGGGACCCTGACAGGATCGTTTCGATCTTCCCCGGCATACTTCGCGGGGTAATCCATGGGGGGTTGAAAAACATCAATGACGCGAAGCTGGTCGATTGCGCGAAGAAGCTGGCGGGCTGGATGACTGATTCCTTCGAATTACCCCGCCTTTTCGGGGACATACACGACCGCATAAGTGAGGCGATAGCGTCCGGCGCATCGGAGCCGGCGAACCATTGACCGTCGGCGCGTCTATTGTCCCACCAGCACCCACAGGGTATCCCTGAACCTGAATACCCGGTACTCCGGGATTGTACACGTCCGGGCGCCTCCCCGGGAGTCGAGATCGAAGGCTTCGAAATCGGGATGGCGGGTGTTGATGATTTCTTCCTTCTCGGCTATTATGTAGTGGCCCCTCCGGTCGAGAATGGCGGTGTTGGCCCCGGCCAGCTCCCTGATCCTCTCACAGTCCACCAGGAGGGCGAAGATTCCCGGCATCGTGCCGCTGCCGCTCACATTTGAGTGCACGGCGATATAACGGCGGTCCGGTTTCCCCGCGATCGCCTCAGGACCGGATAGGGCGACCCCCGCGTCTCTTCTCCCGTACACGGCGGCCGCCAGGGACCCTCCACGGCCTGAACCGGCGTTTTGCGCGAAGAGTTTCTCGTTTTCCATGGTGTAGACGATTGTCCCTCGCCTGTTGATCAGCATGAAGTCTGCGTAGGCCCCTTCGGTCACGGATGTAATCATCTCTGTGATCGACTCGCGCTCCAGAAGGTAATACTTTTCCCCGCCCCCATCCATGTGCTGAAGGTGGGTGAGGGTCTTGATCAGGTCACGTTCGACGATGACCCCTTTCGCCCTTTCAATGTCCGCTTCGCATTGCCGAAAAAAAGCATCAAGTGCCACCACGGCACCACGGTTGAGCCCGGGTGCGGTTATGCATGATCCCAGGCAGGCGATGAAGATGATCGGCACGCATCGTTTCATAGTGTGTTTCACCCCGCGGATGCCTTTATTTTCGGCGTTTTCAGGGGCCCCGGGGAGGAAAATTCCGGGGTTCGCCGCGATCTGTGATGGAGACTCCGCGCGGGGGCGAGCCGGGCCGGATGAAAAATACTTGAATATGCGGGACAATGGAGTATCATTCCGGACAGTAATGACGATATCGGCTGCATATTTCATGAACGGGGTTGCCTGATATGGAACGATCATCGAAGGACACGACGCGCTACGGGGTGAGGGACAATTGCCGAAGCAATCTCGCCGGATACACCCTCCGCGCTTTTTCCATCATTCCGAGGATAAAGCGCCCGAAAATCCTGGACATGGGCTGCGGGACCGGGGTGCCGGCACTGACCCTTCTCGGGGCATGCGACGGCACGGTCTGCGCCGTGGATCCGGACGGGCCGGCCCTGGAATGGTTTAAGGCAAAGATCTGGACCCTGGGATTTGGCGCCAGGATAACGGTACTCCACGGTTCGCTTTTTGAAACCCCCCTTGCCGACGGCCCCTTCGATATCGTCCTCGCGGAAGGCCTGCTGAATGCGGTGGATTTCGAGAAGGGGCTCGCCGCTTTGACGCAGTACTGTAAAAAAAACGGGTACCTGATCATCCATGACGGGTATAAAGATGATCCCGGCAAGAGGGAGCTTTTCGACCGGCTGGGCTTGCGGCTCCTCGGGTCGTTCCTGCTGGACGAGACGATCTGGTGGAGGGAGTATGTCTCTCCCCTGGAGGAGCGGATCAGGGAGATAAAGGACGACGATCTCTTCGAGAGCGAGTTGAAGGAAATCGAGCAGTACCGCCTCGATCCTGGTTCGTTTCGATCGGTCTATTATGTTCTTCAGAACGGAGACGGGATCTGAGGGTTTCCCCCCGCCGCCGCTTCGAGGATCACGGATCCTTCACCGGAATCGAGGATAAGCGCCTACGAAAAACCGGGGAGGTACACGACTGGATCGAGAGCCGGATCAGAGAGTGAATTGCCGAAATGAGGCCGAAGGGCTGACCTTAGCGGCGAACCCTCAGGATGATCTACCCGCGCTGCGCCAGATGCTCGCCGCATGAACAAGGGCCATGAGCCACGCCAGCATGCCGAGGATCCCGGCCTGTTCTATTATAAAACGCACCCCCCGGAAGGAAATGGCCACGGCCCCGACGATCGCCCCGGTCCCGAATAGTAGAGGAATCAGGGCCCCTGGTAGGCGGAATTTGAAATACCGAGCATAGGAATATGCGAGGAGGATCCCCACCGTGGAAAGGGACCCGCTTTTCACCCGTGTCCATACCATGAGTGATGGTACGGCTGCGTCGATGGCCATGGGATCCGTGAGGGCGGACAGCTCCAGGAGCTTCGTGGTCTCGAGGATGTCGCCTAAGAGGGCCGTGCAGCAGAAGATAACGCCCGCCGGGAATATTCCCCTCGGAAGGGGCGTCCCGGCCCCCTTGGAGAGTTGGTATATGAGAAGAAAGAGGGCGGCTGAGAAGGCTGAGTAACAGACCATGAAGATGAAGTCGATGCGGTGGGTCGCGTCCATGGCGGCCCGGATGCTCCGTCCCGCCTCCGTTGCGGGGTCGCCAAGGGCGGCGATGACATCCTCTCCGCTGTCGGCCATCTCGAACCAGAAAATTGCCTGGGTGAAGCCCTGCTCGTTCGGATAGGTGGCCGGCTTCACGATGCCGCCGGAAACGGCGATTATCGCCCCGAGGGAGATGAAGGTGAGCGTCCCGGCGATAACGGCGATCGCGGCGGCGCGATGCAGTAAACGGTGCATGCTGTCCATGAGGTATCCCCCCGGTTGATATTCGGAACGGCATGTCCCCGTTCCGTCATTCTATCATAATGATCAGACGATAAGGCGGGGCATGTCCAGCACAAATTCGCCGCCCTTTTCGGTTTCAGGTCCGGGGTCTTGATTTCGTCGCGCTTTCTCCTGATAATTCCGGGTGATACCCCGGATGGACGGGCCCTCCAACCGGCACTTCACTATACCGGGTTATACCTTTTCATGGCATGGCGGGGGATATGATCCCTCCTCGTCGTGGATCTCCCTTCCCGTGAGGGCCGGGTTGAACACGCATATCAGCCTCATGGACTTCGACGCCCTGAGGAGGTGGCGGTCGTTTCTGTCGAGGGCGTACATCGTGCCTGGAGTTATTTTGAAGACATTCCCGTCATCGGTGGTTTCGATTTGCCCTTCCCCCTCGATGCAATAGACCGCTTCCAGGTGGTTCTTGTACCAGATCAGGGTTTCGGTGCCCTCATGGATGATCGTCTCGTGAAAGGAGAACCCCATGCCGTCCGATGCCAGCAGCATACGTCTGCTTGTCCAGTTGCCGTTTTCTGCGCGGACCTCACGTGCCGAATTTTTGATTTCATCTATATGCCGTACGATCATGGCTCACCCGTTTATCATCGCCATTTTTCTTTCCAGAGTCGCTTCGATCGATTCGTCGACGATCTCGAGTCCCCTTCTCAAATGCTCCTCCTCGATTACCAGGGGCGGGAGGAATTTCAGCACGTCGTTGTCAGCCCCGGCGAGCTCGATGATGAGGCCCCTGGAGAAGGCCTCGGCGGAGACCTCGCTGCAGAGGTTCATCTCCGGGATGTGGAGCCCGTAGATCATGCCGCGGCCGCGAACGGCAGGGCCGTAGTCGGAATATTTTTTAGCGATCCTCTCGAGCTCCTCGCGAATGATGGTTTCCTTGTAAAGGACCGCCTCGCTCAGGCTCCCGTTCTTCCAGTATTCCATAAGCTCCGCCGAGGCGATGAACGCCAGGTTGTTCCCCCTGAAGGTGCCGGTATGCTCACCGGGCTTCCACTGGTCAAGTTCAGACCTGATCAGGACGACTGAAAGGGGGAGGCCGCCCCCGATAGATTTCGAAAGGGTGACGATGTCCGGGTTCAGGCCCGAGTACTCGAAGCTGAAAAATTTTCCCGTGCGCCCGTTCCCCACCTGTATGTCGTCCACGATGAGAAGGATGTCAAAGTCGCGGCATATCTGCTCGATCTCCCTGAGCCACTCGTCGGAGGCGACATGAATCCCCCCCTCCGCCTGGATCGTTTCAAGAATGATCGCCGCCGGGATATCCACCCCGCTGCTCCTGTCGGAAATGAATTTTCTCAGGTATCCCGCCGTGTTTACCCCCTCGCCGAAATATCCGTCATAGGGCATGAAGGCCACGTTCGACCTGTTGATGAAGGCCTCGTCCCTGTAATAGGAGTTGCCCGTCACCGCCATGGACCCCATGGTGAGTCCATGAAAGGCGTTGGTGAAGGCGATGATGTTGGAGCGTCCCTTTAACATTCTCGCCAGCTTGAGGGCTGTTTCCACGGCGTTCGTTCCCGTGGGTCCGGTGAATTGCACCTTGTAGTCCATGTGTCGCGGTTCGAGAATGATTTCATGAAATCGTTCGAGGAAGCGTTTTTTCGCGCTCGTGGCCGTATCGAGACTGTGGATAATCCCGTCGTCCTGGATGTAGCTCACCAGGGCCTCGCTCACCATCGGGTTGTTGTGGCCGTAATTGAGCACCCCGGCTCCCGCGAAAAAATCAATGTATTCGTTTCCCTGTTCATCGTAGAGCATCGCGCCCTTCGCCTTTGAAAACACAGCGGGAAAGGAGCGTACATAACTTCTTACCTGCGATTCAAGCTGTTCGAATATTCTCATGATAATCACCTCTGTTAATTGTAGTGTGTCTGATGAAACGCGGGGTGACCGCACTCAACCGCCCGCGAAAAACTTTCGGATCACCGGGCCGGCAACGGCGCGCGGTATCAGGACCGTGGTTCCACTCGCACCGGCCCGATGCGGAACAGGGTTTCCTCCTCGTGCCGCTCCCGACCGAACATGGATTCCGTAATATACGGTTCCTTTGTCAGTACGGTGTCGAGACGCGAGGCAAGGGCCTCGAAAAAACGGGATGACGCCCCGTTGGAGGGCGATACCGTCGTTTCAATGTAGCGTATCGCTGCCGCAAAATCCCGATTGAGAATGCCGGCGGCCATTCGCATCGCAAGCCCCTGCCGTCTCATTGAGGAGTCGACCGCAACCTGCCATATAAAAAGCGTGTCGTCTTTCTTCGGGTGGACATAGGCGGAGATGAAACCCCGGACCGACTCACCCTCCCGGGCAATGATCGAGGTTTCGTTGAAATGATCGCAAATAAGAAGATAACAGTAGAGTGAATTGATATCGAGGGGTTCTGTCAGTGTGATAAGGCGGTGAACGTCCGCACCGTCGCCAATGCGAGGCTTTCTCAATAGTAGATGTCCGGGTTTACTCTCTTCTTCGATAATAGTCAATAGCTACCCCCTGGTGTGCATATCCGGCCCACATGGATCGATCCAGCATAATTGGTGCGTTGCGTGCAAGGATGTACGGCTGTCGGATTGTATGTGGCCGGTCGTTTGATGTATGTGCCATTGTTTCCGATCAAGGGCTATGAAGCAATGAAAAAATATTTTTTTTATTTCACCCCGCATCGCGCGGGTGACGTCCCTTTTTTGGATAGGTATGATTGTATCCCATTGTTTCAGAGGGGACGCATGAAAATAAGGAATACCTGCATTATACGTCACGAGCCATGCCGCGCCCGGGCGTGAAGATACACCATCTCGATCTTTCTTAGAAGAAGCCTTGACGGATAAGGCCCCGGGTAGAAAGATGGCCCTCCGGTGCCGTCGGGCTCCACCAGGGGGTTGACCGGCCGCGATGCCGGTATAATTGCGTGACAAGGCGGACAGTCAATGCTCAACATAAGCGATATTACCCTCTCTTTCGGCAAGAGGGTGCTTTTCAAGGATGTGAATATTAATTTCCTGCCCGGGAACTGTTACGGCCTCATCGGGGCCAATGGATCGGGCAAATCGACCTTCCTCAAAATTCTCTCCGGCGATATCGATCCGAACACGGGCTCCATTGCGTGTAACCCGAACGACAGGATCGCCATGCTCAGGCAGGATCAGTCCGCCTTCGATGAGCACAGGGTGCTCGACACGGTCATCATGGGGCACCGGGCCCTTTACGACATCTTGAAGGAGCGTGAGGACCTTTACGCCCGGGAGGACTTTACTGAGGAGGATGGCCACCGCGCCGCGGAGCTCGAGGAACTTCTGGGCGGGATGAATGGCTACGAGGCGGAATCGGACGCGGCCTCACTCCTGGGAGGACTCGGGATAGCTCCTGACCTGCACGGGAAATTGATGCGTGAGCTTGAGGGGAGCCAGAAGGTCAGGGTCCTCCTCGCCCAGGCCCTCTTCGGGAATCCCGATATTCTCCTTCTCGATGAGCCGACGAACAACCTCGACCTTGAGTCGATAACATGGCTTGAAAATTTTCTCTATAATTTCAACAATACCGTGATCGTCGTATCCCACGATCGCCATTTCATCAACAAGACCTGCACCCACATCGCGGATATTGATTTCGAGAAAATTTCGGTCTACGCCGGGAATTATGATTTCTGGGCCGAGGCGAGCCAGCTTGCAGTGAAGCAGAAAAAAGAGGAGAACAAGAAGAAGGAGGATAAGGCCCGCGAGCTCAAAGCCTTCATCGAGCGTTTCAGTTCCAACGCCTCAAAGGCGCGGCAGGCGACCTCGAGAAAGAAGCTGCTTGAAAAACTGAGCCTGGAGGACATTCCGTCAACGACGCGTCGCTTCCCCTACGTCGCCTTCAAACCGGAACGGGAATGCGGGAAGATGGTGCTTGCGGTCGAAGGCCTCAGCATGACAGTGGATGGTGTTTCCCTCCTGGACGATTTCAGCATGACCGTGAACCGGGGGGACAAGATCACTTTCATCGGGCAGAACACCCTCGCGAGGACCATTCTCTTCCAGGTGCTCATGGGGTTGATAAAGCCCGATGCGGGGGATTTCAGGTGGGGTGAGACGATTACGCCCGCGTATTTTCCGAAAGAACATGGCGATTATTTCAATTCCGACATGGACCTCATTCACTGGCTCAGGCAGTACTCGTCGGAAAAGGATGAAACCTACGTGCGGGGCTTTCTCGGCAGGATGCTCTTTTCCGGTGAGGAATCGCTGAAAAAAGTGAACGTGCTTTCCGGGGGCGAGAGGGTCCGCTGCATGCTGTCGAGACTCATGCTCTCCGGGGCGAACGTCCTGATTCTCGATGAGCCCACCAACCACCTCGACCTTGAAGCGATCACCTCGCTGAACAACGGCCTCATCAACTACCCCGAGGTGGTCCTCTTTACATCGCACGACCATCAGTTCATCGATTCCATCGCCAACCGGGTCGTCGAGATAACCCCCTCGGGGATCATCGATCGCGTCATGACCTTCGACGAGTATATCGCCAACGAGGACGTTCGGCGACTCCGGGACCAGATGTATCACGGCCACCAGCGTCTTTCCCTGTAGGGCCCCGATGCGCGAGGCCATCACGCTGAAAACCAGAGGCCCGCTTTATACGGGAACCGCGGCCTGCCCCTGCCGGTAGCAGACACCCCCGTGCCGTCGGTAAACTGCTTGTCAAAGCTTCCTCCCTCCCTTATTATGGGCTAGTAGAAGCATGATCGTGCCTTTTTCGCCATGTCGTTCCTTTCCGGACAGGATCATGTTGCCGGATACGGAACGTCATGGCCTTCCCCACGGGACGATCATTATGGAAAGCAGCCGGAACTAATCATTGCCTGATGAAAGGTGCTCGATGAAATATTCGAATGTTCTCTTCGACCTTGATGGTACGCTGACCGACTCAAAAAAAGGCATCCTCAATTCGGTACATTATGCCCTGGCAAAATTCAGCATCGTCGAAAACGATACGGAAGCCCTTGTCCGGTTCATCGGCCCGCCCCTTTACGATACGTTCAGGGAATCATATGGTTTGTCCGATTCGGACGCGAAGCTGGCGGTGGAATATTACCGTGAGTATTTCGCGGACACGGGGATCTACGAGAATGAACTTTATCCTGACATGTCTGACATTCTGGAAGACCTGGCAGGCCGCGATATATGCATGATGATCGCGACGTCTAAGCCGACCCTCTTTGCCGACAGGATAGCGGCGCATTTCAATATCAAGAAATATTTCAGACTGATCAGGGGCGCCAACATGGACGGGACCATGTCGGAAAAGAGTGAAATAATTGCGTTCCTCATGGAGAGCGAATCACTGGCTCATGACGGGACGATCATGGTGGGAGACAGGAAGCATGATATAATCGGGGCAAGAAAAAACGGCATCGATTCGGCCGGCGTGGGATATGGATACGGAAGCCATGAGGAGATGAAGGAAGCCAAACCGACATATCTGTTCCGGACCGTTGGGGATCTGGGGGCGTTTTTCTGTGATGCCGGGCCTATAGGCCCTGAGGCATGAATCATCCGGCATCCGCAGTCGTCCCCGGATGGAGGCCTCGTAAACGACCGGATGAATGAATCACCAGCAGGAGATGAATGATCATGGAAGAATTTTTTACTGAAATAACCGTCTGCGTTTAAGCTGATAGAGTATGAGGTTGCAACGCATATATGAGCGCACTAATCAGAAGAATCCAAAAGAAACTGAAACTGCAAAGCGAACAAAGAGTCAGGGAAACCGGGCGTGGGTTTTTCAAGGAAAAAATAAAAATGCATGGAGTCATGACTCCCGTTACAAGGAAAATCGGGAAGGAGTATTTCAGGGAAATAAAAGATTCCGGAAAAAGAAGAATCTTTGATCTTTGCGAAGAGCTCTGGGAATCCGGTTACATTGAAGAATCGTTTATCGCGTGCCACTGGTCCTATTATGTCAGGAAGGACTATGAACCCCGGGAGATGGAACTGTTCGAAAAATGGGTGAGCGTGTATGTGGACAACTGGGCGTCATGCGACACCCTCTGCAATCATTCGGTGGGCGCCCTCCTCGAAATGCACCCGGAGTGTGTGTTGCATTTGAAGAAATGGGCGAAATCGGATAACCGCTGGATGCGCCGTGCCTCGGCGGTATCTCTTATCGTGCCCGCACGGCGGGGAAAATTCATGGAAGAGTGTTTCGAAATAGCGGACATACTTCTTTCGGACCGGGATGACCTTGTGCAGAAGGGCTACGGATGGATGCTCAAATCGGCCTCCGCCGCACATGGAAAGGAGGTGTTTGACTACGTTATCGGGAAAAAGAAGATAATGCCCAGGACGGCCCTGAGATACGCGATAGAAAAGATGCCGAAGGAAATGAAGCTGCGTGCCATGAAACGTTAGCTCGACTATCAACGATCCCGGAAGAAAAGGGATGCGATCCAACAGGTGGATTGTTAAAATGAAAGACTATAATCATGTCGCCATGGGGCTGCAGGACGAAAAAAAAATCGTTTTCACGGCCCAGTCGTGCAAAAATTTCCATCAAAGGATGCTGATAAGCAGGTACGTATTCGAACAGGGGGCCATACCGATAAACCCGTTCAATCTGTTCGGATATTTTCTTTATGAAATGGTCGAAAGGGACATGGTCAGAAATGCGAATAACAATATATTGAAAAGATGCGATGAACTCTGGGTCTTCGGTGAAATAAGCGACGGCGTCCTGGCTGAAATTGTCATGTTCAAAAAATCAAACAGGCCGATCAGGTACTTCGACATTTCACGGTTGCCCGATGCAATCACCGAGATATCTTGGAAAAAACTCCAGTTTGAAGATAATTGCAAAAAGCATAAAAAACGGGTGAAGTAGTTTTTTCGACGGGGCGCGACACGCGAATGCCGCTCGCCCGGCGGCACTGTGAAACCACGGATCATGGAGGGGATGATATGAAAATGGTATCTCTGACGGATATCAGGAATTCGCTGACGCCGGAAACGATGAGGCCGATGCAGGTCATCAACCTGGCCATCATGGCCGGGGCCACGAGCTTCCTCGGCGTCATTATTTTCATGTATTACACCGCTTCAGGGGAGTACGAGTTCAGCCAGGAGAATATCGGCGTGATCGACAGGTTCTCGGTGATTCACGGCATTATTTTCATATCCTGCCTGGGCCTGTCGAATTTCGTGAAAAAGAAGTTCTTCTCCAGGGAAAGGGCCGAATCGATATCCAATACGATGGTGGGGGCCAGTGATTCGGAAATCGCCGGTGCCTATATCGGGATGGTGAGGATGGCAAAAATCGTCTATATGGCGATCCTGGAGGCCCCCGCATTTTTTGGCCTGGTCGTCTGCTTCTTGGCGATAACCAACAGGGTCATCTATGAGTATAGCTTCTACTGGGCGAATCTGGTTTCGTACTTCACCTTCATGTTTTTGCTGGCCAGGGATTTTCCCACGAGGGAGAAGGTGGCGGAGCTGTTCAAAACCGACTTGAAATATCTGCTGAAGTAGGGCGGCCCGCCCGGGATGGATCGGGCAGGTGAAAGCACAAGTGCTTTGACAGGCTCACTTCGACCGGGCTCAGTGCACACAGTAAAAGTAGAGCCCGGTGTGTCGCAGGGCCGGAGACTGAACGAAGGGGTGATTTTCCGGATGATGACAGGTTCAATAATTCTCACATGCGCGCTCACCTCTGTTTTTATCTTTTTGAAGAAAGGAAAAGACAGAGAATTCATTCAGCAGATACTGCTCTGCGCATTCATCGGAGCATGCGCCGCACTTGCTGAATCATTTCTGCTTCGATATATCTATTCAGCGCTCTACAACGCGGCGAGGGTCCTGTATGAGGGGCAGGCGATGATGATAACGCCCATGATAATCAATAGCGTGGCAAAGAACGCTGTTATTTTCATTATACTGCTGGTTGTTATCGCAAGGAAGAAAGAGGGGATCAACAACTATGACGGTATCGCCTTTTCCGTGTTCATCTCTCTAGGCTATTCAGTGTGCAAGGCTCTATTCACCGGTTTGCAATACGGCCTTCCGATAGACTATCCCTTTCTTGTATATATCGTGCCCATTACAATAACATCGGCTGTTATTCTCGGGTACTTTGTCATCGAAGCCCGGATAAAAAAAGAAATAACAATTGAACTCTATCTCATCGGCTTTGGCGGAGCGCTTTGCGTGGATTTGGTATACAAAATACTCCACGCCTTTGTCTCCCCCGGTGCGCTGCTTTCGCTGATATATGCAGGCATTGCGGTTGTCATGTCGGTGCTATTGACGAGGAGCCGTATTAAGGAAGATACCGCGCAATAAGAGCGCAAAACCGGGCGCCCACGATGGAAAAATCTGTTTCAGGGCGTGTACTTGCAGAGCGTGGCGTCTTTGTCAAAGCCGCCGGGCATGATGCATATATCCGGGTTGGCTTTGTTTTTTTCGAGACAATATCGATACGACTGCCCCACATAGGTGCACATGGGAACAAGAGGAGAATATAATTGCTGTTCCTCCGAGCCCTGCCTGGCGCCGATTGTCGCTCTTTGAATGGCCTGGGCGAAGGTCGTCCCGGGGTTATTGTCCATGATATAGTTGATATGCAATGCCCCTGTTCTGTCCGTTCCCTGCACGCAGTGAAAATAGACAAGGCGCTTCTTGCCGGGGGCGGGGGCGGGAGTCGTCAGGAGTTCCTTGAGATAGGCGGGGGCTTCGAGGAAACGGAACCTGTTAAGTATGACCAGGTCGTCCGTTGTGCACGGCCGATGATCTTTCGGGCAGGCCCATATCGGCCACCAGACCACTCCCCACGGTTTTTTCTCGGCATTCGTTGAAATGTATACTGTTTTCGGATCCCATGAGCCGTTGTCATCAAACGGAAGCCAGGAGTCGCCGTAGGGAATATCGGCGAGGCCGCGGTTGAGAGAGTTCATCTCGGCAATAAGCTCATCCCTTGTGCCGCGATTGTCAATTAATGAGACATCAATGATTTCATACTCATCGAGGTCAAAGCCGGGAACCAGCTCCTTCATCCTGGTGTCAAATTCATTATAGGCGAAACAGTGCTCCTGACCGGTATAGCAGGGAATGGCGCCGTCGTTGGGCACCATCGGAAAATTTCCGCGTACGAGAAGATTACCACCGATTTCATCAACGATGGCAAGTCTCCCTGGATCGAAGTTCGGGGCGTGATACTGGGGGGCAATGAAAACCGTGTCGGCTGCGGTAAAATCAATCGGATGCGTCTCGGTATACATTTCTTCATGGTTGAGCGTGTGATATTCCAGGGTGATGGTGCGGGCGGATCCCGGAAGATTCCGAAGCCGATGGAAATCGGATATGGGGCGGTCTGCGGAAGTATAGACCGTGTTGCCATCGGCATCAAGGGCGGAATAATGGGCATGATCTATGGAATCGGGGAAATCACCGGCGCGGTAGTCAATATCAATCCTGTAGGGGGTATCTCCATGAATCAGGGCCAGGACCGTCGCCAGGGTAGTATCGTCGCTCTTCGAAACATCATCGCACCCGATAATGGCAGGCCCCAGAGTCAATCCGGCTACCAGGACAAAAAGAAGCACGCGTGCAAAAAGTCTCATATGGCATCCCTTCTTCCGCATTACACGGTAAACGATCCCGTGCCCGTGCAATGAATAGTTTCATCCATCTTTTGTCAAGTAATATGAGAAGTCGAAACGGATAGTGTCGTAACCATCAAGGCGCCCATCCGGCACTATTCGCCATGGCGCCCGCCCTGATCCGGTAGTGGTCCAGAGCGGGATTCTTGCGTCGCAAGGTCTGGGAGTGAACAGGGGGGATCTTTTCCGGGTAGGCGGCGCCGGCGTGTACCTGAAAAATCCTTGCGGAGTTCCTGGCGATCGGGCACCATGCTTCCATTCTACCGGGAGGCCGTGATGAACGAACGATCGCTATCGAAGAAAACCATAGACGCGCTTCTGTCATTCCAGCGCAACGAGATTACCGAGCACTTGATCTACCGCAGTCTCGCCGGAGTTGTGAAGGACCCGCACAACGCCGGAGTGCTTCGCTCCATCGCGGACGACGAGCTCCGTCACTACGAATTCTGGAAGCGGCACACGGGACGGGAGGTGGGGCCGTCACGCCTGCGCGCCGCGTTCTATTACTGGACGGCGCGGCTCCTTGGCATCACCTTTGGCATCAAGCTCATGGAGCGGGGCGAGGACGCGGCACAGGCTGTGTACGCCGCAATCGAGGCCGAGGTTCCCGGCGCTGCCGGGATCGCGAGGGATGAGGACCTCCACGAGGAGGCGCTCATCGCCATGATCGACGAGGAGCGCCTCCGCTACATGGGCTCCATCGTCCTTGGTCTCAACGATGCCCTCGTGGAGCTCACGGGGACCCTGGCAGGGCTCTCCTTCGCCCTGCAGAACACCGGGCTCATCGCCATGGCGGGCTTTATCACCGGCATCGCGGCGTCCCTTTCAATGGCGGCGTCAGAGTATCTTTCCACGAAGCATGAGGGGGGAAAGAACCCTCTCAAGTCGTCTATCTACACCGGCACCACCTACGTGGCCACGGTGCTTCTCCTCATCACCCCCTATCTCATTCTGGACAGCTACCTCCTCTGCCTGGCCGTCACCATGGCCACCGCGATATTCATCATACTCTTTTTCAATTTCTACATTTCCGTGGCCAAGGACCTTCCCTTCGGAAAACGCTTTCTCGAGATGGCGTCAATCAGCCTCGGGGTCGCGGCGATATCCTTCGGGATCGGGTTCGCATTGAGACGCTATGCGGGAGTGGAGGTGTAGGATATTCATCCCGTACGGGATGGGGGGAGCGAATTGTAGCTGGTACCCCGCCCGGGGAATAAGTTGAACAGGAGCGGGTCGAGCGAATGAAGGGGGGACTTCGCATGAGTCACCCCTTCATTCGCTCGACCCCGGCTGACAGGATGTAAGCATGCCGTTGCCGGCAGATTCCGAAAAAGTGGGGGCATAGCGTAGCCCCTCAAAAGGGGAATGACCATGTACATCCATGGATTCATGACCCGGACCAGAGGACGGTGGTTCTTGCAAGGCCCGTTGTCTTCGGATAGTAGTGCAGAAAAGGGACACGGTTTTCTTGATATACAAAGATCGTTCAAACAGCAAAAGTTACATCCCCAATCTTTTTCTTTACCCTGCTCAAAAAAAGTTATCGTGTGATTGTATTCTTGTGGACATCATGAGCAACATATGCACTATTTTATTCATGGAGATGATTCCTCCTGCAATTCAGTTTATTATCGTAATAATGGCAACGTGTCCCTGGCCAATTACTTGTTGGTGAGCATAAAAAAACCCGAGTGTCACGCCCATGCTGTCCCAAAAAGAACCATTGCACGTTAATTGAGAAGCGGGTATAACTGCCAGTCAGAGGGTGAAAATATGTTCAAACTCATTAAACATTATTCGCGCAAGGCCGGCCTCCCTCCCGGAACCCTGGTTCATGTGGGTGAAAAAAAGATAGAAAACGTCCGGATCGAGAAATGGGAATTCAATGAAAAAGAGATCCGTGAACAGATCATTGACAGCATCGCATCTCTCGCATTGACCCAGGAACCTGGAACAGTGACATGGATTCAGGTAAAGGGGATTCATCAGGTTGAGGTTATTGAAGAGATCGGACGGACCTTTAACCTGGGGTCCCTTGAAATGGAAGATATCGTCAATACCATACAACCGCCCAAGATTGACGAGCTGGATGAATACATTTTTCTGGTGCTCCGTTCCTTTGACTACGACGGCGTAGGGGAAAGTCTTAATGGAGAACAAATCAGTCTTTTTTTTAAGAATAATCTTCTGATAACCTTTGAGGAATCGGAAAACGGTATTTTGAGAATAATAAAAGACCGGCTGAGAAAGGGAAGGGAGAGAGTCCGGAAAAAGGGATCCGATTATATGGTGTATTCCATCATAGACAGTATAGTGGATAATTATTTTGTGGTTCTAGAGAACCTGATAGACAAGATTGAAGTCCTGGAAGAGAAACTCATTAATGACCCGGACGTAACCAACATTGCCGTCATAAACCAGCATAAAAAGAATATTCTTCTCCTGCGCAGGTCGGTGTGGCCCCTGAGGGAAATACTGAATAGTATCATGAAATATGACGAACCGTTATTGGCGCCCGATTCGCTCCCCTTTTACAAGGACCTGTACGGTCATGTGGCCCATGCCATCGACATAATCGCCATGGTATATGAAATGATATCGGACCTGCATGGAATATATCTTTCCAGCGTGAGCAACCGTATGAACCAGGTCATGAAGGTCCTCACCATTATTGCAACCATATTTATCCCGCTCACCTTTCTGGCGGGTGTGTACGGCATGAACTTCAAGTTCATGCCTGAACTGGGGTGGCGCTACAGCTATTATATAGTATGGGGTATTATGGTTCTGGTTTTTATCGGTCTTCTTGTTTTTTTTAGAAGAAAGAAGTGGCTGTAATGATGTGAAAATGTAAAGACACCGCCCGATACTTTTTACCTTTTAAAAAAAATATTTGGACATTCCTGTTTTTTTCATTATCATTTAAATATAGTATAATGCCTGATGAAATGTATCATAGGCCCTGTCACCGAAATAGTGTAACACGTGTGATCTCCAGATTAGTGATGGAGCTTCAATATGATAAAGAAAAAAATGCGGGAGTACATTGAGCGTCTTTTCGCAACTGCCGATATCCGCATTAACGGGGACAGGCCCTGGGATATCCAGGTACACAACAACGAGTTGTTTTCAAGGGTTTGTAAAGGTGGCTCGCTTGCCCTGGGAGAATCATATTGCGACGGATGGTGGGATTGTGACGCCCTCGACCAGTTCTTCTACAGAGTGTTTTGCGCCCACCTGGATGAAAAAGTCAATCCCATATCCCTCATTGCGGTGTGGAGATCGCTTTTCCTTAATATGCAGAACAGGGTGCGGTCACGGCGGGTTGTCGAAAAACATTATGACCTCGACGTAAATCTGTACCTGTCTTTTCTCGACCCCTACAACCAGTACACATGCGGTTATTTCAAGGAAACCGATGACCTCGACAGGGCGCAGGAACAGAAGCTTGACCTTATCTGCCAAAAGCTCATAATCTCTCCCCGCGATTCAGTTCTTGACATTGGATGCGGGTGGGGCGGCTGTGCCAGGTTCGCGGCGGAAAAATACGGATGTGCCGTCACGGGCATCACCATCTCCGACGAGCAGCTGCGCTATGCCACCGAGTTTTGCCGCGACCTTCCAGTGTCCATATTAAAATCAGATTACCGTGATTGTAAAGGAATATTTGACAAGGTGCTGGTGTGCGGCATGATCGAGCATGTTGGTTACAAAAACCACCGAAGGCTCATGGAGGTTGTCTGTAATTCCCTGAAAGAAAAGGGCCTGTTCCTGCTGCAGACCATCGGTTCAAACATCTCCACCAGAATGGGAGACCCCTGGATCAACACATACATTTTTCCCAATGGGCTTATTCCTTCGGCAAAGCAAATTGCCGCGGCTGCGGAAGGACTGTTTACTATCGAGGACTGGCATGTTATGGGACTGCATTATGACAGAACGCTCATGGCCTGGTATCACAACTTCATAAAAAATTGGGGCAGTATAAAAAGCGCCTTTGATGAACGGTTTTACCGTATATGGGAATACTACTTTCTCAGCTGCGCCGCCTCCTTCAGGGCAAGAATCAATGACCTGTGGCAGATCGTGTTTTCAAAGGGCGGCCTTTCCCATGGCTATAATGCCGTCAGGTGATGTAGTGCCCCATCCCTTCCCGGGGTAATCAACCCGCGATCTGACAGAAAAGGATATCGATTAGATGCTCGTTCACTGCTGCCCGTCCACCTCGTTGAAGGCGCCGGTTATCCGGCCGATGCCGCGGCAGCGCACGGTCTTCATGAACCCGGCAAAGAAGTTCCTGCCGGAAAGGGCCGCCTCTTGAGCCGCCCGACTGCCGATTCAAATTCCGCTTCTGGAATTCCTCCATTGGGGTGGCAGCTGTGATCGCTTTTCTTCCTCAACCGTACGGGCACGCTCGAACGGTACCGTCTCTGCCGCGTCGCCAGCGCGCTCGTCGAGAAAGGTGTTGACGTGCGCGGTTTGCTGAACATTCTTTAATGAGGTGCAAGTGATATCGATTCAAGGGAGGATGCTATGAAAGCAGTAACGGTGGCGCGGCATATACTCGGGTATGCGATTGGCATTTCCCTTTTTTTCGTTCTCATACCCTGGATTCTCCTCTGGATTTCGATTAATATTGATCCGTCAATCGGGGCAGGGCTTATCGGTGACGCCGTAATGCGGGCCGTGATTTCCGGCATCATACTCATCCCCGGAGTCGTTTTCGCCCTCTGGTCCAACTCGGCCCTGCTTTTCATAGGGAAGGGAGGTCCCACCGACGGCTTCGGTATGGCAATCAGTCCCAGGACGGAACATCTGGTTATACGCGGGCCCTACCGCTACACGCGTAACCCCATGGTATTCGGGGCACTGTCATGCTACTTCGCCATTGTCGTGTATCTCGATTCTGCGGCGGGGCTTGTCGCCCTCATGGTCTTTATCCCCCTGGTCATCGTGTACCTGAAGCACACGGAAGAGAAGCGCCTGGAGCGAGATTTTGGAGACGAGTACCGGGAGTACCGGAAACGGGTATCGATGATAGTACCGATGCCGCCGCGGAAAAAGTGAAGACCGCGTGAGTAGTGTAATTAAGAGCGGGACGGCAGGCATGGTTTTTTCGATAGTGGCGGTTTTTCATCGTTAAAAACAGGCGGGAATTGAATGAGGTATGGCTGCACCCCTCGCGGATATACGATTTTTTCAAATAGGGGCGCAGTACCGGCGTTACAATCTCAAGGCGCTTGTCCGGCACTTTATGTGTGGCATGGCGCTCCTGGTGAACCAATTGCGGATCTGATAGCACACGGTATCTCGCATGGGTTGGGACCAGAGAAAGAGCGGGTTCCTGTCGAAAAACATATTGAAGCTTGAGGCGGGATTTTTGTAGTTGTTGACTTATACTGCACTTTTTGCTTCATGCAGGAATGAGGATTTATTGTTATTGCATTAAAATACGCATCATGCCGCCTTATAAAACACTTGTCATTTTTATCCATGAGGCATAGCATACACTTATCATGAGACGTGGATACTGCTGTCGCCCGCGCGTCTTCAAAAATCACCTGGAGGAGGCATCATGAATACGATTTCCGTAAAATTGCTCAGACTGTCCCTGGGGCTTTTCTTCATAATACTGGGGATAATCGGTGTTATTCCCCGGCTTCAGGAAAGCATTTTCTCGCTGAATGATAACTACAGTCTTGAAATACTATTCGGCGTGGTGGAACTGGTATGCGGCATGCTTATTATCCTCGGACTATTCACCTACCTCCGGAAAAGGGCCATTGCCATCGCGAGTGCCGTTGTTTTATGCTTCTGGATAATGAGGATCGTGCTTTCCAAATTCGTCTGGGGACTCTCAATCGGAAACAGCGGGATCTTTTTCCATCCCTCGTTCTCGGTATGGATCATTGTTCTGGGCGTGGAACTGGTCATCGCCGCGTCCCTCTTCGTCGTGTATAGGGCCTACGAATGATCGCGGCTCTCAGGCAATCTTAATGGCCGCCAGGAAGCTGTCGCGGATCGTACTGTCGATCTGCGCCGGCTTCACCGTGGTGCCGATGATCGAGAAGGGAACGCCGGTTTTTCCAGACCGCCGGCGACCTTTCGTGCAGGACCGGAACCGACCGCGTTCACCATGGTATCGCATGTTCGGGTTGTGGATGAGACGGAGTTTCTTATATAGAATGACCAGAAATTCGAAAAATGACCATTTCTTTCAGCTCCCACATGAAACATATTCGACCATATAATTACTCATGGAAGTTTTTTGGTTGCAATTGGTTTTTACAAGCATACGCATGGTATGATGTTATTTAAATAGTGGAGCGTGATATGTCTTTTCCACCTTTGGTATGGCTGGCCAGCGGTATAATAATCATGGCCTGTGAGATCTTTGTTCCCGGATTTATAGTTTTCTGGTTTGGAGCGGGTGGCATACTCACCGCCCTTTTTATTTTTATTGGAATAATTCCTGAAAACAGCGCAGAATGGCAGTGGGTTTTTTTCTTTTCATCTTCCTTTGTTCTTTTAGGGGTCTGGCAGTTGTTTCTGAAAAATAAATTTCAGAGTGATGTGGTTGATATTTCACGTGATGCGACTCTGCTGAACCTCAAAGGGAAAGCGACCATGAAAATAGTTCCCGGGATACCCGGCGAGGTTGAACTTTACAGCGTGTATCACGGAATTAAAAAATGGCAGGCAGAATCAGAAGAAATTATCGAGGCCGGTGAAGAGGTGATGGTTGCCGACGCAAAGGGCATAAAACTTATCGTAAAACACGTTTAAAACAATGGAGGGCGGTATGATTTATTTTTCAATTGCAATTGGGGTCTTTGTGATTTTCATGATAATAAAAGGGGTGCGTATAGTCCCCCAGGCTGAAAACTGGATAGTGGAGCGTTTCGGAAAATACTCGTCAACTCTCAATCCCGGGCTTAACCTCATCAATCCGATTTTCTCGCGCGTTGCCACAAAAATTGACATCAGGGAGAGCGTGCTCGATCTTCCCAAACAGGGAACAATAACAAGCGACAACGCTTCATTGGAAGTTGACGGTATCGTCTATTTTAAAATAATGGATACCTATAAAGCCTATTACGGGATACAGAACCTGCACTATGCGATACAGAACCTGGCCCAGACAAATATCCGTTCAATTCTGGGGAGGATGACTCTGGATGAATCCCTTTCCTCGCGGGAAAAAATCAATGCTGATCTTCTCGTTACACTGGATGAAGCAACAGACGCGTGGGGGACAAAAATAACGCGTGTCGAAATAAAGGATATACAGCCGCCGGATGATATCGTCAACGCAATGACACTCCAGATGAAGGCCGAACGAGAGAAAAGGGCGCGCATTCTGGAAGCTGAAGCGAAAAAGGAAGCGGCCGAACGCGAAGCAGAAGGCGTTAAGCGCGCGCAGATACTCGCAGCCGAAGCCCGGTTAGAGTCCGCGGAAAGAGATGCCGAGGCAAGGGAGAGACTCGCCCTGGCGGAGGCGAACGCTATAAAACTTGTTTCAGAGTCTTTAAAACCAAGTAACGGGGATCCTCTTACTTACCTTCTGGGCCAGGAGTATGTTAAAGGGCTCGTAAAACTCGGGGATTCGGCAAACAGCAAATTTATTGTGCTGCCGCCTGATCTGCTGGAATCGGTGAAAAGTATTTTTAAAAAATAGCACCACGCTCCCGCGGGTCGGCGCGCATGCGGCCGGGCATAGCGAAGAAGTCCCGCGGGAGACACCCGGCGGAGGAGGCGCACCGGAAAATCGGGAGGCAGGGGAACTGTCCGGGACTCTCCTCCCTGATTATCATGAGCGGCCATTCCATGTGCATTAATCTGTTACATCTGCCTCACCGCCCAGCCTCGCAATTTCTTCCAGGATTGTTTCATCAAGAAAGTACGAGATGAAGAAGAGTGAACCATTACGTCATTTTTTCACTGGCCGATGGCGACTTTCGGCCGTACAAAAGAGATTCAAGGGCACTACGGCAGGCATGGCGTCCTTTATGATCAATAATGGTTCCGGTGCTTTGACTGGCTAGCACAAGTGCTCCGAATGGCTCACTTCGAAAATATCCAGTACAGACAGCACAAGCAGGGGCCGTTGTGTCGCAGGTGGGGGTTGTAAATGAGATGGAGTTTCTATATGGATAATTATTGTTTGCTTTATTATGTGCCAGGCGGTAATTCTTACTCACGTACACCAGCATCAAACAGGCATGAAGATGACCACGAATTATAACGCCCATCCGGTATATGCCGAGCTGGCAGAGATGTTCAGCGCTGTCAAGGTCATGGGGCCGCCGATGAGCGAAAAGCTGATAGCACTTGTTTCGCACCTTTTCAGCCTGGATGAGGCGCATCTCTGCAGGCACCTGTCTTTTATATATCCGAAAACACTGAAACAGATTGCGCGGAAATCGGGCGTTCATCCGGACACGCTGGCCCCGATGCTGGAAGAGATGTGCCGGAAAAGAACCATCATCACCCTCGCGAATCGCTTTATGCTCTATCCGCTCATCCCCGGTATATTCGAGCATGTATTGAGGATCGATAACGCCAGTGATTGGCACATCGTATTCGCGGATCTTATGAATGATCTGGTAGATACAGGGTACCTGGGCGACTATTTCCACAAACCGGTCAACGCGATACGGAGCCTTCCGGTCGAGCGTGCGGTGGAAGCAAACAGCGTTATTGTCGATACCGATCTGGTATCGGAGATGATCGGCTCCCATAGACATTTCGGGGTATATCACATCTGTCCGTGCAGGAATTCGATGCATTTGACCGGTCATGCCTGCAGCCGGGCGTCACGGGAGGACGGGTGCCTCACCTTCGGCGACTTTTCTCTCGGTCTCGCCAGGGAAGGCAACGGCCGGACCGTGAGCAGGGAAGAGATGCGGGATATTGTCGAGGAGAGATGGGCCAAAAACCTGATTTTTTTCACTTCTAATGCCGTGCCGTCGGTCCAGACCGCCATATGCACCTGTTGTGATTGCTGTTGCCGCGCCCTGAAGATTCATAACAGCCTCAATAAAAATCTTGTGGCGGCTCCGCATGTCATAGCGGAGATAGACGAATCATTATGCACCAGCTGCGGGAGGTGTGTTGCGGTGTGCAATACTCATGCGCACATCCTGGAAAACGGGATGCACGGTTACGTAGAGGAGTTATGCATCGGTTGCGGCAATTGTGTTATTGCATGCAGGAATAAATCGATAACGATAAAGGAAAACAGGTCGTACCGGCCGCCCTCAAGGAGCTACACCAGGCTGATTCTGACTATGCTCCCTGCGGTGCTGCTCAACGGCACCAGGATCAAGTTGAAGAGATATTTTTCAGGAAGCCGATAGGCATCATCCCTGCTGCTTCGCGTTGATCAGTTTCACCTGATACGCCGGTCGCTTCCAATGGAGTAGTGGACAGCCATGCCGGGAAGAAATTATGCATGGCTGTCCGGGGCGTTTGTGCCACGCGAGATGAATGGAAGGAAGATGGAGCCGAAGAGAGGCACGGGACTCTATTTCGCAGGAGGTGATGGACGCGGATGGCGACACAGGCGTGTATGATCTGCAATTCGACCTCTCCTCTGAGAAACCCGCCATCGGCGCCATCATCGCCTCGGCGGGCAGGGGGTGAAGGGTGAAGATATATCTTGACGCCGATGCGAGTCCCGTCGCGGTCAGGGAGATACTGTACCGCGCTTCCGAAAGGCTGAAGGTGCCCCTGGTGCTTGTCGCGAATACCCCGCTCAAAATTCCTCAGTCATCTGCCATCTCCTTTGTACACGTTTCCGCCGGTTTCGACGAGGCAGACGACTGGATCACGGGGATGGTTGAGGATGGCGACCTGGTTATCACGGAGGATGTCCCGCTTGCGGACCGGGTCGTGTCCCGGGGAGGGTTTGTCATCACGACACGTGGAAAGCTTTACACGAGGGATACCATCAAGGAGCGCCTCGTCATGCGGGACCTCATGGAGGAACTCCGCGGGAGCGGGATCGACACCGGGGGCCCCGCGCCCTTCAGTCCCCGTGATCGAAACGCCTTCGCAGCGTGCCTGGACCGTTTCCTGTCGGCGAATGTCGGGAAGTAGCCAGGCGTGTCAGTGTTATTCCACGCATTCATCCATGCGTAACGCACCCATGAAGCTACGGAACCATCCGCGTTCCGGGGGATTGCCCCCCGAAAATGTTTAAAGGCGCCAGCATGGCGCTCGTTGACAGGCATGATGCTTCTGCCGATACGCCAATGGTGAAGATAAAGCCCGTTGTGATGAATGATCGAATTTTGAATGCGGCGGAGTTTCCTATATAGAGAACAAGATCAATTAGTATTAGATCTTGCATACATTATGAGATTCAATTTTCATAATAGGATGTCAAAATTACTAAATTCACTATCACGAAATTTCCGCTTCATGCTGTGCCGGTTCATGAGATTGAATCAGTTTTATCTGAACAAGCTCTCTATTGAAGGAGGCCCCCTCTATCAAAAAAAGCGCAGGACAGGGGCTTGGAATTTATCGAGGCGAACAGGGAGCGGATCTTCCCGGTTGTGGAGCAGGGGGCAGCGGGGAGGCTGAGTCGGTCGCCATTCTCGTACCGCCGGGCCTCCTGCCCGGATTTTTTTGCTTTGCCATGAGGGTCCAGTGGTCCACTAATGGTTCTGATACTTTCCATTATATCCAATGGGCCTGTAACAGAGAGAATGCAAATTCCTGGGAAAAAAGCGCCTAGCCCACTTCCGTGATCACATTGCTCATCTGGAAGGATTTTTCCTTCACCAGGGCGGTGAGTTCCAGGATCCTGCTGTTCGTGTTCGAAATGTCCCTGGCCATCTCGGCCAGCCTGCTGATGGTTTTCAGAGTCGAGCCTATGGTCTGGCTTTGACTGGTGGTCGCACCTTCTATTTCCTTTGAAAGATCGTCCATTAGCCCGGCCTGGGTGACGATCCTGTTGATTGCGGTGTCCTGCTCAAGGACGAGGTTTTTAACTTCCTCCGTGCTGGATGTGACGGTGTTTATGATGCCGAAAGTCTGCTCCATCTGCTTTTTCGTTCTGTTCATGAGACCAGTCCCTTCGGTGATATCCTGTATGATCGACGATATCTGGCTCGAAATCTGCTTGGAGTTGTCCGAGGTGGCGAGGGCGAGCTTTCCGATCTCGTCCGCGACGACGGCGAACCCCCGGCCGTGGTCACCGGCCCGCGCCGCTTCGATCGCGGCATTGAGCGAAAGCAGGTTTATCCGGTCGGTGATATCATTGATGATGTTCATAAATTCCTCGATCGATTTCCCCCCTTTGCTGATGAGGTTCATTTTTTCGATGAGGCTCCGCAGGGTGACCTCGGTCTCATTGTTCGTTTTTGATATCAGCGATATACTCTCCGCCATCGCGTGGCTCGCCCTGGTGATCGATTCCTGTGATTTCTGGAGCCCGCCGGAGAGCTCGCGGGTCCTGCTTCCTTCTTCGCGCTGGCTGATGATCGACGAGTGGAGGCGGTCATACTCATTTTTCAGCATATCGAATTCCGAGGACATGTCGTTGCTGGCCATTTCATGCTCGCCGGACATTTTCGAGAACTTGTCGCTGATGGCCGTCAGGTCCTCGCTTACCGTGAGCATGTTATCCGACATATCCTTCACGGTGGCCACGACCTGCTCGAGATATACGGCCCGTTCTTTGGCCACCGTCTCGCTGTCCATCAGATTCTTATTGAGCGTGGTCACCTTCCTTCGCATGACGTTAATGTTTTCCGCCAGGGCGCCCGAGAGAAGGATCGCCGTAGCCGACGATCCGATCTGGATGCTCCAGTTGGCCAGGAAGCCGGCGGGTATGACGCCGAAGGTTTTCAGCGTGTAGAGCACGATGCCTGTCAGCATGAATAACCAGCTGAGGAGGAAAAACCTTGCGTCACGGGAGCCGAGCAGCATCAGGACGATGGAAAGGGTAATCATCGTGGATGAGCCCAGGAGGGCTATGGCGGTCGCGCCCTTTATGCCGATCTGATACGGTAGTATCAGCGACACCAGGGCCCACGCGAGGCCGGGAACGATCATGACGAACAGGGCCACCTTGTCGGCCACGGGGAATTTTGTTTTTGTCTGCATAAAGGAGCGTACTACTATCCCGCATGTGGCGGCAACCAGGGATATGAAAAATGGCAGGCATTTATTCCCCCACCATGGCAGTTCGGGCCAGAGAAATTGAAAAGCAAAACCGTTCAGGGTAAACTGGAAAAGGATCCAGGCCGAAATGAAGTACAAAAAATACAAATAGTTCCTGTTGCGCGTCAGCAGGAGGACCATCAGATTAAAGACAAGCAATGCGATCATGATGCCGTAATATGCCCAGAAGACCGGGAGCTCCTGCTTGAGCTTCTCAATATACGTCTCGACAGACAGAAGTCTTATGGAAAAATTGACCGAGCTCGTCGTCTGAACGCGCAGGTAGAAGTCACCCGGTGTCTTCGGCGGACTGATGGTAAACATGATGTTCCGGTCTTTTATCTCCCAATTTGAAAAGGGCAGGAGATCGCCCGATTTTTTATTACGATACGAACCCGCCCCGTCCGGGATATAGAGATCGACGTAGTCGAGCATCGGATAATTTATTTCAAGTAAGATGTCCCGGCCGCCGTACCCCTGATTTCCAACGGCAAACCGGAACCAGTACACTGACCGGGTAAACCCGAAATTGACCGCCTCCGCTTCCGTTTTCTTCCAATCGGCAGATTTACGCGCCTCATCAAGAGACAACCGCCCTGATTTGTCCTCGATATACTCCGCATTGTTAAAGACCGAATAGCTTTCGAAAGACCCGTGTATCATTATCGGTTTAACAGCGAAGGCCTTTAAAGGTGCCGCCATGATCAAGAATAAAAGAATGAAATTTCTCATGGGTATATACCGTCTCCTGCTGGCATTGCGCATCAGCATCACGCTGGATTTTAGCAAATCCTGATACGGCATGAAGATATCACGACTCTTCAAGGCTTGAAGCCGTACATAATACATTTACGGCCAATATGAATAGTACAAAGTTAGGTGAAATCATGACGCCTGTCGATCATTTTTTGTTTTCTGGGAAGTTCCGGGTGTGCTATGCGTAGCGCTTGTGCGACTCATTCTGTCTCTGCGGACTTGACGTTACGCGGGAATAAATCGTCTGTTGCCAGAATTTATATTGACTACTCATGCAGATTTCAGTAGTATAATTACGATAACAATTCCAGGAGGTAATGCATGATAAGGGTTAATCTCAAACACCGCTTTCTTGTTTTACTTATTCTGGCCTGCGCGCTCTATCCAATTTCAGCGCACGCTGTTGGTATTGGAGTATACTCTTCAGGATCAGTAAGCAACATGAAATGGAATCATGAACAATTTAAAGCAGCGGACTTCCCGGTCGGGCCGGTGGTAAATTTAAGACCCGACGGGGCAGCAAGTTCATTCGGAGGAGGAATAATTATCGATTCAAACCTCTCACGGAAAGATATGTTCAATTACCGCTTCAACCTGGGTATAGATTCTATAAATGCGTATACAGCCAGTAAAATTAAACTGAAAAGGATTAACTGGGTCAACACATTCGGCCTGCGGCTTTATCATACAAATACTATCAGGTTATGGATGGGACCGCAGTTATCTATCAGCTACCTGTGGGGAAATGATTCCATCCGAAATTATGATCTTCTTTTTAATTACGTCTCATTTTCTATGCTGCCAATATCTTATAAAAGAAAATATATGATGATCGGCTTAAACCTCGGCTTTGCCCTGGGATTGAATTACAACTTTTCAAAATCAATAACACTTTCTATTGAGTCCGGTTTCAGGGGCGGTTTTGGCATAGACCTTTTAAAGAAAAGAAAATCATACGATTCCAGCAGTGATATTGATACCACCCCAAGCGGAGAATTTGAAGGCTATGAGGGGTATCTCTCTTTAGGGGTTCTCTACAGGATAAAGGAAAGCATTGAGTAGGGGGAGGCCTCTCCTTCCCTCTACTGCACTGTATATAACATGAATATTTGCTGAAAAAATAATTCCCCCTTTAAAGAACATCGGTAAATGAATTTTTTCTCGATTTCACCCCGCTTTAGTGTTACTATATTACAATCATGACACCAACCGGATTATACAGCCCGGCCTTATCCGCGTGGAGGAGGTAGTTGTGACGGAAAAAATAAAAATTGTCTTTCTGCTGGCCCTGGCCATTCCCCTGCTGTCGATGGAGCTGTTCTCCAGAACCGCCCTTGAAAAGGCCACACTTGCGGGGGGATGCTTCTGGTGCATGACCGAGCCCTTTGAAAAGCTCAAGGGCGTCATGACTGTTGTATCGGGCTACACGGGCGGGAGCGGCGGAAATCCTACCTATAAAACGTACGGCGGTACCGGCCACATCGAAGCAGTGCAGATAACCTTCAATCCTGCGATTGTCGGCTATTCGCGTATACTTGACGTCTACTGGCGTCAGATTGATCCTACCGATTCCCGGGGCCAGTTCTGCGACCGCGGACCCGAGTACCGGCCCTCAATATTCTATGAAAACGATGAACAGAAAAGGATCGCGGGCATCTCAAAGGCGAACCTGGCGAAATCGGGAATCTTCAAAAAACCCGTAACCGTTGAGATCAAACCCGCTTCGCATTTCTATCCCGCAGAGGACTACCACCAGGATTACTACAAAAAAAATCCGCTTCGGTACATGTATTACCGCTATCGTTGCGGCCGGGACCAGTTTCTGGAAAAGGTATGGGGGGGTGTCAGTGAAACAAGGAGCTTTTACGGCGTAGTTCATACGTATAAACGATATACCAGGTCCGAGCTGAAAAAAAAACTGACGCCTCTGCAGTTCATGGTCACCCAGGAAGACGGCACAGAGCCGGCCTACGACAACAGGTACTGGAATAATAAAGATGATGGCATCTACGTGGACATCGTGTCGGGGGAGCCCCTTTTCAGCTCGAGGGACAAATATAAGTCCGGCACTGGCTGGCCGAGCTTCACCCGTCCCCTCGAACCCGGGAACATAATCGAGAAGGAAGACAACACCTTCTTTACAACCAGGACCGAGGTAAGGAGCCGGCATGCCGATTCCCATCTGGGCCATGTCTTTACAGACGGCCCGGCTCCCACGGGGCTCCGTTACTGTATGAATTCGGCGGCCCTGCGGTTCATCCCCAAGAAAGACCTGGCCAGGGAGGGCTACGGGAAATATATGAAGCTCTTTACACAATCGAAATGACCGCATGGTCCAGTTGCTTCATGACGACACCCGTTCAGCCCTCTATACCAGTCACGGCGATCAATAATTGTTCGTATGCATCGACAGTGGTAAAAAAAAAGGGCCGATGGATCGCATGATCGGGTTCTGAATGAGACGGAATTCCCTGCTAATTGAAATTCCCGCCAGGATCAATGTGCTCCCGCATCTTCCTTCTGCTCCGGGGTGAGGCTGTTCCATGTGTCACGCGCCCTGTCCCGTACGGCTTCACGCTGTTCCGGCGACATGCCTCTCCTCGTCGGTCGGGTTAACCAAGGCCTTCCGATCTCCCTCGGCGGATCGATGGAAAAGGCTTTGCCTGATTATAATAAAACGACTTTCGCCGGCATGTATACGCTGAAATATCTACACGATGCCAACCGACGGGTTTTTGTATAAAATTCTTGATTTCTTGGATATAAAAAATATCATTAATTGCGAACATGCAACTATCCCGGATCAATGTACTGCGCATAGTGCCTGTCATGGGGTTTCCTGTGCCCACGTGATGGTGCGGATAAGATCCATACATTCTCGTGGGTCTGACACGTGAGGGGAGCTGTTTCCATGGAGAAAAAAATTGAATTCTGGCGGCACCGGCCGTTCGGGAGGAATCCATGCAGCATGAAGTAACATCATCGATTGATCTGCTCGGGCCTGACGGCCGCATCCTGGAGGAGGGCTGGGCCCGCAGACCTCTCTGGCGCTATGACAGATCCAGGATCCGGGCAGGCTGGCACCGTATAAAGGAATGGGACTATTATGCCATCATCTCCCATAGCGGTCGTTTCGGCATTACCGTGACCATGAGCGACCTCGGATATGCGGGGCTTTTTGCGGTATGTTTCCTGGATTTCAGCAGGGGCTACTGTCACCAGGTGGATACCCTCCGGGCTTTCCCCCGCGGCAAAACCGGCTTCTCTCCGGACAGCGATACGGGCACCGTATCCTTCAGGGATTCCCGACTGAGCCTCGAGTTTGAGTGCCGGCCGGGCAGGCGAATCCTTACATTCGCCGCCCCGGGTATCACGGATGCAGACGGCAGGAGCGGGCTTGAGGGTTCGGTGGAGCTCGATCAGCCGGCTGACCTTGAAAGCATGAATATTGCCACATCATGGGAGGAAAACCGCCGGGCTTTCTACCATAATCGCAAGATCAACTGCATGCCCGCCTGTGGCGGCTTCAGTATCGGTACGAAGAGCTATTCCTTTGATCCGGCCGGGGATTTCGGCACCCTTGACTGGGGACGGGGCAACTGGACCTATCGCAACCGCTGGTATTGGGGCTCCGCGTCCGGCCGTGTTGACGGCGTGCCCTTCGGATGGAATATCGGCTATGGCTTTTCCGATCGCACGCCTGCATCGGAAAATATGCTGTTCTACGGGGGCCGGGTCCACAAGCTTGAAGATGTCCACTTTCACATTGATGAGTCGGACTACATGAAGCCCTGGCGCTTTACAAGTTCAGACGGTCGGTTTGAGACGGACTTCATCCCCCTGGTGGACAGACAGTCGAAAACAAACATGGGGATTATTAAGTCCATTCAGCACCAGACCTTTGGCGAGTTCAGCGGTACTGCGGTCCTGGACGATGGTAAGGCCATCATTCTGGACCGCTTCCTGGGATTTGCGGAGGATGTCTTCAACTGCTGGTAGACCCGCTGGTTTTGTTGAGTACCCGACACATTTTCAATGTTCCTGCCCGGGTCTTTTTTTCTGCCATGAGGTCCCGGTGATCCAATATGAGTGCTGATGCTTCGACGTGCTCGGCAGAAGAGCGTAGTCTGTCTCACTTCGATAACGATCAGTGCAGAAAGTACAAACTCCTGTTGTGCCTGATTTCGGATTCTGAATGAGCCGGGGCCTCCTCCATGAAAATGAAATTTTAGCACATGCTTCAATCTGAAGAAATCGCAATCTTAATTAAAGGATACAATGTTGTAAGGATGAAATTGTTGGAGATAATGTAGAGAAAGTGATTGATCCTCTGGAAGCTTATGGGATATGGTTTTCCGGACGATCCGGGACACTATGGACAGAAACAGAATAATAAAAATTGCTTCCATCATCAGCATAATCGGGAATGCCGTACTGGCAATTTTAAAAATTGTGGTTGGAATTGTCGCCGGCAGTCTCGCGGTGCTCGGCGACGGTCTTGATAGCCTTACCGATATCTTCATATCGATAATTACACTGATTGTCTCAATCATCATGATTCGTCCCCCCGACAGGGAGCATCCATACGGCCATTACAGGGCTGAAACGATAGCAACGTCCATTCTGGCATTCATCATATTTTTCATCGGGGGGCAGCTTTCCCTTTCGACCGTGGGAAAGATTCTGGATCCCGGTGCGGTGCGGATGCCGGATTTGCTTGCCGTGTATGTTACGATTATTTCGATCACAGGCAAGGTCCTTCTCTCCTGGAGCCAGTACGCTCTGGGAAAAAAGTCCTGCAGTGCGATGCTTCTTGCGAACAGCAAAAACATGCAAAACGACGTAATTACTTCCGCCGGTGTTCTCATCGGATTGGGGTGCGTTTTTTTCTTCAAGCTGCCTGTCATAGACAAGATACTCGCCTTCATCATCGGGGTATGGATCATGATTACCGCCGTTCGTATTTTCACCGGCACTGTTACGGAATTAATGGAAGGGGAGGTCGACAGGGAATTGTATGATAAAATATTCGAAGCGGTTAGAAATACCGGCGGGGTGGGCAATCCTCACCGCGTGAGAATCAGGAAACTCGGCGCACATTACGTCCTTGACCTGGACGTCGAGGTTGATGGCAATCTAAAAGTAGTAGATGCGCATGAACGGGTAAAGGCTGTGGAGAAAAATATACGCGACATGATCCCCAGCATATACGATATCATTGTCCATATCGAACCCCATGGGAATCTCGAGCAGGAGGAGCGGTGGGGGCTCACGGAGAAAGATTTTGATTGAACGGGACCGGGCCTCATATTCATAACGTGTGATCTGATCCGGGGCCAGGAGGGCACTCTAATCATTCCGATTGATCAGAGCTTTAGTGCTGCATTTGCCGTTACATGCAATGTCGCGGTTGCAGATCGTGGTTCGGCACTTACAGCGGCATCTGGTCGGAAGTTGTGATGGTCTGTGAGTTCGCCTGGAATCCGCGCCGGGTGATGATTATGGCGCCGGCCCGGTGTTATTGAATGAAATGAGGATTTCAGAGCTCCACTAATGGTGGCGACAAGGGCCATTATGGGAGCATGGTCCGTTTGTGTACGAGTCGGAGTAATCCGAATAGATGAATGAAAATGTATAATGAAAAAAACTCGATGGCATGTCCCGGCGTTTCTGATTGTAGCGCTGCTGATTGTTGCCATGCTGGTCAGGTGCGGTCCCGCAAATCTCGATTATACCCTCACACCATACCTTGATGAATATGATTTTCCGGCCATAGCCGCGGCTGTTGTAAAGAAAGGCACAATCATATCATCCGGCACACAGTACCGCGATTACCGCAATCAGTAGGTGATAACATTGATGCTTGTAAGTGCCTCCTCGTTCACCCGCGCGGCCCCTACTATTACGGCCCCGTCAACAAAGTCTTTCTCTGACAGATTCCTTTTTTCCACGCAGGGAGAGCAGAGCAGGAGTTGGTGACCTTCCCCCGTATAATTCTCTATAAGCTGTTTGAGCGACACGCCTTCTTTAAAGTGGATGTTTTCCGCAAATCCTTTTACCCCCAGCATAACGCCGTTGCTCTGCAGTATGATGACCGGGGTAACATCCATGGCCATTGCCGTGTTGGCGAGAATAAAAGGAATGGTCGCCTTTTCGGGATTGTCATCTCCAAAGGTAACAATATAGGTGATCTTTTTCTCCCCTTCCATACGCACCTCTATTGAAGTAATTTAGAATACATACTAATATAGTGATAAGTACACATCCTGTCAATACATAGTATAACATTTTTTTCTATACTACCGTATTGTTCCTCTTGCAGGGGCGAGCTTTCTTCAGCCCGGTCAGACAGGTGACCATTTCATTCACGACGACGGAATGTGTCGCCGATGTCTGCCATATTTCTTCACACTATTGTTACCAGAAGGGCCCTCGTGCCGGTTCACTATCGGTACCGGTAAATCCCATTATGCCGCTCTATTCAGCATTGAATTGAACTGAATGTATTGTTTGAATAATTGACATGATGTGACACCCTGTGATACTGTATGCCTGGTCGCTCTCAATTATCCGACAAAGGAAGTGGAAGACAATGGAAGGATGGCTCTATTGCAGGATACTCGACCCGCTCATCATGGGAAGGCTCCCCGGGCCGCTTGGCGGCTACATTGAAGCCGGCGAAAGCGTCATCGATATCGGAAGCGGCACCGGCTCAATGGCCCTTGAACTCGCAGGTACCGCTTCATGGGTAACCGGCATAGACCTTTCCGCGGAGATGGCGCATTTCGCCGAAAGAAGGCGGCTTATAATGGGCATCCACAACGCCGAATTTATTCACGGCAGCGCCACACAGCTGTCCCGTCATGTGTCCCGCTCCTATGACTATGCCTTTCTTTCTCTGATGCTTCATTCCGTCTCCTCCGAAAGGCGCGACAGCATCATGGATTCCGCAAGGGCGGTCGCCGCGAAGTTCATTATCATCGACTACATCGCGCCGATGGAAAGCAAAAGGGCCGAGCTGATAATCACGGCAATCGAACGATTCGCAGGCGGTGATCACTGGAGGGGCTACCGGCACTGGATGGACAATGGTGCGCTTGACGGCTTTGCCGAGAAGCAGGGCCTCACCTGCATACGGTCTGACATGATGGTATCCGGCTTCAGCAAAATCGCCGTCTATTCATACTAGTCAGGGCGCGCGGCGGGTATTTTTTGCCGCATCCCGCGGACGGTCATGATCGGGATAGTTGTTGTAGGACGTAACCGGCCACCGTAATCCGTCGCCGACCTTACCGGGTCAATCCGGTTCATCAATCAACAATGGCTTTTGAACGGGCCCGCTTTCCCTTCTCTAGAAGTTGGTCGAAGGTGACTGTGCCCTGCCGGGAAAAATGGACACCATCCACGGACATGATGGCTTTGGGGAAGAGCCCGAGCATTCCGGCAAATTGCCGCTGGAGGGGAAGCATTACCGCGTCACGGTCTGCCAGCACCCAGCGGTAGAGCGCAGCCTCGAAGGCAGGGGCGTTCAGATTGACGTACATGCTGACCGTCGGCGGTATTCCGAAAACAATGATCCTCGCCGCCGGGTAAAGGCGCCGTATGGCGTCCAGGGCCTCAAGGCTGTGCGCGATCGTAACGTCGACGGGCTGTCGCATGAGCAGGGGGTTGCCGCCCAGGCTCCCCACGATGACATATTTAATTGAGCCGTATATTCCGGCCCGCTTCAACGCCGGCCGCACATCGGCGGCCATTCGTGCCATGTGATGCGCCCAGGAGCCGCTTGTTGAGAAATTAAGCCCGGGGTGGACCGCATTGAGCCGCTTTCTTGTAAGATCCAGGAGTGAATCACCGAAGGCAATGGTATCACTCTTCGGCGCGTTACGGAGGTTCAAGGTAAACTGCGCCAATCGCTCCGGATGGGTGGGGTTTTCATTTGTCCATATTTCCGGGTCCGCCTTCACCCGCGACAAGACGGCATCAAGCACAACCCCTTTTCGCATGTTTTTCCGGTATTCGCGCTCATGCATTTTTGTCTGCAGCCAGATGAGGGCCTCCTCCCCGGCGGAATAATCCGCCGCCGTGAGGGGTGAACCCGTTATAAGCAGAACGGGCGCCATGGCGATCATGACGTTTTTTACTACATGGCGTTTCAGGGCCCCGATAGTCGATGACACGATAGGTAATCCTTTCATGGTTTTAATAACAGAAAGTATATACCCGGTTGTATTTTGCAAGTGGGAATTGTACCGTTTATCCGGCCCGAAGGGATGCAGGTGACAAATCAGAATGGACCGCGGGCTTTTCTGCCAGAAGGTATACCTTTTCTTGTTGATCAATACTGATAAAAAAAATAGTTTCCAGATGTTAAATTAAAGTTTCCAAGTGTTAAAAAATAGTTCCTTGCATGCCACAAAAAATTAATTATTTATGGCAAAAAATGACAAAAAAGGCATATTTATATTAAACGAAACCATTATTATTTTAAATAGTTTCCACTATTTTTTAAATAGTTTCCATAATTTCTTGACATGTTCCTTATTCTGCAACTATTTGATCAAGCTAAAAATAACAATGTAAAGATGTCCGTATGGCATGTTTCGATTCGAAAGTTTCCTGCTGTATTCATACGGCCGGTTCGAAACGAACATGAAGAATAACCGTTTTGCGACAGATGGGCATAAAGGATGATCACTATGAAGATAGTATTCGTTATCGACAGCTGGAATGGCGGAAATGGTTCGGTCGTGGCCACGAAGAGAATCGTTCAGGAACTGATCGATCGTGGCCATCAGGTGAGGGTGGTCTCCACGGGCAGTCACGAGGGGGATTATGAGTTTTATGAAGTACCTGGTTTTTATCTTCCCTTTGTGAGGGAATCACTGGAAAAAATGAACTTTCTCTTTGCCAAGGGCACAACATCGGTCCTGCGAAGGGCCTTTGAGGGCGCCGATCTGGTGCAGATCCAGCTCCCCTTCTTTGTCGCGCGCAAGGCGGTCAGGATAGCGAAAAAAATGGGTGTTGCCGTAACGGGGGCGTGCCATGTTCAGCCCCAGAACATCATTTCCGCCATGGGAAAGGAAGATCCGAAAATGGAAACGATGTTCCACGCCCTTTTCAATTTTTGCCTTTTCAAACAGGTGGATGCCATCCATTGTCCGTCCCGTTTCGCCGCGAATCTGCTGGCCGAGAAGGGAAGCCGGGCCCACATGCGTGTTGTTTCAAACGGCATTCCCCGTGAATATATACCCGCCGGCATGGAACGGCCGGCATGGTTCGGCGACAGATTCGTGATACTAAACGTAGGCCGCCATGCCATGGAAAAGCGTCAGGAGCTGTTGATGGAGGGCGTGCTCAGGTCAAAATACAAGGACGATATCCAGCTCATTCTCTGCGGGAAGGGCGAGAATTCGGAAAAACTGAGAAGGCGCGGCAGAGAACTGCCCGTTCAGCCCCTTGTCGAGTATGTTACCCATGAGGCGAAGCTTCACTACCTGAACACGGCCGATCTATATCTCCATTCGTCGGTGGTCGAACTGGAAAGCCTTTCCTGCCTCGAGGCCATCGGCTGCGGCCTTCCCTGCCTGATCGGAAATTCGCCGCATAGCGCCGCTTCCCAGTTCGCCCTTGATGAACGATTCCTTTTCACCATGGATGACGCCGACTCGCTGGCGAAGAGGATTGATTACTGGTATGAAAACCGCATGGCCCTGAGGGAATTGAAGCAATCGGTCCTCGCAATGGCCGAGTATTATCGAATGGACAGGTGCATCGCGGCCATGGAAGAATTCTTTGCCGACGCCGTTGCCGGAAGAATTTCCAAATCGGAGATCATTGCGGCCGGGCAGCTTGAGCCACAGCCGTGGTGGACCGGGGAAGCCGTAGAAGAAAGAATTCCAGAACTCACGCGGAGCTAGCTTGAATATGAACAGCCGATTGAGACCAGAAATACCGAAAGATAAAATCATTCAGGTCAATAACAGCAAAAAAATTGATTTTGATAAACCCTTCAAGTTTATCTATATGGACTGGTGGTACGAAATCCTGGTTGTAATCCCCTTTGCGATCAGCTATATCATTACCCTTTTCGCCGCCGTCTATTTTGGTTTTAGGGTTAAGGGAAGAAAGAACCTGAAAATACTGCGCACACGGGGTTGTATAACCATTTCCAATCACTGCCATTATTTCGACACGGTATTCGCGAATTTCGTCGTTCTCCCCAGAGCGCTGCACACTGCCGTGGCGCAGAGAAATTTCGAGGTCCCCATAGCGAGGCGTCTTTTAAGGATTCATCGGGCCTTCCCCATACCTGCCAATGGAAGGGGATTGAAGATGATCACCGGACCGGTTGGAGAGGCCCTGAAGCGTAAGCACCATGTCCATTTCCTTCCCGAGGGGAATCTGGATTTAATGAGCCAGACCATTCACCCTTTCCGTTCCGGGGCATTCGTGCTCTCCTACGAACACCAGGCCCCGATTGTGCCCATGGTATACATCATTAAACGCAGAACATTCCGTGGCAGGCCCATGGGCCCCAATTGGATACGGATTAACCTTGTCATCGGTGAGCCGCTTTTTCCCCCGCCGTCGAGGGAGGATGGCGTCGTTCCCATGGATAAGCTGGAAATAATGGCTGAAAGGGCGGCTTCATGGATGGAGGAAACCATCGCCACGCATCATCGTGAGCCGCAGGTATGAACCAGAAAAGGATGTCCGACGGAGACGGCCCGGATCAATTTTCCGCTCAGGAGAAAAAAGGCCTGATTGAAAGGCTGTTCGGTGGACTTATCGAAAAAAAATGGCTGGCACTTCTTGCTGCGTTACTACTTGCGGCCGTCTCCGTTCCCGGATTGTTTCATCTCGATATCACGGTTAACATTGAAGAATTCTTCCTGGAAGATGATCCGGTTTTGCAGAATCAACAGAAGTTCAGGCGGCTCTTCCATAACAATGATTTTGTGGGAGTGCTGGTTGAAAGCGAAGACGTCTTTTCCCGTGAGTCCCTCGAGCTGATTAAAACGGTGGGCGACCGCCTCCAGGCTGAAGTGCCGCTGGCAAAAGAGGCGGTGTCGATCGTTCACGTGAAGGGACCCTTCGGCAGCGGGATAGACCTTCCATTTAAAAACGGACGACTTGCCGCAGGCGATGATGCTCTGATACGATTGAAGGCCTTCTACAACGCCTCAGGCTCGCTCAAAGGGGTGCTCTTCTCTACCGATAACCGCCAGGCCTGGGTCCAGTTAGCCCTTCTTCCCTATCCATCCGGAGATAGCTGGAAAGAACCGACCGAGCCCCTTTTCGCGGTGGGCAAGGCCGCGTATGATACGGTTCGTTCGATCAAGACGGGTAATGCTCGCCTGACCGCCACCGGGGTACCGGTATACGCTTTCAGAAAAGAAGCCGAGATGATGAGTGACCTGAGTCGGGTTCTTGGCCTGGGCGCTCTAATGGCGCTGCTTCTTACTGTCCTGATATTTCAGAATGTTCAGGGAGTCGCAGGAACCCTTTTCATAATCTCATTATCGGTGGCAACCGTCTTCGGAATACAGGGCAGTATGGGCATCTCCATGGACAGCGCATTTATCGCGGTGCCAATTCTTCTTACCATGGGAGTGTCAATCGGATATACCGTACACATAAATCGTTTTTTCAAAATGCATCTCAAACAAAGCGGTGACAGGAAGGCTTCAGTTGTCCATGCCATGATGAAAAGCGCCAAACCGATTCTCTTTACCGCCATTACCACCATCGTCGCGCTCCTCTCGTTCATCTTCGTAGAGATTAAACCGATCCAGTGGGTGGGTTTCACTTCCGCGCTATGTATTTTTTTCGTATATGTTTTCAGCATGCTTTTTTTTCCGATTCTTCTCGCTTTCGGGGGTAACCGGGAAATCATTCACGAAAGCCACCGTATCAATGATATATTCGAGAAGACGCTGCAGCTTTTTGGCCAATGGCTCGTCCGCTACAGGACACCGATAATCATTCTTTTTTGCGCGGTCACGGCCATTGCCCTCTGGGGAGTGTTTAAGCTGAAGGTCGATTTCAACGCGGAAAAGATGATGGGGACTCGGCTGCCTCACATGAAAGATCAGGTGCGCATCGGAAAATCGGAAATCGCAACCAATGATGCCATGGACCTTGTTCTCACTTTTCCGGCCGGCAGTCTGTCCGACCCGGAATACATAAAGAGGATAGAGAGGCTGGAGAAAGAGATCGGCGGTCTTCCGCTTGTGAAAAAAACAAGCTCGCTTGCGGGAGTTGTCAGAAATCTTAATTCATTGATTCATCAGCATGATGCAGCATTTGCAACAATTCCCACGGGAAAGGATGCATTGAGAGGCCTGCTGGATGCATCGAAGGGGAGTGATCCGGATTACCTGAAGAGCTGGGTTACCGATAATTATTCCACCACAAGGATTTTTATCGAGCTGACTGACTTCAGTTCGCTTAAAATCGAGCGGAGTATAAAAAAAATCGAGACTCTTGTCGCCGATCTCTTTCCCCCCGGGACAGAGTCTTTTTTCAGCGGTTCCACCTACCAGATGGCCGTTATGAACCAGTATATCACACGAGGGCTGATTCGATCCGTCATGACCGCGTTCGGGTTGATAACGATACTGATGATAATCGTCTTTAAAAGCATCAGAGTGGGGATCATCGCTATGATTCCCAATATTTTTCCCGTGCTGATAGCGGGGGGGATCATGGGGTATTGCAATATTCCAATGGAATTTGTAACCATGACTGTTGCTCCCATGATCATGGGGCTTGCGGTTGATGACACCATACACCTCCTTTCCCACCTGAAAAATGAAATGGAACATAGCGGAAATTTTACCCTCAGCGTAACACGGACTTTTTCCGTAGTCGGTTCCGCCATAACCGAGACATCGCTGATCCTGTGTGTGAGTTTTCTTGTACTCACGTTTTCAAAAGTCAATAGCATCAATAACATGGGTATTATCGCCTGCGCGGGAATTTTTGCGGCATATATCGCGGATATATTCGTGACCCCGATTATCCTTGAAAAGATGAAATATTCATCGTAGGGTCTGCCAGGGAACTGCCTGCCCGTTGAAAATCGGATGTCCGATCCGGCCGGTTCGTAAAATGTTATTGACAGCCTTACTATTTACGCCCTGATGTACATATAATAATCATGCCTAAAGATATGTCCGATACAGATATACAGCACAATATTCTCGAGGCATTCCATCGACTGGCCATTTTCCATGGCTTGAAAAAAGTGACCGTTGATATACTTGCAAGGGAATGTGGGATCTCCAAAAAAACAATTTACAAGCATTTTAAAGACAAAAAAGAGATACTGGGGCGTTTCACTGCGGACATCATTTCAAAGCTGAGCGATGAATTCTATCGGACCCAGCTCATCGAAGACAACCCGGAAAAACTGCTCCTCAAATTCTTCGATATAATATTTGAAACGGTACAGAAACTCCCGCCGTCCATAGTAACCGATGCGGCCCACTATTATCCGGACATCGAGGAAAAGATTATCCAGCTCAGGGAACAGTATACCATCGTTTTCCTGAAAATCATCAAGAAAGGCATCAAACAGGGTCAATTCAGGGACATTAATCCATTCTTTCTCGAAGGGTTTTATGATGCGGTCGTAAACCGGGTATTCACTCCCGGCTTTATCATACAGAACAACCTGTCGGTCCAGGATGCCCTCTCGTCGTTTAAAACCATTCTTCTTAACGGCCTGCTGAGGGACAGACACGAAAAACAATAACAGGGGCACGCTATTCGACCGCATACCGCGATGAGGACGGCACGATTGATTGGCGAAGGTTCGGCGGTAAGTATGATCCATAACCCGATAATTAAGGTCGTGCGGGAAAGTTCCGCCACGCATGTTCCCTGTTATATGATATATCAAGATGGAGAAAACAATGAATCATCAACTGAGTATCGGCACCTGTATCGAGGAAGGATGGAGTGGATTCAAGAAAAACGTGGGGACCGCCATCGGCATCCTTATGGTATACCTGGTTCTTACAATTGTGGGGGGTGCGATTCCCGTGGTCAACTTCGTTTTCAACATCGTCGTAGCCCCGATACTGTCGGCGGGTTTGGCCATTTTCGCCCTGAAGGTTGCGAGGGGTGAAGAGGCCAAGGTTGACGACCTCTTCAGGGGATTCAATAACTTCGGCAGCTTCCTGGGGGCCTACTGGCTCTACGCGGCGATTTTTATTGCGGCCATTATACCGGCGGGAATCGGATACCTCATCGAATTAGCGATGCATGGATGGAGCTTCAATTTCGTCCCGGTCGTGTCTATATCTCTGGGTATCACGGGCACGGTCGTTCTTGTAATCGCCATGCTCCGGCTGTCCATGGTATATTATCTCATAATCGACGGCATGGCGGTGATGGACGCCTTCCGGGAAAGTGCACGAATGACGAAAGGACATACCGGGACGCTGTTTCTGCTGGTGCTCCTTCTCGGTCTGATTATGCTCCTCGGTTTTTTGCTCCTTGTCGTGGGAGCCCTGTTTGCCGCACCTGTGTGCATGATCGCCTTCGCTGCGGTGTACGAGAGCCTTAAACGATCCGAAGCCGGGCAGGGGGTATAGAAAAATTTAAAGGTGCAAGAGACAAGTCGAGAAGAAAAGAAACAGGGCCGTACTTTCTACCCCCTCCGGAGTGGCCCTGTCAAGAATTATTGGCGCATCCCCCGGGCTGCCGGTAATTATTTATTTGACAAAATATTCTTATTAATCGGATCATCGATATCATCATGAGAAGAAATCGGCCGACCCGTTCTTGGCGCGGGTCGTTATGCCGCCATCGGAGGAGAGAAGATGAAAAAATGCCAGTGGCTGGTACTTGCCGCCGTCGTCGCAATGATATCCTGCGCCCATTTCAAAAAGCCGATCACAATGGATCGCATCGTTACCGACAAGGTGCGTATGAACGAGGCCGAAAACCCGGCCCTCAGGCAGGTAATCGTCGATGAGCTGGGCTCCTTCAGGATCAGGCTCGAGGAGCTGACCGTGAAAGATGTCACCGAATCGAACAATATCGATTATGATTACTGCGTTATTGCGGATGTACGGACGGAGAAGGGCATGGTGGAGTGTCACATCTATTCGAGTAACGTGAAGACCGTGGCGAAACTGGTGAAGGGTGAATCGAAAATCGATGTGACCGGCGAGTTCGGCAGGTTTTTCTCCCTTCTTGATGATTATTTCACCAGGCTGGAAATCGTAAAGGCCTCCATAAGGATACGATAACAGGCGACAACGGGGGTGATGTCGGCGTCGCGATGCCCTTCAATCCCCCGAAGAAGACCAGGACACGGATGATCCGTTCTGACCGATGAAAAAGATTCTGCTGACAGCCGTTATCGCCATTGCGGTCGCGCTTGCGATCGCCGCAGGCGTCATCATAAGCCGTTGGTACGGCTCGGTTTCCTATTCCGATAGCTTTGAAGCAGTGGTGACCGAGGGTGTTGTGCTGGAACGCGATATCAACGGTGTGCCCCTGGTCCGCGCGAAAAACCTCGATGATGCCTTTTTCGGCCTCGGATTCCTCCACGGACAGGACCGCTTCGCTCTGATGGAATACTACAGGGCCCTGGCCAACGGACGGATCGGTGACCTTGCGGGTGATGACGGGCCCGTCCTCGACCGGATAAGCCGCGGCGTGGGGTTTCGGAAGCGCGCTGATGAGTTGCGTGGCCGGGTCCGGGAGCCCCATGCCGGATACCTGAAGGCCTATGTGCGGGGCGTCAACGCATCCGCCGCCCGTCTGGAGCAGAAACGCGCCTTGAATCGGGAATGGGACGAGGCGGATGTCATCGCCATTCTTCTTCTCAAGGAATGGGCGAACGCCTTTCTCAATAACAGGGAACTCCTTTTCGGTTTCCAGCGGGGGACGGCTATCGCAGAACTGGAAGAGATCATCCCCGACTACCTTATTCGCTACTATAACGAAAACGAATCGGACTGCGCCATCGGGGTCCTGAAGCTCGGGGCCATAGTGCGGGAACGCATCGGCACGTTTGATCGCGGGTATGCCTTTTTCCTGCCGGCCTCGAAGATGGGGGAAAAGGGGAAGGCCGCGGGCTACAGCTTCGATGATCCCCTGTCGATCTATCCCGGATGGTACCCCGTTCATATGCGCGCCGGGGACCTGCTCATCAGGGGGATCACACATGCGGGGCTCCCCTTTCTTTTCACCGGAGACAACGGAGCAGTCATCTTCTGCGGATTGTCCGCCGACGCGGACGTACAGGATCTGGTGGCCCCGGCGACCGTCAGGGCCGGTGAATCCTTCCGCTACCAGGGAGCCGAGGGATGGAGGGATTTTGAATCGGCAGGGGAGGAGTTCTCCGCGGTGCGCCTCACGGAGTACGGTCCTGTGCTGAATGACATCGTCGACACGGGCATCCAGGGCCCCGTCGTCGCCGTCAGATCGCAGTCGTTCGACGAAACATATATCGCATCGCTCTTTGAAGTGCCCCTCTCGAAGAGCCTGGAAGAGGCGATGTCCCGGGTCCGTAGGGTCGTCTCCTTCCCGCGCGTCCACCTCTTTATCTCGGGTGACGGGGCGGTAAGGGCCTGGTCCGGCATGGTGCCGATCAGGAACAGGACGAACGCCATGTTCCTCTCCGGACCCGGCGCGACAGTGCGCGGGATGGCCGACCTTTCGATACACATGGAACGGTCCGCCGGTGAATGGACGGCAGGGAGCTCCTTTCTCTCTGACGCGCCGGCCCCGGTCAGGGATAATGCCGTTCTGGAAAACGCGAGATACGAACGGCTGAAAAGCATGCTGGCGAGAAGAAAGCACTTTACCGTCAAAAATATCGAGAACGTGCTGATCGACAGCTACTCTGCCATGGCGAGGGAGTTCGTTCCCCTTTTTCTTTCCATCATGAGGGACAACCCCCTCGCGTCAGTACGCCTTACGCGGATTTATTTCCAGAACTGGAAGTGGCGCATGAAATCAGATTTCAACGCCCCTTCGATTTATCACATGTTCATGCAGTACTTGATGCATGAAACCTTCGGGGATGAGCTGAAGGAAGAGCGAAAGCAGGTCATGGCGCATTACCGTCTTCTCGAGCCGAAGTTCCTGAACCTCCTGAGGGAAAACAACTCGAGGCTTTTCGACGACGTGACCACGTATCCGGTCGAGAACAGGGATACTATTTTCGATCGGGCCTTCCTCAAGACCATGCGGTTTTTCAACAGGGGGATGGGTCCCGTTATGAACGACTGGAAATGGGGGAACCTCCACGACGGGCATTTCGCGGTTCCGGACCCTTCCGGGGAGATGATGCGGGACGCCCTGGAGGAAGAGCCGTTCCCCGGGAGTAACGATACCCTCCAGCTCGGCACCGTGGGGCCAGATCTCAGGCCGGCGACCGTGACCTCGCTTTCCGGCATTTTCGCCCCGGAGGAATCCCTCGTCCTTATGCATTTCAATCATTCTACCAATCCGCGCTCAAGGTTCTACTACGGCGCGGTCAGAAGTGCGGGCACGATGGGCTTTCGCAGGGTGTACGGCGTGTATTTCACCGAGATCACTCCACGACGGTAATCGGCGCCGCTCTATTCCGTGCCATGCCCGGTTATGTCGTGTGGATTGGCCCGGATCCGAACCCCCCCGAGCATTATTTAATCCCTCTTCCTCCCGGCCCCTGTTTTTTCCTTGAAAAATGGGTGCCCCCTCCTAAGCTGGATTGCGTGCGGCATTGTCGCATCACCCGGCGCGAAATCTGCACGCGCGGCGTTTTGATTCATGCATACTTCACTCGAGGTGGGAAGAGATGTACTTCAACAAAGATATCGAAACAATGCCGTTGAAAAAGATGAGGGAGCTCCAGCTTGAACGGCTTAAGTGGGCCATCAATCATGCCTATCACAACAATGTCTTCTACCGGAAAAAATATGACGACGAGGGTTTTCATCCCGACCAGTTCAAGTCCCTCGACGACATGCGTCGGGTGCCTTTCCTGATCAAGCAGGACATGCGGGACAACTATCCCTTCGGGCTTTTCGCCGTGCCCCTGGAGAAGGTGGTAAGGGTCCACTCCTCATCGGGGACCACGGGAAATGCCACGGTGGTCGGTTACACGAAAAAGGACGTGGATATCTTCGCGGAAGTGGTGGCGCGCTGCCTGGTCGCCTACGGCGCCACCGAAAAAGACGTCATCCAGGTGGCGTACGGCTACGGGCTCTTTACCGGCGGCCTCGGGCTTCACTATGGCGCCGAGAAGCTCGGGGCCCTCACCGTGCCAATTTCGGGGGGCAATACCGACCGGCAGCTCATGCTGATCAAAGATTTCGGCACCACCATGCTATGCTGTACACCCTCCTACGCCCTCAACATCGCCGACTATATCGAAAAGAAGCGCCCCGATTACGACATCAGGAAGACGAAACTCAGGGCCGGCATACTCGGTGCCGAGCCATGGTCGGAAAGCATGCGCGGGGAGATAGAGGCGCGTCTCGGCATCCAGGCCTTCGATATCTACGGGCTGAGCGAGGTGATCGGCCCGGGCGTGTCATGCGAGTGTTCCGAGAAATCGGGCCTCCACGTGCACGAGGACCATTTTTACGTCGAGGTGATAGATCCCGAGACCGGGGATATCCTGCCCGAGGGGGAGAAGGGCGAGATCGTCTACACAACGATCACCAAAGAGGCCTTCCCTGGGATCAGATACCGGTCCCGGGACATCACACGCATATACCGTGAGCCGTGCCGTTGCGGAAGGACCCTTGTGAGGATGGAAAAGGTGACCGGCCGGTCCGACGACATGCTTATAATCCGCGGGGTCAACGTATTTCCCTCCCAGATCGAGCAGGTTCTGATCGAAACGGAGGGGACGGAGCCGCACTACCAGATAATCCTGGATCGAAAGGGAGCCCTTGACGATGTCGAGGTGATGGTCGAGGTGAATGAAAAGCTCTTCTCCGACGAGGTGAAGGTTCTCGATTCTCTAAAGCAGAAGATCGCCGATCGCTTCAGGAGCGTCCTCGGCATTTCGGCCAGAATCACCCTGGTGGAACCTCTTACCATCGCGCGAAGCGAGGGCAAGGCGGTCCGCGTTGTTGACCGCCGGAATATTTGACGATTAGATCCCCCCTTCCTTGATGGGAGGGGCAGGGGGAGGGTAAATGAATACTTTCACCCCCGCCCCGTCCTTCACCCCTTCAGGGGGGAGGGTGAACTGTAGTATAGTACACGGGAGGAACGCAATGAATGTAACACAGCTTTCAGTCTTTATGGAAAACAAGCCGGGGCACCTTCAGAACGTCCTGAAGATACTGGCGGACGCGAATATCAATATCATCACCCTTACGATCGCGGAGACCTCCGATTTCGGCATTCTCAGAATGATCGTGAACGACTCCTCAAAGGCGAAGGCGGTTCTCCAGGACGCGAGGATAACCAGTTCGACCACGGAGGTTCTCGCCATCGAGCTCGACGACAGGCCCGGATCGCTTTTTCGCGCCATCGACGCCTTCGCGCGTAACAATCTTAACATCGAGTACATGTACGCCTTCACACAGAAGCGGGGCGACAGGGCCGTCATGATTTTCCGCTTCGACGACATCGAGGCGGCAAAGTCGACCATGGCACAGGAAGGATACCAGATCGTGAAGAATATCGACATCATCGGAGCGTAGCATGGAGAAGAAGGTACTGTTGGGAAACGAGGCCATCGCGCGCGGCGCCTACGAGGCCGGGTGCCATGTCGCCACGGCGTATCCGGGCACGCCGAGCACTGAAATACTGGAGACTATCGCCCGCGACTACCGGGAAATAAAGGCCCAGTGGTCGCCGAATGAAAAGGTGGCCCTGGAAGTGGCCGCCGGCGCGTCGGTAGCGGGGGCCCGCTCCCTCGCCGTCATGAAGCACGTGGGCCTCAATGTGGCGGCTGATCCGCTCTTCACCTTTTCCTACACCGGCGTCAACGGCGGCCTGGTGATCATCAACGCCGACGACCCCGGGGCCTGGAGCTCACAGAACGAGCAGGACAACCGCCACCTGGCGCGCGCGGCAAAGGTGCCGATGCTCGAACCGTCGAGCCCCCAGGAGTGCAGGGATTTCACGAAGCAGGCCTTCGAAATATCGGAACAATTCGACCGGCCCGTGATCGTGAGGATCACCACCAGGATCGCCCATTCCCAGGGTATCGTGGAAATCGGCGACAGGGACGGGGTGCAGGTGAGGCCCTTCGTCCGGAATTTCAAGAAGTTTGTGATGCTGCCGGCCCATGCCCGTCCCCGCCATTTTTTCATCGAGGAACAGCATAAAAAGCTTACCGAGTATTCGAACACCTCCGGCCTGAACCGCATAGAGTGGGCGGGTAAAAAGCGGGGCATTATCACCGACAGCGTCGCCTACCAGTACGTGAAGGAGACCTGCCCTGAAGACTCAGTGTTGAAGATCGGAATGGTATGGCCCATGCCGGACGCAATGATACGGGAGTTCGCAGCCGGCGTCGACTCCCTGTATGTGGTCGAGGAGCTCGACCCCTTTATCGAAGACTACGTCAAGGCACTGGGACTGCCCTGCATCGGCAAGGAGATCATTCCGATCTGCCTCGAGCTCACGCCTGACATCGTCGACCGGGCCCTTAACGGGAGGGTGGCAGTCGGTGTCCTTCCCCCCTACGAAGCCAATCCGATACCGCCGCGCCCGCCATTGCTCTGCAAGGGATGCCCCCACGGTTTCGTCTTCACGGTCCTCGCCAAGCTTGACCTAAACGTGAACGGCGATATCGGCTGTTATACCCTGGCGGCCCTTCCGCCCTATTCGGCGATGCACACACAGGGATGCATGGGCGCGGGGATAGGCATGCACCTGGGGATGGAGAAAGCGCACGGCCCGGAGATGGCCCGTAAAAGCGTGGCGGTCATAGGCGACTCGACCTTCGTGCATTCCGGCATCACGTCCCTGATAGACCTGGTCTATAACAAGGGGACCGGGACGGTGATCATCCTCGACAACCGGGGCACCGCCATGACCGGGCACCAGGACCACCCGGCGACGGGGCGCACCCTCATGGGAGAGGAGACCCACAAGCTCGACCTGGAGATGCTCGTGAAGGCCGTGGGGGTGAAGCGGGTCGTGGTGACTGACCCGAAAAACATGGACGAGTTTGAGCGGATAGTCAGGGAAGAGGTCGCCGCGCCGGAGCCGTCGGTCATCATTTCCGACAGAAAATGTATCCTGATCAAGTGAGGAGCGGCAGATGAAGAACGTGATATTCGCCGGCGTCGGCGGCCAGGGTGTCATCCTGGCAAGCAAGGTTTTGATGGAAACGGCGAAAAACGCCGGGTATGACGTCAAAGAGTCGGAAGTGCACGGCATGGCCCAGCGGGGGGGGAGTGTCGACTGCACTATCCGGTATGGAGAGAAGGTCCACTCGCCCCTGATTTCCCTCGCCGCGGCAGATTTTATAGTAAGCCTGGAACTGCTCGAAGTGATGCGAAAGCTGGACTACCTCGCACCCAACGGCAAGCTTATCATAAACATGGACAGGATCGAGCCCGCCCCGGTTCAGACCGGCGCGATGGAGTACCCCCCCGATCTCCGGGAATGGATCACCGGGAACGTGAAACAGGCGGTCTTCATCGATACAGCCGGGATCCTGAAAGAGGTCGGCTCCCGCAAGGCCCTGAACATCGTGATGCTGGGGGTTCTCTCAAGGGACCTCGAATTCAGCGATGCCCAGTGGGAGGCCGCCATCTCCTCCCTGGTGAAGGAGAAGTTCCTTGAGTTGAACCTGAAGGCCTTCAGGATGGGAAGGGAATTCGCGACGGCGCTCTGAGATCGACCCATGAACGAACGCCCCGACAGCGCGCCGGGCCACTCAAGAGAGAAGGCCTATAGCAAGACGAAACTCAGGCTTTCGATCGCCGATATCGTCCTGAACCTCGTGATCATCGGATTCCTCGCCTTTTCCGGCATTTCGCCCCTCCTGGTCGATCTGATCGGCCGGTTCGCGGCGAACGAGTATCTCATGTTTCTGCTTTTTATCGTCGTCATCGGCACACTCTATTCGGTCGCCCAGTTCCCCTTCGACTTCTACGGCGGCTATGTCGTGGAACACCGCTTCGGGCTCTCCAACCAGACGGCCGCCGCCTGGTTTATCGAAAAGATCAAGGGGTCGGCCGTGGGCATCGTCATCGGCGTGCCCGTGGCGATTATGTTCTTCTTCCTGCTGAGGGCGGCGGGCTGGTACTGGTGGGTCTATTTCGGGTTCTTTGTCTTTTTCGTATCGGTGTTCCTGGCGCGGGTCGCGCCGGTGCTGATTTTTCCCCTCTTTTATACATTTCGTGAAATTGAATCTGAAGAGGTTCGCGGGACGGTCATGGCGCTCCTGAAAGACCAGGGTATTACCGCAAGGGGCGTTTTTACCTTCAATCTGAGCAAGGATACAAAAAAGGCAAACGCCGGATTTACGGGCATCGGAAGAAGTAAAAGGATCATTCTGAGCGACACGCTCCTTGATAGGTTCTCCCCCGCCGAGATCGCCGTGGTCTTCGCCCATGAGCTGGGACATTACAGGAAGCGTCATATCGTCAAGTCGATCAGTCATCGGTTCGGCGAACATCTTTCTTTCATTTTTTTTCTGCGGGGAGCTCTACCGGGTCACCCTCGTCCAGCTCGGTTATACGTCCATGCCTGGGAGATTGCGGCCATCCCGATCCTTTTATTTTACCTGACCCTTTTCAGCCTGGCGATCATGCCCGTTTCCAACGCCCTGTCGCGGAAATTCGAGCGCGAGGCTGACAGCTTCGCGCTGAAGATCACCGGGGACCGGGATTCCTTCGTTTCATCCATGGAGAAGCTCGCGGAGCTGAATCTGGCGGACCGCGATCCGAACCCGGTGACGGAATTCATGTTCTACAGCCATCCCTCGATAAAGAAAACGGATAGCCTTCGCGCGGAAGCACGCGATCTAGTCGGGGGGCTTGACTATTCAGGGACATGCATCATACGGAGACCTTGGTGATTATCGATGGTGCAGGTATGGAAATGGAGACAGTAAAATGAAAAAAATCATTTTCGCCTCGTGCATCACGTTCTTTCTATTTTCCGCCGTTTACGCGGAAGAAGCAAACCGGGTTACCGTCGAGACCCTGGCGAAATCAACCGCCAGCTGGGACGGCACAGCCCTTCCCGCCTATCGGGAGGGCACACCGGAAATTACCATTCTGAGAATACGAATCCCTGCCGGCTCGAAACTGGAAATGCACTGGCATCCGGTAATCAACGCCGGGGTTTTGCTTTCCGGGGAGCTGACCGTCGTAACGAAAGACGGGAAAACGTTAATGCTCAGGGCCGGGGACGCACTTGTCGAAGTCGTGGACAGGTGGCATTACGGGAAAAACGAGGGCACGACAACGGCGGAAATCATAGTTTTTTACGCAGGCATTGCGGGTGAACCGATAACCGTGAAGTGACGGAACCAGGCATCTATCCTGTGCAGGGCGCTTCCTCTGCATGACCGGGTATGTATCGGTATGGATGCGCATCCGATCTGAATTAAAAAGAAAAAATGACAGCCAGGTTCGGGCCAAAAAAGAGGTCGAAATCCCGGGTATAATTGCCCCTGATCTTGTTGATGTAGTAAAGATACTGGCACCGGAAACCGGCGCTCAGGGTCAGGCCGATTTTTTGAAGCGGATACGCCAGGTCAAGGGTCCCGTTGGTCCCCACCATGTTCACCTCCGGGGAACCCTTGTCGATATAGAACATCCTGAAATATCGCTGAAAAAAATCAATGGGCTGCCTGTAATAATCCCTCCCGGAGAGATAAATGAACGAAGCGGCGGGAATCAAGAATATCCCGGCCCCTAGATGTGCGGTGAAGGATGCCCCGATTCCCGCACCGAATGAATGAAATCGCAGGTCGTCTTTCAAGTTATACGGGATATTGCCCAATGAATACAGGTTCGATTTCCGGATAAACGTGAAATCGTATCCCTGGTACTTGGGTCCGATAAAGAGCTTGATGTTGTCATGTACCTGGAAATTCAGGAGGAGATCGGCGTCATATTTGTGGATTTCCCTGGCCGAACTTCTCGAGAACTGGAGGACGCTTGTTGTGGAAATGGTCTGGTATATCAGGGATGTCATACGTGTCGTTCTGCTGGTGAAATGTCCGTATAGAAAGCTTCCGCTCAGCGACCATTTCTCCGAAAAACGCGCGGAGAAAACCGGATTGTAGAGGAAATTTGACCCGGGTTTTATTATATACGGATTCGCGAAGACGATCTCGCCCCGGAAAAGAAGGGCCGATGTTTTTACTTTAGAAAGCTCGAATTCCTCCCAGACCGGCATCCACCAGGCATAATACTGCTTGTACCCGATGCTGAAGCCGGCCTTTTTTCGGGGGGCATCCTGTTGTTCGCGGGCGAACACGCTCCCTTGAAGGAGTATGAGACAGCCCATGACAAGAGCGCATGACGGAACCGTAACACGTTTCATATGCACCTTGGATTTAATGGATTTAAAATAAAATATAATAGTATAGTTACTTTGTCAATACATAATCATGGGCATCAGGAGAAACTCCCCTGTGTGAATTGTAGTGGACAGGGGCTCTATAATAGAGACGATAATATACCGATTGCTGTCGATCACTATCGGAGGGTGCATGAGTAAAACGACCATCATCGTTCTTTCCGTCATCGGTGGCGTCGTGCTCCTTGCGGGTGTCTGTTCCTATACCTGCGTTTATTATTTCATGGATTCGGTGAAAAACCGGCAGGTGGTCATAGAGGACCTTTCAAACGGTGAAGTGATCTTTCTTGGAGATAATGGCATACACACTGCGCCCCTCTTCTCCGCCGACGGTGCACGGCTTTACTATCTGACACGAGTGAACATCAATAACAATCCGGGTCCTTTCCGACTTGTTGCCTATTCCATTGCCGAAAACAGGATTATCCGCTCCCTTGAACGCGACGATGTCACGCTTACCTCATCGGTGACGCGTGATGGCCGTATTCTGTGCTACTCACGCAAGGATGACCATGACGATATCTGCGTTATCACGGGTGATGGTTCGTCGATGAAGCGCCTGACCAATGAAAAGAAAAAGCGAAAGAACGCGGTTTTTTCGCCTGACGGGATCTGGGTCGCCTTCATGGCCGAAGATAAAACGACTGAAGAAAATAACATATACCTTGTTCCCTCCACCGGGGGCCCCGAGATCAGACTTACCAATACGGGCGGGATGTTTTCGCAGATCTCCGCCATGACCTGGGCGCAGGACTCCCGTCATATCGCCTACGTCAGTTTCATCGATTTTATAATCAAGAACCTCAAGGGTGTGATCGTGGACAGGATCAGTCTCGCGGGGATGAACAATATCAAGGCCGTTCTCGCCGACCCGTCCGATCCGGACCGTTATTTTATCATCGCGCGTGAATCGGACGGCGGCCTCTCCTTCTTCATATTCATCGTATCGCGGAAGGCGAAGAAATATGAAGCCTGGAAGGAAAACCGTTCGTTCTGGGAAATGGACTATAGCATCTCCCCTGACGGGAGGAAAATCGCCTACTCTATGAAGCGGTAGAGATGAGGTCAGAATCTCCTCTCCAGCTCCCGCCGTATATCGTAAAAGTCATTCCACGGGACGAACTCTTTTCCCCTTTTCTGCAAATTCTGCGCAAGGGCGTCCCTGGCGAAGACCAGATGCGATGCGAGTGCCATGTTGATGTCCGTGAACCCGTCTCCTATTGCAATTATTTCATCCGCGGCATACCGGGACATCACGCGCGGCTTGTCCATGAGCTCGGTTTTACTCTGGAAGTGCGAGCTTATCCTGATGTATTCTCCGCCGGTGTCCACGTCCACGGCATAGATGTCCTTCACGCGCTTCGCGAGGGGACCGAGCCGTGCCTCGACCATGCCGCGCAGACCGCCCGAGATCACGATGAATGGGATCCCCGGAGGATCGAGAAAATCAAGGAGCTCTTCAAGACCCGGGCGCATGGGCACCGCCATAACATACTCGATTATTTCGCCATATCGCCCCGAGGGGATCGATTCGACAAGTGTCTGCACCCCCTCGCGTAGCGTCATGCGGCGCGCGAGCATTTCGGGAAGGACCTCTTTGCACCGGTCAGGAACGACGCGGCGGACCATGCCGGAGAGGGTCTCCTCAGAGGTTATGGTGCCGTCGAAATCGCAGAACACGGCTCTTTTAAATGAATTCATTGGTGCGATTGAATTCTCCGTGGCATTGTAGGGCAAGGGTACTGTCTTCAAAGCCCCCTGGATTTTGTGGTTGGAGCGCCATCCCTCCGAATATGTCGCCGGGCCGGCATAATCGGTATACTTTAATCATCAGCCTCGATCCTTTCCACATCCTGTTAAGGGCCTCGGAGCGGCCCGGCGGCACGGCCCGATCTTTCCTTCCGTGTACGATAAAAATGGGGATATACAGTTTCGCAAGCATCCCCGTCTCTTTTTCGACTACAGGAAGAACCAGGAATTTTCGGTGAAAATGCATGGCACCCGCGTGAGAACCCTTGATCTGAAGGGGGAAGATGAACTTGTGAATATTGTCTTAGGAGATCCCGCTCTTGTCGTAGAACCAGATGTTCCTGATATTGTTCGTCATGAGGGCTCAGCCTTCCCTGTTCGTTTCGATGACGGACTTCATGCCTTCGGCTCGCTCGCTCAGGCGTCCGGCAAGGTCCTGGATGTCCTTCATGCTTCGGGAAACGTCACGGCCCAGCTGGTTCATCTCCGTGAACCATGCGCTGATGTGATCAAGTGAACCCAGCTGCACGTCGGTCTGCTGCATCACCGCCTTTGCCGCGCGATCCACTTCCACGGTCGACGAGTAGAGATCCTTGCTTTCGTTGTATTCCTTCAGCGTGTTTTCGTTCAGCGTGGACATGAACAGCGAATTCTCCTTCACGAAGGAAATGATCCTGGCGAGGTATTGCGAAAGGTTCTCGTTCATGGTCGAGACGCTCTCGATGTTGCTCACGGTGTTCCTGATGATGGTGGCGATCTCCTTCGATGAATCGATGCTTTTTGTGGCGAGTTTGGATATCTCGTCGGCCACTACTGCGAATCCCCTGCCGTGCTCGCCGGCCCGCGCCGACTCGATGGCGGCGTTGAGGGAGAGGAGGCTGGTCTGGTCGGCGATCTCACTGATGGTGTGTGATATCTCCTCGATCTTCTTGGAGTTTTCCCGCATGAAGGTGATGGATTTAATGGTCTCGGTGATGTTATTCTCATTGGTCACGGCGAGAGTCAGGGCTCCTGCCGCGTTCTCGCTCTGAGCCCGGCTGTCCTGGTGGATCTTTTCCATCAGGTTGGATATCTCCTTTATCCTGGTGAAGTTGTCCTCCACGGTGCGGTACTGGAAGCTTGACCTGTCGCGAATTTCGTTGATGCTGCCTCCGATTTCTCCGGAGAGGCTGGTTACCTCGCCCATGAGACGCCCGTGCTCGGCGAGGATGCCGTCGATTTTCGAAGCGGACGTCGTCAGATCGGCGCTGCCGGAAAGGAGTTCGACGGCGGTTTCCTCCAGGGTCCGGATCATGGAGCGCATTGTGTCGAGGTTGGAGGTCGACCGTTTCTCGGATTCCTCGAGGAGGCGAATCTTTTCGTTGGTGAATCCCGCCATCCGGACAAGGAAATAGGTGAAGGCGATCAGGAAGAGGATCTTGGCGATTTCACTGGAGGCCCTGAGCGTGTCGACGGCGAAAAATTCCCGTATGTCGTTGGTAAACCGCATCCCCCCGACGGTGTAAGCGAGCACAAGCAGCATGGTGGCCGTAAGCACCGAAAGCGAACCCGCGTAGAGATTGAGCCGTTTGTTATAGCGCAGCGCGTTCATGACGAGGAAGAGGAAATAGACCAGATAGGTGGCGGGTTCCTTCATCGTGTAGCCGTATCCCACCTCCTCGACAAAGTGCATTGCATACTTGAGGGTGAAGATGAGAAGGAATTCCACGGTGGTCGACAAGTAAATAAGCGCGGAGGATATCCGATTTTTCTGGATAAAGGCCTCATTGAGAAGGGCAAGGAGGAGAAAAACGCCGGTGCAGGCGAAGATCGATCCCCAGGACCAGAGGCCCGAATTGTTCTTGTATGCGGAGTATCCCGCGAGGAGAAAGAAAAGTATGAAGATGTAGCGCGTATTGTTGATTACGCGTTCCGTTTGAACGGTGCTCATGGCCGAAGTCCTAGAGGTTATTTTCAGGATGGCGAATCGGCAGACTATATGGCCGGTATCATTGTTTGTCTATAAAAAAAGTATTTACAACCACGTAAATTCGCCCCGCAATGAAAAGTGCCTGTGAGACACATCGATCAGTATCGGCACTATTATGGGTGCTCCGGAATCCTCATGTCAGACAAAACCCACGGATATCAGCATCCATATCCATCATTATGGAATGAATGTGGTCTTTCATCATCTCATGATTGTAATATGTGTTCCCGGCTTATTCCGCGGACACGTTCCCGCCCATGGCGGCAACTACGGTTTGCAGCTTCTCGCGTATCGCGGAGGCGATCTCCGCCAGATCATCGTTTTCCACGGCATGCATTGAAGCCACGGGATCGACAGCGGCGATCTCCACGGTGCCTTCGCCTTTTTCCTGAATGATTACATTGCAGGGCAGCATGGTGCCGATTTTGTCTTCAGCCTGCAGGGCCCTGTATGCGTGTGGCGGATTACAGGCGCCCAGTATTTTGTAGGGTCTGAAGGTTACATCCAGTTTCTTTTTCAGGGTTGCGGCCACGTCAATCTCGGTAAGTATGCCGAAACCCTCCTTTTTGAGCTCGTTTTTCAACCTTTCCTCGACCGCATCAAAGCGATCGCGAACCGTGGTGCTGAAATAGTACTTCATCGGCCGCCTGACATGACCGTCGCCAGGACGTGATGGATAGGGAGAAATCCCCCTTCAAGCCGATGATCGTCCCATGCTGATTCCGATCGCCTCGGCGCACTGGATGAGCTGGGAGTTCGCGGGTATCCTTCGGACTTTGCCGGCGAGTTCGGCGAGGGGCACCAGCACCATGTCGGGTGTTTTGAGGGCAACCATGGTCCCGAACTTTCCCTCGGCCGCCGCGCGCACCGCCTCGCTTCCGAGCCTCGTCCCCAGGACGCGGTCGAAGGCGCAGGGCGATCCGCCGCGCTGGATATGGCCCAGGACCGTGCAGCGTACCTCGAGGTCGATCCGCTTTTTTATCTGCTCGGCGAGATACGACCCGACGCCGCCGAGCTGGGGCACTCCCTGGAGACGCGTCGTGGCCGACGCCTGAGTGATGACGTCGCCCCCTTCCTCTATGGCACCCTCGGCGACTATGATAATGCTGAAGGGGCTCCCGCCCTCGGCGCGGAACCTGATTTTTTCCACCACGCGGTCGATGGTATAGGGTATTTCCGGAATGAGGATGATATGGGCGCCGCCGGCAATCCCCGATTCAAGGGCGATCCAGCCCGCGGAGCGACCCATCACTTCGAGTATCATTACGCGCTGGTGGCTCTTCCCCGTGGTGTGGAGCCGGTCCAGGGCCTCGCAGGCCACCTCGACGGCGGTCTGGAACCCGAATGTGTAATCTGTTTTATCAAGGTCGTTGTCGATGGTTTTGGGGATGCCGATGACCATGGCGCCCTTCCGGTGGAAACGATACCCGATTTCGAGGGTCCCCTCCCCGCCGACAACAAAGAGGCAGTCGAGGCCGAGTTTACGATAGGTTGCGAGGGCCCTGTCGGAGTAATCGCTCACGCTGATGGAGCCGTCGTCGTGAAGCTCCCGGTACTCGAAGGGATTCCCCTTGTTCGTGGTTCCGAGGATTGTTCCGCCGAGGGTGAGGATATCCCTTGTGGAACGGATGGTGAGCTCTTCGGTGGTGCCGCTGATGAGTCCCTCGAACCCGCCCTCGATTCCGACGACCTCGGCCCTGTGCCCGATGATCGCCGCCCGTGTGACTCCGCGTATTACCGCGTTCAGTCCCGAGCAGTCACCGCCCCCAGTGAGAATTCCTACCCTCTTTAGCGCCATATCGCACCTTCCCCCATGTACTATGCATCGCCGGGAGAACATATACCACACACGGCTTCATCGGTCAAGAATTACACGAATATCCGGTCATACACCTTCATGATGATATATCACCATCGGAAACGGTCAGGGAGACGGTGGCGCCGGAAGTCCGGGAGACGCGGCGGGCGCGGGTTCATGAAACGTCATGACGCGGGGCGTCGCATTCGCCCGCGCCATGACCGCCTTCATGCTACGCTTTTTTGTACACGACAATTTTGTTGTCCTTGATGCGCTTCACCGTGATGGTGGTGGCGTCGCAGGAAACGAAAATGAATTCCGTGCTCTGGCCAGATACCATGGTGGTAAGCTTGTCGCCGGTCACGGTGTAGGTGCCGTCAATTTTGAAGCCGGACAGGTCCTGTGAAAGTTTTCCGTCGGCCTTAAACTCGGCGACGCCCTTCATTCCGTTCATGTCGAAGTTCCATGTGCCCACGATTTTCTTGCCGCAGTCGTTGGCGAAGAGTCCTGCAGAAATGATGCCTGCGAGGGCGACAGCGAATGCAAATTTTTTCATATACTTTTTCCTCCAAAGGAATTGATAAAATGTAAGGCGTTCGGGGTTTCTGCCGGTGGTCCAGATGGCATAGTCGCAATTATCGATGATCCTTACGCGGAGATTCTGTTCATCGCGCTCTAATTTTTCAAGCTTTTGCCTCTCTTCACGTTTGATTTTTTTACGAATGCTGTCATTCTTCATGGCGGTTCCATTTTTGTATGCTATTGTACTATGCATATCATATGTGGCCTATAGTATTTTTACATGATTACCACAAGAAAAAAATAATCTCGCAGGCCGGGGGGGGGCCGTGCTCTCGCTGCGGCTGCATCCACGCCTCGTCTTGGCGTCGGTCTTCATGATAGGCTCGTACCGGGCCATATCGACGGGAAATTTTTTCTCCCCCTTCGGCGTCATTCTGAAGTCCAGGTATAACAAGAATATCACCAAGTTCGATCTTGATTCATCCCTCAGCGTGGCTTTGAACGATACCGTGAAGCTTTTCGCCGGGGTCAAATATCAGGGCTATGATTATACGGAGGATATACGGTTCCCCAACGCGACCATGGTCGGCGTTGCCGTGGCGAACGGGGCACGGGACAGGCTGAGAAACCTGGGACCGGGCCTCGGCTTGGGACTCACTTTCCACCTGGCGGACAATTTCTATCTCCTGTACAATATAAGCGGAATAGTGCTCTTCGGACGGGAGCGCTACCGATACCGATGGAACACCGTCTTTATCATTGCCGCCGCCCCGGTGGCGCTCCCGACGCGTTTTCTCGATTCGCATTTTTACACTCCAGGAGGGAACTCCTCTCTTTCCCTCGCCTATGTGATACCGCGCGCGAACCTGACGCTCAGCCTGGGAGGGCGGTACCAGGTGCTCTACTACGTGCGCAGAAAAAAGGGAATAATGAGCCTTCACGAGGCCTACAACATACAGGGGAAATTCGACCATATTTACGGACTTACATTTGGGGTGGTCTATTCGATTAAATTAGGAAAAGGGTAGGGGGATGAGCGGGACGTTACCCCGCATCGTGATCCCGGCGGCGTGAGTCTTCATGATGATCACCGCTTCGTATGGTTCCTCGGCGTTGCCGGGGGTGGATAAATTGCCGTCGCCTCGTCATTCCGCGCTTCGGCCTGTCCAGGGCGCATCATGTTCGCTCCGTCCCGATATTCGTCGCATCCAGGGTTATAATCCGGCGGATCAAATGTCTCACCTGATGGTGCCGTTTTTCATTCTTCCTTCGCGGGGCCGGCTTCGACATTGCCCGCGAGCTTCCTGTATCTGGTGTACCTGCTCCTGGCGCTATCCTCCGCCGCTTTGAACAGCTCACGCGCATTGTCCGGCGATGATTTCATGAGCGAGCTGTAACGAATCTCACCCTGAAGGAAGTCCTGGAATTTGTCCCACTTCGGTTCTTTTGAATCGAGAATAAATGGATTCTTCCCCTGCGCCTCGAGGAGCGGGTTGTTACGGTACAGGTGCCAGTAACCGCACTCGACGGCGAGTTTCTCCTCAAGCTGGGACTTGCCCATGCCCGCGCGGAGACCGTGATTGATGCATGGCGAATAGGCGATGATCATCGACGGTCCCGGATACGCCTCGGCCTCGAGGATTGCGCGGATGCTCTGCGGCTGGCTTGCGCCCATGGCGATCTGGGCCACATAGACATTGCCATACGTCATGGCCATCATGCCCAGGTCCTTTTTCCCGACGCGCTTTCCGGCGGCGGCGAATTTCGCAACGGCAGCCAGGGGTGTCGACTTGGAGGACTGGCCGCCGGTGTTCGAATAAACCTCGGTATCCAGGACGAGGATGTTGATATCTTCACCGGAAGCGACGACATGGTCAATACCGCCGTAGCCGATATCATACGCGAACCCGTCCCCGCCGAAGGACCAGACCGACTTTTTGACCAGATACTGCTTCAGCTTCAGTATCTCCCGCGGGCATTCCCCGCCGTCCTGCTCGAGCAGCGGGACGAGCCGCTCGGCTATCTTTTTCGTTTTTTCGGCATCGTGGTGGTTCTCAAGCCATTCATTGAGCAAATCCTTCAGCTCGGATGAAACGTTTTTCTCGATGATATTCATGGCAAGATCGGCGATGCGCTGTTTCATCTGGTTGATGCCGGCAAGCATCCCGTAGCCGTATTCGGCGGCGTCTTCGAACAGTGAGCTCGCCCAGGCCGGGCCGTGTCCGTCCGGATTTGTGCAGTAGGGTGTGGACGGCGCCGTTCCACCGTAAATGGACGAACAACCCGTCGCGTTCGCGATCATCATGCGGTCGCCGTACAGCTGCGTGACGAGCTTGATATAGGGCGTCTCTCCGCAGCCGGCGCAGGCCCCCGAATATTCGAATAGCGGCTGGGCGAACTGGATTCCCTTCACCGTGGTTTTCGGCAGGAGGTTGTCCTTGTAGGTCACGTTGTCGGAAAAGTATTCCCATACATGCGCCTGCTCTGTCTGGCTGTCGATCGGTTTCATAACGAGGGCTTTTTCCTTGGCCGGGCACACATCGGCGCAGTTGCCGCACCCGGTGCAGTCCAGCGGGCTTATCTGTATCCTGAACCTGAGGCCCTGGAGCTCCTTTCCCTTCGCGTCGATGAGTACGGTACCCACGGGAACACCCGCGGCCTCATTCTCATCCAGGAGGAACGGACGTATGACGGCATGCGGGCACACGCACGCGCACTGGTTGCACTGAATGCAATTTTCAGGCAGCCACTCGGGTACTTTGACCGCGATGCCGCGCTTCTCGTATTTCGTAGTACCCGGCGGGAAGGTGCCATCGGCGTTGTCGATGAACGCGCTCACCGGGAGCGATCCTCCCTCGTACCGGTTGATCGGCATAACGACCTTCCGGATGAACTTCGGGAGCTCTTTCTCCTTGCCGCCGCGCTGCAGGCTGATATGCTTCCACTCCTCGGGCACCTCCACCCTGACGATTTCCCCGCCTCCCCGATCGATCGCGGCAACGTTCATCTGAACGACGTTATCGCCCTTGTTGCCGTATGATTTCTTTACCGCCTCCTTCATTTTTTCGAGCGAGGTTTCGTAATTCATGATATCGGCGAGCTTGAAGAAGGCCGCCTGCATGATGGAGTTTGTCCTTGTCCCGAGGCCGAGCTCTTCGGCTATTTTCGTCGCATTGATAATATAAAACTGGATGTTGTATTCCGCCATGTATTTTTTCATTCGGTCGGGAAGCCGCCGTTTTGTCTCTTCGGCGTCCCAGATGCTGTTAAGGAGAAAGGTGCCGTCCCGGTTCAGGCCGTCGAGCATGTTGTACTTGTAAATGTAAACCGGCACATGGCAGGCAACGAACCGCGGGTGGTGAATCAGGTACGTTGATTTTATCGGTTCCGTACCGAAGCGCAGGTGCGATATGGTGATGCCGCCCGACTTTTTCGCGTCATAGGCGAAGTAGGCCTGGGCGTAATAATCCGTGTTGTCGCCGATGATTTTCATCGAGTTTTTGTTGGCCCCGACGGTTCCATCGGATCCGACGCCGTAGAATTTGTAGGCCATGGTGCCCTTCGGGCCTAGAAAACGCTGCTCGCCAACCGGGAGGGAACGGAACGTGATATCGTCCACGATGCCGACAGTGAAGAAATTTTTCGGTTCGAACGATTTCAGGTTGTCGAATACCGCGAGCAGGCGCCCCGGGGTAGTGTCCTTCGATGAGAGGCCGTACGTGCCGGACACGATCATCGGCTTGTTGTCGATGTTATAGAATATCTCCTTCAGTTCCTGGTAGAGCGGACCGCCGTTCGCGCCCGGCTCCTTGGTCCGGTCCAGGGCGGCGATGCGCTTTACTGTCACCGGGATTACCTTCATGAGATATCGCTTTGAAAACGGCCGGTAGAGGTGAACGGTTATCACGCCGACCTTCTCCCCTCGGGCCACCAGGGTATCGACCGCCTCGTGAAGGCTCTCGGTCACGGAGCCCATCGCGATGACTATGTATTCGGCGTTCTTGTCGCCATAATAGGTAAAGGGGTGGTATTCCCGCCCGATGATGGCGCCGATCTCGTTCATGTATCCGTCGACCATGTCGGGGATGGCGTCGTAGAACACGTTCGCCGCTTCGCGCATCTGGAAAAAAATATCGGGGTTCTGGGATGTTCCGCGCGTGACGGGGTGTTCCGGATTGAGCGCCCTTCTCCGGAATGCGTCTACCGCCGTATAGTCGAGCAACCGATCGAAATCCTCATAGTCAATGACCTCTATTTTCTGGATCTCATGAGAGGTGCGGAAACCGTCGAAAAAGTGCAGGAAGGGCACCCTGCTCTTGATGGACGCAAGGTGCGCGATGGCGCCGATGTCCATGGCCTGCTGGACGCTGGAGCTTGCGAGCATGGCGAAACCCGTCTGTCGAACGGCGTAGATGTCGGAATGATCCCCGAAGATCGAGAGCGCATGTGTCGATATGGACCGCGCCGTCACGTGAATGACGCCGGGAAGGAGCTCGCCTGACATTTTGTACATGTTCGGAATCATCAATAAAAGCCCTTGCGAAGCGGTATACGTGGATGAGAGAGCGCCGGCCTGCAGTGCGCCATGCATGGTGGCCGCCGCCCCGGCCTCGGACTGCATCTCGATGACTTTTACCACATTGCCGAAGATGTTTTTTCTGCCGGCAGCGGCCCATTCGTCGATCATTTCGGCTATGGGGGATGACGGCGTAATGGGATATATTGCCGCCACTTCGGTAAAGGCGTACGCAACATGCGCCGCCGCCATGTTGCCATCCATTGATTTCATAACCTTTTTATTGGACATGTATGTCGCTCCTTCTGACTGATGGTTTTGCAAGAATGTGCTCTGTGCGAAGATCCGGAATAAATCCACGGAACAAATCGGTTGAAATGAACCTGTGCAGGTTTCCGGAGAAACACCTCCCGTTCATCGTTTCAGCTGCATGTGCAATCGATGCTTTCAGAAAACAGAAGAAAGATGGCGCCATTCAAGAACTGGACAAGTCGCCTCCATATGGAGGATATGCGCCGTTACTGCTATAGCATCGTTGAAATTTTTAACAATTTTTACCGACCAGGAAATGCTTCCTAAAAAATACAGACTCGAGAAACGGAACGGGCTTTGTCAGCGCCAGTCGCAGGCCGCCTTAAGGGCCCTGCCACCGATAAAGTGCCGGGCAGGGGCCTTGAAATAATACGCGCAGGGAAAAATCAGGGAAAGCCACGGCTGGTTGAAAAGAATCCCCGCCCGCTGTATATGAAAATACCGTCAAACCAAAATATCAAGAACAAAACAGTCATTTTAACTAAAATCAGCAGGAATGACCTTTCGCGAGCTGCACTTCATTCTGGAATGGCCGCCTTCGGGCAGGTGAGTTTTCCAGGAAACCGTCCTTTCTTTGGTCCTCGGCCGTAGGTTGTAATTGGCAATAGTTGCACTGAGCCAGTCGAAGCATCGGTACGGGTACTGGATCATCAGGGTTGCCATGCCGGGAAAAAAAGTGCTGAACGGGCGCCTTGGAATTTTCTATAACGCCTTGCAGCTTGACTCGAGGTCCGTGAAAACATTCAGCCTTTCCAGGCGTCGAATCTCGTTTTTGAAACGGCCGTCCCATCCGTTTTTTTTAAGCGAACGGCTCACGAAAAATCTCGCCACGGGCTTGAAACAATAATTCCACAAGGATATCCACAGCCATCCGCCCTTTCTCAAATCGGAAGACGGGTTCCACCACCCTAGAACGGTCTGCCGGTAATACCAGAACCAGTACTGCAGCTCATCGCAGGTGAGGTGTTTGGTGCGCACATTGGCCCAGAGCCCGTTATATTTTGAAAAGTCATGGCCGTTGGTCACCATTCCCTGCGCCATCAGCGCATCGCGGATACCGGTCTTCGGGTACGGGGTGACTATCTGCATGTAGGAGGTATCGGCACCGATAGAATTGTAGAACTCAAAATTCTCTTTGATGGAACGCCCGTCATCATCGGGAAGGCCGAAGATCATGCCCGCAATGCTCATGATGCCGTATTTTCTGCAGAGGTCGACCGCCCGTCTTGAGTCTTCGACGATGTCGGGCTTGTCCATCAGCTCGAGGTTTATTTTTGATCCGTTTTCTATGCCGATAAAGATCGACACAAACCCCGCCCGGGCCATTTTCTCCACCATCGCCTCATTGCGCGCCAGGGAACGGCAATCGGCCTGCACTATGAGTTTCAATTTTTTATAACCCCGGGCGATTATTGCATCACAGAGATCCATCACCCGCCGGGAATTCAGAACCATGTTGTCGTCGGAGATAAAGACCAGCCGAGTTTTTTTGTTGTAGTATATGTCATCAAGGTCGGCGATCACCCGTTCCAGGGGATAATATCTGATACTTCTGCCGTACATGTGCCGGATGCTGCAGAAATTACACATTCGGGTGCACCCGCGGGACGTTTCAATCACCTCGATCTTTGAGGCCATGAAGTGATACCCCCCGGTGAGTCGGCCCCTGCCGCGCAGGGGGAGTTTCAGGGAGGCAAGGTCCAGGTTCGGGCCGCGGTCATTGTGGACGAATGTACCGTCCTTTTTATAAGACAGTGACGGAATGTTCCCCAATTCTCCCCGTGTCTCCAGGGCGTTTACGAGCTGTCGGAAGGTCTCCTCACCTTCGCCACGCACCACGAAGTCGATGAGGAACTCGTCTTCAGACGACGCAATTTCATCATGCAGCAGGGTTGGATGATATCCCCCCAGCGCTATTTTTACCTCGGGCCTCAGATGTTTTATAAGACGGATGATTTTCACACAGGTATCATACTGCCAGGTCATGGCAGACAGGCCGACGAGATCGGGGACGATATTTTTCATGATCTTCGTGAGATATTTTACGAGGCGCCTTCGTTTTCTGACGAGGTCTATCACATACACGTCATGATGGTCGTCGATATTTCCGGCGACGCAGGCAATGCCATGAGCAGGCATGTGCAGCGCCGCTTCGTGGATAATGATGGGCGTGATGTCGGGCATTGAAAGGAGCAGAACTTTCATGATTATTGTTCATATACATTATGCATTGAATCCTACCCGTGGACTCTTCGGCGGGTAACAGGGTCCGGGTTTTCCGCCAAAGAGTCTCTCTCAGGATCGTATCACATTCTTTGTCATATTCACTGATGCAAATGTGGTTTCATTGTATCTACCCGGCAAAGTGCGCCTTCTTCGGCACCGGCCATGCGACACTGCAGGCCTTGCGGGTGCTGCGCATACCGAATCTGGTCGAAGCATCAGAAGCTTTATTGATCACCGGGAGCGCCATGCCCGGCTGCAAGTGCCGACAGGAGCAGAATGAAAGCGGGCATCGATTTCAGCTTCATGGTGATTGCCCTCTCGATGATTTTTCGCAAACGGCATGCACGGCGTGCCGCGCATCGCCGGGAGGACAGGCGCCTCTTGACGCCATGATGCGTCTTTTATGGGAATACTCCCGCCAGTGCATTCAAATTTTTCCGCTCATCATCTTTTTGATCTCGCGTTTGAGAATTTTTCCTACACCGCTTGTGGGTAGTTCGTCCATGAACTCTACCACCTTCGGCACTTTATAGGAGGCAATGTTTTCCTTCATGTAGGAGAGGATCTTTTCTTTTTGAATGTCGTTTTTTTCCAGGCCTTCCCTGAGAACAATGGCGCAGGCAACCCTCTCCGATCCGGGTCGTTCGGGATCGGGAATTCCCACGGATGCCGCCATCAGGACATCAGGCTGTTTCGAAAGAACATCGTCCAACTCCTTGGTGAAAACCTTGTAGCCGGAAACGATCACCATGTCCTTGAGTCTGTCTACGATGTAGAAATAGCCGTCATCATCCATCTTTGCGATATCCCCGGTATGCATCCATCCATCCCTCAGGGCGTGTGCCGTTTCTTCGGGCTGGTTGTAATAGCCCTTCATCACCTGGAAGCCACGCACAAGTATTTCCCCGGGTTGTCCTGGTTCGGCGGACGTACCGGTTTCCGGATCCATCAGCATTACTTCTGTGTCTGAAAATGGCATGCCTATGGAACCTGGTTTTTTCATGTTGTATCGGGGATTACAGCAAATGCCCGGCGAGGTCTCGGTCATGCCGTAAAATTCAATGAAGTTTCCCTCTCCAATAAGCGACTCAAGGTCCCTGATATTCGCCGCCGGGAACGGTGCCGCGGCGCTGAGACACCATTTGACGGAACTGAGATCGGCTTTTTTAAATTCGGGGTTTTTTAAAAGCTCAAAGAACACCGTGGGCACATTGACGATGAAGGTGGGCTTGTGATCCTTAATGCACTTGATAAGAAAGCCGGAGTCCCTCGGGTTGGGAACACATATCTGCGTGACCCCCATCGTCATGGTGAAGCCCCCCAGCGCAAGGCCGGCGATGTGGAACAGCGGAAACGCCGAAAGTGCGACATCAGCCGGTTCGATGTCCAGCCAGGAGAGGACCTGGTGCCGGTTGTACATGTAGCTTTTCTGGGTGAGCAGGGCGCCCTTGGAGGGGCCCGTGGTTCCGCCGGTGTACATCATGAAGATGGTATCGTCCATGGTGCGGGGCGTCATCACCGGGTCGTCAGGCATTTCATTGATCGCCGGCAGGAACCGCTTGACCGTTTTTCCCTGGATCGGTTCCACGCTGGCAGTGGGTATTTTTTTTAACAGTTTGCCCAGCACTCTCTTCGCGGCGGGTAGAAAATCCGCGATCTCCGTCACCAGAACGGTGCTGAAAGGGGTTTTGTCCGCCACTTCAAAGATTTTGCTGTACAGCACATCCGCGGTTATGACAAGCTTTGTACCTGAATCCTTCAGCTGGTGGGCCATTTCCGTCGCGGTAAGAAGGGGACTCAATCCGGTGGAGACGCACCCGGCCTTCTGAACAGCGACAAAACCGATGTAATGGGCCGGAATATTCGGCAGGTGCAGGCCCACCACGTCGTCGGGCTTGAGACCGGTTTTGATGAGGAAATGAGCAAGCCTGTTGGAGAGCGAATCCAGTTCCCTGTAGGTGAATTTTTTTCCCAGGTAAATCATCGCCGTCTTGTCCGGATATGATGTAACGGCCTCTGCAAACTTTTCAGCAAAGGTTTTGTCCTCGTAGGTCAACTTCGGAGAAACGTTCTTATCGTAATTCTTCAACCATGGTTTATTAAGATATACATTATCCATGTGGCTGAACCTCCCCCAAGGATTTTTTAAGAGCACCTCTCTACATCAGAATTTCAAGATATTCACAGATTGGAAATTCTGATTCATACCGTGTGTGTTCACAAGGGAACATCTTAATCTGATTTTTTTGAGTTTAACTTATAATAGTGCAAACGACGGGAATTGCAATACAATTTACAGGTTAATCAAAAAAATAGATAGTTACAGTGCTTTTTGCATAAGTGGAATTATTTGAAGAGTTTGCAAGGGCGTGGCCGGCGGTTCTGCGGCACTCCGCAGCCGTGAGATCTGACGATCCTGGAACGCTCGTGGGTTGCGAGCCTTCTGTACCGGTTCCCAGGGTGGCAGCCAATAAAAATAGTTTTGACTTGCCATTCATATGATGCATGATGAACCTTGAAAATAATTTATATGGCTCACCTGTACACCTTTCAGGTGTTTATTTGATATGTGAATTATTTTGATTCGAAAAATCCTGATTATTAGATCTGCCTGCAGTGAGATACAATCTGCCCGGGGGTCAGGCCATGGATCATAAAGGCGATTTCAGCTGGTGGAAACACGGCGTCGTCTACCAGATCTATCCGCGCAGTTTCTATGACTCGAACGGCGACGGCATCGGCGACATACCCGGCGTCATCGCGAAGCTCGATTATCTTTCCCGCCTCGGCGTGGACGCGATATGGCTTTCCCCCATTAACACCTCGCCCATGTTCGATTTCGGCTATGACATTTCCGATTACCGGGGAATAGATCCTGATTTCGGCACGGACGAGGATTTTGCACGACTGATTGATGAATCGCACGGCCGGAACATCAGGATCATCATGGACCTGGTGATCAACCATACCTCACACCTCCATCCATGGTTTATCGAATCGCGCTCATCGCGGAACAATCCGAAGCGGAACTGGTACATCTGGCACGACGGCAGAAAGGGAGGCCCGCCCAACAACTGGCGTGCCGTGTTCGGGGGCAGGTCCTGGGAGTGGGACAGCGCCACGGGGCAGTACTATCACCACAGCTTCCTGCCGGAACAACCGGACCTGAACTGGCGTGATCCCGGCCTCCGGGAGGCCGTGGGGGGCGAGATTCGTTACTGGCTCGACAGGGGCGTTGACGGCTTCCGGCTCGACGCGGTCACCTGGTTCGTGAAGGACGAGCTCTTCCGGGACAACCCGCCCGGCTGGGGCCCCAATGCCCCGCGGCCCTATGATCTTCAGCGGCATGTCTACGATCAGAACAGGCCGGAGACCCACGATGTCCTGAAAGGGCTCCGTGTCCTGGTCGACGACTACGACGGCAGGATGATGGTGGGCGAGACCTATGCCGCGGCGCCCGGCGATCCGCGCATGGCCGCGGCCCACATGGGAAACGGGACGGATCAGCTCCACCTTGCCTTCGATTTTTCACTCCTCTTCTCGCGCTACGGTGCGGCGCACTTTCGTCGTTGTCTGGACGAGTGGTATGCGGCCCTTCCCCCGGACGGCTGGCCCTGCCTTGTGCTTAACAATCATGACCAGCCGCGCAGCATCGCCCGCTGGTGCCGCGGGAGGGAAGGGATGAAAAAAGCCAGGCTCCTGGCCGCCCTCCTTCTTACCGCATGGGGAACCCCCTTCCTCTATTACGGGGAGGAGCTCGGCATGGACAACGGGGCAGTTAAACGGCGCGAGATACAGGACCCCCTGGGGAAGAGATACTGGCCCCTGATGAAGGGACGCGACCCGGAGCGGACGCCGATGCTCTGGTCCCCCGAGCCCCACGCCGGGTTTACCACGGGAGACCCGTGGCTCCCGGTGAACACCGGGTACTCCGCGTGCAATGTCGCCGCCCAGATGGACGACCCGGGTTCCCTTCTCGGTTTCCACAGGGCCCTCATCGACCTGAGGAGGGAGCAGGAAGTCCCTGCATCGCGGGTCCTTCAGGATGGACGGCAATGACCCCCGTGTCCTGGCCTTTTACAGGGAAGAGGGGGGGGAGCGCCTCCTCGTGGCCCTCAATTTTTCCGGACGTCGGGCGTCGCATTCCCCTCGATGGGATCGGCGCCGCGGGTCCTTTTCGGCACTGACAGGGAACGGGGGGCCGCCGTAAGCGGTTCGAAGCTCGAAATGGCGCCCTTCGAGGCGCTCATTCTCGAATGACCATCAACACCGGGAGGTGAACACAATGGGTGTCAGGATGACGGGTCGCGACAGAATCACCCTTGCGCTTCTTGTGTCCATGTCGCTTTTTCTTTTCGCCGACCAGCGGATCATGGCGGCCATACTGAACGAGCTATCCCACGAGTACGGGGTGGGAAAGGACGTGCTCGGTTATATCGGATCGGCCTTTACCGTCGTGGGTGCGGTGACGAGCATCATCTTCGGATTTTACACGGATAAATTCTCCAGGAAAAAGCTCCTGATCGCCGCCGTCCTGGTGGGAGAGATTCCGTGCCTCCTCACCGGGTTCAAGTTTTTTACCATGGACCTCAATTCCTTCATTCTTCTCAGGGTCCTCACCGGGATCGGCATCGGCGGCATCTATCCGATCTCCTTTTCACTGATATCTGATTATTTCCGGGAAGAGCACCGGGCAACCGCCTCTGCATGGCTCGGGGTCGCCTGGGCCCTTGGCGCCATGGCCGGGCAGTCCCTCGCGGGGTACCTGACCAACTCCTACGGCTGGCGGATCGCCTTCATCCTCGCGGCGGCGCCGAATTTTCCCCTGGCGATCGCCTTCGCCTTCTATGCCCGGGAGCCGGAGCGGGGCAGGACGGAGCAGGCCCTTGAGGGCCTTATACAAAAGGGGATGGCCTACAAGCAGAGGATATCGATAGGGGACTTCAGGATCATTTTTTCCAACCGGACGAACCTCTTCACCTTCCTGCAGGGGATTCCGGGCACGATCCCCTGGGGCATCCTCGGTTTTTTTCTCATCGATTATTTCGAGACCGTCCACGGAATCACGAAGGAACAGGCGACCACCCTCTTCATCGTGCTCGGCGCCGGGGTGCTGGTGGGTCAGGTCCTCTGGGCCATGCTGGGGGAGCGCCTCTACGCGAAGAAACCGGCATACATGCCGATACTCTGCGGGACCGGGGTCCTGGCCGGTGTGGTCCCGGCCTTTGTCCTGATGAACCTCCCGGTGGTCCAGGATGCGAGCGCTTCGTATGTCGCGCTCTTTTATCTCCTCGCATTTACCACCGGGTTCCTGGTCTCGGTTCCTTCCTCGAACGTCAAGGCGATACTGATGAACGTCAACCGTCCGGAGCACCGCGGCTCGGTGTTCGCCGTGTTCAACATCACCGATAACCTGGGACAGGGTTTCGGCCCCGCCATCGGGGGCCTCCTGATATCGAGCGGCTATCTTTTGACCATGAACTTCGCCATCGCCTGGTGGGTTCCCTGCGGGCTTCTCTTCTTCCTTGTGGCCCTTTCGATAAGGAAGGACAGGAACGCGATGCAGAGCCTCCTCAGGGAGCGGGCTGACGAGATTTCCCGGGGCGGGTGAGCCATGGGGGGCCATGTCATGAAAAAGGTCCAGGAAATAACACGATCGACCGAAATAGAGGCGGAACCTGACGTATGTTATGCGGCCGTGTGCGACATACAGGGGTACCTTTCATGGTTCAGGCACGTGAAAAGCCTCGACATCAGGGAAACGAACTCCTGCGCAACGATGAGATCCTTTCCCGGTGCCGCCTCGAGATGCCTCTCAGCCTCCAGGGATGCCCCCACTGCGGGGGATGAGGCCGTTTCGTAAATTGAATTCTTCCCGCGGCGCGATCCTGCTATGAATCCCCCACCGGTAGCGAAACAATCGTATCTGTTTCATTGCATTATCGCTCTTTTAAAAGTGTGATCTCACATAAAAACCAGGAAAAGCACATAAAGAACATACAGAAATAGAAATGCCGTCCCTTCCCATCGATCTATCTGTCGCCCCCTGCCGGTAAAGATGAAAAGGAACAGGGCCATGCTCGCACCGATATTGACTGCGAAATCCGGAATCGACTCGCGCTGCACGGAAACCGGAGCGATAACTGCGGAAATCCCGAGGACAAAAAATACATTGAACAGGTTTGAGCCTACGATATTGCCTATGGCGATGTCGACGTTCTTCTTCCAGGCCGCGACCGCGGACGTGGCGAGCTCCGGGAGGGACGTGCCGATGGATACTATCGTCAGCCCGATAATCCTCTCGGGCACGAGGAGTTGTCGCGCCACCTCGGATGCCCCCACGACGATCATCCTTCCACCCGCCACTAAAAGAATGAGACCCGATACTACATATGCGATCGACACCGGCATGGACCTGGTTTTTATCGCCACTTCCTCCAGGGCTACACCCTGCTTTGCCTCGGAGACCGTATAGGCGATGAATACCATGAAAAAGAAAAGGAGGACTATTCCTTCACCCCTGGCAATCGTCGAAGAGCCCGCATGGTCAATCAATTTGTCGCTTGCCATCACAAAGACCACCAGGGAGGACAGCAGACAAAGGGGCACCTCGATCCATGTAGTCCGGTTTTTTACCCGGAGCGGATAGATAAGGGCGGAAAGACCCAGTATGGCGAGGATGTTGAATATGTTGCTCCCGATGATGTTACCCAGGACGATACCCGAATCGCCGCCGAGAGAGGCGAAGACGTTGACCACCAGTTCGGGGGTGGAGGTGCCGAAGGCGACCACGGTAAGGCCTATGACGAGATTCGATATTCCCAGTCTCTTTGCCGCTGAAGACGCCCCATCCACCAGAAGGGTTGCCCCCAGCAGCAACGGCAGAAATCCCGATACCAGCAGCAGCAGATCCCACATTTCACATGCCTCTACATTATCGATGCCAGCCAGACTGAATCATGACAATGATATATACGGGCGACTGCCCGGGATTATAAGAAAGTGCGACATCGCGGGTAAACCACCCCCCTCAGGACTCGCCGCACTCCCCGTCATTTTCGAATACGGTTTTGTACCCGGAGAGAGCATTACCCCTCCACATACCTCCCCTCGGTACCCATCCCGTACGCCCCTCCCAGGAGATTCTGGTCCACTTGCCCCGGACGCCCGCGATGGTCACCTCACGGTCCTGCCCTTCGAGGAAGGCCACATCACTTTTATGGGGGATGAGAATCACTATCTGCGCGGATTCGGAGGGAGCCTCGCGCAGGCGAAGACCCTTCTCGGCATTGACCCGCCGCGACCCGGCGGCTGCCAGGTCCATCGATATCATGTACATATACATATAGATATAATGTAAGCATCCTCGAGGAATTCAAGTCTTATTTGCTTTGATTCATTATCTTGAATATCCAGGAATTTCCGCCTTGGCCAGGTGCAAACCAGGCGACACAACGGGCCTTATCGGTTGCTATGATTGGTCATAGCCTTTTTGTTCTGTGTTGAAAAAAACAGCAGATGGCCCACTACTATGACCTGACTTTGGCCAAATCAGGTACAGTACATGGCTTAACTACTGCTGTGGCGAATTATTCGACCACGTTTATCGGATTAGCAAGCCATCTGCTGTTTTTCGTACCGGCAAAATAACACGTATCTTTACCATACGATGTTGAATAGTGGAATGGCATCAATACAGACCACCAAGGTACACCTGCATCGGCTCATTGTCAAGATGTAATTGGGAGGTGTGACCATGTATAAACGATTTCACGGGATTGACCTGCACAAGCGCTATGCGACTATTTCAATCCGGAATGAAGACGGGAAGGAGATTTATTCAATTACTCGATGTTATCAGTTCAGGGAATATGTGAATTCATTAAACGCGGAAGACATTGCAGTTGTTGAGGCGGTAAACAACGCGTTTTACTGGGCCGATGAAATTGAAAAGACCGGGGCATCGTGCGTCATCATTGACCCGTATAAGTTCAAGATCATCAGTGAATCATGGAGCAAGACCGACAAGCGGGACGCGAAAAGCCTATCACTGTCCCTGTGGGTTTCTACAACCAGGAAGGAGTTCTCTCTTCCAACGATCTATAAACCGAGTCGCGTCATACGTGAATTAAGAAGGCTATTTTCACAGTATGAGCTATTGAATATGCAGATCACCCAGTACAAAAACTTCATACAGGCGCAGCTTTCGGAAAACGGCATTGCACTCTCCAACGTAAGGAAAGAAAGATTGCTCAACCCGCGATATGGTCTTGATATTTTCGAAACATTGGAAATAACCCATACGACCAGGATCTGCATAATCATGAATCTCTATCTTCTCTGGAACCTTTTTGACCAGAAGGAAATCCTGAAAAGAGAGATCTACAAAGCCGGGATTCCCTTGAAAAAACAGGTGAGGTTATTAATCAGCATAAAAGGCGTGTCTCCGCTGTTGGCACTTGCATTTCTATCCGATGTCGGGGATATTACGCGATTCAAGAATTCACGTCAATTGAGCGCGTATCTCGGTGTTGCCCCCAGGGTCAAATCAAGCGGCGGGAAAACACGTATCGGGAGCATCAATCGTCATTCAAGAAATCTCTCCAGAACCTTGTTCACCCAGTCTATTATCCATTTCGTATCCATTTCACCGCAGATAAATAAATTGTATGAATCAATCAAGGCAAGAAGAGGCGCAGGCAGATCGCGAATCGCCATGCTGCGCCGTTTATTCAGTATAATGCGAATAATGCTTCTGTCAAACGAGGAATTCAGATATAAGGATGAAATTATGCATAAAAATAAATGCATTGATTATGAAACTGAATTGATCAGGCTGGAAAATATGGCGCAAGCGAGCTAATGCGACTTGACGCAATCATAGTGGTAGTAATAATGGCATACGAGGAGGTCCTTGACAAGCAAAAACTGCTGGACAGCACCTTTAAAATTTTCATTTTGATTTCCAGTATGCAGCTTATCTATACCTATTAACAATCTTATTCTATTTGTGAACAGGCTACAGCACTTCCAAGATTCCCTTAATTGAGATGAGTAATTGTTCTGTAAAAGACTAAACCAGGTTATCCATGGCGGTTCCGATAAGCACCATCACATGTAAGAAGCCAGCCTGGAACAGCGGATAACTCGAGGGCGGCATGGGTGAAGCGTGTCTCAAAATTGAGGCAAAGTCTGAAGAA
>CAVSZF010000006.1:0-339914 GCA_963732395.1 uncultured Spirochaetota bacterium | reverse complement strand
AGCGCACCCCGCTATTTTTTTTGCGCACCAACGGAATCCCGATCGTTAAACTGGCATATACCACGGAGGAAAGGCTTGACATCCGATATGCTTTTATTACATTGACAATGTCAACATTATTAAATGGAAAAGAAAACGCCTCACTATTCACTCTCTGCAATAAAGGAGCTTATACGGAAGGGTTGCTACCAGATCACCGCTACGGCACGGGACAGCGCGTACCATGATTTCGGACTGGGGGAAGAAGACATCATCAACCTGATTATCACTACCCATATTAATGATTTCTACAAGTCAATGACCACCCGCGCTGATCCGCGGATATGGCAGGATGTGTATCATGTCGGCGTCGGCGGTGCGGGAACGGCATATGCCAAGCTCCAGATACATCAAGGAAGTACGATCATCATATCATTGAAGAAACGATAAAGAACGGCAAAGGGATTCATGACGATGAAAGAAAAGAAATGGGTTGATTGCCCCGCATGCGGCTCGAAAGGAACGATGAATCAGAGGGACGGCATCACGAAAACCTTCCGCCACGCGGGCTATGTGCCGATAAGGATCGACGGCCTTGACGGCCGGTTTTGCACGGCATGCAAGGACGGCTTTTATTCGATCTCCTCGACACGCAGGATCAACTCGATACTTGCCGAAGAAAAAGCGAAGCAGGATTCCTCGCGGGTCGTGGCCTCGGAATTGCTGGACGTGGACCATGTCGTCAGGCGCCTCGCCGTCACCAGGCAGCGCGTGCACAAGATGATGGATGAGGGAAAATTGCATTACGTGTACGTCGGCACCTCCCGATTTCCCACAACGCGAAACGATTTCTCAAAATTAAAAGAAAGAATGCGCCCGGTGAAGAAGAGAAGAAGGTAAACCGCCGCGCGCTGGAAGAACCCCACCGAGGAGCTGATAAAGGGGAAGTAAGCTCTGTGGGTCCTGCATTCTCTGCGAGAAAATAAAAGAGTCTCACGCAGAAGCGCGGAGAACGCGGAGGGGGGAGAAGGTTTTTATCTGATTACCTCACAGGGCGAGAGTGTGGCATTAACCTCCTCGCCGGGCAGGAGGCCCGGCGGTGCGAGGATGGCCCAGGAGGGGCCTTCCGCAAGCACGAGGTGAAATGTTTATGATTCCATCTTTGTTAATGAATAGACGAAAGGTTGGTGTACCGCAGTAACTATACTCCCAGAAATCCCGCCCCTCAAACGTCCGCTGAAAGCACGCCTTTTCACGCCATCCTGGCGTGGGCGTGCAGGCGGACCTCCTGTCCGCACGCAGACAACCAATCGGGCGTGTTGTCTGAGGGCGAACTCTGCGTAGCAGATTCGCCCGAGTTACGCCCGTAGCCTGTCCCGGCGTCTGAGGGACCGGGAGGGAGGAGCGCGAGGCCGCCTTTATCTCGACTTCCTGTCGAATGGCGGCATGCGGGCCTCCTGCCCGCTAGAAGGAGGCCGCGGAGGCCTCCATCCTCGCAAGTGCTCGACCCGGTGCGAACACGACGTTCGCCTGATGGGAGCCCACAGGATGTGGGCCTGCAGCGCTTTGACAGGATGTCAAAATGTGCGCTGCCCGGAAACAGGATGTTTCCAAAAGGCCGGCCTACGGGTCACCCCCCTGCCCCGGGTGGGGCGCCCACCATCACTTCCACCTCCTCCCCCACAGGGGGAGGGATCACTCCCCCCCTTAATAAGGGGGTGCCGGGGGGGATCCTCCCCGTCGACGGAGCGCACCTTCAGCTTTTTCAGATGCAGCCTGGTCCAGGCCCACGACAGGGGGAGCGCCACGACGTTCCCCGCGGCAAGGCTGATGAACACGCCGGGCATCTTCATGCCGAAGACATACACCAGCAGGTAGGCCGCCGGTACGGCCAGGAGGAGCATCCTGATAAGCGTGATGAGGAGCGCGGGCACCGGTTTCCCCGTGGCCTGGAAGGTCGAGGAGGATATCATGGCCGTGGATACGCCGATGAACGTAAAAGAGAGGGCGCGCACCTGGGACACGCTTCCGCGTATGACGCCCTCGACGCTGGAGAATCCGGTGAAGATCCATTCGGCCGTGATGTTGTACACGATGGCCAGGCCGAACACCATGACCAGGCCGAGGAGGATATTCCGCGAGTAGATGCGCCGTACGCGCGCCAGGTTGCCGCGCCCGTAGTTCTGCCCCACCATGCTGATGGTGGCGCCGGATATCGCGAAGGCGGGTATGAACATTATCTGATCGGTCCTGCCGCAGAGCGCCCAGGAATTCATGGCGTCCTGCCCGATGGAAGAAACGATGTTGTTGAGGAACATGAAGGTCACCGACATGGCGGCCATCTGGAGGGACTGGACGGAACCCACGCGCAGGATCTCCCCGATCAGTTTCATCCGGGCCTTCATGAGATTCCAGTGTATCGGGATCGAGGATTTTTTCCTCACGAAAATGCCGATCACGTACACGGCCGCCACCGCGATTCCCAGGGTCGTGGCGAGTCCCGCCCCCGCAACGCCCATGCCGAAATAGAATATCAGCAGCGGGTCCAGGGCGATGTTCACCACGGCCGAGAGGACCGACGCGGTGGCGATGTACCTGGTGAGGCCTTCGCCCTGCAGAACCCCGAGAAGCACGTGCCCCAGCAGCAGAAGGCCCAGGGCCGGCAGAAGGAAGTGGAAGAACCTGAGGCCGTGCCCGATGGCCTCTTCAGTAAGCTCGGAGCCGGCCAGAAAGTGAAGGATATCGCTTCCGAAGACGTAGCCCAGGGTGAGGGCCGTGACTGCGATGATGGTCGCGATGAGAAGGCCTGAATCCGCGGCGCGCTCCAGTGCCGCCTGGTTCTTTTCCCCTATGGCGCGGGCGACAAGGCTGCTCACGCCGATGTTGATTCCCATGCCCAGGGCCAGGAAGAGAAAATACACGGGGAAGACCAGCCCGGTCCCGCTGATAAGCGCCGTGGAGCTTCGGTCGATAAGCGTGATAAAATAGGTATCGATGACGAGGTAGAAGAGGCCGATGACGTTGCTGATGAAGAAGGGGATTGAAAGCTTCAATGCAAGGGGCAGTATGGGTCCCTCGAACATGCCGTGAATTTCGTTTTTTTGTGGATGTAGTGCTTCCATAACCTGCCTTCCGCCGTAAATGGAGTACATAAGGTATTCCTTCAATTACGAGGTCAAGTTAAAATAGGGGGGAGTCTCCTTTCCCTTTTGCTTTCCCCGGGTCCGGTGGATTCTGGGGCAGTTCCATCCCTGTGGGCATCAGGATTGGCCTCACGCGGAGGCGCGGAGAACGCGGAGGGGGGAGAAGGTTTTTATCTGATTACCTCACAGGGCGAGAGTGTGGCATTAACCTTTCGCCGGGCAGGAGGCCCGGCGGTGCGAGGATGGCCGCCGTCTTCTTTTTGACATCCATGTCAAAGACGGCACGACCGACCTCCTGTCGGTCGCAGATGCGCCTTCCGCACGCACCAGGTAACCGGCTAATGAATCCATCTTTTGATATAAGCCCCCACAAAATTTTCCCTCATAGCAACCCCGCCCCTCAAACGTCCGCTGAAAGCACGCCTTTTCACGCCATCCTGGCGTGGGCGTGCAGGCGGACCTCCTGTCCGCACGCAGACAACCTCTAGGCGCTTTGGATTGGACACGGATGTCCAACTGGCAGAAACTTTCCGGACATCCTGTCCGGCTTCTGCAGGCGGTCATCCTGACCGCTCCCGCGCGTCGAAAGGATGTCGAAATCCGCGCGGCGTTGAGCCGCACTGAACCGAGCGAAGCGAGGTGAATGCGGCGAGTTAAGCGCCCAGCCCGTCGCGGGAGCGCGCATGAATGCGCGCCTGCAGGCTCGTCCAGGATGGACAAAAAGCGCCTGCCTTTTGAGGCGGCACGCTTGGCCGCCTCTTTTGCGACATCCTGTCGCAGGCGGCATGCTGACTTCCTGTCAGCTAGGGTTGATAGGGGGGCCATCGTGCAATGGCCCCCCTATCACCTGCCCGACCAGCCCCTGGTCATTTAAAACCCCCCGGACGGGGCACCGACATCACCCCTTAGTAAGGGGGGCCCGGGGGGGGATTCTCCCCCCTCGACAGGGGACCCACTCCTTACCCACTCCTAACTTCTGGCACTCCAGGCCCTTGAGTGCCAGGGCGGGGCCTTAATCCTCCCCCGGGATCGGAAATCTCCATTTCCCTTTCATTTAAAAATCACATAATAGACAACATAGAACCACCCAAAAAGACCGTGTAGGATTGCCCAGATAATTGAATGGTTTAACGACCATGATACGGAAACCGCGATTATACTGCCCAAACTGTATCCGTATTGTGCAACATACGTCCCTGATTTTCTCATACTAGTTACTCTCCTTGCAATTTCCTTTTGATTTTCAATATTTTCAACGTCCAGCTAAACACAAGAGTATAATGGCCTTTTTGTCCATTCCTGACCTGCCTTTTTGAATAGATTATATCTCTGCGCAAGTCTAGCAGGATCAGGACTTAGATGTTGTAATTCTTCGCGGTAGTTACGAAAACGTCTTCAAGGGTCGGATTGACACGATGAATGGCGTATGACGAGATCCCCTCTCCCTTGAAGAACGATGCCAGCTGTTTCTTGACCGGCGCACCTTCTTCGCTCAAAACATGGATATCGGTTCCGAAAATCGCCGCCTCGGCGATACAATCAAGATCCCTGATTTTTTCAAATACCCGCAAAAAATGTTCGGTCGCGATCGAGTAAACCGCATGATGGAAATTCTCCTTCAGGGCATTGGGCGTATCAAGGGCGATGATCCTTCCGGCGATTATAAAGGCGATCCTGTTGGAATGCTCCGCCTCGTCCATATAGTGCGTTGTGACGAAAATGGTGCGCCCTTCTTCAGAGAAGCGATAGATGATGTCCCAGAAATTGCGGCGCATGAGGGGATCGACTCCCGACGTGGGCTCGTCGAGAAATAGAATCGGGGGATTGTGAATTATCGCCCCGCCCAGTGCGAGCCGCTGCTTGATCCCGCCGGGAAGATTTTTCACCAGATCATTCTTCCTCGTGCCGATCCCGGCCATCTCGATCACATTATCGATCTCCTGCTTTAACCGGGAACCCTCCAGGCCGTAAATCCTCCCGAAAAACTCCAGATTTTCGATCACCGTGAGATCGTCGTAGAGGGAAAAGCGCTGCGACATGTACCCGATCACACTTTTAATCTTTTCCTGTTCTCTGATAATATCGTAGCCATACACCTTCCCCTCTCCCGTGGTAGGCGTTATGATGCCGCAGAGCATTTTTATAGTGGTGGTTTTCCCCGCTCCGTTCGGTCCCAAAAAACCGAAAATCTCCCCCCTGCCCACCGAAAAGCTGACATCATTGACCGCGGTGAAATCGCCGAATTTTTTTGTCAGACTTCTGACTTCGACAACCTGTTCCGTCATTCCATTCTCCTGCGTAACCTTCTTGAACTGATGGAGAGCAGTGTGAAACCGAACACGAGAAGGACCACAAGCTCTTTCCATAAAACGGCCATGCCGATACCTTTCAGAAACACCCCCCTGATGATGGTAATGAAATACGTCATCGGATTAAGATACGTTATCAATTGAATAATGTCGGGCATGGCATAAATGGGGAAGGCAAACCCGGAAAAAAGGATGCTGGGAAAAAAATAAAGAAAAAACGTCATCATGGCCTGCTGCTGTGTCCGGGATATTGTCGATATGAATATTCCGATGGCAAGATTGGACACGATGAAAAAAAATCCGGCCAGGAACAAGAATAAAATATTCCCCGCGAATGGGACCTTGAACCAGAAAATCGCGATCAAGGTCGCCACAACCATGTCTATGAACCCGACGATCCCGAACGGTATCGTTTTCCCGAATATGAATTCCATGGATTTTATCGGAGAGACGATGATCTGGTCCATGGTGCCCGTTTCTCGCTCTTTCACAATGGACATCGACGTCAGGGTGATCGTGATTAGTGCCACGATGAACGCGATAACGCCGGGAAGGAAGTAATTCCTGCTGATAAGGGCCGGGTTGAAAAATACCCGTTCCTCGATGGATACTCCCCTGCTCATTACCATGCCGCCGGAATCCCCTTTCGTCCCGGACAGGCCGGCGGCCTGGCGGTACCCAATGACGGCGCGAACCCGGTCAAGGTAGTCGTCCATGAAATAACCCTGTATGATTTCATTGACATAGGATGAAATGACCGCTCCCCTGGTTGAATCCGTTCCGTCGATGATGACCTGTATCTCGGACTTTTTGCCGGTCTTGACGTTTTTCGAGAGGCCGTGCCTGATATGCAGGTAGGTCTCCACTTCCCCGTTATTCATAAGAGCATCGAGCTCATTCGGCGAACGAAGATATGCCTGGACCTTGAAATAGTTGGACCCTTCGAATTTTTCTATCAGACCCCTGCTCATTGAAGTCCTGTCTTCATCGAGCACGGCCAGAGTCGTTCCATTGACGTCCATGTTGACCGCGTATCCGAAAACAGTCATCATGATGATTGGAGATCCGAACAGGATGCCCCTCATGCGCGTGTCGCGCAAAACCTGGGAGAACTCCTTCTTGATCAGACTGATCAGTATATTTTTTCTTATAAATTTTTTCACGGTGTTATAATTCCTGAATTTATTTATCCGGAAGAACGACCTTGAATTTTTTAATACTTACAACCAGAACACTCACGCTGAAAACGAACAGGAATATGATCTGCGTCCACAGGGCGGAAACGCCCACCCCCCTTAAAATGATCCCCTTCAAAACGACGATCATGTACTTTGCCGGTATGATATACGTGATTAACTGTATGACCAGCGGCATGTTTTGTATGGGAAATATGAAATCAGACAGTATGAAAGACGGCAGGTAGGTCACGATAATGGCAAATTGGATCGACAGGACCTGGACCCTCGTTGCGGTGGAAATAAGAATGCCCACACTGCTGGTGCCGATCAGGAACAGGACGGCGACAAGGATCAGCTCGGCGAAGCTTCCCCTGAACGGCACGTCAAAGACGAAATACCCGATGGAAATCGCGCATATAACGTCAAACATTCCTATCAGAATATAAGGTATCAGCTTCCCCAGGACCACCTCATATGCCCGCACCGGCGTCGTGATGAGGGTCTCCATGGTCCCCCGTTCCCATTCCCGGGACATGGTAAGCGACGTGATGAGGGCGGCTATAATGGCGAGTATGAGGCCTATGATGCCCGGAATGATAAAATTTCTGCTCTTCAGCTCCGGATTATACCAGATCCTGTTTTGTATTTCCACCGGCTGATGTACGGATGCAATCCCTTTTTTCCTGAATTCCTGTTCAACAAGGTCCCTGTTGAACTGATAGGTAATTCCTTTCACATAACCGGAAGCGACCAGCGAGGAAATCGAATCGGAACCGTCGACAAGCACCTGCATCCGGGCGGCTTTGCCCTTCTTGAATCTCGCTCCAAAGTCGGGCGGGATCACGATACCCATTATGATTGTGCCTGAATTCAGAAGGTCATCTATCTCTTTATAATTCTCCACGTATCTATCGATCGAGAAATATTCCGTATGCCTGAATCGATCCAGATACGCATGGGAGAAAGTGCTCCGGTCCTGATCCAATACCGCCACTCTCACATGCTTCACATCAAGAACCAGCGCATATCCGAAAATCATGACGAGAAGAGAAGGAAGGAACAAAGACAGGAAGAGACTCCTGGCGTCCCGCCGGATCTGGATCCATTCCTTGTCCGCTATTGCGGCCATCCGGATTATTGATCCCGGCACTTTCACTTCGCCTCTTCCTCTGTTATTATCTCGATGAAGCTGTCCTCAAGGCGGGGCGATACCTCCTCCATCGAGATGACCGCCACCCTGCTGTTCTTCAACGCGCGTTCTATCCGCTTCCCGGAATTCCGGGCTGAGTCGGTGAATATCCTTATGGAATTGCCGGTGCGGATCGTCTTCAGTCTGTCGAGCTTTTTGAGTATGTTCTCGGCCTTTCTGGAATCATCCACGACAACCTGCAGTATCTCTTTTTTCATTTCATTGCGCAGCGACTTCGGCTCTCCGAGCCGTATAAAACGCCCCCGGTACATGAGCGCCACCCGGTTGCTCCGCTCGGCTTCGTCAAGATACGCGGTGGTCACGACGATGGTGACGCCCTTTCCCAGTAATGCGTAGAGTATGTCCCAGAACTCGCGCCGGGAAACCGGATCGACCCCGTTGGTCGGCTCGTCCAGGAGGAGCACCTCGGGCGTATGCACGAGGCAGCAGACCAGGCCCAGCTTCTGCTTCATCCCGCCTGACAGCTTTCCTGCGAGCCTGTCCCTGAACGGGCCGAGCCTGCTGAAGCCGTAGAGGGTATCGAGCCGTTCACGGATCTGGCGACGCGGCACGAGATAAAGCCTGCCAAAAAAGAATATATTCTCTTCAACAGTCAGGTCTTCGTACAGACCGAACCGCTGCGGCATATACGCGAGCTTCTCCTTTATCATCAGAGGGTTATCCCGGACATTGACGCCATCGATGGCCACGCCTCCCCCGTCAGGTACGAGAATCGACGATATCATCCTCAGCAACGTGCTCTTGCCGGATCCGTCAGGACCCACGATGCCGAATATCTCGCCGCTGTTTATCGTGAAATCCAGGGCATCCACCGCGGTCGTCTCGCCGAAGCGCTTGGTTAACCCGGTCGCGGTTATCATTTCTTTTCGCCCGTATGAATGTATGCGTCGGCCGGAATTCCCGGCTTTAAAAGCTGGTCCGGATTGGGCACCGCTATCTTGACCGCGAACATAAGCTTTACCCTCTCGTCCTTCGTCTGGATCGTCTTCGGCGTGAATTCCGCCTTGTTTGATATGGAAACGACCTTTCCCGCGAACTCCCTTTCGGGAAAAGAATCAATCATAACGGCCGCTTTCTGCCCGAGCTTTACCATTCCGATCTGCTTTTCACTCACGTATATCTTTATCCACGTATCCCTGATGTCGGCCACCGTCAAAACTGGCGTTCCCGGAAAGGCGATCTCGCCGATCTCAAGGTTCTTCTCGAGCACCACTCCGTCGACAGGCGACGCGAGGACCGCGTTATCGATGGCCGCATTTATCTGGTCGTACGAAGCCTTGGCGACCCGGTACGCCGTCTCAATGTTGTCATAATCCTTTTTCGACACCGAACCGCTCCGGTACAGCTCTCTTACCCTCTCCATGTTCTTCGCGGCGTTGTTGAGGTTCGCGATGACCGACAGCCGCTGCGCGTCCAGCTCGTCGTATGCGATGCGCACCAGCACCTCTGCCTGTTTAACCGGTTCCCCTTCATCGCGCGAGATAGAGATGATCCTTCCCGCAAGCTTGGAGCTGATGTCAACTTCCGTCACCTCGATGGTACCCGACCCTTCTATGCGGGTATCGTCCCGGCCGATATACCGAAACACCTCAAAATACAGGACCGACAGCGTTATGACCGCAATTACAATCCCGATGGGTATGATCTTTTTCTTATTCAAGTTCTTTACCTCCGAAAATGACAGATTCATCATCAACGCCGGCATCCTTCATCAATTTCGCCAGCGACTGGTAATAGGAATTTACCGCGCTGATGTATCCTGCCTGCGCCTGCGTGAGCGCCACCTGCGCGCCGAAAAGCTCCGAGTTCTTGATGATCCCGGCCCGGTAGCTCTCCCGGGCGATGCGAAGGCCCTCTCTGGCTTTCTCCACATTTTCCCTGTGAGAGTGGATGATCTTTTGCGACGTCACCAGGCTTGAGTACGACGACCTGATCGATATTGTGATGAGGCTCTTTATCTTGCTGAGCTCTTCCTCGGCCGCGAGCATCAGCTCGCGGGCCTCCCGTTCCCGTGACCTGGCAGAATCCAGGGGAATGAGCGAACCCCACCGATACGTAGCCGCGACGCGCACCTGCCAGTCCGGCTGCCACTTGCCGCTGCCGGCTATTTGAGAAAAATCCATGTAGCCGACGCCGCCGGTAGTGGGGAAGTATGCGTCCCCCGCGTTGGGAAGCGCTTTATTGAAACCATAGTACCCTCCCACACTGAACGTGGGCCACAGGTAGTGCGAACTGTTGACGTTCTTGACGTGGCCGGTTATCTCATGTTTCAACTTCAGCTGAAGTATCTCGGGACGGTTCTTCAGCGCGATTCCGCCCATCCGCCGGACGAATGAATCCATGTCTTCTACGGCAACCCTATAATTGACTTTTTCTATAACGCTCCTGTCGGCTGTATACTCTTCGCTGTCCAGACCCAGCTGGTAGTTGAACATGTCAAGGGCGATCCGGTACTGGTTTTCCGCCTCAAGGAGCAGCGGCTCATGGCTGTTGAGCTGTACCTGGGCCTGGAGCAGATCGTACCGCGGCACGCTTCCGGTTTTATAAAGGTTCGTGACGTCCTTGAGGTTTTCAGCCAGCAGCCTGATTGTATCCGTCCTGATCTTTATCATCTCCTCCGCGAGGATGAGATTAAAATAACTCTGTATGATGTTGCATTCGATTTCACTCTGGATCTTTTTCATCTCCTCGGTGGCAACAATGTATGATTTGCGAGATATCTGCAGGTTATGGTAAAACATGCCCGGATTGACGCCGAACTTCAACTGGACCACCTTGATGTCGTACTGCCCGTCAGTCATGCTCAGGAATCCGGAATCAGCGCCCTGCCGTACAAGAGACGCTTCTGATTCAAGGACCGGGAAGAGCATCCCCCACGCCTGATTGACCTTTTCTTTATCAGCCCTCTGCCGGTGGACCGCGATTCTATAATCACGATTTCTCTGTTGAGCCATGGTCACGGCTTCTTCAAGGCGTATCCTTTTGAGGGCCGGTTTTCCCTCAAGACGAGACGGGCGGATTACCGCCGCAGCGATAACCGCCATAATTACATATGGAATATACCGCACAATGCTGTTCATGGCTTTTCCTCGTACGCACGTATTCCTGTTTTGACGATAGCGAAAAGATTTTGTTTATAGCGATCAAAGAAGCGATCATTGAATATTTCCCTGCCGATGTCCGTATCCGATAACGTTATACGGATCACGTTGGAAAATATTATTGAGCCGAGTATGAATATGAACGTCAGGTCCGGCGCTACTTTCTTGAATATTCCCTGTTCTACGCCATCGTTAAAAATTGTATCAGCGATATCCACCAGAGGTGTGAGAACATGGAGGGGCATGAACTTTTTGAAATACCTTCCGCCGCCGGCCATCTCTCTCAGGAAGATTCTCACGTAATCATTATCCAGATCTTTAATAAAATCGACAAAGGAGTTGATGATGGCGTCAAACTTGTCTTCCGGCCCTTTATCATCCGGCATATGCGCCAGAAGATGCGGGAATATGGATGTATATACTTCAGATAAAATGGATTCATACAGGCTTTCTTTGCCTTTAAAGTGGTAATAAATCATGGCCTTGTTTATCCTCGCGCGCTTCGCTATCCGGTCGACACGCGCCCCCTCAAGGCCATGTTTGGCAAATTCATCCAAAGCTGCCTTCTTGATCTTTTCTTCTGTCGTTATAACTTTTTTCATGTTTTTATAACTCGTTTTTAATAATTATTCATACATATGAAAGCATACATGTATGTTCGTACGTGCTTATTTCTTGCCCGAAAAAAATCACGGTTCCACAATCGCCTTTTGTGTATGCCCTGTCGCTGCCGTCAACCTCACTCGCATCCTTCCCGAATTAACCAACCTTTTAGTTAATCATACACCATCAACGTGTCCGCGTCAATTTTTTTGAATGTTTTCGGAAATTTTTTATGTTCTCTGACGGATAGCGGCCATTTCACGATAATCGATCGGTTTTCTGTTTTCCCATAGTGCGCGGTCAACGAGGTGCCGTTGTGACAAAATATGTTACATGAATTTTAAAATGTAAACGGGTGCGCGCCTGCAGGCGCGTCCAGGATGGAAAAGAAGCGGCAGCCGGGCGGCCACGCGGGGGTCACTCCCCCCGCCCCGGATGGGCCACTATCCCAACAACCCCCTCACGACCTCTACCGCGGTTGAAGCGTCGGATGCGTACCCGTTCGCGCCGATTTCAACGGCGAAGTCCTGTGTAACGGGCGCCCCCCCCACTATCACCTTGACGGTGCCCGCCAGGTCGGAAGCGCGCACCGCCTCCATCACTTCCTTCATATACGTCATGGTGGTGGTGAGAAGGGATGAAAGCCCGATTACCTGCGCGCCGTTGCTGCGCGCCGCATCGATAAATGTCTCCTTGGATATATCGATACCGATATCTATCACGTCGTATCCCGCGCCCTGGAGCATATAGCAGACGATGTTCTTCCCGATATCGTGCAGGTCCCCCCGCACGGTGCCCATTACGATCGTGCCCTTCGACGGCACCTTGTCCCTCAGAAGAATGGGCTTGATGATCTCAAGCCCCGCTTTCATCGCACGTGCGGCCATCAGCACCTCGGGCACGAAGACCTCGTTGTTCCTGAATTTGACGCCGATCGAATTCATCCCGGCCACGAGACCGTTGTTGAGAATATCGCCTGCGCCGACGCCCTCCTCAATGCACGTTTCCACCAGTGACCTGACTTCGTTATGCCTTCCATTCTCGACCTGCGCGGCGATTTCTTTTAATAGTTCCATGACGTATCCTCCAGGGATTGGCAGCATTTGTCGGCGGCATTACGGCGCGGGAAAACGGCTCCCTTCGCCCGGAGGCCAGCCAGCCTTCTCCATCATGCGCGCCTCTTCTCCATGCTTTTTGGCCGCCTCGAACATGGCGATGCAGTTGAGCGGATCGACCCCGGGGTGAAGCGAGTTGGAGTCGCACAGGATGTAGCCGCCTCCTTCCGCCGCGTCGTCGATGGCCTGTCGTACGGCCCCGTCGACTTCTTCAGGAGTCCCGTGGGGAAGAAGATCGACGCAATCGATGTTCCCGACGAGGCAGAGCCTGTCTCCGCAGTACTCCTTCACCTTTTTCAGATCCATGCCCGCCTGCGGTTCCAGGGGATTGAGCCCGTCATACCCGGTCTCGATCATGACGTCCAGGAGGGGCCACAGGTTGCCGTCGCTGTGGGCCACGACCTTCAATCCCATCCCGTGGGCTTTTTCGACAAGTTCAAGGTTGTAGGGTTTTATGAATTCCACGAACTGCCGTGGCGAGATGAGCGGGGAATGCCTGTCGGCGATGTCGTCTTCCACCACCAGGACATCCAGTCCGGCATCGGCAAGCATGTCGAGCTGCTCAAGGCTGTAGTCGGTGACCATGCGTGCGACGCGGTGAACGAATTCGGGATTGTCGTACATCTGGATCATCAGGTTCTCCATGCCCATGAGCCGCCACGAACGGACGAAGGCCCCCCGCATCAGCCAGAAGAGGGCCTTTTCTCCCTTGAAGCGATCCCGTCCCAGATTGAGCAGAAGGAGGTGTTCCACGGAGGGGCGCGGAGGGGTGAAACCGTCGATATCGCCCGGGTTCCGAACGGGATGACCCGTGGGCACCGGCAGACCGTGGGGGCTCCTGGTATACACGACCCCCCAGTCGTCCCTCACGTGCTGCGCGTCCAGCTCAGACTCATGGCCGATTTCAAAAGATGTAAATCCGTCAATGCCGAAATGTTCATGGATGAGGAAAAGGGTATCCAGGAGTTGTATCTTCTCCTGCCCGTTCATTGCATGGAATTCTTTCGGATCTGGCAGGCCGTCGGTGATCTGCCTCCCGATGCCAATGATCGGCGCCTCATTAATGCCGTGAATGTAGAGCGGCACCCGGTCCGGTTCCTGTATGCTCAACGCGGCAAGTATCCGTTCTTTACCGTTCATCGCACCTCCCCGGGTCACGTCCGGCCCGCTCACGCACTGCGGCAGGGAATAATCATTGACAGAACATATTCACGCTGTTCTCTATTACTATAGCGAACGCCGTTTCCCTGTCAATGACTTTCATTTTCTCATGATGACCATGCCCCCGCCTGAAGAAAGCGGCGGTCACCCTGGCGGGCGTCACAACCGTTCGCGCACCGGCCCCGCATCCGCGGGAAACGCGCCCGCCGGGGTCGCTCGCGCGGGACGGCGCGTCAAAACCGGCAGTACATTATATCCGCATGGAAACAGGTAATGACGACAACAGGTGGAGCCATGGAAGTTTTTTCGTATCGATTTTCGTTTCACGAGATGAAAATCACGCGATCAAGACTCGAATCCCTGATCGGCTATGAGCCCGGGGCCGCGTCCGGAGCCCTCCCCCGGATAATCGACGAGACCCTTTCCCTCGTCCCCGATCATTGCGCCATCCAGGGCGGGTTTGTCATCAAAAATGATCCCGGCTTTGACGGAGATGCCCGCCGGTTATCCCTGGGCATGGTAACGTTCGACCTTCATGAACTCGTATATAACCAGGTGAAAAAAGCCGAGAAGATAGCCGTCTTTGTCTGCACCTCCGGGCCGGGGATCAGCGAGTGGTCCACAAAACTGATGGCGGAAGGCGACCTGACAACCGGCTATATCGTCGACATGATCGGCTCGGAAATCGTCGAGACCGCCATGGACAGGATGCACGTCCTGCTTTCCGGCCTGATGGCCGCGCGGGGATTGAAAATAAGCAATCGGTACAGTCCCGGTTATTGCGGGTGGGATGTAGCCGAGCAGCACAAACTGTTCTCTTTGCTTCCCGATGATTTCTGCGGAATAGGATTGTCCGACAGCGCCCTCATGCAACCGATTAAATCAGTAAGCGGGATTATCGGAATAGGAAAGGATATCCGGTATCATTCCTACACCTGCACCATATGCGATGCGTACGATTGCCCCTACCGCAACAGGAAGTCCAGAGGTGTTATTTTTCAATAAGCAGACTGGGCTACTTCCCTTCTTTGTACGCCCCCGCCGCCTTCTTTATCGCTGATATATGAGCCGGGGTGGTCCCGCAGCACCCGCCGATGATATTCGCCCCCGCGGCGATCAGCGCCGGAACATGGGCCGCCATATCTTCAGGGGATTCCGGGAAAATATCCGCGCCGTCCACGTTCCTCGGCAGTCCCGCGTTCGCATGCACCAGGATCGGGATGGTCCCGTTCACCGACCGCATTTCCTTAACGATGTCGATCATGCCCTCGCTGCCGTTCCCGCAGTTCGTCCCGATGATGTGGGCCCCCTCCTCGATGGCCGCCATGGCGGCCGCGGAGGGAGAAACTCCCATCATCGAGCGATAATCGCCCCGTACCGTCTTTTCGAAAGTGAAGGTGCAGATGATCTCGAGGGCCGTATGCTCCTTCGCGGCCCTGATCGCGAGGCAGGCTTCGTCGATGGCGCTCATGGTCTCGATGCACAGGGCATCGGCCCCGCCCATTTCGAGGGCCATGGCCTGCTCCCTGAACGCATCATACAACTCGTCTTCGGTGACATCGCCTGTAACGAGCATTTGTCCCGTGGGGCCCATGGAAGCGATGACCCAGGCCGATTCCCCCGCGGCTTTCCGGGATAATCGGGCAGCGGCTTCGTTGATCTCCGCGGCCCTTTCGGCCAACCCGTAATGCCCGAGCTTGAACCTGGTTCCCCCGAAGCTGTTTGTTTCTATCATGTCGGCCCCGGCGGCCAGATAACTTTTCGCTATATCGCGCACGTCATCGGGCCTGTCCAGGCACCACATTTCAGGACATTCCCCGGGCGTAAGGCCCTTCTTCTGCAAAAAAGTCCCCCACGCCCCGTCAGATACAAGAATCCGCCCGGCCTTCACCGTTTCGACAATTCGCATCAGCTTCATACTCCCGCTCCTTTTCCAGACAGGTAAACCGGATTCTTCCATTCGAAAACCGGCGCGTGGGGGAACCTGGAATTATGCGGCCCTTTCAAAACCGCTTCTTTCCCCAGAACTTTACAATCTTCAAGAGGGCGAGAAACACCAGCATCAACATGAAAAACACCGCAAGGGTGAACTCCATGCCCCAGTTCCAGATCAAAGGGGCGCTCACCAGGAGCATGCAGCTGAGCACCGGCACGGAGGAGAAAATCGCCTGAAAACCAAGCTCCATGGCCACGGTGGTGCGAAACTCAGGGTCCACGACACGCACCAGAAGGAGCCCCGACGAGGCCGTGCCTGTACAGATCCCGTAAATCCCGACCATTCTCTCGATATTCAGAGCCCAGAGGCGGTTCCCGAGGTAGATGATTCCCAGGGTGGTAATGACGCCGCACACCAGCGAGATTGTCCCGATCGGCAGGGCGTATTTCCATACGATCGCCGGCTGCACCGCCATGACCGTCGCCACGATAAGAAAGTCCACCGACCATCCGGTTATTCTCCGCTGGACTCCCGGGTCGACCATGTGCCCATACCCTATTTTTATTATGATGGTCCGCACCAGGATGGAAACCAGCAGCCCCACGAAAAAGAAGAAGCCCCACAGCGTGGCGGCAAGCTCGGGCCGAAGCAGGCCCGCAATCCCGCGGACCAGGGCATAGGTCAGCAGGTAGACCAGCCCCACGAGGGCGGTCTGGAAGGCCAGGGTATCGACGTTCCCCGAATGCATGGTCAGCTTCCCCGCCGATTCCAGCGTTGCTCCCTTGGGTGCGATCCCCACCAGAAGGTCCCTGGGTATGCTCCCGGGAGCGTGTTCAGCCATGCCCCTGCGGATTCCCCAGTTCGCCAGGGGGACCCCAACGAAGAACGCGAAAAGAAAGCCGATGGTGGCGAAGGTAAGCCCGATGGTAGCGGCGTTGGCAAAACCCAGGGTCTCCCACACCTTGCCGACCGAAAGCACCTGCCCCGGTCCCTGAACAAAACCCAGGGGAGCAAAAAAACCGAAGGTCTTGAAGAGATTGAAATCAAAGTAGTTGAAGATCAGGACCAGCCCCCCCCCGATAATGGCCTGCATCGGCATCATGACTCCCGACACCATGGCCATCCAGATGGACCCCTTTACAACCTCACGACCGCTGTAGGCCTTCTGTTCCTCAGGACTGCGAATGGTAAGCCCGACGGAAATAAACGAGACGTTGAACAGATGATAGGCAAAGGTCTCGAGCAGGGAGGTTTCGACGTCAACCAGACCCGTCTGTAGAATGGCCAGGCCCGCCAGCCCCCCGACGAGACAGCTGGGAAAGAGAAATCGCTGCAGCAGTCCCACCTTGGCGCGGAGAAATATACCCAGGAGCAGCATCACCCCCAGCCATCCGAACCCCATCACAGCTTCAAAGGGAAAGGGAATTACCATAGTTCATCTCCATGTGCGGACAAAATAGTTGTCTCCTGGAAAACGCCTCGTGCTCCCAACCAGTCCACCGCTCGCATCAAGACATATCCGCAGTGGCACCGGATTACAGGACTATACCCACTATTATATTAAAGCTACTTGTTCCTGATCATGCAGCCTCATCAGGAACCGCCACCGGGACATACTATGCGTGTACCCAGGCCCACCGGATGCATCCTCCAATAGGAAAAGCCGTAAAAAATCCATGCATTCCGGGTGCCGGCCATAAAAGGCGACACGTGTGACCGATGCATGGAAGTCTCCCCTTTCGCCAATTATACTATACGCCGCTTTCATATTTCAAGAGAAAAAGAATAACTCCGATAAAATGAGGGAAGAAAAAATCATGGGGCCTGCTTCATTAAAAAATACTCTTCGTATATACAAGTAATCAAGGATCCTTCCCGGTGTTTTTTCATGACATGATGATTCCGGGGCTCCATCAATGTCGCCGACAAGGCCCATTGTCACCTCCTCTCCCCTTCTCTCAATGTTCTTGACTCCTCGGACCGGCCATTGTATGTGGTGAATGCAGCCGGCCGTAGTGAATATACAATACAACAGTATCATTAATGGGAAGATTATCATGAAAAATAGCATTGTCATATTTGTCCTTTCAGCCCTTGTTCTTTCCGGAGGGCCCGTATCGCGCGGAGAGGAAACCCCGAAGATACCCGGGGCCTTCCGGGTTCCGGCATGCCCCTTTTTGGGCGGCGTAATGGTAAGCCTTTCGCCCGCCGATATCCCGGGGATCACTGAGGCCGGCGGCTCAGCCACTAGCTACTCGATCATCGTCGACAGCCCCTCGGTAGTGCTCGGATACAGGTTCGGCTCAGTGGACACAAAGAGGGTGCGCGCCGGCGAATCCTTCTCATTGAGCTATCCATCAAGCTCAAAAATCCTGATACTATCCGAAAGGGCCCCCGGGAAAATCACCATCACACTCGGCGGCAGAACGTTCACGATACCCGTACATGCCGCTCAATGCCCCCCGAATGATGAGGCGGTTCACGCCTATTACCGGACCCTCTTCGATCAAAGTGCGGGCACCGGTTTGATCACCAGGGACCCGGAGCTCTACTACCGCCTTACGGTGCTGATGAACCGCCACGGCGGCGAAAGGAAAATCGAGCTGGAACGGCGATGGACGCGCAGCTCAAAGCCGGAGATCGTGGAACTCTTCGAGCTCACGAGCGGCACCCTGGCCATCGAACAGAGCCTGCAGATCAACGCGGGGAGGGACGTATCGACAGGCATGACCGCCGAGGCGCAGACCATTCCCGTGGGAGACCTCGCGGCCCCGAAGCTCAAAACCCACGACTTCAACGCCCTCATGAAAGGAATGTCGATCACTATCCCCGAAACGTCCCGCATGGTGCCCCACGACGCGCTCTTTCTTCGCTTCAACACCATCTCCGCGGCCCTTCGCGCGGACGATCTCTCCAACGCGATCAGGGAGCATGCGCCGATTGTCACCCGTCACGTCGCCCCGGCCGACGACACGATGCTGAAGATACTGACCCATCTGGCCCTGAAAAAGCCCGATCCCTTCACACGAAAATTCTACGGCCTTGCAATCGGCGAGATGAGCGTCGTCCTGCAGGACCCCTATCTCCTGGAGGGCGCCGACCTCGCCTTCATCATGAAAATAAAGAACGATACCCTCTTTGAAAGGCAGATAAAAACCTACCGGGACGATTTCAGGGCGCACTACCCGGGAACAACCGAGGAATCCCTGCAGTATAAAGGAATGACGATCACCCGTTTTACAAGCCCCGGGGGAGAAGTGCGCGCCCATTCATTCAGGAATGAACGGTACGCTGTCATCGCGACATCGCTCCCCTTCGCGAAACGGATCATCGACACGATAAAGAAGGAAACCCGCTCAGCGGCGGATAATCTCGATTACCGATACCTGCTGGGTGTCCACAAAACCGAATCCGGCGCCTTCCTCTACATCGGCGACGATTTTGTCGGGAGGATACTATCGGCCCCATTCAAGATCAACGAACTGCGCCGCGTCAACTGCGAGGCAAACATGAAGCTGATCCGGTGGGCTCACAATTTCCGCCATATTGAAAAGGGATCGCCCTCCCCACTTGAAGACCTTGTGAAGGAGGGATATCTTTCACGTACGCCCCTGTGCCCCTGCGGAGGGGAATACGTCCTTGAAGAAGGCGTTCCCCGGTGCACAAGGCACGGCAGGCTCGGACAGCTCCGTCCCCTCTCGGACAACGAGGTGACGAAAGTGACCGGGAGCGAAGCCGGTCAGTACCGGATTTTCGTTGAAAACTACCATCGCCGATGGAGCAACTACATCGACCCCATCGGCATCGCGGCGGACATAGGGGACACCGTCAAGTTACGCACGGTCATCCTTCCCCTGGTGGAACATACGGAATACGATATGGTCAACACCATCGCCGGGGGGCCGCCCGTAAAATTCCGGTCCCTTTCCTTCGCCCCGAACGATACGATTTTCCATGCGGCGCTCAAGCTCCGGCCCTTCGACGGATACCGCCCCGACCTGTCCCACCTGGATGACGGTCGTGTACGGAACGAGATGCTACGCGCGCGGGAAGGCCTGAAGGAAGAATTCCCTGAGCTCAAAGGAGACCCCTACGGCTGGATCGGGAGCGAGATCGACCTGTTCATACTGGACCTGAAAAACAGGGAGGACGCCGAAACGATCGGCACGAACAGAATGGAATTCGAAGAGCTGCCATTGGACAGGGTCCTCGCACGGCTTTCAGTAACCGATCTCGCGCTGGCGAAGGACATTTTCAGAAGACTCCTGCCCCGCCTGGAGCCCGATGGAATCCTGACAGAAGACTCGAAGCTCGGGGGGGACCTTTTCGAATTTAAAATTTCCAGGAATCTATCCGTGACCCTTCTCCTTCGAAAGGACGGCCTATGGGCCTCCGGCTCGGCGGAAACGCTGCGCGACGCGGTATCGCGCAGCTGCGTGATATTCAGAAAGTCCCTGGGCAAAAGAATGGGTCTGGACGACGGGAAAAGCAATTTCGAGGCGGGTATCTATCCCTCCCTCATGAAAAACCTCTGGCCGCTGGTGTCGCGCCTCATCCACAGGGTCTACGCCATACGCTGCCGTCAGGAGATGGATCGCCTCGAAACGGCGATCCTCATCCACGATCCCCTCGCATGGACGAGGGGGGCGGACCTCGCCGGGCAGACGCGTCTCAAACAGGATTGGCCCCCCGCGTGCCCCCTGGGCGGAACCCACTCATACGAGGAAGGGACCCTTCGCTGCAGCGTGCACGGCAACGCCGGGAACGCGGTCACAAAGGACCTGGCAGACAGGCCCTCCCCCCTCGGTAAAATGCTCCGGGACATAAAGTTTTTCCTCACACGGCTCTCCTTTACCCCGGAAGGGATCGACACCGAGGTCATGTTCAAGAACCCGGCAGATTGAAACGTTTTACATGCCGCGAGGCATTGCCACACCCTCATTGAATGCGCCGGAACCGGTACGACAGGCAATGCATTATGCGCATGTACGGGCACTATACGAACCCGATCATCACATGACAGGGGAAGGATGCATCAATTCCTGATTTTCGTGCAGCACTTCTCCGCCGCTTTTCATGATGCATGATCGCGCACGTTTCCGATTATTTTTTCTTGATTTGCCTCACATTGCCAGTATACTTATTGTATAACGACTTATCATTCAGGAAAAACCGGGATCTCTATTACCTGCTGGCAAAAATCAGCAGGGAACGTGGTCTGGATTACGCGCAGGGATATACATGCACACCGCAACGCGATACGCCGGTGGGCATAGTTGCCCCTGGCAAAGGTAAGGAGCGAGAGGGACTATCCCGGAGTGGGGATCAGATGTTCGCGTCGCGGAATGTCAGGGGGTTTTGAAACAACAGATCCGATTAAACGGAGGCCACAATGGAAATACACGCACTCCCGCTCGGCGGTTGTAATTGCTACCTCATCAGGGACCGGGGGACGATGCTGGTTGACGGGGGACCTCCGAACAAGGGCGCGCGCATACTCACGCTCATTGCGAAGGCGGGCGTCCGGCCGGAGGACATCGGTCTCATCTTCCTCACCCACGGACACTGGGACCATATTTCTTCAGTGCATGCATTGAAGAAGAAAACAGGAGCGAAAATCGCGATTAATAAACGGGAAAAAGAATGGGTCGAAAAAGGGCTGACCCCCCTCCCCCCGCCGGCAAGCGCATGGGGCCATGTCTTCGGTGCCATCGTGAAGATGTACATCCCCTTCCTGAAAATAACCGGGACACCGGTCGATATCGTCCTGGATGACGCCGATTATTCTCTTGAGCCGTACGGAATCGACGGAACGATCATATATACCCCGGGACATACCGACGGATCCATGAGCCTCATCCTTGGAACCGGAGATGCATTCGTGGGCGACTCCGCGGCCAGCGGATTTCCCCTGCGGCTCGGACCCAACCTGCCGGCCTTTGCCCATGACCTGGAAAACGCAAAAAAGAGCCTGCGGCGCCTTGTCGACAGGGGGGCGAAGGTCATCTACCCGGCCCACGGGGGTCCTTTCAGGGCAGATGAGCTCGAAAGAATACTGGGAAAAAACGCGTGAGGCCGTGACCCTGCCGGGCAGGAGAAGGTCAGGTACAAACCCGGGCCTCCCGCGGCACCATTAAAACCCATGGTTCATCATAATCGAACATGAATAACATGACGCGTCCACAAACATGATAGACTTCGCGACGATCACCATTCGAGGGTCGAAAAAGAGATCCGCCATATGATTGTACGGGAAATCCGGTCAAAAACCATCCTGTCCGTATCCAAAATATTTGACTATGTCGTCAACCCCTACGTGGGATGCCAGCATGGTTGTCTCTACTGTTATGCCCGGTTCATGAAAAAGTTCACCGGGCATCGTGAGCCATGGGGTGAATTCGTCGATGTAAAGATCAACGCCGCCGAGTTATTGCAGTCGGAAATACGGAAGAAGAAGAGGGGGAGAGTCTGGATCAGCGGGGTGTGCGACCCGTACCAGCCCCTCGAATCAAAATACCGATTGACCGGGAAATGCCTTGAACTACTTGCGAACGACAGCTGGCCGGTGACGATTCAAACGCGCTCCCCCCTTGTTCTGCGCGATATGGACATCATCAAAAAAGCGATCGATATCGAAGTCGGACTTTCCGTCACCACGTCGGACGACGAGATCAGAAGACTGTTTGAACCCGGAGCGCCTTCGATACATGAGCGGCTACACACGCTTGACCAGCTCCACCGGTCCGGTGTCAGGACCTTTGCCATGATCGCCCCCGCTCTTCCCGGGGCCGAACTGTTGATCGGGCACCTGAAAGGAAAGGTCGACTACGTGCTGGTAGACCGCATGAACTACAACCACGCGGACCGGGTGTACCGTACATACGGCATGATGGACATGCGTACCGATGATTTCTTCTTTCACATGGGCAGCACGATCGCCTCAGAATGCGAGAAAGCGGGTATCGACTGTCAGCTGGTGATGTAATTGAATCAGTTTCTCCTGAAGGCGTTCCGCCCGCGCGAACAGTATCTCGCTTGACATGCGACGCCATCCGTGCATAGAATCATATCTGCGTCATCCATCCTTCTCCACGACATGCGAGGTTCGACATGAAAAATCTGCTCGTCAACGTCCGGGATCAGCGCTTCACCCTGTACGAGATGCTCGACATCGAGAAAGAACTCTGCACCCTCCCCCGCTTCAGCGATCACTCGCGGGACCTCTACGACATGACCATCGACGTCGGGGTGAGGCTCGCGGTCGAGGCGGTCTACCCGACCCTGACCGTGGCCGACCGCGAGGGCTGCCGCTACGAGGACGGCACCGTGACGGTGCCCGAATGCTTCCACCGCCTCCTCAAAATCTTCACGGACGGCGGCTGGGCGACCACCTCGACCTCGGTCGAGGCCGGCGGGCAGGGGCTTCCCTACACCCTGAGCCTGACGCTCCACGAGGCCTTCGGCCACAACTTCTCATTTCTCTCCTACCCCTTTCTCGCGGCCGGCGCCGCGCACCTGATCGAAAAGTACGGCACGGAGCGGCAGAAGCGCCTCTACATGGACAGGATGTACGCCGGGCAATGGGGCGGCACCATGGCCCTGACCGAGCCGGACGCCGGCTCGGACCTGGGGAGCCTGAAGACGAAGGCGGTGCGGCAGGCCGACGGTACGTTCCGGCTCACCGGCTCGAAGATCTTCATCACCAGCGCGGAGAACGACCTCTTCGAGAACATCGTCAACCCGGTCCTGGCGCGCATCGAAGGGGACCCGGCCGGGACAAAGGGGATATCGATCTTCCTCGTGCCCAAGTTCGTGCCGAAGGAGGACGGCACGCCCGGCCGCAGGAACGACATACGGGCCACCGGTATCGAGCACAAAATGGGCATACGCGCGAGCGCGACCTGCGCGTTAAGCTTCGGCGACAACGGCGACTGCTACGCGGAACTCCTGGGAGAAGAGCGGCAGGGGATGAAGATCATGTTCCAGTTGATGAACGAGGCGCGCATCAGCGTGGGAGTTCAGGGCCTCGCCGCCGCGTCGGCGGCCTACCTCCACGCCCTGGACTACGCGCGGGAGCGCGTGCAGGGGGTGAACCTGATGCAGATCATGAACCCGGACGCGCCGCACGTGCCCATCATCGAACATGCGGACGTGCGGAGGATGCTCCTCTGGATGAAATCACACGTGGAGGGTATGCGCGCCCTGGTCTACTACTGCGGCCTCTGTTACGACAAAAACGAGAACCTCCCTGACGGGGAAGAGCGCGAAAAGTGGCGGGGCATGCTCGAGCTCCTGACCCCGGTCTGCAAGGCCTTCTGCACCGATATCGGATTCCGCGTCACCGAGGAAGCCATACAGGTCTACGGAGGCTACGGCTACTGCCAGGATTATCCCGTCGAACAGCTGATGCGCGACGTGAAAATCGCGTCGATATACGAGGGCACGAACGGCATCCAGGCCCTCGACCTGGTGGCCCGCAAGCTCGGCCAGCGCAAGGGGGCGAATTTCGTCAACCTCCTCTCCGCGATAGGCGGGACCGTGAAGGAATACGGGAACGCCGGGGTGATGAAAGACCTGGCCGCCGATCTTCAAAACGCGGCCGGCGCCCTCGGCGAGACGGGGATGTTCTTCGCCGGCTGCGGCAAGGAGGGAAAATTCATGGTGCCGGTCGCCCATGCCGTTCCCTTTTTGAGGCTGATGGGAACGGTCCTCCTGGGCTGGCTCCTCTACTGGCAGGCGGGCATCGCGGAGAAGGCCCTGGCCGGCATCATCGCGGCAGGCGGGATCAGGGCGGACGACACGGCCGCCCGCGCCGCCCTCATTAAAAACGACTCGGAGGCGGCCTTCTACGACGGGAAGATACAGGGAGCGCGATTCTACATCAAAAACGTGCTCCCGTGCGCGGCATCCTATGCCGCGGCCATCAAGAGCGCGGACCTGTCTGTCATGGATATCGCGGATGAGGGCTTCTGAGGCCCGGCGGGGCGATCGACATCCCGGGGCTGAAATGCCGCGACATATGGACTTTTTCTAAAGGACGCCGGATTATGAGTGCCATCACCCTTGAACGCGCGCGCGCCTACTGCGCTTCCAAAAAGGGCGTCACCGAGGACTTCCCCTTCGATCAGACGACCCTGGTCTTCAAGGTAGGCGGGAAGATATTCGCCCTGACGAACATTACACCGGGAACGCTTTCAATCAATCTCAAGTGTGATCCCGGTCTCTCCATGATCCTCCGTTCGCGCTACGAAGAAGTGACGCCGGGCTACCACATGAACAAAAAGCACTGGAATACCGTGCTCATCGACGGCGCCATTCCGGAAAAGGAACTATGGATGATGATAGACCATTCCTACGACCTGGTGTTCAGGGGATTAAAGAAGGCCGAGAGGGAACGGATTGGAGGGGAGGGTTGATGCTCCACCTGCCAGAGCTATCGCATTGACGTGCCGATCGGTCGGATTTTTCCTCGTTATCATCATCCTGTCGGCGGCGGGATGGGAACATCATGTTTACCTGAACCCTTCAATGATCTTCCCGATGACCCTCGCCATGAGCTTCAGGTTTTCCGGATCGACCCGCGCCATGGTGTCCTTTTCAGTGTGAAAGCCCCCCATACCCGGGCCCGGCACCCCGTTAAAGCCGATGGTGATCGAGGGTATCCCTGCGGCCATGAAGCACCGGGAATCGTCGGATATGGATTTCTCCGAGTCGAGGGGCCGCCCGGTGAGGTCGCGCCAGGACTTGTCCACTCTTTTAATCAGCTCCGGGGAGGCGTCATAGTACGTTATAAAGATGCCGGTTTTCCGGGGATAAAAAAGATTGCCGCTCTGCCCGGCCATCTCCAGGTTCACCAGGTAACGCGGGATAGCGGGCCCGCTTCCCCCACCCGTGATATGTTCGCGAACATAGTGGTGCGCCCCCTGGAACACCACCTCTTCCCCGGCGGTGAAAAGGATGATGACCCGTGAGGAGCCAATAGCGGATCTTCCTTCATGTATGTTCTTCGCAAGGGCCAGGAGCGATACCACGGAACCGGCGTTGTCAACCGCCCCGGGGCTGTGATTCTTTTCCGGGACGAGAACAAAGCCCCCCATCCCCAGGGCGAGAAGGCCCATATACGCCACGAGGATTCCCGCCAGGGCCATGCTGATGATCCGTGGAAGCTTTTTCGAAAAGGACTCCCTTTTTCTGGCGAAAAAAGTATAGATCGCGAGAAGGATCCCCAGGACCAGGGCGGCGGGTATGAAGAGGTAGACACGGGCGCGCTGGATGTGGTCCCAGAAATCGGTCTTCGAGTCGTAGTGCGCCGCGAAAATGAGCTCCCGGGCGGGCTCCGCGGGGGAAAAAGTGATGATGATGTTCTCGCCAGTTGTCCGTACGATCCAGGAGGTCAAAGGGATAAAGAGCTCGAATTCAAGAACCAGCACCGCCGGTATGGCGAGGGCAAGAACCAGCGCCGCCACGGGCTTTTTCCTGAACACGGCAAGGGCCAGAAATACCGCCATGATGAATACCGTGACCCCCACGATGAGCATCATGTAGGGCCGGAGAGGGAACTCCTGCACGGCGAAAGGTATTCGCCATGACGACAGCAGTTCCTTCAGGAAGGCCGCGGTCGCTCCGAGGGCTTCGCTATGATTGGGGCGGGGAACGGCGATCCGTTCAAGCAGGGTGATCATGTCCATGCTCACTTCTCCCCTTCATTTTCATAGACGCGCCGCAGGACGGGAGGCAGTTCCCGGCAATCGACGGAACCGACTCTTTCCGTAAGGTCCGCGGAGTTGTAGGTATGCCAGTAGAGTATCGGCTCCTTTGCGTGTTCAGGCTCTTTGATGAAGTCAAGAAGGGCCGCGAAGGTCTTGGCGGTATAGGTGGGGTCCAGGGCGATCCCCTCCCGTTTGCGAAGGAGGTCCATCGCTTCCAGGCATTCATCCGTCTCACAGCCGTAACCCTCCCCCACGTAGCCGCCTATCACCATCTGGCGGGGAATGGAAATGTCGGGTATCGTACCGCAGCGCTTCTTTAAAAGCGCGTATGTTCCCCGCATGAGTTTTTCCACGGTTTTCGCCGTGGCGATCGGCACGGGCCCCACGGACTCCATGGTGACGCGAACCCCCACGACGACGGTGGAGAGTCCCGCAATCAGGGCCCCGAGGGAGAGCCCCGCCATGGTCCCGTTGGAACCCAGCGGGCAGATGATATACCGCGGTTCAGGAAGAAGACCGGCGTCGATTTGCTCTCTCAGTTCCAGCATGGCGTTCACGAAACCCGCGGTTCCGACGGGCGACGATCCACCCGCCTCGAGTATGTATGCACGGGGGTTGAGAAGCCGCTGGGTCAGCAGAAGGGAGGCCCCCGTCCTGAGCACACCCCTGAGATATATGAGCTCCGCGCCATACTTACAAAAAAGAAGCATGTTTCGCCTGACGTGATCGTTTACCGGCTGGTGAAATAGAAGAAGCCTGCAGGCAAGCCCCGCCTCGCGGCAGAATATCGCCGTGGCAAGGCCATGGTTGGTCCCTATCCCTCCCATGGTGATTATCTTCCGGCATTTGCGCTTCAGGGCGTCCGCCAGGATGAACTCGAGCTTCCGCACCTTGTTGCCGCCGTAGATGGCCGAGGTGAGATCGTCGCGCTTGATCCAGAGGTTCTCATGGCCCAGGTTGGAGAGGCGCTGCACCGGCGTAGGGAAATTACCCAGGGGGAACCGGGGAAGATTCGCCTCCAGTCCGGGGTATCGCGTGAAGAGAGGGATCTCCGCCTTTACCGGATCACGGTGCATACCGTCGCCCTCCATCATGATTCCATACGGCCGTTCTGTTCTATGAAGGCTTCCGGATCGACGCCCTTTTTCAAAAGATACCGCCTTCTCGCCTCGTAGTACGCGACACCGGAAAGTATAAATAATAGAAAGGGGAGCACCTTCGCCGGCGTGCCCAGGTCCGTAAGAATCACCAGGCAGAAAAAGAGGCCCACCAGGATCCCCACGACGGGGCAGAACCAGAGCCAGAAGCCCTTCAGCTTGAAGGCAGAATTATTGTATTCTTTCGGATAGAGACGCGGCAGGGCGATGGATGAAATGAGCACGGGGATAAAAACGACGATACCCCCCATCGCCGCGTAGGAGGCGAAGGTCTCGAGGGAAATACCGGAAAACACCCCGATCATGGAAATGGCCCATATCGCGATCAGAATGAGGTGGGGAGTGCCGAATCGCCTGCCGACCCGCCCCAGGCGGGGGGGCAGAAAACCGTCCTTCGCAATCGCCATGATCGATTTGGTCCCCAGCATGAAAAGGGCGTTAAGGGTCGTGGTGAGTGCGAGGACCGCCCCTCCTATAACGAAAAAATATAGCCCGTTACGCCCCAGTGTGATCCTGCCGATCTCGACCAGGGGCTCCCGGACATTTCCCAGGGTCCGCCAGGGAACGGCGTTGACGACCGCAAGGGCCACAAGGAGATAGAGTATCGTAATGATGGGAAAGGCGATGAAATAGGCCCGGGGAATCACCCTCCCCGGCTCCCTTATTTCCTGGCCCAGCTCAATGATCCCGTTCGAGCCGAGATAGGTAAAGGTAAGGAGGGCAATGGCGAGAAAGAGGTTTCCGGCCCCCTGCTGAAAAATGTTCCCGAAATTCTCCGGGTGCGCCTCCGCCAGGCCGTTGAACGAAAAAAACAGGAGGGCCCCGACAAGGAAAAGCACCATGACCGCCTGGAGCTGCGCCGCCGGCCTGACACCGAGCAGATTGATAACGCAGAAGAAGGTGACGAGGGCCGCGGCGAAGGGGGCTTCGGGTATGTCCGGGAAGATTACTTGCAGATAGCGAGCACAGGCGATGCTGTAGAGGGGGATCTGGCCGAAAAAGGTCGCCAGGGCATAGACCCATATCCCCACAAAGGCAAGGCGGGACGACACCATGCGGCTCGGATAGATATAGTTGCCGCCGGTAACGGGCAGGGCGGAACCAAGCATGGCAAGGGGAAGCATGCTCAGAAAAACCGGGATTACCGCGAAGAGAAACGCCAGGGGAAGGGCGGGTCCCGAAATCTTCAGCGCGATCCCCGTAAAGACGAAGATTCCGCCACCGATGGTCATGCCCACGGCGATAAAGGCTACCGCGGGGAGTCCCAGCACACGCTTTAATCCGTCGATCGCCATGGCCGCCCCCATTTTTTTATTGGGTTACCGCGCCCCGCCCGTTCCCTTCAGCGAGAAATAAAAGAAATTGAATACCAGGGGACCGATTGCAAACACGCCGCGTCCCCGGGGAACCACTCACGCTCACCCGCGCGCCACCATCCCCGGAAGATCTTCGCCCATTTGCCGGGCTCGCCACCGGCGGCACTATTCCGGCAAAGGCCGAAATCAAAGGCGCACTGTTTCCCAGATGCGCCTCTACCATTAATAATAACCGAAACGGATATTTGCACAAGTCTTTTTTATCACAACCGAGCTTCGGAGTGTGTGCGGATGGCGCACCCCCGCCGCCCGCCATATAGTCATGAACAGGGCACGCATTTCACGCACACCATGTGATTCATCCCACCGGATGCGGACCCGGTGTTTCATGCAGCACATCTGTAAAGCGCTTTTGGACATATCTCTGCTCACACACTCCACGATCTTCCTGAGCTTTCTCATGTCCCCAGGACTGCTCTTTCGGCCCTGGCGTTTCTGGAACATGGTCCCGGCGGTATTCACGAATAGTATGTTCTTCATTGCAGGGTACCCCGGCACATGGACAATTATTGATGGGGCTTGGATTGCTTCAAGAGTTCTACTCGCGGATCATATCATGCCATGCGCCGCGCAAAAATGCGTGCGGGATTATGATTCCACAACAGGTGCCATCTTCAGAATAGCATCTTGCATAGTTGCAGGATTAATATCTGCAAGTCAGGGGGAAGCAACAGGCGCGTGCAGGGCGTAATTTGTACATTTATCGCGGACCGCTTTGGATCACCGCGTGGGTGCCGATCTCCAGGCCGCAGTGCCCCGCGATGGTGGCGCACTTCACCTTGAAAAGGAACCAGAGGGGGGCATCCTCGTCGCAAAGGGTCTCGTAGTTCCCCTGGCCCTTGGCGATGATGAGATCGGCGCCCCGGAAGGCCTTACGGAAGGCCATGCTGCAGTCCCGGAGGATGGTGCCCGGGGCGTCGGATCCGTTTTCGATCACGGGGACGATATCGGCGATTCCCGCCGCCATGGCATCGTCCATGACCGCATCGTTGATCACCGGTTTTCCCCTCACCGCCACGGTGACGCGCGCTTCGGGGAGAACGCGAAGGAGCGGAGCATCGAACACGATCTCCCCGGCGTTGTCGGCAAGGTAAAGTATCGAGGCGGCGGAAAGGGCCGTTGCCCTGAATCCCTCCAGGTCTCCCGCCAGGGGCTCCTCCAGGGCTTGCTTCACCGCATCGAAGGCCTCGCGCTCTGTGAGGTCCCCCTTGGCCCCCAGGTCGATAACGTTCCCCGCCACGGCGAGGCACAGGGCTGCGGTGAAGGGATCTGCCGAGGCCTCTATGATCTTCTCGAAGGAGGGAAGGAACTCAAGGGCCATGGCGTTGAAACGCATCTTCGCCTCGCGGTACGGGTCAGCAACGCCGGTCCTGCGGCGGATGATACGGTGAATCCCCTGCGCCACTGCGGGGGGTGGTTCCCTGAAATCCATGCGCGACAGGCGCGCCATGATTTTTCGGAGCAGGGCTTCCATTTCGGCTTCATCCCGCGCGGCGTGCCGCGCCGCTTCCATCGCCTGCCTCACCAGGCAGGGCAGGCACTCAAGGCTCGATCTCATGACAATTCATCCACTGGAGGGTGATGGCGCATTCTCTCACGGGAGACCGGGGGGATCCGGCGCCCGGTCCGGCCGTTGTTCAGGAAATTTTAATTTGTATGTCCAGGCCGGCAACGGCAATGCCACTCAAAGGTCCCGTGACCCGGTACACCGTTCCGTCCTTCGTTCCCGGAGGTATGGCGATTGAAAAGGAAACCCGCCCAAAGGGCATGTCCATAACGCACTGCTTCTCGGTCCCCTTCCGCGCCTCCTCCGGCGTAAGCTCAACGATGTGGGGATCACCGATGGCGCCCATTCCCCCAAGGCCGCCCCACTTTCCGCGACAACCGCGGCCACGGCCGCAACCGCCTCCCCGTCCGCCGAAGCCACTAAAGCCGCCGGAACTGTTCCTCACGGCGGAAGTCCAGCCCTCCAGGGAAAAATCATAGTTCCGCCGCCTCTGCGGATCTGCAAGGATCTCGTAGGCCGCGGCGATCTCCTTGAATCTCCGCTCCGACTCAGCGTCACCCCCGTTCTTATCCGGATGATATTCCTTGGCAAGCTTACGGAACGCACTTTTTATATCGCGTTCTGTGGCGTCCCGTTGGATATCAAGGGCCGCGTAATGGTCTTTCGATTTCATATGTCCGGCAGTGGTCCCCGTCATTGTCTCAGCATGGGAGTCCCGCACTTGGAACACTTGGTCTCAAGGCAGGGCACCCCCCTCTGGTGAGGCGACGTGACGCCGCAGGCGGGGCAGACGCACTGCCCTCCCACGGGACCAAGCCCCCGTCCGCCTGCGGGAGCGTTCCTGCCCGGTCCCTGGCCCTGGCCGCGACCCATGCCCTGACCGCCCCTTTCGCCCCCCCCTCTTACCTGTCCACCGCGCATGGTCATTTCTCCGTTATTGATATACCTAATCCCGATTATTTCAGCACGATTGCATCGTTGGGACACGCATCGAGGCACACACCGCATCCCGTGCAGATTTCGCCATCCACTTTGGCGACGTCCCCCATGGTGATCGCCCCGGCGGCGCATTCGCTCACGCAGATCCCGCACCCCGTGCACGCGTTCATCTCTATTATCGCTTTCACTTTTCCTTTTCCTCTCTCGCTTCGTTCTCCGGGTGATACCGCTCCCGTCCTCATTGTATTGTTCAGCGGCACTTCAGGACCGCGCGCCGTTCCCATGGCGCTGCCGAGGCGACCCAACAGACGGGTCAGCAGGCCGCCAAATGCGCCTATTCGATTTCCTGGAACAGGCATCCCTCTCATCATCCCGGCCGGTTTATCGAACCAGTCACCGCGTCCCCGGTTCCACGTGTTCCCTCTCCCGGAAAAAGCCAACCACTCGGATCTTCCACTGCCACGCCGCCTTCCCCGACCGCGCCTTCCGTACCGCATGGGCATACCTCGCCTTCATCATTGCCGGAAGGCGGGAGCGTATACCCCCGCCTTCCGGATCATTCGTTACCCTTCTTCTGCTTCACCGCGATCTCCTCCATCTCTCTTATACGCTCGTTCAGGGCGTCGATCTGCTTCTGGAAGAAATCCGTCTGACTCCTCAGGAATTCCACCTCACGTTCCGGCGTGAGCTCCCCGTAGTAACCAGGCCCCGGGGACCCGGGCCATGCCGGCTGGGGATACCCCCGCGCCCACCGGGGCAATCCCGTGGCATAATACATGTTTCTCCATCCGCGGCCTCCGCCGCCGAATCCCCTGCCGTGCCCGAAGCCACCCCCGGTCGCATAGCCGGGAGCGCCGTAATCCGCGCAATACCCCATGCCGCGTCCCGTCATGGGCCCGTATCCGAGTGGTCCCGTTCTATCTCCTCCTGACATGATGCACCTCCTTAATTATTAACAATGAAAACCTTTATCATTACGTCGGCAAAAAATTCACCTGCACCGCTCACACAACCCGTAGAAACTTATCGAGTGATCGATAATCTTGAAATTGTACTTTTTCGAGAGCCGCCCCTGGGTTTTACCGATGAACTCAAGCTCATCCTCCATGAACTCAGAATAATCCACGATGGACTTGCACCCGAGGCATATCAGGTGATGGTGGTGCTTCTTCCCGCCGGGATTGTTGACCAGCTCAAACCGAGCCTTGCCGTCACCAAAATCGAACTTCTGCACGATTCCCATCCTGGTCAGCATCTCCAAGGTCCGGTAGACCGTGGTGAGGCCGATTGTAGGGTTAATCATGTGCGCCTTAATGTAGACGTCGGCAGCGCTGACATGATCATCGGTCTCGTGAAGAATATCGATGACGATCTCCCTCGGTGCGGTGATACGCGCCCCCGCGTTGTGAAACCGATCCTGCCACCAGGCTCCTCTGCCCCTGCCTCTCACCTAAATGCTCCATTATTTATGAAAATGATTTTCATTATCAATATACCGAAGGGACCCCATTCTGTCAACCGATATTGCCATTTTTTATGAAAAAATCGGCTTCCGGCAATTATTCTTGACATCGTAGATTAAAATTGAAAAGAGTTTTCATTGTCAATTACTATTTAGACGTTTCCGGTGCCCGGCTACTGACAAATCGGGACGATGGAAACCTGATGTCATAAGATCATGTGAGCTGAATATGAATACGACGAGCCCACGCGATGCAGTAACCCGTACCAGTGTAAAATCCTTCGCGAAAAGCATCGTTGCATCCGGTGCGCTCCGCTTCGCGGGGTGGTGGTCCATCTTTGCCGGGGCCCTGGCCCTCTACAGCGTATGCCCCGTATGCGGCAACGCCGGCTGCCCCGTGGGTATCGGCGTGACGGGAGTGCTCGCAGGGCTCCTGGCGGCCCTGAAGCAGTGGGGCAGTCGCATCCTTGGGGCTATTGTGGGTATGGTACGGCCATCTCATCGATCCCGGGTCGGGGAGTGCGATGAATGCTGCGGGGAGAATGCCCGCCCCTCGCACGATCACCATGGCCCCTGTAAACACCATCACAATGAAGGAAAATTACATGGCTAACGCAAAGAGCCCCTCAATGAGGGCCTTTCTTTCGGTCTCCTCCGCTTTTGCCTTCCTCTTCCTTGCACTTTCAGGTGCCATCCTGTATGTCGCACCGCAATGCTTCGTCGCCGACGCCACGGGATGGCGATGCCTCTTCATTGGCAAGGACGGATGGGAGGCGATTCACCTCACCTTCGCTCTCGCCCTCCTTGTCCTCACGCCACTCCACCTCTGGTACAACTGGAGCACCTTTATCGGCTACATTAAAATGAAAACCGCCGCCGTCAGGGAGATACCCATCCCCGCCATGATTGCCATCGCCACGGCCGCGGTGCTCTTCCTCATGTCCTTGGCGGGTATCCCCCCCGTTTCATGGATCCATGATGCCCGCGAAAAGATCAAGCTCTCCTGGCGCAAGGATCTCGGACCAGAAGATAAAAACAGGGCTCCCGGTGGAAGGAGTACATTCCGCCAGGAGAATCGGGGCGGTTCAGAATAAGATCTTTGCCTTCACTACGACTTGAATCATGCCGGTTTTATCGGATCCATGCCGATCGCATTCCGCGAAAGTTCCCGATACGTTGCCTCTCTCCCCGGCACGGGGTAATATTTTTCTTGCAATAAATTCAACCGGGGCCAATCCTATTCCATATACTGACAACGTATACCATCATAACGGCGCCCGATGCCGCGCTACCACGGGGGGGGGGACATGGCTGCACAACTTGACATGATGCCGATCGCACGTGCGAAGGAGGATCTCGGGATACTGCCGAAGATGGCGAATCGGCACGGACTGATCGCCGGGGCCACCGGCACGGGAAAAACGGTTACCCTTCAGGTCATGGCGGAGAAATTCAGCGCTATCGGTGTCCCGGTTTTCATGGCCGACATCAAGGGCGACCTTTCGGGGGTCAGCAGGCCGGGTAAGGAGAGCCCCAAGTTCAAGGAACGCCTCGACCTGCTTAAGATCAAGGATCATACCTTCGAGGGCTCCCCCGTCGTCTTCTGGGACATCCTGGGTGTCCAGGGGCATCCGGTAAGAACCACGGTGAGCGAGATGGGGCCCCTCCTCCTCTCCCGACTTCTCAACCTGAACGACACCCAGGCGGGGACCCTCTCCCTGGTCTTCAGGGTGGCCGACGACAGCGGCCTCCTCCTCCTCGACATGAAGGACCTCCGGTCGATGATCCAGCACGTGGGGGACAACGCCTCGAAGTACACCACCGAGTACGGCAGGGTGTCGACGGCGAGCATCGGGGCGATCCAGAGGGGTCTCCTTGAGCTGGAGAACCAGGGGGGCGACCGGTTCTTCGGTGAACCCGCACTGGTCATCGAAGACTTCATCCAGACCAGCGGCGACGGGAGGGGACAGTTGAACATCCTCGCCGCGGACGTCCTGGTCAATTCGCCAAAGCTCTACGCGACCTTCCTTTTATGGCTCCTCGGGGAGCTCTTTGAAGACCTCCCCGAGGTCGGAGACCTCGATAAGCCGAAAATAGTTTTCTTTTTCGACGAGGCGCACCTCCTCTTCAACGAGGCCCCCAGGGCCCTGCTCGACAAGATCGAGCAGGTAGTCCGGCTGATACGCTCGAAGGGGGTGGGAGTCTATTTCATCACCCAGAACCCTATCGACATTCCCGAATCGGTCCTGGGCCAGCTCGGCAACAGGGTCCAGCACGCCCTCCGGGCCTTCACACCCCGTGACCAGAAAGCCGTGAAGGCCGCGGCCCAGACCTTCCGCGTAAATCCCGACCTGAAGGTGGAAGAGGCGATCACCGAACTCGGCGTGGGTGAGGCACTTGTCTCGTTTCTTAACGGGGACGGGAGTCCCGGAATCGTCGAGCGGGCCTTCATTCTTCCCCCGAAGGGGCAGATCGGCCCGATCACTCCGGAGGAACGCCGGGCGCTGATCGACGCCTCCCCGGTGAAGGGGGCCTACGACACTACGGTTGACCGGGAATCGGCCTACGAGAAACTGAAGCAACGGGTCGAATCCGCCCCCCCCGCAGCAGCGGCACCCGTCGAAGCAAAAAAGCCGGCAGGCAGGCAGAAGGAAAGCCTTGTCGAGGCAATGGCCAAAAGTGCGGCCCGGGCCGCGGGAAGCCAGGTCGGGCGGCAGATCATCCGGGGAATTCTCGGCTCATTTCTGGGGGGAAAGTAAGAGAGGCAATCCGGCGTTCACCGAAGAAGAACTAGGGCCGGGTCACCATCTTGATAACGTGCAGCCCTTCCTCCTTCGCGTGGTAATAGAGGGTCTTCCCGTCCCCTGAGAGGGACGGGGCCTCGGCGAAACCGGTTATCGCGCCGATTAACGCGGGTTCGCCGAAGGAGGCGGTCGCCGATTCGCGCGTCGCACGATATATACGCGGGTATCCTGTATCACCTTCAAAGCGCGTAAAGAAGAGTTCCAGGCCGTCGCCGCTGATGGAGGGGGCATATTCGAGACAATCGTCCCTGTTCACCCTTTCCATGACCTCCCCTGCGTTGGGATCAACATAGAAAAGATCCCCGGACCGGCCGGCCACAAGGATATCCGATGCATCGGGCACGGGATCACCGGAAAAATGGGCCTGGCTGTAGTAGATATCCTGCCCGTCAGGGCTCACCTCGGCGTCCATCACCAGCCAGCCCGCCTCCTCACGGTAAAAATCGCCCTCCTGTGTTGCCAGGCCCGTTACCACGCCGTCGGCGAAATCACCCGTATAAATGGTCCGCCAGTCGCTGAAATAGCTGCGGGTCGAGGTGTAGTAAAACATACCGTTCTGGTCCATGCTCGCTACGGCATCGAGATGGGGCGGATCGCCGTTGACCCCGACGATGGGCCCCCGGTATTCGAATACACCGTCCTCGACACGGATGGCATAGTGAAGGCTCGTATCCATGCCGTCGTTCAGGTTGTTGAAGAAAAGGTAGAGGCCGTCACGGGAGATGAAGGGCTCCATGGCGTGGTCCCCGTAGCCGTCAATGATCACCGGCCTGGGATCGGCGAATGCCCCCGGGTCCGGCTCGCTATCTTTAACGCATCCCATCGGGACAATGGCGAGGTGAAGGGAAAACAGGATGAAATAGAAAAAACGCATCGGGATCCTCCAGGCTCGTATCAGTAATCCCGGCCGCTCATGGCCGCCGGGGGCTGTCTGTGCCTGCGGGGACAACCGAAAGAATATACGCATTGAGTGCGGCGGTGTCAACTATTTCCGTCATTAATTCCGGGTAGTGCGTTCGTACCGGCTGAACATGAATCCCCGGTTTTCGCCGCCATGGCATGACCACTGGTACGCATTGTCCCCGTTATCGGACCACGCCCCCCGTCACCAGGCTCCTGAATATTCATTCGTCTTTATTTCCCCTTCTCTCCGTAATAGTGCCGTGCAAGAAATTCCGGGGAGGCGCCCAGGAGATGGAGGGCCTGGAGGGTCCAGTTGCGAAGGATCGAGTAGATGATTCCGTCCTTTTCCCATTTCCGGGGCGAGGTCATCACCGTGGGACTCAGGATGGCTATTCTTTTCCCGAGACTTTTCACCCTTCTCATCAGCTCGACGTCCTCGAAGAGGGGTATCTCACGGTACCCGCCTATCTCACGGAAAAAATCGGCCCGCAGGAAGATCGCCTGATCGCCGTAGGGTACGCGGGTCAGGCGGTGTTTCAGGGATGCGAAGCGTGCCGTGAGGCGGAGCAGGAGCCTGTCGCTCTCGATCCCGAGATCGAAGGCCCCGCCCACGCATGGGCCGTCCATCATGGCATTTTTAATATGGACGATGGCATCCCGGGGCAGTGCCGTATCAGCATGGAGGAAAAGAAGGATATCCCCCCCCGCGGCGGCGGCACCGCGGTTCATCTGCGCCCCCCTCCCCCGGGGGGACATGAGGGTCACGACGTCCCTGTCGCCAATGGCCTTGACGGTATCTCCCGCCGGGTCGCCGTCCACAACGATGATCTCTATCGGCTCCCCTGCGGCCCTCTCCCGCACCTGGCTCAGAAAGGGAACGATTCCGTTCGCCTCGCCCAGAACCGGGACAATAACCGAAACCCGCCCTCCATTCATCGCCACGCTATTTTTCTCACCGGAAGAGGATGGCCCGCAGGAGGGATTTCATCCAGGGCCTGAAGGACTTTTTCGCCGCCTCGAGACTCGCGTGCTTGAAAACCTCCGCCTCGGTCGGATATGAGAATATCTGCGGCATGAAGGCCGTCGCCTTCATGCCCCCGCGGATCGCCACCGACGCAAGGGGGATGATCTCCCCCGCGCGGTTCCCCACCATCGTTGCCCCGATGATGCGGGCCTTATCACCGAGAACGATCTTGAGAAATCCTTCGGTGTCGTTCTCGGCCCTGGCGCGGTCATTTTCTTTCAGATCGACCGTGATGACGTCTGTGAAGAGGCCCTCCTCCCTCGCCCGCTCCTCGGTGTAACCCACGTGCGCCACCTCCGGTCTCGTATAGGTCGTCCAGGGCACTGCGGAGTAATCGACCCGGGCCCTGATAAGGGGAAACACGATGTTTCTGAGGACCACGCCGGCCTGGTAGCCGGCCATGTGAGTGAACTGATAGGGGCCGACGACATCGCCGCAGGCGTAGATGTTCGATACGCTGGTTTGGAGCGAGTCGTTCACCACAACATACCCCCGCCCGTCGATCCGTACCCCGGCCCTTTCAAACCCCATATCCGCAGTAACGGGGGTCCTTCCCAGGGATACCAGGAGATGGGTGCCGGTGATCTCTTCGGTCTTTCCTTCTATTTCAATGACAACCGCGATGCCATCGCCGGTTTTTTTCACCTCCCTGACGCCTGCCGACAGCCTGAGGGCAATACCCTCCTCACTGAGCAGCCGCTCCATGAGGGGTGCCACCTCGGGGTCGTCCCTGGGAAAAAGGCGCGGCGCCATATCGACGATCTCGACCTCCGATCCAAGGTGGCGAAATCCCTGCCCGATCTCCAGGCCGATGGGGCCCCCGCCGAGGACGATCAGCCTCCGGGGGAGGGTCCGAAGGGTGAAGATATTCTCGTTGGTGAAATGAGGCGTTTCCGCGAGACCCGGGATGGGAGGGACCGAGGGGCGGGACCCTGTCGCGATGACGATCCGTTTCCCCGTGATAGCCCGCCCATTCACCCGGACGGTGCGCCGGTCCACAAGCTCACCCCGTCCCCGGATCACCTCCACGCCGAGGGAGGTGAATCGCTCCACAGAATCGTGGGGCGCGATGGCCCGGATCACTTCGTCCACGCGACCCATGACCCTTTCCATATCGACGCCCTGGAAGGGCGCGGAAAGCCCGTAGGCGCCGGCGTTCCGTATATCCGCGGCCAGGTGCGCCGCGCGCAGGAAGGTCTTGCTCGGCACGCACCCGGTGTTCAGACAGTCGCCCCCCATCCTGTCAGCCTCGACAAGGGCCACCCTCGCCCCCAGGGACGCGCCCCCCGACGCCGCCACAAGGCCGGCGCTTCCGGCCCCGATGATGATGATGTGATAATCATGCTTCATCTTTTCCCCCCGTTCCGTGTAATTCGCCACCTTCGGTTTCCGGGCCCTTCCGAAACCGCGAGCGATAAAGGGCCATGGCCTTTTTCACCCCAAGGGGGAAGAGGCCGAGCAGTACGAATGAGGCGATGAGACCCGGCGAGAGGATGCCCGAGAGGGAATCGATTTTCCCAAGCTCCTTTCCCGCATTGACGTAGACCATGGTCCCCGCCAGCATCCCTGCCTGCGATACCCAGTAAAAGGTCACGAGGCGCATCCTGGTCATGCCCATGAGGAGGTTGATGGCCCAGAAGGGGAACAGGGGGATGAGCCTCAGGGAAAAGAGGTAGAAGGCCCCCTCCCTTTCGATGCCGGCATTGACGGCCCCGAGCCTGCCGCCGAGCTTTTTCTCGACCCAATCCCGAAGAATGTAGCGCGAGGCCAGAAAGGCCATGGACGCGCCGATTGAGCTGGCGAAGGATACGGCGACAAGACCCGTGACGAACCCGAACAGGGCGCCCCCCGCCAGGGTCATGATCGCCGCGCCGGGCAGGGAGAGCCCGGTCACGGCAATGTACACTGCCATGTAGGCGCCGACGGTCAACAGGGCATTCTCGCTGTAAAAAGCGTCGAACCTCGCCTTTGATTCCTTCAGGTAGGAAAGTGTCAGGTACCGGTCCAGATCGAAGATGAAAAACCCGGCGACAAGACCGGCGATAATGACGAAAAGCGAGATTTTCTTGATCAATTTACTATTCATGCGTGTAACTTTCCCCCCATTGTGAACGTACTTCAATCCGAACCTATCGCGCCCCCGCAAGACCGTTTATGCCCCAATCATAAGGGAGAAAAACGAGACGGTACTGCGCCTTGATGAGATAGTCTCTATCCTCCCCGCTCACGATAAAAGGAAGAATAAAAGGGATAATGTCCTCCCTTCCGCGGGGGAAGCTTTTCGAATCGAACTTGAATATGGACGACACGCGCACGGTGGCCCCGGCACGGTCGATCGCGATGCCCTTCCGGGGGCTTCGGAAAAATTTCCGGGCCTGCCTTTCGAGCTGCGCATCAAGCCCCTTCCCTGTATAGGCCCTTCGCGAGAGCTCGGGGCAACTCACCGACGCGCAGACTATGCCGAAATGGGCCCTTTTCTTTCCGTATGTGCCGAGCAAAATCCCATGCTCTATCCGTTCCAGTGAGTACCAGGCCCCCCCTACCCTTATCGCCTTTTCCCCCCAGGGGTTTTTGAAGATATTGATGTGCATGCTGCGGATGCTGTCGATCGGGTAGTGCGTCAGGATGAGATTGATCGCACCTATATTGTAGGCGTTGATCCAGAAGGCGACCCGCTCGTCAACAGTGGTCCCGGCGTTCGGGTCGAAGGACTCAAGCCCCTTCAGGAGGCGGGAAAAATCGGATCCGGGGTCCTTTTTTTCCTTTAAGAGCCCCTCGTAATCGACGACATTCATCCGGACGCCGGAGATGATTGTATCCGGGTGAACGTAGGCGTCGAGTATCTTCTGATACAGGGCCCCGTCGAAGGGATACGCCGGTCCCCCGGTAACAATAGTCGCCGCGACAATATAAACAGCCATCCATTTCCTTTTTGTCATCGCGCTCCTCAATCCCCCGGGATACCGGCCCTGACTTAGTGGATAGCATGGCGACACCCTCCGGTCAACCACTATTCCCGCCGGGAACAGCACCGGTGTTTCACCCTCACCGAGATCTCAGGATACAAACCGCGAATTTCTATTTCCGAAGGGATTATGGAGCTCCACACGTCTATGATTTACGCAGAGAGTTAGTGAAGGGTAACAGCCGGGTGCGAATGGACCGACTGAACAGGCAGTGCGGCTGAGCGGCCGGAAATTAAAAAAAATACCCGCACAAAACAATTATGGAGAACCGGCAGCCGAACCCCGCTGTCGAAGAAACAACAAGAACAATTCAACCGGAGGCGGCGCCCATGAAACGTGCACTACTGGCGGTCATTCTTTTTTCACTTATGATATTTTCCGTTCAGGGGCGCGAGCCCCTCGGGCATGTCAACCCGGTACGGGTACGGGTCATCTCAGATTCGACCGGGGAACTCCCCGTCTACAGCGCCCATCCCCGCGGCGCGGCGCCGGGGACCTACTACTACATGGAGGCGGCAAAAGGGGATCGCTACTCCATCGAGGTGGCGAACCAATCGGGGCGGCGTATCGGCGTGGTAATCGCGGTGGACGGCAGGAACATCATCAGCGGAGGGAAGTCACACCTTCGCAACACCGAGAGGATGTATATCATTGATCCCTACACCACCAACAGCTTCGAGGGATGGCGCACCGGCATGAACAGGACCAACCGCTTCTATTTCACGGATCAGCCCGATTCCTACGCCGAGCGCGCCTTCTCCGACGCCTCGGCCATGGGCACCATTGCAGTGGCCGTGTATATGGAAAAGATCCGCAGGCCCGTGCCAATCACCCCCTTGGATGACGGGAAGGCGGCATCTCCGACCAAGAGGAAAAGGTCTGCCGGGAGGACAAAAGACAGGGACGCCCTTTCCGAACAGGCGGGAACGGGTTTTGGAGAGACCGTCCACTCTCCCGCCAGGGAGGTCCAATTCGAGGCGGAGAGCGCCATGGCGGAGAGGATCGTGCTGAAATATGAATGGCGGGCCCAGCTCTGCAGGCGCGGGGTCATCTCCTGCGATCCTCCGAACCGCTTCTGGCCAGTAAGCCATGGCTTCGCGCCGGTTCCGGAGGACTTCAGGGAATAACACTGCCGGCCGGTTTTTTGCTTGATCTTATTCCTCCCCCGTGCGGAGATACCACGGTCCCCATGAATCGTAGAAATACGATTCATGGGGAGTTTTTTTGCAAGCAAGCTGAAATATTCAAGGCGCAAAAAAAAACAAAGCGCCGGGGGCCGCGGCCCCAACGACGCAGTTCCTTGCGTCAAGGAGGATTCCATGCCTGTTAATGAGACAGAAGTCATATCTGTGTCTTCACGCCCGTCGAATGCCGATAGTTTCCACGCCACAGAACCAGATCCTTCGAAAGAAGACATGCACATGGGGGAGCCGGGACTTCTTCACAAACTCTTCCGGAAGCGAAAGCTCGAGGGATTATTCCTCTTCATCACCTCGAAATGCAATTCCCGCTGCCGCACCTGCTTTTACCACGAGAAGCTGAACAGCAGGGACGATCTCACCTTCGATGAGATCAGGCGAATATCGGAGACCGCACCCCGCTTCGACAAGCTCTGGCTCTCCGGCGGCGAGCCCTTTCTCCGCGAGGACCTGGTGGAGATCATAACCCTCTTCTACGACAACAACGGAGCCCGTGTGGTCAATCTTCCCACCAACGGCCTCTCGGGCGAGGCGATCGAACGCGAAACCGCACGGCTTCTCAAGTCCTGCCCGGAACTGACCGTGCACCTGAACTTTTCCCTCGACGGACCCGGGCCGCTCCATGACGCAAATCGGGGCGTGCCGGGAAATTTCAAGAAAACGATCGCGGTAATGGAGCGGCTCAGGCGGACCTACCGGGACCATCCCCGCCTCCTGATGAACGCGGTGACGGTCATCACCCCCGACGCGTGGAAGTCCATGTACGACCTGGGTGTCTATATTTTAAAAAAAGACCTTGTCGCCACCCATTTCTTCGAGGTGCCCCGGGGGGACACGCGCGATCCCTCCATCAAGGCCCTCACACCCGAAGAAGTGGGCGAGGTGCGAAGGAAGGTACTGCCCCTGATTGAAATGCAGGCCGACAGGCTCTTCAAGGAGTTCGGCACTCTAAAAAAGAAATTCGCGAAACTCTTTTTCATGGGCTTCATCAAGTTCGTCAACGAGATACAGGACGCCAACTACGTGAAGCCGTGCCACTGGGGCATGGAATGCACGGCGGGGAGCACCACCTTCGTCATAGACCATGACGGGGCCTTCCGCTCCTGCGAAATGCGTCCACCCATCGGCAACCTGCGCGACTACGGCTTCGACCTGGGGGCAGCCCTCCATTCGGAAGCCATGAGGCGGGAAATCGAGGAGATCGGGGGGGGCGCGAAGGCCGATTGCTGGTGCACCCACGGATGCTGGGTCATGTCCTCCATCAAGTTCAGCCCCCGGGCCCTCCTTTTTCGGATACCCGCCGCCTACCGCCGCTTCAAGAAAGGAACCGTACCCGGTTTCGTACTGCCGGACATCGACGACTCACTCATTGAGGGCGCCGCCTCCGGGCGGGGGACGCGCCCATGAAAGCGGTGCTCTCGAGCCGGGGATCGCGCGGCGACGTACACCCGGTCATCGAAGTGGCAGCGGCGCTGAAGCAGGCGGGTTGCGCGGTTTCACTCTCCGTTCCGAAGCTCTTCGGGCCCTACGCCCGTTCAAAGGGCCTTGACCCCCTTCTCTATCGTGAGGACAGCGAGCATATCATGCGGGGGCTCGGGAGCGGCCTGGGTGCCATAAGGACCGCCCTCGACTGGTTCTCCCGCGCCATCGACGACCAGTTCGAGTATCTCATGAACGAGACCGCCGACGCCGATATGCTCATCACGAGCGTGAACGAGGTTGCGGTACCTACCATCGCCGAATACAGGGGGATCCCCCACTACCGGATCGCCTACACGCCGGTGCTTCCGGGCCGCCAGCCGCCGCCCCTCATTCCGTGGCAGCGCCTTCCCGGCGCGGTCAACAGGGGGCTCTGGAGCGCCATCAACGTGAGCACGGCTCTCCTGATCAGGGGCCGCCTCAACCGCGCCCGCCGCGACCTGGGGCTCGGGCCCATGGGAGGAATCACCGACTATTTCACCTCACGAAGCCGCACCCTCCTCGCCATCAACTCGTTCCTGGCACCGCCCTGCCGCACCTGGAATCGTCGGTACGACTACGACTACACCGGGTACTGCTACGGGGATTCCGTAGAAGCTCTGGACCCCGCACTGGAATGCTTTCTCGGCGAAGGGCCGCCTCCCGTCTACATCGGCTTCGGGAGCGTGAGCATCAGGGACGCCGAAGCCTTCACCCGGACCATACTCGAGGCCGTATCCATGGCGGGCTGCCGCGCCGTACTCGGGACCGGCTGGACCGGCCTGGGGGGGAACAACCTTCCAGGCAGCATCTTCACCGTGGGCGACACCGATCACGCCCTCCTCTTCCCCCGCTGCGCCGCCGTCGCGCACCACGGGGGCTGCGGCACGGTCCACACCGCGGCCCGCGCGGGTGTTCCGCAGTTCATCATGCCGCAAATCGCAGATCAGTTCTACTGGGGTGACCGTATATGCCGCCTGGGTATCGGTCCCCCACCGGTGCCTCCAGCTTCGATTACACCGGGAAAACTGGCGGGGATTCTCACGGACATTGTCGAAGAGGGACGTTACGCCCGTAACGCCGCCCGCCTCGCCCGGGAGATGAGCGACGAGGACGGGGTGGCGGGGGTGCTGGATATCGTGCTGAACACTATGTGCATGAGGTCACCAAAAAAGGGTACCGCGCTGCAGGCATGCACACGAGAATGAGACATCAGCGCGGGGTTTGCCAACGATACGCTGAAGGCAACCCCCTGCTATTTTTTTCCCTCGAAATGATCCATGCTGTTCAGGAGGCCGGTGAAGCCTGCCATCATGTCCTGAAGGGGCGCGGGAAAAAGCTTCATCAGGGGAATTAATCGTACGATGAAGGGAAGTTTCAGGTAACTCTTACCCTTCTTTATCGCATGCAGGGTCCTTTCCGCAACGGTCTCCGGTTTGAGAAGAGGCGACATGAGCGGCGCCTTGTAGCCGGGGAACATGCCGGTATCGATCCCCGAGGGACAGACCACCAGTGTGCGAATCCCCGTATAGCCGTGCCGCTTGAGTTCCATCCTGAGGGTATCGGTGAAGCCGACAATGGCGTGCTTCGACGCGACGTATTCTCCCATGCGCGGCACGCCGGTGAGCCCCATCGCCGAGGCGATAGAGACGATATGTCCGCTGTTGCGCGTCATCATCTCAGGAATCGCAAGCCTTGTAAGATAGGCGCCGCCGACGAAATTCACCTCCATGGTCTTGCTGATCTCATTGAAGTCGTATTCATGAACGAACTTTCCTTTCACGATCCCGGCGTTGTTGATAAGGATATCGACGCGGCCAAAGTCCCGAATCGCCTTTTTGTACATGGCGTCGATGTCCTTCTTTTTCGATATATCGCAGATGTAGGCCACGGCCCTGGCGCCCTTCGCAGCGCACTCCTTCCGCGTCACCTCGAGATTCTTTGCGTTTACGTCGACCAGGGCGAGCCCGGCCTTTTCATCGGCGAGCATCAGCGCCATCAGACGGCCGATGCCGGTCGCGGCGCCGGTAAGCAATACTATTTTATCCTCAAACGACTTCATGAAACCCTCCTGCGATTATGAAAGAATACATTTCCGTTGATTGCCCGTGGCAACATACTTCATGTGCCATATGTCCCGCAGGTCGATGAAAATCTGACGGCCGATGAACGGACGGTCAACCATTTTTATCGGGAATCCTTTCGTAATGAAAAAAAGATGCGGTGCGCGGCTGAACGGCGTCCAGCCGCCATAGTGGGGTTTAAACACGATCATTCCTTCTCATGGCGGGACTCATCTATTACATCAAGCAGATAACGTTTTCATTGTTTTTCAAACATAGTACATTCCGGTGTGGACGTCCCCCGTGATGACGGCAGGCTTTCCCTGTCAGGCAACCGGAATATGGCTGCTGCACCTCATCTTCGGACATGCGGATAACACGGCTCAGGTGGAAGGACCGGAGCGTTTCCCGTCTATGAGGTGCTTTATCTCCTCGAACCTTTCCTCTGTGAGGTCGTACCGGCTGAAGGGAATAAAGCTCAAAAGCAGCACCAGGGCGGGAAACAGACAGAACGCCATACGTATCCCGGGGCCGACAGTGTCCGGCTGCGGCCCCGCTGCGCTAAACCCCGAGAGGGCCAGGGCAAAACCCATAATTCCGGGCCCTACCGAATAGGCCATCTTCTGCCCAGACGCCCAGACGCCGGAGAAGATCCCCTCCCGCCGTAGTCCAGATTTCATCTCGTCGTATTCAATGGTATCGGGCAGCATCGAGAAAGGAAATAACTGGAAGCTGGAAAACCCGATGCCAAGAAAAAACACCTGAACGTAAAACAGCGCAAGCTGCGACGGTTTCGTAAAGAAGGTGGACACCAGCATCACCGCGATCAGAAAAAGACCTATGCGGTAGGCTCGAATTTTGCCGATTTTTTTCCCAACCTTAACCCACACCGGTATGCACACGATGGCAGTCCCGAAAAGTATGGGAAAAATAACCCCCATGTACGTTTCGGGGAGATTCATAACGTGCTTGATGTAATAGATGAGTCCCGCCATGAGCACGCCGATGCCCGTCGACTGCAGCATGTAGCTGATCATGAGCATAATGAAGGGATAGTTCTTCAGGGCCACACGTATCTGTTCCTTCATCGGAGGAAGGGTGTCTCCGGGCGGAAGGGTCTTCGCCCTGCGGGTGCCCCAGAAGCACACGAGGCAGATGATGGAGATGGCGATTCCGAAGAGCATCCCCATGAAGCGAAACCCCTCCGCCCCGCCGCCGCCCATCTCCACCAGGGGCATGGCCAGTCCTCCCGCAAGCAGCACCCCCACCGACGAGCCGATCATGCGGTACGAGGTGATGGACATCCGCTCGTTGTAGTCGTCGGACATTTCGGCCACCATGCTGGAATAGGGCACGTTGATGACCGTAAAAACGGTGCATCCCAGGGCGAACATGAGCCCCACGTGGAGGGCCCGGGCCATTTCAGTCGCATAGCCTGGCGCAAGGAATATGAAAAAGAAAGACAGGCCGAAGGGCAGCGCTCCGAAAAGCAGATAGGGCCTGCGGCGCCCCCAACGCGACCGGGTCCGGTCCGATATGGCCCCCATGATCGGGTCGGACACCACATCCCACAGTTTCGGGAACAACAGCACCAGCCCCGCCAGGGCGGGATTGATTCCCACCACGTTGGTGAGGAAGAAAAGGAGAAAAAATCCGGAGGTGACAATGAAAATATTGCTGCCGATGTCCCCTACGCCGTAGGCCAGTTTTATGGACGTGGCGACTTTCTTCAATGCGCCTGTTGATGCTTTCACCGATTGGTTTTTCATTTTCTTACCTCCCGACCGACTGCGCTACCTAGTACATAATGCAAGTAATTTCAATGGAGAAACCTGTATCGTCATTTACACCAGTATTGACGAAGAATCAAACGCCAGGTGCCGCCACTATTTGATGCCATGATGACCGGTCATTCTCCTCCGCCTGCATTAACAGCAATCAAAATACAAGCTTCGCTGAAAACTCGGTGGTGAGATAATTACCCAGTACCGTGTATTCGCGGTTTTGCTTACCCACAAAGCCATTTACCATCAGGTTCAGGGTCAGGTCATAGAAAGGCACATAGGTGATGGTACCCGATACTATCGATGATTCTTCCCGTATGTTAACGATGCCATTTATCATCAGAGAGAGCTCTTCAACGAATATCTGCCGTATGGTTATGAACATGCCCGCGTAGTACTTCCCGAAATAGTTGGGTTCGTACAGACCACGTGAGAGAAAATTGCTCACGGTTATGATGTCCTTTTCAAACATGTGCCTTTCATAACCGGCATGATTATAGAAGGCTTCCAGGTCCACCCGTATCCGGTCCTTGACGTCTTTGACCTCAAAGCCCCTGCCGAAACCAAAACTGGCCCTGGGGATCCACTTCCCCTTGACCCTATAGTCCAGTATGGATGAATTGGCGCCGGAGGAAAGCATCAGGTACTCCATGGGAAACGGCGAGACGGCGCCGATCAGGAGCCAGGGATACACACGCTGCCTCCGGCTGTTGTCACCGTAGCTGACGCTGGCTTCGCCATGGATATCAAGCCCGATGATCCTGGTGGTTATATCAAAACCGTAGACCGGAACATTTTTCTTTTTCAGGAGTATTGAAATGGCCATCTCCGTGTTTTTCACAAGCAGCTCGGCCTTGGCGGCCAGGCTCATGTCGGTCAGGTTTTTCGCCCTGTTCATATTCACGAATGAATACAGGTTGGCCCTCGTTCCGAATGGGACATGTATTTTCAGGCCGTAGGAACCCTGGCGCACCTGGGATGAATCAATGATATTGATCTTCTCAATATTGATCAGGTCATTGGGCGTCCAGAGGTATCCCGTTCCCCATTTCAGCGTCTGTTTTCCGATGCGGAAGTAGACGGCCCGGGCGATGTTCAGATCCAGGAATATCTCATTAATGCCGTAGGCAGCGTTGACCGTTTCAGAAACAGCCAGATCGGTCGAGGTGAAATAGGCGGGAATGCCAAGGTAGACAAGGGGCACCTGGAAATTACGTGATTTCGGAATACCCGCGGGATAGTAATCGGCGGAAAAATTGACATACCCCTTGATTCCCTTGACGAACCGGGCATCGAGAATAAAATTCCCCTGCAGGTAGGACAGGAAATCCCCGTCCTTAATAACGTCGATTTTCCTGAGGATGCTGCGCCGCTGGTAGTCAACGCTGGTCCTGCTGTTCAGAAAACCGGTGAAGCTCACGGATTTCCTTTCGAATTCCTCGGACAGGGAGTCGTCTTGTATCTCTTCAGAGGGCTTGACGATGGCGTCGTCACCGAACATCGACTCATACGATGGCGTCTTTCCGGTCTCATCTTTACCGGAGTCATCAGCCGATCTGTTCTCTTCCGTCAAGGCGAAAGCGGGGGCACGCCAGCCGGCAGGGAGAAGCGACCCGCAGACAAGGATGATCAAAGCGGTTGTTACGATGGGTCTTTTCCGTGATTTCATAAAGACCTGTTATTTGCTTAAATTTTCCAGGTAGGCCTTGGTGAAAATCCTTGGATCAAGGGTCCTGGTGGAAATGCCGGAAAGCTCAACGATTGTCTTGTTGCCCTTTTCGAACTCGTCGATGTATATATGCTGTATCGGGATATACTTGCCGTCGACCACGGTCCACCTGGGGAAATACGCCGTCTGCATCAGCGTGCCGGAAAGGGAATAGGACTGGATTTTCAGGGTGAGAAAGCTGTCCCGTTCTACCCAGTATACCTGCTTTGGATAGGTAACATCGCTCACTTTCGCCGTCAGGATGAATTTATACACGGGCTTTTTGCCCAGCATCTCCTCGGTTATTATTTCCCTGCCCGCCTTGTCAGCCATTGGCATGTACAGATCAACCAGTTTTTTCTTCTCGAAATCGCCCCCCTTGGCGTCAGTTCCCATGATGCTCTCGTCGCGGCTGATATGCTGAAAGGTCCGGGTGTTCTGGCGGTACATCCAGAAGTTCTCACCGACACGCAGGTAACCGTTGCCCTTTTCCGTGTCGGGGGCCAGGATCACGATGAGGAATTCGTCGGTTTTATCTCGCCTGAAATAAAGCGACTCGTAGTTTTTTACGCCCTGCCGCGCCTTGTTCTGCACCAGCGACGCCTTGACTGAAATGTCCCCGATCTGCTCCATCATGAAGTCGATCTTTTTGATGATATCCCCGACTTTCGGCATGGCATGGGCAGTGACACACGCGAGCAGTACGGCTGCAATAATAACGGCTTTTATCGATCCCATTGTTTCATCCTCTTTTTCATTGTAAGCGCGATTATGAAATCGCGCATCCCGAATGCCAAACCTTTATCGCAAAGAGGGCTACTCGAAATGCCGCAGCGCCTCCACCGCTGACATTCGGGATGCCCGCCGCGCCGGAAAATAAGCGGTAATGGCCGCCATGAACAGTATAAGAAAAAAATAGCTCACGATTGTTGACGCTGTCGGGAGGAAATAGAGGTGTCGGTCAACGAGCAGGATGGAAAGCATGCTCTCGGTATCAATGGTGAACAGGCCCAGCACCCACATCAGGAGGAAGGCGGCCGCTATCCCCGTCAGGCAGGCGAAGGCGGTAAGCAGCACGGTCTCGGTTATGAACAGGTTCTTGACATCGGACTTCTGCATGCCGATGGCCCGGATGGTCCCTATTTCCCTGGTCCTCTCCCGTATGGTCATCCTGAGGGTATTTATGACACCGATGAGTATGATGAAAAAAAGTATCAGGACGGCTACCAGCGCGACGATTTTCAGGGCAAATTCGAACGTAAGAATGAAATCCGCGCTCTCGTACATGGTGCGCACGTCCATCCAGGGCCCTTTCCATCTGGTCCTGGTCATTTTTGCGAGTTTAATCTTCAAATCATCGTTGGTGTAGGTCCGCGGCAGCAACTTCCACTCAGGCGAGAAAAGCGGATACAGGGCAGATTTTGCATCGGGCCGGTAGACGTCCGTCCCGGGGTCTTTCGGCAGGTTTCCAAGAAATGTCTTGTAGAATGTCTTTTCATTCAGGAGAATAATCCTGGAATCGGGAATGGCGTCGGAGGTGAAAATACCCGCCACCCTGTAGGTATTCTCCGATCTTATATTCCCGAACTTGTTGTCATAGGCGAAGGTAAACGCATCGCCCTTCTTGATACCGAGGGCCGACGCGAGCGCGCGGCTCACCAGAGCCCCATCCTCGGTTGTATCATCAATAACCGCGCCGGATACGAAGGCAATATGCTTTTTTATCAGGTCACGGGCCTCTGCCTCGCCGGAAATACCGAGGGCCGTAGCCACGGCCGACTCCTTTGCATGCGACGCCTCCCCGAGAATCAGGGCCGTCACAGGTGCCAGCTTTTTATAGAGGCCGTCAGCTTCACGTTTTGCGTGGCTGTCATCGTTGATCCTGTTGAAATTGATCTGCAGTTCACCGGTCTCATGGGGCCTGAGTCCGATCAGGGACTTGATGTTTTTCAACGGGATGAACATGGCCATCCCTTCAAATATATTGTTCGTTCTTAAAATGGCGGCGACGGTAAGCCGGGCGGTCTGCGCCTGCCCGGTCACGGTGCGCGTCCGCATGTTTATCGTATCCCGGTAGGTCACCCCCAGTAGCGTGGCCTTGTCCGAATAGATGATGACCGGGTTCTCCATCACGCCGGCCGTGAAATCATTCAAGCTGCCCTTGATCAGATTCTGACCGAGATATTCCTTGAACTCCTGGTCGACCTCGGCACCCACCACGATGACGTTATCGCCCCTGGCGTTCCCGATCACGCGGGCGAAAACCCCAACCGCCTCGTTCACGCTTTTTATGTCTTTGACGTTTTTCCTGATTATTCGTATTATTCTGTCCTTGTCCCGCATGATGCGCCTGTGTTGACTGCTGTTCTCCATCATCGACACGCTCATGTGGCCCGTCATGTACACGATAATCTTATTGAGAAGGTTGTCGGTGATCCCGTGCGAAAACGAGTTCGCCATTACCAGGATCATCATTCCAAAAGAGATGGCAATGCCGAGGAAGAAATTCCTCCTTTTCTGACGCAGCAGGTTTCGGAGGCTGAGTGACAGTATCAGCTTCATGTATAACTCCTAGTCCCTCATAATGGCATCGAGGGGCGTTATTCCCCGGGCCACCCGCAATGGATACAGGATGGCAATAACGGTCACGACAACAAGCTCGACAACACCGACAAGTATATCAACGAGATCAAGCGCCGGCCTGAACACTTTGCCGCCGAAAAGCAGCACCAGCACGTTGTTATCCGTCGTAATATTCATAAGATTCAACAGAACCACCACGGCGGTGCCTGCCAGGATGCCGGCACCGCCGAAAACGAAAGAAATCATCGCCGTTTCCGCGAAAAACATTTTCGCGATGAAGGACTTCTGGGCGCCCACCGCCCGCATCATTCCGATTTCGCTGACCCTTTCCAGAGCTGTCATACTGAGGGTGTTCATGATGATGATGATCGCAACAAAAAAAATGAGCACTACGAACCCCGTCGTGACCCCCCGCATGATCATTGCCGTGTCGGCGATCTGCCCCACGGCCTCCTTCCACGAGATGGCCCGGGCTTCGGCGCCGGCGGCCTTTAATTTCGCGTTCAGGTCATCCAGGGACTTCCCGATGCGTTCGGCGTCCTTCAGCTTGATGAAAACAAGGTTGTAGGCGCCGGAATCCACATCGAGCCTCTTCTGTACGACCTTTTTCCCGATAAGGCTTGTAATATCGTATCTTTTTCCTTTCGTTTCAGTCTTTTCAACCAGCGTGTCGCCGAAAATGTTGTCGAGGTTATCCGTTTCAAGGAGCTTCTTTTTTTCTGCGGGTATCTCGACAAGGGAGTCCGCCGCGGTCACGTACTGGTATACCTCGCGGAACGACTCTATGTCCATGATGTTGAAATTCTTCCAGTATTCGTCCAGGTATTCGTATTTGATGATTCCCTTTACTTCTATTTCCAGGTCCCGTGAGGTGTTCTCCATACTCCCGCCCATGACCACGATGCGCTCCCGCACATCAAGACTGTCCCTGTTTTTCAGACCATCCGGCGGAAGGTTCTTTTCATCCACCCCGTGGCCCCGGGGCACAAGCCAGAAACCCTGCTCGTCGTATATCCTCGTCCTGTTCCCCTCCGATATGAGAATGCCGCGGTTGTCATTTTTAAGAAATTCACCATCAACAAGCTGCACATTGTTTAAAAACATTTTCTGGTAGTCATCAAACTTGACGCCCAGGGCCAGAGAATACCCGACATCACCGTTTTCATTGAGGATAAGGGTCAGCCCCTTTGCCACCGGCATGAACCGGGCAATGTAATCACAACCATCAAGAACCTTCTTGATTGTATCGTATCCGGTTATGACTTCGACGTCCTTCCCCAGGGGGGTGAAAATCACGTTCTCCATGATCTGGTTGGCAGAAATGATGACGATTTGGCCTGTAAACCTGTTCATGATGTTATCCCTGAGCCCCTTCTCCATTCCGGAAATGACGCCGTTGCCGATCGTCATGATGAGTGCGCCAAGGAAGAGTATGATCCCGATCACCATGCTTTTGCCCCTGTGCCGCTGTATGTTGCGCCAGGCAATTGTGCATATGAGCCACATTTACTTTCTCCCCTTCGGCCTGACCACGCCTTTTACGCCCCTGCCGGTGGATTTTCCCTTCGTTTTATGTGACCGTGGCTGCCGCGCGGATCCCGCCTTTTCAACGATGGTGCCGTCTTTGATTTGAATGACCTGGCTCGCGTACTGCAGAACATCGGGATCATGCGTGGAAAACACGAAGGTGACGTTTTCCGTTTCGTTGAGGTGCCTCATGAGCTTCAGGATGTTCGCGCCGGTCTCGGAGTCAAGGTTCGCCGTCGGCTCGTCCGCCAGCACGATCTGAGGCTTGGTTACCAGGGCGCGCGCAATGGCCACTCGCTGGCGCTGGCCGCCGGAGAGCTCCGCGGGCCGGTGATCGATATAGTCCTTCAGACCGACCTCTTCGATGCACTTTTCCGCCCTTTCCCTGATTGTATGTTTATCCAGGCTCCTGTCCTTCATCAGCAAGAGTGGAAATTCGACATTTTCGAGGAGGTTCAGCACGGGGATGAGATTGAACGTCTGGAAAATAAATCCAACCTTGAAAAGGCGTATGTTCGTCAACCTCCTGTCATCCAGCGCGGTTATCTCCTCACCGCCGATCCTTACACTGCCCGCCGAAGGGGTATCGATACACCCGATGATATTCAACAGGGTTGTTTTACCGCTACCCGAAGGGCCGATAATGGAAATGAAGCCGCCTTCTTCCACGGACAGGTCGATGCCCCGTAGCGCGTGCACCACAGTCTCCCCCAGGGGATAGTCCTTGGTGATAGTATTCATTTCAATAATGTTCATGGGAGCACCTTCTTCATATAAATAGTTGCGTATCGATTGCACGAGTAACGAATCAATGTTTTCTGGGCTCTGTCCAACGTTTGTTCCCGAATGGATGTGGACAGATTCACGATTTTACCCCACCTTAGGTTGTATCCTACTTTATCGTAAAACTGAATTCAATCAAGCCCAATTTTTTTCTTCTGAGCTGCACCGTCTTTTTTTTAGTAATTTCCATACTATCCACCATATTCCTGTCCATCCCGAAATGGTATCCGGCATTAGATATACTCTATCGCCTCATGATACCGGTCATCTTTGCAACAGGCATTCGAGGTGCTGTGTCTCGACCAGAAACAAACCGCTCGAAAATCTTGGCGGTCTTTTAATCGACGCTCCAACCGGTCGTCGGAAATACCGTAGAGGCTTTTCACTATAATCATCCGGAACATCATGATTTCATCAAATAATCCACGTTGTTTCATGTTTCACATGTTTTTGTGATTGATTTCTGGGGATTGTACCAGTATATTCCTCTTAGTCAATTAATGCATGAAAGTCGTGAATGGATTGAGGTTCCCTATACTATTTTTCAAAGAAATAATTTCCTTTTTTGCCGGGTTCGTTCGTCCGTGAACTCATACAGTTGGATTCTGGCAGGGCACCCTGATCTCTGATCTCACCTGTCTGGCACGGTTGACCTCATAATTCGGGAAAAAACATCAAGGTCCCATGCGGTACGTTATTTCAGGCATGGGGTTTCCGGTCCTCCGATGACGGTGTTGATAAGGCCCATCGTGCCGCATGGACCCATTCTGAATACGGTGTACGGTAGTATATGTATAAGGAAAAGATATATGAGTGGTGGTCTGAGCTCAAAGAGCATACACGCAGCGATGAGATCGTAAAAAAGATACGTGGCAATAAACACATACTCAAAACCCACCTCGCCGCAATTGACGGGCGTAAAATATATTACCGCATAACCCACGGACTCTTGCACTTTTTTTTGCTAATCGCCCGCATCGCCGACTTTCTTACTGGCCTGGTTCTGAGTCTCCTTGCACGTCTGCCACTGGTCGGCAGGGTTATCCGCGCTGTCAGAGACTGGAAAAACCATCTTGATTTCAGAGAAACTATAGAATTTTTGCGCGCCAAGGTCTACTCCCTCATGCGTTCTCCCCATAATGAAAAAGAGATCCACATAATGGAAGATATCATAGACTTCGCCCAGCGCCACGGGCTCGACCTTAACAGGCTTATTCCCGGTGCGAAACGAAAGCTGGCAGTAAAAAAGAACCAGCTCCTGCAGCACAAATATTTTCAGGAGTTCTCAAAGTCGAAACTTGAGCGTCTGCTCGCCATTCAGTTCCGCTTTGACAGAAGCATTTTCCCTGTTCTGCCGGACATCGCCTTCTGGCATCGGGTGTTTGAATACCTCGAACGCAGGAAGGTTAAAGACATCATACTCGCGGGGCCGGCCGGAGAAAGATTGTCCTTAAAAATGAGCAGCGAAAAAGATGTGGCGTGCTCAACAGTAGTCAGCATCCTCACGCGCATATCAGCGATAAAAGAGAGCGGCCGCAGGATATTTTTCATAGGACATCACGAGGGATATCTCGGCCCCTACTTCGTACGCAGCGTAATCAGAAAGCTCGGCTTCGACAACCTAACCGCCAGATGTAACACCATAGTCGGCCCGCGTATGCTGTCAAATCTCGTATTGCGAAACGGAGCCGCGAATGTGGGCAACCTTTTCATAACAGTACCTTCGCAGAAGACCACAGAGATTAAAACAACCGGTCTTGCCGGAGAGCTGAAAAAAACAGCCAGAAGGACCCTTGCGCTTATCAAAATGCCCGATGTGGTTCTCTCTCTAACTGAAAATAAATCTCTGCGGGAGTTTAAAGAAATAGTATCTGCCATCAGGTCCGGAGCCCCGCTATCCGGTGATCAACTGCCGGATCGAACCCGGCTGCGCGAATGTGCAGGATTTCTCAATGATGAAAGTATTGCAACAAGCATCGACGAGCTTGCCGAGGATGATTACAATCTGTTTAAAACCGTGAAGCACGAACCATTTCTCATTTTTCCCGAAGGTTCCCGATCATATGCAGACCCTGACGGCGGTATAGTTATGAAATATGTAAACCCCAAGTATTTTCAGTCCTACATGAGGCCGGGTGACTATATAGCTCCCGTCAACCTCGTCGGCGGTTCTGATTTTACAAGAGGGTGGCATCTCAGTTCGGCCGTACTCGGTATATCCATGGGTGAACCATTCGAGGTTTCCAGACAGATGATCGACAACTACGAGGACGAAGGCATCAGGGTGATGAAGGTAATAGCTGCCCTCCCGAATATAAAAGAGGTGCGTTTCAAAGACGAGGTCCAGTTTAAACACGCGAATCGAGAAGCCGCTCCATAAAAACGTTTGATCCGGCGGGGGGTGTTCGGCTTCATTCCCGGGCATCACGACTTGAAAAATCTATTGAAAAAAGGCGCCTTCGCGATCTCATTGATCATGATTACGATGGATCCGGTTCCGAGACACAGGAGATACTGCCACGGATGCAGGGATTCGAATTTAAAAAGCGCATTCACGAAAGGCACGAACAGTACAACGGCAAGGAACATTATAGCTGCCAGGGACACGTACCAGAGGGCCCTGTTCGGGATTCTTAATATGGAAAAAATATTTCTGGACCAGTAACGGTTTGACAGGATCATCCCGATGTTTCCAAACACGAGATTTACGAAAACCAGTGACCGCGCCTCCCCTTCCCCAAATCCTGATTTGAGCGACCATAGGTAGATCGCCGTAAGAATCGCCAGGAGTCCGAGCCCCTGGAAAAGGCCGATGAAAATCATTCTCGGTCCGAAAAGCGGCTCCATGATCGACCGCGGCTTCCTGTCCATGATGCCCTTTTCCTCTTTTTCCATTTCAAATACGATGGAGCACGCAGGGTCGATGAGCAATTCGAGGAAAAGGATGTGCACCGGGAAGAGGGCAAGGGGCCAGCCGAAAATCACCGGCAGAAGCGACATGCCGGCGATTGGAATATGCACGGAAAAAATGAATGTCATTGCCTTCTGCAGATTGTCGAAGATGCGCCGGCCCATTCGCGTGGCCTCCACGATGGACGAGAAATCGTCGTCGAGAAGCACGAGCGCCGCCGACTCGCGGGCCACGTCCGTGCCCCGTCCGCCCATTGCTATGCCGATATGGGCCGCCTTGAGCGCGGGCGCGTCATTGACGCCGTCGCCCGTCATGGCCACTACCTCGCCGATTTCCTTGAGAGCCTGGACGATCCGGAGCTTCTGCTCCGGCACGACGCGGGCGAAAACACTGACCCGTCCGATACGGCTTCTCAGCCCGGCATCGTCCATGGCGTCGAGTTCGGCGCCGGTCATCCCATCACCGTAATTTTCAAGGCCGATTTTCTTCGCGATGTTCAGGGCGGTCCCGGGATAATCGCCCGTAATCATTATTATGCGGATACCGGCACGCCGGCACAGAGCCACTGCTTCGGGAACATGTTCCCGCACAGGGTCATGAAGGCCGAGAAGACCGAGAAATTTGAAATCATACTCGTGCTGGCCTTCCGGAAGGGAGACCCTGTCGAATTCAGCGGCCGCCACGCCGATAACCCTGAGACCGTCGCCGGCGAGAGAATCGATATCTTTTCTCAGCAGATCGAGCTTGTCGTCCGGGAGATGGCAGAGATCAGCAATCGCCTCCGGGGCGCCCTTCGTGGCAATGACATAGCGAGTTCCGTCAGGGTGCTCCCAAACCCGGCTCATTGCGAGTAAATGCTCCGAAAGGGGATATTCGCGAACCAGGGACCAATCATGATGGATATGCTCTGTGGTGGCCAGAGTCCTCATCCCGAATTCCTTCATGGCCTTTTCCATGGGATCGAAGGGGTCTGACGGGCTTGCGAGGATGGAGTACTCTATTATATCGTGAAACTCTTCGGGCAGTTCGGTCCGTTTATCGTCCACCTCGTATTGCACGCCCTTAACGCTCAGGCGGGTGACGGTCATCCGGTTCTGGGTGAGCGTCCCGGTCTTGTCCGTGCAGAGCACCGTTGCCGCGCCGAGGGTCTCGATCGCCTGGGAGCGGCGTGTGAGGACATTATGGCGGGAGATGCGCCAGGCGCCCAGGGCGAGAAATATGGTCATGACGACCGGAAACTCTTCGGGCAGGGTCGCCATGGCGAGCGACAGTCCTGCGAGGAGTCCCTTGACCCAGTCGCCGCGCGTGAGGCCGTAGATAATGACGACCATGATACAGAGCGTCAATCCCGCAATGGCGAAGGTTTTCACGATTTTCCCGGTCTGTTTCTGGAGATTCGTGTCCTCGGTTTCGAGGGTCTGGAGCGCCTTCCCTATCTTGCCTATTTCAGTCCGCGGTCCCGTCGCGGTGACCCGGACGATTCCCTGGCCGCGGACAATCATCGTGCCCGAATACACCATGGGATTATCGTCTCCCCCGGGACGTTTGAGGGATGACTCTCCGTCCCATATGCCTTTTCTTACCGGGACAGACTCGCCGGTCAGGAGGGATTCGTCAGCTGATACATTGACGGCATGAAGCACCGCGGCATCGGCCGGAACCCGATCCCCCTCGGCGAGTAGCACGATATCGTCCCGCACCACATCCCGACCGGCAATTCGTACCTGCACGCCGTTGCGGATAACGAGCGCGCGGGGGCTTGAAAGATCCCTGAGCGCGTCAAGGGCGCGCTCGGTCTTGTTTTCCTGGTACAACGTTATGCCGATTATGACGAAAACAAAACCGAGAAGCATTATCGCCTCTTTGAAATCGCCCACTACGAGGTACAGCACGCCGCACGCCATAAGCATCAAAAACATCGGCTCCTTTATGATTTCGAACAGCATGGCAAAGAGCGTTTTTTTCTTCGTCTGGGGCAGCTCATTCCTTCCTTCTCCGGCAACGCGGTCCGCCACCTCGGCATCATCCAAGCCCCTGATATCACCTATAGTAAACATATGTTCCATCGACTTACCTCTTTGTCACTGCTCCTGTTAATGCCGCATCACGAAGACAGATAGATGCGTATCAATTCATAACTATCCCTTTTCCTGCGTGAGAATAGTTGTGCCTGGATTCAACAATAGACGCCATCAGATAGAAAAATTCTGCCTGTGGTGAAAAGAAGGTTACGAAAAGGTTGATTTTGACCAGACGGAGTATTTTGTCGGCGGAGGGACCGATCGTGAAGTATGTTTTTCGGGAAGATGGCCATCCATGCAATAGAAAGCGGGGTGAACTTCCGGGACGCATAGGCCGGCGTCAACTGATCCGGGTCTTTTCTTTGACAGGTTTATTCTTGATTCAAGCAGGCCTGCCCTGTTTTTAACAGTGAGGACTTTTTTATATATGGGTTCCCCTGCATCACTCTTTGAATTCGACATTTGATGGAAAATGAATGGATAGACGAGGGATGCACTAATCAGAACAACGATAAGTATCACTATCTTTTTCATCTTTTTCAATGAGCCGGAAACCAGGCTGAGCATTGTTAAAGAGTCTGATGATATGTTGCGTGTAACCACATCCATGCACCTCCGTGGCAGGGTCACACCGGGACAAAAAAAGCCCGATGGTGTTAAGTCCCACAGGGCTTGTGCCTGCTGCCGCTCAGGGCCCGTCCGCATTCCGGGAAACTGGAACCGACTGTTCTGTTGCTATGTAATAACTACTCCTATCCTTTTGACCATAAGTTTTATTGCAAGTATTTTTACACTATTTTTAAAAATATGGATTACCTACCGCATCGCAATGTACAATTAATTATATAACACACCACATCATCATTCCCCGGCAAAATCGACACATTTGACAGATTATAATAAAGGCGGGGACATTGTCGAGTATGCCGGGACGCACATCTTGGAACCGGGGAAATTTCAAGGCGCCTGCCCGGTATTTTTCACCTGTCACGGGGTTCCGGCACTTAAAGAATGGCACCGACAAGGCCCCCTGTATCTCGGAATTGTTTACTGAAATGTGACAAAATTCCCTTAAATATATGTCTTGCTGTATAATATCTTGACAAACAAAAATATTTTTCTTAATTTATCACTATATACAAATCCATCAATCCCTCGATCGCATAACATGAAGTGCCCGCAAATATATCCTATTGGAGGTGCACGGAATATGTATCGATATCTGGTTTCCCTCACTATCTTTCTATTTATTGTCGTTTCTGTTTTTGGGTGCAAACCCAAAGCCGCGTTTAATCTCTCCGAATTCCTGGAAAAGGACTCGAATCTGGGGTTACCCACCCTGGAAATGCCGAAAGACAATCCCCTTACCAGGGACAAGGTGCTTTTAGGGGAAAAGCTGTTCAATGACAAGAGATTCAGCTCCACGGGAAAAATTTCATGTGCCACCTGCCATGTCCCCGAAATGGGTTTTACCGACAGCCCGTTACAAGTATCAAAGGGCATACGCGACCTGACAGGAACAAGGAACGCGCCCACGATCATCAATTCCGCATACAACTCGTCGCAGTTCTGGGACGGCCGGTCTCCCGACCTTGAAGACCAGTCCCTGCATCCATTCGTGAATCCCGTTGAAATGGGCCTGAATGATCACGCGCCCATTTTAAAAATCATACGAACAGATCCCGAATACGTGAAGGCGTTCAAAAAGGTATTTGATGTTTCCCCGGTTGAAATAACCATCCGGCATGTTGTAAAAGCGATTGCCGCCTTCGAGCGGGTTATCATTTCCGCCAACAGCAGGTTTGACCGCTGGTATTTCAATGGCGAAGATGTGCTCAGCAAAGAGGAAAAGAAAGGATTCGATGTATTTATTGGAAACGGAAGATGCGTTTCATGCCATGTGATTGAATATACGACGGCTCTGTTCATAGACAATAAATTTCACAATGTCGGTGTGGGGATCAACAGGGTGTCAGACGACGATATCTCCCGGTTGACCGGGGAATTCCTCAAGGCGATCTATGATCAATCGACTGTGGACAAAAAGGTTTTGTCGGACACAAAAACCTCCGAGCTGGGCCGCTTTGCCGTAACGCGTAACATAGCGGAAGTGGGATCCTTCAAAACGCCGACTTTGCGGAATATTGCCCTGACCGCGCCCTATATGCACGATGGCTCCTTAAAGACACTGGAAGAGGTAATTGATCATTATAACCGGGGTGGTGCCAGTTCCGATAAAGAAAAAATAAATCCCTATTTAAGCGGTGGCATTCGCCCCCTGAATCTGACGCAGGACGAAAAAGACGCGCTGACCGCTTTTATGAAGACCCTGACGGGTAAAAAGTTTGAAAAATTCCAATAACAAGGAGTTGCGCCATGCCAAAAAATGTCAGTCGGCGAGAATTTTTAGCAAAAGCAGCCGGGGGAATTGCTTTATCCGTCCTTCCCTTAACACTTGTCAAAGTCGTCTTTGGTGAGAAACCAGACAGTACAAAAAATAAAGCTGAAAATCCCCGTGCGGACTTTACCTTTGCCTATATATCGGACGCCCATATCCAGCAAATCGAGGGGACCAGATTCGTGAGGAATTGGGACCAGGGTTTGAAAAGGGCCGTTGCCGAGGCCAACCTCCTCTTCCCCAAGCCGGATTTCGTCATGTTTGGCGGTGACCTGGGGCAACTGGGTAAAAAAGAGGAACTGGACCACGGCGCTGAAATAATGTCGGCCTGCAAATATAAAGCCCGCTATGTAATGGGAGAACACGATTTTTACCTGGACATGGGAGCCTACTGGGAAAAGCTCTTTGGACCCCAGTATTACAGCTTCAACCACAAGGGAGTCCATTTTGTGGTATTGAACAGCGTCCTGACCTACGACGCGTGGAACAACAAATGGCCCAGCGCTGCGGAACGGATGAACCAGATGGCAGGCCTGGACAATCCCAATGGTTCGCCCTTCATGGTAGGGGAAAAACAACGTGACTGGCTCAGAAAGGACCTGGCAAAGGTGGACGGGAATACGCCCCTGGTTGTTTTTTCTCATTCACCCCTGCAAAAGATCTACAAGGGATGGAATTTCTGGACCGAGGATGCAGAACAGCTCCAGGCACTTCTTAAACCCTTCAAAAAAGTCACCGTCATATACGGACATGTTCACCAGATCCAGTATAACCAGATAGGCAGTATTTCATTTAATTCCGTGATGGCCACGGCCTGGCCCTGGCCCTATCCCCAATCCTATGCCCAGGCAAAAAGCAACCTCCCCGTATTGACCGTGCCGATGAACAGGGCGGATCCCTTCTCCGAAAGAGATGCCACGGGATGGCAATTCATCGACATACACAGCGGGAAGGTCACCGCCAATTACCTGTTAACGGACAATGACAACCGCGTTGTCAGGTACAACGAAAAGACGGGAAAACCGGAAGACGTGAAGTACCAGGGCAACAGGACACCAGCCCAGGATCATTATTGATGGGAAAAGAGGAGGATGAACATGCTCAAGAAAACGACCATTCTGTTTTCGGTTATTGTACTGGTCATGGGTTATCTCCATGCTGATACTTTCACCAAAGAAGATAGTGACAGATGGCAGAAGGAATTCGATGCGGCGGCGAAATACGGTCGACAGCTGTGGGAAAATTCCGCGACATTCAAACTGGGCACGAACAAAGTCTCCTGCGCCCAATGTCATCCCAATGCCGCCAACACGCACCCTGAAACATATCCGAAATTTCAAAAGCAGCTGGGGAAGGTTATCACTATCGCCGAGATGGTAAACTGGTGTATAATAAATCCCCTGGAAGGCAAGCCGTTAAAGCTGGACTCCAGGGAGATGAACGCACTTCTGGCGTATATCTACTCGGAACGCAGGGGGGTGAAGCTGGCACCAGGGAAGCATTGAAACGCATACTTTAATTTGCACGATAATGGATAGTGCATACTGCTGAAGCAGGAACACCCTTGTCCCGGCTTCGGAGTAACGACCTCTGACAGTATGTATCCATAGAGACGTCGATTCGCCTCGGCTTTTGTAATGTCAAGGTGTTCCGTACTGCTTGTTCCACTGTGTCATGATCAATAGATGTCATGTGCCATCTTCTGGAATTGCGACCTCATGAATTACAAACCGCATATGGCCCAACGAAAAAAAGGAACTTCAAGGGGCCCGCTTCGGCCCCTCTTCCTGCGCTCTCTATTATTGCGGGACCGGTGCATGTTCAACCGGCAAGGAAAAATTGGCATCGCCTGAACCGGGGTACCAGGGCCGCCAGCCTCACATCGCGAAAATAATTGACAATTCATTGCCTCGATATCCATGTATGGATATGAACTCATATCCCCCATCAAAAATACCTTTCACCTCATTATTCATTTTGATCTGCGTGGTAGTATCGTCATTTTTTGCATGCGGCCAGGGATCCCCGGAAACAGGAAGGCCCGTTGCCGTCAGGGGGATTATCGACCTTAGAGGCTGGAACTTTGAAAGGGACGGTTCAGTTCGCCTTGACGGCGAGTGGGAATTCTACTGGGACCGGCTTCTCGGTCCGTCTGATTTCAAGGAACTATCGAATCAGAAAAAATGCGGTTTTATTCCCGTTCCCTCATTGTGGAAAAACCACAGGGCCAATGGCGTCACGTTGAACGGCAAGGGCCATGCCACATACCGTTTGAAGATACTAAGCGGCCCCGATACGTGTGTGAAAACCCTGAGTTTTCAACGCGTGCTGTCGGCGTACACGCTCTGGCTCAATGGCGTGCAGGCGGACAAGAAAGGAACGGCGGACAGACCGATAAAAACAAGAGAGGATTATATATTCATTCATAACAAACGATTATCATCCTTCACCCTGAAAGAGGGAGTGAATGAGATAATTCTTCACGTGTTCAACAATGAGTACGAATCGGGCGGTATTGACTGGCCCCTTTATCTGGATGACGGAGAAATCACCGCGCAAAGGGAATTTCTAAAACATACCATCAATATGATCGTCGTCGGCCTGCTGCTGTTTGGGGCAATATACAATGTCCTGTCCTATTTTTATCGCAAAGGGGATTTGAGCCCGCTGTATATCGGATTTTCGAGCCTTGTGTTCGCAATTAATACCTACAATATCGAATCCCCGATTATATCCGGCAGTTTTTCCTTTATCGAGAATCCATTTTTGATAAACTATACCACGGTAGTTCTGGGCATGACCCTTGGCGTGATGATTATCAAATCACTGTTTCCCGATGACTTTTCAGCATATATCGCCCGGTTCTCCCAGGTCCTGTGCGCGGGATTCATTATCTCGCTTTTTTTTGTCGAATTCAGAACAGCGGAACAGATCATGAAAATCTATTTCATTTTCATTGTCTTTTTTGTTTTGTATATCGAGTATGTTTTTATCAAAACAATAAAAAATGGAAGAGATGATGCCGTACTTTTTTTTATTGGCTTTTTACCATTGTTTATAGGAGGCATTAATAACATACTCTACGCGATGTGGATCATCAACACCGGCAATGCAATTCATTACGCGATGGTGATCTTCTGTTTTACGACAACCATGGTGATTTCACGGAGATTTGCCCGGTCTCTCCGGACAGTCGAGGAGCTTTCGAGGGACCTTGAAGCAAAAAACATATCTCTGGAAAAACTGGACCGGCTCAAGGACCAGTTTCTCGCCAGTACGTCCCATGAGCTTCGCACCCCCCTTCATGGAATGATAGGCCTGTCGGAATCAATGATCGATGGCGCCGCCGGTGTCCTGCCGCCGAAGGCCCTTGAAAATCTATCACTTATCTCCTCATGCGGCCATCGCCTCGCGAACATGGTCAACGATCTGCTGGACATGGCGAAGATACAGGTCGAGGGGCTCAACCTGAACCTGAGACCCGTTGATCTGTATTCGCTGAGCGAGATGATCGTGAGGCTTTCGCTTCCCCTTGTCGGCGGAAAGCCACTGGAAATCATCAACACCATTTCACCGGATATCCCGAATGTGCATGCCGATGAAGACCGTATACGGCAGGTGCTCTACAATCTTGTCGGCAACGCGATCAAGTTCACGAATACAGGGACAATCGAATTGTCCGCGCGTGTCATCCACCATGACAATGGAAACCGCGATGCGGGCTTCGGCACCACAATCGAGGTCCGCATATCGGACACGGGAATCGGCGTTCCCGACGAGTATAAAGAACAGATATTCGAGGCCTATCGGCAGGTTGACGGAAGCGATACGCGCTCATTTTCCGGAACGGGCCTTGGACTTGCCATAGTGAAACAGATCATAGAACAGCATAACGGCACGCTCATGGTCGCACCAGGAAAAAGCGGGGGCTCGGTGTTCATTTTCACCCTGCCAGCATCAAGGGATCCCTCACCTGGTGCACAGGAGGCGCTCACCATTAAAGGAATGGATGACGTACTGTCAGCGGATAGTATGGGGGGCCTCTTCGGGCTTCCCGCCGGAATAGGCGACAGCGACTTCGAGAACAACCCGGTATTCCTTGTTGTCGACGATGATCCGATAAACATCAGGATCATACAGAATTATTTTGAATCGAAACGATGCGTCGTGAAAACGGCCACCGACGGAATCAGCGCCCTCGACATCATCGATACTGACGGCCCCATTGATCTTGTGCTTCTCGATATCATGATGCCGGTCATGTCCGGTTACGATGTGTGCAGAAGGATCCGAATTTCACGGCCGCCTGAAGAGCTCCCCGTGATAATGCTCACCGCGAAAAACATGATGTCCGACATCAACGCCGCCTTTGAGGCCGGGGCCAACGATTACATCATGAAACCCTTCCAGATAGGCGAGCTTCTCGCGCGCGTAAGCACGATGCTGAAGCTCAGGAGCATCCGGAAATCAGTCGCCCTGAGCATCACCATCCGCGGCAAGAACAGGGCCTATCCACTGGAATTCAACGATATCATCTACATCACCTCGCATTCCAAAAATGTCATGATTCATACGGTTGACGGCGAACTTGATTTGCCGGTTCTGTTGAAAGATATCATCGACCAGCTCCCGCCGGATATTTTTGTCCGGATCCATAAAAGCCATATCGTCAATATACAGTACGTTCACAGCGTGTCCCATGTGCTGTCAGGCCGCTACCGGGTGCGCCTCCGTGACGATGAAGACACGGAACTCCCGGTAGGGCCGGCCTTCCTTGAGAGTCTGAGAACTAAAATATAGCACCCGCGCACAGTTCGTTCCCCGGGAAGTACGGCTTACTCCCGCCCTATTGACTCACGGGATACATGTTTCTGTCCTTAATTCAAATTTATTATCTGAATAAACCCCGGTGAGGGGTCTTTGCGCGGGAAGGGGATTATTTGCACGAGAGACGTGCGGGTGCGAAACTCGTGCCGAGCTCTCTCGAAGCATCACTCTTTCCGTCACACGCTTCCCGTGTTGCTATTTGAATAAAATTATTCTTGCTATTTACTGATTGAACAGCCACTACTATTCGATGGAAAATGAAAATTGGTCGAACGTGATTTTCATGGTAATGTGCGACAGTTTCGCGGTCATCCTGATGTATTCCATATCAAATAGGCTACAGGCTGGTCTCCATGCAACGGTTACATGTAAAAAAATATAACCCGGACTATATCGCCGCCCTGCAAAAAAGAGAGTATGCCATCGAGAACTTTCTGAATAAAATCAGGATGGTAGCGGTGGGAGTCCTTATAATTATGGATGTTTCACTTGCCGCGATTAAGGATATATCGATCACCACATCAATGATTGCAATGGGAGCATTTGTAGTGCTCTTTTTTATTGCATACTTTTTAATGATACATCATGTCACTACCAGCCACGCATACAGGTTCTGGTTGAAATATGTGATATCCACCGTTGACTTCGGGATACTATTTATTACGCTTGTCAATACCGAGCATATGGCCTTCACCAGACAGATTGACATAGGTATAAATATACTGTTTTTTTATGTTCTTATTGTCTATCTCATTATATTCATAAGTTCATTGCGATACGGGATCCCTGTGATAGTATATACTACATTTCTTGGCATGCTTCTTTCAGCGTTTCTTGTTTTCAGGGAATCGAACGATATATATGCGTCACTCTACATATCCGGTTATATCCTGGGAGCCGGCATTGCATCGGGAATTATTTCAGAGAGCATGACGCATCTTGTGGTTCACTTGCAGAAAAGAGAAATGCTGATGCGATTTCTCTCGAAAGAGATTGTTGACGGCATCGACGCGGGGCAGATTAAACTCGATCTTGGAGGAAAAGAGAAACAGGTAACGATAGTGATGACCGATATCCGCGGTTTTACCGAAATGCTTGAAAAAAGGATGCCACAGGATATCGTGCATATATTAAATGAATATTTCACGGTTATGACCGAGGTACTATACAAGCATGGCGGTATAGTCGACAAATTTATCGGTGATGCAATCATGGCATTATTCGGCATTCCTGAAGAAAAAGGAAATGAATCAATTAATGCGATATATGCCGCACAGGAGATGCTTGCAGAGCTTGATCTGCTGAACGCCAGGTTCAGGGATCAGGGATTTGATCCTATTAAAATTGGAATATCGATTAATTGCGGGAAGGTCATCGCAGGAAATATCGGATCGGTGAAACGAATGGACTACACTGTCATCGGGGATGCGGTGAATGTTACTTCCAGGCTTGAGAGTCTTAATAAAAAATATAACACATCCATTGTGTTCAGTGAAAATATCAACGAAGATGTAGCTGATACATTCTCAACCAGATTTCTTGGAGAAATCGTTTTACGAGGACGCAAGGAACCGACCCGAGTATATACCCTGAATCACCATCAATAAACATTTTACTTTAAATGCATAAGTAATTTAAAATATTAAAGCCTTGAAAAAAGCGCCTGCACAAAAACATATACTACACGGATTCCACGATTATCGCCCTTCCCCACTCTAACCGTCAAGGAAAGACAAAAAAAAGACCGGTTTGCATAAAAGAAACACAATTTTGCTTGCATATATTACGTATGCGTATTATATTGTTGCATATGAAACCGGAAACACTACACTTCGACAGTCTTGATACAAGGGATTGTCCATACTATCTGCTGACCAGGGCCTCGCTTTCCACCACCTCGGAATTCAAAAAAGCATTCACCGAAGCCGGAATCGGACAGATCAAACCGGCCTACCTGGGAGTCCTCATGTGCCTCTGGAAGGATGAGTGCCTGAACGAAACGCTGGGAAAACTCGGCACGCCGGACGGGATAAAAATCGCCGACCTGGGCAGATGCGCCGGCCTGGAGCCTTCGTCCATGACAGGCATCATTGACAGGATGGAACGCGATGGACTGCTGCGCAGGGTTGACGACCCGGAAGACAGAAGAGCGCAGAACATTCACCTTACCGACGAGGGAAATTGCATCAGGAATATCGTGGTCATTGCGGTGAACGCGGCGCTCCGGAAATCCTTTGCCGGTATTGACCCGGGTCAGCTTGCCGTTTTCACCGAAGTCCTTCGGCAGGTCCTTATCAACACGAACAGGGGGGACATATCATGACGCAGACAAGGGGAGTTATAGGCTATACATGCGCCTACACGCCGCTTCCGCTTTTCCATGCCGCGGGACTCGCGCCGTACCGGGTGTTACCGATCCACGACTGCCCCGACCAGTCCGGGCACCTGCTGCACGACAACCTCTGCCCCCACGTGAAGCGTGTCCTTGACCGCGCCATGAGCGGGGATGTTCCCGCATTTTCGGGCATGGTGTTCATGAACAGCTGCGATTCCATGCGGCGCCTCTATGACGCGTGGAATGCCGCCAGAAGCGATTCGAAATCAATCCTTGTGGATTTGCCGGCCACGGTATCGGATGCGACCATTCTTTTTTTCCGTGACGAAATAGCCCGGCTGAAAATATTTCTGGAATCAATCATCGGCGAGGCCATCACCGGCAGTGATCTCATCCAGGGCATTGAACTCCACAACCGCATCTCCGCCCTCATCGCCGCCCTCCAGGCCGCAAGGATGAATGCATCACTCACCGGCGGGTCATCGACACTCCAGGCGGCCTACAACCACGCCTCCACGACGGCTCCGGATGAAGCCATCGTATACCTGAAAAAAATGCTTGGTGATAGTACCGCTCCGGGAAAAGACCGGGAGGGCGTTCCCGTGTATCTCTTCGGCAACGTGCTCCCGGAACCCGAAGCGTTCGATCTCTTCGAATCCTGCGGGGCGGATATCGTATCGGACGACGTCTGCACCGGTTCCCGGCTTTTCGCTCCGATCATCGGCGCGCCAGGCCCGGACCCCCTGCGGGTGCTCGCGGAATCGCTTCTTTCGAAGCAGCCCTGCGCAAGGACCTTCGACTCGGCCAATCCCGGCAGCCTTGGCGAAGAAATCGTCGAGAGCGCCCGGCGATCGAACGCAAGGGGGGTGATCGGATATACCGCCAAGTTCTGCGATCCTTACATAGCGCGCATGCCGGGCGTACGCGAGGCACTGCGCAAAGAAGGGATTCCCTTTCTCCTGCTTGAGGGAGACTGTTCGCTTCGCTCCATCGGCCAGCACAGGACCAGGATCGAAGCATTTATCGAGATGATGAGGTGACCGTCATGATGAAAAAATATTTCAGCGAGCTCGAAGCGGGTCTTGCATCGAGAATCGCCAGCGGGCAATCGAGCCCCAGGAAGCTGTATTCCCTGGAAATCGCCAGGCTCGGGAAAAAACTCTACTCCGGAACCGATTCCATCGCCTGGTGCGGGATTACCGCCCCCTTCGACCTCCTCACCTCCATGGGGGTGACCTCCTGCTTCGTCGAGTTCATAGGAGCGATGCTGGCGACCACCGGCGCGGTGGGATCGTTCATCGAGGAGACGGATCATGAAGGCTACTCGTCAGACGCGTGCAGCTACCATCGCTCCGTGACCGGCGCGGCGATCAAGGGCATCATGCCGGTACCGGAATTCCTGGTGGGGACCACCAATCCCTGCAGCGGAGGCCTCGCGGTGATTGAGAACCTCGCCCGGAGGTTCGGCAAAAAGATGTTCGTCCTGCACATTCCCCAGGACGACTCGGGCGGCAACGTACCCTTCCTCGCCAACCAGCTCAGGGAACTGACGGGCTTCGTGACGGAAATTACCGGCAGGAAACTCGATCGTGAATCGCTTGCCGCTGCCATACATAATTCCAACCGCGCCGTCATGGCCATGAATGAAGCATTTACACTCGCGCGCCATGTCCCGACACCCGCATCAAGCCGCGAGTTGAGCAATTTCGGCATCGCCATGGCCCTCTTCCTCGGCACCGAATCGGCCGTCACCGTCGCGGAGGCCTACCGGGACGAATTCCGTAAACGCATCGACGAAGGCCGAAGCGGAATCGCCGGCGAACGGCACCGTATTCTCTGGATCCAGAACAGGATACAGTTTAAACACGGCCTCGAGAAACTCATGGAAGAAGAATACGGCGCGGTCATCGCCGTGGATGAATTGAACGACATCACCTGGGACGAGATAGATCCGGACGACCCCTTCGAGGGGCTGGCCCGCCGTTCCATCTCCATCCCCTTCAACGGCACCATCGAACATCGCGTGAAACACCTCCAGAAACTGGCGCGGGACTACAAAATCGACGGCGCGATCAATCCATGCAACTGGGGATGCCGCCAGGGTACGGGCGCCCGGGGACTTATCGAGGAGGGGCTCAGGGAGATCGGGGTGCCGGTCCTGAACCTCGAAGTTGACTGCGTCGACTCGCGCAAATTCACCGAGGGTCAGTTCCGCACCAGGATCGAGGCGTTCATGGAAATGCTTTCGTCGCGGACGCCGGCGGGGATATAATTCAGCTGAGGACGGCATGTTTTACCTCGGGATTGACATCGGAAGCCTTTCCTGCGACGCGGTTATAATCGACAGGAACGCCGCCATTGTTGCCGCATCCGTGGTCCCCACGGGGGCGAGGAACCGCGAGGCCATCGCACGGGCGACGGACGAGGTGCTGAGGATGGCGGGAATCGGAATCGGTGCTATAACCGCCATGGTATCAACCGGATACGGTAGAGATCAGGTAGATGAACGGCTCTCGGCGGTCACCGAAATCACCTGCCATGCCAGAGGGATACGATCGATGCTGCCGGGCTCTCAGCTCCTGATAGACATCGGGGGGCAGGACAGTAAATCGATACTTCTCGGGGAGGAAGGGAACGTGATTGATTTTGCCATGAACGACAAATGCGCCGCCGGGACGGGGCGCTTTCTCGAGGCCATGGCCAGGGCCCTCCAGGTCGACATCGGGGAAATGGCGGACCTTGATCTGGGCGCGGAGGGCGCACTGACAATAAGCAGCATGTGCACCGTATTCGCCGAAAGCGAGGTGGTGTCCCTCATCGCCGGGGGCTCGTCCGTGAGCGAGATCGTCATGGGGCTCAACCGCGCAATCGCGTCGAGGATACTGTCCCTCGTCCGGCGGATCGCGCCGCATTACCATGAATTGAAAATCGCCATGTCGGGAGGCGTCGCGAAAAACCCCGGGGTCGTCCGGGCCATCGCCGCCCTCACCGGATGTGAGGTGGCCGTCCCGGACAGGCCCGACACCGTCGGTGCGCTCGGCGCCGCTCTGATCGCCCTTGAAAAAAGCGCCGCCTGCGTTTCCTGACCCGCCGGCCCATCACCATATTGAAATTATTCTCGCAGAGACACAGAGGCGCAAAGAAAATAGAGATATGTATATCACGTGAAGATTGTTCCAAGTCAAAAAGCCCCCCCCATTTTCATGAAACAAACATAAAAAAACTCTGCGACTCAACGACTCTGCGAAAAACTATCTCCGCGTCTCCGCTACCCTGCGAGAGATTCAATTAATAGTTGACGAAGCAGCCGCAGCCCTGTATTGTATGACAATATTACAATAACCGCCAGAGTTCCCACGCGGTTGGCGGAGGGAGCGATGCCGGATCGGGGAGGTTTTCCATGAAAGACGTGTATGTCGTAAGCGCGGTCAGGACTCCCGTGGGGAGGCAGAAGGGCTCACTCAGGGGATACTCGGCCCCGATACTCCTTTCCGTGGTGCTGAACGAGGTGGTTGACCGGGTCGGTCTCGACCCCCTGACGGTGGACGATGTCATCACGGGCTGCGTCTACCAGATCGGCGAGCAGGGGTTCAATCTGGCCCGCAACGCCATTCTGGAATCGAAGCTCCCGGTGACACTGGGGGGAATCACGGTAAACCGGCAATGCGGCAGCAGCCTCTCCGCCATCCAGCTCGGGGCCGCCATGATCGGTTCCGGCGCGATGGACACGGTGATCGCCTCGGGATGCGAGATCATGTCGAAATACGGCATCGCTTCCGACCTGAACTGTACCCTCTCAAATGGCCAGAACGCCGGGCACCCGATCAGTAAAAGCTACCTGGAGCGTTACGGCATCCCGAACCAGATGGGCGCGGCCCAGGCCATCGCCAACAAGTGGAATATTTCAAAGGAAGAATGCCAGGACTTCGCCATCGCGAGCCATGAAAAGGCTATCAGGGCCGCGAAAGAGGGGCGCTTCAAGGATGAGATCATCCCGGTACAGGGTCTCGACAAGGAGGATAAGGAGATACTCTTCGATGCGGACGAAACGATGCGCCCCGGCGTCACCCGGGAGACCCTCGACGGCCTCAAGATCCTCCCGGGGACCGAGTGGATGACCGCGGGTCTTTCAAGCACGGTGACCGACGGCGCCTCGGCGGTCCTCCTGATGAGCGGGGAAAAGGCCCGGGAACTCGGCATCACCCCCCTGGCCCGCGTCGTGGCAAGTGCCGTGGTCGGCTCCGATCCCGGCCTCATGCTCACTGGTCCCATCACCGCGACACCGAAAGTTCTCGTAAAAGCCGGCCTTTCCATGAAGGACATCGACATCTTCGAGGTGAACGAGGCCTTCGCACCGATTCCCCTCGCCTGGGCGCACGAGCTCGGAGCGGACATGGAGCGGCTGAACGTGAACGGCGGAGCCCTCGCCCTGGGACATCCCGTGGGCAACTCCGGGTGCCGACTCTCGGTCACGGCGGTTCATGAATTGCTGCGCCGGAAGGCCCGGTACGCGCTGGTCACGCTCTGCACGGGCGGAGGGCAGGCCCCCGCGACCATATTCGAGCGGGCGTGAGGGGCCATTGAGGAAGGAAACCCCTGGTGAAAATCCATACGACAGGAGAGTGAGGATGCCGGAAGAGAACAGGGAATACAAAAGCTGCCTGGTAGCAATCAAGGAGAACTACGCGGTCGTCACCTTCAACCGGCCCGACAAGCTGAACGCCTTCAGCCCGGATCTATTCGAAGGGGTTCAGGAGGCCTACCGGGACCTGTCCCGGGAAAAAACCCTCCGCGCCCTGGTCTTCACCGGCGCCGGGGACCACTTCTCGGCCGGGGGCGACGTGGCCCTCGACATCGATCCGCTCAAGAACATGTCACTGGGGGAGTTCAAGGACTACTTCGAGCCACTGGTTGAACTCTACATGGCCCTCTACAATCTCGACAAGGTCACCATTGCCGCGATCAACGGCTTCGCCCTCGGCGCCGGCTTCGAGCTCACCCTTCTCTGTGATTTCCGCATCGCGGCGGATACCGCCCGCCTCGGGGAGTTCTTCGTCAAGATGGGGCTCGTGCCGGAGATCGGCATGTGCCTTCTGCCCCGGATCGTGGGACCCGGCATGGCGCGCTACATGTGCTATACGGGGGATCTTATCGACGCGCAGGAGGCCCTGCGGATCGGTCTCGTTGAACGGGTGGTCCCCGTCGCCGACCTCCTCCCCGATGCGGAAAAGCTGGCCCGGCGCATGGCCCGGAGCCCCGCCGCGGTTGGCATCATTAAAAAGGCGATGAACCAGATCGGCGGCCAGCCCCTGGAGCTCTCGACCGACGTGGGGATCAGCTACCAGTTCCTCGCCTCCCGCACGAAGGACCACGCGGAGGCGGTAAAGGCCTTTCTCGAAAAGCGGAAGCCCCTCTTCACCGGTGAATGAAGGATGAGGGGCCCGTGCGGTGCGGGTATAAAGGAAGGGCGCCGTGGAAGTCCCGCGGCGCCCGTGAGCCAGCAGCCGGAATCGAACCGGCGACAGGTCGATTACGAATCGACTCCTCTACCAACTGAGGTATGCTGGCGAATCGTACAACAATCTTCGAAAAGCGCCCCCCCTGTCAAGTTTTTCTGCTTTTTCCAGGGTTAAATTTCCCCCCGCATGGTGAATCATCGCCGATCGGCCTCTTGGGGCCTGCAGGCATGAATCCCGCGTCCCTACAATTTACCCCTCTCCCTGAGCATGAGGACCATCTGTTCAACCGCGTTTTTCGGCAGCTCCCGGCGAGTCTTCTCCGGCCTGTCGATCAGCCGGATGGCCACGGAGGGACAGCGGGTCACGCATACCCCGCAGCCAATGCATCGTTCCCTCAGGATGAAGGCCGGGCCCTCTTCCGAAAACACAATGGCCTCCATCGGGCAGACCGTCAGGCAATCCCCGCATTCGACGCAGGCATCGGCTTCCACCTCGGAATAATGATTGGAGTAGACGAGATCCGCGGGGCGCGGATCCTTCTTTATCGATGCGAGGACCCCGCAGCAGTCGCCGCAGCAGTTGCACATGCCGTTCGGGTTTTGCGAGGTGGATGGCTGCGTCACCAGCCCCGCCTCCTGGGCGCGGGCGACGACGGCGATGGCCTCATCGGCGTCGATCCTTCTTCCCATCCCGTTATCCAGGTAATACTGTCCCATGGAGCCGAACATAAAACACACTTCGAGGGGAGCGGCGCACGATCCGTCGAGCAGATCCTTCGTCTTTCTGCATATGCAGTCCACAAGGACGATCGTGTCCATGCCCCTCAGTATCTCGGCGGCGTCGTCGAGGGACGCGATATGATTCTCCGGTGTAACCGACTTCGCCACGGGAATGGTCCTCAGAAAAGCTCCCTTTACGCCGGCAATGGACCTGTCCATCCCCTCTTCGTAATACCGGTTCATCAGGTCGGCCAGCCCGGCATTCATTCGCGGAAGCTGAAATTCGAATATCCCGTGGATAAAGGCGGTGGCCCCGTATTTCACCTCATCGCCTTTCTTCAGCCTGAAGAGAAGCCCCCGCGACGCCATTCCCTCCAGTTTTTCCGCAAGACTGTCCGCCGGGAGTCCCAGACGTGCGGCTATCGCTTCCGGACCCTCCAGGGCGGGGCTCAGGGAGAGAAAAATCCCCGCGTCCTCCTCGCTGAAAAGTTTTTTCAGTATCTCTATTTCAACGCCCGACTCGGTGGCGGGGAACCCCACGGAAAAGCCGTCAAGCATCTCCTGGAGCCTGCGATAGATATCTTCACCCATTTCATTTCCTCCCGGCTGTTCTTATTTCCCATGCGCCCCCGGGGCGCATTTCCCGACAATAATTTCCCTGCCATCCCCGCGCAGCACCCTCACGCCCAGAAATTGAGTCCCGGATGATGGATGATCGCGTGAAGGATGTCGCTTCGAGTGACGATTCCCACGGGCTGGCCCTCTTCGTCCACGATCGGCATGGTGCCGACATGGTTGTCCAGCATGGCCCTGGCGACGCGCCTGATGTCCGTGTGGGGAGCCGCGGCGATCACCTCCACCGCCATGATCTCCTTCACGGAGACGTTCCGTGCGTCCTCGACCTTCCCGTCGCTTATGACGAACTGCTTCAGGAGGTCCCGGTCCGACACGATCCCGATCATCGCGCCGTCGGAGGAGAGCACGGGCATGTGCCGCACGCCGGCCTCCTTGAATTTCACCCAGGCCTCCGATGCCGTCATTTCCGGGGAGATGGTGATGACCGGCGAGCTCATGATCGCCCCGGCATGAAGCACCGGTGCGACCCGGTTCTCCTGTTCCGCCACCTTCCGGTAGGCATCATGTGCGTAGTTATCGCCCCGCCCCGGACCCGGTCCTGAACCCGGTTCCGAGGGCTCCCGGTCGAGGGTCTTCCTGCTCCGCTCCTTCTTGCCCAGCCTGGCCACCTTTACGTTCTGGTGGATATGCTCGAGCTGTGAATCGATCCGCGTGCCCTGGAGGGTGAATATATGAAACATATCGAACGCTCCCGTTATGAACTGCCGGCTGCCGGCCCGCCGGCGCGATTCCCGGCCGCTCCCGAAAGTTGATGGACCGCCACGTCACTGAAAATGGCCCGTGCCTTCCCCTCCATGTCCGGCTCCTTCGAGAAAAGGACGATCTGCCATCCATGCCGCTCATGGACCCGCCGGAGCAGTTCGAGTGCCTTCGACTCACGCCCCTGGTCCAGTGCGTGAAAAGGCTCGTCGAGAAGGAGGATACCCGCATCCTCGCGGGACCGGAGGGCCATGGCGAAACGCGCCGCCAGGTAAAATGAATCGAGGGTCCCCCGGGAGAGGTGCTCGATGGGGCGCATCTCCCCCCCCGCGTCCTCGACGGTTATCGATTTCTCGTTCAGGGCGCTGATGGCGACCCTGCGCAACCCCGGGAGTATCTCGCCGAAGTGGAGGGCGATGTCATCGCCAAGCCCCTGGAGCTGTATATCGGAACTCTCCGCCAGGGTGCCGAAAATGTCGCGCGCCAGGGCCGAAGCCCGCCTGTCGAGCTCGAGGCGCGCGATTTCATTCTCGATCCCCGCTATCTCCCCCTCGGCAGCCACGATCTGGTCAGGAATAGTTCCCAGGGAACCCTGCACCTCGCCCTTGCCCGTATGGATTTCCTTTTCGAGCATGTTTTTTTTTGTGCGCAATTTTTCGAGGGCTTCCCTCTCCTGCCGGAGCTGCTGTTCCATCCGCCGTATCTCCCCGGCCGTTTTCTCCTTTTCGGCCGGGTCGATTCCGGCGATCTCGATATCGAGGGCTGTGATCCTTGCCGTGCACGCGGTCTGGAGGGCCGCATCGTCCTCTTTCCCGTGGGACCTGAGCAGGTCGTCCGTCCTCTCCCGCCATCCGTCCAGGGCCTCCCTCGCCTTACGGTACGCCCCCGCCTTCGCCGCGTATTCGCCCTGATCGACGACTCCCATCGAGGTGAAAAACCCCGACAACCGGGCGATCGCCTCCTCCCGGAGTTTCCGCGCCACATCAAGCCTCTCGCGCCCCGCCTCGAGGTCGCTCCCGGCATCACGGGCCTCTTCCTCCAAACGGGCAATCGCCCTTGCGAGGCTGTCCGCCTCGCTCCCCTTCGAGACGAGCTCGAGGCGGATGCCGTCGAGGCCTTCCGAGGAGAGGGTTCCGCCGGTTCGCGCCCTCCACTCGTCTCTGATGTTCCGCACAAGGGCCTCGGAGGAGCCCCGCCGGTTTGTGCCGGAGGGCCTGATGGAAAAAATAATGACAAGAATGGCGATGGCGGCACAGACGACCAGGACGGCTATGCCCAGCTCCACGGGGCCCATGAACTCGTCGAACCGAAGCCCGGACCTGCCTGTGAGGAAAAAACCTGCAACCCCCGCGGCGAGGAAGGCCCCGGCCGCGGCCATTCCGAGGGGATTCACGCGCCGGGAAGCCACTTCCAGCGGGGCGTCCCGTAACGCCCCCAGGAGCCCGGCCGCCACCTCGACATGGGGCCGCTTCTTCGATTGCTCGGTCCTTGCGTCCTCAAGCAGGGCGGTCTTCGCCTTGAGGTTTTTCGATATCTCCCCCACCCTGGCCTCCTCTGCGGCATGGGCCTTTTCCGCGGCGGCAATACCGTTCTGCAGGCGCGCGATCTCGGGACTTCGATCGTCGCTGAAGCGTGACAGGATCTCGGTCTCCCTTTTCAGCCCCTCCCCCCTTGCAAGATGCGCGAGTATATCGCCCAGATGCTTTCTCTCTCCGATCATCTTCTGGAGTGACAGGCCCTCCTCGAGCGAGCGAATCAAGGCGACATGCCCCCCCTCGCCCGCGCCCAGAGACGCAAGTTCCCGGTCGCGCGATTGAAACTCGCCGCGTTTCTTCAACAGCTCCTCGCGCTTTTTCAGAAGGAGCTCGTAGTCCCTCCTCTTCGCGTCGAGGAGGGACTTTCGTTCCTTCATCTCGTTGACATGGGCGAAATTGCCCTTCTCCGCGGCGCTCCGGTTCAATTCCCCCCGCAGCTTCGCGGGATCGATGCCCCCGGTGAAAATCGACGATTTGATCTTGTCGAGCCAGGTCCTGCCGGAGGCAATCTCGACGGACATGTCGCCGGACCTGATGGCGTGCAGGTTGATGAATTCGTCCTCGCCCATTTCAAGGGGGGCACCCTCCCACTCGATCTCGCAGGATCGCTCCCGCGGGGGACCGTAGCGCCTGCTGATCTGTTTTTCCCGTACGCTCCGCTCTCCCAGTGAGCAGACGGCGCTGAAAATTGCGTCGAATATGGTGGTCTTGCCCGATTCGTTCTCGCCAATAAAGAGGGTCACGGGCCTGAATTTGAAATCGGCTCCCGTGAACCTTCCAAATTTCTTCAGATGAAGCCTTCGTATCATCGGCGCGCCTCCAGCTCCCCCTTGATCTTCAGCAGGCCGATTTCCCTCGCCTTGAGCCAGACCTCCCGCGCCCCTTCTTCGCCGGCGCCCGGATCGCGCTTTTTCCACTCCTCGATGAAACGTGCGGCGATGGCCTGGGAGGATATCCCCTCCAGTACCGCCACATCGCCTCTTCGCAGGGTCAGGAGGCGCACCCTGCCGGAATACTCCTTCATCATTCGATTCTCCAGGGCCCTGACCTCGTGCTCGTCCTCGACGAGGCCGGAAAAGCGGAGGTCTATCCAGTCATTGGGCCCCCACTCCCGCGTCATGTCCCCCTCTTCCACATTGCCATCCAGGCCGAGGGGAACCTCGCAGTGGCGGTACTGCCCCGCTGAAGCCAGCTCCCTCGGGGAAACCCGCAGCTCGCTCCCCAGCTCCACGACGTTCACCGTCCGGCGGCCCGTCTCGTCCCTGCGCCACACCCTGGCCGAGCCGGGATAGCTGATGCGGGCCTTCATCACCGTCGCCTCCCTGGCCGAATGAATGTGACCCATGGCAGCGTAATCGACATCCCAGCGCGTGAAGAGGTCCGCGTCCATGGTTCCCGTACGGCCCTCCTCCTCGTCGATCCCGGTGAAATTCATCAGGGGTACCGTGGCGTGGGCCACGGCAACGCGAAAACGGGCACTTTTCGGGGGAACCTCCCATTTCGGGTAGTCTCCGTAGTCGTCCCTGTGGGGAATGAAGAGCAGCTCGAGATCGGCGTTGAAGGGACGCAGAACGAAAGGAACGCCGGTGAACTCGATGACATTCTCCCTGGGAATGCCGAAATCGAGATTGCCGAGTCCCGAGACGCTCCCCCCCGTATCATGATTCCCCGCGAGAAAAAAGGCGGTGGTTCGATCCGTGAGCCGTCGGAAGCGGGTCTTGAGATCCTGTCTCAGCGCGTCGGCGTCCCGCCTCGCGTTGAAGAGGTCACCGGCGATGAGGAGTAGGTCGGCCCCGATTTCCCCGGCGATCGAGATAATCTCGTCCAGGACCGACAGTGAATAGCCCTTCTCCCCTCCCTCCGAAACAAGGTGAAGATCGGCGCAGTGGATGATTTTCGTCATGCGCGGCACGCTCCAACAACCGGAAAATGTGCCACGGAGGCACTGAGACACGGAGATATATCGTTATACATTGTTACCATCGATCATAACCGTATTGAGATCTCGGGTGTGACAGTCTTTTACGCACATATATTTTAAGCTCAGATTCACCATGCCTGCGCATCTGTGACACGCGTATTTTTTATCCGCATCGGGGACTACTGTTCATTCCCGGTAGTATATAGTGGTTTTCACATTAAAATGAAACGCCAAATCACGCAACAAGTAATTTCGCGATTCCAGGTGCCGAAAATCTTTTTTGCTTTGACACGGCGCTCCCTCATCCGATAGAAAGAACGGGCTCCCCGAAGGTGAAGGATAATCATGATCGTCATCAATCCCCGACTTTCCATACCCCTGGATGAGGTTACCATCACCGCCTCCCGGTCCTCCGGACCCGGGGGGCAGCACGTGAACAAGACCTCCACGAAGGTGACCCTGCGCTTTGACCTGGAGGGAACCCGGAGCCTCACCGACACGCAGAAGGCGCGGATACGCGAGGCCCTCGGCGGCGCCGTCACCCGGAGCGGTCGCATCGTCATCCATGAAGAATCCCACCGCTCCCAGTCTGCCAACCGTAAACGTGCGATTGAAAAGTTTTCCTCGCTCCTGGCGCGCGCCCTGACTCTCCGCAAGAAACGCGTTCCCACGAAAGCGAGTCCCGCGCAAAAGCGTAAACGCCTCGAGGAAAAGCGGCTTCAGAGCAGGAAAAAGGGCACGCGTCGTGCCGACCCTTTGCAGGAATGAGACCCGGTGTGTGGTTCCGTTCCTTTACAGGCACATGGCCGTGGGCACTGAGCACAGAGTGTATTCAAACAGGTAGTCGCTAATGCCGTTATACTTGTATACGTTTTGACAGGCGAGTTACTTGCGCAACTGTTCATCTCCATGACTCCGTGTCTCAGTGGCATAATCCGCCATCCGTTTCCGTACTATAATCTGCACCCTGGTTGCGCGGGCAATGAACCCTTTTTATGCTTGATCAAAAACCCGCCGCCCCGCCGAATTGACATGCGCCAGGGCGCGCCATACCATCCGACCGGAGGAACCAATGAAGCTTCAGGAGATGTTTGATTTGACGGGCAAGGTCGCCATCGTAACGGGCGGCGGAAGGGGAATCGGGAAATTCATCGCGACCGGACTCGCCGAGGCGGGGGCGAATCTTGTCATCGCCTCCCGGAAAATTGAGAACTGCGAAAAGACGGCGGCGGAGCTCGCGGGCCTGGGCGTAAAGACCCTGGCGGTGAAGCTCGACGTGTCGGTCGAGGAAAATATACGGAACCTTCTCGACAGGGTGATGAAGGAGTTCGGGAAAATCGACATACTGGTGAACAACGCCGGGCTCACCTGGGGGGCCCCCACACTGGACTTTCCCCTGGAGCAGTGGGACCGGATATTCAACGTGAACATCCGGGGTGCCTGGATGATCTCTCAGATGACCGCCGCACTGATGAAAGAGAGCGGAGGCGGCAAGATGATCAACATCTCATCGATACACGGCGAGCGGGGCTCTCTCGAGGAGGCGCACCCGGCCGTGGCCTACAACTCAACCAAGGCGGCCCTTAACATCCTCACCATGAATCTGGCGGTGAAGCTCGCGCGCCATAATATTTACGTCAATGCCATCGCACCGGGATTCTTCAAAACCGACATGATGAAATACCTCTTCAAGCCGGAGATGAAGCCGATCCTCGACGCCTTCATCGGCTACATCCCCCTGAAGCGCCACGGGGACGAGGACGACATCAAGGGCCTCGCCGTTTTCCTGGCCTCACGGGCGTCCGATTACATGACCGGCGCGGTAATTCCGTGCGACGGAGGCATCATGGCGAAGCAGTGACCCATGGGCCGGGGCACTCCGGTGCGGCCATTATTTGACCGCGCCGGAGACCTTCAGCGCCTCGATTTCCTCCGGGGCCTTCTTTAAAATTTCCGTCAGCATCCACTCCGTATGCTGACCATGCTCCGGGGCAGCGCCGCGCGCCTTCACCTCGCTGTTCCTCGCCTTCGTCGGCGGGCCGTAGATCACCACGGTGCCCCGTCCCGGCTGTTCCACCTCCACAGGGAGTCCCCGCTCTATGGTGTGCGGGTGCTCCACGACCTCCTTTACGTTCCGAATCGGCGAGGCGGGCACGTCGTGTGTGACGGTGATTTCCAGAAGTTCCTCTGTTGTGCGGGCTCCCACCCATTCCTGTATGATCGCCCTCAGCTCCGGCTCGTTGTCGTTCCGCACGAAGAGGTTCACGAAGCGCGGGTCGGTTTTCAGGTCCGGGCGCTCCATGGCGTCGCAGAGGCGGTGATAGGTGGCGTCACCAGCGCTGCAGATCATGAAATAGCCGTCCTTCGCCTGGAAGGTGTCGAAGGGACTCACGTAGGGATAACGGTTTCCCGTTCGGCGGGGAATGTTTCCTGTTACGGTGTAATCGGTCCAGACTCCCGCCAGGAGATTGATAGCCGTATCGTACATCGACACGTCGAGATACTCCCCTTCCCCGGTTCTCTCCCGCGCGAAGAGGGCCGCGCATACGGCAAAGGCCGCCTGCATGGCAGTGGCGAGATCGATGATGATGGGACCCGCCTTCGTGGGCGGCCCGTCCGGAAATCCGGTGACGTCCATGATGCCGGAGCACGCCTGGATGATCGAATCATAGGCGGGTCGCTTCGACAGGGGACCGTACTGACCGTAGCCCGAGAGAGAAAGCATTACGAGTTTCGGGTTGACCTTTTTCATGCTTTCATAGTCGAGACCGAGCCTCTTCATTACCCCTGGCTTGAAATTTTCCACCAGCACGTCGGACACCGCAACGAGTTCCTTGAAAACCTCGACCCCTTCCGGCTTCTTCATGTTGATCACGACGCCCTTCTTCGCCCTGTTCATGACGATGAAAGGCGCTGAAAATCCGTTTATATAGGGCGGAAAAAGCCGTGCGTCGTCCCCGATACCCGGTTTTTCCACTTTAATCACCTCGGCGCCCATATCGGCCAGGAAGGTCGTGGTGGCCGGCCCCGCAATATTGGCGGTGAAGTCGATTACCCGTATCCCATCAAGCATTGATCGCATCATATTCCTCCTTCAGACGTATAATGATTCCCGAACCGGCACGGTATTTCCGTGTTTTGGTTGATTATCCAACCAAAACAAATTGCTTGCATCGTGCAACTATTTTTTTAAAACTATTCCTTTTTTTTACAGGGGCTGCTGGCAAAACAACCCGGCATACGTACACCCTTTTAATGCAGATGGAAGGAGGCGATTCCAGTGTTCCGCATAAAGCGGGCATGTCACCAGACAGCAGTTCCAATGAACAGTTAACACGAATCGATACAGATTTTTTCAAAGAATCAAGCAGAGAAATCAAGATGTGTTGTCACGATATAGTAGAACCATGCATTTCCATCCGTAATCATCAGTATCCATCTGTTGTAAAAAGCGAGAATGGCGCAACCCGCAAGATAGGGGAGTAGAAAACCAGTGGTGATTTCACCATGGTGAAAGGTTTAAAGGTTTTTCTGCAGAAGCGTCTCGATCCGCTTCAACATCTGCTCGGGGATATGCACCCCCATCCCCCTCAGACGCACGACGTACTTCTCGAAGGACTTCTTGATGTCCCACGTGCTGCCCAGGACCCGCAGGTATGAGCGCATGTTCTCCTCGGCCTGCATTCTGAAGGCGATGTTGGCGTTCAGAAGGTCCTCGACCGGTGCGACGATCCGGTAGTTGATGGGCCTGCAGAAGGAGCGGTACACGGAAAACCGCTGGGTCATGTCGCAGTCGATCCGCACCCGCCTGATGCTCTCCTCGACCACGTCCAGGTTGATGAAATCGATTATCTGAAAGCCGTGCCGGTCGCTGAGATAGTCCCTTATCCGGCCCTCCACGACCTTTGCGAAATCACACGACTCATAGTCCTCGCCGCACGACTCCCGGCCGCGGAGATAGAGCACCGCGTCGACATCCGATGAATCGAGGGCCATCCCCATGTTGACCGAACCGACCAGGTCGAGGGCGATGTGTCCCGCGAGGTTCCCGAGTGCGGCGAGTGCCTCTTCCAGGTTGACGATCCGCTCCTCGGTCTGCTTCGTCTGGTGAATGCGGAAAAAGTTCCGGATATCCCTGAAGACCTTCAATTCAGGTATCTGGTTGTACCGCTCGATGTTGTCGTCAACCACGGAAATTCGGCGCAGGGCGTCGTAGCGGGACCGGTCGAAGACCGTTTCCTCATAGGCATCACCCTTTCTTACATACTCGGCGATATCGTAGATACGGTACTCCACTATCTTCTTGAAAAGCACGACCGGCATTTCCCCGCCTTCGAGGTGTATCTCGAAGAAAAAGCCCCCCTCGGATATCTCGCCCTGGGGTGTCATCACCTCACCGAAATTCGAGGGGTTCATGTAGAGGGTGCCCTCCACGAAGCGCAGCCCCCAGTTTTCATGGACGTGCCCGGTGAGGCACGCCAGGACGGGGTGGCTGTCACAGTAGGTCCGCAGCGCCGGGGAGCCCCATGAGCCGAGATAGCTGATGGCGTCGAGCACGCCGTGGGCGGGTTGATGGGCGACGATGATGTCGGGACGCTCCGCCTCCAGAAAACGGTAGAGCTCGCTATCGACATCACGTTTCGCCGTACCGCGGTAGGGAACGAGATACGATTCCGGAAAACCGGGGGTCCGCACCCCCGCCCCGCCATAACCGGCGAATAGAACGCCCTCCGTCCGGAGGGTCTTCATGTGGAGGTCCCGATCGCTGAGGGCGGTGCCGCCCAGGTCCATGTCGTAGTTTCCCGGTATGGTGACGATCTTCGAATTTTTCTCCGTGCTGAAGATGTTCTCCAGTATCCGGTATTTCTTCTCCATGATCTCTTTCGCCGCGACGCTCTCGGCAAGATAATAGCGCGCCTTCCGGTCGAGATAGTCGTTCAGACGGCCTTCCCGGAGCAGGCCCTCCGCGTACTCCTCCAGATTCTGGCCGTCACTTCCTGACTCCCGCCTCATCGCGTGAAAGATGTTCTGGACGTCGGAATACTCCATCGATTGTTCGAGCGAATAGAAAGGAATGTCCAGTATATCGCCTGACATGATGTAGACATCGGCGACGGTCTCTTTCAGGAGGTGATAGATCTGGGCGAAGCCCCCATGGATATCCGCGCAGTACAGTATTCTCATGACGCGGCGTGTCGTCTCAGAGGGCGGGGACCGTCATAACGGCCCGTCATTTTTTCTCCAGAAGGGCCGTGCGGCTCTGTCCGATGGGGGGCGCTCCGATGATCTCGAAACCCGCCTCACGGGCCACGTCGAGTGACGACTGGAAACCTTCCGCGGATTCGTGACCCGTGGGCTCGGCAATAAGGGCGCGTCCCCCCTTTTTCAGGGCGGCATGTGCCTCATGAAACAGGGCACCACGGTCAGGAACCTCATGAACGACCGCAAAAAGGAGCAGGAAATCAGCACTCCCGGCGAGGTCCCCGATGCCCGGAGTGTCGGGCGTGGAGAGCCTTGTCTCGATGATACCGGAAAGCCCTGCCCCGGCCGCCCTCCGAGCGAGATGACGGAGCATCTTCTCCTGCACGTCGAAACAAATGACACGACCCCCGGGGCCGGCCATCCGTGCCATGGGGAGGCTGAAAAAACCCATGCCGGAACCGACGTCCACCAGGGTCATCCCTTCCCTCACATGGGGCCCGAGTATTTTCTCGGGGTTTTGAAAGAGCTTCCTGAGGGGGCTCGCCAGAAAGAATCCGAGCCACCAGGGGCACACGTGGGTCTTCCCCTTTTCCCGCATGGTCATACCATTCCCTCCTCCCCTACCTCTTTTCCACCGCGTCAAGGACCTGACGAATGAATTTCTCCTGGTACCATGATTTGTCATGGGTGACCCCCATCCTCACGATGACCAGGTCGCGGGAAGGGATCACCGCGACCACCTGCCCGTTAAATCCTCCCAGGTAGTACAGGTCAGTGGGGAGGGACGGATATTTCCTATTCCCACGATCTTCCCGGGCCCCTGCGTTGAGCCATGTATGAGCCCCGTATTCTCCCATGGGCGCAAGGGGCGTTGGTGTCGTCATATAGCGTACCCACCCCTTGGGGAGGATCCGCTCTCCATTCCAGACGCCGTCCCTGAGGAGGAGGAGGCCGAACCGGGCCCAGTCCCGGGGCGTCGCGAACATATAGCTCGATCCCACGAAGGATCCCGATGCGTCCGGCTCGATAAGGGCCGAATACATGCCGATCCTGTCGAAGAGGACGTTTCGGGCGAAGGCCTCGGCATCCCGAAGGGTCCCTCCCGCGGCGTCATGAACGATGCGGGCGATGATATTGGCGGTGCCGCTGGAATAGTACCATTCCCCGTCGGGCGCGGTGCGCACTGGCTTTGCCGCGGCGAAATCAGCCATACTCCGGCTGGCATAGAGCATTTCGGTGGCGTCCTTGTGGGGGCCATACACCTCGACGAAGTCGAGGCCGCTCGACATACGGAGGAGCTGATCGATGGTGATGCGACTTCTGGGATCATCCGGGCGGTTCCACAGAGACACCGGAGCCGGTTTCATGATATCGAGTTTCTTCATATCGGTCAGGATACCGATAAGCGCAGCGGTTACAGTCTTGGTCATCGACCATCCGAGCATCGGCCGACTGGGCGAGAATCCTTCGGCATAGCCCTCGGCGACGATAACCCCCCGGTGTACCACCACCACCGCCTGGGTATTGCGCTTTGTGTCGGGCCCCGGCTCCCTGAAGGCCTCCTCCACGGCGCCCGCCATGGCCTTTTCGTCGATACCCGGGCGGGGCGATGCGGTATCGACCCGCTCTCCCCGCGGCCAGAGGCCATTCGGATCGTGCCGCTTCCGGGGTGGCAGCGGCGCCGCCTCGCGTGCAAGTTCCTCAGGGGAAACCCCGACAGCCAGGGTGCACCCGTATCCCTCGCGATAGACCGCGGTGAAGGGTTTGCGAAATCCGAGGGCCCGCGCGGTAACCGATTGAGCGTCATGATCGTAGACGGGTTTCACCAGGGAGAAAAGGATATTGGTGGGCCGCACATCCCTTTCAAAGAGATTGAGCGGGTCCCTCCCCGCAAGATAGACCTGCGAGCAGAGATATTTCGCCGCGTAGCCGTTACCTATAGGCAGCGCCGTATCGATGAAGTAGATTCCGTAACAGAGACCCGCGAGAAGCGCGGCCCCGGCGATATAGATCAGCTTTTTCATGAGCACCCCCTTAAGACGCCTTCCCGTTCCCCTGGCGGGAGACGGTTCATCATCGTACAGGGACGATTTACGCCTGTCAAACTAAATATCAGGCGCCACTTGGCGGAAGGGGCAAACCGCGAGGCTACTTCAGACCATACTTCGACCTCAAGGACTCACGCTCCTCCTCAGGCAAACCGGAGATATACGATTTCCACCCCGGGCACCAGTTGATGTGCCATCTCCAGAGTCTCCCGAGAAGGGACGCAGGCTTGCTGTCGTATCGTTTTCGAAAGGTACAATTGGGGCAATTCGGTTCGCTCATGGCAATTCCTCCACTCCAGTAGTTGAATCAATCCGCACGCGCACGGAAATTCCGGGAGAGCGGGCTGTCACCGCGCTGCCTCCTCTATGGGGCAATGAACGATATATGTCGTTCCGCTCTCCCCGGCCCCGGTTATCCGCTGTTCGCGCATGGTATAGTAGGTGCATATCACATACCCGTTCTGGTACAGGACATGATTTTCACATTTTACACAATCGTCGATCTTCATCCCTCGGAACTCCTCGTTTCGCCTCTTGATAGATTTCGTGGCCCCCGCATGGCGCGGGGTTCAACGGCATCTTCCGTCAACGGCATGCCGTGTCAAGCAAATATGCGTTGAGTACCGTCATCGCATATTTCGTGAAGCTCCTTCCTCGGCGGAAAAGGCTTGACGTATATTGAAGAATGTCCGATTTGATATACTGGTCGTCATGGCGGGAGAAAATGCCTCTCGAAGGATGGTGACCAAATATTTTTCAAGGAATTGGTACAATGGCAAAGAAAACTGCAGCGAAGGTCACAAAGGCGGGGAAGGAATCTGCCGCCCAGAAAAAGGTCATGATCCCGGAGAAATTCACGGCGCAGACCATACTGAAATACATCACCGAAAAACATGAATTGCCGAGGGTCAAGGCGAAAGAGATAATGGACGATATATTCGGCATCATCCACGCGGGTGTCCTCAAGGGCGAGCGCGTGCCGGTAGGTAATTTCGGCAAACTCCATATAAAACTGAAGCCCGCCACCAAAGAGCGCATGGGACGCAACCCGATCACCGGCGAAGAAATTATGATTTCTGCCAAGAAAGCAACGAAAGTGCCGAAGTTCACCTTCAGCAAAAACTACAAGGAAACTGCCCTGAAGGCGACGATAAAAAAATAGCCGGCATATGCGGCCCAGTGCGCCCTTACCGGGTGGACAAGCCTTTATCAGTAAGGGATTGATAAAGGCTTTTTCATCCCTTCCAGGGCGACCTCAGGACGGGCAATGAACAGCTTTTTTTTCAATCTCACCCCCGACATCGTGATCAAGGCGATCGAGCAGAGCGGCTTTGAGCCCACCGGGCATTGCATGGCCCTCAACAGCTACGAGAACAGGGTCTATGATCTCAGAATCGAGGACGGTTCCCATCTCGTGGCGAAATTCTACCGCCCCGGCAGGTGGAGCAGGGAACAGATCCTTGAGGAGCACCGTTTTCTCCATGAACTGCGTGAGGACGAGATACCGGTATGCGCCCCCCTCGCCTTCCCCGGCGGTGAAACCCTGAGGGAGATCGAGGGTATCCTCTATGCCATATGGCCCCGTACGGGGGGCAGGGTTCCGGACGAGCTGTCGGATGCCGAGCTCGGAATACTGGGCAGGCTCTGCGCCCGCATTCACAACAACGGCGCGGCGAAGATTTCGGCCCAGCGGATCGAGCTCACCGGCACGACCTACGGCCTTGAGCCCCTCGCCTTTCTCGAAGGGCGCGGCATTCTTCCCGACCATCTCAGAGAGCGCTACCGCGCCGCGGTGGTCGAGATCGCCGCGCTCTATGACGCCCTCCGGGAAGGTGTGCCGTTCCACCGCATCCATGGCGACTGCCACCTGGGAAATCTCCTCCACGGAAGCGAGGGCTGGTTCTTCCTGGACTTCGACGACTTTCTGACGGGGCCCGCGGTCCAGGACGTCTGGATGCTGGTCCCCGCCCGCGACAGGGAGGGGCTCAGGCAGAGGGAGATATTCCTGGATGCATATCGTCAATTCCGTGACTTCGACCTGTCCTGGCTCCGCCTGATCGAGCCCCTCAGAGCCCTCCGGTACATCCGTTACGCAGCGTGGATCGCCCAGCGCTGGGACGACCCCGCCTTCCCTGCCGCCTTCCCCCACTTCGGCACGGTCCGCTACTGGGAGGAGGAGACCGAGGATCTCGAGGAGCAGATCAAGTATTTCCACCGACACACCGCCGACCTCCCCGAGGGGATGCGGAGGCCGGAAAAATCGGAGGAAGATACGGAGGAGCTCTCGAACAAGGACTATTTCTGGGACTGGGAGGAATGACCGAAAAAGCCGCGATGACAATCCCGGATAATGAAAAACATGTCCTGAGCAAGTCCACGTTCATACGGGGACTCCAGTGTGACAAATCACTCTATCTGAACAGAAAGCAGCCGCGCCTTCGCGACGCCACGCCTCCGGAACTCCGTCGCATCTTCGATACGGGCACCGAGGTGGGGTTGCGGGCCCGCGACCTTTTCCCCGGCGGGGTGGACGCGGGGCCAGAAAGCCCCTTCAATCACCAGGAATCACTCCGGCGTACGAAAGAACTGATAGATCAGGGCGTTCCGGTACTATACGAAGCGGCCTTTCAGCACGAACGTGTCCTCTCAATCATGGATATTCTCGTCAATGACGGGTCCGGGTGGAGGGCCTACGAGGTAAAATCCTCCACCTCCGTTACCGACACATACGTCATGGACGCATCGCTCCAGTACCACATCATCAATGGTTCCGGCCTTACCCTGAAGGACATTTCCATTGTGTACATTAACAATGGCTACGTGCGCAGGGGCGCAATCGACCCGGCGGAATTGTTCACGATGGAATCGGTGCATGATATGGTGTTGAGGAACCATGATTTCGTGAAGAATGAAATCGAGCGGATGAAAGGCGTCCTTCGCAAAAGCGCCATTCCGGAGATTGCCATAGGAGAGCACTGCTTTTCGCCGTACCGGTGCGACTTTTTCGGGCACTGCTGGAGCCACGTGCCGGAGCATTCCGTTTTCGACATCGCCCGCCTTTCGAAGAAGGAGATGTTCAGGCTCTATTCGCGGGGCATTGTCAGGCTCGAGGATGTGCCCCCGGACTATCCCCTGACCGCCGGCCAGCGCCTTCAGGTGGAGAGTCACCAGACCGGCAGGAGTCATGTCGACAGGGAGGGAGTCGCATCCTTCATGGAAAGTGTGCGCTACCCGATCTACTTCATGGATTTCGAGACCTTCATGCCCGCACTGCCCCTCTACGACGAATCACGCCCCTACCAGCAGATACCCTTTCAGTATTCCCTCCACTACCTGGCCCGGCCCGGGGATGAGCCGCACCACTTCGAGTTCCTCGCCGAGGCTGGTCGGGACCCGCGGAAGGAGTTCATCGCGCGCCTTCTCGCGGACACATCCACGCCGGGGGCTATCCTGGTCTATCATGCCGCCTTCGAAACGGCCCGTCTCAAGGAGCTGGCGCGGGATTTTCCGGAATACAGGAAGGAAATCGAGGAGCGGATCGGGAGGATAAAAGACCTCATCATACCCTTTCAAAAAAAACATGTCTACACCCCGGAGATGCACGGGAGCTATTCGATCAAGGCGGTCCTCCCCGCCCTCTCGCCACGCCTGGGCTATGAAGGGATGTCCATCGCGGACGGTGCCGCCGCCATGGGCGCCTTCGAAGATATTCAGAAGGAAACCGACCCCGGCACAATAGAGGCCACACGCAGGGCCCTCCTGGACTACTGCCGCATGGACACCTTTGCCATGATCGAGATCTGGCGCCACCTGGAGAATATCATGCGTGGATGACGGTGTATCGCGCAGAAGGCGGTTCCAGGTTTTTCAAGTGCCTCCGGACCGGATTGATGTCATGCCATCAGGCCACAACTCACGATGTAAAGAAAAAATATTTCACGATAAAAAACGCGGCAACACCCAGAGCCACCGACGCGATAAAGAGTACAAAACAGATGAAATCTCGCCTCAGGAAGAATAACGCCGAGTGATTCGATACGACCGTGGATGGACGCGTCGTTCCCGTGATATAGACACTCTCCATGATGGCGGATAATTCCCGCGCCATGGCCCCACCCCAGGCTTTTCCGATTTCAGGGGAAGCCACGGAAGGATCGCCGCTGTAGGTATAGCGCTCCTTTTTCTGATCGTACATTTTCCCGGCGGTGACGATGAAGCGGACTCCCTCTTCCATGGGCATCCCGAGGGCCCCCAGCATGCCACGAAGGCCGGGAATCACCCTGATAAATTTTTCGAGGAAACGGACGACGCGTATCGTCTTCGGGCCGAGATCGATACGTGAGGAGTGATATAAACGATAATCGGACGAGACAAGCTTCATGTCCGCATTGAGCATGATGGATGTCTCCCATCCACCGGCATGTTCAAGGTCGATCAGGCCCTTTTTTTCGGACGATTTCAACCTTCGGCCGAGCTCTTCCTCGATGATGCGAAACTTTTTCCCGAAGATGAAATTTTGGAACAGGGAAATGCATGGCGATATCATCCGCATTCCGTATTTCCGGTTACAGGTCCTGCACGCGTCGTCTATGGCAATGTTATGCCGCAACCCGCCATGACCGTTGGTGATCATCAGATTTCTGAACCCCCACCTCACGAGTGAGCGGGCATACTCGACCAGGGCCCGGTATACCGTTTTCCTCGAAAACTCGATGCTGCCGGGAAGCGGGAGCTCGTCCGTCCCAATGGTGAGGAGCGGAAGGAGAATAACCGTCCAGTCAGGATGGGCTCCGGCGAAGAGCTTTCCCGCGCCTTCGGACAGTATAAGGGCCGAGCGCATGTCCGTATCGTTAGTGAGATGATAACCGTGAACCTCGAGGGAGCCGACCGGGAGGATGAAGAGCGACTTCTCCCTGTTGAAAGCGTCGAACTCTTCAAGCCTGCAGTTCGCGGCATAAAGGAGGTTCTTCGGCGCGGATCGCGAACCCGCTCCCGTTTTTTTCTTTTTGTTATTCACCTGTATAGCCATGGCATCGCTCCGGCACGTGTATATTATGTCGCACTATATCCCGTTGATTCCCGGGAAACTCCATGATTAATGATAACCGATTCGACAATTCGTCAAGCAGAAGAATTTCTCATATCATGTGCCTGATTCAGTCTTTCGAACACAGATTTTGAGCACCCGCCATAAAATTCCATTGATTTTTCACATATATGCACCAGACTTACGACCGGTAGTCCGCCACGTACCTGCCGGTGTGATGTGCGGCAAATAACAAATGAAGGTCCGGAACATGCAGGACTCCATCATCATCACCATTATTAACGACCCGGATGAGGACGGGCCTGAAAACCTTCTCCGTCCCTACGCCCCCATGCCCGTGGGAATGCCCGTGATATACGCGGGAGAAGACATGCCCGGCTCCCCTTTCCTGGGACACTTTTTCATCGATGAGGAGGCCGATCAGGAGCCGATCGAATTTCTCGAGGGAGTCCCGGCCCCCGGGCATTCGGCACGGGGGCCCATCGCCATCACCATCGAGCCCCGTAACGCCTTCGGGGACGGGAGGCACGCGACCACGTTGCTCTGCGTCAGGTTCCTTCTCGAGCACCTCGGCGAGATCCCTCACGAAAAGAGGGCGAACCTTTCCCTACTCGACGCGGGAGCCGGTACCGGAGTCCTCTCCATCACCGCCTCCCGTCTCGGCGTGGGGCGGATCGACGCGGTCGAAGTCAATCGCCATGCCGTTGAATGCGCGACCCACAACATCGGGGCAAACGATTGCGGAAACATCACGCTCCACGAATCCGACATCGCCTCCTTCGATCCAGGCCTCTCGTACGATATCGTAACGGCAAACCTCGTTACCGACGTGATCATCGCACATATCGAAAAACTGACCGGCTTTATCCGTCCCGGAGGAACCCTGATCGCAAGCGGGGTAAGCGATGGCAGGGACGAATCGGTCCGGAGGGAGTTCCTCGCCCGGGGGCTCATGCCGGTCGATTTCTCGAAGCATGATGGATGGTGCGGGTATGTCATGAAAAAAGGATGAGGGGTCGGGAGCAATTTTTTCATTGAAAAACCCCGATAACGGGTTGACATTGAGCCACCCGGCATGTGTAGTACTACCGTTAATTTACGGTCAGGGCGTCACGCGCACCGGCACCGGCCGATATACTGATTGCGGAGTCTCATGAAGACACGAAAGCTTACCCTCTCGCTCATCCTGGCGTGCGGCTTTATCGCCGCGGCCCTTGCTGTCTTTCTGCTGGTCGACGGCAATCCCGATCTCGTGCCGGTAAATATAATACCCGACCATGGCTACATCACCCAGGAGGATTACTGGCACTATATCGACCGTCAGGGGTTCGATCATCCCGACCCCGCGTCCCTCTTCGAAAAAGGCCTTGTCAATAAGCACACCCTCCCATTTTTCTTTTTTTTAAATGAAACGTACAGGGGTCTTGGCGCGGCCGAACAGTCTGAAGCAGTGAGAGCGCACATGCAACTCATTCTCGCCACTCCCGAAAAGGCACAGCGCATGTTCGAACTCTATCGCGCCCATGAAGAATATCGCAAGGAACTGATGGGCAATCATGACCGCTGGTTTTCCCGTCTCGCCCCTGGAGAAATGATCGCAACCCTGCGCGATTTGCAGAAATTCAGGAGAGTGCGTTTCGGGCGTGAGGCCGCGGACGCCCTCTTCGGGGTGGAGGTTAAAAGCCTGGAGTACACCATACGAAAACACGCCATCATAACCGGAAAGCGGGCCGGGGGGATCGAAAAGGAGAAACGACTTGCGCGTCTTCGACTTGAGATGTGGGGCGACCAGTCGGAAACGATAGACTCGAGACTGACACCCGCCCAGCGATGCGAGGAAAAAATCAACATCTACGAGAACGATTTCGCGGACCTGGGCGAGAAGGAGCGGCTCGACAGAATCAGGGGCATCCGGCTCGAGTTCTTCCCACCGGAAGAGGTGAACCGCCTGGAAGGGGCGGACCGAAGGTCCAGAAACACGCGCAAAAAGGACAGGGACTATTACCGCAGGAGCAGGCCCATCCTCGATGCACGCGACCTCACAGAAACGGAAAAAAACGAAAAGCTAATGGATCTCCAGAACGAGATCTACGGCGCTCCCGGAGGTTCGGGCCTCCGGTAGGAAATCACCAGAGCGCCCGGTGGTACTCGGTGAACCCGCGCACGCCATCCAGCTTAAGCGCCTTCCCCCCCTCCGGGCGCAGAGTCCCCCGGAAGGAACCGATCATCTGATGGAAGGCGGTCTTCACCACCATGGCATTGACGACATGCGATCGTTCCCCCTCAGGATAAAAAACCATGTCGACGCTTCCCCCCTCGTCCCCAACGCGCCAGGGCTTTCCGGTGTCCCCGAGGTCGAAATCGAAGACGCACTGCCGCACCCTAGTCCGCTTATCCCCGATCCAGAAAGCGTTCTCATTGAAACATGATTCGTTGACCAGCGTCGCGATGTTGCCGCCCACGGGAATGCGCCCCCGGAAGCCGGAAAAGGCGGCCCAGAACCAGTCTGTCCTCCGCCGCAGGTAACCGCCGGACCAGTCGTAGACCAGCGTGGTCTTCGAGAGATCGAAGGGAAGCGGCTTTCCGTCGAGCTCAATGCGAATCAAGTCGGGCACCATCCCCGCGCGTTTCTCGGTAAAGGTCCATCGCGTCGGCTCCGAAGGATTGAGAACTCGAAGGGGGCGATGGGATTCGAGCCCGTAGGGCGCCGAGCCCGTCGCCCTGAGCCGGCCCTGAAACATCGCATCGAAGGAGAGCTCGCCACGCGCGTGGGATTTTTCCACCCGCAGGCGGGTGGCGCCCTTTCTGAAATCGATCGCGTATTCGTCCGGATGGGTGTTGAAATTGAGGCGGGCGTTCCCCGGCCCCAGGGCATCATACTCATAGAGGAGGCCCCCGGCGTAATCGAAGAGATAGGCGAAGACATTGTGTGCATAGGTCAGGTCGACGGCTGCGAAGCCCACTATGAACCGGTCGGTGATGACGCCCAGATAATTGAACTTATGAAAGGCGAATCGTTTTCGAAGGCGGCCCGTTTCCCTGCCGAAAAAATCGAGCAGACGGAAGTCCCTGTAATTGAAGTCCACGGGCTCTTCTATACAGCCGTAGCGCACCCTGTTGTCCGGTCCGATGATTGTGTACATGACGACATACCTCCCACTTCCGGCCCTCGCGGCCTTTTCTACGCAAAACCCTCGCAAAAAGCCCCGACATGGGCGCCCATTGCGTCATGGTTGTATCCCCCCTCGAGGAGGGCATACCGCCTTCCCTCGCAAAGCTTCATCGAGTATTCCTTCATGAGTCTCCCCAGGGCGCGGTAATCGTCGGCGGAGAGGAGGTTCCCCCAGTCATCGATCCCCTGGTCGAACCCCGCTGAGGCGGCGAAAATGTCGATCCTACCGAGGGACTCCATCCACTCCTCCACCTCGTAAAGGTAGGCGGCGGGGTCACCGGCATAGGGATTCAGAATTGACACCCGTAATCCGTCGATCCGCCCCTCGAGTATATTGATAGTGCCGTCCCCCGTATGAAGGTCGAAATCGAGCACGAAGGCGGACCCGATCTTTCCCTCTATGAAAAGCCTGAGAAGGCTTACCGCCATGTTGTTGAAAAAGCAGAAGCCCCAGCATGAGTCAGCCGAGGCGTGATGTCCCGGCGGGCGAATGACCGCGAAGGAGGGATGCCCGCTGAAGGCGCGCTCTGCCGCAAGTATCGCCCCTCCTGCCGCCAGGGACGCCATCTCGTAAAGATGGGAATTGCCCCTGATACGCGCGAGATGCGGCCCGTCATGAGCCCGCAGGATGTCTTCCTCCGATGCAGGTCCGGGCCGTATGATCTCGTAGCGGTCCCCGCCCCGGGCGAACATCTCCATGACTCCGTCAAGGCGCCCCGGCGAGGCGGCGGGATCATGGGAATAATCGGAATTGTAAAATTTCTCGTGAAAGATTATTTTCATCCCCCCTCCCTGCGATCGTACACGACCCGTCCCCCCTCAATTCCCTCAGGGCTCCCCGTCGTACTCGAAAACGAGGAGCGTGAAATCATCCAGGAGCCCCCCCTCGCCGACGAATTCCCGCACGCTGCGGTAGATGTCGTCGCACAGTTCCCCCGGGGTCCTCGCTCCGCCGGAACCGATAAGCCCCGCGAGTCGATCAAGGCCGAAGAGTTCCTTTCCCTTCCGCGCCTCGAAAACGCCGTCCGTGTAAAGGACAATCCTGTCCCCCGGGGCCAGGATTGTCTCAACCTCCTCCCAGCCCGGCTCGATATGCCCGTAAATGATGTTTCCCCTTCCCCGCACCTCCCGTATGTCGCCCGCTTTTCCCGCGATAAATACCGGAGGATGGCCGGCGCATGCGGCCCGCATCCTGCCGCTCCCAAGGTCGATATGGCATACGCACGCGGTAATATAGTTATCGCCAATTTTATCGATCAGAGACCGCCGTATATGTTCCAGAAGACCCGCCGGTGAGGCGAGATGCTCCCTCCATGACGAAAGGGACATCTTCACCATCGATGCTATCATGGCCGACGATACCCCGTGCCCCGACACATCGCAGATGAAGAGGCCTACCTCGCCGGTATCGGGGAGGTAGAGGATATCGACGAAATCACCACCTATGTCTGAAAGGGGGACATAGGTGAAGGCTGCCCTCCCTCCCCGGATCACCGGCATGTCCCAGGGAAGGAGCGAATGCTGTATCTTGCGGGCGAAGTCCATCTCCATTTCGCGCTCGTCGTTCAGGGACTTTATACTGAGAAGCATCCTTATCCTGGCCAGCACCTCCGTCGCATCGAGGGGTTTGGAAATGAAGTCCTCGGCGCCCGCCTCGATGCTCCGCACCCGGTCCTCCTTGGAGCGAAGACCCGTGACCATGATGACCGGGATCGCTTTCCGGTTCCCGTTTTTAATCCGCCGGCAGAGCTCGTATCCGTCCATGTCATGCATCATGACATCCAGGAGGGCCAGTTCGATGTCATTCCGCTTAATGACATCGAGGGCGTCATGACCATTTGAGACGCAGACCGGCTCGTACCCGCGGCGCTCAAGGATCCCCCCGATGACCTCAAGGCTTTCAAGGTCGTCGTCCGCGCAGAGTATCCTCGGCCTGCCGAATATCTTTCCCCTCGCCTCCACTTCATGGCCCCTCATCGTTCAGGATACCTGGCGGCATATTCTATGATCGATCGATGATAGGCCCGGGCCACATCCCTGATCCGGTCCGGCACCTGTCCGTTGCTTATTTCAGCAAGGCGCCTTGCCTCCCCGAGGTTGTTCTGCTGGAGCGGCTCGCCTAGGCACAGGGATCCCCGCACCATGCGGGTCATGCGCAGGTTTCTCGCGTAAACCCCGCTCGAGCGACGGCCTACAAGACGCGAGCCGGGGAAGGTCTCGCCCGCCGGCGGGACGTCCAGCACTCGTCTGAAATTATTGACGACATGCCTGGAAAAGCTGATAGAGCGGTCGAGATCCGTGGAAACGATCAGGCGGAGAAAATCGATGCGTGAATCCATACTGTTTAGCTCGCCGGGGAGGAAACATCCCGGCACGAAGGCGGAACAGAAATTATCCTTCAACTCGCTAATGGAATCGACTACCTCGTTGATGTGTTTCATCCGGTCCCCGCAGGGTTGTCCATCGCGCGCGATATCCTTGATCAGAAGGTACTTTGTCCTGTAGGCCGGCGTCGCGTCACGGGCGTCATAGTGGGCCAGGACCGTCACGTGGGGCCGGAATCTGTTGATGAGCCTGGCCCTGTGAGGCATCTCGAACTCGCTGTTGAAAAATTTCAGCCGTGACCTCACATTTGAGCGGCGCAGGAGCCTCTCCGCCGCAGCGGGTGTAATGGATCCTTCCCTCGCCTTCTCACGAACGGCTTCCCGGAAGTCCCTTTTTACCCAGATGTCGAAGGGGATCGGGTGGACCTGACCTCCCTTTTCGCGGGTGAGCATGACGGAGGCGCCGTCCCGCTCCAGCATCTCTTTCAGGATCCGGGCCGTGGCCATATTGAGGGCCGCCTCATAAAATGTGAGTTTCTCCCCGCCGGGCGTAAAGAGCAGGATATATTTCCCCTCCTGCACCGCCTCATCCATGGAGCCGGCACTGTGCCCCGGGTCGATCGCCACTCTGAGTCCCGCCAGGGGCCTGTCCGGGTCCCCCGAGGGCCGGAAGTCAGAATCGTCCCGTGACATGATATACTCGACGAATGGTCCGGGGAAACGGGAGGCGCCCTTCGAACGATAGGCCTCCACTACCTCCCTTTCATCAAGTACCCTTACCATCCTGCCAAAGATTTCATATTCATCATCATAGAGGCGGCATTCCACCCTGCCGTTTTTTTTGTCCCCCGGCGAGGCATACATGGTGACCGATCGGGACTCGAGGGAATAAAAGCCCTTCAGGGATTCGTCCCCCACGAGAAGCTTCAGGCGTCCGGAACGGCTATCGCATGCGGCGATGAAAATCGCGAAAAAGATAGCGGCCGGAAATATCATATACCGTATCATAACTGTATAGTACGCCTTCTATGATAAAATGAATGCGACAATCCTTTATCCACTGTTGTTTGCTGCATGGATATTATTTATTGAACAATTCACTGAATAATTTCAGGAAACAGATCCACAGAACCGATAACTATCAGATACACATGAATAAATAATTGCATTTGGACAATGACCAAAAATATTTATTGACATTTTTTTAATTATGCCATTTATCACTATAATAAATACAATAGATTCATAAAAAATCAATTATTCATCAATTCAAATCATGAATACCGGTTCTTATGATTAAATCAAGCAGAATGAGTATAATAGCATCTATGCACTTATAACCATCCTGCTTATAAAAAATTTATTAACCTAATAATACTGAGGAATTGAAAATAAAGCAAGTACAATTTCAATTAAAAAACCCATTTGGGCGGATTTTTATTGACACTCCCCGTCTATCTCATTAAATTTACTATAGTGTGGTACAATATGAAACGATTCATTATAATAAGGAAGGTCTCCTCCATCACCCTGGACCCGGAAACTGTTCATGCGACAGGATCGATGAGAATCTTGACTCCGATTGTACACACCTTAAAGTATCCCGGGAAGCGTTTCGGGCGGGGTATGCTCTCCATACTCTTGTGCGCATGTATCATCCCCAGCCTCACCGTCACCGCGGTAGCCCAGAAAAATGATAAGAGTATCAAGCTCCAGAAGGAAACCACTCACGGGCTTGATACGGGCCAATCGGTTACACTCCGCCCCGAAATCGGGGCCAGGGGGAGCTTCATCATTCCCTTCGGAGATCCGGCCCCCTCTCTCGGCCATGGATACGGCGCGTCGCTCCATGTCGACATCGAGCCCTATGCCTACAAACTCTTCTCCCTCCGGACCGGCATTTCCTCCGGTTTCATGTACTTTAAGAACGGCACATCGAACGTCGCGGCGACACTGCTGGTCTTTCCCCAGTATGTGTATCTGAAGTTTTCACTCCAGACAGCAAATGGATTCCTGGCGTACGCGAAGCTCGGCGGGGGCATAAGCGTCGCCCTCCTCGACAAGAAGACTTACGGCGTCATCGGCACGAAACGCGCCGCCTTCGACCCGACCGCCATCGGGGGACTCGGGTTCGGATATAACCCGCCGAAGATCGCGAACCTGGTCGTATTCGTCGAAGGTGATTTCTCCATACTCTTTGAAAAAATATCGGGGCAGTTCCTTTCCGCCTCGCTCGGGATCGCATACAGGTTTTAATGAAGATGAGGAATATAACCATGAACAGAATCGGAATCGTACAAAAAATAATCTCCCTGGCCGCGGCCCTGGTCGTGGGGATCGGAAGCGCCGCGTGTAACGGCAACGTTTTCTCCTCCCTCTCGTCAACCAAGGAAAAAGATCTCCTCCTCCTGCTGATGGCGGACGCCCTCAGGCTCTCCGATATAAGGGTCGACAGGATCACCGCGTCCGCTACCCCGTCACTGGCCGGGATCGGCTCCTCCGTCACCGTAAGGGTCTATTTTACGGGACCGGTGACATTGACGGACGGTGCTATTGAGGTCGACCTCTCGATGGGAAGGACCGTGTCTATAACAGGACTCGACCCGGATCAGGGTACTCACCCCAACGCCTATCGCGGTATCATAACTGTTGCCGAGGGCGATACAACGGGCGGCGCCTTGCTCAACGCGACGGGGATCCGCCTTGCCGGGGGCACCCTGACCGACGAGGAAGAAAGGCGTGTGGGCCTTTCCCTTCCGGCTGATGAGAATAACATCGCGGGCACGAGTTCTGTCAGGATCGACGGCATACGCCCCGTCATCATCTCCTTTACCACGACACGAAGCGCCGGGACCTACGGGACCGGTACGGCGATCGACGTAACAATCAACTTCAGCGAAAATGTGAACCTCGCCGTGGGAAGGCTTGACGTGACCCTGACATCAGAAAACGGGGGCACGCCGGTAGTGATTCCCATCACGACCATTTCCACTCAAAACAGCAGGACCGTCACCTACACGGTAGCCTCGGGCGATACCACCTACGGTGGTGACCTGGACATCGTTTCCGTCGCTGAAACCGTGGGCGGTTCCATTCAGGACCTGGCCTATAATCCGATGAACTCATTCGCCATCCCCGGGGGACAGAATCTTGCAGATACGACGCCGGGCATTATCGTGGACGGACTGAACCCCACCTTTATATCGATCACATCCTCGAGCCCCGATGGCCGGTACGGACTGGGCGGTACTATCAATTTGACCGTGAACTTCAGCGAAAACGTGACCCTTGCGGGAGGCGACCTCCTCGTGACCCTCGACACCGGGGCGGTGGTCGCTATCGCCCCCTTTGCGAACAGCGCCACGGCGAGCGCGACCTACACGACCGGACCTGGAGAAACCACGGCGGACCTCGCGGCCGCGGGCGTGGCCCTGGAAGGCCTGGCGACCCTCAAACAGGCCGCGATGCCGGAAAACCCGGTGACCCTCGCCCTCCCGGGTGATAATTTTAACGGGAAAACCATCGCCGTCGACACTACGGCGCCCCTCATCAGTCGCGTCACCTCAACGACAACAAACGGCACCTACGGCTCCGGATCGAACGTCAACGTCACCGTCGACTTCAGCGAGGCCGTTACGCTCGCGGGCGGCACCCTCGACGTGACCCTGAACACCGGCGCGGTCGTTCAGATCGCCGCATTCACGAACGCCTCCTCGGCAAGCGGAACCTACACCGTGGCCGCGGGGCACACCACCTCCGGCGCGGACCTCACGGCAACGGGCATCGCCCTGGGCGGCGCCGCGACGCTGCGGGACACCTGCGCCTACAGCCCGAACCCCATGACCGACTTCTCCATAGCGGGTGGCCAGAACATTGCGGACCTGAAAGACATCGTTATCGACGGCGTTGCGCCGACGATCACCTCGATCACCTCCACCACGGATAACGGCACCTACGGCGTTGGTGCGAACGTAAACGTGCGTATCAACTTCAGCGAGAACGTCACTCTCGCCGGCGGCACCCTCAATGTGACCCTGAACAGCGGGGCGGTCCTCAACATCCCGGCATTCGGGCCCGCCTCCCAGGCGGACTACACCTATACCGTGTCCACCGGTCACACCACCTCCGGTGCGGACCTCACGGTGACGGGCATCGTCCTCTCCGGGGGAGCCACCCTCTTGGACACCGCGACCACTAACCCGAACAACGCAAACCTGGCGCTTCCAGTGGGCAACAACCTGGCGGATACGAAGGACATCAAGATCGACGGCGTCGTTCCCACAATCTCCTCGATCACCTCCACCACCGTTAACGGCACCTACGGCGTGGGTGCGAACGTGAACGTGCGGATCAATTTCAGCGAGAATGTCACCCTTGCAGATGGCACCCTCGATGTAACCCTGAACACCGGCGCTATCCTCAACATCCCGGCATTCGGGCCCGCCTCCCAGGTGGACTACACCTATACCGTGGCCGCGGGCCATACCACCTCGGGCGGAAACCTCAACGTGACCGCCGTCGCCCTCGGAACCGGGGCCACTATCCGGGACGGGGGGAACAACAACGTGAACCTGGGGCTTCCGGTCGGCAACAACCTGACCGACAACAAGGCCATAATCATAGACGGTGTAGTGCCTGCCATCACCCAGATCTCGTCCACCACATCAAACGGCACCTACGGAACAGGGGCGTCGATAAACGTCCGCCTCACCTTCAATAAGAACGTCATCCTGGCGGGTGGCACACTGGACGTGACCCTGAACACCGGCGCCACGGTGAGCATCGCCGCCTTCGGTCCCGCACTCACGACGAACGGCACCTACAGCGTCTCGGCGGGCCACACCACCACCGGCGCGGACCTCACCGTAACCGGAATCGCCCTTGGGAGCGGGGCGACGCTACGGGACGCCACGGGCAACGACGCCATCCTTGACGCGCCTTCGGGCCAGAACCTGGCCGACACGAAGGACATCAAGATCGACGCCGTCGCACCCTACATCACGTCGATATCCTCCACCACAACAAACGGCACCTACGGCACCAACGCCGCCATTAATATCTCGATCACTTTCAACCGGGCGGTCACCCTGGCGGGCGGCACCCTCGACGTGACCCTGAACACCGGCGCGACAGTAAGCATTCCGGCCTTCGGTCCCTCCGCAACGGCAAGCGGCACCTACACCGTGGCCTCGGGCCATACCACTTCAGGCGCGGACCTTACGGTGACCGGCATCGCCCTCGGGAGCGGCGCCGGCATCAAGGACGCCTACAACAACGATGCGAACCTCTCGATCCCGGGGGGCCAGAACCTGGCCGACAACAAGGATATTATCATCGACGCGGTCATTCCGGTGATATCCTCCCTATCCTCAACCACATCAGACGGCACCTACGGCGCGGGATCAACCGTCAACGTGACCATCACCTTCAGCAAGGCCGTGGCGCTTGTCGGCGCCGGGGGGATGGACCTGACACTGAACAGCGGCGCGACGGTGAACGTGCCGGCTTTCTCGTCAAGTGCCACGGCGAGCGTTACCTATACGGTCGCGACCGGCGACAGCACCTCCGGCGCGGACCTCACGATAACGAACATCACCCTGGTGGGGGGGGCGACGCTCCGGGATTCGGTACAATTCAGCCCGAACAACGCCTCTCTCGCACTTCCGTCCGGGAACAACCTGGCGGATAACAAGGACATCATCATCGACGCCGTGGCGCCGTATATCGTTTCGATATCCTCCTCCACGGCGAACGCCACCTACGGCGTGGGAGCGGCCGTCAACGTCACGGTCACCTTCAGCAAGTCCGTGGCGCTTGTAGGCGCCGCGGGGATGGACCTGACCCTGAACAGCGGCGCGACGGTGAACGTGCCGGCTTTCTCGTCAAGTGCCACGGCGAGCGTCACCTATACGGTCGCGTCCGGCGACACCACATCCGGAGGAGACCTCACGGTGACGACCATCGCCCTTGGGAGCGGCTCCACGCTTAGAGACGCCCAGAGCAACAACGCCGACCTGACACTCCCGTCCGGGAACAATCTGTCGGACAACAAAGACATCAAGATCGACGGGGTGATCCCTGTCATTTCGTCAATAACGTCCACCTCGCTCGACGGCACCTACGGTATCGACGGATCGGTGGTGATAAAATTGAACTTCAGCAAAAACGTGACCCTCGCGGGAGGCACACTCGACGTGACCCTCAATACCGGCGACACCTTGAACATCGCCGCCTTCGGACCCGCCGCCACGATCGAAGAGACCTATATCGTCACGACGGGTGACAACACCGCGCCTGACCGGCTCACGGTAACCGGCGTGGCCCTGGGAGGCGTGGCGACCCTCAGGGACACCGTGAACAACAACGCGGACCTTGGTCTCCCTTCGGGCCAGAACCTTGCGGATAACAAGAACATTATCATCGACGGGATCCGGCCCCTCATCGGCTCGGTGACCTCCTCCACGGCCGACGGGAATTACGGCGTTTCAAGCGCCATAAACATACGGGTCGATTTCACGGAAGCGGTTTCCCTCTCCTCCGGCACCCTGGATGTGACACTGAACACCGGGGCCACGGTACAGATTCCGTCCTTCGGCTCCGCATCCTTCGTCACGGGGACCTACACCGTCGCGGCGGGACAATCGACGGCGGACCTGACGGTAACCGGCATCGTCGCCAGCGGCGGTTCTGTGGTTGACGGCGCCTCCAACGCCATGACCGATTATTCGATTCCCGCCGGTGAGAACCTGGGGGATCACAAGGACATCGCAATCGACGCCGACCCGCCCGTCATCCTCTCGGCCGAAACCATGGATACAAACGGCAACGGCAGAATCGACCATTACAAGATCACCTTCAATAAAAACGTGAACGACTCCACATTCCCCGGCTACGCGGAGAACTCCCTCGGGAGCGCCCAGGCCGGCTGGCTCGTAGCCGGCTACAGCGGCGTCGTGCTGGCCCACGGTTCCGCCGCGCCCGAGGCGGACACGGCAAACGACACCGTGCTCTATCTGGAATTCACCGAGGTCAGCTCCGGCTACGACACGGGAGTGAAGCCGGACCTCACCACCTCGGCAACCCCGGGACTTCTCGACACCGTGACGACGAACCCGAACCCCCTGGCCCCGGTGGGTACGACTGACCTGACCGAAACGGACGGCGCGGCCCCGGCCATCGTCTCCGCGAGCGGCATCACCGGAACTGACCTGGTGTCTATCACCTTCAGCGAAATCGTCGATGCCAACGGAAGCGCCGGTGGCTGCGGCTCGAACCTTGCGACGACGAGCTTCTCCTATCTGGACAGCAGCGGTGGCGGCGCATCCGGCATCTCAAGCATGGGCTCCGACGCCTCGGCCTGCGACGACAGGAAAGTAATCGTCCAGCTCAATACGAACCTCGCCATCGAGGACGTGGGCGTGGATATGATACACGCCGCAGCGGACTCGATCTACGACATGGCGGACAACATCGCAAGCCCTGCTCGACAGGTGGCCCTTTCGGGGGCGATCTCCCCCTATGTTATCGGCGTCACGGCAACCGGTGCCAGGAAAATCCGGATCACCTACTCCGAGGCGGTGGACAGCAGCGACGGCCCCGAGGGGGCGCGGAACCTTTCGAACTACACCCTGATAGAGTCCCCTGTTGAGAGCGGTTGCTTGGGCTCCGGCTCGGACACGATAAACCTCACCGGCACGATCTCCGAGATCACGCCGGGCACGGTATTCGAGCTCTCCACCGACGCCGACCAGTGCTCCACCACCACCTACCGCCTCACAGTGGCGAACGTGGTCGACGACAACGACGACGTGGTGATTGCGGACCCGAAATTCGGCACCTTCCTGGGCAACGAACGCCTCAGGGTATCGGCCGCCTCAAAACTCACCCTCAAGACGATGGTGGTCACCTTCAACAAGGACGTGGAGGCGGGAACCGGGGACGGCGGAGCCGAGGAGCCGACCAGGTATAAATTCACCGGGGCCACGAACCTGGGAACGATCACCGGGGCCGTACGCGGTGCAGGGGGAAATGCCAACCAGGTGACCCTCACCCATACAATCGACCAGACCGGCGCGTCCTATACGGTCATCGCCTCCAACGGAGTCGACGGCGACGGCTTTGACGATTCCGCCTTCGGTACCATAAGAAACGACGGGCGCTCCGAGGCCCTCCAGAACGCCCCGCGGGACCGGGCCCCCTGGACCGGGAGCGGCGACGCCATCGAACTGTTCGACCAGGGCCCCATTGCGAGCGACCCCTTCGGGGACGGCTCCGATTTCGGCTACCTTGCCTCCTACGCGGGCCGTGTCTATATCGGGCCGAACATGATGGGCAACGCCGCCAATCGGATGGAAGCGGACGGCAGCAACCCATCCAACGTCTACTTCGCCTTCTCCGATGAGGGCGACATGGAAAATACCGCCACGAACATCCAGTCGATAGGTCATACCGGCTGTACCGTGAACAGCAACAACCCGACGATCGGTTGCGGGCCCGACAACGAGGACGGACGGGGTGTATTCAGCATTGGCTCCCTCGGGACCCCCACGACCGCGGATTACCTCTTCCTCGGCGGCGCACGCACCACCCCCGACGGTTCCGATTACTGGTTCGATTACATCTACTACACCTCGGACACAGACGATACCCTTGATTTCAAGTTTATCGACCTGCAGAACATCACCGGAACGGCAACCCAGGGTCTTTCCGCCATCACCACCCTTAACAGCAGGATATTCGCGGGCATGGCCAAGCTTAACTACCATGCCTCGGTCGGGCGCAACGCCCCGGACTTCGGGAAGGTGAACTTCAACTCTGGTTCAACCGAGGGCGACTGCACCGCGGGAAACGATTGTAACGCCGACGACGGTACGAGGGGTCTCCGCTTCATGATAAACCGGATCAACTACTTCGGCGGCACGGACTCTGATGCGTGCGGGGGGACCCATTATAACAACTGGGGTTACTATGTGGGGGTCGACTCGGTTTACGTATTCCGCGGCAGGATCTACGCGGCCAACGGTGGCTATCACCGGCGCGACCGGAACGGCGGGGTCATACGTTCCGACGGATCCAACTACGCCAATCCGGGGGTCTGCACGAGAATAAGCACTATCTGCGCATGCCCCGACTGGGCGGAAATCACGCCTCGGACCGCAACTGCGTGGCATAACGCAACAAGTTACAACCGCTACTCCATCGAGCTGACCAAGCCGGCGGACCTGATCCCGCGCGACAAGGCCATGGCGGGCTTCGCCGAGTTCAACTCCAACCTCTACATGACCAGGAACACCTGCACCGTCGCAGAGGGCGCCAACTCCCAGCCCACTTCGGCGAGCAGCATCAGCGGGTGCACCAATTACGGCGGTGACTACACCTCGAACCGGCGGCCCCAGCTCTGGAAGTGCGTGCCCGGCACCAGCGGTGACGTCGATGAATGTGATGCCGGAGACTGGAGCCTCGTGGACGGGGGCGACGGCTTCACCAACATGGGGGACACCAACAACCACTCGATCACGATGATCGTGAAAAACGGGGCGTATCTTTACGTCGGCTTCGACAATCTTGTAAGCGGCATCAAGATATACCGGACCAACACCGCCAATCCAACGGAGGGCGATTTCACGCAGATCGGAACAGCCGGTCTCGGCTTCCCGAACGACATGAAGGAGATCTACTCGGCGCTCTCGATCCAGCTGGGGTCCGATTACTACATCTACATCAGCGCGGGCAAGAACTCCACGCCGGTGTCGGTGTACAGGCAGAAGAACTGACGGAACGTGCATCAAACCGAGAAAGGCCGGATGCGCGAGCGTCCGGCCTTTCTCGGTTCGGTCGAATAGTCCACGTCTGAGGTGGCGGGAGTCCGGTGGGCTGTCGGTTATTTCCTCTTTTTAGTAACGGGCACGACCTCCTCCCTGATCTTCATCATGTTGGCAAACATCGACCTGACAAAGGCATTGGTCTGGCGCAGATCCGGCATGTCGTTCAGGAAAAAGATGAGCCATCGATAACGGCAGAGGGCCTGGTCCCCCGAAGGCTCGCGCCAGTGGCAGGCATGGAGGGGCGCCCCCGGCATCGGGATGAAGGGCTCGCATGCCCTCTTTGACCTCTCAAGGGCCGAGAGACGGGTCCCGTATGCCCTCGCCGCCCCTTCATCGCTTTCGTATCGCTCTACATAGATCCGCGCAGTGTGGAGGCCCGCCTGGTAGGTGGCGGCATAGGCATTCGAAAGGTTCATCCCCATCACCCTGCGCGATTTCACGTAGAATAGAGAATCCGAGAACCTGTTCTCCTCCGGGAGAATCTTCCACTGGTATGATCGCTCCGGCCTCCTGATGAGACGTTCGAGACCGGCGATAATCGTCTCGCCGTGGCTCCTGTAAAATGAGGCGTAGGTGGGCGGGTTGGAGGGTGAGACGAACCAGAACACGTACTCCCCGGCCCGGCCGGCGAAATAGGGGGGCCGGTAGGACATCTCCCCACTGCCGTACTTCCACCGCTCCCTCGGCATCGCCGCAAGTGCGCTATAGAGCCCGCAGGCATCGTCAGCGTTCGAAAAACGCGCCAGGCCGAGTTGAATCATGATGCCCCCGTAGTCATAGACGCCGGCGCTGATTCCCTCCGGTAAAAACTCGTAGAGGGCATCACGAATCATATCGTCCCCCGAAAAGAGGTCCCGGGCCGCGTCGTCATTAAGCCTTTCCCGCAACAGGGCGGGTTGCCCTTCGCCGATGGAGTCGGGAAGAAAGGCCTTCAACGGGCCTGAACAGCCCGCGGAGAAAAGGATCAACAGGGCCGCAAGGGCGGGCAGCCCCTTCCGTGACCCCGTGGCCGCCTTCGCCATGACGCGTACACCGAAGCTCATCGTTTTTCCCGTTTCGGCAGGTTTACCGGCGCTATCCACATGTCATGGAGATTGCACTTGGCCACGACCCGGTAATTCCCACGCGACGGATCGGGCAGAACAAAGCGCGCCCGCGGTTCCTCGAAGGTGAAGCTGAATTTCTTCGAGGCGATCTCCCGTCTTCCATCCAGCAGCACGATCGCTTCGATATAATGTTTGGGTGTCATGCTCGGTTTTATCGGAACCCGCACCACTATGGCGTCATCCCCCTCGTACGAGACGATCGGCACGTGCGTGTCGATCTCCATTATCCATTGACCGGGCTCCGATTCCGTGTGGTATTTCGGCACCTGTATCTTTTCCGTTTCGTCAAGATCGCCGCAGGCGACCTGTGTGATGCTTATGACGATGGCCATGGCGATGAGCGATACTTTGTGCATGGTAATTCCTTCCAGGATCTTGGGATAATGCTGATATATAATCAGCATTACAGGGCTGCTTCATTGTTTCAAGGACATTTTAGGCATGGGGCGGATGCTTTCAAGGGTTGCTCTGACCCCCTCTCCCTGGAAAAACACCTTGACCCGCCCCGACCACTTCGCGTACAATCGGTTTTATTGATGGAACACGAATGACATGAAGTCACCTCCACCCTATCTCCCGTCGCTTGTGCTCTGCGGCCTCCTTGCACTGATCATGGCCCCCCCGGGGCACTCCATTGATTCTGTCATAAAACTCTACATATGCCAGACCGAGCATGAGCTTGAAAAGATCACCCTGTGGGAAAAGACGAAACCTGCCCGCTACCGGGAGGCGGTCAAAAACGGTGACCGGACCCCCGTTGACGCGGCCCGGGATACGGCCGGATTTCTTATCGCGACCGACAGGATCAGGTGTGATGACAATGGAAGTATCGTAATCGAGAAATACAGGAGTGAGGGCGATACATCCTCGGCCTACATGGACGCCCTGAAGGATGCGGAGCTGGAACGTCACTGCCCCCGCACCCTGCAGCAGTACGGGCACCCCTGCAGGTAGGCGAGAGAGGAAGGGCCCTACCTCTTCTGGCTCAGTTCACTGTAAAGCATGTTTGCCAGGCCGAGATTGGAATTTTTCGAAAGGCTGAGGGCGTATTCATCGTAGAGCATGTCCTCGAATATCTCTTCGGCGAAGCCGCCGTTGATCCATCCGCTTTTGTGCACCGTCTTGCGCATCTCCTTGAGCATCTTCCCCACGAAAAGGGACTCCATCTCAACGCAGGCGTCTCTGAGGCGTTTGTCTTCGGCGGTCTTTCGCGCCTCACCTGCGGCGCTCCTGCCCGCTTCCCCTACCGTGGAGGCCAGCGTATTTCTAAAGGACGGGCCGGCCGCTCCCGTGTCGCTCCTTTTTGACGGTCGCACGAGTCGCGCCGCGAACTCCTCGTCAGTAAGGCCGTATGTCGATAGCTGTGTCGTTCCCAGTTCCTGCATGATTCACCTCACTATCAGTTCCGCGTGGAGCGCGCCGGAGGCCTCAAGGGCCTTCAGTATCGCAATGATATCCGTGGTTGTGGCGCCAGTGGCGTTCAGTGAATCGACCAGGTCCTTCACCGTGGCGGCATCCTTGAGCGCCACCGCGGAGACCTTTCCGCCGGTCCCGCCTATCTCTACCGTAAGACCCTCGCGGCTCACCATGGCGGCGGATATCCTCACCCCGCCCCCGGTTACGATGGTGCCCTCACGCTCGCTCACCACGACCTTCGCACTGTCTGATGGCGCGATCTCCATATTCTCGATCGTCGATATGAATTCAGGAAGGGCCACGTCCTTCGCGAGCTTGATCCGTATTTTGCTCCCCTGTGCAATCTCCGGGCCCGATTCCGGATAGCGCTGTGCCACGGCCTTGATGATGCCGTCAGCTACCGTGTAGTCCCATTTTTTGAGTACGATGAAGATGGCGTCTTCGAAAACCACCTCGGGTTCAACGGCCCGCTCGACCAGACCCCCCCCGCTCACCGTCGCCACGGTATTCACGCCCCGGCGGGATCCGGAAACTTTCGGGACCGCCAGTGACCCCTGTGCTGCCGCATAAATCAGGTTGTCCGCCCCGCGCATCGGCGACTGCACCAGTATTCCACCCTCGAGGGACTTCGCGTCGCCGATCGAGGAAACCGTCACGTCGATGCGATCGCCGACCCTCGCGAAGGCGGGCAGCCGGGCGGTCAGGAGCACCGCGGCCGTGTTGGCCGGCACGATGTCGTCTCCCTCCATTCCCAGGGTTTTCAACAGGTTCTGCAATGATGATTTCGTCATGGGCGATCTTCTGGTGTCGCCCGTACCCTGGAGACCCACGACCAGGCCGTAGCCATAGATCTGGTTCTCCTTGAGGCCGTCGATAAAGGAAAGGTCTTTTACCTTTACCGAGACCTGGGCCCGTGCGGACGGCGCCCCCAGGGAGATCATCCCCGCGATGAATGCCGCCACCGCAATCCTTATACCATACCGTATCCCGCTCACCGTGTAAGCTCCCCCAGCATCTTCTGCAGATAGTCGATAATGATTCTCTGTTTTTCCTGCTCGGTCAGTTCGATCTTTGCCGTCTCCCCTTCCTTTACGGGCGGGCGCTGGATGGCGATGCCCCTCTTCACCCCCCGTATCTCCATGGTCAGGTCCGCCACATTGTTGGAATTGACCGAACGTCCCTTCACCAGGGCCGGATCCACCAGGCCCGTGACCGTAATAATGGTGGCCGCGTTGTTGAAAGAATAGGTGCGGCTCCCCGCCACGCTCCAGAGGGGGCCCACCTTCTCAAGGACCCTTGTCGCGACGGAGAGCGTCATCTTCCCCTTGCCGCTGAATTTCGTGCTGTCGTCGCTCCGAATTTTTTTGTCGGCGGACACTTTTGGGAGGAACCCGGTGATGGTCATGTCGGGGTTTGATGAAACCGCGGCGTCGCTCCTGTCGTTCATCGATATGGTGAATGTCATGTCGGAGATGTCCCGGATGTTGACCAGAACCACGGCACCGACATTGATGTCCCCCTCGGAGGCGTAGGGGTTCCTGTCGCGCCAGAGCGACTTCGCGTTCAGAAGGCACCCGAACGCGACGAGAAGAAGATACGCAATAATGGCCTTTTTCATAACTCCAGCTTGACGATCCTGTCGTTGACTATTATTCCCCTGGAAACCGTTTTTCCCTTCAATTGCACAGGAATCTGATCCCCCGGGGAGCCGTCATGCATCGCGATCCCCGTCACTTCGACCCGAACATTCCCCGTTACCACCTGAAACCGGACCGCCGCGCCTTTTCGTATCGCCACGGGCGGACGCGTTCCGTCCGTCGACGACGCGCGCGTAACAACCCGCACGCCGCCACCGTGAATCCGGATCCTCCCCACGCCGCCCTCCCCGAGGGCCTCCATGATATCGCTCCTGTCGAGGTATCCGTCGGCATGAAGCCTCGCATCAATAACGACATTGCCGATCAAGTTTGCCGTCTCCCCGTCAGCCCCTATCGACGCGATATCCGAAAGCACCAGGCCGCCCTCGCCCCGCTCAACGCGGGGGTAGAGATAGAGATCAACGTCCGCGAAGCAGACGGAGGCCCCCATCAGCATGAAAATCATCACGGCTCGAGCGAGGATCATTATCGCTTCAATCCTATGGCGGTCGCCAGCATCGAGTCCGATGTCTGTATCGCCTTGGAGTTGACCTCATAGGCGCGCTGGGCCACGATCATGTTCACCATCTCCTCTACGACCTTCACGTTCGACATTTCGAGGAACCCCTGGTGGGTCTTCGCCATGCCGTCGATACCCGGCATGCCCGGAATCTCCTCCCCCGAAGCGGGGGTCGTTTTATACAAGTTCCCGCCTATGCTCTGCAGGCCCGCGGGATTGACGAAGCGATACACCTCGAGTTGCCCCACCTCTATGGGGTCGTCCTCGCCCACGATCTTCACCGTCACCCTCCCCGTCTGCCCGATGGCGAGGCTGTCGGAGATGAAGTTTTCCGGCAGCACGAGGGGTGGTTCCAGAAGATAGCCGTTCGCGGTGACCACCTGGCGGTTCGAATCGATTTTGAAGGAACCGTCCCTGGTGTAGGCGAAGGTCCCGTCATAGAGCTGTATCTTGAAGAAACCCTCGCCCTCGAGGGCCAGGTCGAGCTTGTTCTCGGTGCTCTGGAGCGAGCCCTGGGAAAACATTTTCTGCGTGGCTGATACCTTCACCCCGTGTCCCACCTGAATCCCCGTCGGAACCTCTGACATCTCCGTCGCGGGCGTACCCGCCATCAGCAGGGTCTGATATATAAGGTCCTCGAATTCCGCCCTCATCTTCTTGAAGCCGGTGGTATTCACGTTGGAAAGATTGTTGGATATGGTATCGAGATTGAACTGCTGGCCCACCATTCCCGATGCCGCCGTCCACAAGGATCTCATCATAGTTGCTCACCCCTCATCCCTTCGTTTATGTCCCTCAATAACTATAAAAATTAATTGACTAATATCATCATTAACCGAAGTATTGCTCGTAATCCTCATTATATTTTCGGATGAAAATACTCCTGAAAATACGATTTTTATCCCCTCCATCGGTATTTTGCCGATTATGGAAGGTCAATTTTCGTCATGAAACCCATAATGTGGACACTTCAGCATCATAGAATCAAGGAGAAATGCTCAATGGTAAAAATCGGCATACTACTGGTCTCATTCTGTCTGATCCTTTCCGCTGGATGTGTAAGTCTTGAAAGAACCGAAAATACACCGGCCTTCGATATACTGTCTGATATCGTTATTACCGACGCCCCATCGGGAAAACCGCATATCACCCGCTGGTCTGACGGTTCCCTGATGGCGATGGGCTTCGTTTTGTCAGGAAAGAAAAACGGGCTCTGGAAAGTCTACTATCCCGGCACCAGCGGCTCGTTGTTAAAGGCTGAGGTGACCTTCACCAACGACATCGCAAACGGGAAGCTCAAGGAATACTACGCATCTGGCAGAATCAGGTCTGAAACGGACTACAGAAACGGCATCCGAAACGGCAGGCACATGCTCTACTACGAAACAGGTGTGGGGAGAATTGAGGAGTATTACCGTGATGGCAAAAAAAACGGGAAGTCCTTCGAATATTATGAAAACGGTTTCACCAGGGAAAACGCCTTCTTCAAGGATGGGGTTCGCGACGGCATGTCAAACTCCTTCCACAGAAGCGGCAAGCGGAAGGCCATGGGCAGGTACACGGCCGGGAAAAAAAACGGGATATGGGAGCATTACACGGAAAAGGGAATCCTGAAATCGCGCGGATCCTATGTGAACAACAAGAAATCCGGGGTCTGGTCCTATTACGATGCAACCGGGAAAAAAGAGGAAAAAAACCACGACTGACGAGCCGGGGCTCCACGCGCCCCCCGTCAGAGGTAATCGGCAAGCTCCAGAACCAGCCGCTCTGAATCTTCCCATCCGAGGCATGGGTCGGTGATCGATTTGCCGAACTCGTTCCCGGATGGGTCCTGTGCCCCTTCCATGAGATAGCTCTCTATCATGAAACCCTTCACCAGCTTCCTGATCAAATCGCCGTAGCCGAGACTCCGCATCACCTCCATCACGATGCGGGGCTGCTCACGGTATCGCTTCCCGGAATTCGAGTGGTTCGTGTCGATCAATACCGCCGGATTTTCCAGCGACCGATCGAGGAACATTTCCGCGAGAACCATCAGGTCCTCGTAATGATAGTTCGAGAAGTGGTTGCCATAACGGTCAACCGAGCCGCGCAGCACTCCGTGGGCGAGGGGGTTGCCGCTGGTTCCCACCTCCGAGCCGTTATAGACGAATATATGGGGCTGCTGGGCCGCGTAAACGGAATCGATCATGACCCTCAGATCGCCCGAAGTGGGATTTTTCATGCCCGCCGGCACATCCAGTCCGCTTACGGTCAGCCGGTGTTCCTGGTTCTCCACGGAACGGGCGCCGACCGCGACATATGAAAGAATGTCCGCCAGGTAGGGGTAGTTTCCTGGATAAAGCATCTCGTCTGCGGCGGGAAGATGGGACCGCGCAAGGGCGTTTATGTGCATCCCCCTGATTGCCTGAAGGCCCCCGGTCATGTCCGGCTTGTTCAGGTGGTTCGGCTGGTGAAGCATCCCCTTATATCCCTTTCCCGTGGTGCGCGGCTTGTTCGTGTATATGCGCGGAACCAGGACTATTTTTTCGCTCACCCGTTCCTGCAGGGCCGACAGCCGCGTCACATACTCGTAGACGGCATCCGCATTGTGGGCCGAGCAGGGACCGATGAGCATGAGAAGACGCTCGTCGTTTCCCATGAATATGTTCCGTATTTCCTCGTCGCGCCGCTCTTTCACCCTCCGGAGCTCCTCCGGAAGGGGCTGCTGATCCAGAATCTCCGCGACTGAGGGATATTTCGCAATATGATGCATGCTCATGATTCGGCCTTTTCGCTCGTGTAATGTATCGCGCTCAGTACGCCCGTTCCCCCGGTCAGGCGAAGTACTCCACCGCGTTGGTGAATATCTTCATCCCGTCCGCGTCCTCCGGCATCCCGTCGCCTTTTCTTGAAAGCTCCTCGCGTATCAGGGTCCAGTCGTCCCGCTGGGTAAAGCACATGCCCCGCTCCGGATGAGGCATCATCCCCATGATCCTGCCGGTGGAGTCGCAGAGGGCGGCGATGTCGTTCATGGAGCCGTTCGGATTGAAGGGAAACTCCCCGCGCGCGGGGGTACCGTCCTGGGTCGAGTAGCGCATCACGACCAGCCCCGCCTCTTCGATTCCGGCAAGCTCCTTTTCGCGTGCAAAAAAATTCCCTTCGCCGTGGGCCACCGGTATGCGAAGCCTGGAAATGCCCCGCGTGAAAACCGACGGCGAGCCCGCCTCCACGGCGATATCCACCCAGCGGCACTGGTATCGAAAGGTGGTATTATGCTCCAGGGCCGCCTCCGCCTCGCCGTTGAATCCGTTAAGGGCGGGCACCAGTCCGATGTTGATCATCACCTGGAATCCGTTGCATATCCCGAGCACCAGGGTATCGCGTCCGGTGAATCGGACAAGCTCATCCATCAGGTTGTTCTTTATCCTGTTTGCAAGTGCCCTCCCGCTGCCCGTGTCGTCGCCATAGGAGAACCCGCCGGGGAAGGATACAATCCGGTAGCGATCGAGCATGGAACGATTCTCGATCAGATCATTTATATGGACTATGTCCGCGTCGGCCCCGGCCCTGCGAAAGGCAAAAGCGGTCTCCTCGTCGCAGTTGATGCCGTATCCGGTTAGAACCAGTGCTCTTGGTCGTGCCATGCCTTTCCTGAATGATAATGATAATCTGCGCCTGTACGTGGCGGGCGTCGCCCGTCACCGCACTAAAAATCCTTGAAGAGCCCCCTGTAGGCTCCCGCGAGCGAACCGACATCGGTCCGTACGATTTCCTCACCCCTGCCGCCTGTTATGACGACCTCCTGACCCTCCGTCACCCTCCCGGCGAGCCCTATCGGCAAACCCTTGAAAAGACGCTCGAAGGCCCCCCGTTTTTCCGGATCAACGGAAAGAAGCACCCGCCCCTGCGACTCGGAGTAGAGCATGTAATCGTCCCGTTCGGTCCCGGAGGGGATCTCAGCGAGGTCCAGCATGCACCCCCTCATGCCCGCCATGGCCGACCTGGCCAGCGCAAGTCCCAGTCCACCCCGCTCGACGCTGATGCTCGAGGCGACCAGTCCCTCCCCGATCGCAGTCTCAACGGCACGATAGGTTTTCATGAAAAGATCCGCCGATACCTTCGGTATGGAGTCCCCGATATACCTCGCACCGGAGAGGGTCTCACCCATAAACGCCAGGTATTCGCTCCCGCCGGTTTCATCGGATGTCATGCCCACACAGTAGATCAGATCCCCCGGCGCCTTGAAATCGATGGTCTGGCATTTTCGTATGTCCTCCACGACGCCGATGGAGGAGATAAGGAGTGTCGGCGGGATCGATATCTTCACTTCGCGAAAATCCTCGTCGTAACCCTGAAAGTCATTAAACATGCTGTCCTTGCCGGAAATAAAGGGGGTGCCGTAGGCCACGGCGAAATCGTAGCAGGCCCGGGCAGCCTCACGCAGCTGTCCAAGGCGCTCAGGATTCGTCGAGTCGCACCAGCAGAAATTATCCAGTATCGCCATCCGGTCCAGGCTCCCCCCGGCGGAAACCGCGTTACGCACCGCCGTATCGATGGAACAGGCCGCCATCCAGTAGGTATCGATATCACTGTAGGAGGGGTAGATGCCCTGGGAAAGGACCGCGCCCCGCCAGGAATGGAGGAGCGGACGGATGACCGTGGCGCTGCCGTTGACCCTCCCCTTTCCCTGAAGGGGCTTTATTACCGATCCACCCTGCACTTCATGGTCATACTGCGCCGACACGAACTCGAAACTCGCCGTGTTGAGCCTTCCCGCCATATTCAGAAAGATGCCGGTCATATTGGAGGGCTCGACGAATGCCGGGAACGGGCGCGGTATTTTGGTGTATGATGTCGTGAATTTCTTCTTCGGGAGCCCGTCGTGGAGAAACGTCATGTCCATGTCGAATATCGTCTTCCCGCCGTGCCGTACAACCCCGCGCGGCCCGTCCGTGAAGCGTCCGATCACCGTCGCCTCGACGCCCCGTTTCTTCATCAGGCCGATGAACTCATCACGCGTATCGTCGGGTACCGATACGGTCATGCGCTCCTGGGATTCACTGAGCCATATCTGCCATGGTCCGAGGCCCGGATATTTAAGGGGTACCCGTTCGAGGTCGACATCGAAGCCCCCGCACTCGCGCGCCATCTCGGCGACCGAACAGGAGAGGCCTCCCGCGCCGTTGTCCGTAATTGAATGATAGAAACCCCTGTCCCTCGCCTCCTTCACGATCGCGTCAGAAAGCTTTTTCTGTGTAATGGGGTCTCCGATCTGAACGGCCGTTGCGGGGCTCCCCGAGGAGAGTGCCTCAGAGGAAAATGTAGCGCCGTGAATCCCGTCCCTGCCCACGCGCCCGCCTATCATGATGATATTGTCGCCCGGCATCGCCTTTTTTTCGCACGAGGGCTTTCCTTTGACGCTCTTCGGTATCAGCCCGATGGTACCCACGAAAACCAGCGGCTTCCCCTTGTAGCGCTCATCGAAGTAGAGGAAGCCCTGTGGAGTCGGGATTCCCGACGTGTTCCCCCCGGCGTTCACGCCATGGATGACACCCTCCATGATTCGCCGCGGAGAAAGCATTTTCGAGGTGGGGTCTTCGTTTTTGTAGAGGGGCATTGTGTCGAAGGGGTCCGCGAAACAGAATCCGTAACGGTTGGCCACAGGCTTGGACCCCATGCCGAAACCGATGGCGTCCCTGTTCACGCCAACGATGCCGGTAATCGCCCCGCCGAAGGGGTCAAGAGCGCTCGGGCTGTTGTGGGTTTCCACCTTGTCGGAAATAATGTAGTCATCGTCGAACTCGATGCCGCCGGAATTGTCCTCGAACACAGAAACGCAGAAGTCCCGTTTCCCCTTCTCCTTTCGTATCCTGACGGTGGCATCCCTGATGTATGTCCTGAATACGCCTTCGGGGACATCGTCATCGAGCCCGGCGGCGAAGATGGTGTGTTTGCAGTGTTCGCTCCATGTCTGGGCGATTGATTCGAGCTCAATGTCGGTGGGATTGCGGCCTTCGGAGCCGAGAAAGTAATCCCGGATCGTCCCCATAGAAAGCATGTCAAGGGCGAGGGGACCGCGCCGCGTACCATCGCTGTCGGTGATGCCCTCTTTCGCCATCAGCGCCAGCTCTTCATCCGAAACGTCAAGCCGCACCTCGTCGGCAACGGGTCGTTCGGAAATGGTCACCAGCGGCATCTTCCTTCCCATACCCCCGTTCTTGCGGTAATCGTCCGCGGACAGCTCCAATTTCCTCTGGATAAGCGGATTGTAAAGCTCAGCGGTGATCTCACCGATACGCTCCGCCGTGCAACCGCCGGTAAAAAAGTACGTCACGGACGAAAAGACAGAGCGTTCGATGTCGAGCTCTCTTTTCAGGAGGTCCTCGATCGATTCACGCACCGTGTGGGCGACATTGTCGGTTACGCCGGGAAGGAAGCCTATTTCGACCGCATAATCAAATGATCCTGGGATGCAGGGCCGGTTTATCAGGAAATCCTGAATGACGGGCTGCACAAGGAGGCGTGCGACATCGGCGGCACTGTTCTCGTCAATATCTATGTCGACCAGATAGTTATCGGTGATGCTCACGCCTTCAACGGCATAACCAAGCCCCGCGAGCTTTTTTATCATCACCTCGCAGCGCGGATCGTTAAATCTGTGAAACACCTCTATCCGGTATCGCGCATCTGTCATCTTCCGCCTCGAATGTGGCACAGATAATGCCCGCGTGCCGGTCTTGTCCAGAATTTTTTTCTTCCCCGATATAAATGGCGAAATAAAAAAAAAGGAGCCCGAAGGCCCCCTTTTTTTTTGCACGCGCTTCTTCCGGATCAGTCATTATCCGGGGGATAGAGGCTCTCGATTTCCTTGCCGTATTTCGATTCGATGACCCTGCGCTTCACCTTCTGGGTAGGTGTCAGCTCGTCGGTTTCCTGGGTCCACTCGGCGTTAAGGAGCTTGAATTTCCGTATCTGCTCTACACGTGAGAACTGTTTCGTGTATTTATCTATCTCCGAGCTCAACAGATTCACCACGTCAGGGCTGGCGATCAGGTCTTTCTTTCCGGAGAACTGCACGCCGCTTCGCTTTGCCCATTTTTCAAGGGCATCGAAGGCCGGGATAACCAGCGCGGTGAGATACTTCCTGCGGTCACCTATCACCGCAACCTGCTCGATGAACTGCGAAGTTTTCAGGCTGTTCTCGATATTCTGGGGAGATATGTTTTTCCCGCCAGCGGTTACGATAATGTCCTTTAACCTGCCGGTGATTCTCAGGAATCCCTCCTCGTCGATCATGGCGATGTCGCCGGTCCTGAAAAATCCGTCCCTCGTGAAGACCTCCTTGGTGGCCTTCGGGTTTTTATAATAACCCTTCATGACCTGGGGCCCTTTTATCAATAATTCACCGTCTTCTGCTATCTTCACCTTGGTCTGCGGTATGGCATGCCCCACCGCTCCCGGCTTGATGTTATTCGGCCTGTTGAAGTGGGTCACCGGCGTAGTCTCGGTAAGACCGAAGCCTTCCAGTATCTTGATCCCCATGCCGATAAAAAAATCTGCGTCCGAAACCGAAAGGGGTCCGCCGCCCGATATGGCGAAGCGAAGTTTGTCAAGGCCTATGGCCTTCTTCAGCTTCGAAAATACGAGCTTGTCCGCGATATTGAACTGTTTTGCGAAGAGACCTTTTCGGGGCTTGTCTTTGCACATGTAGGGGAGGTTCTTCGCCGCCATCCTGTTCGCCCAGTTGAAGATCCCCTGCCTTATCGCCGGCGCGTCGGCCACCTTCGCGAGAATGCCCGCGTGGACCTTCTCGTAAATCCTCGGAACGCTGATGATGATGGTGGGACGCACTTCCTGGAAGTTTTCCATGAGCTTGGAAATGTCCTCGGCGAATGTCACCTTGGAACCCACAACGATCGGGATGTAATATCCACAGGTCATCTCAAGGGAGTGAGACAATGGAAGAAACGAAAGAAATACGTCATCGGGAGTGATGAATTCCTTGACCTCGTTGTATACGATTGTAGCGTTCGAGACGAAATTGCTGTGCATCAGCATGACGCCCTTCGGGTTCCCCGTGGTACCGGATGTATAGATCAGCGTGGATACGTCATCGGGTTTGATGGACGCCAGTCGCTTGTCGAATTCACCCTTCTTCTTGTATCCCTGCCCGATGGTGAGCGTTTCCTTGAGAGTGAGAACCCCCTTGATCTTCTTCTTCGGCTCGTCGAAGATAACCATATGCTTCAACTTTTTCAGTTTTGACTTCACTTTCTGGACCCTGTTAAGATGGTCCTCCGTTCCGACGAAACAAACCCTTGAATCGGAATTGTCGATTACATACTGGGCCTCTTCCGACGAGTTGGTCGCGTAAATGGGCACGCTCACCGCGCCTATTGAAAGCGTGGCCTGGCTGGCCACCCACCACTCCCAGCAGTTCGGCGAAAAAAGCGCCACCTTTTCGTTCTTTTTGACACCGATCGAAAGCAGATAATAGGCCAGGTCATGGATCATCCGGTTCATCTCTGTCCATGATATGTCGACATAGATCCCGCCCTTCTTGTAGGAAACGCAGGCCTTGCTGCCGAATCGCTCTGCCTGATTCTGAAAAATCGCCGGCATGCAGTTTTCTTTAAACTTTCCCATGAATACCCCCTTCTCTTTCCTTTTGTTATTTTCCCGTAAATGATACTGGTAAGGGAAACCGCCGGACAGGCGTATTGATCATTTCCCCCCCGGCGACTGAACAGTGCGCCCCAGCGGTATACGCGGAGGCATACATGGCGCTGCCAGGAGACGATAAGAATCTTCGATCAATTCATGATGAAAGGCAGGAAAAGCCGCTCATCCTGAAATTAGTGCCCGAATCAACGTCCTTTTCCGGGAACGTATCCTTGCTTTATATGACAACGATATTTCTTTATGTCAACTTATTAATTTAGGGCCCCGGCCAATTTTTTCTGACACCTGACATCATGTCACATCACGACTGTCCATCCTCGACACCCCATCCATTGGCCATGCATTCCAGACCCTGGGTTCGTCATTGGAGTTCGCCCTCCCTCATTGCTTCATTCCGGGTGTACACCCACGGCAACGGGCTTTCCCCTGCCCATCGTTCGCATAGGCTCTTCGTCCATCTGTCCGCCATCCCAGATCGCCTCATAGATTGCACGGTATACAGCAAAATACTTGACACACATACTGATCGCCATAACGATACTCTGAATTGAAAATGAAGGAGATTTCTCCGTGACAGGACCAAAAGACCGGAAGCAGGATGGAAGCCCGAAGAAAAAGGCCAGGCCTACTGCCAAGCGCCCATCGAAAAAGAAAAACACAGGCCCCGTATCTGTCAAGAAGGCGTCCAGGAAGGCCCCCTCCGGGGCTAACGTAACCGCAGGCCGTGCCCCAACAGGCCCCCGGCATAGGAAAAGGCCTGTCCGAGCCCTTCCAGAGTACGATAATTCCCAATCGGATGCAATAGAAAAATCCGACATCGATCCGGAAGCTATGACCCGCGGCGACGTCCCCATGACCCTGGTCGGCCACCTTGACGAACTCAGGTCGAGAATCATCATATCCCTGGTCGCCCTTATCATTCTGACCATCGCGGCTTTTACCTTTTCCGAGCAATTGCTCGATTTCATTAACAGGCCCTTCACCACTACGGGCCTCAAGCTCAACGTGTTCAAGCTGACGGAGGGATTCATTATAAGGCTGAAGGTATCGGCGATCGCCGCCCTGATGGCGGGACTCCCCTTTTTCGTCTTCCAGGCATGGCGCTTCATCCTTCCCGCGATTGCGAAAGGAGACCGTATGTTTTCACGTCTCTCCGTGATCGCCTCCATCTTCCTGTTCTACGGGGGCATGGTCTTCGTCTTTTTCGGCCTTGTGCCCTTTGCGGTGAAGGTAATGCTCGGCTTTGTAACCAAAGAAATGATGAGCACGATAGGAGCGAATGATTATGTCTCCTTCGTTCTGCTCTTCTGCGTCCTCATGGGTATCCTTTTCGAATTTCCCATCGTGGTGATGGTCCTCACCAGAATCGGCATCCTCACACCCGCTTTCCTGGCGAGAAAGAGAAAATACGCGATAGTCCTCATCTTTGTCCTTTCAGCTGTCATCACCCCGACGCAGGATGTGCTGACCATGATCATCGTTGCCCTGCCGCTCATCCTGCTCTATGAGATATCGATCATTATTTCCCGTTTTACAGCGGTGAGGAAAATGAAAAAGGACCTCGGGGTATGAAATAATCCTGTAGCGCGGAGGCACTGCCATGACAATCAACTACATCGACGATCTTGATATCGAGGGAAAACGGGTACTGATCCGTGCCGATTACAACGTCCCTTATGACAGTAATATGGCGATCACCGACGATTCACGAATACGTGCGACCCTTCCCACCATTAACTACTGCATCGAACGCAACTGCGTCATCATTCTCGTTTCCCACCTCGGGCGGCCGAAAGGCAAACCGGTCCCGGAGATGAGCCTCAGACCTGTCGCGGAACGCCTGGGACTCATGCTCGGGAGGGACATCTCTTTCCTGGACACACCCCCGGGCCCGGCGCTCGCTGAGATTGCCGGCAGGATGAAGAGCGGCCACATTGCCCTCCTGGAAAACATACGCTTCTACCCCGGGGAGGAGAAAAACGACCCCGAGTTTGGAAAAAGCCTTGCAGGGCTCTGCGACGTGTACATCAACGACGCGTTCGCGACCGCTCACCGTGCCCATGCATCGAACGACGCAATTACCAAATATGCGAAAGTATCCGCCGCGGGGTTTCTTCTCAAGAACGAAATTGAGTATTTCAAAAAAGCAATGGACCGGCCTGAACGCCCACTGGGGGCCATCATCGGCGGGGCGAAGGTCTCGACGAAACTCGCCGCGCTCAAAAATGTGGTTTCAAAGGTCGACTACCTTATCATCGGCGGGGGTATGGCATTTACGTTCCTCAAGGCCATGGGTTACGGCGTGGGTAAATCCCTCCTGGAGGAGGACCTCGTGGGGGAGGCGGGTGAAATCATGAAACTCGCCGTGAAAAAAGGTGTCGATCTCCTTCTCCCCGTAGACATCGTGGCGGCACCGGAATTCAACAACGATTCCCCGGCACGCGTTGTTCCCGCCGACTCTATCCCCGACGGCCTCATCGGCCTCGACATCGGCCCAGAGTCGGTACAATTGTTCAATGCCCGGATAGGTGGATCCAAAACGGTGGTATGGAACGGTCCGATGGGCGCCTTCGAGATGCCCAACTTCGCGGTGGGTACCAACGCGATCGCAACAGCCCTCGCCGATTCAGGGTGCCTGAGCATTGTCGGCGGGGGTGATAGCGTCGCCGCCGTGCATCAGTCGGGTGTCGCTGACAGGATATCATATATTTCGACCGGCGGCGGCGCCTGGCTCGAACTGCTCGAGGGGAAAACCCTTCCCGGTATCGCGGCCCTCGATACCTAGGGTGCCTTAATCGGGAAGCCCTCGACTCGGCGCCAGAATTCGCTTCGTTTCCGGGCCAGGAAATAACAAACCCCGCTCACCGCGGGGTTTGTCGTCAGTTGTCAAGGAGGACCGTCACTCCTTCTGCTCCTGTTCCTCTTTTATTTTTATCTGCGCAATACCGAGCTTCGCAAGTGGAATCGCGTAAGGAGAGCACGACACGTAGTTAAGTCCCGCATCCATGCAGAACTGTATGTTGTCCGGGTTCGCGCCATGTTCGCCGCAGAGTCCCATCTTTATATCCGGCCGGGAAAGCCTTCCCCGTAACGCCGCGATGCCGATAAGCTCCTTGACCTCATCGCCCAGATACTTGAACAGGTTCTGCTTCATCAGGTCGAAAAGCGAATAGCTCGGGAAGAAGGAGTTGGAGTCGTCCCTGGATAGCCCGTAGGTGGTCTGGGTAAGATCATTGGTCCCGAAGCTGAAGAACTCCGCGTACTGCGCGATCTCTCCGGCCCCCAGGGCCGCCGCGGGCAGCTCTATCATGGTCCCTACCTGGTAATCGAGATCCTCGATCCCGTATTCATCCACCACCTCGTTCTTTATGTCGCGGATGCCCTTCACTTCCTTCCCTTCTATCTTTTTGCCATTCTTGATGAACTTTATCTCTTCTTTGCTCATGACGATGGGGATCATTATTTCAGGTTTGATATGTATCCCCTCCTTCCGCATCATGCACGCTGCCTCGAATATCGCACGGCATTGCATTTCGTAGATCTCCGGGTAGGTCACCCCCACGCGGCATCCCCGGTGCCCGAGCATCGGATTCATCTCCGCCAGATCCTCGCATCGCGCCTCTATCTCGGAGGCCTTCAGTTTCCGGTTTTTCCCCTGCATGTACCGTATGAATTCCTTCATGCTCTCGTCGGTCCGGGGAAGAAACTCGTGGAGGGGGGCGTCGAGCAGCCGTATGGTCACCGGCAATTTCTCCATGATTTTGAAGAGGTCGTAAAAATCTGAGCGCTGCATCGGGAGGAGGGCTTTTAGCACCTTGCGGCGCTCGTCCTCGTTCTCGGAGATTATCATTTCCCTGAATTTCATAATCCGCTTTTCATTGAAGAACATGTGCTCCGTGCGGCACAGACCTATGCCGCGCGCCTTGAATTCCTTCGCCACCAGGGCGTCCCTGGGCTGGTCCGCATTCGCCCTCACGTTGAATGTCCCTACATGCTTTTCCACCAGATTGAGGAATTCGAAGAGTCCGTTTTTCTTGAAATCAGGTTCGATGAGCCCCACCTGTCCCATGAATATAGTGGGAGCCTCATAATAGGGTACGTTTATAGAGACATAGTCCCCCTCCCGCACCGTTTTACCCGCAAGCAGTAAGCTATTGCCGCGAATCTTCATGTCAGGCTGCACCATGGCGACCTTGCCGAGGCTGCGCGCGACAACCGGCGCGTGGGAGGAGAAGCCGCCCTCACAGGTAATGACGCCCTGTGCGACCTCTATGGCTTTGACGTCTTCTGCATACGACGAAGGCATCACCAGTATGAGGTTGGTGTCGCCCCCCTTCATTATGGCGCGCTTGTGCTCTTCAAGCAGTTTGGGGGTTGAGAAAAACACCCTGCCGATTGCGGCGCCTGTCGATCCCGCGATGCCTCCCTTTATGCTTCGCATCCCCTTTATCGTCCGCGGGTCTATGACCGGGTGGAGCAGTTCGTTCAGCTGGTTCGGTTTGATCTTCTCTATTGTATAGGTATCAGAGACGACCTTGCGCCTGGTAAGATCCAACAGCGCCTTGATCTGCGACTGTGTCGATTTATCATCAACTTCCTTCTGCTCGACGAGCCAGAAATCTCCCTCTTCTATGGTAAACTTGATCTCCCGTATTTCCTTGAAGTTTTCCTCGACCTTTTTGGCTATTTCAGTGAAATGGTCGTAGTGCTTTTTTTCTATCTTGCTAATGTCCTTTGCCTTGCCTTCCTGCACGTCGAATTCACTCTGTCCGAACTCGCCCTGAATTTCCGGATCGCCGGTAATGATGTTCCTCGTGTAATAGTTTCCCGCGTACGAGTTTTTTCCCCAGTTCCCGTACACCATCACCTGGACCATGATCGACATCGAATTATCAACGTCGATCGCGGAATCGCAGTATCTCGCAGAGGCTCCCTTGAGTATCAGGCTGAGCTGGTCATCGACATCATCGCTGAACTTGTCGCCGAAGAGATCCCGGTACCCATCTATCTTTTTCTTTATGTCGGCCAGGGATTCCCTTCCTGCCTGCTTGCCCTCTATCCTCTTCACTTCCTTCGCGTCGATCTCGAATATCTTGTTCGCAAGATTGCGGAGAAGAAAAAGGTACTCCCCGTGGGCAAATACGTCGCCCGTGTATTTCCCGAACGCCGAGACCGTCACTTCGTTCATTCCGATATTGTGTATGGATGGAAAATTCGGGACGTTCAGATCTGAACTGAGAACGACCTTCAGCATGAGAGGTTTTTCCGCGTCCCCGTATTTTTTTCTGGTATCCCGCTCGAGCTGGCCCACATAGGTTTTCAGAATCTCCTTCAGGTTCACCTGGGGCAGTTTCTGCGTCAAAATAGAATCGATTATAAATCCCGGTGCGATCGGCAACCCCATCATGGCGAGATCTACGGCCCTTCTTCCCCTTATACCAAGCCTTTGACGCACCTTCTCGTCGACTTCTTTCAGGTTCTTATTGATATATACGATATTTTCCATTGTATGACTCCTGTTGAATGTTTGATGCAGGGTGGTGTTTTGCCCTAGAAAAGCCGCAACACCTGGCCCACGCCGATCTTCAGAAACTGTTCAAACCGTGTGCTGGCTCCTTCGAACAGGTATTTCTGCAGTTTCGAGACCCCCTTTATACTGTCTCCCGCCACCTGAAAAAATATCGAATCCCCATGCTTGACCTTTCCCCATTTGAAGAGAGAATTGATGTCGTTGACGAGTTCCCCCCCATGAAAAATGTACACCTTCAGACTCGGGAAGGTTGTGGTGTAGCTTTCGATGATTTTTTTCCATGCCTCGACGTTACCGTTGTGAAAAAGTTCGTTGGAGACCTCGACGGCGTACTTGGGGGTAATATTCGCTGCGCCTTTCCCGACCTCCTCGGCCTTTTTCTCTTTCTTCACCGGTTTCTTCTGAACGATGGTCTGGTCGATAAACGCCTTATTGATGAACACATCCTTGCCCGCCAGCATTTCCTCGAGGGTCCGGATGGCATCGGCCTCTATCTTTCTGTTTTCCTCTTTGAGAAATTTCGCATAGATGACCATGAGCTGATCGTTATGGATTTCCCTTACTCGTTCCCAGTGCTCCGTATTCTTGGGATTGATCAGATATATTGTACCACCCGGATTGTAATAGACGCACACAATATCAAGGGCGGACCACTTGATCGTTTCATCCGCAATTTTCTGAAATTCCGACACCGGCTCGAGAATACTGTATGAATCATAACTGTAATCATATTTATCCCGTATCACTGCCCCTACGATTGGAAGGATCTGGTCTTCGCTTATTTCATTTGCCTCGAGCCCCTCGTAAACCAGATCAGCGAGATTATGGTTCATTTCTATCTCATCAACAACCTCGGATACCTTGAAAAAGTGTCTGAGCGCCTTGTTGAAATTTGACTTTGATGCAAGCGACATGTATGTGCTTTCCATTGTAGTACTCCCCTATTATTCTGAATTGATCCGGGTACTCCCGAATGACTGATTGCGGGTTTTTAATATGCGGGGTATTTCGCCTTGCGTACATCGCGCACAGCCCCATTGTAAAATTGCCGTCTCCGACAGTTTCGATACTATAGAAATCCATGCAATAATTGCAAGCACTTTGACGGAGCGTCATCTGAAAAAAATAATTGAGTCGACAAGTAAAAAGACCGGCTCTTTCGAGCCGGCCTTCCGTTCATTTTAATTCATCTTTCGGCGTCTTCAGCCTTCCTTCTACAGTTCTTTCAACCCCGATTTTCTTGCAGGTTTGCTTTTGGGTGAAAGGCTGACCGCCCCACTCATTTCCGCTCCGCCCTTGTAGGCATCTTCCATGACACTCGAACTCATGTCTTCGGTTTGGAAAGACTGATCGATGTCCTCGCGCTGAGTCGACCGGCGCCGCGTGTACTGCGCAAAGGCGGCATCGGAGAAGCCTTTGGACACGCCATAGAGGAATTCGTTGAGGACATTCGCCATGCCCTTGAGCATGTACTGCTTCCTTTTTATGGTCGCGATGTCAATGTCGAGAACCAGGCCCGGCTGAATGTGATGCGGGTTAACCCGGTATGTGAACTCGTTGAATCTCTTCGAAAGGAAGCTGACACGCTCATCGATGATGACGCGCTCAACCGGGTTCTGATAACCGTGCATCTTCTGGAGCATATCCTTCAGATAGTTCAGTTTGTTTTTCAGATTCACGATCCTGTTCTCATAGGTACGGTTGTTCTTCTCGACAAAGGAGTCTTCAGGATACATTTCCCCGACTTCATTCCAGAGAACGGTCTCGGGATCCTCTTCACGCTCCTTCTTGGCGCGCTTCCATTCCTTCGACATGATCCGCGCTGCGAGGTCGTCGAAATCCTTCAGTGCCCTGAAACGTTTCTTCGACTCGTAGTAACCGTGTGACACGTCCCATAGCATCTTGATCTCGGTGGAGAAGGCCTCCATCTGCTTGTCGTACTCCTTCTTCTCTTCCTTGAGCTGATTCTGGTCGTAGAAGGCAAGCCTCATCTGGTAACGTTCGTCGGGAAGCACCGTCATGTCGGTTTCTTCGTATTCCTTGATGTGGCAGATACGGGCATTCTTGAGGTTGTTGCACACCTGATACCCGAGCTTGCTGGTGTCAAGGATCGAAGTGATGTTGTTGATCGCAGTGTTATAGCCGCGGTTACGGATGTTCTCTTCATCGATGATGTACTTGATGTTTTCCCTGATGTTGAGCGGGTCGTAATCCTCGACATCTATTTCCGCACGAAGGCCTTCGATCTTGTCGAGAAACTTCTTCGCCAGTATGGTGTATCGTTTCGATTTCTCGTCGTCTTTCTCGTCATCGGTGAAATTTTCGATCCGCTTGATTTTTTCGAAGAGCTTCTCGCTTCCGGTCAGCTCACGCTTGCCCTGATCGACGAGTTCATCGTTGAAGGCCTGTACCTGCCGGTCTATCAGATCCTGCACGTGTTTCTGAATGGCGTCTTTCAGGAGGTTTTCCACCGTCACCTGATAGTGGTACATCGGGCTGATAAGTTCGCTCTCGAGTATATTGATGGAAAGCTTGACATCATAAACATATTTCGGCCGAAGCTCGTTGTCTTTGAATACGCACTTCAGTATGGCGTAGGCATTCTGGCCTCGTACGAAAGCGCCGATATCGGTTTTTTGACGGAGTATGGAGTTGGTTTCCGTCTCAAGGTCGTTAACGCCCCGCTGAATGTGACCATGGAGGTGACCATACATATTAATGACCGATTTTTCGATCTCACCGGTATGAAACTTGTCGGGTCCGGCGATCTTGTCCATCAGCTCGACTATTTCCCTGGGAGTGTATCTGGCCAGTCCCCTCAACTCTTCCTTGTCGACGAAGTCCCTCAACTTCTTCATGAATTCGTCTTCCATAGTAACCGTGTAGCGGTTGAACATGTTGACATAGGTCTGGTTGATATAATTGTAAAGCTTTTCTTTCAGGCCACCCATGATCTCCATTTTCACCAGTATATCTTCTGGAAGCTTATTGTAGATCTGCTGTGCGACCTGCTCGGCGGTTTCATTCACTATCAACCGCTGTTCTGCGATTTTATCCCTCCCTTCCTGAGCAAAAGATTCCCTCGATCCAACTGCATTCGGAATGGTCGGGTGAAACTTATTGGGACTCTTGGGAAATTGTGTAAAAGCCATCTAGAATTCCTCCTTGTCGTTCAAAACGCTCTCTAAGTTGTTGCTTTTTTCTATGTAATATCGAAGCATATATATACATTAGTCTAATTGTAGTATAATAGTAAGGGAGTTTTTTCTGTCAAGATTTATTTCGAAAAAACTCATTTGCCGGGAAAAATAGTATCAGCAACCCTTACTACTCACCACACAATTAGCCCTATCCATGCCAGATCAGGATTCAAAATATTTAAAGGTGTAATTCCCTACTTTGAATATATCTCCATCTGCGAGAAACCCATCCGGCTGGCGGTTGATTATCTCGACCCTTGCGCTCTCGTTGTCCACGATCGTCATCCTGGTCGCTCCACCGTGTCGTACCGCCTTGATCGCAATCGGCTTCTTGATGGCAATGTCCCTGATGTTCAATACGCACCCGAGGCCCTTTCCGATCATGGCCTCACGGCTGGGCCGCCTGGCAAGATCAAAGTGCTGGATATAGGGCTCGATGATCTCATTATTCCAGAAATCGAGCCTTCCGAATACCTTCAGTTCCGAAAACCTCTTCACCAGGAAGAGAATCACTATAAGCAAGATGACCAGGGCGATGGCAATCAGCAGCGGCACCAGAATCCCTCGTGCCGACGATTCGCGCTGCCTGTTCGTCTCGATAATCGCGTCCTTTCCCTTCTCAGGGTCGTCCGTTTCTATTATTTTCACGGCATCGGAAACGAGACCGAGATCCTTTTCCATCTTCCTGGCCGCTTCACTGTTTTGCAAGCTGGTGAAACTGATGACATACACCAACAGGTCCTTTTTTTTGCCGTACTTCTGGGCGAATTCCTTGAAGTTCAGCCCCTTCCCGCCGGGTGGGGGATCGTCGATTCCATCGGTCATGATGACGATTTCGGTGGGCCTATCACTTTCCTTTTCTTCTTTTTTCGCGAACTCCAGGATTTTTATGATCATCTGATATGTGTGGGTCCAGAGCCCGGACGCATCTGTCATGTTAATGTACTTTTTAATGATGTCCTGGTCGTTTCTGTCGTCGACCATGACAGTCGGATATATTCGGACATCGGTATCGAAGGTCGCGAAGGTGACACGGTCGCCAAGCGTCATCTGATCGATATAGTTGTTGATGCTGATCTTCGCCCTATCGAAGATATCATTACCCCCCGCCTGGCCCTTCATGCTGAGGGAGGTGTCCAGAATTATTATCACGTCCTTGCTCTTTCGCGCAAGCGAATGCTTGGGCGCGACGGCAAATTGAAACGTAAGAATCAACGCCAGAAACGAGATTAGTGCGCCACAATATTTCGTTCTCAAAGCCGTTCTCCTGTTTTTATTGTTTTCGGCCCTTCGATGCCCGGCCATTCCGACTCGCCACCCATGGCCTGATGGATGAGAATGGGTGCCGCTTACCGGTTGAAGATTCACTCACAGATACGAGCCGGTCCCTTGAAATCGATAAATTATAGTAGGAATATTTTCCACTATGTCAAGAATTTTAATAAGATCGCAGAAAATTTAATCCATGGCCGTTACCGCGTCAATTTTCTATTTATAATGCCGTCACGGCTGCCTGCGCCTTCCTTAATATTCGTTATACCTGATCTCTTTCTTTACATATTTCCTGAAATCGATGTCCAGTTCCTTTTTCACGTCAAGATATTCGTTCATGAGTATGAAAAACCAGAGGAAGGTGTCCTCCTTCGTCTCCAGGGCGATGAAGCTCCTCTTCTCCCTCCAGTTTTTCACAACGATCCCCTTGTTGACGATCATGAGGATGTCCAGTTCGTGCCGATATTCCACATTCTTCGACAGGTAATAATTGATGATGTCGTTCTTGAGCTCGATGAACTGGTATTTGCTGGAAGCGGCGATGACGAAGGAGGGTATACCCGTACGCGCCTCATCCTCCTCCTGTTCGGCCGCATACATGTTCAGCTTTTTCGCGGTCGCGATTTTACCCAGCATTTCGACAAGGGAGTCCTTGTCGAGGTTCTGGACCACGTGAAACATCCCGTGGATCAGCTCGTAGGGAACATACCCCCCCATTATATCGATTATCTGGGGGTAGTGCTCCCGGTAGGCAGCCAGGTCGACGCCATCGGGTGAGAACCCGGCCGAGTCGATTATCTTGACTGCGTCAATTTTCAAAAACGACGGAATGATGCCGGACAGACTCTCCTTCAGCAGCTTCGTGTCCAGCGCCCCGCCAGCGGCGGCCTTTCCTTTTTTTGCCGGGCCCTTCGCGGTCGGCTTTTTCTTTTTGATTATACGTTTGTCGTAATCCTTGAAATATTTCGCTATCATAAACCCACCTCTTTCTTTCTTAGGGGCCGCCCGCGCCGCGTCAAGGGCAATCACCGCACTCAGGCCCATGGAAAAACGGGACTGTAACCAGGCATCGCACAGAATCACGGAGAAATCACCGCTGGCGAACCTTTTTCGGTTGGAACATTTTCAGGGTGCTAATTCTCCAACATCTTGATTGTGATGTCAAATAATAATAAAAAATTTGTTGATAAAAACATGGAGCCTTTGTTGCATATAACCCGCCTGCGCTGTTCGTGATGGGTGTGCATATTCTTAGAACCTAAATATGAAACGGGACCCCAATATCTGGATGTAATGGCCGCGCCCCTCGGGGATAGCCTGACCAGCCGTGAGGGGACCCACCTGGTTTGCCAGGTTCAAGAAGTATATTCACACGGCAGCGCGGGTTTTTTTATTTGCATACAATAAATCGGTCACCGATCCAGCCGGGCCCCTCGAATTCGGCATCGGGCCCGGGTCAGTGTCCGGGATGGCTTCAATAATGCCGCGGCGGGGTGGAAAATTCCACTTACTACAGCTTCACCGGGTCATCGTGTCTTACCCTTGAGCAACAGCGGTACTTTCACCTGGGACTTGCCATCGGATGGTACTATTATAACTCGCGGATCTTCACATCATGCGATGCCTGGACAGGGATCTGGATTCAGGGAAGGAACACACCGCGCACCGCACTTTCGCCGGACCCCACCACTGCCCCCGGGAACAGCACCGACTCCTCGACGACCGCCCCCTCCCCGACACGGCACCCGTCGCCGATTACAGAGCGTTCGATGGCAGCCCCCTTGCCGATTATCGCTCCAGGCGATATCGCCGACGTGGAGAGCCCCGTCGCGCCCACCATCCCCTTTATCACCCCCCAATCTGCCCCGATCATCCCGACATTCGCCCGCCTGTACGATTCCGTAGTGCCGATATCGTACCAGGTCTCCGGGTACGCATATGCAGCAATGGAGGACATCCCGGCGAGTGCGATCAGGCCCGTTTCGACGATATCGGATACGCCTGACGTGAGATGGTTAAATATTGAGGGCGTGAGGAGGGCCACGCCGATAAAATCATGCCCCGGCTCATCCTCTCGCGGCAGCAGGGAGCGAAGGTTCACCACCCCTCCGTTGCAAACCGTCACGCGTCCCGCACCCCGGTCCGCGGGTGCCACGGCCATTGAGGCGCAGGCCCCTGAACTTTGATGGGCGGCCCGGAAAGCCTCCAGATCGATATCCGCGATCACATCACTGTTTATATAGAAGAAGGGACCATCATCGAGCAATGCCCGGCACTTCATCAGCCCCCCCCCCGTCCCGAGAAGCCTTTCCTCGATTGAAAAATGGATATCCATGCCGAAATTCCCGTTGGCGCCGAAGAAATCGGTCACCTGCCTGTAAAAGTGGTGCAGGTTGCAGACCACCTTCGTTACGCCTGCCCTCTTTAAAAGGGTCAATGCGTAGCAGATCGCGGGAACGTTCAGAACCGGAGCGAGGGGTTTCGGCATAACGCCGGTTATCGGGCGAAGACGCTCTCCGAACCCGGCTGCGAGCAGAAAGGCTTTCAATCGTAGACCCCCTGAGGTTTCGTGCGACAGGCGCCTCACGCGCCGTCAAGATGAGGCTTCACTATCCCCCATGCCCGTGCAAGCTCTTTTCTTCGCGACACGTAGCCCCCGAGGTAGCGGGCAGTGGGCCCGATATGGCCCGCGTAGCGCCTCCTCCCGAGTCGTGTCGACTGGTACCCGAAGGTCCCGATCGCCTTCACGTTTCGCTGAAAAGCCATCAGGTCAAAATAGCGGTCGAACTCGTCTCTCCCCATGGTGACGATGCCGCGCGCAACCGCTCCGTCGTAATAGAATCCCGCGAGACGGTCGAAAGCATCATCGTCAAGAAGGGTGTAGGAGTCCCTGAGGAGCGACGCCAGGTCGTACTGGGGGAGGCCCATTCGCGCGTCCTGGAAATCGATGATATAGGGGGTGTCGTTGCGGATGATGATGTTTCTCGAATGATAATCCCTGTGGGCGAGTACGAAGAGCTCGGGGCGATAGAGTATCTCCGATATCTTCAGAAACTCGGCTCTGAGATTGCGGAGATCCCCTTCCCCCAGAGGGGCTCTGAAATGGCCCCCCAGGGCGTGCTCGATGAAGAAGTCGAACTCGTACATCAACTTCTGAATGTCGAAGGAAAGGGTAAAGGGGACGGTCCCCTTCCCCCGTATCGACTGAATCTTGAAAAGATTCTCAATGCAGGCGACGTAGATCCGGCCTGCGTTTTCACTGCCCAGGTCGGGGAAGACCGTTTCAAGGAGGGCGTCCCCGAGGTCTTCGATGAGAAAAAGGCCCCTGTTCCCGTCCATGGCGATAATCTCCGGTACCGGAACCGTTCCCCTCAGAATACGGTACACCACAACATAGGGATATTCCTCCGCTGACGAGCCCTTGAAGGCGCTGTCGAGGCAGAGCACCCATGTGGCGTCACCGCCCCTCACGCGCCAGTAGGCGCGGGTCGAGGCGTCACCGGCCAGGGGTTCCAGCCGGTCCCATGATCCCAGGCGCTCCCTCAGGAAGGAGCGTATTCCCTCATCGAGACAGGGTTCCATGCACCGGCGCCGTCGCGGTCACTCGATGCTCCTTCTCAGAAACGCGGGGATGTCGAGATCTTCACCCTGATAATCCCGCACCCTCCTGCGCTCGTAATCGAGAGAAAAGGTCTGATGGCCCGCGGGAACACGCTTCTCCCCCGGCTTCTGCCTCCCCTCGATAAGGGTCAGTGACGTGCCGTTGCTCGGTTCAATCTGGGAGACGGGACCGCGGTTGATCATGTTGCGACGCCGGTCGAAGCCGGTTGCGATGACGGTCACGCGAACACGATCCGAGAGCGCCGGGTCTATAGTGGTGCCGAAGATGATGTTCGCATCCGGGTCCACCTGGCGGGTGATGACATCGGTCACTTCGTTTACCTCGTGGAGGGAGAGGTCGTTCCCTCCCGCGATATTGATCAGCACCGCTTTTGCGCCTTCGATGGATGTCTCCTCCAGGAGGGGGCTGTTGATCGCCTGCTGTGTGGCCTCCAGGGCCTTGTTCTCACCCGTGCCGATCCCCACGCCCATGAGGGCATCTCCTGTCTCCCTCATAACGGTGCGCACGTCCGCGAAATCGACGTTGACCAGGCCCGTGACCATTATCAAGTCAGCAATTCCCTGCACGCCCTGGCGCAGGATGTCATCGGCAAGTTTGAAGGCATCCTCAATCGGCGTACGGCGATCGATGATCTTCAAGAGTAGGTCGTTGTGAATGGTGATGAGGGTGTCGACCTTCTCCTTGAGGTTGGCAATGCCCGTTTCGGCCTGCGCCATCCGCTTCTTTCCCTCGACCTTGAAGGGCTTGGTCACGACCCCCACCACAAGGGCCGAAAGCTCCTTTGCCACTTCGGCCATGACGGGCGCCGCGCCGGTCCCGGTGCCGCCACCCATCCCCGCGGTGATAAACACCATGTCCGCTCCCTTGAGGGCCTTGTGGATCTTTTCGCGGTCCTCGTTCGCCGCCTCGCGCCCCACGTTGGGGTCTGCGCCGGCGCCGAGTCCCCTCGTCAGCTTGGTCCCTATCTGTATCTTCACCGAGGCGAGGCTGTCCCTGAGTTGCTGGGCGTCAGTGTTGGCCACGATGAACTCTACGTTTTCCATGCCGGTGGCGATCATCCTGTTGACCGCGTTGCACCCCGCGCCGCCTACGCCGACAACCTTGATGACCGTTGATGCGGGCTTTTCTTCTTCCAGTTTAAACATATCGCTCCCCCTCTATATTATGTCTCATTCCCCTATATTTTCGTCTCGCCGAGGCGATTACAATGACATGGCGCCCGCCCCACGGGCCAGGCTTGTACAAAACCCTACAGGTACTCCTCCAGCCATTTCTTCATCCGGCCTAAAAAACCGGCGCCCTTCAGGGAGCGCTGAGCGCCGCTCCTGATCTGGCCCATCCTGAGTCCGTACTTCAGCAGCCCGACCCCGTTCGCGAACTGGGGAGTGGCGACACGGTCCGCCAGGCCCGCGATGTCCCTCGGGACACCGATCCGGACCGGCATGTTGAACACGCGCTCCGCCGCCTCGATCGAGCCGTCTAGCATGCTCCCTCCGCCGGTAAGCACGATGCCCGCGGCAAGCATATCCTTCTTTCCGCTCATGACGAGTTCGTTGTCAATCATCTCCATCATCTCCGCCATGCGTGGCTCGATAATCTGTGTCAGCTCCTGGCGGAGGAGCTTGCGCGGCGGTCTTCCCCCCACCGAGGGGACCTCGACCACCTCCGAGGGGTCGACGAGATCGAGCACCGCGCACCCGTACTTTTTCTTGATCAGTTCCGCCGACTCTATTGGCGTGCGAAGGCCTATTGAAATGTCGTTGGTCACATGTATTCCCCCGATCGACAGCACAGAGGAAAAGGCGACGCCGCCCTCCAGGTATACGATGATGTCTACCGTGCCCCCCCCGATGTCCAGGAGGGCGACCCCCAGCTCCATCTCGTCGCGGGAGAGCACCGCGTCGGCCGCCGCGAGGGGATTGAAGACGATGTCACGATACTGGAACCCGGCCTTCTCCACCGCCTTGATCATGTTCAGTATGCTGGCGGTGGCTCCCGTCACGATATGGACCTCCGCCTCAAGGCGCACGCCGCTCATGCCTATGGGGTCCTTGATCCCGATCTGGTCGTCCACGGAAAACTCCTTGGAGAGCACGTGGAGTATCTCCCGGTCAACGGGGATGACGACTGCCTGGGCGGCCTCGATGACCCGCATCACGTCGTGGGTCATGATGATTCTGTTCCTGCTGGAGACCGCGACCACACCCCTTGAATTCTGCCCCTTCACGTGCTGCCCGCTGACGCCCACCACCACGTCGGAGACCTCGTAGCCCGCCATCAGCTCGCCCTCGTCCACGGACTTGGCGATGGCCGCCGTGGTGTTGTCGATATTGACGATGACCCCGTTCTTGAGGCCCTTCGATGGCGTCACTCCCACACCTATCACCTCGACCTGGTTATTCGCGTTCATTGTGCCTATGACCGCGCAGGTCTTCGTGGTGCCGATGTCCAAACCAACCAGTATATTTTCCATGCTGCACTCCCTTCTTTTACCTGACAATGGCCGCGTTATCGGACAGGGTGATCTTCTCGGGCTTTCGCACCGAGTGATCGCATATCCCAAGGAGCTGCCTCAGCGAGGCGAAATCTCCCTCAAGGGGCCTCAGAACAAACTCCGTCCTCCGTCCCCGTGCGAATAGTCTCAAGCGTTCACCCTCCGGGTATAGTTCTGTTATCTCCCCGTATGTCGCACCGTCCCGTTCCTTCACGAGCGAAAGCAGGTCCATCAGGGCCTCAATACCACCCGCCCCCCCCGGAGAAGGGAATTCGCCCCTCCCCGCGTGGATAACCGGGACCGCCGCCGTATGCGGATCGTTCCTGGAAATTATTCGACCCCCGGCGTCGAGCTCGTAGATTTCGATCCCCTTTTCACCGGCCGCCGCAACGATCACTTCCGGCTTTCTTTCAGCAACGGTAACGACCAGCCTTCCTCCCGACTCCCTCACCCCGTACGACGCAATGAAGGGGTTTCCCGACATCGCGCCTTCGAGTGAGGAGACGTCGATAATGATCCCGTCGCTGACCGCCTTCAGGCGCGTTCCACGTATTATATCATACTTTGACAGGAGGGTCAAGCCCCTGAACTCGATGTCCCTGACTTTTCGTATGTCGTCAGCGCTCAGTGGAGCGCCTGCGAGCAGAAGGCCCGCAGCCGCGGAGGCGACTGCAATGATGAAGTGACGCATGATCATCCGGCCTTCCTTTTGATTTCGTCCAGTATCAGCGTCCCCGCCTTGTATATATCGCCCGCCCCAAGGGTGATGACAACGTCGTCTCTGCGGACGATCGATGCGATGGTCTCCGCGATCCCGTCGAAGCGGGGAATCAGCCCTATCTCCCGCCCCTCGTGCCTCGCCACGGACTCAACTATAAGCATGGATGAGACCCCGTCGATCGGCTGCTCCCCTGCCGGGTAGATCTCCGTGAGATATAGCTCATCGGCGCCGGTAAAGCACTGGCCAAATTCTTCACTGAGCATCCGGGTCCGCGAATAACGGTGCGGTTGAAACACCACGACGATCCTGCGGCCCAGGTTCTTCAACGCGTCGAGTGTGGCCCGTATCTCCGTGGGATGGTGGCCGTAATCGTCGTATACGGTTACTCCCCCGGCCTGCCCCACGAGCTCCAGGCGGCGATGAACCCCCCGGAACTCCCGAAGGCCCTCGGCGATTGCCTTACCGCTCATTCCCAGCTCCTGTGCCACGGCGATCGCGGAGAGTGAGTTGACCACATTGTGATTGCCGAGCTGGCGGATCGCGAATTCCCCGACAGAGCCGTTCTTGTAAAGGCACCGGTAACGCATCATCCCTTCCGCCATGACGATGTCCGTGGCCCTGAAATCCGCGTCCTCAGAAAGCCCGTAGGTGTAATAGGGCCGCTCCACCAGGGGAAGGATTTCCCTGACAGTGGGATCGTCCACACAGAGCACTGAATAGCCGTAAAAAGGTATGGTGTTTATGTACGATAAAAACGCGTCCTTCAGCCCCTGGAAATATTTGTAGTGATCGAGATGGTCCGCGTCAATGTTGGAAACGATACCGATGCAGGGAAGGAGCTTCAGGAAGGATCCGTCCGATTCGTCCGCCTCAAATACGATGTAGTCCCCCTCCCCCACCCGCGCGTTGGAGCTGAAATCGAGCACCTTCCCCCCCACCACCGCGGTGGGATTCATTCCCCCGTGGAAGAGCAGGTACGCGAGCATGGAAGTGATGGTCGTCTTTCCATGGGTCCCGGCCACGCCGATGCCATGCTTCATCCTCACCAGGTGCGAGAGCATTTCGGAACGATGGATCACCGGGATGCGGCGCACGCGGGCATCCATGAGTTCCGGATTGTCCGGGGCGATTGCGCTCGACGTGACCACCACGTGGTAGTCACTCATGTTGGCGGCGTCGTGGCCGATGAATATCCGTGCCCCCAGGGCCGCCAGGCGGCGGGTCTGTTCCGATTCGGCGAGGTCCGACCCGGACACCTCGTAACCCATGTTGATCAGTATCTCGGCGATACCGCTCATGCCTATCCCGCCGATCCCGATGAAATGCATTTTTCTCGATTTTCTGAACATTTTATATCCCGTTGTTCTACCTTCTCAGAGATCCCCCCTCCCCCTTGAGGGGGGAGGGCCGGGGTGGGGGTGTTTCGGAACCGCTCACCCTCCCCCCTCCCCTCCCGTCAAGGGAGGGGAGGTTTATTCGCATCCTCACTATGCTTCAAGACGTCATTCACTATCAGGTCAGCCGCATCGATCATCGCCGCAGCCCGGGCCTTCTCGGACATCTGCCCGAGGGCCCTCGGGTTGTTGAGGAGATCGTGAAGAATCGGCATCACCGTTTCCGCCACCGCGTCCTGGTTGCTTATTTTTATCGCCGCGCCTGCCTCGACGAACTCGTCGGCGTTTTTATCCTGGTGGCCGTCGGCCGCGAAAGGATAGGGGATCTGGATCGAGGGAATTCCCATGGCCGCCAGCTCCATCATCACACCGGAGCCCGACCGCGCGATGGCGATATCGGCGGCCCGGTAGGCCAGGCCCACCCGGTCGATAAAGGGCGACAGGTAAATGGATCCTTCCCCGATTTCACGCTGTATCCGCTCCTTGTAGTCCTGGAAGGAGAACTCCCCCGTGCTCCATATGATGCCGACATTCTTTAATTCATCGGAATAGTTCTTTTTCAGGTTGAAGACAAGTTCATTGATCCGGAGGGCTCCCTGGCTCCCGCCGATGACAAGGATCACCCTTTTGCTGTGCCCAAGGTGGAAGGTCTTTCGCGCCTCTTCCCTCAGGGTCTCCACCATGACCCGTTTCCGAATCGGGTTCCCGACACGAAGGTACTTCTCCTTCTGCTTCAGGTAATCCGTCGCACCGCGGAAGGTGCCATAGACCTTCTGCGCGTGGGCCTCGAAAAACCTTGTGACCCTGCCGGGGACGCTGTTCTGCTCGCACAGGAAGATCGGAACTTTCATCATTTTTGCCGCGAGAAGGGCCGGTGCCGAAACGTAACCGCCCATCCCGATCACCGCGCTCACCCCTTCCTTTTTGATGATCGAACGGGCCGACATGAATGCCAGGGCGAAACGGATGGGAAAAAGAAGAAGCTCCGCCGGGTTCCTGGAAAATGATGGCGCACCGTAGAGCCGGAGATCGCCCGGCGCCGTGTCGGCCAGTGAGGGAAATCGGGCGTCACGCTTCCCGGAGAGAAGCAGTACGGGCACGCCCTTCTCCCTGAAGGATTCATACAGGGCTATCCCCGGGCTGATATGCCCGCCCGTACCACCCGCTACGATCAGGACACGCATTTTGTTCACTGCATTACCTCTTCAAGAATGTTCGCTTCCTGCCTTACGGCCCCCTGGTAACGGGAGACGTTCAGGATGATTCCCGCGGCAATCATGTTCGTAAGGAGCGACGAGCCGCCATAACTGATAAACGGAAGGGGGATGCCGGTCGTCGGGAGGGCGCCGGTTACCACGCCAATGTTGATGAATGCCTGTACCGAGATCATGAGACTCAGGCCCATGGCCAGGAGCCTGCCGAAACCGTCGGGAGCCCCTCCCGCCACGACGACCCCCCGCCAGACAAGGGCCGAGAAGAGAAGCACGATGATTGCCGTCCCCAGCAGTCCCGCCTCTTCTGCGATCACGGCAAAGATAAAATCGGTGTGGGGCTCCGGCAGGCGCGAAAGTTTCTGGGAACCGTTACCGAGTCCAACGCCGAAGAGTCCGCCCATTTTGAATGCGATGAAGCCCTGAACCAGGTGATAGCCAATCCCGTAGCGATACTCCCACGGATTAAAGAAGGCGATGAGGCGCTGCTTCCGGTACTCGACAAGGTGAATAAGCAGGTAAAACATCGGGATGCTGATGACGAAAAGCGACACGATGTAGACCAGGGGGAAACCGGAGGCAAAGAGAATCAGCACCGACACGGCCAGTATGTCAATGGCGGTGCCGAAGTCGGGCTGCATCATGATGAGCAGAAATATGACGGATACGATGATTACCGGCACGAGAATCCGGGTGAAGTGGTCGTCCTGGTCGGAGGAAAAGACCTTTGCGAGATATATGACGACGAAAATCTTGACGAATTCCGATGGCTGGAAGGCGAAGCCCCCCGCGCCGAGCCAGCGCATCGAGCCCTTTACGGTATGGCCGATCCCGGGGATGAAGACCAGGGAGAGGAGGATGAGCGAGACAAGCAGCATCATCTTCGTGTGCCTGATATAGTTCCGGTAATCGATCTCCTTGAACAGGAGTAGCAGCATCAGGCCCACTGCGAACCAGAGGAGCTGCTTCTTTAAAAAATAATTGGAATCGCTGAATGTCTTCATGGAGTAGACGGCGCTCGCGCTGTAAATCATCGCGATGCCGATCCCCGCCAGGGCGAGGACCGTTATAAAGAGGACCAGGTCCGGTTCCTTCGGCCGGCGGATGTCGACGAATGATTTCAGGTCCATAGCAGCGCTCCGCTCTCCAGGCGATGGAAGGAGTCCCTGAACCGCTCGCCCCGCTCTTCATAATCGGCGTACATGTCGAAGGAGGCGCAGGCGGGGGACAGGAGAATCGTGTCACCCTTTTTGCTTTCCCGCATCGCCATGACCACCGCCTCGTCCATGTTTTCCGCAAGGGCCTGCCGGTAGCCGGTGAAGAGTTTCGAGAAGAAGGGCCGCGATTCCCCGATCAGCACCAGGGCGCGTATCCTGTCGTTCAGGCCCGAGGCGAGACGGGCGTAATCGTCACCCTTGGTCCTCCCTCCAAGGATGAGAACCCCCTTCCCCGGCAGGCTCTTCAGGGCGGTCATTACGGCGTTCACCGTCGTCGCCTTCGAGTCGTTAACGAACTCCCGTCCCTGATAAATCCCCAGCCGCTCAAGTCTGTGGGAAAGCCCCGGGAAGGAGCCGATCGCGGCGGCGATCCTTTTATAATCGAGGGTCATTCGCGTCTTCCTGAACACGGCCCTGACGGCCAGTACCGCGGCCATGGCGTTCTGGACGTTATGGAGTCCAAGGATTTTCATGCCGTCGGCCCTGAAGGCCTCGCCCCCCTCTTTAAGAAGAACGACGCCATCACGGTGGAACATGTCCGCGTCTGCGCTCGTCATCGAGAAGGACTCGTGCCGCGCCTTCGACATCCGCGCTCCGCGCACCGCCATAGCGTCGTCCAGGTTATATATGAAGGTGTCCTCGGCGTGCTGGTTCATGGTGATTTTCATCTTCGCCTCGAAATAGTCCTCCATGCCGTCATAGCGATCCATGTGATCCGGCGCCACGTTGAGAAGAAGGGCCACGTGGGGCCGGAAACTCATGATGGTCTCGAGCTGGAAGGATGAGAGCTCCGCCACGACGACCGAATGCGCCATTGTTGTCCCCGCGAAAGTGATAAGGGGTATGCCGATGTTGCCCCCCACTCTGGCGTCGATATTCATCTCATTCAGGACATGCCCGATCATGGCGGTGACGGTCGATTTACCGTCCGTTCCGGTGATACCGACGATGGTCCCCTTCAGGTAGCAATATGCCAGTTCGATCTCTCCCATCACCGGGATCTTCCGCCTCCGCGCCTCGGCGATCAGGGGTATCCCGGCGGGAACTCCGGGGCTCAGGACAATGGCATCAAACCCCTCGTCGAGGAGGGCCGGCTTCTGCTCGCCGGTAACGACCCGCACGGCGGGATCGAGCTTCACCAGTACGTCGGCAAGCTCCCTTTCACCCTTCCGGTCCGACGCGACCACCGAGACCCCGCGGCCCGTGAGAAAATTCGACACTGCTACCCCGGTTCTGTATCCCAGACCGACGACAAGTGCCTTGTTTATTTTCCTCTGTAACAACCGCGCACCGTCCATCTACAGTATCTTCAGGGAGCTGAGCCCCAGAATTGCGAGTATTATCCCGATAATCCACATGCGCACCACCACCTTCTGTTCGGGCCATCCTGAAAGCTCGAAGTGGTGGTGGATGGGCGACATCTTGAATACCCGCTTCCCCCTGAGTTTGAAGGACACCACCTGAATGATTACGGACATCACCTCCGCCACGAAGACCCCGCCGACGATGAAGAGGAATATCTCCTTCTTGATCATCACCGCAGTGATGCCGATGATGCCTCCCAGCGCCAGCGATCCCGTGTCTCCCATGAAGACCGTGGCGGGATTGCTGTTAAACCAGAGAAACCCGATGGAGGCGCCGATAATAGCCGCGATAAACACGGTCAGCTCCGCCGCCGCCGGCACGTAGGGTATTTTCAGGTATGCGGAGATCTTCACGTTTCCGGAGAGGTAAGCCATGATCCCGAGGCTCACCCCCACGGTGATGACCGAACCGATGGCCAGTCCGTCCAGGCCGTCGGTGAGATTCACCGCGTTTGTGGTGGCAACGATGACCACGACCGCGAAAAAAATCCACATGACACCCATGTCAATGACCGCTTCGTTGATGAAGGGTACGTAGAGGGTCGTGGCCCCCTCTTTGCCCGAGGGGATATTGTAGATGAAAAGCGCCACGATCAGGGCGATGCCGATCTGGCAGAGGAGCTTGATACGGGCCGGGACCCCGTCCTTCCTCTTTAAAATCGATTTGATGTAGTCGTCGACGAACCCGAGCCCCGTGAGGAGTACCGTGGCGCCGATGAGGACGCAGAGATAAAGGTTTGAGAAATTGCCCCAGAGCAGGATCGACATGAGAACCGCTCCGATGATGATGATCCCCCCCATGGTCGGGGTCCCCGCCTTAACGCGATGGCTTTCCGGGCCCAGGGCCCTGATCTCCTCGCCGAACTTGAGGGCCTGGAGCCATCGGATGACCAGACTGCCCAGGATGAGCACGAGGAGCAGGGCCGTCACCGCCGCATAGGCCGATCTGAAGGTGATGTACTGAAAAAGCCGCAGGAAGGAAAGGTATTCCTTGAGTGGCAGTATAAAATGGTAAAACATCTCACTCCCCTCTTCCGGTCACTGCGCGGACGACCTCTTCCATTTTCATCGAACGTGACCCCTTCACAAGTATGACATCATCCGGGCGAAGGGCCTTTGCAAGATAGCGCGCGAGATCCTCCCTGGTGTCGAAGCGCCGGACCCGTTCGCCGTCCATGCCGGCCCCTGCGGCACCCTCCGCGTAGTGGCCGGCCATATCGCCCCACACCAGGAGCATGTCGAAACCGCTCTCGACCACCGCCCTGCCGCACGCGGCATGGTGCGCGGGGGCCGATTCGCCCAGCTCTTTCATGTCGGAAAGGACGGCGATTTTTCTCCGTCCTGGAAATATCTCCTGCGCAGACCTGAGGGCGCTCCGGACCGACAGGGGGTTGGCGTTGTAACTGTCATCGATGACCGTGCAGCCCGCCTCGATGATTCGGCCCCTGCCGTCGGGATTGACGAAGCCCTCCAGGGCATCGCGCATCTCCCCGGCGGTGATGCCGTACCACATGCCCACGGCGACGGCGGCGACGAGATTGAAGACATTATGCATGCCGAAGAGGGGCGCGACGATCTCGGTCCCGCCGAAAACGACGCCGACGGAGCCGGGGGCCAGCCGAAATGAATCGGGACGCACCTGCGCGTCCTTCGAGAGGCCGAAGGTCGTCGTCGACAACCCCGCGTCACGGGCCTTCCCCATGACAAGGTCGAAGCATTGCATATCGCGATTGACGAGGAGGGTCGCTCCCGCCTTCATGCCGCTCATGATTTCCGACTTGGCCCTGGCCACGTTCTCGACGGAACCGAGAAACTCCAGATGCCCCTCGCCGACGTTGGTGATGACCGCCAGGTCCGGCCTGGCGATGCGCGACAGGCGATCCAGCTCGCCCGGGTGGTTCATTCCCATCTCGATCACGGCAATCTCGTGGCCGGTCCTCAGTGCAAGGAGGGTCCCAGGAACGCCGATCTCGTTGTTGTAGTTCTTCTCGTTTTTGAGGCACCTGCGGCGGGAGTTCAGAATCGCGAAGACCAGCTCCTTGGTGGTGGTCTTCCCGTTGGTTCCGGTGATGGCGATCACCCCGGGGTCGATGGCGTCACGGTGGCGGGCGGCCAGCGTCCCCAGGGCCCCCAGTGTATCGTCGCACATGACCTCCGCGACGCCGTGAAGGGCAGCGTGGTCGGTATGCCCTGCGCGCATGGTAAGATAGGCCCGAAGGCGCCCCCCCTCAGTGAGGCCACGGATGTAATCGTGGCCGTCGAATCGCCCGCCGACGAGGGGGATGAAGAGGTTCTTTCCGCCAAGCTCCCGCGAGTCCGTGGTGACGGTGTCAATCGTCATGGCGGGGTCTCCGGCGGTTATCCTACCTCCGCATGCCTCCGCTATCCATCCCACGGTCGTGTCGTGCGCCACAATCACCTCGCTCTCCCGTTTACGGCGCCCTGTGCCATCCAACGCGCCGCCGTCTCCCTGTCGTCGAAATGTATCTTTTCAGTCCCGATGATCTGGTAGTCCTCATGCCCCTTGCCGGCGATCACCACAATGTCGCCATCCTCCGCCATGTCCACGGCCCGGTGTATGGCCTCTTCGCGATCCGGTATAATCTCATGCCTTCCGGGGATCATGCCGGCGAGTATGTCTTCGATGATCCGCCCGGGATTCTCGGTGCGGGGATTGTCGCTGGTCACGATGACGATGTCGGAATTCTCCTCGGCGACTCCGCCCATCAACGGCCGTTTGGTCCGGTCGCGATCCCCTCCGCACCCGAATACGGTAATGATCCGCCGGTGCTCCAGCTCCTTCACCGACTTCAGGAGCTTCAGGAGTGCGTCTACGGTGTGGGCGTAATCGACGATGACAGCGAAGCCCCTCTCGCTCGCGATCACGTCGAACCTTCCGGGAACGCTCTCCAGGCCGGCCAGCCCGGATGCGATATCGTCGTAGGGGATACCGATATGGCGCGCTGTCGCGACGGCGGCAAGGGAATTGTACACCTGGAAACTGCCGGGGAGCCTGAGGGCTATCTCTATTCCCCGATCATGGCGATCCATCATGTAGCGAACACCGCGGATCGTGTTCTCGATGCTGCCAGGGGCGGGCATGTAATCGGCCGCAGAATCAACGCCGAAGCTTTTAAATGGAAATGAATACTGGTTCCTTATCATGTGGATCTCGCGGCCATAGGGGTCGTCGATGTTCACCACGCCGCACCGTCCCTTCTTTCCGCTCTTTTCGAGGAGGCTGAAGATTCTCTTCTTCGCCCTGAAGTAGCTCTCGAAGTCATGGTGAAAATCGAGGTGGTCCCTGGTGAGATTGGTGAAGACGGCCACGTCGCAATCGATGTCGTCGGCCCGCCCGAGCTCCAGGGCGTGCGATGAAACCTCCATCAGGACCGAGTCGACCCCGTCCCGACGCATCCGGTACAGTATCTCCTGCAGATCCCTCGATTCGGGAGTGGTATTCGGTGCGGGGAAAACCCGCCCTCCCCACCGGTAGTTGACGGTGCCGATGACCCCGGGGTTGAGGCCGTGACGCTTCAGTACTGCCTCAAGCATGTAGGTGATCGAGGTTTTTCCGTTGGTGCCGGTTATACCGATGGCGGTCATCGACCGTGAGGGAAATCCGTAGAACGCCGCTGATATCCGGGAGAGGGCGGTTCTGGTGTTGGAGGCGGCCAGGACGCCGATCCCCCGGTCTTTCAGTGACGCGAAATCGCCCGCCCTGTCTGCAGACAGGCAGATTGCGGAGGCCCCTTTTTCAACCGCGTCATGGACAAAGCGGTGGCCGTCGACGGCGAATCCGTCCACGGCCACGAAGAGGCACCCCTTTTTCACGTTTCTCGAATCGTATTCCACGCAATTCACGGCCGTGCCGTTCCCGCTCACGTGCCGGACTTCTTCGCCCGACAGTTCCGCGAGGTCCGCCAGGGACATCGTTATATGCGTGTTGTTATTCAGCATCGGTTTCACTCACTGCCATGATCGCAAAATCTCCGGGACGAAGCTGCCGGAGGCCCTTGCTCCGGGCATACTCCTCCACCATCCCCATCCGCCGATAGCGCTCAATCTCCAGGCGCAGCCGCGCCTGTTCATCAAGGAGCCGGCTTTCCCGCTCACCGAGGCGCCTGCACTCGATACCCGTCTTCACGACCTCGATGTTCTGCCACACGTAAAGTATGACGAAAAGACTCATGAAAAAAATCATCAGAAAGTATTTGATGACGACCTCCCCTATCCGTCCCGCCGGGTGTCGAGCGCATCCTCCCGGGAGCCGCGTCTCATACCTTTTCGCAGGCCCGCAGCCTGGCGCTCCGCGCCCTGCCGTTTTCCTCAACCTCGTCAGCTTCAGGCCTGAGTGGCTTTTTCGTCAATAGTTTTACAATGGGCGCCCCCGTGCAGCGGCAGTTGCGCCCATCCTCGCCGCAGAGGCACCCCCGCGAAAGGCGACGGAACTTCTCTTTGACGATCCGGTCCTCCAGGGAATGGAAGGAAATCGCCATGGCGCGGCCCCCGGGGGCGAGAAACTCGTGAAACGACGAGAGGGCCTTTTCTATGGCCCCGAGCTCGTCGTTTGCGGCGATCCTGAGGGCCTGAAAAACCCGCGTCGCCGGGTGAATGTTCCTCACGTGAAACTTCCTGGGTATGGCGCGAAGCACTATCTCCGCCAGCTCGCCGGTGGTCTCCACCGGTGCAGTCCTCGCCGCTCGGACGATCGCAGAAGCAATTTTGCGCGCCCACCGCTCCTCGCCGTAACGGAATATGATATCGGAAAGAAACTTCTCGTCACCCGCGTTGACCAGTGCGCTCGCGCTCTCTCCGTATTCGTCAAGTCTCATGTCGAGTTTTTCATCCCTGGCAAAACCGAACCCCCGTCCGCTTTTCTCATAATGGAAAGAGGATATCCCGAAATCGAACAGGAAAAAATTGACCGCTCCCCTCATCGATTCGAGATGCTGAGAAACACGATAAAAATTATCGCAATGTAAATCAATTCTGCTCCCATAGGGCTTCAGCCTCTCCCGTGCTATTTCCAGGATCCCGCTGTCACGGTCAATGCCGATGATCCGCAAGGCGGGGAATGTCTTCAAAAACAGCTCAGAGTGCCCCCCCTCACCGACCGTGCAATCCACCAGGACTCCCGTACCGCCGAACGCCGAACTCTCAATGAACCCCACCAGTTCACGGGGCATTACCGGAATATGCACGTATTCCACATCGGCCTCTTATACATTATGTCTCATTGGAGCCGATTCCTTTTCCCCGCATCCGGCGAGGGATGACCGGGCCCCGTCCGGTCTATATGCCGAGATCTCCCGCCAGGGCGTTAAGGGAGTCCTGGTCGGGACGGTATCGTTCATAATTATCCGTCGCCCATATCTCGATCCGGTCGTTCAGGCCGAGGATGGTGACCTCGTTTCGAATGCCGGCGAATTCAAGGTGGCTTGCGGGAATGATGATCCTTCCCTGCCTGTCAAGCTCCTGCTCGCGCGCGCCGCCCATGAGATGGCGCACCCAGTTTCTGTTGGTCGGATTCGACTGGGGCAGGGGAACCAGCTTCTCACTGACGAAGCGACCCCACTCCTCTTCGCGAAAGGCCATGATGCAGGTATCGAAGCCGTAGGTGAGGACGAGCCTGTTTATGACCGCGTTCTCCCCGAAGGCCCTTCTGAGCCTTATTGGTATCGCGATCCTCCCCTTTTCATCAAGGGTGGGATGATATTCACCCATGAACATGCTTGGTTCACCACCTTTCAGGTAAAATTCAACATCAATCCCCACTTTTCCCCACTTGTTACCATATGAGACATAATTTGTCAAGGATATAATGAAATTTTTGTATCTTTTGTCTATATAAACTCCCCCCATACGGGTATGGAGTAGTGTGCTCTGACCCCAAAACTTTTTTACTCTGACCCCATCGCTTTTACATGTCCTCTACGACTTTTAGTCTACGCCCCCCACGCAGTGGGAGTAATTTTTTGTTGACACCCTACAGTATAAATATTTCTTAAAAGCAGCATGAATCATGCCTTGACAGCCGGTGCCGGCCTGTATGGCTCCCTGGCGGGGGCATTTTTATCGTGCGGATGGTAAGGGTCGGTTTCACAACCCTTCCATAATAGCAGAGTAATGCGGGTGTAGTTCAGTGGTAGAACTCCAGCCTTCCAAGCTGGTCACGTGGGTTCGATCCCCATCACCCGCTCATGAAAAAGCGGACAGAAGCATGTTCGCTTTTTCAGCATCAGTGCCGGAGCAATGACCATCGAGATCATCGACCTCATCCCCGACTCCCGCTGGGGGGTCATCTTCAAGGACGAGGGCGCCTGGCGAGCAGGGCTCTACAGGCCTGAATTCACCCGTCATGAAGATATTACCATGATGGAGAAGCACACCTGCCCGGAACTCTTCGTTTGCATCGGGGGACGGACCGGGCTGCTCCTTAAAAACGGCGTGGAAGAGCGGGTCGTAACCCTTGAGCAGAACCAGGCCCTCATGGTCACCGATTACCACAACGGTTTCAGCATCGACCCGGAGGGTTACTTCCTGGTGATCGAGCGCACCATCTTTTCCACCGACTATATCAACCGTTCGACCGGCGCCTTCATCAAACGTGTGGACGTGAAACCGGAAGGCCCGGTTACGTGATTCCGCACATGCGGGTATCGCACTACAACGAAGGAGGCACCCATGACAATCAGGGTTACCAGGCCGGACGGGAATGAAATCGAAAGCAGAAAAATAAAATCATGGCCAATCTGGGAAAAAGAGGTCTCGGAGTTCGATTGGCAGTACGACTCCATAGAGGAGTGCCTTCTCCTCGAAGGGCGGGTGACGGTCACCGCGGAGGACGGGACAAGTATCGAGTTCGGCGCAGGTGACTTCGTCACGTTCCCCAAGGGTCTCAGGTGCTCATGGAAGATCACCGAGCCGGTAAAAAAACATTACAACTTCATTGAGGAGTGACACCATGAGCGCCATTGCCGATCTCGCGATATTCCCGCTGGACAGGGGAGAAAGCGTCAGCTCCTACGTGGCGGAAGCCGTTTCGATCATAAAGTCGAGCGGACTCAACCATGAAATCGGCCCCATGGGCACCTGCTTCGAGGGTGAATGGGACGAGGTCATGGGTGTGGTAAAGGAGTGCATGGACGCGATGAACAACGAATGCAGCAGGGTCTACATGGTTCTGAAGGTGGATTATCGGAAGGGCATGGACAACCGGATGAAGGGGAAACTCGAGTCGATCAAAAAGCTCGTCGCCGTCGAGTAGCCATGTGCGTCTCCGGGTCCTGTCACGTGTCGATCCTGAGGGAACGGACGATCCGCCGCGCCCTCTCCGCCAGTGACGCGGCGAAGGGGTCACCGGCGGCAATCTTCTCCTCAGCCTGGTCCATGATCCCGTGGAAGAGATCCCACCCACTCTTCTCCCGAAGGTAGATCCCCTCGATCGGATTTACCCCCGATGCGAGGGAAAAAGTAATCTCCGATAGACGCCGTACCCCCTCGTCGAAAAAGAGCTCCCCCTCCCCTCCTCCCCCGTCGAAAAGCTTGGCGGCCCTCAGGGAGAAACGCAACAGGGCGATAGTTATCGGTATACGGGATATGAAACAGCCGGTGAAGGGGTCCATCGCCTCCTTGGTAAGCCCGACCGGCCAGGGAAGGGCGCGGGCATAGAGAGAGAAGAGCAACACGCGGAGGATGTCCCCCATGAGCTTGCCGGTTTTCGCCGCCGCTGCCGCAGCGGAGAAAAGTTCCGCGTCGTGGCGCATGATGAGACCCGGCTGATGGACATAGCGGAGGCGGTCCATCCCCGGAGGACCGTAGAGGGCCGAAAGGAGATAGGCCTGGTCCTCGGCCCTGCCGATGCATGAGGGGGTGAAGGGGCGATACCGCTTCAGTGCCTCCACCAGGACCCCGTTGGTCCCTCCGGTCACGTGTACGCGCTGGAGGGCCCCCGTGACACCGTCCCGATGCATCCCCTCCCCGTAACGCTCCATCATTTCCGCCTCAGTCGAGAGGGCCTGGGGGATTGCGCTCCAGAACAGGGCCTCATCGGCCTCGGGAGGGCGTCCCGGGGGCATCACGTCGGGAGTGAAAATCGAACACCCGATATCCCTGCGATTAACCAGGGCCCCGGCAATCATGCCCAGGTAGACCCCCTCGCCCCGGCTGTCGACACCCCTGGCCCCCCAGAGGGGTGAGCAGAGATGCCTGAAGGCGGTGGCCCCCGTTTCGCGAAGGAGCTCCTCCTGGGGAAAGACCTGGTCCAGGTCGATCTTGAAGGTGGCGCGGATCTCCGGGGACACGAAAACATTCCAGAACCGCGCAATCGCCTTGAGAAAGCTGTAGTGACGCCCGTATTCCCCATCCACACCGAAGACCTCCCCGAGGGGGGCCCCGTCGAAATCACCGAGCCACCGCCTCCCCGCGGGGAGGAGTATCTCGTTGAGGAGAAGGTCCGTATCGTCCTCCGTGAAAACGTGGAGATTCATCCCGCCGATAGAGTCCTCACGGGCGAGCTCCGAACGGAGCCATGGCCGCACGACGCCATGGAGGCCCCGGTGCGTGACCGACACCGAAAGCACGCAATCAATATTTCTTCCCGGTTCCTTCATGCCCGCAGTCTCCTCGATACGAAGCCCTTCCGAAAGGCGGCCGAGGCAGTAGAGGAGTTCATTCTCCCCCGGTTTCGCCCCCACCGGTATCGGGTGGTCGTACCAGTAGAGCCGGGGCTCCGCCCCGGCGGCCCGCAGGGCATCGAGGGTCCCGGGATCAAGGTCATCGAGCCCCTCAGCATTCCCCGGGGCCGGGAGGGTGACCAGGACATTGGAGGTGAAGAGGACCTCCCGTCCGGGATCGACGACGGGGGACCCGTTCAGCCCAGAAAGGCGGACGCTCCTTTTTTCGCGGAGAGCGTCGCGGCACGCATCATGCCCCCCCTCCATGATTCCTTCGGGGAAAAAGAGGCGCCAGAAAGCATCGCGATTTCCCGATGGCCCCGCCGCTCCTCCCCCGGCACAGAGGTCATACAGGGCGTCAAAATCGTCCTGAAAGCCCGGGTCACTTTCGTAACGGTCACTGACCTCGCGCAGGATGAGTCCCGCTCCGGCGGAGAGAAACTCGGCGGCCGAGCCCCGGGCGCCGGCCATGTAGCGCCGCGCATCCTCGTATCGGGACGCGGAGGGCCCGGCAAGAAGGAGGAGGAAGGCGGCGTTCAGGCTCCTGGCCCGTGCCTCCGGGCCCCCCCCGTCGGGCGTGAACTGCTCCGCCACGAGGAGCCTGGCGATCCCCCCGGATGGGCCGGATCCTTCTATCAGGCAGCGGATTATCTTCCCGAACTTTTCTGCAATCGACATATGGTCCTTTCCCTGCTTCTACGCTATAATTTCCCGTGTACACTCGTCCCTGTTTTCAGCAAAGTGCCAATAATCACCAATGAATTAATCGCTTGTCAACCATAATTGTCGTCCGATAGTATACCATAAAGGGGCCTGAATTACCTCCGGTAATTGGGCCACAGAGGCACGGAGGAAGTACAATATGATGATCCACGGCGCGAACAACGAATCGAACTCACTCAAAGCCGCAACGGCCGGGCCCGTCCACCGTGCGGTGATCGCGGCCCTTATCGCCCTCTTCGCGATAACCGAACACGCCGGTGCCACGGCGGTCACGGTGACAAAATCCCGGGGGAAGGGGCCCGCGACCGCGGGAAAGGAACAGCCGAAGCAGACGACCCCCACAGGCGAGTCCGATGAAAAACGGGCCGAGTGGATCGAGAAGACTTTGGACTACGGCGTCCAGGATGAAAGGATGCTCGCCATAAACCGGATTCCCCTGATCAAGAACGACTCCCTCCGGGCCCGTCTGACGAAAAAGCTGATCGACATGATGCACCGGGAGAAGGACTCCAGCGTGCTCCTCAAGGCCCTCACCGTCCTGAGCGAGATGAAAGAGGAAAGGGCCGCTCCCCTCATGATCGAGAATCTGGACCACCTTTCCGAGGATGTCCGGACCGGCGCCGTCTACGGCCTCAAGAACATCCATGCCCTCTCCGCGAAACCGCGGCTGATTCAGTCCCTCAGGGATAGCGACCTGGGTGAACTGTCGAACCTGACCAACGCCCTGATCGAGACCTTGGGTGAATTCGAGGCGGTCGAGGCTGTCCCTTTCGCGAAAGAGGCTATCATCAACAAAAAAACGCACCTCTCGAACAGGCAGAGCCTGGTCCTCTTTCTCGGCAGGGTCCGGTCGATGGACGCGAAGGATCTTCTCCTCAAAATTTACGGGGACGAGGAGGAGGACGTCACCCTCAGGGCCTATGCGGTCAACTCCCTTTCCAAACTGGGCGAGGGCGAGTTCGGCGCGGAGATCAAGCGGGTCCTGGACCTAATCGAATCCTATGATGTCAAGAAACGCACCAGGTACAACACCCTCCATCTCTATTCGATCGCGGCCCTTGCGAGGATGGGAGATCCTGAGGCCGTCCCGAAGCTTATCGACGCCCTCAGGAGCAACAGCGCCCAGATGAGGCTCAAGGCCATCAGCCTCATCAAGGATTTCAAGGAGAAAAGAACTATTGACATTTTAAAATACAAAATGAACTATGATCAAAACGCAAAGGTCAGGGACGCGGCCAAAAAGGCGCTTGAAGAGATGGGTGTCGACGTGAAGGAGGCCGCAAAGTAGGCGACTCCCCCCGCCTCCCCCGCCGGTCCGCCGTCGACGACAAGGAAGAGCAATGGAGAGCGAACATTTCTACAAAAAAACCCGGTTGAGGGACCGGTCCAGGGAACTCCTCACCCTCGCCCTCTTCACCATGGCCATTGCACTCATTTCGACCCTGGTGATGAACATTCTCGTCTACCCGACAAGCCTCTTCGCGATTCACCGGAAAGAGGCCTTCAACGTCATCATCACCCATCTCTCTCTCTACGGGATCGTCGGGATTTTTCTTTTTCTCCTGGCGAGGAAGGTCTATCGCCTAAAAAAAGAGGGTCTGCCGCCTGCGCGGATAGCCTCCTACCTTCTCCGGAGGCCGGCCTATTACCTGGCCCTCTTCATGGTCTTCCTGGCCATTTCCGCGATGATAGCCGCCTTTCTCTATCTCCTTCTCAGCTATAATTATTATTACCTGTTCAGGCTCACGAACAATTAACCGCCATGGCCATCAGCAATTTCGATAAATACTTTCTCCACCTTCCTCCCCTCGACAGGAAAGACGATTTCGTCCGGTTCTGGGAGAAAGCCATAGCCGAGATCAAAAAGGTCCCCCTCGAGCCGGAACTGGTGAAGAACGGCCGGAAATCATCACACCGGTTCAAGGTCTACGACGTAACCTACAAGGGTTTCACCAGAAGCGCCATCAGCGGCGAGCTCATGGTCCCGGGGAAGGCATCAAAACCAAGGGTGATAATCCACATCCACGACTACAACAGCCCCGCCCGGCATCCCCAGCAGGAACTGGACGAATCGGCTGCCTATCTCTTCGTGACCCTCAGGGGTCATAACGACCTGATCGTGCCCGCGGACTCCGAAGAGATACAGAAGTCCCCCGGCTATATGATCGAAAACATCCTCGACCGTGACACCTACTATATGAAGGCGGTCTATCTCGACGTCTACCGCGCTATCGACATGCTGCGCCTGGTACCCGATGTTCGGTGCGACGCCATCGGGGTTATCGGCAAGGGGATCGGCGCCGCCGCCGCTGTTTTCGCTGCCGCCTTCTCCGACCGCATCGCGGCCCTTGTGATCGACACCCCTGCTTTCTGTCGCCTCCCCATGAGCCAGAACCTCTCCCAGAGTGAAGCCTCCATGGAGATCAACGAGTTCATCACCGGGGGGAAAAACCGTAAAAAGCAGGTCAAGGACAACCTGACCTACTTCGACGCCCTCAACTTCTCCGACCGGATCAACTGCCCCGTCCTGGCGACCGTGGGATTCAGGGACACAGTCTCCCCGCCCGAGTGCGTATTCAGCCTCTTCAACCACATCCTGAGCGAAAAGACCATCGAAGTCTACCCGGACGAGGGGAACAAGGCCGGGGGAGAAGGGCAGTTCCGGAAGTCGATCCAGTGGCTGGCCACACGCATTAATTCTTAGGGTGCGATCATCCTTGTACCCGGAGCGGATCGAGCACACATGGCATAGGTGCGGGACCCCTTTAAAAATTTATAACAATTTCCATCCTCGCATCGCCTGAAACCGCCGCGATGCAGTTGCATGGACTGCCTGCGTCCTTCCATCAATAGATTCCCGGTACCAATCGCCTGGTCCTGTCCATATACTCCCCGTACTGATCGCCAAAATGTCCCATTAAAACCTTTTCTTCGATAGAAATCCGATAGTGCGCCGCGATCAAGGTGGGCAGGAAGAGAACCAGAATCGATATCCAGTTGGAGAAGGCGATACCGCATCCGAGGAAAATCATGGCCTGCCCGAGATATGCCGGATGACGGATATATTCGTATATCCCGGACGTCACCAGCGATGATCCCCGATGATCTTCACGGTGTAGGTGAAATGCTCCGCCAGGCTTCGTATGGCGACAAGGCGAATCGCAAGACCGGCCAGGACAATCGCGAATCCAATGAATGACAGGCCGGGGAAAAAGGCCGTTATCCTTCCATAGTCGGTAATGGCGACCGGCATGCCCACGCCATACCCGAGAAAAATAGTGGCATAAAATATGATCAGGCTGTTCCTGTCCCTGTCCTCGGAAGCCGCATGCCTTTTCCCTTTCACTATTGCCGAGATTCTCTCATAGGCTCCCCAGCCCACCAGAAACAGAATGGTAATGCAATTGATGATGACAGGCATTGTCCATTTCATCAGATCATTCCCCTCGAAAGTTGTACATGTCGATTCTCATCGGGATGAGTCTCATCCCGTTTTTTCAGTCGCTTCTGAGGTTGGAACGGAACCAAGTCCGGTGTATATTTTCTAGGAATAGGGGGAGGCGTTGACATCCATAAAAACGGATTTATCAGACACCACTACCCGCGTTGCGTCGAAGAGGCCCCTTCCAATGAACGAATTCCGATGCGATGTGTGGCGCGGAGGCCGAGCAACCGCCGGGGAGCGATACGGCCCTGTTGCGCCTTATAACGCGGCGTGTCCCTGCCGCCGCGTGCTTTTCATCGGCATGCTATTGATATTTCCGGCTTCCGCCAGGATCGGTTCTGTCACATACAAGTGGTGTGTTTTCAGGCAGTGTGATCCATCAAAACCGGGCTGAATACAGTGACGTTACTATTTGTAGGCCACAATCCCTTTGAAAGAAGAATCAAAAAGATTGACAACCTTCACCCTGGTAAAACCCGCGTTTCGCATGTCTCGAGCAATTTCATCGACATGCGGAAGCGGGTAAAGCCCTTCTGTTGCCACAAATATGCTGTCGTAATACGCTGAAGCGATTTTTTTGCTTTTCAACATTGTTGCAAGCATGAATCTGCCATTGTCGTTCAACAGCTTATGTATCGATGCGAATAGTGCTTTCCTGCCGTCATCGGAAAAATAATATATGTTCGAATATGACGTCACCAGATCAAAAGATGCTCCCTTGATTTTCCTGGGTCTGGCAATGTCATCATGCAACACCGTAAAATTATTCTCGATGTTGTTTTTCTTGATGCTCTGCCTTGCGATTTTTACCGCAGAAGCATCCTTGTCGATTGCAATGCCGCTGTTTTTTCTGTTAATATCAACATAATATTTGAGATACTCCCCGGAACCGCATCCACATTCCAGAATTGTCAGCGGGGTTGATTTTTTAATTGTATGGTTAATAAACGATTTAATCAAAGGCTCGCCGATTCTTGAAGATCCCGCGATGACACCGCCCAGATCTTTGAGATAATCGCCTTTCTTGTTTTTTTTTAAATATGAATTCATACGCAATGCGACATCTGCGTGGTAATGAACCGTTTCACGCATAAGGTCAGCTATCGGTGTGTCGCGCGTCATGGCTTTTGCCATTGCACCCTTAATATGGTAATGGTTTTTTTTGCATGAGAGTTCATCAAGCACGCAACCGAGATCAAGCAAGGAAGACAACAGTGGCCTGTTTTTTATATTCAATGTATCGGCGATTTGCTCGAATGTTGACGGGGTGGTCAGCAATTCAAGCAATCCCGATTCAATTGCCCCATTGTAAAATATGAGTCTGCCCACAGGCTTCATCATTTGAAGTGCTTTAAACTGCGCACATTTGTCCCCTGCCGTCATCAATTGTTTTATCGTTTGAAGTATCATATGATTTTCCTTTGATATAAAGTAGCACGAATTTCATCTACCCCCCCACCCGGTGCTATGCCGTCGCGCCCACCACGTAGGGAACAAAGGTCGCCTCGCCGATCTCCTCCTCGATCACACCCCCGCTCCGTTTGAGTATGTATTTCTTGATTCGATGCCCGGTGCTGCCGCGGACCGGGATGACGAGGCGGCCCCCGGGGGATATCTTTTCGAAGAGGGCGGCGGGGACGATGTCAGCGCCGGCGGCGACGATCACGGCGTCAAAGGTTCCCTCGGCGTCGTGGAAATCCCCGGAGTGGAGACAGCGGATGTTGCTGTAGCCGAAGCCGAAGAGAAGGGCCCGGGCGCGGTTGAAGAGCTCCCCGATCCGCTCCATGGTGACAAGGCTGTCGGCCAGGGCGGAGATGATTGCGGACTGATAGCCGGAGCCGGTACCGATCTCAAGGACGCGCTCCTCGCCGGTCAGGTCGAGGGACTGTACCATCCGGGCGATTACCGAGGGCTTCGACACGGTCTGGCCGTGGCCGATGGGAAGGGAGGCGTCGTCGTAGGCGCGGTAACGCAGGGCCTCGGAAACGAAAAGGTGCCGGGGCACCCCCGCCATCGCCTCCAGGACCGCGCCGGAGGATATTCCCGTTCTCCTGAGCTGATCGATCAGCCCCTGCCGTATATAGACCACGCGCGACCCCCCTTCTGCCCTTCTAGGGAACGAAGTATCCGCCCCACTCGACGCCCTTCTGCCCCCGATGCTCGACCTCGATTCTGACGTCGGACCACCAGCCGCTGAAGGCGGGGAGCTTGAATGTGGGATAGACCAGTACGTAGCGGTATTCCTCGGAACTCTTGATCTTCCCGTAGATCCCCTTTATCCCGTCGACCTGGCGGGGCCGGAAAATCGCCCCCCCCGTGCCGGCGGCAATCTCCGCCAGTACCGGGTTCGGCTCCCGGAATGAGATAATGTAGACAGGTATATAGTGCGATTTCGCGTAGCGGATGACATTCTCCGCAGTGTAGGTCCGGAAGGAATCCTCGTCGGCGCTCCCGTCGGTAACGAGGACCACGCCGCGCCGGTTCAGCCTCGGGATCAGGTCCCCGATGGCGCCGTAGAGGGCCTTGCCCAGGTTCTTGCCCTTCCCGTAGTCGCGCTTCTTCACGGCCCGGAGGGTCCGGCGCCGGCTCCAGTCGAAATCGTTGCCGACCCAGGTCCCGTCGTTGAAATTCGTCACCTTTATCGAGTCGTTCTTCCTCATCTTCGTGAGGATGAAATCAATTGCCCAGGGATAGTCGTTATGGATGGCCGCGGCCCCCTCCGACCTGTCGACCAGGAGGGATATGGACGCCGAGGGAAGAAGGCGTTTCAGGTAATCGGTATAGAGGTTCGTGATGGCGGCCCCGTCCTCGGTGAGGACGAAATTGTCGGCGGACAGGCCGTAGAGGGGGCTTCCCTCGCGGTTCCGCACGTTGACGTAGAAGGCCACCACGGGAAAGCTCTTCAGGTCCACGCTCGTGATCTCGACGCTCACGTTGGCGTAGCGCCTCTCCACCGGTGAGTAGAGGGCCACGGCGCTCCGTTCGTAGTCGAGGCAGTAGAGGTACCCGTCCCGGTCCGTAACCGACGCCATGAGGCGGGATACACCCTCCCCCTTCGCGACCGATTCAAAGGGGGTCATAACGCCGCTTGCCGGGTCGAAAAAGAGGAGGCCCCTCACCTCGTCCGAGATCATGAGGATGTTCCCCTTCGCGGTGATCCCCCTGGGCGCAGAGGTGTCCGGCATCGCGACGTTCGAGACGAAATTACCCGAATCGTCGAAGACGGCGATACGGCCGTTCCCCGTGTCCGTGACGTAAACCCGGTCGCGTATCACGGCGACGTCGGTCGGCTTCGAGAGCTCCCCCTCGTACTCGCCCTTTTTCCCGAATGCGAGGATGTAGCGCCCCGTCCCGTCGAATTTCTGGACCCGGTTGTTGCCGGAATCGACCACGTAGATATCACCCCTGCCCCCGAAGGATACACCCTCCGGGCCGTGGAACCGTCCCTCCCCGCTCCCGCTCTCCCCGAAGCTGGCGAGGGGTTCACCGCGGGTGTTCGTGACGTGCACCCGGTCCTTTTTAAAGTCGGTCACCGCGAGCCTCCCCGCCCGGTAATCGACCCCGAAAAGCCTGCCGTTGATGGATATGCCGGTGGTGAAGACGGCTTTCCCGTTCGCGTCGAGCTTGACCAGGGTCCCGTCCTGGAACGAGGTGATGTAGAGGTTCTTCTCGTTGTCCACGGCGATATCGACCGGCTTCCGGAAGCGGTGCCGCGGGTAGTCGGATGATTTATAGGACGAGTGGCGAACGTACTCGGTGAAGGATTCATCGGGCCCCCGGGGCACATCCTGGAACCGCAGGTTCTCGATCTTCGAGGTGATGGCGGCATTCTCCGGGGCGATGTCGACCAGGGCCTCCCACTCCTTCAGGGCCGATTCCGCGAATCCCGCGAGCTTGTAGGCCCGGGCCAGGTGGTCCCGCGCCGTGTAGTAGTCCGGGTATTCCTTCACGGCCTTTCTGAAAAACTCCGCGGCCGCCAGGTACTGCATGTTGTTGAAATAGACCGTCCCCTTCCGGAAATGGTTTTTCGCGATCTCGAACATCACCATGTCCTTCATCTGGGAGAAGGCCACGGGGGGATAGAGTCCGATGAGCGCGGCCAGGATAAGGGAGGCGCGCCCCTTGTTGGTTCCGATGAGTCGCTTCACATGACACTCCGGGGGATATCTTCCGGGCCCCTGCACACAGGTTCGCCCGGGCGTTATGAATGCATAGCACGTGTATTCCGGCACGTCTACTATATTATCGTCGAAATATGCGCGGCGATGGGCAAATTTTTGGCCCTTCGGGAAAAAAATGGGACATAATATCAGGCGGGCTTGACGCGTTTTCTTTTCAGGAGATCCTTGAGATAGCTGCCCGTGTAGGACCCCATCGACGCGGCGATCTCCTCGGGGGTCCCGGAGGCGATCACGGTGCCCCCGGCGTCCCCCCCCTCGGGTCCCAGGTCGATGATCCGGTCCGCGGTCTTGATCACGTCGAGATTGTGCTCGATCACCACCACGGTGTTCCCCTTGTCCACCAGAGACTGGAGGACCTCGATGAGCCTCCGGATATCCGCGAAGTGGAGGCCCGTGGTAGGCTCGTCGAGGAGGTAGAGGGTGCGGCCCGTGGCGCGCTTCGAAAGCTCCGATGAGAGTTTGATCCTCTGGGCCTCGCCCCCCGAGAGGGTCGTGGCGGGCTGGCCGAGTCTGATGTAGCCGAGGCCCACCCGGTTCAGGGTGTCGAGCCTGTTCTTCACGGCGGGGACGTTGCCGAAAAAATCAAGGGCCTCCTCCACCGTCATCTCCAGGACTTCGTAGATGTTCTTTCCTTTATAGCGGATCTCCAGGGTCTCATGGTTGTAGCGCCTCCCCTTGCAGACCTCGCAGGTGATGTAGACGTCAGGGAGGAAGTGCATCTCGATCTTCTTGACGCCGTCGCCGAAACAGGACTCGCACCGCCCCCCCGTGACGTTGAAGGAGAAGCGGCCCGCCTTGTATCCCCGCATACGCGACTCCGGGAGCCTGGTGTAAAGGTCCCGGATCGGAGTGAAGACGCCGGTATAGGTGGCGGGGTTCGACCGTGGCGTGCGCCCGATGGGTGACTGGTCGATGTCGATCACCTTGTCGATATTCTCGACCCCGGTAATGGTGTCGAAGGCCCCTGGGCCCCGCTTCGATTTCATGACCAGGGAGGAGAGGGCCTTGAAGAGTATCTCGATGACCAGGGTCGATTTACCCGACCCGGAGACACCGGTCACGGCGCAGAAGACCCCCAGGGGAAAGGCGACGTCGATCCGCTTCAGGTTGTTCTCCCGGGCACCCCTGATCTCGATGAAGCCCGCGGGCTCCCTCCTTTCGGCCGGGAGCGGTATCATTTCCTCCCCCGCCATGTAGCGTCCCGTGAGTGATTCGGGGTTCCCCTCGATCTCTTCCGGCGTGCCCTGGGCCACCACGTAGCCGCCATGGAGGCCCGCGCCGGGCCCCAGGTCCACGACATGGTCCGCGTTCCGGATCGTCTCCTCGTCGTGTTCCACAACGATGACGGTGTTGCCCAGGTCCCTGAGGCGCTTCAGGGTGTCGAGAAGCTTCCTGTTGTCCCGCTGATGAAGGCCGATGCTCGGCTCGTCGAGGACATAGAGGACGCCGGTGAGGCTCGAGCCGATCTGCGTGGCCAGGCGTATCCTCTGGGACTCCCCGCCGGAAAGGGTCCCGGCAGCGCGGTCCAGGGTGATATAGTCAATCCCCACGTCGGAGAGGAACCGGAGGCGGGCCCGTATCTCCTTCACTATCTGTTCCGCAATCTTCCCCTCCGTTTCGTTGAGGCCCAGCCCGTCGAAGAGTTCGCGGGCCTCCCCGATTGAGCGCGCCGTCACCTCGTCGATGCCGTACCCCGCGACCTTCACGGCGAGGCTCTCGGGCCGGAGGCGCTTCCCACCGCAGGAGTCGCACACCGCGTTGGACATGTATCCCTCCATCCAGGCCCGCATCTCCTCGGATTTCGTCTCCATGTAGCGCCGGTGAAGGCCCGGGATGACCCCCTCGAACTCCCTGGTGAACCGGTACTCCCCGTTATCCCTCTTCACCCTGAAATTGAGCTTTTTGCCGTTGGAGCCGTAGAGTATCACGTCCCTGACGCGCTTTGTGAGCTTTTTCCATGGAGTGGACGCGTCGAAGCCGAGGCTCTTCTCGAGATTGCGGATCTGCTCCAGGTACCAGTAGCTGGTGGTCTTGCCCCATACCTCGAGGACCCCGTCCAGGAGCGACCTGCCGGAATCGGAGACGATGAGCTCCGCATCGAACTGCATGATGAAGCCAAGGCCGTCGCAGGCGGGACAGGCCCCGTAGGGGCTGTTGAATGAAAACATCCTGGGGGAAAGCTCGGTGATCGACACCCCGCACTCCGGGCAGGAGAGCTTCGACGAAAAGAGCCGCTCCTCTGCGCCGGGACCCGGGTCGCCCGACACCACGGTCACAAGCCCCTCGGCGATCTCCATCGCCGCCTCGATCGACTCGGCCAGCCGGGAGCGCACGCCGTCCTTCACCACGATCCGGTCGACGATGATCTCAACGGAGTGCGCACGCTTCCTGTCGAGGCGGATTTCCTCATCCACGCCCCGCACCTCGCCGTCGACCCGGACCCTGACGAAGCCCTTCTTCCGGGCACGCTCGAAGGCCTCGGCGTGTTCCCCCTTCCGACCCCGCACCAGGGGGGCCAGGATGCTGAGCATCGTGCCGGAAGGATAGGTCAACACCGTCTCGACGATCTGGTCGAGGGACTGGGAAGAAATCTTTTTCCCGCAGATATGGCAGTGGGGCACGCCGACCCTGGCGAAGAGGAGGCGAAAATAGTCGTAGATTTCCGTGACCGTGCCCACGGTGGAGCGGGGATTTCGGTGCGTGGTTTTCTGTTCGATCGATATGGCGGGGGAAAGGCCGTCGATGTAATCAACGTCGGGCTTTTCCATAAGTCCCAGGAACTGACGCGCGTAGGAGGAAAGGGACTCGACGTAGCGCCTCTGCCCCTCGGCGTAGATGGTGTCGAAGGCAAGGGACGACTTCCCTGAACCGGAAAGACCCGTGATGACGACCAGCCTGTCTCGCGGAATTTCCAAGGATATATTTTTTAAATTGTGCTCGCGGGCCCCCCGAATGACGATGGAACGACCGCTCATATCAGGGTTACATTCATTGATCCGCACATGGGACACACGACATCGTGCTCGTCTTCAATCAGCTCGGTTTTTTTCTTGATAATGATGTCGTCCCACCGGTAATCGCATTCGTCACAGGCATAGCTCATCGTGACCTTTTTTTCATCATCCGCGTCCCATTCGTCGTCATCGAGGACCTCTTCCTCGATGACATCCGCTTCTTCATCCTCCTCGATTTCCTCACTTTCCTTCCCTTCTTCGAGGAGCTCGGATTCGTCTTCTAATTCCTCGCCTTCGTAGTTCTTCTCGTAGTAATCGTCTTCGTAGACTTCATCATCATAGTCTTTTTCACGGTAATCGCTGGCCATATCCACACCCTGACTTTGAAAATTTCGCAACCCGCCCTCGACCCGACGGCGATTCGGACGAACCGACGATTCCCCGCGACGGAGCGCGGGATGTGCATGCCACTAACGGCGGCATAAATATAATCATACAAAATATCAGCACTATACATTTTCAGGCGAGGGCACATGCCCTTTTACTCGATGCATGAGCAGAGTCAATTTAAGTATAGCTAAAATCACTCGATGAGTAAACAACGAACTCAGAAAATATCACCCCTTTTTTTTGTCAAAAATAAAATTCTGTTTTTTTTAATTTGATCGGGGATGAAACAGGGGGAAAGTGACAATGCGTGCCAATTCGTAACTATTCATGTATTTTTTATTATAAGAACAACAAACCGTGACGATTCGTGTCTATCTGGTGCAAAAAAACAGAAACCGGCCGGCGAACCTGGTCAGTATAGGTTTTTATTCAAGATTCACCGCCCGCTACTCGACGATTCTTTCCTTGATATCCAGGTCGATGACCCCATCCGCCGGTATCGCGCCCCGCCCCGGAAGGGTGTCTCCCTCCCCTATGATGATGTCCCATACCCCCCAGCACCCGGGCCGGGGGGTATACTCGGTGAAGGAGATCTCCGCGCCCCCCCTGATCGTGGACTCCAGGGGGAGATCAAGATAATAATAGCCCTCTCCAAGATCACCGGGGCGGATGTCGGCGAGATGGATACTCACGCCCCCGGGCCCCGCCGCGGTTATACGCACCATGCAGGGAGGGAACTCCCCATCACCGCGGAACCGGACGAAATCTATCCAGATGCGATACCGTTTCCCCCTCGTGAGCCCAGGAACGACGATCTTCGAGCCGTAGGGGGAGACATAGGCGGCGACATTGTCCACGACGGGTTCGCGGTCTTCGACGATGTCAAGGCCGCGCGATCGGCCCCAGTCATAAAGGTGGCGCCGCCCGTAGGAGAGTTGCCACCCGCGCATGCAGTCCTCGGCGCGGGGCGATCCGGGATTCACCAGGATCACCGCGGTGGCTTCACCGGCCTGTTGCGAAAAAAGGGGATGCGCGAAAAGGGCGATCAGCGCGATAATGCGGGGGTAGAGACGGGATTTCTTTTTCATGCGCGGGGCCATATCGGGCGCTCCCGACCGGGCCCCGGTGTCCTCCGGGGCCGGCCAGGCGTCGAAGCGGGCGGCTCTTACTTTATGAGCCGCATGACCGCGTCGGGCCTGAGGGTCGAAAGATTTTCTATGTTCGCCATGTTCGATCCGGTGAAGACCGAGTCGATGTTCGACATGATCTTCGACAGGCGATCCTGCCCGGCCAGGTCCGACGCCATGATGTTATCGAGCTCGACCTGGAGCCTCTTCAGACGCGTGATGTCTTTCTGAATAAGGGAGGTGTTCTCCTCGGTCTTCCCGTCGAGAAGGAGCCCCGATACTGGCCCTCCCACGAAACCTCGAAGGAGTTCCCGCCCCTCGTAGGTGGCGCCATCAAGGATCTTTTTCTGTTCGGGGGCCCCCCTGCCGAGGTCCTCCCGGAGACGCTCAATGCCGTCACGTATGATCTGATTCTTCGTCAGCGAGGTCTGGATCTCGCGAAATTCCGTTTCGATAGAGTCGAGGCGGGTATTGACCCTGCTTCCGATCGACACGGAATCGGTCTTGATGTCGCCCTGCTTCCTGTTGAAATTTTTTTCATCCAGTTCCTTCTGGCTGTTGATCTTTCTCGCGGTACCCAGAATGCCGTCAATGGTCACTTTCATGATACACCCTCCTTTGTGCTCTTGCAGGCGCGAACCCGGGCGGTCAATCGCACATATCAGTACATTAGTTATACAGATGAACCCAAATAGTAATATAAATTAATATATATGTAATGTCAAGTTTTTTTCACGCCCCCTACCCCCAAACGAGGGATTTACACCCCTCGTTTGAGGGGTGTGGGGCGTGACTCGCGGCGCCTACTCCCGCCCCTGGATCCGGTCTATCTTGATGGAGGCGAGCTTCGAGATGCCCGGCTCCTCCATGGTGACGCCGTAGATGGTTTCCCCTATGCTCATGGTCTTCTTGTTGTGGGTCACGATGATGAACTGGGAACCCCGGGAAAACTCCCTGAGGAGTTTGATGAATCTGCCAATATTCTGCTCATCCAGGGGGGCGTCGATCTCGTCGAGAAAGCAGAAGGGCGACGGCTTCACCATGTAGGTGGCGAAAAGGAGCGCGATGGCCGTAAGGGCCCGCTCCCCCCCCGAGAGGAGATTGATGTTTTTCAGCTTCTTCCCCGGCGGGCGTATCATGATTTCGATGCCGCTCTCAAGGACGTTGTCCATGTCGGTCATCTCGATGGCCGCGTCGCCACCCTCGAAGAGCTGCCTGAATATGTCGGAAAAATTCTGCTGGATGTTCTTAAAGGTGTCCATGAACATCTCGACAGATGTCCGGTTGATCTCCTCGATCACCGAATAGATGTCGTCACGGGCCTTCTCGATATCTTTTTTCTGCTTCTGGTAGTACTCGAACCGCTTTTGAAGATTCCGGTACTCCTCGATCGCAAGGTTGTTGATGGGCCCCAGTTCCTGGATGCTTTTCTTTATCTCCTGGCTCCTGGTCTGGAGGGTATCAAGGTTCGCGGGTGCCGCATCGGCCCCGCCGACATCCCCCATCTTCTTCTCGTATTCGATCCAGAGGTGCTCCTCGATGCTGTTCTTCTTGAATATGATTTCAACCTGGGACTTGTCCAGAACGGTGATCCTCTCGACGACCCGCTTCAGCTCCTCTTCGTCCTTTCGGGCCACGTTTTTCCTCTCGTGTATCGCCTCCTCGATATCCGACCGTTTCCCGGTCATTTCGGCGATCTGCTTCACCAGGGACTCGCTCCGGTCGTTGAACTCGATGAGGCGCCGGTCCCACTCCTCTATCTCCCCGGTCAGCTCCACGATCTTCCTGTCCGAACGCGTGATCTCTTCGCGGTAGTTCTCTATCTGCTTGTTAAAATCGAGGATCTGGTTGTCGAGGGAGGTGATATGCTTCTCGATCCAGTCCCTCTCGTTTTCATTCCGGGAGAGGTCCTTCTCCACGCGCGTGATCATCTGGTTGACGTCTTCCAGCTCCGCCTGGTCGTGCTGTATCCTGGCCTCCAGGGCCGCGATCTCGGCCCGAAGCCTTTCTATCCCCTCGAGGCCGGACCGTATCTTCCGGTCGAGCCCCTCCTTCTCCGCGTGGATGCCGGTCTTGTCGAAGAGTATCGAACGGAAGCCGTCCTCGAATCCCTCGAATTTCCCTATATCGGCCTTGAGGGAGGTAATATCTATTTCGCCGAGAGCCGCGAGGGCGTCATTGGTCCTGCCGTCCCTCAGGCACCCCGTCGCGCGCCCGAGGGCCGCCTCGATCGCACCGATGCGTTCGTCGATGCTTTTCCTAACCGCGGTCCGCTCATTCTCGGAGCCTTCCAGCTCGGCCTTTCTCTTTTCGATTGCGTCGACCAGCTTGCGGATGACCTCTTCGAGCTGACCCCGGAGCTCCTTGATCCGGAGATCCCCTTCCTTGATCAGCCCCTTCTTTTCCTCAATTGCATCGCGCGATGCATGGATCGATTCTATCTTCCGCTTCCTCGTTGCGAAAAAGGCCTCCAGTTTCTGCCTGTCGTCAAGGATCCTTTTCCCGATCTCCACCCCCGACTGTTCGCTCTTGGCCTTTTCCTCGAGCAGCCGTTCCAGGTTCGCGGCCCTCTCTCCAATCTTGGCGTCGATCCCCTTCTTGAAGGAGCGCTCCTCGTCGATCATCGCCCTGTTTTTAGCCGTCTTGACGTCTATGTCCTCAACCCGGATCCGGTAGGCGTGGAGCCGCTTCTCGAGCTCGAAGAGCTGATGCTGTATGTCGTTCTTCCGCTTTTCGTCTTTCTCGTTGTCGGCCGACGTGGTGGAGACCCGCGCGGAAATCCCCTCACGTTCGCGGTTCAGTTTCTCTATGTCGGCGCGGAGTTTCTCGTGTTTTCTGTCGAGATCCCGGTAGCGGATACGGTTGATCGAGATGTCGAGCTCCGCTAGTTCCTTCTTCAGGGCGAGGTACGCCTTCGTCGTCTCCGCCTGCTTCGCCTTGAAGTCCTTTTCCCGTTCGATCTCCCTGACGATGTCGTTTATCCTGTCCAGGTTGTCGCCGGTTTCCGTCAGCTTTTTCAGCGACTCCTTCTTCTGGAACTTGTACTTGGATATCCCCGCCGCCTCCTCGAAGATATAGCGCCGGTCCTCCGGCCTTGTGGATAGGATCATATCGATCTTGCCCTGCTCCAGCACCGAATAGGAGGACTTCCCGATGCCGGTATCCATGAAGAGCTTCTCGACGTCCTTGAGCCTGACGGGTGACTTGTTGATGAGGTATTCCGATTCGCCGTCGCGGAATACGCGCCGGCCCACCGTGACCGAGTCGGAATCGAAGTCCAGTACACGGCCGGTATTGTCGATGGTGACGAAGACCTCCGATAGGGACAGCTGCTTCCGCTGATCGGTACCGGCGAAGATGATGTCCTCCATCTTCTCTCCCCGGATGTTTTTCGCCTGCTTCTCTCCGAGCACCCACTTGATCGCGTCCACGACATTCGACTTCCCGCAGCCGTTGGGCCCGACAATAACGGTGATGCCCGGCTCGAAGACGATCTGGGTCTTGTCGGCGAACGACTTGAAGCCGTATAAATCCATCGATTTAAGGAACATATGATACCCTTGCTTCACGCACAATCTGAGGCCCCTGCGGGGGCCAGAGGCCCGGCGACTTCGACCGCATTCATGTCCTGTGGGGCCAACGAATACATTGCGGCCCTATCCACGGACGAATTACGCGCCTCTTACCCCGCGGCGACGAGTGCCGCCGTCACGTCGGGGCCTTTGCGGCCCATCGGAACGGGGAAAATACGTAATAAAATAAAAGGAAACCTCTGAATCACACCATGGATGCCTTTCGCAGGCGCGCCGTTCCACACCTTTTCCATGCCCTGAGGAGCGTGGCGTTATGGCCCGGGCGCATACTACTTTACAAATGGTTATGATGACATAATGCAAGAAGATTTTGGGGCGGGGGAAAAAAAATGCCGCAGGATGGGGTGAAAATGTCCTTGACCGGCCCCGAACACCCGTGGTACCGGAAGGGATGAGGGTCACGCCATTCCATACAATCCCTTACAGGGGCTTTTTCGCCTTCGCTCTTTTCGCGACGCTTGTCCTCCCTCTCCTGCTGACCGGGTGCGCCTCGGGAGGAGTTGCGGGCAGGTACAAGTACCGCTCCGTGAAGTCGATCCTCCCCGGCGGAGCTGTGCGCGCGGCCGCGCCTATCGACGGGTACGGAGCCTACGTCGTCTACTTCAGGCTGGGAAAACCGGTCCGGGCCCTTACCATCGGCATCTCTGCAGAGTATGTCGCGGACATCACAGGGGTGAAAAAATACAAGAAGACCTATTTCATAGTGGAAAAGATCGTCGACATTCCCCGCGGAGGGGGGAGGGCGACGAGACGGCTCTACCCGGAACTCGGCAGAAATTACAGCCCTGACTGGAACCGGGAGAAGGATATCACCGTCCGTTCAATAACGTCGGAGCCATTCAGGGGCCTCGACGCCGCGCACCCCTACCAGATACGCTATACCGCCTTCACCGAGGATGCCTACTATTTTACCATTACCGTCGAGGCCGACGAGGCGGTGACCTTCATCGACGCGATCGAGTAATCCGGCGGGCGGGCCTGTTACGTATTTCCGAGCCTGCGCGCATCAAAATCGGAACGGGTATAGAGCGAGAGCACTTCCACCCCGGTCTTTTCGATATTCTCCCTGCCGCCCTCCTCCCTGTCTATCACCACCGCGGCCTTCACCACCTCTATCCCGGATTCCTGAAGCCGCTCGATCGCGATAATGGTGGACCCGCCCGTGGTAATGACGTCGTCTATAACCACGACCTTCTTTACGCCCGCCGCGTCGCCCTCGATCCATTTTTGCGTGCCATGCTTTTTCGGTTCCTTCCTCACGATAAGCGGGCCCAGCCGGCGGCCCCTCCGGTACGCGGCGATGGCCGTGGAAATGGAGATCGGATCCGCCCCCAGGGTGAGACCCCCGATGCCGTCGATACCCAGGGGCTCGACCGCATCGTACATCACCTCGCCTATCAGCGACACCCCCTCGGGATCCAGAGTCGTCGCCTTGCAGTCGAAATAGTAAAAGCTTGTCCGGCCGGACACCAGGGTGAAGGGCGGATCCTCGCGGTAGATAAATGACCTTGTGTAGAGAATTTCAAATAATCGTTCGCGGCTCGAGCTCATGGCGGCACCTCCGGGGGCTGTTCATCTTCGGCAGGATGGGGGCCGGAGGCCCCCGGATCAAGCATTATTTCGAACCGCCCAGCTCGCGCCGTATTCCCCTCCAGAACTCCTCCTTCCCGACTCGGCCATGGATATATTCCCTCACCAGGCCCTGAATCACAGGGGAAAAGGCGCTCCAATATTTCTCGTACCAGCCGTCGGGAAAGGATCGTTTATCCTCTTCGCTCATTCCGCCGGTGCCGTATGAGACGAATTGAGTGATCATCGTCAGGATCATGTCAGCGGGGAGGTCCGCTTTTTTCCCCGCTCCCCTTCCCGGCACCCAGAGGTCCAGGAGGCGTTCGAGTTCAGCTTTGCTTATATCCGGTTGTTCCCTCAGGATCATGTCCGCAACGAGGCGGCGTGACATCCGGTTGATGTTCCCGCCACCGATCCCCATCTGCTGTTCTATACCCTCTGCCATGGATCGCGCCATCCTGTTGACGTCGACCCGCCCCGGACCGAGGGAGGACTCCCCCTCCATCCGTTTTCGCAGCGCCTCGCCCATCAGCTCGAGTTCCTGCCTGGTGGCGCGGTTCAGGATATACTCGATGATCCCGGTAAGAATGTCGTTCGTTCCCATTCGGCCCCCCATACAGATTCCGGCAAAGGGCGCCCTTGCGCCCCGATCCATTCCCTAACCTTTATACCGATCCGGCCATAATGATTTCAGCCGATCAAGGATAGCCTTCTCGCCACCCTGGTCCGATGGCCTGTAAAACACCTCGCGGGCGATCTCATCGGGAAGGTAGGCCTCCTTCACGAAGTGACCCTCGAAATCGTGCGGGTAGCGATAGCCCTTCCCGTACCCGTGCTTTTTCATGAGATCCGTCGGCGCGTTCCGCAGGTGGAGGGGAATCTCGTGGTTCGCGCCCCCCGCGGCGCCCATGGCGCCCTCGATGGCGCGATAGGAGGCGTTGCTTTTCGGCGCGGAGGCGAGGAAGACGGCGCACTGGGAAAGGATGATGCGCGCCTCAGGCAGGCCGATATTCTGTGTCGCGGTCATGGCCGACACGGCCAGGGTCAGGGCGGTCGGCGCGGCGTTGCCCACGTCTTCCGATGCGAAGATCACCATCCGCCGGGCGATGAAGACGGGGTCCTCGCCGGCAAGGATCATCCGGGCCAGGTAGTAGACCGCCGCGTCCGGGTCCGAACCCCGGAGGGACTTGATAAAGGCGGATATGGTGTCGTAATGCCGGTCTCCGGCCCGGTCGTAGTAGAGCATGGAATTGCGGACCGCCTCCTCGAGGTGGTCGTCGGTGATGAGTCCGTCAGGGGCAAGGGCGAAGGCCGTCTCGAGTATGTTCAGCATGCGGCGGGCGTCCCCGTTCGATATGGCGGCGAGCTTTTCCTTCAATTGATCCGACTCGAAGCGTGCGCCCCCCTCTATCAGCGCCCGGTCCTTTCCCAATGCCTGGTCCATGATCTTTATCAGGTTCGGCTCCGAAAGGCGGCCAAGCTTCAGCACCCGCGTGCGGGAAAGGAGGGGGGAGATGACGTTGAACGAGGGGTTTTCGGTGGTCGCCCCTATCAGTACGATATCCCCCGTCTCGACGGAACCGAGAACCGAATCCTGCTGCGCCTTGTTGAACCGGTGGATCTCGTCCAGAAAGAGGAGTGTCTGCACCCCCTTTTCCCTGTTCACCCGCCCCCTCTCTATCACCCTGCGCACATCGGCCACACCCGCCGAGATGGCGCTCAGGAAATGCGAGTCCATGGCGCACGTCGAGGCGATGATTCGCGCCAGGGTCGTCTTGCCGGAGCCCGGCTCCCCCCAGAGTATCAGGGAGAAGGGTGCCCCCTTGTCTATGATGTTCCGGAGTATCCTGTTGCCTGAAAGGAGGTGTTCCTGGCCGATGAACTCCTCGATGGTCAGGGGCCTGCACCTGTCGGCAAGGGGGCTCAATCTGTCCTGTTTTTCAGTCATGTCATCCGGCACCGGTGCTCATATAAAAAAATCCGGCAGTGCCGGATTTATAGTTTCTGTACGTTGATCGTCGCGCTGCACGACCTGATTATTTATCGGATCCCGCCGGGCCGCGGCCGGAGTCCCTGCCGCCCCTGGGGCTGCTCGTTTTTCTGCCCCTGCCCTGCGTCGCGGACATCCTCCTGATCTTTTTCAGGCGCCGCCGCTCGGCTTCTTCTTTTTTCCTCTTTTTCTCTTCGCTGGGCTTCTCGTAATACCGACGTCTCTTCAGCTCCTTGAAAATGCCTTCAAACGCCATCTTTTTCTTGAGATTTTTAAAGGCTTTCTCGATATCGCCGTTGACATCGACTTCTAGAGGACTCGTCATCTACATCACATCCTTTATATTATTATTGCATGAAAGCCGGGGGGCTCGCGCGCCTCGCATATCGACGTATGCGCGACCGCACTACTCCAAACACCTTTCCCCATCGCGTGACCGCCGGAATGCATCCAGCAGATGGCACCATAGTGAAGCATGCTTTTTTTGTCAATTAAAAATGGTCTCTTGCGAACCCGGTCGTCCGGGTAAAATTGTGTTGACCGGCCCGCCGGGGGCTGTTCCAATTCTGGCCTGCGGGGATACCCGGCTTCCACGTCCCGCGCCGATACGGCCGGCGCCAGAGCCGGGCCATGTCAAGGAGTTGCGATATGCCGAAAAAAAAGACGCTGAGGCTCAGACTTGTCTCCGCCAGGGAGGCGTTGTCGAAATTCCTGCGCACCCTCTACCACGGGGACGACACATCCGGAGGCCCCTGGCGGTTACCGATCAATATCGTCAAGGTGTTCATCGTCTCCGGGCGCAAATTCATGCGTGACGACTGTTTCACCAAGGCGTCCTCCATCACCTACACCATCATCCTCTCCCTGGTGCCGGCCCTCACCGTCGGGCTCACGATTTACTCGACCTTATACCGCGCGGGTGCTTCGAGGAACGAGCTCATCGATCGTCTGCTCCTCTTCCTGGCCGAGCGCGACATCACCCTCTCTGTGGACCCGCTCCTTGATGCCCTCATGGGACTCGTTGACAATGCCGCGAAAATCGGCGGCATCAGCGCCGCGGTCATGATCTTCTCCGCCACCGCGATGCTCCGCAGCCTCGAAAAATCGATGAACGATATCTGGCGGGTCGACCGGGGCCGCCCCATCATCAAGAAGATCGTCTACTACTGGGCCGCTCTTACCCTGGGACCGATCATTCTCGCCGCCGGCATGACAGCGGCGGTACAGCTTTCGAGCGTCCTCTCCTCCCCCCACTACCGCGCCGCCCAGGTGGCGGCGGACCGTACCCTCTGGGTCGTGGGAGACCGGGCCTCCATCGTGACCCTTTCCCCCGGTGACGGCGGCTTCAGGGAGACGGACAGGGACCGCGGCACGATCGATTATGACAACCAGAGGGTCTTCGCCTACAACCCGGAAACGAAGGTCTTCGTCGAAAGAGAGGCCCCGCTTGACCCCCGTGAGGTGAGAAAGACCGCCTTCATGGATGTGCAATTCATAGGGAACACCGGCTGGATCGTCGGAAGCGGCGGCATCATGCTCTACACCCATGACGGGGGGGCCCTCTGGCACATCCGTAAATACGGCAATTTCAATTTCAACGACATCCAGATGCTGGGCGAGGAGCGTGGATTTATCGCCGCGGACGGGGGTGTCCTGCTTTCTACCATGAACGGAGGAGCAACATGGGAGGTCTCAGAATACGCGGGCCGTCCTGATTACAGGTCCATCGCCTTCTACGGCGCGCGCGGTATCGTCACCGGTAGCGCCGGCGCGATCCTCAGGACCGAAGACGGGGGAACGACCTGGGAGCCGGCGCTCCTTTCGGATGCCGCGCGCAACAACCGGCCGGTCACGATCAACGGCGCCTTTTACATCAACGAGCGCCAGATATGGCTCCTGGGAGATCGGGGACTCCTCCTCCACACCGTCGACGGGGGCGCGACCTGGACGCCCACCTTCAAGGAGAGGAGCGTCCACTCGGCCTATTTCTTCAACCCGAACGAGGGCGTTATCGGCGGCGACGACGGGCTGCTTCTAAGAACCGTGAACGCCGGGCGGAGCTGGAATCGGGGGGCGCGGCGTTCCATGGGGATCCGGTCCATCCGCTACGGCGATGGGATCCTCTGGGCCGTGGGCGACGCGGGGAGAATCATGGCTTCACGCGATCGCGGCGCGACGTGGGAAACGGTCAGGAGCGGCAGGAGCTTCTGGTATTCCCTCATCAACTTCATGGCTCCCTTCACCGTGATCTGGGTCCTCTTCCTCCTTGCCTACATCACCATACCGAACACCAGGGTCCCCTTCAGGCCCGCCGCCATCGGGGCTTCCTTCACGAGCGCCGTGTGGGTCGCCTTTATCCTCCTTTTCATCCTGTACATCAAGGGCTTCGCCCAGGTAACGATGGCCGTCTACGGCGCCCTGGCCGCCATCCCCCTCTTTCTTCTCATGGTCTACGCCTCGTCCTTCATCATCCTCCTGGGTGCCGAGGTATCCTACACCCTGATGCACCCGGACACCTACCGGAGCCTCAAAGAGGCCTTCGGCGACCGGGAGCGCATCCATGTCTACTACGCCCTCCTGCTTCTGCGACGGGTGTACCGAAAGTTCGAGTCCGGGGGGGGCTCAACCGGCGAAAAGGAACTCAGGGGCTCCGTCGAGGGGAAATCGGCCGCCATCGGCCGCTATCTCCGCCTCCTCATGGACGAGAAACTCCTGGTCCGCGACGGCAACGGTGACTACCTGCCGGGGAAAAGCCCCGACGGGGTACGCATCGACGACCTGATCGACGCCGTCCTTGGCTCCGCCCTCGATATGCCGGTCCACTCGGGCCGTTCTCTCTTCAGGACGGCCCTGGGCGAGCTTTTCGGGCGTATACGAGAAAGCCGGCGCAAGGCCGTGGGGGGGACCACCCTTAAAGACCTGATGGATAAAGAGTGAGACGCGGGGATTACTGCACGTAGTAGCCGAAAATGAACGGTATCACCAGCACATCGCCCTTTACAAGATCGGGGGGGACGGGACCGAAGTTTTTCGCGAGCCGGATGGCGTCATAACATGACTCGTTGAGGGGCCTGTTTCCCAGGGAGTCGAGTATCTCCACGTGCTTCACCTCTCCCTCCCGGTCCAGAACGAATACCATCTTTACCTCCTGGCTCGGGATGGCCATGATGCGGGTACTGCCGGGGGTGTAGCTCCCTGTCAGGGGATTGTATCCGTGTATAACGGCATTGGCCATGAGGGGCGGGAACCAGTGAGCGGCGATCCTGTCCTTCATGTCCCTGAAATACTTGAAGTCCTTGAACTTGACGGTATTGAATGAAAAGCGGCCGTCGTTCGAATAGAAGATGGCGTTCTCGCGGCTCACATCGTTCTTGTCAGGAATGAGGACCTCGTCCAGCACTCCGCCGCCGCCCGCCTCCTCGGAGGCCAGGTCCTTCCGCTCGATGAAGGCCACCACCTCGGACTCGTCGGTAAGGAGTATCGTCTCCTTCCCGCTTTTCACGGCGACCTTCCGTTCCCCGCTCCCTTCACCCCTCCGACCCTTTAAAAGCTGGAAATCGAGGGAGTTGTTGAGCCAGCGATCCCCCGGAGCGCGGGTGATGAATCCCTTCGCCTCGGAGTCCTTGTCCGACAGCAGGGTCTTCGGCGTCACGACCCTCCTCTCGTCCTGATTGATGTTGACGATGATGTCCCTGGTGATCCCCGGCTCACGGAGGGAATCGGCGATCATCTTCCTCGTGCCCCAATCCTCATTGAGGGCGGGAAAGAAAAGGGAAAGCATCAGCACCAGGTGGAGGAAAAAGGAGATGATGACGGTGAGCGACACCCTCAATTCGCCCTGGAGATTCACGGCTTTTCCCCCTTGCCGGCCGTCATTTCATAGACGCCACTCAGCATGTCGGCGAAGGCGGGGGTAGTCTCCACTCCCCTTCGCGACATCGCCTCCCGGCATGTCGACAGGTAGTCATCCAGGGGGCCGGGACGCACGACCGTCCCGTTTATGTACCATGAAAAGGGGGGTATGTGAAACGGGGTGAGGCTCCCGGCGTGCACAAGCATGGCGCCGGGACCGATACTGGAGCCGGTATTGATGAGGGTGCCGATGCTTGTTTTGACGAAATCGCCCATGAAACATCCCATCTTTCTCTCCCCGGTCCTCCTGCGCGCGTGGGGGGTATAGACCTTGATCTTCGAATAATCGTTTTTCAGGTCGCTGTTGGTGGTGAGGGCACCGAGGTTCACCCACTCGCCGATATAGGAATGGCCGATGAAGCCGTCATGATACTTGTTTACGAAGCCGTGGAGAATCGATTGTTCGACCTCACCGCCGACCCGGCAGCGCTCGCCGATGGAAACGCCGGCCCGTATCTTTCCCCCAAGAATCCGGCACCCGGCGCCGATCGCGCAGGGGCCCTCGATCCTTGAAAAGGCGTCAATTCTCGCGCCGGGACCGATCAGAACGGGGCCCCCGGTCGCGTCGATGAAAACAAAGGGCTCCAGCACCGCGCCATCCCCTCTATATACCTGATTCCCCTCCCCATGGATTGTTACATCCTTTAACGTGTTTCCATTGCCCCGGACCCCCGCCAGAGCCCAGTCGCGCACGATGGTGTCGGCGTTTCGTACCACGAGGTCCCAGATCGTGCTCGCCTTGTCGCCTTCATCAGGGGAGCCCTCGCCGGCGCGGGAAATGTCGAGGGATTTCAACATGTCGGAAATGGAGGAGAAGGTCCGGGGAATGGAGCCCGCGTCAAGGCGCGCCACGACCGGGACGTCCCCATGAAAAATCGCGCTGTTTCTTTCAATCTCAAAAAAACGCGTCTCCGGATAGAGGAGGGCGTTTATAAAAAAGATTTCACCCCCCTGATCGAAGGGCGATGTGTCGTTTATCCTCGCCAGAGGATACCGCTCACGGTAGAAGGGGACGAGGTGGTCCCTCGTGAAATAGAAGATGCCGCCGGTGGAAAGACGGTCGTCTCCGCGCACGAAGAGATCAAGCCGCTCCCGGAACGAAAAAAGTCCGGACCTCATCTCCCAGAGCGGCTTCGTCAGCGAGAGGGGATAGAAACTGTCATGGAGGCCGTCTTCAAATACGACGATGTTCATAGAGCGTCGCCCGGAAACGCCCGACGCCGCGCCCCCGTAACGGGCGCGGCGGGGCACTATCCTACCGGTTCGCTTCCTCCTCGAGGAGTTTTTTCCTGGCCGCGATGACATTGTCAGCCTCGCGCCCTGAAATCGGATCATAATGCGAAAATTTCATCTCGAAAGTCGCCTTTCCGCTGGTCATTCCGCGCAGGTCGATCGAGTACCGGAGCATTTCGGCCAGCGGTATCTGCGCCTTGATGACGCTGACGCTCTCGCCGCTCTCGGCGCTGTCCATGCCCAGCACCTTGCCCCTTCGGCTGGTGACGTCGCTCAGGATGTCGCCCATGAATTCCTTGTCCACGAAAATACTCACGTCCATGACGGGCTCGAGGAGCTGGGGTCCCGCCTTTTCCATGCCCAGCTTGAAGGCGGTCCGCGCGGCTATTTTAAACGAAAGTTCCGAAGAGTCCACGTCATGGTACTTGCCGTCGTAGAGTTCCACCTCCACGTCGACAACGGGGAACTTGCCCAGGACCCCCTCCTGTATCGCCTCCAGGAGGCCCTTCTCGACCCCCGGGATATACTGCTTCGGAATGGCGCCGCCGAAGATGGTCTCGTTGAACTTGAAGCCGGCGCCGCGTGTCTGGGGCGCCAGGCGAATATAGACCTCTCCGAACTGGCCGTGGCCCCCTGACTGCTTCTTGTGCCGATAGTTCGAATCCGCCTTCTTCGTGATCGTTTCGCGGTAGGGCACCCGCGGTTCCCTGGTCACGACATCGATCTTGTTCTTCTCCTTGAGTGCGTTCAGGACAATGCCGAGCTGTATCTCCCCCATGCCTGAGAGCACCGACTCGGCTGTCTCGGAGTTGTATTCATAGGTCAGGGTCGGATTTTCCTCCGTGACCCTGTTGAAAAACTGGCCCACCTTGTCCACATCGGACTTGTTGACCACCTCGATCGCGTAGGAAAAAACGGGATTGGGGAGCCTGATGATGGGAAGGGCCACCGGCTTTTTCGAATCGCAGAGTGTGTCGCCGGTCGAGGTCTTGTCCAGCTTGACCAGCACGCCAATATCGCCGGCGTTCAGTTTCGGCATTTCCTCCTGCTTCGAGCCGATCATTGCGTATATCTTCGATGAACGCTCCTTGTATTTCATTTCCGCGTTATAGATATCCGAATCGGGAAGTAGCGATCCGGAAATCACCTTCAGGTAATTGAACCGTCCCGCGTACTGGTCGATATAGGTCTTCCATACGACCGCCACCAGCGGCCCGTTCTCACCCGAGACGACCTTGATTTCCTTCCCCGCGTCGTCGGGGTCGTGTCCCGCGTATTCCCTGCCCATCCGGGGGGCCGGGGCGAAATCCTTTATCACGTTCAGGACGTTCTGAATGCCGATGCAATTCATCGATGAACCGCAGATAACCGGGTGGAGCCTCGCCTGCTCGAGGAGTTCCCGTATCCCCGTGGTGATCTCCTCGTCGGTGAGATCTCCTCCCTCGAGAAATTTCTCGATCAGGGCGTCATCGCCCTCGGCCGCGGTTTCGACCAGCTTGGAGCGTTCGCCCGCCGCAAGATCCTTCATGTCCGCGGGAATATCGGCAATCGTGACGCCCTTCCCGCCCGCCTTGGGCGTCAGGAGCTTCATCTGAAGAAGGTCGATGACCCCGGCAAATTTTTCGCCCTCCCCCGCGGGTACGCAGAGGGGCGCGACTGACGCATTCAGCCCTGTCCTGATCCGATCCATGACGCTCTGATAATTTGCCCGTTCCTTGTCCATCTTGTTCACGAATATGATTCGCGGGATGCCATGCTCGTTCAGGTAACGCCACGCCTTCTCGGTCTCTATCTGGACGCCGTCCACGGAATCAACCACAAGGATCACCGTTTCCGCCGCGTGAATGGCCGCCCTTGTCTCGCCGATGAAATCGGCTGTTCCGGGCGTATCGATAATATTTATCTTCATGCCATCGAGCTCCACGAATCCCATGGCGCTTCTTATGGACATCATTTTCTTCTTTTCGTCGTCATCGAAATCCGAGGTGAGGGTCCCCTGGTTGGGGTTTCCGATTTTGTCGATTTTTCCTCCCATAAGGAGCATCGCGTCCAGGAGTGTCGATTTCCCGGTGCCTCCATGGCCTATTATCGCGACGTTTCGAATCCGTTCAGCTTTGTATTCCTTGAGCATTCAGGGACCTCCACATACGGTATCATGCATAGTTGCGCCGCCCCATCCGGGAGCCGCGGGCGCCCGCGCGGGAGCGTGACGCCCTCAGGTGTTGCCGGCCTGCTGTCATTCAGCGAATCGCCAGACGATTCATGGTACCTCGCCGTTTTAAGGCACGTGCCGGAAAAAACCGTTAAGGAAAAGAATAATGACGCTTTTTTTTTGTAAAGAACTTTATTCCCCCGCAGGCCGTCGAGCCATCCCCATCCCATGTAACTACATCACGGAATAATCGGCCACGGATTTACTCAGGAACGGTGATGCCAATCAGAATCGGGACTGGAACGATTTCACATTGAATAATTCAGGTGATACTGTGTGTCATTCACCCATACGTTATCTCACTGTCCCGGTGACTTCGTGGGATACAAGCCGATAGAGGTATTCCCTGCTATGGTTTACACCCGGCTGGTCCGGATCCAGTTGAAAAAAAGAATGGACATTTTCCCGGGAATCTGCATTCCTTACGCGATTCTTCTTTAAAGGGCATCAGCCCTTCCACAAATGATACATAAAGGAAACTACAATGGCCACACAGATCGAAGTACGACCCGTTACCAATAATGCGATGATGATGGAATTCATCAAGCTGCCCTGGACGGCGAAACTATACCAGGAAGACCCGGCCTGGGTCCCCCCTGTCATCGGAGACATGAAGGCGATGTTCGACCCCGAAAAGGGATATTTCTTCGAATACGGCCAGGCCGAGTATTTCATTGCCTATAAAAACGGCGCCCCCGTGGGAAGGATCACCGCCCATACCTACTCTCTCTATGAAGAGAAATACGACCGCGACACCGGCTTTTTCGGTTTCTACGAGTGCATCGACGACATTGCCGTTTCGAAGGCCCTTTTCGACAGGGCGGCCGAAAGCCTTCGCGCCAAAGGCAAGAAAAAAATGAACGGGCCCCAGAGCTTCACGGTCTACGATTCTATCGGTTTCGACATCATGAACAACGGCAGGATGCCGGTCGTCGGCATGTTCCACTTCGCCCACTGGTACGAGAAGCACGCCCTCGCCTACGGATTCGAAAAGCAGGTCGACTGGTTCTGTTTTATGGTCAAGGAAGACGGACTCAACTGGGAGCCCCTCTTCGCCATGCGCGACGAGATGATGAAGCAATCCGACATCAAGTTCGTCACCGCGAAAAAGCGCGAAATCGGCAGGCGTGCCGAGGACGTGAAAAGGATATTCAACGCCGCCTGGGAAGGGAACGAAGGACACATCGCCCTGACGGACAAGCAATTCGACAAGATGTTCAGCGAACTCAAGATGGTCATCATCCCGGAGCTGGCAATTTTCGCCGAGAAGGACGGGAAGACCATCGGCTTCATATTCTCCGTCCCCGACGCGAACCCCGGCTTTACCGCCCTGAACGGCAGGCTCTATCCCTGGAGGCTGGTCAGGGCCCTCTGGAGAATAAAAAGAACGAAGACCCTCAGGACTATTCTGATGGGAGTGATGCCGGAGTACCGGGGCCAGAACATAGACCAGATACTCATACTCAAGACGATAGAGATCGGGCTGGGAATGGGGTACAACCAGTCGGACTGCTCCCTTATCGTCGAAAGCAACAAGAAGATGATCGGCGCCCTCAAGTACGTGAACGCCGACAGGTACAAGGGATACCGGGTATACCAGAAGGACATCTGACCCGGGCGGCCCCTCCCCTTCCGGGGGCGGGGCCTTTATTCCCCGCCGAAAAGCTCCCTGATCTTCTCGATCCTCTTTCTGTTTACCCCCATGTCGCCGTAACCGACCCTCGATGCCGACCGCACATGGATCGTCTTCTTCGCATCGTCGAAGAGAAACTCCACGTCGTCGACAAACCTGAAGATCGCCGAGCGATATTCGGCATGCAGGTACCCCTCCTCCATGGTCACCACCGTGGCGCGCTTCATGGAACGGACGGTCCTGAGAAGCTTCTCCCGCGCCCCGGCCAGGTCCCCGGAGTACCGGATCGGATCGATGAAGTGCCCCGCGCCTTCCGCCTGGGAGGACACGCAATTGGGGCTCTCCGGACAGGGCCGGAGCCTCCCGTCAACAGCGCCGATGTTCGAGGGACGCCGCCCCGAACAGGAAAAAAACACCGTCATAAGAGCCACGAACCCAACCAGTAATTCCGACTTCATACTCCCTCCTCGGGGCATTCGCCCCCGTGGTGTTTGGCATTCAGCGGTACAAGTCCATCATCTTACAGGAGTTTACAGCTACCATAATTCAATGCCGGCAGCACCTGACTTCAGTTCTAACCGCATTGATCGGAAAACCCATCCGAAAAAGCAGTGCAGCAATCTTGAAAAATGCAACCATTTATTGGTTGCTGAAGAGTAATCCAGGTAATGCTCCGGTTCATTGTGGCGATGTGCATAGACATACATCATCCGAACTTTTCATGGTTTTTGATTATCTGGATTATGGACACCTCTAAAAATTAGATTTTTCATTATAAAACCAATGAAAAAATCTAATTTTTACCATGAAAGTGCCCGCAAGGGAACATCCTAAATTGATTTTTAGAGGTTCCCTTATTTCGCGTAGAGAGGCGAATTCACATTGAGCCGGGCAGGAGTGGCTGCACATACAGGTTTCACCACACGGAGGTATAACCGGCTGGAGGATAATCCCACTTCTCGCCGTACACGTGTATCCGCCTTGTCCTCTTCCCGTCCGGACCGAACACCGGTCCGCCCACAAGGACCCATCCGAGGAGTCCTCCCCTGAGGTTCAGGATGTCGACGCCACGCTCCGCCATTTTTCGCGCGAACACACCGCTCCGGAATGAGATGGTGCAGTAGGCGATTGCGGTTTTATCCTTGTAAAGATCGATGTTTTTCAGAAAATCATCCGTGTTGACAGCCTTCGGGAGCACCGAGACAGATCTTTCATTCTGCGGCCTGACATCGATGAAGACCGCCTTACCCTTCCTGAATAGGCGCATCGCCTCCATCGGTTCGATGTCCCGAACGGAGGGGAAGTCCTTTCTGTAGGCCTCGTACATGGAATTGACGATTTGGAGCTTCCGCGCATCGCCCGGAATCTGCGCGGCGTTGGCAGCCCGGTCTGCCGGTAACGCCGAAACCGCCAATGCGACCATCATCACGAGCTGTTGTAACCCGTTCATTCCATCCACCTCCATTCATCACGGTGTGACGCACGGTGACGAATTATTCCATGCCGAAGAGTTCAAATCTCAATTTTTCCCGTCCATCCTTCTTTCCACCCGCATTATCGCAATCATTATGCCGAGCAGGATAACGATAACCGAAAACATCAGAAGTGAAAAATAAAAAATGAGACGCTCAAGGGAATCTTCCACGCCGGTATCTTTTGCGTTCTTGCGCCGAAGGCGATAGACTTCCGAGTTGTAGAGACGATTAAAATGCCTGTACGCAGTGCTCCGTTCTATATCGGTAGTTACGTCCAGTTCCCTGTTGTTGCGGTCTATTACCGAAAAGACTTTCACCCCGCTTTTAAACGCTTCAGTGAGATAGCGTGTAAGCCGGTTCGTGTAATGGTCCCTGTATTCATCGGGCAGTGAAGAAAGTCTCCGGCGAAGTGAAGCGCCGCTTCGTGCGCGGAACACGACGCGGGCGTGTTCTATGGCGGTACCCATTTCACGGCGCAGCTCATGGTTCGGCAGTATTCGCATTGCGGGCGGAAGGTGTTGTCTGAGAATGTTGATGCGATCCTCCCGTTCGAATATCCGCTCAGCGGTCTTAATGAATCCCTTGTCGAGTTCGTTTAAAATTCTTTCGGCCAGTATTTCTTCTTCAGATGCCGGGACAACCTCTGCCTCATCGCGGTCGACGAGATTCATACGGGTAAAGTCTTCCAGCTCGAAAGAAACATCGGGGGTATTGTCCGGTCTGAAAAATGAAAATATCTGCGCCGAGATGAGCGTTACAATGATCAGAACGAGAATGATGGCGATCGAAAGGGCCGTGGCTCCCGGTTTTAACGATGAAAATAGCATGTTTTCGAGGGATTTAAAGATGTTTTTTTTCATGTCCACTCCTGTTCATGACCGCTTAAACCGGCATGTAACCGAAAAAGCGACAGACAGAACCCCTGGATTATATCCATGGCACCACCTGGGCTCACCATCCGCCAGGTGTAAAACATCACCCGCACCAGTTCGGGACGGATGATCCCGCTTTCCGCGCTCAACCCGGGGAAACGGCCGGGCCCCTACCGCAGGATTTCCCTCACCCGCTCCGATATCTTTTCTATTATTGCAGTATCCTGATCCGCTTCAGACGCCGCGGTGATGCTGTCGACGCCCAGTATACTGTAATTCTTTTTCGGATTCCCGGCAGACAGGAAAAGGACGATTTTCTTTCTTCCTTCCGGATCGTCGATCTTTCTGATAAAGTGCCGGGTCCTGGTATTGAACATTTTCCACGCCCTCAGTGAATCAATGACGACCAGGGCATCGAAATCCCCATGGTGAACACCGCCCAGGTCCGAGAGGGGCACAACGGTAATTTTCGCGGTATCCCTGAACCTTTCGACGAGACCCTGGACAATCGTATCCTTGTAATCGCTGTAGAAAGCGGCTATGAGTATTTTTTTTCCGGCATCAGCGCGTCCTGTCTCCATCCTTCGGATGTTTTTCCCGCACTGTGCAAAAACAGCAGCCGCGCACAGCACCATGATAATGCATACCCTGTTTTTCATTGACGTCATCCCCGTTTATCTGAATCTGACCACCGGTCCTTTATCTCACCAAATGGGACTGCCGTCAAGCACGATAGGGCGCGGTAGTGACGGGGGGAGGCTTCACTTCAGAACCTTTGTCGGATTACCGGGAACCCCCCTGGCAGCGGAATTGCCCTTCAGTTGTATTATTCGATGAGGCCCTGCCCCTTCACCCCGTGAAGGGGCCATCTTCACTTGACCCCAAAGATCCGCTCCCTGTTCATTTCGACGAACTCACGCGTCCGGGGGGCACACCGGTGCAGTTCCGGTTCTTCGGCAAAGCGGGCAAGGTCGTCGATTTCGTCGATATCCTCCCACTGGGGTAGAACGAAGGCCCGGAGAATGGAATCATCGATTTTTCCCATGGTCGCGGTAAAGACGCGGTTCGTACCCCAGGGGACGTCACGGAAGACCTCCTGCATCAACGACTCCCTGTTGAATGCGATAAGGTAGTAGCCGCCGTCCTTCGCGGGACCCAGAACGATGTCATGGGTCCGCAGCTCATGAAAGGCGCGCCTTATATACTCGGACGGAAGCCCGGGCGAATCGCTGCCGATGAGGGCCACCCTGCCGAAGCCGCGGGCAAAAACATCGACGAAGGCGTGATGCATGCGCGCCCCCAGGTCCCGCCCGTGCTGAAGGAGTCGCAGAGACCCGCCGAAAAGGCCCGCGGGCCCCTTTCCTGTTGAGCCGGTGCCCACGATGATCATTTCAGCGTCCACGCCCCGCGCGGTATGAAGAAGGTCCCGGATAAAGCAGATGGAAAGCTCGAAGGCGAGATCTTTGCCGATGGTACGGGCGAGACGCGTCTTTACCATTCCCTTCTCGGGGTAGCGAAGGAAGATGATGAGGGCATCGCCCTCAGTGCTTTTTGATCTCATGGATCGATTTCACTATCAGGACGACCCAGGGCAAGGCATGGAGGACAAGGTCGAACCAGTCTATGGCGCGGGACAGCTCCCCCCGGGCGAACAAAATAGATTTTTCATATATATGGGGCGGGTAGTAGGGGGCCAGCCCCAGGGTGAGACAGGCGAATATGATGAAGGACCATGATACCTGATCCATGTACTTCATATCCCTTCCTTCCTCATTTTCTCTCCCGCAGATATATCTCGATCCGATCCAGTCCCTCTTTTATTTTTTCCAGGGAATTCGCGTAGGAGAAGCGGAGGAAACCCTCGCCGCCCGATCCGAAATCGACCCCGGGAGTGACCCCCACCTTCACGCTTTCAAGTATGCTGAAGGCCTCCCGATATGAGTCGTCGCAGAAGCCGCTCGCGTCCGCGAACACGTAAAAGGCGCCGGTCGGCTCCACGTGAATCCCGAACCCCAACTCCCTGAGACGCCGGATCATATAGAGGCGACGCTCGTTGTAGATTATCCGCATCTTTTCCACGTCCGGCCCCGCGTGCCTCAGTGCGGCCAGTCCCGCGATCTGCACGAAACTGTTGGCGGAGATGGCGAAATTCTGGTGGAGCCGCTCCATTGTACGCGAGAACTCCTTCGGAAAGATCAGGTATCCGAGCCGCCATCCCGTCATCGCGTAGAGCTTCGAGAAGCCATTGATCACGAAGGCCCGGTCCGTGTATTCCAGTATTGACGGAGCCCTTCCCTCGTAGACAAGGCCGTGGTAAATCTCGTCTGAGAGGATGAACTGGTCCTCGAAGCCCGCCATTTCCTCCAGGTGTTTTCCGGTCATGACGATCCCGGTGGGATTCGAGGGCGAGTTGATCAGTATCGCCTTGGTGCGCTTCGTGAGAAGCCGCCTTACAAGCTCCGGGCGATAGCGGAACCCGTCCTCGGGAAGTGTCCTCGCTTCCAGCACCGTGCCCCCCACCGCTTCGATGAAATTAGGGTAGCAGGCGTAATGGGGGTTGGAAACAATCACCTCCTCATCCGGCTCGAGGAGGGACAGCATCATCAGAAGCATGGCGGGCGACGTGCCGGAGGTGACAAGCACGCGGTCCGGCGACAGGGACACCCCGTACTCACGATCATAATGTGCGCAGATCTCCTCCCTGAGCTCCCGCATCCCCATGGCGTGGGTGTAATGGGTCATGCCCGACCGGATTGCCTCGATGGCCGCCTCGCGGATCACTTCCGGCGTCTCGAAATCGGGTTCGCCCACCTCCAGATGTATGACATCGTGCCCCTCTTTTTCGAGCTCTTCGGCCCGCGCCATGACATCCATGACCATGAAGGGCTTCACCCCTATCACTTTTTTTGAAATCATCCTTTCCCTTTTCCCGTTGATCGTATCCATACGTCCGGCACCACCGCCTCGCTGGAGGAATCCGGTTTCTATACCGGGCAACGCCACCCCCTGTCAAGATGAAAATCTTCCGGGAAAACCCCGCCCGATCGATAAAAAATGGCTTGATTAACCGGCGAACGCGTATCATCCTTGCAGAACACGCCGGCCCCCGAAAGGGGCGGACCGTCAGATCCATACCATGAAGGAAACGCCATGAACAAAAAACTCGTGATCGGCATTACGATATTTTTCCTCATCTATATCCTGATCTCCTTCATTTCCGGGTTCTATATCGATTATGAATGGTTCAGGATATACGGGGGCCTCTCGATATTCTGGGTCCTTCTCCTCACGAAATTTAATGTCCATCTCCTCTTCGGGCTGATTTTCGTCGCGATATTTTCTTTCAACTTTCTCCTGATACGACTCCTGGGGGGAAAGGGTCGGATTTTCGCGAGCACCATCCTGAGCAGGATACAGATACCAGTCCTCGGCTCGCCGAAACGGGCCCTCTTCATCATACTCGCGGGCGGCGTACTGGTCGCGGGCTTCATGATGGGCGGCGCGGCCTCGTCATTCTGGAAGGAGTATCTCCTTTTCAAGAACAGCGTCCCCTTTGCCGGTTTTCCACGGGACCCGATTTTCGATATGGACCTGGCCTTCTACGTGTTCAGGCTCCCCTTTCTCCAGTTCCTCTACGGGTGGCTCATGGCGGCCCTTGTCATCACCGCCCTCTTCTCCGTTGTATTCCATGTGGTCAACCGGGGCATTATCGTTAAAAACAGCAGAATGGAATTCTCCCTCTTCTCCCGCGCCCATATCTCCACCCTCCTGGCGATGATGGTCTTCCTGTTCGGACTGGGCTACCGGCTCGACGCCTACGAACTTCTCTTCGCGAAGATCGGGAAAGTCTACGGAGCGGGCTACACCGCGGTACACGCGAACCTCCTCGCCTACAACGCGGCCATGGTGATCGCCTTTATCGCGGCGGGTCTCTTCCTTTTCAATATTTTCAAGCGAAGCTTCAAGCTCCCGCTCATTCTTATCGCCGCCATCATTCCTGTATTCTTCATACTCGGAACGGTCTATCCCGGGATCCAGCAGCGCCTGGTAGTCGAACCGAACGAGCTCGAAAAGGAAAAAAAATTCATCGAATACAACATTAAATTCACACGGATCGCCTACGACATCGAACGCGTCAAGGAGATTCCCTTCGCGAACAACCAGAACCTGACCTACCGGGACATCGCCAAGAACAGGAACACCCTTGAGAACGTGAGGATCTGGGACTGGCGACCCCTCAAGCAGGCCTACAAGCAGCTACAGGAACTCAAGCCCTACTATTTCTTCAACGATGTCGACGTAGACCGTTACCAGATCAAGAACCGCAAGGTAGCCGTGAACCTGTCGGCTCGTGAGCTCTCCATCGATCGCCTTGGCAAGCAGAGCCGCACCTGGCAGAACCAGCATCTCATCTACACCCATGGCTACGGCGTGGTCATGTCACGCGTCGACAAGGCCACAACCGAGGGCCAGCCGGAGTTGCTCATCTACGACATCCCGCCCAAGTTCAAGGTCGACATACCCCTCGATCGCCCCGAGGTATACTTCGGCGAAAGCAACAATTCCTACATTATCACGAACACCACCATGAAGGAGTTCGACTACCCCTCCGGTGACGATAACCAGCTGGCGGTATATCAGGGAACCGGGGGCACCCCGCTTGACTCCTTTCTCAAACGGCTCGTTTTCGCCGCCGCCTTCAAGGACATCAATATTCTGATATCGGAAAACATGCTTCCCGCGAGCCGCCTCCACTATCGTCGGAACATAATGGATATGGTCCGGGAATTCACACCTTTCCTCGAGTTCGACGGCGACCCCTACATCGCGGTATCGGACAAAAAGCTCTACTGGATCATCGACGCCTACACCACCACCGACCGGTTTCCCTACTCGACCCCGATCTCGATCGACAGAAAAAAAATAAACTACGTTCGCAACAGCGTCAAGGTGGTCATCGACGCCTACAACGGCTCCATGGACTACTACATCGCCGACGGCGGGGACCCGATCATCAAGGTCTACCAGAAGCTCTTCCCCGGCATATTCAAGGAAATGGCCACGATGCCGGAGAACCTTAAACAGCACGTGCGCTATCCTGAAAGCTATTTCTCGATCCAGTCCCGGATGCTGATGCAGTACCACATGACCGACCCGGTGGTATTCTACAACAACGAGGACGCCTGGCACATCGCCCGCCAGATATACGAAAACCAGGAGGAGCAGGTACAGAGCTACTACCTGGTGACAAGGCTCCCGGACGAGCCGCGCGACGAGTTTCTCATCATCATACCCTTCACCCCCCTCAACAAGGACAACATGATTTCCTTCCTCACGGCCAAGTGCGACATGCCCGATTACGGCGAACTGAAGCTCTACCAGCTGCCCAAGGACAAGCTCTCCTACGGACCGATGCAGATCGAGGCGCGCATCAACCAGAACCCTGACATATCAAGACAGCTCGCCCTATGGAGCCAGAAAGGCACAAGCGTGATCAGGGGCAACATGCTTGCCATTCCCATCGAGGAATCGATTCTCTACATCGAGCCCCTCTACCTCAAGGCTGAAACGAGCGAAATGCCCGAATTGAAACGCATCATCCTTTCCTTTGCGGACAAGATCGTTATGGAGGAAGACCTTGCAGGCGCCCTCGAGCGGATTTTTTCCGGCGGCGTCCTTATGGAGGAAAGCCCCCTGAGGGCGGGAGACTCCCCTGAAACCCGCTACCGGGAGCTCGCCGCAAGGGCGATGACCCATTACACCCAGGCAGAGGCGAGCCTTCGAGAGGGGAACTGGCTGCGATACGGCGAGCAGCTGAAGCTCCTCAGGGACACACTTGAGAGGATGAACAGCCTGAGATGATCACGGCGGCCCCCGGCCACGCTCGTCACGCCTCTCATCCGGATCGGTCCTGAACCCGTGTGCGGGCGGCATCCATGCCGCCCGCCGGTGATCCCGGGTCCGCCGGCCCCCCGTACGGCCTGGCGATAACACGGTGTGAACTGATAGCGCCATCTGCCAGGAAAAAAAACAAATGAAATTCGAACGATCCAGCGGAATCCTCCTCCACATCACGAGCCTTCCCGGGCGCTACGGGATCGGCACCCTGGGCCCCGAGGCCGAGGACTTCGCCGAGCTCCTCGGAAAGGCGGGAATGAGCTATTGGCAGATCCTTCCCATCGGACCCGTCGAGGCGTCACTCGGCTACTCCCCCTATGCGTCGTCCTCCGCATTCGCAGGCAACTGGCTCATCATCAGCATAGAGAAACTCGCGGAGGAAAAATGGTTCTCCGGTATCGACATCCCCGATCCTGTGGAAGATGGCGGCTTCGTCAGCTTCGAGGAGGTCACCGCCATAAAGCTTCCCCTCCTGGCCTCTGCCTGTGACGGTTTTTTTTCCCGCGCCACGGCCGGGAGAGAGGGAGCGCTTCGAGATCTTCTCCCGGGACGGGGCGTCTTGGCTCGACGACTTCGCCCTTTTTACGGCCCTGGCAGAACGGACCGGGACGGCCAACTGGCTTGAATGGGAACGCGACATCTCGACGCGGGACCCGAAAACAATGGCGGGCCTGAGGAGGGAGCTTGCGAATGAGATTCGTTTTCAGAAATTCCTTCAATTCGTGTTTTTTTCCCAGTGGGAGGATTTCCGCCGCGGGTGCCGGGAGAGGGGAATCAGCATCATCGGCGACATTCCGATCTACATTACCCTTGAAAGCGCGGACGCCTGGTCCAATCCGGAGATACTCGACCTTGACGCGGCGACCGGGGCCCCCCGGGCGGTGGCGGGAGTGCCGCCGGATTATTTCAGCGAAACCGGCCAGCGGTGGGGCAACCCCCTCTATCGGTGGATGAAGGGAACGTCCCTTGCCCCCCACACCATTGAATGGTGGGCACAACGGATCGCACACCTTCGCACCCTCGTGGACGTTATACGCATCGACCATTTCCGTGGCTTCGAGGCCTACTGGTCTATCCCCGCGAAGGAGAAGACCGCGGTACGGGGAAAATGGCTGAAGGGCCCGGGTGTACGCTTTTTTGAAAAACTAAAATCCATAACGGGAGACCTCGACCTGATCGCCGAAGATCTGGGAGTCATCACACCGGAGGTGGAGGCGCTCCGGGACGGCCTCGGCCTGCCCGGCATGAGGATACTTCAGTTCGCCTTCGATCACAACAACAGGAACTACTACCTGCCCCACAATATAGATAACAGGAACTGCGTTCTCTATACCGGGACTCATGACAACAACACCGTCAATGGATGGTTTTACGGGGATGAAATTGACGGGGACACACGCCGATACGTCCTCGAGTACCTGGGCCTGTCGGACTGGTCGGATTTTCACTGGTCCATGATCCGCCTTGCCTACCGCTCCGTAGCCGGCCTGGTCATTGTCCCGGCCCAGGACATTATGGGTTACGGCGAGGAATTCCGCATGAACCGCCCCGGAACCACTGAGGGGAACTGGCGATGGAAGCTCACCGGGGGGGCCATCGGCGACGACATCGTCATGAAACTCCGCCGCATGGGAAAAATGTACCGGAGGCTCCCGGGGGATGCCTGACCCCCGCACCCCTCCATTGATTACCGTATCCAAAAGGAGATGTCCCATGATAAGAAACATTACCGCCAGTGCGCCTGCCCTCATCGTCTGCCTCGCCATTCCCTTCATTGCCGCCGCCATCGGAGGGTTTTTTACCGGACCGGCTATCCCGGTATGGTACGCGAACCTTGTCAAGCCCTCCTTCATCCCTCCCTCATGGCTCTTCGGGCCCGTATGGACCGCCCTTTACGCCATGATGGGAGTAGCCCTCTTCCTCATATGGAAGGAAGGCCCTGCAAGGCCGGGGGTGAGAATGGCCCTCCTGCTCTTCGCGGGCCAGCTGGCCCTCAACGCAGCATGGTCCGTTCTCTTCTTTGGTCTCAGGAGCCCCGGCATCGCCTTTGCCGACATCATCGCGCTCTGGCTTCTTGTCCTGGCGACCCTTGCCGCCTTCATGCGTATCTCCGGTCCGGCAGGGGCCCTCTTAATCCCCTATCTCGCATGGGTGAGCTTCGCAGCGGTTCTGAATTTCTCCATCTGGCGCCTGAACCCATAACGGAGCACAAGCCCTCCCGGGGGGCATTTTCACCCCGTGGGGAAAAATTTCTTGATTCATTTCAATCCTTGTACTATATTTAACAATAACTTCAATTTCTTTTTTTTTATGATGATGTGCGCACCGCCCGGTATGTCGTGTGGTCGTTCAGATGCGCCACATCATACCCGGGCCCAGTACGGATTTCCGTTGGTCTTTATTGCGCACCATGTGATGATGATTGTTTATTTTGATTACATATACCAGAATTTTTCTTCCGTGAGTGCCCTTGTGCCCTGCGCCTTTATGGTTTCGATGGGCCTCATCCTCCTGTTCATTCCGAATAAATCGCACGCAACCCTCCACCTTGGCCTCACCTATCTTCTCATCGCCCTTTTCATGTCCTCTTACGTGATGGCCGCGATGCTCTACCATCCCGTGACCGCCTACCACCGATGGATAACCGTGGGAAGCATCACCCTCTGCACGATTCACTTCATTCTCTTTCTCATCCACTACCCGGACAACAGGAACCCCGTCCTGGCCAGAAGGCTCGGTATCCTTCTTTATGCGGCATCGACATCACTGACCGCGGCGTTCGTCATCTTCTCCCTGAAAGCAGGGACGGTCTACAATTTCGACGGGCACCACTTCGATCTCAAAACATACGCCATCAACACCCCCATCGCCTTCATCATACTCCTTCTTCTCATGGTGATGCTCGTCATCGGCGTCAGCAGAACAGTCATCCTGAATGGGCCTGAACGGTGGACCCTTCTGGCGATCACCCTCGTCATCTTCGCGACATTAATGGCGCCCGTTTCGGCCAACATCCTCAGCAGGTACGGATCCATCACGAGGAGCGACTTCCAGTTCATCCGGGACACCTTCATCATTACGGGGTTCTTCGTCGTATTCGTCATCTACCTGAACACCACGAGGGAGCGGACGAGCCTCATGGTAAAATTCATGGGAATATCCCTGGCCACCTTCCTGATCATCCTCCAGGGGCTCTCCTACATCTCCCTCGCCGATCTCGAGGACTCATACGACCAGATACGGCGCCGCGACCTCCTCCTGGCCATCGAAGCGGGTGAGAGACCCTCCGGGCTTCTCTACCTTGTGGGGTACTCCCTGAGCGACCGGGAACCGGAATTGTTGGTCCGCACCGGCGGCATCATCTCCCGGGACGACCTCATGATGATGGGGGACGAACTGTTCAACACCGCAATGCGCGAGGAGATAGCGGCCATGGGGAGTCTCCGCGGCGCTGATTTTTCTTTCGTATTGGAAGAGATCCTTGAATCGGACAACCCCTATTTTGCCGGCTATGCCAGTGCGATAACCTCCCTGGAGGAAGGAATTCCGGCATCGGAGCCCGACCGCGCCGGGAAGCTGACGCGAGAAATTGATCGCCTCCAGGGCAGCGTCCGTGCCGCCGCCACGGCGATCCGGCGCCTTCCGGAGGAGGGATTCAAGGAACGAGCATGCGGCTATCTCGAGGAGATTGAGGGCAGCATGGCCCCCCTCTCGGCGGCCATGCTCGACTGCTGCCGGCATAGCGGCCTTGAGGGCGCTCCCCTCAGGCGGGAGATACTCCGTTACCTTGCGCCAATGCACCCCGCCGAGGGACGCCACTACCGCGCCATCGAAGGCCCGATCCGGCATGTGACCGCCTATTCCCACTTCGACGCGAAGCGTCAAAGTATCTACGAGGCGGGCTTCGACTACCGCCTCTACCGTGCGTACCTTCACCCCACGGCGATGAAATACGTTATCATGACGGGAATCCTCCTCCTTACGGTGTTCGGCGGCTTTCATTTCTTTTTTATGGGCGCTTTCATAAACCCCATCAGGCGAATCCTTGATGCCATACACCGTGTCCGGGAAGGGCGCTATGACATCATCATACCGCCAACCGTGAGGAACGAGCTCGGGTACATCTCTCATAACTTCAACGAAATGATGAGCACCCTCAGCCTCTCGAAGGAGGTCCTTTCGGAATACGCCGAAAACCTCGCAAAAATGGTGTCGGAGCGTACGGAAGAGCTCGCAAAGGCCCGCGACGAGCTCTGGGGCGAAATGCAGATCGCGCGAAAGATGCAGACCATCATGACCCCCCGGGACCCCCGGATGAAGGGCTACCGGATCACCGGCTATATGCTCTCAGCGGACATGATGGGGGGTGACTATTACGACGTCATCAACATGGAGGGGACCGACTGGGTGATCATTGGCGACGTCTCAGGCCACGGGGTGCCGGCCGGCATCATCATGATGATGGTCCATACCTCCATACGGGCCATCCTGCTCGGCGGCGCGTCCAAAACGCCCGCGGAGCTCCTGGGACAGGTGAATGCCGTTATCACCGAAAACATCAAAATGGTCGGAGACGACAGGTACATGACCGTCACCCTCATGGCCTTCCGTGAGAATGGTGATTGCACCTTTACGGGCCTCCACCAGGACATCCTTATCTATCGCTCCCGGGCAGAAAAAATCGAAATCGTGAGAAGCGACGGGATCTGGCTCGGCATTCTGGAGCACACGGAAGGTCTGATAACCCAGAAAAGGATACATATGGACAGGGGCGACATCATGTTCCTCTATACCGACGGCATCACGGAGGCATGGCGGAAGGGAAGCAGAAGGGACCGACGCGACCCCCAGACAGACATGTACGGAATAGAGCGGCTCAGGGACGTCTTCTTCGAAAACCGCGACCGGGGACCCGCGGAGATCCGTGATGCGGTGATTGCATCCCTGGATAACTACGCCTGCGTCGACGACGTCACCATGGTGATCATACGCAAGGAATGACGGGGCCTTTCACTTGATGGCTCGAAGGCTCCTCGACTCGACGTAGGGCCTCTGTTCCTTTCCAGGGAAATCGACGATGACCCCCTCGATGACGACGCGGGCGCCCCGTACAAGGCCCGGCACAGCCGCGGCCGAGTAGACGTCCGCCCCGCGCGGCGCCTCGCCGGGACATTCGACCGAAAGATCGATGATAAGGCTGCCGCCCTTCTCCCGTATCGATTCGATCCTCCCCTTCCACCGCACCGCGAATCCGCGATAACGGTACTTCTTCTCATAGACCCTCCCGCAGGGTATCTCTTCGAAGTCGCGCTCCTCCTGGTTTGCAATGAACTTGATCAGGAATTCGACCTTTTCCTTCACCACGAAATTGACATTGCTCCGGTGAAGGCCGTTCAGGATGAGCAGCGCTTCATTGTAGCGCCGCTCCTTGATCAGTGTCCGCGACCGGTTGAAGTCGTCTGTCATTTCCCTCGGGGAGCGGTAGTAGACGGGGACCTTCTCTTTTTTAACGCTCCTGACCAGATCGAACTCGGTACCGCTGACCGACACCATGTCGATATCCGAGTGATCTCCCCCTGATCGAACCAGGCGGTCTATCGCGATGCGGGGAAACCCGGAAACGATCAAAAGCCGGATGCCGATCGCGGACAATCCGGCCATACAGAAAATCAGGATGATCCGAATCACCGTCACGCGCCGGACGGGACCCATCCCCTGTATCCTGATTCCCCGCGCATCGAGGGAACCCGAATAGACCTTCCGGCGCGCCTCCTTCAGCTTTCGTGGGGGCGAGTGAACCCCCATGAAATCCCGAAGCCGGGCGTTCTTCTGGAAGGCGGGGAAATCCGCGGCTTCGGCGATGAGGCCCCTGCCCCTCCGAATGTGCGCGTCCCCGGGATACTTCGCGGAAAGTTCCACATAGAGCCGCAGGGCCTCTTCCGCGCCGGCGGCGGCCTTCAGCTTCAGGAATGCGTCCATCTGGATAAGGGGCAAGTAAGATGGGTCAAGTTCCCTCATCTTCGTGAGGAAGCGGGCGAGCTTCCCGAACTGGTCGGTGCAGAGGTATCCAACTGCAAGAAGGAGCAGTACATATATGTCGCCCACTCCCGAGGCGAGCACGTTCTCGAGTATGAGCACGGCCTCGGGAAATTTCTTCCTGTTCAGCAGGCGATAGGCTTCCCTGATGAGGCGGTAACTGGTTTTTGAGGAGTTCACAGAATGATTATAGTGCGGGGAGGGGCGGCGCGTCAATCACGATTTCTTCTGAAAAGGCCCGTTATCTGATCGACCAGGGATACGTTATCATCGCGCGACTTGCCGATCATGAATCCTGCCATGACCAGTATGACCACGATCATGGTTTTCCACCATCCTATGGTGAAAAGAAGTATGCCGATGATAAAACCGCAGGCGGCGCCGGCGGTCTTCCCCGGGTTCTCCCTGACCCATTCGGCGATCTGATCGAGAATATTCATGTTACTGCTTCGCCCGCTCCAGGTATTCGCCCGTCTCGGTGTTGATCTTGATATAGTCTCCCTCGTTCACGAAAAGGGGGACCTTTACCTCGGCCCCTGTCTCTACCGTGACGCTCTTCTTCACGTTCGTGGCCGTATCGCCCCTGAGGCCCGGCTCCGCATAGGTGACCCTGAGGATGACGTTCTGGGGGGGCTCGACAGTCACGACTTCACCCTCGTACATCGCTATCTGTATGACGTCTTCCTCCTTGAGAAACTGGAGGGCGTCTCCGATAGCCGCCGTGGGAACATGCTCCTGCTCGTAGGTTTCCGTGTCCATGAATACCACGTCGTCCCCTTCCCGGTAGAGAAACTGCATGGGACGCTTCTCGAGCCTGATGTCCTCGACTTTCTCCCCCGCATTGTAGGTGCGGTCGATTACCGTACCCTTCCTCACGTTGCGAATCTTTACCCGTACTATGGCGCCGCCCTTGCCCGGTTTGTGGTGCTGCTGCTCAATGACGGAGAAGAGCTCCTTGTCGATGATGATGACATGCCCTCTCCTGAGTTCGTTTACCGATATCATACGCTATCCGTCCCGTTCTCTATCCTATGATGATGATCTCTTTCGACGATCCGGTCAGCGACTCGCACCCCTTCGCGGTTACGAGGACCATGTCCTCGATGCGGACCCCCCCGACCCCGGGAAGGTAGATCCCCGGCTCGATAGTGACGACCATGTTCTTTTTCAACGCGGTCTCACCCTCCTTCAGCGCCGGGAGTTCGTGCACTTCCATGCCTATCCCGTGCCCCAGGGAATGGCCAAAATACGTGCCGTACCCCGCGTCGTCGATGATGCCCCGGGCCACCGCGTCCAGCTTTCCGGTCGTCACGCCGGGCTTCACCGCACTCACGGCCGCCTCCTGTGCCTCGCGGACAACACGATATATCGCCTCAAGGGCGGGGTCAATGCTGGTGATGAACAATGTTCTTGTCAAGTCCGAATTGTAACCCTGGAACTCGCATCCCATATCCACGAGCAGTGGGTCCCCGGAGTGGAGCTTCTTCGTCATCGATGTGACGTAATGAGGCATTGACGACCCTGGGCCCGACGCGACGATGGAGTCGAAGCCGCTTTTCCTTGCCCCGTGCTTGCGGAAAAAGTGCTCGATCTCCACGGCGATGTCCCATTCGCCGTCCCCGGGACGGACAATTTTCTTGAGGTGCTCCCCGCAGGCGTCGACGATCTTCGCCGCATGCCTGATCACATCGATTTCATCTTCGTCCTTGATCATGCGAAGGCGGTTGACCTCGTCGCCGCCGGGAGTAAGCGCCACCCCCTTCAGCCGGGTCTTGATTGCACGATAGAGCGACAGGGGGGTCGAATGCTCTTCAATGAACAGCTCCTTCGCGCCCCTTTCCTTGAGGACCGATCTGAGCGAATCGATAAAGTCCTTTTTCTGAAGCAGAAGCTCGACCGATTTCGGAAGGATAGAACCCGCATACTCCTCATAACGGGAATCCGTGATGAAGTGAGAGCGGTTCGCGCCGACCACCAGATAGGCATAGGTCCCGGCGAAACCGGTAAGATAACGGATGTTGACCGGGTCCGTAACAAGATACGGCAGTGCGCCGCGGGTACTCAGTTCTTTTACAAGTTTTTTAAGACGCATGGATTTTTCCACCCTCTTTCGGTTCAGCCGGTTACGCCGGCGGTCGGGGTGGATTATTCTAGCATGGAGGGGCGACACCCGTAAAGCCTTTTTTCCCCCCCGGTGGCTTATTTCATCAATTCCCTGTAATCGTCCCTGCCCCGGGACTCGGCCCTCTTCCGCATCCAGTCCTTCTCGTCCTCCGGGACGTATTCGAGCTCATGGTCTTCTTTTCGGACAAGAAGAATCGCGTCGGTCGGGCATGTGGTCACGCAGAGCCCGCAACCTATGCAGCGATCATTCACGGCCGCCGCCTCCGTCATGTCGATCGCCCGCACCTGGCATCGATCAAGGCAGACGCCGCAGGCGGTGCAGAGATCGGCATCCACAAGGGCGCGGTAGTTGGAATGGGCGATGGCGTGAAGCTTCCCCATCTCATTGATTCCACGGAGCATGCCGCAGCAGCACCCGCAGCAGTTGCAGATGAAAATCTGCCCCTGGCGCTGGTTCGTGGTCATGTGCACCAGGCCCGCTTCCTCTGACAATTTGAGTATCCCGAAGGCCTCCTCCTTGGTAATCGGCTTCCCCCAGAAAAAGGTATCGAAGAAGTTCTCAAGGGGGGCGACGCCGATGCAGACCTCGCGCGGGGCGTCACAACCCCTGCCCAGAAGGTCCTTCTCCTTCTTGCAGATACACTCATCAACCGCCCAGGACTTCGCATTCTCGATTATGGCGGAGATGCTCTCATAGGGCTCGACGACCGTCCCAGCGGGTATCTCCATCTCGATGGGCACCACCTTCCCGATGGAGGGACCGTGGCCGTGAAGCTCGCGCCCGAACTCCCGGCCGAAGTAGCGCTCCGCCAATTCGGCGAATTCCCTGTCCATCCGGTACAACTGCCATTCATAGATCCCGAAGACGAAGGGAATCAGCTTATATATCGTGGCCCCGCCGACGGTCACTCCGAAAATCTGGCCCTTGTCCGCCATCTCCTTGAGCTTGACCCCGAGGTATGACTCGTCCATTCCCGTCCGCAATGCCATCGCCTCGGGCGCCTCATACATCATTTTCATCTGGACGGCGATTCCCGCCTCTTCCTCGGAAAATATCTTCTGTAAAATTTTTATTTCGAGACCGTCCTCGGTGGGGGGAAACCCGTTCGGCATTTTATCGAGGATATCCCTGAGCTGAATAAAAACGCTTTCTTGCATGGCGCACCTCGCGGAAAATAGTCGCCGGCCCTTGCCGGACCCGCAGGAACCGTACCCCGGGGGGCCGATAATCCGAACCAAACATAACATTGTTATGTTTCAGCGCAAGCACTTTTTCAGCCCCGGAGCGTGGATGCTCACTTCAACAAGTTCCGGTAATCGAAGCGTCCCCTTGAGGCGGCGCGCCTTCTCATCCACTCTTTTTCGTTTCGCGGAACCCGCTCAATCTCTTCTGTATCCCTTTTTACCATACGTATGGCAGCAGGGGGGCATGTACCCGCGCAGAGGCCGCACCCGATGCATCGCCCGTTGACCCGGGCGGTGGGCCCCATATCGACGGCCCGTACCTGGCATCTCTCCAGGCATTTTCCGCAGGCCGTGCAGAGGGATGGGTCAACCATGGCGATATAGCCGGATCTTGCAACGCATCCCATGTGCCCAAATTCGTTTATCCCCCGCAATATGCCGCAGCAGCAACCGCAGCAATTACAGATGAAGATGTGCCCCTCCCTGGTGTTCGATGTCATGTGCACGAGGCCGGCCTCTTCGGAACGTTTCAGAATGTCCAGGGACTCCTCCATAGATATTGGCCTGCCCCAAAAAAAATCATCGAATACGCCTTCAACCGGGGCGATGGCCAGGCAGACCTCGATCGGGTAGTCACACCCGCCCCCCAGGAGCCGTTTTTCTTTTTTACAGACGCAATGTCCCACTGCCCAGGACTTCGAGTGGCGCACCAGCCCCTCCACGCTCTCGTGGAGCATCACCTCCGACTCCGACGGGATACTCTCCTCGACAGGCACGACCCTGAGGAGGGGAGGCGAATGCCCGTAGAACTCCTTCCCGAATTCCCCGCGGAAATATTCCTCCACCATCCCCGCCAGCTCACTGTCGAGCCGGTTCAACTGCCACTCATATATTCCAAAAACGAAAGGAGGGAGTTTGTAACGGGAAGTGCCGTCAATCGTGACGCCGAATATCTGCCCCTTGTCCCCCATCACCTTCAGAATTGAATGGAGGTACCCGGCGTCCAGGCCCGTTCGGAGGGCCATCTCCTCGGCGGATTCAAACTTCATCTTCATCAACGTTGCGACGCCCGCCTCTTCAGGGGTGAATATCTTCTTTAAAATACGGATTTCAAGGCCGTCCTGTGTGGGGGGAAAGGCGTGGGGCATCGAATCGAGAATGTCCCGAAGCCGATAATAGACGCCGTCTTCCATTTGCAACTCCGAAATTTCCCGGCCGTGATCACGGTCCGGCATATGTGGAAAGCCCGGTGTGCCGATACACCCCTTGTGATTATCGGGGTTTTTTCGTTGCACTGACGCATCAGCGGTTATGCACTCCGGTTCTACACGGGTGCACCCTATCCACCCCCTGTTCCATTGCAACCATTTTATCCCGACCCCGACCCGATAGCAGAATCCCCTTTGTACCGTAAACCAGATTTTTTTACTTGCGTTTTTGCCCGCCCCGCCATCTCTCGCCATCATCAAGTCGGTACAAGGAACACCCATATGTCTGTAATGGCGAAAACCGTCTTGCTCCTCATCATATCGAACGTCTTCATGACCTTCGCGTGGTATTCCCATCTCAAAAACCTCGGCGGCCACGCCTGGTATATCGCCGCCGCCGCCAGCTGGGGTATCGCCCTCTTCGAGTATATGGTCCAGGTCCCTGCGAACCGTCTCGGTTATTCGATACTCTCCCTGCCCCAGCTTAAAATCGTGCAGGAGGTGATAACCCTCTCTGTATTCATCCCCTTCACCCTTCTGTACATGAAGGAGCCGCTGAACCTGAACTATCTCTGGGCGTGTCTCTGTCTTGTGGGGGCCGTCTTCTTCATTTTCAGGGGGTAACGATTCGCCCCGGCCGTGATAGAAACTCCATGAAGCGGCCGAGGAAATTCGGTCGCCCGGACACGGAGAAAAGATTACCGGAGTTTCAAAAACTTAAACACGCATGGAAAACAAACATGAAAAACCGGATTGTATTAGATACGATCAGATTTTTACAATGCGTATCACCCTGTGTTCCGGTGCCTCTGTGGCCGCTGCTTCTTAGCTATGATCTCACTCTTTTCCCACGGGGGCAGGTCATATTAATGGATTGACACGGATCAATCCGGTCATAGAAATAGGCCATACTCAACACCGGAGGAACAACCGATGTCTACATGCAGTTATACCACGGACGCCAACGGCGTCGCGCTAATGGTGATCAACAAACCGCCGATGAACGCCCTGAGCACCCCCGTGATCAAGGACATTCGGGCCGCAGTTGAAAAGGCCCTCGCCGACGACGCGGTCAGGGTCGTGGTTTTCACCGGCGAAGGTCGCGCCTTCATCGCCGGGGCCGATATCAGCGAATTCACCGACCTTAACACGCAGAAAGAGGGAAGCGACTGGCTGAAACAGGGCCAGGATCTTTTGAACATGATAGAGTTCGGCGACAAGCCCTTCATCGCGGCCGTGAACGGTTTCGCCCTCGGAGGCGGGACCGAACTCGCCCTTGCCTGCCATATCCGCATTGCCGACGAAACCGCCCAGATGGGGCTCCCTGAGATCAAACTGGGCATCATCCCCGGCTTCGGCGGCACCCAGCGAGCGCCCAGGCTCTTCGGTACCGGCAGGGCCTACGAGCTGATCCTTTCCGGGAACTTCATAAGCGGGAAACAGGCCGCGGAATACGGCCTGGTCAACCGCGCGGTGACAAAGGGAGAATCGGTCAACGAGGCAAAAAAACTGGCCGGCGCCATCGCGCAGCGCGGGCGTCCCGCGATCAAAACCGCGATGAACGTCATCAGAAATGGGCTCGCCCTGGAGTTCAACGAGGCGCTCAAGCTCGAACGCGATTCTTTCGGGAAACTGTGCGAAACTGATAATAAACGCGAAGGGGTCGCGGCGTTTCTCGAGAAACGCGAACCCTCGGCGAAGGACTCCTGACCGGGGGCGCCACCTGCCGGCCCCCGTACCTGGGACCGGCAGGTAACCGCATCACAACCGACATGATTTCGATAATAAGAAAGGCCGCGCCGGGGGATCTCGACGCGATCAACCGCATAGAGATGGAGGGCCATGCCCGCTGGAACAGGAGGCAATTCGCCGATGAGCTTGGTCTCGGATTCTCCAGGTTCATTGTGCTGGAGACGGGGAGTGAGATCATTGGCTTCGCCGTTGCATGGATCGTAGCGGACGAGCTGCAGCTTAACAACATCGGCGTAAAAAAGGACTGTCGCCGCCTCGGAATGGGAACCCTTCTTCTCGATGATTTGATCTCACACCATGGGTCGAAAACAATCCATCTCGAGGTGAGCGCCCTGAACGAGGCCGCGATCGGGTTTTACCGGGCGAGGGGTTTCGTCAAAATCGGAAGGCGAAAAAATTATTATGACAACATCGACGCCATCATGATGGAGCGGGCACTTCACGAATGAAGATACACGACGTCCATTTTCTGAAAAGCTGCCCCGCCGTTTCCGGATTCCCGACCTACGTACACCCGGAGTTCGCCTTCATGGGGCGCTCGAACGTCGGGAAGTCATCCCTCATCAACATGCTGATGAGAAGGCGCGACCTCGTCAAGACGGGCGCCAAGCCGGGGGTCACCAGGACTGTCAATTTTTTCCTGCTCAACGATGCCATTTCCATTGCCGACCTGCCTGGTTACGGATACGCGAAGGTACCCATGGAGATAAAAAAGGGGTTCCTCCCCCTGATCAAACAGTACATTCAGAAAAGGGAAAACCTGAAGCTTGCATTTCTTCTCGTCGACATTCGAAGGACCCCCGACGACCGCGAACTCGAACTGCTGGCCCTCCTCACGGGTCGCCGTATTCCCGTCGCCATCACGGTGACGAAATGCGACAAGGTGCCACGTGGGAAGCTCCATGAAATGCTCGGGAATATCGCCAGGTCACTCGGGGTGGGGCCTGACGCGCTCTTTCCCACATCGGCGTTAAAGGGCACGGGAAGGAAGGAGCTCCTTGTTCTGATGAGACACTACGCGGAAAAGGAGAACGAAGGTGCCTAGGGGCGAGCCTTGAGGGCGTAGTTCTCCCGTATCTCCTTGTAATCGATCCTGTCGTTGTATATCCTGTACCGGTTTTTCCCCGAACACTTCGCGTCGTACAGGGCGTCGTCCGCTGCCTTCTGCAGTTTCAGGTACTCCATCCGGATGGCATCGCCGTTTACCCGCTTGAGCAGGTTGGAGTCCATCACCAGGACAGCCATGCCCGCGCTGAAGGTCACGTTGACATCGGTGTTGTCGAAGTTGTATTTCAGCAAGCCGCTCTTCTTGAATATCTTGTCGATGTAGGTGATCGCCCCCTTCAGGTCGGTCGAAGGCAGTATGACGTCGAATTCCTCTCCCCCGAATCTGATGGCATAGTCCGTAGGGCGCGAGTTTTTTTTCAATATCGTTGCCAGGTCCACGAGCACGATATCCCCCTTGTCGTGGCCGAACCGGTTATTAAGCCTTGAAAAATCATCGATATCGAAGCGAATGTAGGATATCATATAGTGGTCATTGGGAATGATGTCGATAATCCTGGACGCGGACTTGATTATCATAGTGAGGTAGTCGTCCCGATATTTCAGGAGGTTCGTCTTCCAGTCAATGTTGATCTTTTCCTCTAGTATGATGTTCTTGTCGAGGAGGGTATGGTACTCGAAGTTGAGTTGCCGGAGTGTTTCCATTACATCGTCCTGGATCGCTCCGCTCTTGTAGAGATGGGTCATTATGTTGATGACATTGATGTCGAAGCTTCCAAGTTCGCGTCCGTTTTCTTCCCCATTGTTGTTTTTCTTCATACCATCACCCGGTTCCATGGTTTTCGATCAGGAGGAATCCGCACGCCGGGAATGCCCCCGCCCTGTCGGGCCCTCAACACGGACCCTTGAAAATATTCCCCTCAGAAACCATGGAATGTCAAGATTAATTCCGATTACGGGCGCCCTTCCATTGTAGTGAAACAACCATGCTGGTTGTTTACCACAGAGTCACCGAGGCACGAAGGATGTCGTGTATGGCGGCAACCCGGCAAAAATATCCCTGTAATGGATACGCACGTGTAGCTTGATTGATCATGAGATATGGATACACCGGGGCAGGATCCGCGAAAAATATTTCTTTTTTCTATTTTTTTTTTGCAGGGAATCAGAAAACGTCCCTCAGATCTGCGTCATCAGGTAAAGGATACGGCTCGCACGCTCCGATTTTCTCTCCGACATCAGCTTCATGATATAGGGGGTGATGCTCGAGCGGCCCGTCTCCTGGGCATCAGCATCGATCTGCCTGAGTACATCGATGATGAGGGGGTCCTCCCAGTTGAGCATGATGGTTACCGAGTCCTCCGGCGGCATGTTGACCATTTTTCCCGCAAGGACCTTCACGTTCTGCCGGTAACCCGAGTAGCGGTTCTTCTCCTGGTCGAACTTCTTCTTTTCAAGATCAAGACCCTTCCTCACTTCGCCGAGTTTTTCATTCTGCGATTCAATCTCCTTCTCCCGTTCCGCGATCAGGGCCTCCCGCTTGTCGAGGTCCTCGATTCGCTCCATGAATTTCAGCTTTTCCTTCTCGAATTCCTCGCGCTCCACCAGGGTCGGTTCGTCATCCCGGGCGTCCGTGACCAGCGCCGGCTCGTCCCTGAATCGGTTCGCGTAAGACGTGAGGTTCAGGAGGCCGATATAATCCATCCAGAACAGTCCGAACACCGATATGAAAAGAATGAGCAATATCAGGTAGAGTATCTTCGCTTTATTCGATATGTTCTTCATAGCGGTCTCCCGGTCATATGCCGATAGCCCCGTCCCGGGGCCTTCAGCTGTTTTTCATGTAGGAATCAATAACCTTTTTCACGTACTCGCGCGTTTCGGGGTAGTTCGGCACCCCGCCGCTTTCGTTCACCGCTCTTCTTCCCGCGTTGTACGCGGCAAGTGCTTTTTTGTAGTCCCCGCCATACTCGTCAAGGAGCTCTTTCAGGAGGGACACGCCCGCACCTATATTTTCGTTCGGATCGAAGGGATCCTTCACTCCAAAATCGCTGACCACCGAGGGCATGAGTTGCATCAGGCCCATGGCGCCCTTCTGCGATAGTGCCGCCGGGTCGAAGTTCGATTCAGTCTCGATGACGGCCCGCACAAGGGCGGCCGGCACATGCTTCTCCGCTGCATGGCGATCAGCGAGTTTCCGTATCCCCTCAACGTCATTTCCCGGAAGAGCCGGCTCCGCCTGGCCCGCATCCGCCCTCCCCGCGGCCAGGACACGGTCCTGGTGCTCCTGGTAGCTCACCGGCCCGGCTTCCTCCCCTGCCCGCCTGCCGGCGCTCAAACCGAACCTGCCGCGGATCTCGTTGATCCGCTTCATGACCGAATACATGTCCTCTATCATGTCCCTACGCGGTCTCCTTCTTTCTCATTTCGTATATCCTGCTATTCGATTCGTCGTTTTCCTTGGCGAGTTCCCTGTTGAGGCCGTAATCGTATTCGGCTTTCCGCCGCTCTTTCAGTTTGTCGACGACCTTGCGCGCCCTCGACGCGTCTACAAGCCGTGCCCTTACCTCCCTGACCAGCGGCTCCATCTCCCTAATGCGGCCTTCCGCCGTGTCGATCGCGCGGAGGGAAACGTCGACGAATCGCTCGAAGATGATCGCCTCGCCCGGGGAATAGGAGCCCCGTTTCAGCTTGTCTCCGAAGAGCGACTTCTGCTCCTCGATTCGCCTCCTCAGGTCCGCCTGCTTGTCCCGCTCGCGGTTCTGGAGGCTCACGATTTTCGCGAGCTCGTTGCGTATCTCCCGCTCCCGGGTCTCGCGCAGGTTGAGGAGCGTCTGGAGCCTGAAGGTGAATTTTTTCATGTGCCTCTTCTTATCTCCTTACGGGCCGCCTTCACGCGGCAATTCAGGGCTCAGCCACACGGCGATTCCTACCGCACGATGCGGGCGTAGGCCGGGGTTCGCGCGGTGATATCCATCCGGGGAGCCGGTTTCCGCTCGGCGAACATTTCAATTATTCTATTGACGATGGCATCATACCAATCCCTCTCGTATATGCCCTGGCGCAAAAATCCGTTCATCGATTCCATCATTTCGATGGCCCTGTCCACGGCAGGAACGGATCCCCGCGCGTAGGCGCCCAGGCTTATCTCGTCCTCGTGCTCCGCATAGGCCGACATCAGCTCTCGGAACCTGTTCGCCGCCGCCGCATGCTCCGGCGTCACTACGTCCTTCATGCAGCGCGATATGGACTGGAGCACATCGACCGCGGGGTAGTGACCCTTGTGCGCCAGGCGACGCTCCAGCACGATGTGGCCGTCCAGTATGCTCCTCGCGTGGTCCGCGATCGGCTCGTTCATATCGTCAGCTTCGACAAGAACCGAGTAAAACCCCGTGATGCTTCCTCCCTTCACCGTACCCGCTCTCTCCATCAGCCTCGCCATCATGGAAAAGGTCGACGGCGGATAACCTCGCATCGACGAGGGCTCCCCCGCGGCAATCCCGACCTCGCGCTGGGCCATACTGAAGCGCGTGATGGAGTCCATGAGGAGGTTGACGTGTTTCCCCCTGTCGCGGAAGTATTCCGCAATAGCGTGGGCAAGGTAGGCGCCGCGTATGCGAAGCATCGCCGGCTGGTTCGATGTGGCCACCACGACCACCGAGTTTTTCATTCCCTCGGGACCCAGTTCCCGTTCTACGAAATCCTTCACTTCCCTGCCCCGCTCCCCGATGAGGGCCACGACGTTGACGTCCGCATCGGTATACCGGGCAATCATCGCGATGAGGGTCGATTTGCCCACGCCCGAACCGGAAAAAATACCGATCCTCTGACCCCGCCCCACCGTATTGAGGCCGTCGATGGCTCGTATGCCCACGGAGAGGGGTGTGTCGATCATTGTACGTTCGAGGGGGTTGATGGGACGGCTGGTAACCGGGTACCGCTCCTTCGTGAATATCTCCCCCTTTCCGTCCAGGGGAACGCCGACGCCGGAAATGACCCTGCCCAGAAGCTCATCGCCCACCGGAACCATGAGGGCCGTGCCGGCCGCGATCACCTCGGCACCGGGCACGATCCCTTTCATCTCGCCCACCGGCATCAGCATGACGCGGTTCTTGTTGAACCCGACAACTTCGGCAAAGAGGTAGTTTCCGTGATCGAGCCGTATCCTGCAAAGCTCGCCATATTCAACACTCGGGCCGATCGACTCAACGATCAGGCCCACCACCCTCTCCACCCTGCCGATGCTCTTGATCGTGTCAAGGTCCTTGATGATGTCCCGGTATTTGGAAAGGACATCGACCCTTTCATGGGGTAAAATCTTGATCATATCTTATGTCTCTTCCCGGGGTATTCCAAAGGCGGGATCACCGCGCCCCGCCTTTGAACGTCTCTCCCTCATATCGTCGTCGTATTCCGTATCGCTTCCTCGATCGCGTCAAGTTGTGTCGATATCTTCGCGTCGATGGCCCCCACGTCGGTCTCGATGATGCACCCGCCGCGCTCGACCCTGGAGTCTTCATAGATGTTGACCTTTTTCAGCGACTCCATCATCTTGATCAGCTCATCTTTATGCGCCGTGGTCATGTCGAGGTCGGCAAAATTGACCCGGATGTCGATCCTGTCGCGGTCTTTCACGCGCCTGATCGCTTCCTTGATATTATTGATGACGACCTCGCGGCGTTCCACGATCTCGTCCTTGATAACCTTCCGCGCGATCATTAATATCATTTCCGTCATAAGCTTTTCTGACGACTTGATGATGTCGTCACGTATGTCGACAGCGGTGGACACGATGGTTCCCAGACGGTCGATTAGGCGCATCACCTCCGCCTGCCCCTCCTTGTATCCCTCCTCGCGTCCCGCGTCGTAACCCTTCTTGTACGCCTCATGCTCGATTTCGGAGACCTTGAGCTCGGCCTCTTTGATCATCTTTTCCGCCTCGAACTTGCCCCTCTCGATCTCGCGTTCCGACTCGACCTTGAGGCGCTCCAGCTCAAGATTGATCTGCTGTTTCGAAGACTGGAGCTCGAGGAAGGCTGCCTGCCGACCGTCTTCCTCTATTTTCGAGGCCTTCTTGCGGGCCTCCTCGAGCATCTCCTTGACTTCTTCCTCGGTTTCCCGGCGGTAGCGCTCGAGCTCGGCCTCCATCTCCTCTATGGAGGGTCCCTGGTAGACGTCTATCGGGTTGCCCTCTTCATCGACCTCGAATTCCTTGAAGTCCTCGGTTTCGATGAGGTTCTTCTGATATTTCGCCGGCAGCTCTATCTGCTTTGGCATGTTCATATGCCGGATCTCGCCCGGCTTAAATACAAGCTTAGACAACCAGTTCCTCCTCTCCGGCCCTGGCCACTATGATGTCGCCGGATTCCTCGAGCTTGCGGATTATATTGACGATCTTTTGCTGTGATTCCTCTACGTCGCGGAGGCGAATGGGCCCCATGAAATCCATATCCTCGCGCAGGAGGGCTGAGGCGCGCTTTGACATGTTCCTGTATATCTTTTCCTGGACCTCGGCGTCCACACCCTTGAGTGCCTTGGCCAGATCCTGCGTGTCCACTTCCCGGAGGACCTTCTGAATAGAGCGGTCGTCGAGAAGAACGATGTCCTCGAAGACGAACATCCGCTTCTTGATTTCCTCCGCCAGCTCTGGATCCTCCTCCTCGAGGGCCTCTATGATGATCTTCTCCGTTCCACGGTCAACGTTGTTCAGCACCTCAACGATCGAATCGATGCCGCCCGCGGATGTGAAATCCTCGCTGGCCAGGGTTGAGAGCTTCCGCTCGAGGACGCGCTCCACCTCACGGAGCACATCGGGCGAGGTGCGGTCCATCTGTGCGATCCGCTTCGCGACATCGGCCTGTATCTGGTGCGACAGACCCGACAGAATCTGCGCGGCTTTTTGCGGATCGAGGTACGCAAGTATGAGCGCGATGGTCTGGGGATGCTCACCCTGTATGAAGTTCAGGAGATGGCTCGGGTCCGTGCGGCGAATGAAGTCGAAGGGCCTGACCTGAAGTGACGAGGTAAGGCGGTTGACGATGTCGATCGCTTTCTGGGTCCCGAGGGCCCGTTCAAGGACGTCCCGGGCGTAATCGATCCCGCCGTTCTGGATGAATTCCTGGGCCATCATCATTTCCTGGAATTCCTGGAGGACCTTGTCACGGTCTTCCGGCTCGATTCTGTCAAGACGGGCGATCTCGAAGGTCAGCTGCTCGATCTCATCCTCGCGCAGGTGCTTGAATATTTCAGATGATACCTCGGAGCCGAGTGAAACGAGAAAAATTGCGGCTTTCTGGCGGCCCGTAAGCTGTGTCTTTTTCGATTGAAGCATCCGTCACTCCGTCCTTGCGCCGGGGGGATATCGTATCTCTATAATTATCGGCCTGTACATCAATTTAACATTATTATTATATCAACGTCAAATAAAAACCATGGGCCGTGCGGTCCATATCCGCACGGCCGGGCGGGCGCACAATCATGCCTGTCCGATAACTCTCGATGCACCTCGGCCGATCCCGGGGGCTGATGCGGAACCCTTGTAGGCCCGGTCATTCCTCGGCAAGCCAGGTGCGGAGGAGCTGCGCCACGTCGTCGGGACGCTCCCGTGCGAGGTTGACGGCGTTTTCCTGAAGCTCCAGGCGAGCCCGTTCCTCGATCGAGAGCTCCACGTCAATCCCCTCCTCCTCGGCCGCCCGAAGGGCCGCCTCGCGCATCCTCTGCTGTTCAAGAGCGAGCTGTTCCTCCTTCGCCCTCCTGCGGCGCTCCAGTTCCTTGGATATCGCGCGGAAAAGGATGAAGCCCACGAAAAGTGCTATGACGCCGATCAATGCGGCCAGTAGAATCTTTTTGATCTGCTCCTTCTTCCTGAACTCGCTTCTCAACTCGTCCCAGTATCTGCTCCGGTCGAACATTATGTTTTCAACCGCGACCTGGTCTCCCCTGGCCTCGCTGAAATTGATCGCCTTCTTGATTATGTTCTCGGCTTTTTTCAGCTGTTCCGAGGTGAGGGGCGTCTGAACCGGCTCCTTCGCCGGATCGAGGTCGAATTCTCCGCTCTGCAGTTTCGGAAGGTTCTGCTGGCCGTCAATGGCAATGGCGACGGAAACCCTGGAGATGTCGTAGGGGGCCCGATCGATCTTCCTCATCGTCTTGTTGACGGCGTGGTTCTTTATCTGTTCGTTTTTGTCGTACTTGGCGAACTGGTCGTCGCTTGCCTTGTACCCCGGAGGCGTGTTCCCCTCAGTGCCCGCCGGACCCTCGGGGTTCCAACCGTGACCCTGAAATTTCTCATCGGTGGTCTTCTCGGAAATCACCAGGGAATCCTTGATCTTGCGCTCGGAATAGGGAGTCGCGGGGTTGTCCTTTTCGAGCTCGATGGGCGTGTACTCCTCCTGCTCCTCCGATATCTTGTCCCAGTTAAACTCCATATTGAGCCGCAGCACCTGGATCCGGTCGGAGGAATAGATACGCTCCAGACCCGCGCGTATGTCGTTCAGCATCCTGACGCGCGCGCGCTCCTCAAGCTTGTTGCGGTATTCGATGATGGTGTACTCTGTCTTCGCCTTGTCGAGTTCGTCATCGAAATCGGAAATGATATTGCCGTAATTATCCGTTATGGTGACGTTTTCAGGCTTAAGCCGCGACCCCACTGCGCGCGAAACCAGGAAGACGATACCCTTGATCTCCTTCTTGGATAGCTTGTCGTAACCGGGCTTCAGATGGACGGACACCGCCGCGGTATAGGGGGTCTCCTTTTCGGAATATATGGTATCCTCGGTCATGGCGATATCGACATTCGCCTTTTCAATGTTTTCAAGGGACTCTATGTGGCGTTTTATCTCGTCCCTGAGGGAGCGCATGAACTTCACGTCGAGTTCCCGCTCCGTCTCGGTCCACTTGTTCATGTCGAAGAGCTTCCATCCGGGTATGCCGCGGGGGATCATCTGCTCCTGGGCCAGCTTTGTCAGGATCAGCTCGCGGTCACCGGGATGCACCATAATGCTGGTCTGGCCCGAGGTTTCGTAGCGGAATCCCATCTCGTCCATCTTCTTCGTAACCTGGCCGAAATCGTCCGCCCCGAGTTCGGTAAAAAGCACCACGTTAGGCTGACCGCTCGACACCGAGAAGAGTACTATGAAGGCAATCACCACCGTACCGGTCACGACCCCGATTATGATCTTTTTCGTATTGTCAAGTTTCCCGAAAATATCGGTGAACTGGGCGATTATTTTTTTGAATAATTCAAGCATAGGGGCCTCCGAAGCGTGTCATCGAAGTTGACGCCCGCCAATCTTTTTCATGGCATCTGCGCATATAATGAGACATAATACACATTACCGGGACAAAAAAAAATGTCAATTAATTTTTCTAAAAAGATAAACAAAAATATACATAAAAATTAATGGATTTTTTCACTCATCACGTCCCGCTCCGGAGTTGGATGGCAGGGGGGGCTTCAGGCCCCCCTGCCCCGGACTTTGCCCCCCCCTGCGGGAGGGGCCGGAGGGCTGTGGCCCTACCTCAGGTTTATCAGTTCACGATAGGAGCGCACCGCCTCGTCCCTCACCGCCCTGGTGAAGCTGAGTGCCACCTCCGCCTTCTGGGCAGCTATCATGACGCTGTGGATACTCACCGATTCCGGGGCGTACAGCATGCGCTGCGCCATCTCGTCGGAGCCGTTCTGAAGGTCGTTCACCTTGCCGAGTGCCTTCATCAGCGACTCCGCGAAAGAGCCGGTCACATCGTCGGGCCCCGACTCGGGCTTCACCCGATTGTCGTAGTGAAGCGGATCCGTCGTCTTCATCGCTATTACATGGCCTGTCGGCCCGCCGGAAATCGTATTCATTACTGCACCCCTCTGGTGGTATCGCACCGCAGTTCGATCTTTGCGGTACGGTAGATGTCGATGACTTGGTCGCAGGTCCGCTCGTCTCGCTTCACCTTGAAGCGCCGCGATAGGTTATGGGAAATGTGGATATCGCCGTTCGAGGAAATTTTACGGTACATGGCTTACCCCCTATACTCCGCCCCTGCCGATTTCAAGGGCCTTATTGAACATGGCCTTCTCGTTGTTGATCATCTGTATGTTGGCCTCATAGGAGCGCGACGCCGATATGAGGTCGGTCATTTCCATCACGATATTGATATTGGGCATCTCCACGTAGCCGGTTTTCGGGCCCGTCTTGATGGCATCCGGGTGCGTCGGATCGTACACGAGGCGGAAGGGTGAGCTGTCGTCCTCGATCTTGACGACACGCACGCCCTTGCCGGGACCGTGATCGATTCTGCCAGGAACCAGGGGGGAACGGTAATTGGGCCGGATGTTGATGGGCGCGAATATCGCACGTTTCCTCCGATAGGCGCCCCCCTCCGGCGTCCTTGTCGTGGTCGCGTTCGCGATGTTGTTGCTGATCAGGTCCATCCTGAGGCGCTGGGAGCCGAGGCCCGTCGCCGATATGTTGAAGCTGTCAAACATCCCCATTGATCATCTCCTCGCTTTAAATGCTGCGCATCGACAGTTTCAGCATCTTGAAGTTATGGTTCAGCTGGGTAACGAAGGCGTTGTAGCGCATCTGGTTCTTCGCCGCGTCCACCATCTCCTTCTCGATGTCCACGTTGTTTCCGTCGTTCCGATAGGTGCTGCTGTAGTCAAGGTTCACCCTGGGCGATACGGCCCTGAGGTCGCGCGGTACGAAGAAGGGAATATGCCGCTCCGACGTCATGAGGGCCGGAAGCTTGTTTTCCTTCTCATGACGGTCCATGATCGCCCGTTTCAGCTCGCTTTCGAAATTCACCTCGCTTCGCTTGAAATGCGGCACATCGACGTTGGCGATGTTGTTGGCGATCACCTTGCGGCGAAGGGACTCGACGTCCAGACCCCGCTCCAGGATGTAGTTGGTCGTCATTATTGTTCCGTTTTCGAACATGTACGGTCCTCGTTATCGCAGAATTACAGCCTATTAATCTCATCGGCTGAATCCTGAATACGATAAGCTTTTTTTGCCAGGAGACATAATTTTTTTTTATTTCACCGCCACCGGCCTGAAAAAACAGATATTATCCCAGAAAAATTCGTCAAAACAGATGGAAATGTCATTCGGAGGTCCGGATATGAACCGAACAATCGCGATCATCTGTCTCTGCGCCTGGCCCTGCTCCCTGGCACCGATCGCGCAATGAACCCGGGAATCGGCGCCTACGTCGAGGGTGCGGGCGGCGAGGCCCGACAAAGCGTGCAATCGAGGTCCCTGGAGGACTCTAGCGGGAAGGCCCTTGACAACGGGGTTCGGGCGGGCCTGGTCTTCGACACCTGCGCCGCCTGTGACAGCGTCTTCAGCTACCGGCTCAGGGTAGGGGGAACCCGGACATGGCACGACCTGCGGTCCGGCTCGGATTACAACGGGTTCATCATGAGCCACACCTTCGCCCTCGCGGCGGTGAAAAACGATTACGTGAAATTCTGGATCGGATCCCAGATCGGCTTCGCCTACGACCGCGGGAGCGGCGACCGGCGTCTTTTCCACGGGGAAAAAGCGATAGCCGTTTCAGGACTCCCGTGCACGGGTTTGTTCCCTCTTGATGAGTTTTTTCCCGCTCCCGTGCATGCCCTTCTTTCCCATGGCATCCTTACCCCGGAACACCACCAGCCACCCGATTTCGATGCGAGACTGTTTGCAAAACCACCGGTCTCGTGAAATGAGGAATGGTCGAACAATGTCCTTGTAGTAATAACAATTATGATAAAAACTACCCTCCCGGAATTACTTATTGACCCGGCCCTGCGGCAGTGTTACATTCGACAGTATATAGGGACTAGTACATATCCCTTGTGAGTTCCCTGTCGCGGGAAACATTCAATGAACTGGCACCTCACCACCTATCTCGTCACGATCATTCTCTCAATCGCCGTCATGGCAGCCCTTGCCGTCTATTCATGGCGGCGCCGGCGTGTATCCAGCGCGTTGACCTTCGCCGGTCTCTGCGTCCTTGGGACCTGGGGGGCCCTGGTCGAGTTCATCTCCATGGTGAGCGGGTCGCCCTTTGCGGCAGGATTATTGTACGACGCGAGATTTGTCGCCCTGGCGGGCATTCCCGTGATGTGGTTTATCTTCACGATGCAGTATTCAGGATATGCGGCGTGGATCACCCCTCGCCTCGTCATCCTTCTTTTCACCATTCCCGTTGTAACGCAAATAATGGTGTGGACCAACGGGCTTCATGGCCTCTGGCTGGTGAGGAATGTGGGGTTCTACCACACGGGCCCTTTCCTTATCGCCGACACGACGGTGCGCGTTCCCGGTCCCTGGTTCATGGTGCACGCGGTCTACGGCTACGCGTCCTTTCTCATAGGCGTCTTCCTGATGCTGCACACGGCCTTTCGCCTTATCCGGTTCTACCGGGGGCAGGCGCTGGCCCTTGCCGCTGGCACCATGGTCCTGATACTCGGCTCCTTTCTGCCGACCTTCAACCTGGCGCCCCACCTTCGGGTGAACCCCATCACCCAGAGCCTTGCCCTCTGCGCCCTGTTCTTCGCCTGGGCGATTTTCCGCTACCGGTTCCTCGACATAATGCCGGTGGCCCGAGACATGATGATTGACAGCATGGAAGACGGCATGCTGGTTATTGACGCACACGACCGGATCGTAGACCTCAACCGGGCCATGATGGCGCTGCTCGGTGAGGTGCCGGACGCCGAGGGACGCGTTCTTCCGAAAAAGTTCATCGGGCGGCCGGTCATGGAGGTACTGCATCCCTGGCCCAACCAGGCCGCGCTCTTCCGGGACGAGACAAATATAACCACGGGGGTAGAGGTCATGATAGCCGGGGACCGTCGCTATCTCGATATCCGGCTGACCACGATTATCGACCGCGGCAACAATACCCTGGGCAGGATGATGGTGCTTCGTGATATCACCAGATTTAAACTGGAAGAAAATACCCAGAAGATGGTTATCGAAATCCTGGATATCCTCAACCACGAAGCCGATCTTCGTGATGCGGTGAACGACATCCTTTCGGCAATAAAACGGGGGACGGGATTTGATGCAGTCGGCATACGCTTAGAAAAGAATGGTGACTACCCCTATTATGTCCAGGATGGCTTCTCGGATGATTTTCTGCTTACAGAAAATTCGCTTCGGCAGCACGATGGAGATGTATGCCGCGACAGGGACGGGAACCCGAGCCTGGAATGCACCTGCGGCCTGGTAATATCCGGCAACACGGACCCGGCGAATCCCCTGTTTACCAGGGGCGGCAGCTTCTGGACAAACAACTCCTTGCCGATACTGGACATTCCGGCCGGGGAGGACCCCAGGCTTAATCCCCGCAACAGGTGCATCCATGCGGGTTTTCGGTCAATAGCGATTGTGCCGATCCGGGTGAACAAGGAGATCGTCGGATTGTTGCAGCTCAACGACCGGCGAAAAAACTGTTTTACCCTGGAGATGATCCGATTCTATGAAGGGTTAACAGCAAGTATCGGCGTTACACTTTTACGCAAACGGTCCGAGGATGCCCTTCGGGAGAGCGAAGCCCGTTACCGCCTGCTTATTGAAAATCTATATGACATCATTTACTCGTTTGACCTGAATGGCGCAGTTACGTACATAAGTCCAAGCATCGAGCATTTCGGCTATGAAGTCGATGACGTCCTCGGTCGAAATATCCTCGACTTTATTTCTGCTGACGACCGCGCCATGGTGGCAGACACCTTTACCCGTGCATTGAAGAAAGGCGAGGATCCTTCCCTCGAGATGAGAATGATTCGAAAAGATGGCGAAATCGCATGGATGTGGGGGCACTCCCATGTCATAAGGGACCTGGACGGGAATGCGGTTCAAATAGTCGGGATTCTGAAAGACGTTACCGATCGGAAGCTGGCGGAAAATATCATCCAGACCCGCCTTCGTATGATTGAGTATGCCGTCAATCATTCCCTGGGCGAACTGCTCCAGAACACCCTGGATGAAGTGTGCGCCATCACCGACAGTCCCATAGGGTTTTACCATTTTGTCGAACCTGACCAGGTAACGCTTTCCCTGCAGGCCTGGTCAACCCGCACACTGGAGGAGTTTTGCACGGCGACAGGCGAGGGATTGCATTACCGGGTGGATGAGGCGGGGGTGTGGGTGGATTGTATTCATCAAAGGAGGCCGGTCATTCACAACGATTATGTATCGCTCCCCCATCGCAAGGGGTTACCGGAAGGCCATGCGCACGTGGTGCGCGAACTCGTGGTGCCCATCCTTCGTGAAGAGAAGATCGTTGCCATTCTCGGCATAGGGAATAAAGCGGTGGATTACACAGATAAGGACATTGAAATCACTACTTATTTTGCCGACGTGGCATGGGAGATTGCCTCGCGCAAACGTGCGGAAGAGGCCCTGAAGAATAGCGAACATGCGCTCAGGGAAAGGAACACACGCATGGAGGAGGACCTGAAAATCGCCCAGAGGGCCCAGAAGGGAATCATACAGGGTATCAAGCCGAAGTGCGACCGCCTCGCCATCGAGTTCCGCTACAAACCCATGGAAAAGGTGGGAGGCGATTACTTCTCGTTTTTATCATCTGAGGACCAGTCACTGGGCTTTTTCATCGGCGACGTGGCCGGTCACGGCCTTGCCTCTGCGCTCTTCATCGCGCTCCTGAAATCCTCCACGGACAAGATGTTCAGGGAATTCTGGAAGGAGCCGTCGACCTACATGAAAAACCTGAACGGCGAACTGGTCGATTACATGTCCACCTATTTTGTCACCGGGATATATGGCGTGTTTGAGTCGTGCGGATGCGAGGGCGACATGTCTCTCAAGTTTTCAATCGGCGGCCACCCGAGACCCCTCCTCATCCGCAAAGGAGGCGGCACCGCCTTTACGGGACTGGGCGGAAACATCATCGGGATTCCGGAACCCGTCGATTACACGACAAACGAGGAGGCGCTCGCCAGGGGAGACAGGCTCTTCGTCTACACAGACGGCATCCCGGAAACCATTAATGGAAGAAGGGAGATTATCGGCTTCGACGAGGGGCTGGTGGAAATTTTCGAGAGGTCCCAGCGCGATTCCCTTTCCGGGACCCTCGACGCGGTCATGGAGGAGATCCACCGTTTTCGGGGCGCCCAGCCCCTTCAGGACGACGTTACCCTTATAGGTTTCGAGGTACTATGAGGGACCAGGGCCATCCGGGCTCTTGACTTCTCATCAGGTCCCCTTGTCCGCGGCACATTTCCGTCTACCATAGACGGCTCATGACTGCGATAACAACCCTGGTGAATAAAGCCCCATGGAACCCGTCCCGCTATTTATCACTTGCCTTTTCAGGCCCAAACTCAAGCATGACCGGATTATGATAGCATTAAATAATTTCTCCCGTTTTGACCTTTCAGAACAGATAATGAAGGGCGTCGCCGGAAAGGGCTTCGAAGAACCCACCTTGATCCAGGAAAAAATCATTCCCCTCTTTCTTTCAGGGGAGAAGGATATCGTCGGGCAGGCCCTCACCGGCACGGGTAAAACCGCGGCCTTCGGGATACCCCTTCTTGAGATTCTCAGGGAAAAAGCCGGATTTTTGCAGGCACTGGTTCTCGTTCCCACGAGGGAGCTCGCGATACAGGTCTCCGAAGAGCTGAATTCCCTCAAAGGGACGAAAAAACTTCATATCATACCCGTGTACGGCGGCCAGTCGATGGAAGACCAGCTCAGGAAACTGAAGCAGGGGGTTGACATCGTCGTGGGTACCGTGGGCAGGGTGCTCGACCACATACGCAGGCACACCATCGATCCTGCAAAGCTCACCCATGTCATTCTGGACGAAGCCGACGAAATGCTGAACATGGGATTCATTGACGACATCGAATTGATACTTGGAAAAACCTCCCCTGAGAAGCGCATGCTCCTTTTCTCGGCCACCATGCCCGGCAGAATCCTTTCGATCGCGAAGAAATTCATGCGCCAGTATGAGTCGGTAACGATCGGCAACAAACAGCTCACCGTCAATCTGACCGATCAGATATATTTTGAAGTCAATGAATCCGACAAATTCGAGGCCCTCTGCAGAATCATCGACATCGAGAACGCCTTTTACGGACTCGTGTTCTGTAGAACCAAGATTGATGTCGATAAGGTTTGTTCAAAGCTGCTTGACAGGGGATACGACGCCGATGGGATTCACGGCGACATCCCGCAAGCCCAGCGGGAAAAAACACTGAAAAGCTTCAGAAGCGGGCGTGTTAACGTCCTGGTCGCCACCGATGTCGCCGCACGAGGGATCGACGTCTCCAATCTTACGCACGTTATCAATTTCTCCCTCCCCCAGGACCCCGACTCATATATCCACCGTATAGGGAGAACCGGCCGCGCGGGGCGCGAGGGAACCGCGATCACGTTCATCACCCCTTCCGAGTACCGCAAGCTCGTGATTATAAAAAAGATCACCGGGAGCGAAATCAGGAGGGAAAAACTTCCAAAAGTTAAGGACATTATCTCCATCAAGAGCGACCGGCTCGTCAAGGAGATCAGAAGCATCATAGGAAAAAGCGAGGCGGTTGCGCATGCCGCGATCGCCTCATCACTCCTCGCGGACAATAATCCCGAAGAGGTCATCTCGGCGCTGATACAGCATTTTTTCAAAGATGAGCTCGACGTAAACAATTACAACGACATCAAAGAGATCCGCGACAATGTGGACAAAAAGGGGACCGCGAGGCTTTTCATCGCCCTCGGGAAAAACGACAGGATGCATCCCGTGAAACTCGTAAACCTGCTGAAGAAAGAAGTGAAGCTGACGGACAGGCAGATACAGGACGTGAAAGTATTCGAAAAATATTCGCTCATCACGGTCGCGTTCGCCGACGCCGAACGGATTATAAAAGTTTTCAAGCCCCACGGAAAAGGGAAGAGGCCGATGGCGAAGATCGCAAGCGGCACAAACAAGACCCATTGAAACTATCGGGCAGCCTCCGCGACTTCCCCGAAGAGACGGAGGCCCTCATTCCAACCTGAACACACGCTCCTTGAAACCACGGAGGGAATTGGAAATGTCCCGGCCCCTGATGAAATTCAGCAGAAGGGGGATGACGACTTCCGGCTTCTCCTCCTGGGGGATATGCCCGCACCGTTCGATGATCGCAAGTGTGGAATCGGCTATGAGGCGGTTCAGCCTGTATCCCAGCTTGAGGGGAATCCACACGTCGTTCTCTCCCCAGATGATCAGGGTCTTCTGTTTCACCTCGGAAAGCCGCTCGACATACTGCTCGATCCGGTCGAAATCGATGGCCTTCGCCAGGGCGACCTGAGCCCTGAGGGCCCCTGGGGAGACGAGCCTGCTATAGTAGTTCTCGATCTGCTCCCGGGTGATTCGCTTTTTGTCATGGTGCACCTGCCGCATCAACCACCATACCATCCACCTTCCGAAAATGAGCCCCGATGTGTATTCGGTCAGTGGCAGGCGCATGATGTTGAATATCAGTGGAAGCTTCATCCTGAGCCCCCCGGGATCAATCATGACGAGCTTGTCGATTTTCTGGGGATAGCTGAAGGCCATCAGGAGGCCCAGCCCCCCACCATAGGAGTTTCCGACGAAAACCACCTTTTCCAGCCCCATCCGATCCATCCATCGGTTCACGTCCTCCATCAGGTTCTCCGGTGAATACACGGCATTTCGCGGCTTGTCGGACCAGCCGAAGCCCTTCATGTCGAGTGACCATACGGAGTATCCCGCGTCATGGAGGACATGGTCTATCTTTTCCCAGGAATAGGTCGACGACGCGAAGCCGTGGAGCAGCACGATATTCTGCGCGTTCTTTTTTTTCGAGATCATTTTTCGATAGTGATACTCTACCCCGTCGATAGTGACAGAATAATCACATTCCGTCATATTCATTATCCGGCCGTCCGGGATTCCCTTCAGCGGTACATTCATCTGCTTTTCCTTACAATAAAGTGACAGCTATCAAAACCGTTCGGCAGGAAGGATACCGTCCGGACTGAATCATACTACACCACGTTCGCCTGAATTTCTCTTCATCTTCTGTCATAACAATAAATGACATACTCCATGGGTCATTGTACGGCAGGCGTATCTCATGCACCGCCTATTCTCCCATGACCCGCAGTGTTGCGGCAAATTGGATTATCGATAGTGCCAGTGTACCACTGAAAATCAGCTTGGAAACAGGCGAATCGAAGCCCTCATGGCCCTTCATCTTGAAAAGCAGATGAAGAAAAAAGTGGCAGATCATGAACCCGCTGAAAAAAAGCGAGATGATCCGCCCCTGCAGGAGTTCAAGAGATACAAGGCCGTAGAGCAGAACAGTGAATATCGGGATATGCGCATAAAGATAGACCGACAACCCCGACCGGTCGGAAAGGGATCGGCCGAATGTTCCAAAGAAACGCCATTCCTTCCAGTAGGCGCCGTCTATCTCATGGAGAATGAGGAATACCACATTCAGCAGATATATCCATACCAGTATCGATTTCATCGTGCCCTCCTATCCATTGAGTATCTCACCGCCCCACGCCCGAGACCGGCTTATTTTTGAAAGACATCAAGCCTTTCCGCCCTGCCGGCAATTTCAAACTCGCGCAGGTTCTCAAAACCCAGGTTCTCCGCAAGAGTCAGGCCCTCACCGGCGTGGTAGAGAAACAGGCGCACTATCTTCATCATTAATTATTATTTCAAGAACAATTATTCCGATTGCCCCTGACAGAAGAGGCCGCCCGGATGGACGGCCTCTTTACGTATTCAATGCAATGGCGACTCAGGCCCTTTTTCTGCGCCGGAAATACCGCTGGATCATGATGAGGGACAGGGGCAGCAGCATCATGGCCAGGAGGCCCATGATCTCCGCGACCAGGCCCATGGGGGTGCCGCGGTAGGAGGCCGCCGCGGCGGGTGAGCCGCAGCCGGAGAACCCGCCCGACATGAGATACTCGTCGGCATCGTCATGGCTTCCGATCCACTTCCATGAGTCACCTTCGTCATCATCCCTGGGGGTCGTGAAGTCGATCGTGGCCGGGTGATCCTCGTCGATCACGATGGTATTCTCCGAAGGCTGGGCGATGGGAAGAAGATGCGGAAAATCGGACGCCGAAAGGCTCACCCTTATACGGTGTCCCTTCTTAAACACATTGCAGGTAGGCCATAGCTCGACCGTGTACTGGTACAGCTCCCCGCCGTTGATCATCTCCGGTGTCCTGTCGGGACCGTCATAGAAGGGGTCGAAAGGGACGTAGTCCGGGTCCAGGGCGTGCTCGACCACCTTCTGCCTGTTGTACCAGGGCCCCTCCCAGTAGACATTCGTCGCTCCTGAAGGATCGAACTGGCGGTGCCACGCGGAGAGCCAGCCCGAGGTAATGTTGCGCGCCCTGCCGTCCGGGAACACATCGTTGAGCTCTGCGACCCACTGCACGTCTTTTCTGTTCATGCCGTCCAGGAGAAGGTTGTCATCTATTTTCAGGGTATCCTTGACAAGGTCGAAAATCCCGTCGATGGCGGCCCGGGTAAGGGGATCGGCGAATTTCGTCCTCGCCCAGAAGGTGAGGGCTATGGGGCCGGTAATTTCAACATCACCCGCGAGGGGCTCCGTGGTGAAGGTCAGGCATGCCTTTTCATCCAGGCGTTCGTCCTCCCATGGCATGGCGGCATCGATGTCCTCATTGAGGAAAAATTTAGATATGTCCGATCCAATGGCCGGCATCCCCATAGTCCACCTTGTCGTGGCGCGGGAGACGAGGCCGTGGAGATCCAGGGGATTGTGCTTCAGCACGGGGTTGTCACCAGAAAAGACAGGTGTCTCGCTCAGGCCGTAGTTGTTGTCCGAATAATACTTGATCAGCCTCCAGGAGGGCTCGTCGGTATACCAGTCGCCGTCGATTTTTGTCGGAGACTGCTTGGTGAGGTAGAGGGTCTTCAGATCGACCCTGCCCTCGGGAAGGGGCCACGACTTCTCTGCCCGCCATTTATCCTCGCCCATGACGTAGAGAAGCACCGGGAATTCCTCCATGAAGGGGTCCTGCTTGTTCTTGATCTTCCAGTCGAACCACCGGGCGGGGACCTTGCAGCTCATGATGGAATCGAGTCCCATGCCGAGTGAACCGCCCAGGTGGTACCACGGTCCGATTATCATCGCCTTATCCGTGACGGAATGGCGGCCCAGGCCGTACTGATATATGTTGGTGGTTCCACGAGTGAATATATCGAACCACCCTCCCACGCAGAAAACGGGAAGCTTGCTGGAAATAATCTTATCCCCTTCGGGGAATCCCCACCCCGCCGCGGGCTTGTCGGGCCAGTAGATCATCGAGGATTTCTTGTCGAAAAACTGGCCGTCGTTGAGATTGTCCGCATTCATTACCCAGCCGATGGTGTCTGGAATCTGGTTGACATGATCCTGCCAGATCGCCTTTGCCTGCTCGAAATCCTCCCCGGTAGGCGCGCCGTCGGAACCCAGGTTCAGCATCGGCGGCAGTATGGCGAGAATATCGACTATGCCGAGCCACAGGGGGATAAAGAGCAGGTCGCAGTTGCCTCCGTGCATGACGATGTCCCGATAGGCGTCGGCCATCGGCACCAGGGGAAAAAGCGCCTTGAGGTGCACCGGTTCGCCCGTATCGGGATCGACATCTACGAGGCCGGCGGTGAGCATTTGTATGATGGCCATGTAGGAAGGGCCGATCATGCCGACGGTTCCATCCGACCAGACACTCTTCGGAATAAAGGAATCGACGGTATATTTGATGTCGTATTGCTCAACGAGATCGAAGGAGGTCCACTCCCCCGCCGATGATCCGGTCCCCCTTATATCGATGGCCATCAGATTATAACGACTCCCAACCAGTGGAACGTAGAGAAGCATCATCAGTTCACGGCGATAGGGGGTCGCCACCAGGATTGTGGGAAGCTTTTCGCTACCATCCGGGCGTACTACCGTTGCCCAGAGGTCAGTGTCGGCATCGGCGTGGGGATTTTCCAACGATGGAACGGTGACCCTTACGTTGAGGTCGATTTTAGCCCCCCCGGCTCCAGCCTTGTTCAGTTCCTGCCGTATGATTTCCTCCTCATCGGCCGAGAGCTGTCCCGGGCATCCGGCGCATGAATCGTCGCCTTCAGGCTCGATATAATACCGGGAAATGCCTCCCTCGCTCCCTCCGCCATCGGAGGATGCTCCCCCCACGCCGGAGTCTTCCGACAATGAAAGGAAGGGCAGCAGTGATTTCCTCGATTCGTCCTGGCAGCCGGGGCCCGTAAAGAGGGCCATTGCGATGATGAGTATAATGCATTGTTTCAGATTAACCATGATGCCTCCCGTTAACTTTACGCCCTTGTGAAAATAATTGATGGTATCGCAGTTTTAGCAGGTTGATTTCTTTTAACTATGGCACCACAGTATGCAGCGACGATATTTTTTGTCAAGATAAAAACCGACTGGTCGGTTTTTTAGGTTTATCGCCTGTCCCCCTTCGATAATTTCTAATCCCATGCCCGGGGATAATAGTTACTCTGACCCCCAGGTACGAACCGATAACTATCGCGTATAGTTTGCTCTGACCCCCTGATCTAATTCCATACGCATGGGTTCCTGATAGCTGATGGTGGAATTCGTGACCCACACCCCGGAAAAAGCCGTCCTGGACGCAAACCGAATCTAATTGACAAACTCCATGACGTGCAGAACCCTGACATCAGCGGGAAAAAGGGAATCCCGGCCCCGTCCGTCCCGATTATTTCACCCTGTGCGCAACAGCTCACTGAGTATACGCGGCGAAGACGCGATACCGTCCGCCGCCTGAAAGGATAGACATCATGGAAAAATTCTTTTATCCGGAAAGCCTTGTGGTAATAGGAGTTTCCCTCAAGCGCGTCAACCTGGGGCACATTATCCTCGCGAACAATGCAGACATGGGATTTGAAGGGAGGCTCTACGGCGTCGGCAAGGAAGCAGGAGAATTGCGGGGCAGGCAAGTTTTTAGTGACGTAAAAAGCCTTCCGGAAACCCCCGATGTGGCCATCATAATTACGCCGGCGAAAACGGTCCCCGCCATAATGGTGGCGTGCGGCGAAAAGGGGATCCGCCATGTCGTCATCGAATCGGGGGGGTTCACCGAATTCTCACGCGACAACGTCTCTCTCGAAGAGGAGGTACTGGGCATCGCACGGCGGTACGGCATACGCATTATTGGCCCCAACTGCATCGGCACCATCAATACCGAAAACCAGCTGTTCATGCCCTTCGCCATTTTCAAGACCCCCCTGAAGACCGGAAAGGTCTCTATCGTCTCCCAGAGCGGAGGGGTGGGCGACACCTACATGAGAATTACCAACGAAAACCATATATTCTTCAACAAATTCGTGGCGGTGGGCAACAAGCTGGACATCGACGAGGTGGACTGCCTGGAATATCTCATCGGGGACAATCAAACGACCGCAGTGCTCATGTATCTCGAGGGCTTCAGCCGGGGGCGCGACTTCTTCAACGCCGCCATGAAATCGGAAAAGCCGATCATCGTGCAGAAGTCCAACCGCACGCCCATGAGCGCGAAAATCGCGCAGTCTCACACGGCTGCTCTTTCGGCAAGCGACGACGTGGTGGGATCTGCCCTTCACCAGGCGGCGGCGATTCGCGTCAAGAGCGAGGACGAGCTCGTCATAGCCGCGAAGACACTCATGCTGCCGCTGATGAAGGGGAACAGGGTGGCCGTGCTCTCCCGGTCCGGCGGCCATGCCGTAATAACCGTGGACGCCTGTGCGAAATTCGGGTTTGAGCTCATCGAATTTCCCCCTTTCTTCATCGAAAAACTGAAGACCCTGTATGATACGAACATAATCGCCCACCAGAACCCCCTGGACCTCGGCGAGATATTCGACTACACAATTTTTACTCGCATCCTTGAGGAGACCCTCAAACTGGAAAATGTTGACGGCATCATCTTCAACCACCTCTACCAGTCAAGCTACGAGGCCGCGATGTCCCGGACATTCCTTGACGGCGTAAGCAAACTCGTAAAAGAGCACGGCAAGCCGGTAGTCGTTACACTCATATCAGACGCCGCGGAAATACTCGACGTGGCCATGAACCACCCCTACCCCACCTTCACCACGCCCCTTCAATCCGCCACGGCCCTCCGGGGATCAAGATACTATCATCTCCGCAGGGAGGCGAGGGACAATCGTGGCGAGCCGAGGGTCTTTCCACTTGACCTGGCCTCAATCGAGGCGATCCGTGCCGAATGCGTGAGGGAAACACGCATTCCCCTGACCGACGAGGCACTCGCTATCTGCTCGGCCGCGGGGATCGATCCCGTCAGGGGGGTGTCGGTGTCGGGCGGCGAGGATCTCTCCTCGATTACCGTCGATTACCCTGTCGCGGTGAAACTTCTTTCCCGCGACGCCTCTCACAAGTCGGATATCGGGGGCGTCAGGCTGAACCTTTCCTCCCCCGGTGAGGCTGCAAGGGCAATCGAGGATATCCGCGCCGCGATACCGGGTTCGGGCAAGCCCGTGACGATAGATGGTTTCCTCGTCCAGGAGATGTCAGGGAAAGGGGAGGAATTCTTCATTGGCGCCAGGCGCGACCCCGCATTCGGGCCCATCGTCATGGCGGGGTTCGGCGGTGTCTTCATTGAAATCTTCCGGGACAGGGCCATAAGGCTCGCGCCCATCACACCCGCCGAGGCCGGTGACATGCTTCGTCAGCTAAAGGCCTTTCCCATACTCCGTGGAGCCAGGGGACGCCCCGCACTTGACATCGAGGCACTTGTCGAAATCATATGCAGGATATCGCACCTGATAAGCACCGTCGAATATATAGAAGAAATTGACCTCAACCCGGTGATAGTGCATCAGGAGGGGATCGGGATTTCCATCGTGGATTCCCGGGTCTTCTTCAAACGTTAGCCCATGATCATCGTGGACCCTGCCGATCAGAGCGGGTATATATCACCCGGGTCAAGCATCCTCAGTTCGCCTTTTATTTTCCCTTCACGCTGCAGGTCGGCCATGACCGCGGCCGCTACCCTCCCCCGGGGGTGGTAGCGGGAAAATTACTCTTGATTTTTCATTCCGCTTGCCAATTATTGTCCTCATACAAACGGTCTTTCAATGAAAATCAACCTGCGACTCAAACTGTTCCTCGGCATAATTAGTCTCAACTTCGGGGTATTATTTGTTCTCGGCTTTTTTATGTATTCAATCTCAAGCGACCGCTTTTTTGACCAGTTCCTCAAGCACAAGCTGTCCATCGCGCAATTTCTTTCCTCCGCCATCGATGGAGACATCCACGAGAAAATGAGCACACCCGAATCATCCGCCAGGCCCGAGTTCATGCAGTATATCAGGATCATGAACGCCATATTGAAAAAAGAAAAGGATATCCGATACTTCTACACAGTCAACTACGACCGGAAGAATAACCGGCTTTATTACGTCCTTGACAGCAACATCCCGGAACAGGACATCATGTGGTTCGAAGTCGAACACTTCGCCTTCTACTATTTTATCGATAAAAAGGGCCGGCTCACGGTCGAGTACGACGATACCCTCCACAACAAAAATTTCGAGATCGACACCGATATCGGAATTGTAACAATAACTCTTCGGAACGAACCCGGCAAAAAACAGATCCTTATAGGGAGCACACCGATCTTTACTATCATTACCGTTGATCCCCTTTCCGCCGATACGCCGATCGGCATATCCAGGCGAGACGACCGGGTGAAGAGTGGTCCCATCACCATCAACGGAACCACCATGGACTGCACCATCACCTATTCCGGCAAAGGTGAACCAAGCTCCTATCCGGGCAATGATTTTATCGAAAAAAAGGAAGTGATCGCGAAAACGATAGGCATAATAATCAACAAAAGGGATTACGTGGACCGTGAGATCGTCAGCAATGCTTTCGGTTCATTCATAACCGCATATTCCCCGATACTCAACCGCAGGGGCGAGGGCATCGGCGTCATATGCCTCGACGTCAACGCCAGGGAAATCTCCGTGTTCAAAAGGAGCATCCTGATTGTCGGGACCGTTGTATTCCTGATCACCTTCGCGATATCAACCATGTTCACGGCTTTCCTTTCGCGCTTCCTGACCAGGCCCCTTGCGGGCCTTATGGCCGGGGTAAGCTCCCTTGCTGAGGGGGACATGAAAACGAAGGTGGAAATCGGCAGCGATGACGAATTCGGAAGGCTCGCTGTGAGCTTCAACTCAATGGTGAAAAACCTGCATAACGCATCTGAGGAGCAGAAGCGGCTCATTTCCGAAATATCCCGGATGAATGAAAACCTTGAACGTCGCGTTGAGGAGCGGACCCTCACCATCCAGGACCAATCTGAAGAGCTCAACCGCCAGATCATGATGGCACGCCGTATACAGATGTCGCTCCTTCCCGTGCGGCTTCCCGACATCGGCGCCGTCACCCTGAGCTTCAAGTACCAGCCAATGATGGCGGTGGGTGGGGACTTCATCGATTTTCATTACAACACGCGGGAAATAATGCTTTTCATATGTGATGTATCCGGCCATGGAGTGCCGGCGGCCTTCCTCTCGGCCATGGTGAAGATGTCGCTTCCGGCATGCTACGGCGCGGGGAGGGATACATCCCTCGCGATGGAAAATCTCCACCAGTCGCTCCGTGGCAAGATGGGAGGGCACTTCATATCGGCGATATTCTGCCATATCGACCTTTTGACCGGCACCATGACCTCCTCCAACGCGGGCCACCCGCCGATCATCGTCGCGCGCCGAAATGGCAATGTGGAGCTTATCGACTCACAGGGAAGGATCATCAGCGAAGAGTTCCCGCTTGACCCGGTGGATGTGACCACCCGGCTCGTCAAGGGGGACAAGGTCATCCTTTTCACGGACGGCATCACGGAGGCGCGCAACCAGAACCTGACCATGTTCGGAGAGGAAAACCTGTTGAACCTTATTCGCGAGCACCGGAACCAGTCGGCAAAGGAATTGTGCGATGAGATTTACCGCTCCATCATCGCCCACATGAGCGACACTTCACCTGAATTCGAAGACGATATTACCCTCATGGTTTCGGAATATAACGGCTGAGGCGCCGCCCTTTCTATTGATTCCCCCATGGTACCCGTGGATATGTATACAACATGCTTTTTTCACCGCACAGAAAAAAGGGGATTGACACTATATACCGAGGAAACTACTAATACTGTTATAGTTTCCTCGGTATATATGAAAAACAAGAATAGAGATGGAAAATTATATTCTGAAAGACATGATTGTCGCCACTTTTCATGAAATGTCCAATGAAAGGGGCATCCGGGGCATCACCATAGAAATGCTGGCCCGTAAATGCCGGATATCAAAAAAAACCATCTATAAATACTTCTCCAGCAAGGATGAAATAATCCACACCATCGCCGATACGATACTGGGGGAATTCCAGGATGCGTTTTCTGATATCGATGCACATGTCGTCGACCCCCTGGTTAAATTACACCGGCTCACGGAACTCCCCTTCCGCTTTCTTGGCAATATTTCATCACTACTCCTTCAGGACATCAACCAGCTCTATCCCGAAATCGAACTGAAGATCAATTCCATCAGGGATACGTATCGGGAGGGGTTTATACGCAACTTCAATGAAGGCATAAAGGCGGGATGCTTCAAGGATATCAATCCTGCGTTTGTTTCCTCATTCATTGCCGGAGCCGGGGAAAGGGTCCTGAATTCCGAATTCATCCTTAAAAACAATTTAACCCTCATTGACGCGATGTCGTCCTTTCAATCACTATTACTCTCCGGATTGGTTGATGGGGGCGGCGACCCTGACCGGAAATAAAGGAGACTTCCCGCGATCATCAGGGCGACCGGAATCTCACTTGAAGAAGGAGATTCCGATTCAAGATTCTGGAAGCATATACATATCGGCCGTTTTTTTAATATTGAATAAACCCGTCGCTCAAAAGGGGGAGATGATGAAAAAACTTTACCCGAACACCGTGATGGCAATGAACTCACGTGCGCTATCATTCCTGTTTTCATTTCTGCTGATCCTTTGTTCCGGTTTTTCAACGGCCTATTCGCAGGATGAGGATATGATCCCCGATTCCGATGAGCCCGCGGAAACAGGGGCGCCCGTCGAAAAAACCGCAGAAAGACTATGGAGCATTTCGGGTTATATCGAGTCGGAAAATTTTTTGATGCCGGGAAAAGGGCTCAAGAAAAAGGAATATGTATACGTCTCAGGGCTGCCGCTGATGATCATGCGAAACGAAGAGCCCGTGAACAAGGTCGAGGCGCACGGATATCTCGATTTCAAGGTGGGGACAGACACCATCCACGCCAGGAGCGCAATCCACGGCTATCTTTATCCAGTCGGGAACGAAACGTGGCATCCCCCCCACAGGTTAACGGTCAACGAACTCTACATTAAATGGCTGACCATGCACACGAGTCTGAAAATTGGGAAACAGATCATCAAGTGGGGAACGGCCGACTTCATGAACCCCACATCCTATTTCTCCCCCCTTGACCTGCGCGAGATCCTTTTCAAGGACGAGAATGAGTTGTCCCTGGGGGTACACGCGGTCTCTCTGGCCTTTCTCTTCGGTGATTTTTCCCTGGAGCTCGTCTGCGTGCCCATCCCGACGGCGACCCTTCTTCCGGGGAACTCGAGCCCGTGGCACCTGAAAATGCCCGATCTCAATAACGGCGTCCCGATCCACTTCCACCATCGCGATCCCCGTATCCCGCGCAATTGGGCCAATGTAAACTACGGAGGCAGGTTTTCGGGAACCGCTTCTGTCGTCGACTTTTCTTTTTCTGCATTTCGGGGACTTGACAGGGATGTTCTTTTCTTCCCCTACCTGGACATGACGGGAATGATTCCAACCATCTACGTGGTGCCCAAATACCGCAACCTCACCTGTTTCGGATTCGACATCGCGGTATCGGCGGGGGACGTCACAATCCAGGCGGAGGCGGCATATTCCCTCAATAAAAACTCGGTGACTGTTCCCGACATCAACAAGCTCAAGTACACGGGTATAGACAGCGCCCACTACCTGAACTTCGCCACTGGCATAAACTGGCTCATCGACGGTGAGGACTTCAACGTGACAGTGGAATTCAACAAGAGCATCTACCTGAAGGACCGAGAGCGGTTCATCGATCCCTTCATCTCGGATCTTCTTATCGCCCGTATAGAAAAGAGATTCCTCTCCGGGAGGCTGTTTTTCAGGCTACAGGGCATACTCTCCCTTAACCTTGACTATCTTGTCATGCCGGCTGCGGGATATGATTTCATGAACGGTTTTCTTATTGAAGCGGAGGGCGGCATATTCGGGGGGGGAAACGACACCCTCTTCGGAACCTTTGATTCGCGGGATATTGTACGGATTCGCGCAAAATATCAGTTTTAAAATGCCGGATGCATCGCATAAAATAACAGGGCATGTCCGGCAATAATTGTCATTTGAAGCGGCCCCATTATTGGGATTATCGAAACTTCATTTGCTGCACTACGAGGAGGCCGTCCCCGTGCCCCGGGGTAGCATACTTCAAACTGGTTACTCTGACCCCGGTTTTGGACCGATAACCATCGGATTATGGCAAAAAACACTCGTTTGCTCTGAGCACGGGGACAACCCGATAACTATCGCCCGGTTTTACTCTGACCCCCTGCTACAATACCGATAAGTATCGGTCAAGTTGCCCCAAAAAGCAGATGCCCGGTACTAACTACCGGGCATCCACCGATAACTATCGGTCAAATCTGCTCTGACCCCGAAACCGAAACCGGACGGTTACACGTCATAACACCCGATCTTGCGTGAAATAACGATCCGCTGCACCTCCGAGGTACCCTCCCCGATGGTGAGAAGCTTGTAATCCCGGAAAAAACGTTCGATATTGTATTCCTTCATGAGACCGTATCCGCCATGTATCTGCACGGCCTCATCCACTACACGGCCCATCACCTCTGAACAGTAGAGCTTGGCCATGGCCGCCTCCTTTCCGAAAGGCTTCCCCTGGTCTTTCAGGTAACATGCCTTGTAGAGGAGGTTTCGCGCCGCTTCGATCTCCGTTGCCATGTCGGCCAGTTTGAAGGCATTGACCTGGAAGGTGGATATCGGTTTGCCGAACTGCTTCCGCTCCTTCCCATACTTCATCGCCAGCTCATAGGCACCCTGTGCGCCGCCGAGGCCCATGGCGGCGATGGCCAGCCTGCCGTTGTCCAGGGTCTGGAGCATCTGATGGAAGCCCTCACCCCTTTTCCCGAGAAGGTTTTCCTCCGGTACTCGACAGTCGTCGAAGTAGAGCTCCCCGGTGTCCGAGGCGCGCCACATCATCTTCTTTGTCATCTTTTTCGTGGTAAAACCCGGCGTGCCGTTGGGCACCAGGATGCATGATACTTCCTTCTTCCCGTCAGATTTGGCCCCGGTGATGGCCTGGACCGTGCAGACACCCGCCATCGTATTGGTGGAATTGGTGATGAAGATTTTACTGCCGTTGATGACCCACTGACCCTTGTCGAGTTTCGCGTTGGTCTTGCTCGCCCCGGCGTCGGAACCGGCGTCCGGCTCGGTGAGGCCGAAGGAGGCGAGGATCTCGCCGGTGCAGAGGCGGGGAAGCCATTCGTCCTTCTGCGTATCGCTTCCATAGTAATAGATGGGACCTATGCCGAGGGAATTTCCGGCCGCAACGGTGGCGCCATGGGAACCGTCGATCCGGCATATCTCCTCCACGGCGATGCAGTAGGAGAGATAGTCCATGCCCGCCCCGCCCCACTTCTCCGGCACGTAGATGCCGAAGAGGCCGAGGGCGGCCATTTTCTTCGTTATATCGTATGAGAATTCCTCATTTTCATCCAGCTCCTGCGCCTTCGGTCCGATCTCCTTTTCGGCGAACTCCCGGACATTGTAGCGGAGCATTTTCTGTTCGTCATTAAGCCAGAAATCCATGATGTCCTCCAGATTTAACCGCGGCGACGCCCGGCAGCAGCCGGGCGTCGCCGCGATGCCAAGGTGTTTCTTTCGTCAGAACGAAAATCCCTGAGGCAGCTGTTCCGCTTTCGTCCCTTCGGGGACGAAACAGAGGTCAAGGATCGTAAACGTGGGGTCCTGCCTTTTGAATATCGGAACGACTTTCATGCCCATTTTGGGATCACCTACCGCCAGGTAGCTCATCAATATCGTACATACGCCGTCGAATTCGACATTGATGAACTTGATCGGCTTGTCAAGAAGATTGAAGGCACCTGACCGTTCGCACACCATGAAGGTGTGCACTTTCGCAGATTTTTTCGCAATGTCGGTCATGTCGATGACCGCGTTCTTCCCGAGACACTCCGGGCAATGGATCCTGAACGGCTGGAAGATCGAGCCCTTTGCTCTCGCATTTCGGGTTGTCGCACCGGGTCGCCATGAGCTTTCCCTTGCTGACAGTGCCTCGAAGAACAGGGCCTCACCGCCGTAGGAATGCATGTGCGTCAGTGTCCGGGGGTTCGTGATTCCTATCAGGCGCCATCCCTCATCCGCGAGTCGGATCGGGAGGCCCGGCTCAAGATGATGGAAATCGCCCTTGATTTTATACTGATTGTTTTTAACGTGCACTTGTCCGATCATACTCATAATTGGTCCTCCTACGCGTCCTTCTTGATTAGATTATCCGGGTCCATCAATACCGTGGCGGTGACATGCGAACCGACTCCCGCGTGGCTGATCGCCATGGCCCGCTTGGCGCCCTTGACCTGAAGATCGGTCCAATCCGAAGGCTTCTGGCGGTTGAATTTCTTCCATATTTTTTCGTCACCGTGTATCTCGGCCCAGCGGTTCCAGAGATGCAAGGCGATCTCGAAGGTCTGCATGATGCCCGTGGCGCCCACGGCGTGCATGCAGCCGATGAGTCCCCCGGAGAGGTTTGAAGGCAGCTTGCCCGGCTTCCCGGTCTTCGGGTTGGTGTGGTAGCAGTCGCCCGATTCGACGTAGTCCCTTCCCTCGCCATAAGGACGGATTCCGATGTCTTCATAGGTCTGCACGTCGCTGATGGTGAATGCGTCATGCAGCTCAACGATGTCGAGGTCCTCCGTCGGGTCCTTGATCCCGACCTGGTTGTAGACATAGTATGCGGCCATACGTGCCGCGAGAAAACCGGTGAATCCCGGATAGCGGTCCCCGCCGGGAAACTTCTTGCCCAGATCCTTGTACTGGTCGGCCGTTTCATTGGGAAGGAGCGGGATGTCCATGTCGCGCCGGTCGGCAGGACGCAGCGTGTGCGATCCCGCGGTCACCCATATCCGAAGGGGCTTGTGCGGAGAATTTTTTGTAAGCTTCATTGCCGTCGCTTCATCGCAGATGATGCCGCATGCGGCGCCCACACTCATAACGCAGCAGTCAAGGGCGCGCAGGGGATAGGCCACAACCGGCGATTTCAGTACGTCATCCACCGTTATCTTCATCGGTGCCTGGGCGTACGGATTCATCCGCGCATAACCGTGGTGCTTGACGGATATCTCTGCCAGGGTCTTGCGGAACGATTCCTCCTGCTTGCCGAATACCTGCCAGTACTTCTGCGCCATGACCGCGTAGTAGCCGGTGTAGATATGCCCGAGGGGACCCTCCCAGTCCTTGTCGGCCGCGCAGGAGATGTAAAAATTTCCCTCGTCTGTCGGCACCTCGTCCATCCGCTCCCAGCCCATCGCCAGAACGCAATCAGAATAGCCGGACGCAACGGCCTTTCACTCCCTCCCAGAGCGTCGAGCCGCCGGTCGCCCCGCCTGTTTTGACGCCGATGTTCCCCAGGGGATCGAGTCCGAGCCGGTCGTGAATGACTGCTTCACCGAGCAATTGATCGCCGAAATGGTCTGCGAAGTGCCCGTAGTAGCAGGTGTGGATGTACCGCTTCAGCTCGGCCGGCGACATGTTGATCAGCTCCGCGGCCTGCGTGAGCGCGTCGACACAGAGTTCTTCCGTCCTTTTATCAGGGAAGGCCCTGTCAAACTTTGACTGACCCGCCGTAACGAGATACACCGGCCTCATCAGTTTCGGGATAGCCAATTGTTGTTCACTGAATTTAATCATATTCTTTCACCCCTCAATTGTGATCTTGGTAATCAATAGACTTGTTGCGAAACTGCTTCTCGCGCTCGCAGGAAGCCCCAGCGGGGGGCTTTTTAAGGGGCTTCGCCCCTTAAACCCGATATAAAAGATAAGAAATGCAACAAGTCTAATAAATAAGCCCCTACAGCGTCCCCGTCCATACGACAACGGAGTCCGATCTGCTCTTCCCGACAATCATCTGCTTCGACGGGTTCGACCAGTAGTGAATCGCGTCCCCCTCCGACAGGCTGACCCGGTCTTCTCCAAGCTCCAGCTCTACCTTGCCCTTCAGTACGCAAAGCATCTCCTGGCTGTTGCGGATGTTCTTCCTCACTGGAATCGTCTTCCCCTCCCTTATGACCAGGACCGCGGTGTCAATAACCGTACGGTTGTCGGGGGAGAAAAAACGCTTGGTGGCGAATCCAGAATGGGGGATGTCGATATCGCCCCAGTCGCTTTTACGTATCACCGCGAATTTCTCCTGGTTCTTCACCTGATTCAGAACATCGCCCGGATTGATCCCGATGGCTCCGCAGATGTTCATCAGGGTATCCACGGAGGGGGTATTGACGTTGTTTTCTATCTGACTCAGAAAGCCCTCGGAAATCTTCGCCCGCTCCGCAACCTCTTTCATGGTCAACTTCAGCTCTTTTCTGTGTTTCCTGATGATCGATCCGAGATTCATGGTTCCTTCGTATCCGGCGTCCCGCACATTTGTTAATTATTACCTATAGCATATAATTATTATATGTTAATATTTACATATAATAATTATTTATATTTTTTGTCAATCATTTTTCCCGATTTTTCCGGATCGATGGGTGATAAAATGCAGGATCCCGCCCATCCGGGGAACATTCATCGGCAACAGGGGCCCGACAACCGCTCATGCCATGGGTCAATACCTGGGACATTTTTTGTTAACATTGATAAAGTAGCTGTTATCATTCAATAAACCATGTCCGACCCGCCATGGGGGGGGGCGACATGTCTGATCAACCGGAAATTCTATCACGCATACGGGATCACCATTCCGGTTTCCCGGGGTTCCATTTCATGAAAACATGATGAACCTGGAATGATACCGGCCGGGAAGTCGAATCACTACCATATCTGATGGAGGGATAAAATGAAAAAGATCATCTGTGCCATCTACGTTCTTTCCTTTTCAATGGCAATAGCCGGGGCCAAATATGTCACGGTCGAATCAGAAAGCCCGGCGAGACCGGATCTGTCCGGGTACACGACCATATTCATGGGAACGCTCGACATGCCGTCCAGCCTCTGGAAAACCTTCGGTTACCAGAACCAGGATGAATGGCTTCTGGTGATAAAAGACATCAACGACATGAAGTTTAAAATCCACATGAGCGACAGGGCCCCCGGGAAAAAAATCGTCGCTCCGGTGGGCGATTTTACCGGCGAGGCTGGTGTTTACGTGAAACTGGCGTATAAGGGATTCAGGCAAAAAACCGGCAGGGCGTACGCGCATGATGTCGACACCCTGGACGTCATCGTGACCATGTTCGACAATAAAACCAGGAAACAGCTTTACACCGCGAACCTGGGTGCGCAGTCGACGGGAACCTTCAAGCGGGGTTGGATGATGAATACCCTTGAGGGAAGAATCGACAACCAGATATACAACCTCTGTGACTTTATAGCGGGCAAGTTCTGATTGCCCGCTATGGGCAAGGGGTCGGTCTCCCGCGGATGAGACCATGAAGGAAACGCGGGGGGATGCCCCCCCGCATTAAAATCCGATGCTTCTCCCCCACACGGTTTTCTCAGGCCTTACGTTCCGCGATGTCTTTCATAAGCAGGGTGAAGATGAGGCCCACCCCGAACAGGACAGTGATGGCGATCATGTTGAAAAAGAGCGCCATCAGGATCCCGCTTATCTGCCCGCTCAGCATCAGAATACCGTTGGATGTCGCCTCCGGCACGGGGTGGGTCTTCTCCACCGCGTAGGTCAGCCCGATCGGCAGCGCCGAGACCAGGAAAAACCCGAATGTAAAGGCCGCCATCCCCAATATGACTATGCCGGGAAAATAGTTCAGCGCGACGGTCAGTGGCAGCGAGACTCCCATTGACAAAATCATGAATATTTTTCTTTTATGAAATTTGTCCGACAGGGCCGAGAGGATCACCGCTCCGAACATCCCGCCCAGTATGATGAGCCCGCCTATGATCCCCGGCGCGAGCGAAGGATCGATATCCAGCGGACGATTGAAAATATAGTCGATTTTTGACGATATCGCGTTGAAGGCCCCAAGGCCGATGAAAAAGGCCCCCAGGAGGTAGAGGAAATCCCTGTTCTTAAACAGCGCCCTGATCCCGATCAGCATCGTGACTTTTTTCTCGGCCGCGATGGGGTTGGGAGGCGTCTTTGGCTTGTCCTTAACCAGGAAGAGATACAGCACCATGCCCGCGAGAGAGAATATTCCGTATATGTTAAGAATGATGTCCATCCCTTTCTGTGGATCGCCGGCCTGTCGGTAATTCGCCATGATGAAGTCCCCGGCGAACATGGCGATGGTGAGGCCCAGGAAGAGTGACATGGTGATAAGTCCCGAAGCAAGGGCCTCTTCCTCCTCCGGAAACCAGTTGCCCGCGAGCTTCGTGAACGAATTGAGCACGAAGGGCTGTCCTATGGCACACCCGACCTGGAAAACCATCAGCCAGGTGAAGTCCGGAGCGAAGATGCGAAGGAAACCGCACACGCCGAGTATGATGACGCCAATGCCGGTGCCCCACTTCAATCCGAACCGGTCGATGCACCATGAAGCGGGGAATGACATGGGGATGTATACCAGCATGAATACCACGGCCAGCAGATCGAGGGTTTCCGTATTGCCGCCGGTGTAGAGCGCGGCCGCATCCTTTGCTATGGGAGCAAAGGTGATCCACTGGATCTGGGTCGATATCGCGGGCAGCATGAACAGGACAAGGACTACCCATCGGTAGGGAGATACAGGGTTTTCGGTTTTACTTTTCATGGCGCCACCTTATAACTGAAGTGAGAAACCTTTACGCGGGCCTCTGAAACGTACGCGGCACTAATCCACTGCTCCGGCAAGGAAAATCGCCCCCCGACCTTCCTTGATGGGAAGGGGCCAGCGCTCGCCTGTTACTTTCAGTGGTAATGCAAATTATTGAAGGGACGATCATGGCACATCGGGAAAATCCTGTCAAAGAGTAATTATGCCCGGTCGCGATAAATCGGATAGATGTAAACCTCACGAAAAAAACCATCAGATTCTAATTATTCCCAATTGATTATTTACCGCACCGGAAACTAAATTCTCTTGACCGGCTGAATATAACCATCCCCATTATGATTATCTTCAAAAGAAAACTCGAGGATATCAATGGCAAAGAAAAAAAAACCGGGCCTGTCCAGACGCGCGCTGAATTTCATATTCAGAAGCAACAAGAATCTCTCCTCGCGGGCCGATATCAGGGCCGTGTATTTCGGCCTCAGGATAAGAATACTGGCCCTCATTACCCTGGTCATGGCGATCACGCTGTCAATCCTGACCCTGATCATGTATGTAAACCAGCAGCACCTCATTGAGGACTTGAACAGCGCAAGGGCCAAATCCCTCACGCGGATACTGAGCGGTCCGGCCGAATTCTACCTTGACAAGGACATGGAAACGTCGAAGGAAGAACAAAAAATCAAGTATCAGACGATCGAAAGGGAATCGAAGAACTTTATCGCCTATAACGATGACATCGTTAAAATAATCCTTACGAATGAACGGGGACAGGTTCGCTACAGCACGTCCAAATCCGACTTCGGCCTTAAAAATCCGCCGGATTACATCAGCAAGAGCCTCAAGGCGGAAGAGGACAAGCTTATTCACTACGACTTCACCCTTAAAAAAAAGAAAAGACCGTCCCCAAAGAAAACCGAGGATAACCGGTATCGCGCAATCGTCTTCCCGATTATTCTTCACAAGGGTGACCTGATCGACATTCTCTCGGACTTCAACCGCTTTAACGAAGAGTCCCGAAAAGCGGGGAAGACGCGCAAACAACAGATATACCGATACCTCTGGGGAAAGTACAGGGATGCGCTTGGGGAAAGATATGATCCCGACTCCGCAGGACAGGATTCCGGCAAAGATTTGATCGTGAAAGCCGGCGATGTCGATTTCCTCTTCCTCGGCCTCTTCAGGTATCTGATGAAAAAACGCAACCGGCCGATCAGTCGCGTAGAGCAATGGAAGTGGAACGATGCGTGGCTTATGGCCCGGAAGAAGGAAAGGGCCAGGGCCATTGAGGACGACAATCCCGCAAAGGCGAAGGATAGTGATGACCTTATCGTTGCCCACATGAATGAGCTCTCGCAGAAGCTGGACTCCATCCGGAGGCTCGGCGTGCTGGCGTTGGTCTTTGACGTTGACGCCATCAAGAGGACATCGTCCGAACGCATACGCCAGGCCTCGCATGCGGCCCTCGCCATGATGGTCGCGGGCATCATCGCCATCTTTATTGTCCTCAACTACATGATAAAGAACCTGAAAAAACTGGAGCGCTGGGCCATTTCCGTAAGCGGCGGGAATCTCAACGAGAAGATATTCATCAAGGCCAGGGACGAGATAGGCCGGCTGGGAGATATATCCAACCACATGATCGATGAAATCAAGGAGAAATACAACCTGGAGAAGTTCGTGTCAAAATCCACGAAGTCCATGATAAGGGGAGCCAGAACCGGCGCGAAAAAGCCCGACCTCGGCGTGATCGGCAGGAGGAAGTATGCATTTATCTTCTCCGACGTACGAGGCTTCACCTCATTTTCGGAAAGGAACGATCCTTCAACGGTGGTGGAGATTCTCAATTTCTACCTGGATCTGCAGTCGAACATCGTCAAAGGAAACAAGGGAGATATCGATGATTATGTGGGAGACCAGATCATGGCGCATTTCTCGGGAGAGAAACGCGCTGACCGGGCGATCGACACCGCCGTCAAAATCATGAGGGAGATCGAAAAGGTCAATACCCGGCGAGAAAAAGAGGGGCTCCCCGTGTTCCAGGTAGGCATCGGCATCCACGAAGGTGACGTGGTGACGGGGAACATCGGCTCATCATTCAGGATGGACTTCGCGTGCGTGGGCGACGCGGTAAACCTCACCTCGCGTCTTTGCTCATCCGCGAAACCCGGGGAGATTCTTGCGTCGCAGGCGGTCTTCGACCAAGCATCAAAACAGCACGCTCACACGAAAGGCGACTCCATAGAGGTGAAGGGCAAGGATAAAAAAATACCCGTCGTCCGGGTCAGTTACTAGTCCGGCCGCGCGCCCGCCTGGATTCCTTTACCCGGTCCCGAGGCGCCCGAATCTCCACCCCGTCCCGGACCATCAAATCGTCCATGGCGCAGCACTCAGCGCTCTTCGCGACCGCGCGCTCGACGGCGCGGAGGCCGCGGAATCACGTGATTTTTTTCAGGGCAATTCCCTCGGCGATGTTGAAGGCATGGTCGCCGATCTTTTCGAAGCTCGTAAGCATGTCTATGAAAACGAGACCCGAGGGAACGTCGCAGGCGCCATCGCTGAGTCTTCCGATATGCGTGGTCCTGAGTTCCTTCCTGAGTTCGTTAATTCTGTTCTCAAGCACATTGGCGGTCGGCATTATGCCGGTGTTCGCCTTCATCATGCTATCGAAAATCAGTTTGAGCAACTCCCTCACCTTGGATGAGATGTCGATGATTTCCTCTACAGCGCGGTCGGAAAATTCGAGCTTGCCGTCGTATTTACGCCTTATGAGCTTCAAAAGGTTTTCGCAGTGGTCGCCGATCCGCTCGCAGTCGTTCACTGCGTGAAGAAGCATGGATATCTCATAGCTTTGATCCTGTGAAATCGAGTCCTGTGAAACCTTGACAAGGTACACTGATATATCCTTTTCCAGCATATCGATGGTGTTTTCTCTTCCCTGTATCATTTCCACCCTTTCACCCAGTTTTTCCCCGGGTTTGCCGAAAACCCCCATCACCATGTCGAACATTTCGATGGTGATTCCCACCATACGCTGCGTTTCCAGCCGCGCCTGGTTGATGTTGATCGCGGGTGTTGACAGAAGGGGGCTCGCGATAAATTTAAGGTGGAACTCTTCGGCCTTAATGGCGCCCTTTTTCTCCGGGACAAGGCGCGTGGCGATGTTCGCGAGGACTCCCACAAAGGGAAGGAATATAATCGCGTTGGTCACGTTGAATACCGTGTGAAAGGCCGCCATGTGATCGGCGATGACCTTCGACCTCTCGGCCGCTACCGGCGAAAAGGGATCGCCCGGCACCAGCCAGTCAATGAATGGCACGAAAAACCAGTGAAAACAGGCGAGGACCCAGGTGACCCCGAACACATTGAAGAGCATGTGAACCCTGGCGGCGCGCCTGGCTGTCGTCGATGCGCCAAGGGACGCGAGATAGGCGGTGATGGTGGTACCGATGTTCTCGCCGAGGACGAGGGCGCAGCAGGTGTAAAAATCGATGAGGCCGTTTACGGCCAATGCCATGGTCATAGCCACCGTGGCGCTTGAAGACTGGACGACCATGGTGACGGCAGTGCCGATGAGCACCACCAGGATCGCCGACGGAAGGGTCCCCGCCCCTACCATCGACATCAAATTCATCACCGCGGCAGACCCGCGGAGATCCTTCACGGCGGAATTCATTATGTCCAGGCCGAGGAAAAGAAGACCGAACCCGAGGATCACCTCTCCCCATTCCTCAAATTTCTCATTATTGAGGAAACGCATGAAAAAACCGATCGCGATGGCGGGAAGGGCGAAACTGGCTATCTGTATCTTGAAGCCAAGGAGCGCGACAAGCCAGCCGGTTACGGTGGTGCCGATATTGGCCCCGAGAATGATACCCACGGACTGTGTGAGGTTGATGAGCCCGGCATTCACGAAACTTACCAGCATCACCGTGGTGGCGCTGGAAGACTGAATGATGGCGGTGATTCCCAGGCCCGTCAGGAGCCCCAGGAACCTGTTGTTGGTCACCCTGTAGAGTATATTACGAAGTTTTTCACCCGTGGCCTTTTGAAGGGCCTCGCTCATTATTTTCATTCCGAAGAGAAAAAGTCCAAGTCCGCCCAGGACCGTTATTGCGATTTTTAAACCGGTCATGTATACCTCACGGTTTTCTTCATGTGGTCAATTGCCATACCCTCAACTCCTGAATAAATGTCAATTATTCCTTTTATTCAGGAGTTGAGGCAAGTATTTCAATCTCAGGGAATTGGATATTAATTGCGCATATTTCGGATGTCCATGAATTGTGATATATTCGGCCATATCAAATTCTGATTCCGGAGTATAGTTAAAAGTCATAAATTGGATTGCAGATGGCGGCAGCGACCTGTCCCAGTAGTTCGGGTTAAACCGCATGATTTGCAAACCCAGTTGTCTCCCGTTTACATTCAAAATGCCATCATCACTACCGTAATAAGCCGGAGCATCAAGTTCCTCCCGGGACATTGTAGCAACCATTGGTTTGATATAATCATATAGAGTCCTGTTGCTTTCATCGGCTTTGTAAAATGCCAGTTTGGCATTCACTACTTCCCGTACAGTCAGAGGTATCCAAAAATCAGGACGGGCTGGATTATATACTATCAAATTACCATCTCCGTACAACCTGACTCCCGGAGCGATTTCTTTCATCAAAGGAAATACTGCGAATAAGCCTTTCATCTTGCCTATCTCAAAAGGAGCACCATGACCGGATTCCGTGTTATTAATGTAAAATTCCCAATGGGGTGGCTCAACTGTCCACTTACCCTCCTTACCTTCCTCTTTTAAAAATAATTGAAAATCAAACCTCAACTCACCCCTCACGCCATAATTGCAGGAAAGCTTTGTATACTCATCATCATGGATACCGAACAGGATTACTTCCAGGTCAAAACCTTTGTTAGCTTTCATCACGGGAATGGTGTGCTTAAAATAATCCGACAGGGTTTTGACATTATTCCCAAATGCAACGTATTCCGTTCCTCTTGAATGAATGTTATTATGAAACGTGTACGTTCCTGGTTTTTCAGTAAAATAAACGGCTTGTGATTGGGCGGCAAGAAACGCCGGTGAAAGTGGCAATATGAATAATAAAAATAAATAGACATTTTTTCCAGGGAAGCCCGCTTTCACTGGTGCCGACGAATGAGACATGCTGAAGATTTTTTGGACCATTATTGGATCAACCAGAGCGCCATGTCGGGCAAAGAGTGACTGACAGGGAGCTTGAATTTTCTCGCACCAGACTGAAATATAAAAAAAACCGGCAAGAGCCTGAATCATCACACCTTATGGATACATGGCTGTCGGTAATCAGAAATTGCAAGAAAAAAGCTGTTTATTAAAATAGAATTTCGCTCAACGACCGCGATTCGAAAGTCGGGGCGGGTCCGGAAAAATTGATAAAAAGAAAGCGCGGTCCAGAACCGCGCTTTCCATTGCCGTACTATCCTGTTATGGAGCGTGACGATCTTACAGCTCCACCTCGGCCTGGACCTTCTGGAGGACCTCGGCACCAGTCTGCTTTTTGACCACCAGGTCGACACTACCGCGCCCGCCCGACACGTCGGCAACTGTCCCCTCGACAGTGATGACGTCTTCTATCATCACCGGGGCGCTGAAGCGGCACTTTATCTTTTTCAATTTACCCGGATCGCCGAGCCAATTGGTCACGGTCTTCGACGCGAAGGCCAGAGTGCAGAGCCCCTGTAGAATGGCACCGCCAAGGCCCACCATCTTGCCGAATTCCGGGTCTATATGGATCGGGTTGAAATCGCCGGAGGCGCCCGCATAGTAGAGGGCCCGGTACTTGTCGACTGTTTCTGATTCGCTGAATGTCTGTCCTTTTTCCACCGCCATGATGGCTCCTCCTATTTCCTGATTACGAAGGTGTAGAGGCCGCGGCAGACGTCTCTGCCGTGCTGGTTCTTCGAGTTCAGCTCGATGGTGATGATGTCGAGCTTCTCCTTGCTCTTGATATCGCTGATTTTCGCGGCAGTGGTGATGGAATCGCCGGCCTTCACCACTTCGAAGAACTCCAGTTCCTGCTCTCCGTGAACCAGCATCGCCATGTTCAGGTTCAGCTCCTTGTCAAGAAACACGGGCTCTATCAGGTACGCCCCGAAAACCACCGCGAAGGTGGGCGGGGCGATGATGGCGCCGTATTTTGACTTCTTCGCGAACGCCTCGTCCACATAGTGGGGATCGGGGTTCTTGATCGCCTTCGCATACTCCTTGATCTTCTCCTTTCCCACGTCATAGGTGTAGGACGGGTAGGTCTTGCCGATGAATTTCGTGTCTATTGCCATAGCGATTGCTCCTTGTATAGTCCCCCCTCGCCCCCCGGGAGAGGGGGGACGGGGGTTGAGGGCGTCCCTTACGACGCGTATTTCCGGATAAGGTCCTTGGCGATCAGCACACGCTGTATCTCCGAGGTACCCTCGCCTATCTCGCCCAGCTTGGCATCACGGTAGAGCCTCTCAACGGCAAACTCCTTGATGTAGCCGTACCCGCCATGGACCTGCACCGCCATGCTTGAAATCTGCGTGGCCGATTCAGACGCGAAGACCTTCGCCACGGACGCCAGGACCGCGGCCTCAGGGTTCTTCGTCTCCTTCGCCCAGCATGCCTGGTAGATGAGAAGGCGCGACACGTCCGACATGATCATCATGTCGGCAAGCTTGAAGGAAACCCCCTGAAACCGGTTGATCGGCTTCTTGAAGGCGACCCTTTCCTTCGAATACCTGTTGGCGTGCTCGAGGCACTTGGCCGCGATGCCGAGGCAAACCGTCGCCATGCCGATCCTCCCGTATTCCAGGGTCTGCATCGCCTGAATGAAGCCCCTCCCCTCCTCGCCGAGGAGCGCGCTCCCGGGCACCTCGCAGTCTTCGAATATCAGTTCCGCCGTGGGGGAACCGCGGAAACCCATCTTGTCGAAAGGCTTGCCCACGGAAAAGCCCTTCGTCCCTTTATCGACCAGGAAGCAGGTCACGCCCGCACCCGGCCCCTTCTCTTTATCCGTGTAGGCAAAGACGAGCGCCACATCGGCGATGGTGGCGTTGGTAATGAAGGTCTTCGTGCCGTTGATGACCCATTTGTCCCCCTTCTTCACCGCCGTGGTCTTGATCGCTGCGGCATCACTCCCCGCCTCCGGCTCTGTCAGGCCGAAGCACCCGACGATGTCGCCGGAAATGATACCGGGCAGGTATTTTTTCTTCTGTTCGGGACTGCCGAAAAATCGGAGGGGCACTCCGAAAAGACCGCTCGAGGCCCCGCAGGAGAGGAACGTCGAGGCGCACGCCTTGGCGACCTCTTCCCCGGCTATGGCCTGGCTTATGAGGTCGAGATCCGTTCCGCCGAACTCTTCCTCGTGACCCATGCCGAGATAGCCCAGGCTGGCAAGCTTTTTCATGTTCACTTTAATAAGCTTGTCAACATCAGCATGGGAAGCCCTGTCGAGAACCTCGGCCTGGGGCTCGATCTCCTTCGTACAGAACTTTGTGAAATTTTCCTTTATGGACAGCTGTTCCGGTGTCAAATCGTAATTCATGATTTCTCTCCTCTCTGGTGTATGGTCGCCCGGCCGCTCTAGAAAAAGCTGAGGATCCGGGAGATGATAAAACGCTGCACCTCGGAGGTGCCGCCGCCGATCTGTCCGAGCTTGGCGTCTCTTAGAAATCTCTCGATCGGATAGTCGTGAATGTATCCGTACCCCCCGAATATCTGCACCGCCTCGGAGGCCGCCTTGAGGCCCCAGTCGCCCACGAGTGCTTTCGCGATCGAGGTGTGCATGTGGTTGAGGGGCTTGCCCGAATCCTTGTCGTGCGCGACGCGGTAGACCACCATCCGCGCGGCCTCCTTGATTATCTTCAGGTCGGCCAGCTTCTGCTGGATCGCCTGGAAGGTATTGATCGGCTTGTTGAACTGCACCCGCTCCTGGGAGTATTTCGTACACTCCTCTATGGCGAACTGCATCCCCCCCACGAAAGGTGCCAGGAGGGCGCTCCGGTCCCAAGAGAGCGTCTCGTGGGTGTATTCAAAACCCTTCCCCACTTCGCCCAGCAGGTTTTCCTCGGGAACCTCGCAGTTGTCCAGGAAAACCTCGGATGTAGTCGACGCCCTCACTCCCATCTTGTGGAAAGGTTCTCCCGTGGAAAAACCGGGGGTGTCCTTGTCAACGATAAAGGCGGTGATTCCGTTATGCTTCAGCTTTTTGTCAACCGTGGCGTAGACCACGCACACATTGCAGACCGGGGCGTTGGTGATAAAGGTCTTCGATCCGTTCAGCACCCAGCGGTCACCCTTCTTTACCGCCGTGGTCTGAAGGGACGCTGCGTCAGAGCCGGCCCCCGGCTCGGTGAGGCCCATGCAGCCGATCCATTCCCCGCTCGCGAGTTTCGGAATATATTTCTTTTTCTGCTCTTCGCTGCCGTTCTTGTAAAGGGTATCGGTGCAGAGGTAGGTGTGCGCCCCCAGCGCGAGCAGGTGACCCTGGTCGACGCCCGCGTGACCCAGGGCCTCACCGGAAATGCAGCAGGTGACGACGTCGGCCCCCGATCCGCCCAGCTCCTCGGGAAAAGGCAGGCCCAGAAGTCCCATCTCACCCAGTTTTCGCCATATCTCCGCGGAAAACTCGGATTTCAAATCCGCCTGTTCAACAAGGGGGACTATCTCGTTTTTCGCGAAGCGATACACTGTATCCCTGAACATTATCTGTTCTTCAGTAAACCCGAACTCCATTTGCTCCTCCTCAGAACGTTGTGATGTGCTGATATGCGGCGCCGCCGCTATTTTTTCGAAACCAGATCGTTCACGTGCTTCATTACCTTCTTCGTATAATCCTCGTATTCAAAGGCGTTGTTGTCGATGACGTACTGGATGATCATTCCCTGGATAATCGATATGATCACCGCGGCCGTGTAATTGATGTCCATTTTGACGAAGGCGCCGGCGGCGATACCCTCCTTGAGGATCTTACCTATCTCGTCGCGGTAGCTCTTGAAGAGCTTAATGTTCGCCCGCTTCATGCGTTCGTTCTTGTTGACCTGGGTCCAGAAATCGATCACGATGTAAAAATAGTCCTTCTCGTTGTTCACCAGGTCGAAGGCCTGCTTCATGAAGATGTTCAGCTTCTCGCGGGGATCATCCGACTTGCTTATGGCCCGGTTAAGAATGATGGTCATATTGGTGTTGATTTCTTTCAGGAGGTTGAGCAGGAGGTCCTCCTTGTTCTTGAAGTAGTAATGGACCAGGCCCGTCGAGAGCCCCGCCTCCCGGGCAATGTCCCTGATGGTGAAATCGTAGTAACCCTTTTGCCCCACGACCTTGTAGGCGGCACGGGTCAGTTGCGATCGCCTGAGATTGATAATGTCGCTTTTTGTTCTTTCGTTCATCACTGCCGTCACTCCGTTTTGATATGAGCCCTCCGCCCGGCGGGGTCCGTCGCTTCCCCGTCCCGCCTCAGGGCGCCTTGACCAGAATGCCCGCGCCGGAAAAAAGATCGGCGCACTCCGCCCATTCGCCTTCCGCGGCCCACCGCTCACGTGGACCGGACGCGTAGTCCGCGCTGTAGCGCATCTCCTCATACGGTTTCGTCCCGCCGATCAGCACCGTTTTTTCCCCCCGCCCTCCCGTGAAAGCGAAGGGGTCGATTACTATAAGGCCGATGTCATCATGCTCGATTTTACCCCTGTGGGCGTCAAGCACGTCGTGCATCTCTTCGCAGATGCGGTCAACCGGCACGTCGGCCAGGACCCGCGAAAGGCGCGGGTAAAGGGAATGCTTCTTGCAGTAGCGGAGGAGATCATCAAAGCCATCCGTTGAAAGGACCACCCTGCTACCCCTGTCCGTCACCCTGTGCTCCGTGCAATCCGCAATCAACCTGCTCCTCCCCGCGAAATTCATATCGCGCCCGGTCTGAAAAACGATGGATCCGCCGTCCGGTTCCATCAGAGTGACCGCGCTGTCCCCTCCGTGGGCGATGAAGAGTGTTCTTTCATCCCCTTCACCTGCAACCGCCGCGCAGCTAAAGGTCGTCTTGTGCTGGTACTTCTGCCCGGAATAAACCTCATCGTTCAGCATGTCGATCCATTCCCGGAGTGAGCCCGGTGCGCCGGAGCGCGAGATGCTCGACCACAGCCTGTTTAAAAGATCCCGTGACGCCCAGGGAAAGCGCTCCGAACCGTCCGCAACGGCGAAGACCCTGTGGGCAAAATCAAGTATAACGCAATCCCCGTTTCCGAACCCGCTCCTTATCTTATCAGTTCCGGTGATAACCCCGCCGCATGCCGCATTTTTAAGCCTGACAATCCGCTTCGAAGGGTTTATCTCCAGGGGCCACGATCCCATCAACTTATTCAGTCGACGAGCCTGAAATATTCGATGTCCCTGATGCTCCCTTTTCTTGCATCAGAGAAGACCGGTTCGACACGGGCCCCGATCTTTATCTTCGTCTCATCCTCGATATTGATGTAATGCTGGAACAGTGTGTCCGCGCCGTCCAGTTTGATGAATCCGTACCCGTAGGGCACCGGTTTCTGCGCCCCTGTTTCGGGATCGATGAAGGCATACCGTAAAATAGTGTAGGTGCCGATGACTCCGCCGGGGCCCACCTCCACCCAGTCGTTCATCTCGACGAAACAGGCCCCGCACACGCCCCGCGGCGGGATGTAGACCTTCCCGCATTTCGGGCATTTGATCCCCATGAAGCGCCGGTTGTCCCGAATCTCATTGAAAAACTTGCTCCCGTGCATCCCCACGGCATACTTGAAGGGCTGTACCGCTTCACCCGACTCGACGATTATATGTTCTTTCTCGGCCATTGTCATTCCTCCTTCGTCATCCCCTCCCCCTTGACGGGGGAGGCCGGGTTGGGGGTGATTGATGGAAATGCCCCCTCCCCTGTCCCCTCCCACAGGGGGAGGGGGGTTCGTCATCTGTCACTTCGGTTTCTTTTTGCCGTGCAGGATCATGTCCGTCCACCAGCACCCGCCGAAGCCGGTACTGACGGCGTGGTTGACATCGGGCACCTGGCGCGCCTCCGCCTTTCCCATCACCTGGAGCGCCGCCTCGGCGCAGCGAATGAGCCCGGTCGCGCCTATCGGGTTGGTCGCGATGACTCCCCCCGAGGGGTTGATCGGCAGCTCGCCGCCCATGTCGGTGTTGCCTTCCCCTATGTACTGCGGCGCCTCTCCCGGCCCCACGATCCCCATGTCCTCGATCCAGATGAGGCCGCCAAAGGAGTATGGCTGGTAGAGCTCGATTACGTCGATCTCCTTGCGCGGCTCCTTGATGCCGGTCTTTTTCCATATCTCCCGCGAAGACTCGCGCATGCTGGTAAGCCTTCCATAATCGGCGTCCCCAAGGTAGGCGTAGGAATGCCTGTTCGCCGTGGCCCAGATCCAGTCCGGTGTCGAAGTCATCTTCTCCGCGTGGTCCTCGCTCGCCATGATGACCGCGCAGGCCCCGTCTGTCCGGGGACAGACATCAAGCAGGTGAATCGGGTCGGCCAGCATCGGCGAGGCGAGAACCTCCTCGAGGGTCACCTCCTTCCGGAGCTGGGCGTGGGGGTTGTTCATCGCGTGTTTTCTATCACGCACGGACACCCTGGCCCCGTCCCGGTCCGTTGCCCCGTAGCGGGCCATGTAGCCCTGGGCCTCAGCCGCGAGTCCCGAGATGGCGCCGGCGAACACCAGGCGATCCCAGATCGGGTCGAAGGCCGTGGTGATGGCCCCCGTGGTGTCCGATTCTGAGTTCTTCTCCCATCCCACTACCAGGAGTTTTTCGAACATGCCTGAGGCCACCATGTGATAACCGCCGATGGCGATGGTACACCCGGTGGTTCCCCCGGTGGTGATTTTAATGATCGGCTTCATCGTGCCCCCGGAGCCGTCAACGCTCCAGCAGTCCACGTAGTTGATTCCCTCGAAATGGTCCATGTTGCCGATGACGATGGCGTCGATGTCCTTCATCTTCATGTCGGCGTCCACAAGGGCGCGCCGGACCGCTTCGTTGATGAGTTCCTGGCCGTTCACGTCGGGCCTGTGGCTCTTATGGAAGGTCTGGCCGGTCCCTACTATCGCAACTCTTTTCGCCATGATGCTTCCTCCTACTTGTCCTTGTCAAGAACCCACACGCAGTGGGACTGGCCACAGAGACCGTTCACGCCGTGGGCCAGGCCGGTCCCGGCCTTCTTCACCTGGTGAGCCCCCGCCTCTCCCCGTATCTGTTTTACGATTTCGGAGATCCGGTAAAGGCCCGCGGCGATCACGGGGTGCCCGGAAAGAAGCCCCCCCGAGGGGTTGACCGGCATTCTTCCGTCAATATCGAATTCTCCCTTTTCAAGGAGCTTCGCGGCCCCATCGGCCAGGCCCATCTCCTCGAGCCACATGAGTTCCTGATAGGTGAATGCGTCATAGAGCTCGACCACATCGATCTCCTTCTTTGGGTCCTTTATGCCCGCCATCCCGAAGGCCCTGCCGGCCGCCTCCGTGAGGGCCTTTGCGCGCGACAGGTCGCGATCGCCGAAAAAAAAGCTGTCGGCGCATATGGATACGCCCTTTATCCAAACCGGCATCCGCTTTGATTTTTTCACCGCGGATTCGTGTGCGATAATGACGGCGCAGCACCCGTCGGAGATCGGAGAGCAATCGAGCTGCCTGAGTGGATCGGCTATCATTTCCGATTTCAGCACATCGTCGACCGTTATCTTCATCGGAAGCTGAGCCAGGGGGTTTTTCATGGCATTGCCGTGATTTTTCACCGAAACCAGCGCCGCTTGCTCCGGGGTCACGCCCGTACGGTGCATATAGGACCTCGCCTGCATCGCACAGGCGGAGACCATATCCATCCCAAAACTCCTTTCATATATAGGATCGAAGGCCGCATTGGTGATAAGGCTCGAAACGCTCTGCGATCCTTTTGAATGGCCCGTCACGAGGGTCGTCTTGTAGGGTCCCGACAGGCATCTTGTCATGCCGTAAAAGGCACCATAGGTGCCGTCACCCTCCACGCAGGAGATGTTCTTGTCGGCCGCACCGCTGGCATCACCCACGGCCATGCAGGATATGGTCCGGCCATCCCAGAAATCGCTTGAGGTGGTCACCACGTTGTCGATATCACCAATCGTCATGCCCGCATCGTCAAGCGCGGCGTTAACGGCCTCCCATACCATGTCGGCAAAGGTCTCCCGCACCTTGTTCTTCTCGATTTTCGTCATTCCAACGCCGATTATTGCAGCTCGTTCCATAGTGCCACCTTCCTTATCGTACCGGCTTGAAATGGGAGATATCGTGAATGGAGCCCGTGCGCGAGTCGGCAAACACCGCCTTCACCCGCATGCCTATCTCCGCCTCTTCCGGCTTCATTTCGTCCAGGTAGTGCAAAAGGGCGGTATCCGCCCCGTCCAGCTTTATCATGCCCCAGATCACCGGCAGCTTCTTCTCCTTCGGTATCGCCTCGAAAGGCCTCCGGGCTATCGAATATGAAACGAGGGTCCCCTCGTCCGATATCTCGACCCACTCCTCGTTGTCGGTGAAACAGGCGGGGCAGACCTTTCGCGGCGGCAGAAAAACCGTGCCGCATGCTCCGCACTTCGGCGCGATGATTTTCCTGTCGTCCCTCAGAGAAACGAAAAACCTGGTCGCCGTATCCCCCGCCCACCATGAATAGGGTACGTTGATTTTGCTGTCGTACACCATCGGCTCAATGCCTTTGAATTGATCGGCCATGATTGCCTCCTTTTGATGAACCCCCTCCCGTCAAGGGAGAGGGAGACGCTCGTCGTCCTCACCTTCCAATAATGTATTTGTGCGGATCGACTTCTTCCCTGAGTATCCGAAGCTCGTCCTCGTGCGGGGGATCGGTATCGGTCAGCTTGTCCGCCCAGAGGAGCTCGAACCCGCAATTGTCCTGGATGTCCTTCCGGTCGTAGCCGGGATTGACATTCAGTACCTTCATCCTCTTCGATTCGTCGTCGAAACCCATTATCGCCATGTTGGTGATGATGCGGTACGGCCCGGTCCCCTTCGGAAGGCCCGCCTCGTACCGTGAGTTCCCGCCGGAGAGATATCCGGGCGAGGTGATGAAGTTGATCTTGTCGGTGAAGCGCTTGGCGTCCTGGGGAGTCATCATCATCGTCCTCCAGCAGAGGGAGGCCAGGTCGTTGGCGCCGCCGGATCCGGGAAAGCGAACCTTCGGCTTCGCGTGATCGTCGCCTATCATTGTCGAGTTGATGTTGCCGTACATGTCTATCTGCGCCCCGCCGAGAAAGGTGTAGTCAACCATGCCGCGCTGGCATGTCTCCATGACATCCGGCATGGAGCTCGCCAGAATAGCCCGGTAAAACGTGCGCGAATCGCCAACGGAGATCGGCATGGCGGGAAGTATCGGCGCGACACCACCCGCCTCGAACATGATCGTAAGATTGGGAGAATGGGTCTTCTGCGCCAGCATGGCGGCCGCGCAGGGAGCACCAGTGCCCACCACGACGGTGGAGCCGTCCTCGAGGTTCCTCGCGGCCACGCATATCATCAATTCCATTGGGTTATATTCAGCCATTGTACTCCTCCTTATTTCTTGTCGGTCAGATTCTCGATGGCGCGCAGCTTGAGGATCCTTTCGATACCGCCGTTGAGCTCGAGGTATTCGTAAAAATTCTTCGTGTCGAGGATCTGCTTCTTAAAGAACGCCTTGAATTCCGCGGGGTCCTTTTCCACGGTGAGCCACTGCCTCAGGTGTTCCTCGTCGGAGAAATACTCGTAGGGCATGTTCCCCGGATAGCTCCCGAATGGAACCTCCACGACCGCGTCGACACACCAGAAGGGAATGAAGGTGGCATGGGGTTTCTGCCGTATCTCGTCATTCGGTATGATCCTCTCCGTGGTAAGCACCACGCGCTTGGCGGCCTTTGCCAGGTCCTGATCCGACACGGAGGCTCCATAGACATGCGCGTTGCCGTAAATATCGCACTCATGCACATGAATGGCCGCGAAGTCGGGGTAAAGGGCCGGAAAGGCCGCGTACTTCTGGCCGGTAAAGGGGCAGAGAATCTCTTTTGCCGCGCTGTACTTGAAAGTGTCGGTGCCCAGTATGTTCCGCGCCGGCAGGAAGGATAGCCCCATTGCCGCCGCCTTGATCCTCCAGGAAAGGGTGGCGTTGGTCCACTCAGTCAGCTTGATGTTCCCGCTCTCGACGGCGCGGCGGGAGCTCGGAGAAAGGCCTCGCGCTTCCAGGCCGATTATATAGGCGATGTCGAGCCGGTCGATGCATTCCCCTCCCACCAGGATCTGCATGTCGTGGGTGGCCGTGTGGCCTGCGAAGGCCAGGTTCTTTTTCCCCTGGCGAACGATCTCGTGCAGCACCGAGGTCGGGATGCGGTTGGCGCCGAACCCGCCAATGGTGAGGTAATCGCCGTCTTTTAGCAATGTCTTTACCGCATTTTCCACGGTGGTCACCTTGTTGACCATGGCCCGCGATTTCTGCCTGAAGAAATCCCTCGCCCTGTCGGCGTCCGGATCGGTGAAGAGCTCATTCTGGCCCTGTTTCAATTCAACTGCCTTATTCATACTCATGCTCCTTTTAATATTCCCTGAGTTACCGCGCCCCCTGGCAGCAGGGCCGCGAGCGACCGTGACCAATCGTCCCGCGCGTATCACTTCAATTCCGGATCGCGACCGTGTCGGGGCGGCCGCGCCGACCCCTACTGGCCGGGAAGATTGTCCTCTTTTCCGTACATATTTTCGATAAGAGACCCGTATTTGTCATGCACCACCTTCCGCTTCACCTTGAGTGACGGCGTAAGCTCTCCTCCGTCCTGTGTGAATTCGGTCTTGACGATCCGGACCTGCTTTATCGTTTCATACTTCGCCAGGTACGTGTTCCGCTCGTCGATGTGCCCCTGTAGTATCTTGAGAAATCCGGGATCTTCCAGAAGGGCTGCGGGATCGTCAAAGGCGATGCCCTCAATCTTCGCCAGGCGCGCCGCTTCCTCCAGGTTGATGTTACAAAGCCCGGTGAGGTATTTTTTCTTCTCCCCGATCACGATGAACTGTGTGAAAAGTGGATCGGATTTGAACAGGTTCTCGATCTTCTGGGGCGCGACGTTCTTGCCGCCCGAGGTGATGATGAGGTCCTTTTTCCTGTCCGTAATAAGAAGGTTCCCCTGGTCGTCGAACATGCCGATGTCTCCCGACATCAGGTAGCCGTCCGGATTGAAGGCCTCGGCGGTCTCATCCGGCAGTTTCCAGTAGCCCTTGATGACGTTTCCGCCCTTGATCAGAATCTCACCGTCGTCGGCAATCTTTATATCAATTCCAGGAAGGGGCTTGCCGGTGGTCCCGATCCGGTAATCAGCAAGGGACTGCATGGTGGCCGGCGCCGTGGTCTCGGTCATGCCGTAACCCTGGATGACCGTGATCCCCGCCGCGTTGAAGAAGCGTATGATTTCCTCCGCCGTGGGCGCTCCCGAGGCGGTCATCCAGGTCACCCGTCCTCCCAGCTTTTGCTGGAGCTTTTTGAAAATCATCATGTAGGCGATCTTGTATTTTATCTTCAAAAGGAATGGGATGCTTTTGTGCATTTCGCGGAGCTCGCTTATCCGGTTCCCCACCTTCTGGCCCCAGGAAAAAACCTTCTGCTTGAAGGGGGACTGCTCCTTCACCTGGGCCATGATCTTCTGGTACACCTTCTCGCACACCCGCGGCACTGCCAGGATCATGGTGGGCCGCTTCTCCTCGAAGTCCGCCAGCAGGGTATCGATGCTCTCAGCGTATGAGGCGGTGATCCCGCAGTACATTCCGTAGAAATGCCCCGCGATTCGCTCAAAGACATGTGAAAGTGGCAGGAAGGGGACGGTGCAGTCTTTATCTGATGCGAAGTGCGGACGGATCGCGTCAAGGGACTGGACCACACAGAAAATATTGCCATGCGATATCATGGCTCCCTTGGGAAGCCCCGTGGTCCCGGAGGTATAGACGATGGTGGCGATGTCGTCCTGGGTGATCCCGGCAGACACTATCTCAAAAAGCTCAGGTTCCGCCTTGTAAAGCGCCCTGCCTTTTTCCATCAGATCGTTGAAGCTCATCACCTTGGGGTGCCCGGCGGCGTCGCTTTCTTCCATCACCACGATTTTCTCGAGGGTGGGACACTTGTCGACAATTTCGAGGACCTTGTCGAGCTGGAGCCTGTTCTCAACCACAATGACCTTCGTCCCGGAGTTATTGAGGATGTATTCGATCTCTTCGGCCACCAGGGTCGGATACACGGGTATCACGACCCCGCCTATACCGAGAGTGCCCATGTCGGCATACAGCCATTCGAGTCTGTTCTCCGACAGGAGGGAAACCATGTGGCCCTTCTCAACGCCCAGGGAGCGGAGACCCAGACCCGTAGCCCTGGCGCGATCCCAGTACTCGTTCCACGTGGCGCTCTGCCATTTTCCCCGGAGTTTTTTCTCCACTACGAGCCTGTCACCATACTTCATGACACGATTGCGGAATACGTCATTAATGGTCTTTTCTGCGATTGCCATAGTTCCCCCTTTAACCTTGAATTATTTCCCCTTGAATACCGGCTTCCTTTTTTCAAAAAACGCCGATATCCCCTCTTTCTTGTCCTCGCTTCCTGCCAGGCGGCCAAACAATTCGCTTTCGAGCCTGAGGCCTTCCGCCATGGGCATCCGTCCCCCTTCCATGACCGCCTCGATGATCGCGGCCACTGCCAGAGGTCCCTTGAACGAGAGGTCCTTTGCGAGTTTCATCGCTTCATCAATCACTGTATCGTGAGAAACGACCCGGTTCACCAATCCGATCCGGGCGCATTCCCCGGCCGGAAGAAACTTGCCTGTAAGCATTACCTCCAGGGCCATTGCCGGCCCCAGTATCCGCGCCGCGCGCTGGGTACCGCCGAAGGCGGGCATGATGCCGAGCAGAATCTCCGGAAGGCCCATCTGTGCCTGGTCTCCCAGGATCCGGATGTGGCAGGCCATGGCGAGCTCCGTGCCCCCGCCCAGGCAGAGCCCGTTAATCGCCGCGATGACCGGCTTGCGCAGGTTTTCAATCAGGTTGATGATACCCTGGGCCTCCGAGGTAAGGGCGATCCCTTCGTCCCTCGTGTTGACATCCTTGACCTTGTTGATGTCAGCACCCACGATGAAGGTGGGCCCTTCGCCCGTAACGACGACGACCTTTACCGAATCATCATCGGCGATTTTTTTCATCGCACTCTCGAGCTGACGCATCGTCGGCTCGTCAAGGGCGTTCATCGGCGGATTGTTGATTTTCAATACCGCTACGCCCCGCTCGTTGACTTCATAATAGCATTTGTCCGCCATCGCGTCCTCTCTTCAATAGCCTTGCGTTATTACAATTCTGTACCTCCTCCCCCTTGATGGGAGAAGATTGAGGGGCGGGTGGATGCCTTTATCATCCACCCGCCCCCCGTCCCCCTCCCATCAAGGGAGGGGGTGTACGCAGGACTTACTTCTTTTTCAATCCCATGATCGCGCGCGCTTCGTCCGGCGTGGCCACGGGCCTGCCCAGGCAATCGGCGATCGTCGCCGCCACCTCGACCAGCTCCCAGCTTCCCTTGGCCAGTTCGCCGTTAGGCATGCGGATGTTGTCCTCGAGGCCGACCCTCATATGCCCGCCCAGGAGGCAGGACTGCATGATCGCCGGAAACTCGTCGGTTCCCACGCCGCAGGTGGTGAAGTTCGCCCTCGGGGGAAGTGCGTTCATCATGGCGACGAATGCCTCGGCCCTGAAGGACTGTCCGCCCGCGACGCCCCAGACGAAATTAAAGTTGATCGGGTCGGTAAAAATTCCCTGCTTCGCGATCAGCATGGTGTTGTCGAGTCCGCCCATGTCGTAGCACTCGATCTCCGGCTTCACGCCGTTCTCCTCCATTGCCTTGCCGAAGTCCTGGAGCATGGTGAAGGTGTTCTCGAACACGAAATCGATGAATATCTTCCCGGTCTTCCGGTCGATGATGCTGAAGTTCATCGTGTTGGTATTGAGCGACGCCATCTCCGGCTTGATCGCCACGATCTGGCTGATCCGCTGCTCCGCGGTCTTGCCCATGCCCACGGCGGAGCTCAGGTTCACGATGAGCTCCGGGCACTTGTCCTTGATCGCGTCATGGGTGGCGCGAATCCGGTCATGCTCGTGGGTGGCCATACCGTTGTCCCCGCGGGCGTGCACGTGCACCATTGCCGCGCCGGCCTTCCAGCACTTGTACGCCTCTTCCGCGAACTCCTCCGGCGTATAGGGCACGTTCGGGTTCTGGTTCTTCATGGTCGCCGCGCCGGTGAGCGCCGCGGTGAGTATTACCGGTGTGGACATGTCTGGTCTTCCTCCTCTTCTTGTAACTTCCGCCGTCGCCTCTTCCACGGCCTCGATCTTGATTTCTTTCCCTTTCCTGAGTGCATGACGATCGGCCACCCTGGATCCTCGCCCCGCGGCGGGTTTGAAGTGGTCGATGTCGAGTATGGTATTGGTAGTGGCGGAAGCGAATTCCGCCTCCACGGTCATACCTATCGTTACTTCTTCCGGCTTGATCCCGTCAAGAATGTGCATGAAGGGAGTATCGGCCCCTTCGAGCTTTATCAGCGCGAGCACAAAGGGAGCCTTTCTCGGCATGTGCTTGTCGTCATAGCGAACCACCGTAAAATTGATGACCGTCCCTTTCTTTCCGACCTCGACCCAGTTCTCACGGATGTCGGTGAAATCCTTGTCGCAGACCTGCCGCGGCGGGATGTACACCGTGTTGCAGGTCGGGCACTTCGTCCCCATGATTTTCTTTTCGTCGCGGAGGGCGATGATGAATGTGCTCCCCACCCTTCCGGGAAAGTAGGTATAGGGAAGCGCGAGCTTGCCTTCAACGATGAAACAGTCCTTTTTGTCGATATTCATACCCGTCTCCCTCCTCACTCGTCTATCTCGAAGTACTTTATGTCGAAAATGCTTCCCACGGGGCTTTCCTTCCAGACCGGCCTGACGCGCGTTCCGGAAACCTCATTGGCCCCTCCCTTGATGAGGTCGATCTGGTCGCGCCGGATAAGGTGCGCGAAGGTGGAGTTGCCCGTGCACCCATCCAGCAGGATGTTCGCCATCCCGTAGGGTGTTTCCCTCGTCTCGCCCGTGAGGGGATCAGGGCTTGCGTAATAGACATACTCCATGTAGCGCACCTGTCCCTTGGGACCTACTTCCACGAAATCATTAACCCGAACCCGGCACTCGGCGCAGACCTCCCGCGCCGGGAGCTGTATTCGTCCGCATGTGGGGCACTTGTTCCCGAGGATTTTCTTTTCTTTAAATGTTTTCAGGAACCTTCCCATCACCGGACCGGTCGCGAAGCGCTGGTTGACGGAAACAGTCTTCTTCAGCACCAGAAGCTCCTGCTCTTTCTCACCGCTTCCCATCGGGTCGACGTATTTCTCGAAAATCTCGCCCCACTTCATCGCCATCGCAATCTCGCCGCGCACGGAGCCCCTGCCCGCGGCCAGGAGGGTCTGGGCGTCCACCTTCCCCAGGGTAAGGTCCACCCAGTCCTTGTCCATAACCTCGAGGGTCACCGTGGGTTTGTCCACGGGTCCTTCAATGACCTTGCAGGTCCCCTTCTTGATGGTGACCGACCATACGCCGCCGGACTCGCCCCCGATCTCAAGAGTAATGATGAAATCAAGGTCCCGGGCCGCGTCTTTCTTGAAGCGGGCCTCCACGGTGCCGAACATATCGACGAGATAATCGCGAACCGACATCTCTTTCTTCGGCGGCACGTATTTTCTGAACAACTTGCCGGTTTTTCCGAAAGCCCCCAGGTCGCCCTCCACCTTCACTTTTCCGGAGGTAAAGGCCCCGGCGGCGTCCACCTTGCCCGTGTTGATTCCCACGAAGGTCTCGCCGTCGGTCACCATGGAAGAGACACAACCCGAGAGATCGGCTCCCTTTTCGAGCTTCATTCCATCGTTTTTCACCGTCAGTTTCCACGTCCCCTCGCCCTTGATGTTGTAGCCAAACGAGGCATCGACACCCTTGGCCCCTTCGGGACGGAAGCGTTCCTTCATGCTGTTGAAAATGTCTTCTACTTTAATACCCCAGTATTCCGTCATGATCTCCCTCCTACCAGTTGAGTTCCTTTTCGAGCATCATGAGCACCGTCCACATCGTCCCGCCGAAACCGGACGCGAGAGCGTGGTTGACGGGCTTCGGTACCTGATGCTTCCCCGCGTTGCCGCGTACCTGTAGGGCCGCCTCGGCCACCCGCACAAGGGCGGTCGCGCCGATCGGGTTTGACCCGATGACCCCGCCCGACGGGTTCACAGGCATCGATCCGTCGATCATGATCTCCTTGTTTTCCACCAGTTTGATATGCTCGTCCCCTTCCAACTGGAAGAAGTCGCGCAGCCAGTCAACCGCCCACCAGCTCGCCGGATCGTACATCTCAAACACGTCGAAATACTCGAGGGGTTTTTTGATCCCATTACGCTTGTAAAGATTTTCTGCAGCGAAGCGGTGGGTCTGCGGAACCGGATACTTTTCATCGTATCCGAATATAACGAAGGTCTCCTCACGGTGCACCGTGATATGGTCACGCACCCATACCGGGGTCTTCGCGAGCTCCTTTGCCTTTTTCTCGCATGCGAATATGACGCAGCATGCCCCGTCGGACTGGGAGCACATCTCTATGAGCTTCAAGTCCCCCACGAGCTTGGGCGAGGTTTTGATCAGGTCGTCCATCTGTTCGAACTCGAGCCCGAAGGCGCGGTGCGCATTTTCATTGAGTCCCGCGTGCTTGTCCATGATGATGCGATACATCATCGAGGCCTTTTTCGCGCGGTCCTCGCCGAACTCCCTGATCAGGTCGTATGCCTTCGACCCTGTGAGGGCCCCGGTCTGGAGGTTCCGAAACCAGAGCGGGTCCGCCATATTGGTGATGCCCCCCGTGGTGTGCCCCTCCTGGAGTTTCTCGAAGCCGATCGCCATGACGATGTCGTACATGCCGGAGGCGATGAGATTGTCGGCCGCGCAGGCGGTCGTCGCGCCCACAGTGCCGCCCGTGGTAATGCGTATGCAATCCTTGCCCCGAGCCCCGGTACCGAGGGAATGCCAGAGGTCCGGCTGATGGATCATTTCGAAGAGTTCCATGTTGCCGTGCACGATGCAATCAACTTCCTTCATCGTGATACCGGCGTCCTTGAGGGCGGCGCTCACCGCCTCATGTATCAATTCCGGCTGGTTGACGTCCTCCCTGTGGCTGGAGTACTTCGTCTGGCCGATGCCGATTATTCCTGTGTTCCTGTTTTTCTTTCTGTGTGCCATTGATCCGCCTCCCTACGCTTCCATGAGCACGACGGCCTGATGCTGGCCCGCAGCCCCGTATGTTCCCTGCGCAAGCGCCCGCTTGGCGCCTTTCACCTGGCGCTCGCCCGCCTCACCGCGCAGTTGGAGAAAGCATTCGATCGCCCGTGCGGCCCCCCCGAGCAGGAGCGGGTTGCCGTTCAGGTGTCCTCCCGAAAGGTTCACATTCGATTTTTCCGGGCCTTCTGCATCGATCCAGGCCCCGCCCTTTCCCTCGTCCGCCAGGCCGACACCCTCCGCCCACATCGGAAGCTGGTAGGCGGAATGATCGTCCAGCTCGAAAATGTCGATCTCTTTCCGGGGATCTTTGATCCCTGCCATGGCATACGCGCGTTGTGACGCGTTTTTAAGCGAGAAATTGGAAACCAGGTCCTTGTCCCCGAGATAAAAGCTGTCCATGCAGGAGCCGTAGCCCGTAAGCCAAATCGGGTTTTTCGAAAACTCCTTGGCCCGTTCTTCACAGCAGAGGAGCATGCCGTATGCCCAGTCCGTTACCGGATAGTAGTGAAGTGTCCGTATCGGGTCCGAAAGCATCGGCGAACTCATGACTGCCTTCTCGTCCACCATCTCGTTTTCCCGCGCGAAAGGGTTTTTCTTCGCGTTCTTGCGGGATCGCACCACAATCTTCGCGAGATGCTCTTCCGTGATCCCCGATTTTTCCATATAGGCGCGGGCCTGCAGGGCGTTCGCGTTCTGGAAATCCATTCCCAGGGGCCTTGTGTAGAAGGGATCGAAGGCCAGGTTTGTGCACATCTGACGGCTCTCCGACTGCGACTCCTTTGCATGCCCCATGAAGAGGATCACGTCGTCATGGCCGGAAAGAATACACGCCATCGCGTAACCGAGACCGTTGATGCTTTCCTGGGCCATCTTCTCCTCGCCGCGAAACTGCGCCCCCACCACGTCGGTCACTCCGTTATCGGATATGGTCCGCGCGTCAAAGACGTCGTCGGAACAGGTGATGATGTTCCGTATGCCATTGTCCATGTCGAAGGTCACCTTTGTCTGTTCCATTATCGACTCGAAGCATTCGAGCAACATGTTCTGAAAGCGCAGGTGCCAGTAATCCCCGTCGTTTTTAATCTGCGCAACCGCGCAAATCGCCACTCGTTTCTTTTTAGCCATTGCCAATCCTCCTCGTTGCGTTGACGTGATCCCGTATCACGATGCCTCCTCCTTTCATGACATTCCTTGATCGATCGTTATACCCTGCCTTCTCCTCAGAGATAGCAGTTCCAAAACATTCCTTTTTTTATTTCGCATAATATAGAGTCCTTGTCCCTGGCGGCATCGAGCTCCATCCATGCCCTCCCGACTCCCACCATGGTATGTGAATCGTCTGATGCCAGTTTCGGGTAGCGAATATCGAGATCTTCGAAAACCCTGTCGCGGAAGCCCTTCGTCGTGACCTCAACCGCATCGATCGGATACAGCGTCTCGAGGGCCGCGAGCCGCTCCAGGACCTGTTTCGGCGACAGATCGTACTCGCCAATATGGTTGAACACGTGAAGCTCTTCTGAATCGCCCTCAATTTTCCCCACGTGTATGTACCCCTTGACAAAAACCGTAAGCTCGATCCCGTGAAAAAGGATCATGCCGGTCTTCACCCGTTCGTACTCGTCACGATAGTTCGGCTTCAGCAGATAGTCATGATCAGTAAATGCTATGAAATCGTATCCCCTCGACTCATAGGCGTCGGCCACCTGCTGGGGTGTCATCTTCCCGTCGGAACAGGTGGTGTGAGTATGAAGGCAGCCCTTCAGCAGCATCCGCCCCGCCCGAACCCTGTTTTTAAAAGATCGATACAATCCCCGCAAACCTGACGATCAATCAGCATCTTGATTGGACAATCAACCAACATGCTGCATGAAAAATTCCTCCCGGAGCTAACGCCTTTCGTTTGGATATCCAAATAAATTGAGAAATAATGCATCCATGTGACCATTTTAATTAATGTCCAGTTTTTGAGTTGGACAGCCAACCAATGATCAATTAATAACCAATCCGCTTTTCACTGTCAATAAAAAAAGATTTATTTTACCCAACTTTTTTGTCATTGAAAAAATAACACACGAGGTCATCCTTGCCGCAGTTGCGAAATAGTACCGCGATTGTCATTTTATTGTTTGTCACAGAGATACGGCGGAGCGAAAATAAAAAGTTTCAGCATAACACGACAGGGTTTTCATGCATTCCTGGATATTTTCTCTGCGTCCCCGTATATAATGGCAGATTTTCTGATCACTATCTTACGCTACTTGTTAGTATGAATACAACAAAGAGGTTCGCTATGGACGTAAAAAAAGTCGTTCTTGCATATTCAGGGGGCCTTGACACCTCCGTAATAGTAAGGTGGCTTATCGAAACCTATGGATGCGAGGTCATCTGTGTCGCAGCTGATGTGGGTCAGGAGGAGGAACTCGACGGACTGGAGGAAAAGGCCCTGAAAACCGGCGCGAGCAAGTGCTACATTGAAGACCTGACGGAAGAATTCGTCACCGACTACGTATTCAGGGCAATAAAGGCCAACGCAATCTACGAGAACCGCTATCTCATGGGCACCTCCCTGGCGAGGCCGATCATTGCGAAGCGACAGGTCGAGATCGCCCTCAGGGAAAAGGCGGATGCCCTGTGCCACGGCTCCACGGGCAAGGGCAACGACCAGGTCCGCTTCGAGATGACCTATATGGCCCTGGCACCGGAGATGAAGATCATCGCCCCCTGGCGCGTATGGGACCTCGATTCCCGGGACAAGCTCTTCGACTACGCTGCGAAGCACGGGATTCCCGTACCGGTCACAAGGGACAAGCCTTACAGCATGGACAGGAACATCATGCACATCTCCTACGAGGGGGGGATTCTGGAGGACCCCTTCAGGGAGCCCGACGAGGGGATGTTTATCCTCACGAAATCCCCCGACAGGGCCCCGGATAAACCGACCTATGTCGAGATCGGCTTCGAGAAGGGAATTCCCGTGTCCCTGGATGGGACGAAGCCCGGCCCCGTCGAGCTGATGAAGCGCCTCAACAGGCTTGCCGGCGAAAACGGCGTCGGCAGGGTCGACATCGTGGAAAACCGGCTGGTGGGCATCAAGTCGCGCGGGGTCTACGAAACCCCCGCAGGCACGGTCCTCCACCTGGCGCACCGCGATCTTGAATCGATCACCCTCGACCGCGGGACCCAGCATCTCAAGGACAGGCTGGCCCACGAATACGCCGAGTTGGTCTACAACGGCCTCTGGTTCACAAAAAAGAGGGAGGCCCTCGATGCCTTCATCGACGCCTCGCAGGAAAACGTCACCGGCTCGGTTCGGGTCAGGCTCTACCGGGGTTCCTGCTCCGTGGTCGGAAGGAAATCCCCGGTCACCCTCTACGAGCCTGACATAGCGACCTTCGATGCGAGCTCCCTTTACGACCAGAAGGACGCCACCGGTTTTCTAAGAATATTCGGCCTCCCCCTCCGGGTGGAAGCATTGCTGAATAAAAAGCGATAGCGAAGCCCCCGGCGCTGTTACAAAGACGTAATTTCCCATAGAACAGTCAGGTCAGAGCATCCCCCAGGGGTGCTCTGACCCCATATACCCTTTTCCCACGCACCGATTGAAGATATGGGCACATTTTCCACTCAATTACATAAATTGTTATCGACATCCAATATACACTGTATATTGGATGCAATTAAACATACCGGCTGGCCGGTATGTTGCAATAACGCGACATATCATACATTTTGCGAGGTGCCCTTGATGAAAAAATTCACCCTCTTGGCAACCGGTATTATCCTCATGGCCTCCATCGCGGCCTCTGCAAAGACCTACGATCTCATACTGCTCCACGGCCTCACCAACAAACACCAGTGGAGCGATGCGTTTCTGAGCAAATGCGCGGAGATATGGGGCTCTGGAAACGTCTACGTCATCTATACTAACGATTCCACCCGGGTATGGACCCGATCCCTTGGGGGACGGACGATCTATTATTGCGGCGAAAATGATTTCACCGCGGGGGATGACACTATTTATGATCAGTCTTCCCTCATGAGGACAAAGATACTCAAATTGCAGCAATCCTACGGCCTCAGCTCCCAATTCAACATAATCGCCCATAGCATGGGAGGGCTTGTGTCGCGCTGCTACATCAAGCGGTTCCCCTACACTGTGGCCGGCCTGGTTACCCTGGGGACCCCCCATATGGGATCGCCCCTGGCAGATTCAGGTCAGTGGCTTGCCTTTTTCGTGGGCGCGACGGCAGCGACCCAGCAGCTCAGGCCTAGTTACGTAAAGAATACCTTTAATCCCGCCTACCCCGTAATCGGCGCTCCACTGGCGAACAGCGGCAAAATCTACACAATAGCCGGTGACGGCGATGGTTGGGATTGCTGGGGTTGGGCCGGTGAACTCCAGGTCGGATGGAGTATCCTCACCACCATCTACTGGCGGGACAGCGACGGTGCAGTCGCACGCGGCGACGAGCAGATTTCAGGCGCTACACATGTGGCCACTTTCTGGTCCTACGACCATATGGAACTCGTTCAAAAATCCGATGTGGCGACCAAAGCGGCTGCCTACCTGAGATAGGCAGCCCTTACCACGAATCCCCCTGCATCCCCCTGCGCGATCACCCCCCATCGGGGGTGATCGCGCAGGGGGATGCGTCTTGACAGTAAAAAACCACGGCCGCACTCACGGCCCTGATCGCCTTACTACTTTTCACCTCCCGTCCGGGGAAAGACCGCATAGAACGCTCCGGAACCCACCAGGTTGAATCATCCGGTATCCCGGAAAATCCAGGAACCGGTTCACGAGGAGGCCCAACAATGGACCTTTCCCCCCTCCTCCTGTCTGAAATGGATGATACGGGGGAGTACCGGCGTCCACCCGACGACCCAGGTATCCGGACCGGAGAAATGTTCGCGCTCATTGAAAGGTTCGCCGCAATGGACAATCTCCCCGCCGATCTCCTCCTGCCTACCGGCACTTCCGTGCAAGAGATCGACGATCATATGAGAAAAATGCGTGAGATAATCCAGTACGACGCCCTGGTACGGTACGGCACCGCCACCATTGAACAGAAAAGAAGGCTCTATGAAATAAAAAAAGGGCTCTTCGAGGAAAAATTGCGTCTCATCGAAGCCTACCGGGAGTATGACCAGAGCGAGGAGGACCGGAGGTCGGCGGAAGAGAAACTCGGACTTCTTCGCGATCGCATAGGAAAATGCGAAGATGAGCTGCGCAGGCTCTAGTAACGGAGGGACCCGACTTTTCCCCTTCCTGCCGAATTAATTCCTTGCCAATACCATTCCGCCCGACATTATGGCATTATGTTCAAAAGTGTTAAAGCGACCATTGATGGGCTCGCAGGCCAGAACTACATCGCATCAGAAGAGATCGCCACGACGGTCTACCTGGCCCTGAAAATGGAAAAACCGATACTCGTGGAAGGCCCCGCGGGGGTGGGAAAAACCGAGCTGGGCAAGTGCATTGCCGCGGCCCTCGGGATGGATCTTATTCGCCTCCAGTGCTATGAGGGACTGGATGAATCCAAGGCCCTCTATGAGTGGGAATACGCCAAGCAGCTCCTTTACACGCAAATACTCAAGGACAAGCTTTCTTCGCTGATGCAGAATGAGTCGACCCTCGCGATGGCGGTCGAAAGGCTCTCCCGGGAGGACGACGTCTTCTTCTCCAGCAAGTTCCTCCTGCCCCGGCCAATACTCAAGGCGATTACCGGAGAGAACCGGTCGCTCCTGCTGATCGACGAAATCGACAAATCAGACTCGGAATTCGAGGCCTTCCTCCTGGAGGTGCTCTCCGATTTTCAGGTGACCATTCCGGAAATCGGCACCATCCGGGCTGACATCAAACCCATCGTCTTTCTCACTTCCAACAACGCCCGGGAGATGTCCGACGCTCTGAAACGACGCTGCCTTCACCTGTATATCAACTACCCGGCCAGGGACCTTGAGGAACTGATTGTTTCCATCAAGGTGCCGGAGTGCGCTGAAAATCTCCGTGGCGAGGTGGTACGCGCGGTCCACAGCATACGCGAGCTCCAGCTGAAAAAGGACCCGAGCATCAGCGAAACCCTGGACTGGGCCCGCGCCCTCGTGATCCTCGGGATCAAGGATCTGACACACGACGCGGCCGTGGAAACCCTGAACCTTATCCTGAAATATGAAAAAGACATAGAGCTGGCGAAAAAAAACTCGAGGAACATCTTCAAACATTGATCCGGAGACCCCCCACGGACATGACACGCGATGGATCCGCCATTCGGGAAAGGCTCCATGAGTTCATGGGCGTCCTCAGGGAAGCGGGAGTTAACATATCCACCGATGAGGCTCTGTCCCTTTTCAATGCCCTGCCCCACATTTCCATCATGGATAAAGGGATCTTCAGACAGGCCCTTAAGACCACCCTTGTCAAGGACTACACCGACATCCCCATCTTCGATCGCTGCTTCGATGAGTTTTTCTCCGGGAGCGGCGACGCCCAGGTCGACGCGGTCGATGCCTTCCGCGAGCTTTCATCCAGGGAAGCTCTCCGCGAAAGGGGCGGCATGTCGGAAAGCGAGGCGGCGGAGCTGGAAAAAGCCCTTGCCGACTTCATCGACGGCCTGCCCGACGAAATCCTTTTCGAAAAATCAACCGAACAGATACTCAACCTCTTCATCGAGGAACTCGCCAGGACGGAATCCGGCGGGGGCGCGGGCATGCTTCTCAATGTCCGGTCCGAGGCCCGTCCCTCCGGTGGAAGGGGCGAGGAAGGCACGGAGGATCGGGACGACTCCCTCGAACGCGCAATCGCGAGCCTGATCGAAAATCGGGCTGCGGGGAAAAGAATCGGGACCAGGATACGGGAGAGGGAGGAGTACCTCCTCACCAAGCATATCTACCAGATCACTCCCGAGGAAATAAAGGAGATGCGTGAACTTATCCGGCGCTTCGGCCAGAAGCTGAAGAACCGCATCAGCCTGAGAAAAAAAAGGGTGAAGCATGGCGGCATCGATATCAAGCGCACGCTCCGTACGAGCATGCAGTACGGGGGCGTCCCCTTCAAGATATTCCGCAAAGACCGGAAGATCGACAGGCCACAGCTCGTGGTCCTCTGCGACATATCTGGATCGGTAAACCAGTACTCCCGCTTCATGCTCCTCCTCACCTATACCCTCCAGAGCCTCTTTTCAAAGGTCCGCACCTTCGCCTTTATCAGCAACATGGTCGAGATCACCCCGCTTTTCATGGAGATGGACCCCGAGAGGGCCCTCAATTCTATATTCGAGGACACAAATTTCACCTATGGGTGGGGGAGCAATTACGGCCGTTGCTTCGACCAGTTCATGAGAGACTACAGCGACTCTCTTACAAGAAAAACCACGGTGCTGGTGCTGGGTGACGGCAGGAATAACTACCAGGACCCGGGCATGCACGCCTTCGAAAGCATGAAGGAGAGATCCAGAAATCTTCTATGGCTTAACCCGGACAGGAAGCACCTCTGGAACTGGGCGGATAGCATCGCACATCTCTACCAGTTACGGTGCAACGAAATGAGAGAGGTCAATAATTTTCTTGATCTTTCCGAGTTTATCGATAAATTATTTCTTGATTTATAGGCATATCATTTACTATTATACGCATACAGCATAAATATTCGGTTTTGCATAGCAGCGGTCGAAAGATCAATAGATTTGTATGTATATTTTCGACACAAAGGCCATGCATCGCATGCTCCCGAGGACGGGGCCCGGGACGAAGGTCCGATGGTGACGCCCGGTTACCGTTGCACGGCGGAGATTAATTTTTTTCTGGGATCGGCTGATACACATCGCGGTGGTACCAGAACAAGAATCAGCGTGAACCCTTTTTGTGCTTTACTAATACGCATGCTGTTATAGACTATACCGGTTCCGGACAGGCGATATCGCAACCCGTATCGTTCATTCTTCCAGGAGGAGTTGATGGAGATCGAATTCAGGGACATCGGAGACAACAAGGTGGTTCAGGTCAGCGGCGAGGTCGATCTGTATAACGTCAGCGAACTGAAACGAGCCCTGTTCAGCATAACGGATGGCAAACATGCGAGCGTCATCGTCGATATGAAAAACGTGAACTATATGGACTCATCCGGCATTGGTGCCCTTGTCGCGGGCCAGAAAAAGATGAGGGCGCACAACGGCAAATTCGCCCTGATGAACATACATGAGGACGTACTGAACATTTTAAAGCTCGCCACCCTCGACCGATTCTTCAAAATTTACGAGACCGAGGACGAAATCCTCTGATCCCCATGCCATAGCTTAACAGTGAGACACGAAAGCCGGCAGACGCCGGCTTTTATCGCGAAACCTGCTCCCGCCCTTCTCCCGTCAGGATATCCGCTTGAGCACCAGTATTGTCGTATCGTCGTGGGGCGGCTCCTTGCCGCGAAATCGCTCCAGGTCGTCCACCAGGAGATTGACGAACTCCTCTGCGGTAAGATGGTTGTTCTCGAGGATTAACGTGTTCAAACGACGGATTCCGTATTCCTTGCCCTGTTCGCTTCTCATCTCCGTGACCCCGTCGGTGTAGAGAATGACCATATCGCCCGATTCGAGTTTCACCCTTGCCTGCTTGTATTCCGAATTCTCATCGATGCCGATGGGCATGCCGTCAAGGGTCGCGGTGGTGCATGATTTCTTCGACGCGCGATAGCAGAAAAGCGGGCCATGACCGGCGTTTGAGAATGAAAGATATTCTGTCGCGCGGTCGTATATCATGAAAAAAAGCGTGGCAAACTTGTCGATTGCGAATTCCGCGCTGAGTGAATCGTTAATCGCGCGCACGACTTTCGCACACTCGACGTCCTTCCGGGTCTTGAAAGACGTGAACACGGTCCTGATCATCACCATGACAAGGGAGGCCGGGATGCCCTTCCCGCTCACGTCGCTTATCAGGGCACCGACACGATCCTGGTCGATGTCGATATAATCGAAGTAATCACCGCCCACTCCGCGCGCCGCCTTGCTGTAACCCTTGATCTGTATCCCCCCTTTTTCGTAGAATCCCGTCGGGTTCAGACCCTCCTGTATCTCCTTGGCCATTTCAATCTGCTCGTCCATTATGCGCGACTCGATTTCCTTCTCACGGGCCTCCTGTATCTGGACGGTCATCTGGTTGAACTCCCGCGCCAGCTGGCCCAGCTCGTCGCCGCTCTTTATGTCGATGCGGTAGCCCAGGTCCCCTTTGCCGATTATTTCAGCCCCGTGGGAAAGGGCCTTGATGGGCCTGATGATGAAGGTGGCGAGGATGACCGAACCGATAATGGAAAGAATCAGGAAGCCGAGGGCGACGGGAACGATTATCATGACAAGATTGTCAATCTCATCCAGAATAACGGCATTCGAAAGGCCGATGACAACCGACCCGATCTTCATCTTGTCGAACTTGTTCTGCACGGTCTTCGAGAAATCGTAGATCCTGCCCCGGGGATTTCCCGGCTCCTTGACCTCGATGTTCCGGATATCGGTATTCCCGGCCCGTCCGGCGAGATTTCTGTCGATTCCGTCCTCGAGGGGATGAGCCGGTTCGCGACTTTCACGACGGTCGAAATACTGGATCACCATATCGTCCCTGTCCAGGACGAAGGCGTATCGGATGTAGTCGATCTTTTTCAGGTCGTTGATGGAGGCGATCATGGAGAGCTCGTCCACTCCGATCGACTGCTGCGCCGTATTGGCCAGGTGGACGATCTCCCTTTCGACCGACTGCATCACCTGCATTTTGAGGAGGTTGCTTTCGCGCCAGATGAAAAACAGCGTGATGGAGATAATGATGAACGCCACCAGCGTGATGATGGCCAGCGAGAACTTGAGCCTGATCCCGAACCGGACACCGGCGCCCGGGGCTGTTTTCCCGTCCGGCTGCCCGTGCCCGCCGGTCCCGGCATCTTTCCGATCCTCTCCGTCGCCCATTTGCCTCACCGCTCCATAAAGGCGAGCACTTTCCTGATATTGTTCCTGGCCTTCACGTTGCCCGGATCAATCGTAAGGACCTTGCGCCATTCCTCTATCGCCTTCTGAAAATTGTTGTTGGTATAGTGGTTTATGCCGTTGTAATAATACATGTTGACCAGCTCGCGTTGCCTGGGCGTCAGCGCCTGCCCTCGGTCGATCACCGGGGCGCCAATCCTCAACTCCGACTCAATCTTGTTGACCGTGACGATGGCCCTGATGTTCCCGGGATCTCTCTGAACTACCCAGCGGAAATTAACAAGGGCCTGCTGGACATTCTCCCTGCCGCCCCTCTGGTAGAGGTTCATCCCCGCCCGGAAGCGACGCTCGATCTCCGCACGGTCGGCCGGAATCAGGTCCGCATCCTTCGCCTCCCTGATGCCCTCGTTCGCCCGGGCGATGAGAGTATCGATTTCCGGATAGTTTCTGTCAATAGATTTAATCACATTGAATATCCGGAGGGCGTTCCTGAATTCCTTCTTTTCCAGGCTCACCCTTCCCTCCATAATCCTCGACGCCACCACGCTATCCCTGTCGCCCGGATTGATCAACATGTCGCATTTGATGATGAACTCGCGCGCGATTTTATTCTGGGGAAAAAGCCGGAGTATGCTGTCCCATTTCTTCTTAGACTCGGCGTATTCACCCCTTGCGTAAAGGCTTTTACCCGAAATGATGAACGAGTTGACGATATTGAAGTAGGGGGAGTTCCTGTCGACAACCTCTTCTTCCTCGATCCGCAGGGCGTCACGGGCCCGTTTCAAGTATTCCTCCGCCTGCCGGTTGCTGCTGTCAAGGGTGAGGGTGGCTACCAGGGCGTTGATGGCCTCCCGATACCTGCCCCTGGTATAAGCGATGATACCCTCCTGAAACTTTTTGTTGATCTGCTCAAGTCTCAAAGCCCTCTGTCTCTCCTCGTATTCCTTCTTCAGCCGTTCAAGGTCATCGATCCGCTGCCTGGCGTCCTTGTAATCCTTGATGAGGGCCAGACTCGTCTCGAAATCCTGACGCGCCTCGTTAAATCTGTTGTTATTCACATTGTTGATGCCGGCCCGGTACGATTCCTCGGCCTGCTGCCGGCGCTGGGTGAACATCAGCCGTTCTTCAAGGATCTCATCGATCCTTTCTATATAATTCCTGGCCTCACGGTGTCTCCGATCCACCGACAGGACCTGCTGGAACTCGCCCTTCGCCTGGGCGTACTCCTTGTTTTCGAAAAGCTCCACGCCCCTTGCCATGTATGCGCGTATCCGCTCGAACTTGATCCGGTTTTCAATCGCAAACTCGCACCTGCGCTTCCCCTCCATCGCTTCGCTGTCCTGGGGCACGTACCGGAGCACCCGGTTCCATATATCACGGGCCTTCACGAAATCGGGCTCGGCCAGCGCCATCTCCGTTCGCGCTTCCACCTTCAAGGCTTCGACCCGCGCCCTCATCGCCCTGGAAAGACGGAGCCTCTCCTCGGCGTTTCGTATATCCTCTTCCAGCCTTCGCATGTCGTCCATGGAATCACGCATGTCTCCGTCTTTCGGGTCTAGCCTGAAGGCGGTGACGTAGTCCTTTATAGCCGTTCTGCCGGTGGTTATTCCCAGTTCCAGCTCCCTGTCATCATCCATCGCCAGCTTTCTCCGGGCAATGCGATAGTTCAGACGCGCCTTCTGGAAGGTGAGGTCTTTCTGCTGTTTGATTTCGTACACCAGCTCTATCTTCTGCTGGATCCGTTCATTGTCGGGCTCGAGTTCAATACAGTTGAGCCACAACCCGATGGCCTGGTTATATTCCTTTTTATCGAAATAGGCCTGGGCATCGCGGTCCATCTCCCTGACGGTGGCGGACATGAGGCCCGAAAACGCCTGGAGGGCAATCAGCAGAGAGAGAAAGATGATTCCTTGCTTCGATTTCATGTCGCCTTTTTCCGCAATTCTGCTCCTTGCTCCATAACACTCTGCCCGGACTGCATCGGCACCGCACATTCTGGGCGGGATCGATTGTCGGTTAAATGTGTCTCTGACAAAATTTTTTTCTTGAAATTATACGCCCACCCGTATCAATGTACCTCGTCCCAGGAAGGGACTTCCTAGCGGGTGTAATTCAGTGGTAGAATGTCAGCTTCCCAAGCTGGACGTCACGGGTTCGAGCCCCGTCACCCGCTCATTTTTCTTATCCGCAACCGGTAGAACAGTCCCATCCTGAATCGCATCAACTGAAAATAAAAACTTATCCTCGATCCGAAACCGATGGTCGTAATCACAAGCCCGAGGCCGAAAAACATCATGGTGATCCGGGCAATCCTGGAGGGGAATCTCTCCATCACCCCCCGGGCGTAATAGAGAAGGGGGGATCGATCGGGCGCCGGCCGGACAGTGATCCGGGTCACCTGGGGACCGGTCCAGTAGTGCCTGACCCTCCCGTCGACCGAAACCGCATATTTGCACCTGATACCGATATAATAATCCCCGCGACCAAGCCCCTTCACATCGATGACGGGCCCCTTGTGGGTTATTCGACGGGGAACAGGCCGCTCCCTCTCGTCGACATACACCGAATACCCCATAATCGATTCGGGGCCTATACCGGCGGGGATTATGAGTGCCCTGAAGGAACCCCGGTCAACGACGTCGCGGGGATCAAAGGGGAAACGAATCGAAACCGAAGGGCCGCGGGCCCCGGCGGGAACGTCGGGCCTGACGGGAACGTCGGTCCTGTCGGGCGTGACGGGCTTGAACGCAAACCGTTCCTGCTTCAGGAATCGCCGTTCCTCCTCAGCCAGCCGGCGGTAATAATCCGGGTCGATCACGCGATCGGGGCTGCCGATTATGAAATCATAGGTCGCCACCCTGCTGAACTGGTTGGTTTTGTCCACGGCCGCCACGGAGAAGAAATAGGTCCCTTCCTCGAGATCGTCGAACCGGGCGTTCAGGTCGGTCGTGAACAGGTCGGGCATCCTGATCGAATCCTTCGAAAGGCTGTAGACAAAACCCTTCACCCTTTCCACTCCCTCTATGCCCCAGGTGAATTCGGTAGATCGCACCTCCGTAGGCTTTCCCTGGGGGGTCGTCGCCGACACCACGACAGGGGCCGGAAGGGGATTCACGTTGAGCTGCAGCCTGTAGTGTATCGTCCTGCTGAAATTCTGTGCCCCGTCTATCGCCCGAATATGGTAATAGGAAATCCCGTCGGGAATAGTGCTCGTGATTTTATCGATGGTGGCGTTCGGTCCCAGGTTAACGACAGTGGGATTGAAATCCGGAATGTCGTTTACAATGGAGGCATAACCGATTATTCCCGATTCGTCTTTCGGCGGCCTCCACTGCATGACGGCAAAGGGAAGGCGCGACCAGAGCCCCTCGGGATTGGTTTCGGAAAAAACGACCGGGGGCTCCACGTATACATCGGTCTGCTTGCCCATGATCACGTTCCGCTCCTCCCAGAACACAAGGAGCCTTCTCCCCGCCGATGCGACCACGGGGTTCCGCGACTCGTAACGCGCCTCGGAAACCGGCGCCTCCTGGCGAAAGGCGTTCTCATCGGCGGAATACCTGCGGGCGTATATCTGCGCCCCGCCGTCCCTCATATCGTACCAGAGGACCATCGCCCCCCCCCCCGGAAAGCCCGATGACGGGGGAATAGCAGTTTGCGGGCGTGGTGGAGACGGCAAGAGGCTTGTCGTCCCAGCTCCCTCCGCGATCGTGGCCCCGCAACATCCTGATTGCCCAGTTCTTGTCGTCGTTGTTCTGGTATGCCACGTAGAGGGTGTTTTCGTGCATGAGAACCGAAGGAGAGGCGTTATTCCCCTGGCTGGAGGTGATGCGCCTCTTTCCGCTCCAGGTCTTTCCGTAATTGGATGATTTGATCAGATAAAGGTCGTCGGAAAAATCCTCGTCCTTCCCCTGCCAGACAATGAAGAACGTCTTCCCCGACATGGTAATCGAGGGGAAAAAGGCCCCCCGCATACTGCTGCTCAGGCGAATCAGCGAACGCGCCTCCTCGAACGCCATCCCTTCCCGGCTGACAGCGTGAAACAGGTTGACGGTCTCATCTGTGGAGCCGTGATAGAAAAGGTGGGCCTGCCCCCGGTCGTCAAAGTATATCCGTGGTAGCATCTCCATTTCCCTGCCCAGTTCAATCTTTCGGGGCGGGCTCCAGGTGGCGCCAAAATCGTTGGAAACCGAACTGAACACGCGGGTGCTCGATTCGGCCTCCACATAGGCATGCCAGACGACAATCAACTCTCCCGCAGGGGATATGGCGGGAAAGGGGTTCATGGAAGTTTGCGATTTTACGACGGCTATCCGTACCGGCGGGAGCAGTGTCGCGCCTCCGTCGAGGGAAATGGAGAGATAGATTCCCTGGGCACCCCCCGCCCGTCCCTCGTAGGCCACCGCAATTATATCGCCCCGCGATACCGCAGACACGTCGCGCGCGACGACATTGAATGACGAAACCTGGAGGCTCCTCTCCCAGCCAACCGGATTCGTCATGACCCGGCGGTTCTGGAAAATCAGGGCCGCTCCTACGGAGAAAACCATTACGAGAAGAACCAGACGTGGAATCCTCCGGAACAGTGCGGACCTGAAATAATGGTCAACTATGTAGGCTCCGATATGCCTCATCAGAAATCATCATCCCGGCGATCATTCAACGGCTGGCGCAGCCAGCCGTTGTATCACTATTATTTGCTATATACCAAAGATTATCACACATTTTAAGGGCTGTCAACCGTCATGTAATTATAATCGCCATTAATTGAAGAAATATTATCCAATTATCCCACAATGTAAATAAAATCAAAGATAATAATTACCTGCGCCGCCGCAGGGCTAGGTGGTCAGTACTACCATCCTCACAACCACAACATTTACAGTATGGTATATTTGTATAAAAAAAGACCCCCATATTGCAAAAAATGGCACGAATGGCAACCTCACACCTTTATTTTCCGGGATAAAAAATATCTTGAATTGTTATCGCCCTTGCCATACGGTCACTGTAAAAAAATAAACAGTAGATGTGTGGATGGGTATGAAGATCAAAGACATCATTCGTTCGGACGAAGACCGGTTTTTTATCGTAGACCATGAATGCTATATTATTTTCACCGGAGAAACGACGGACGACCTCAAGCCTTTTATCCGGATAGGCAACTGGAACGACATGCCGGTGGCCCTGATCCCACTGATCGAAAACATCATTATTACCGATAGCCTGATCGGCGATCCCTCCCACGAACAGTTCAATATCAACGTGCGGCATCTGCAGGAAAACCGCTACATCGGGGAAAAGCGTATTGTCAGCAGGTTTCTCGATTATCAGAAAATTTTCGGCCTGGACCTCACCAACGCCTCGGTAGTCGACATAAAGAAGGACCTGCCCGAGCTATCCAGCGAAAAAAACATTTCTCACAAGAACCAGTTTATTGGCGTCTTTTACCGGGACGGCAATTTCAAAATACTGCTCGACAAGAAGGCCATCTTCGACCTGAACGGCATCGCCACACACCCGGTCAGCTGGCGGAATTTCAACGACCTTCTTTCTACTACCTACAGGAACAGCGGGCGATTCGCCGGGTCCGGGCTGATCATAGCAGGACACAACCCCGTGTTTCATCATAAAAAACGCCTCTACCCTTATCTCTTCCCCGACAGGTATTTCCATGACTTCTCACGGCTCGGAATCGATCCCGGGAAAATCGAGGCGATCCTCCTTCCGTCCCTGAACCTTATCCGCGTTTCGAAGTTCTTAAAATGGCTTCACCTCACCGGGGGCCGGGTACGCATATTTTCCAACAGCAACGACCTCGAACTGGTGCGCCGTCTTTACTCAAGGAGCGCCATCGACCTGGAAAAATTCAGCGGCCTCGATTTCACGGCCAAATCCGGCCTGGCGATCTCGAATTATGCCGGCACCTTTAATGTCAGGCTCCGCTTCGACACCGTGGAACCGGAAGGCGGGGAACTCATCGTAGCCTTCATCAAGGGCCACGCAGGAGCGCGCGAAATCATAAGGGAGAAACCTGATCTCCTTATCATAGCCTACACCGCCTTTGAAGAAATCGCACTGCTCCTCAAATCGACCGATACGCCCTTCGTCATTGTTGATGACGGCAACAGGAACGCCAGGAAACTTGCAGGCGGAAACAGGATAGTCCTCGGGGGGGGCTGTCACTACGAGTTCCGCCGGTGCCGCGAGTTCGGGGACATCCTCGCCCTATCGGGTCTCGACGGGGAAACTGCCTCTCTCCTGGCCGGGGAACCGGAGTCCCTGGCAGGGAGGCTCGAACAGGCACCGGATGCCGCCTCCGGGCAGGATGGAATCCCCGAATGGTGCAACATCATTTCCCTGGCGAGGGCCTTCCTCTCCGAAACGAGGGACAGGAAGCTGTCGGCACGCATCAGGGAACTCATCGATACCCCTTCCCTCGAAATGGAAGGACGGCTGAAACTCCTTGATCCTGCCCGCCATACCATCCTGCTCGCACTCTACAACGGGGCCGTCTTCCCTTTTGTCACGAGGTGCGCCGACGGCGGACGCATGGACCTCTTCGATGTGATCGGCCGGGACGGTGACGGTCCCGCAGAGACGGACCGGGCCCTCCATGAGGCCTGTTCGAGAATAATCAGCGACCGCGTTCGTCTTCAAATGCTTATCGACATATACTCCGAATCGGATCAGTACCGGGCAAGGAATCAGCCCGGTATTGTGGCCCTTGACAGGGCCCTCAACGCGAGAAAACGCCAGTACCGCGAGGAGGCCCTGAGCCTGGATTCATCATGGTCCCGTTCCATCGCCGTCCAACCCGGCAAGGACGGAGGTCTTCCCGTCGCACCCGGGAAGGAGACTCCACTGTCTGAGACCCCTCATGCGGAGGCGGAGGAGTCGAGGCGCCAGGGGCTCCGGCTCAGAAAATCCCTCTGGATAGCCATACCGGCGATCCTCCTCCTTATCGCGGCCGCCCTCCTCTTCCGGTTCGCCTCACCGTCCATCAGAGACGTCATTCTCCGCGACCGCCCGGAGATCGTCGAGAGCAGCGAGATTGACGCGAGGTATCGTCCGCTGGGGAAGCAATACAACATCAGGATAAGGGATCATGACATTCTTCAGTACGCAAACCGGGTGGCCGTCACTAACGGCTACCACAGGATCGCCACCACCTCCATAAAGGACCGGAATCCCGACTGGATCTATCCGGACAACGTCTTCATCATGCTCGACGGGCAGAGGGTGGTGGTGAGCAAGGGCGACACGCTCTGGAACCTTTCGAAAAACAAGCTAATTGAATCGGCCTTTGCATTCGACGGTATCATGAAACGGCTTGATGAATCCGGGATCCATGATCGTGTGAAAATAATCATCGAGGCGATCGCCCACGCCCATACTGCCGAACAGGCCGGGCGGCTGCGTCAGGCGGTCGAATCAATGAGTGCCGGAGAAGCGAAGCGGGATGAAGAGAGACCCTGAGAAGAATTACTACATCGAGCCGGTCGAAATTGAGGTTTACCTGAAAAAGGCGGGGAAGGTTCGCACCGTCATAAAGGACCTCTATGTGGAACTGGTACCGGTGGAGCCCGCCAGTGAAAAAAGCGGGAAAATATTCGAAGCCTTCAGGGAGAAGGATGAGCCGGTCGACCTGATGGAGGTTCAGAACATCTTCCCGGAATACATCAAGCTGATCTACGATTCATACTACCAGAACATGGACCTGTTCGAAAAGCTTTCGATGCATTTCAAGTCGGGCCTTTCGGGAAGCGTCGATTCGTGGCGGATGGCCCTCTATTTTTCCGAGCTTCTGCTGAAATACGAGCCGACCGTCGCCTCCAAGACAATCGGCGAATTCCAGACCTACAACCTCAACTATCTCATAATCAAGCTCAACGGCCTGAAGGAATCGTTTCTCCTGGAAGACTCCACCGTTGCCTACCTGATCAAGCGTTTTAATAACCACTACAGGGACCGGCCGCGCGACAAGGAGTTTGACAAACTCGTCGAGCTCTGGGAATACAACGTGAAAGAAAAGTTCTTTTAGGGTCGAGGGAAGGAAACCCTACAACGAAGAGAAAGAAACGATCTCACCGTTTTCGAGACCCACGTAGGCGGCGTCCCCCACAACGGTCACCGTGGTGTTGACGTCCGAAGTCAGGCCCTCCTTCCAATTCAGATCCCCCGATTTCGTATCCAGGGAATAAATGAAGGCCCCGCTCGGGACGAGGACGGTGTTTTTCGACACGTCCGGACCCGCGACGATGGGCGATCGGGTTGTGAATTCCCACGCCATCTCGCCGCTACCGATTGCAAGGGCATGGAGCACCCCGTCCTCCGAGCCGACGAAAACGATATCCCCCATGAAGGCCGGAGGGGAAAGTATCGCCTTCTTCGCCTTGAAAACCCATCGCAATCTTCCGTTTTTGGCGTTAAGGGCATAGAAGGACCCGCTGTAACAGCCAACGAAAAGGGTTCCGTTCCTGAGAGTCGGAGATGAAGTGAAAATCCTGCTATCCGTGGCGAATGTCCACTTCACGTCGCCGCTGTCCGCATTGATCGCGTATATTTTCGATCGGTCGGTCCCCACGAAGAGTACTCCCTTCTCGACGGCCATGGAGCTGAAAACCCCCTCTTCCAGGTTCATCTGCCAGAGCTCATTACCATCGTTAGAAAAGGCCTGGACCACTCCATAGCTGGTGGCGATGAATACACGGCCGCTCTCAATGACGGGCCGCGCCCCGAAAAGGAGTGGCCCCGACACCTTCCGCTTCCAGTTGATCCGCCCTGTTTTAACGTTCAGGGACACAAGATCACCCTTGACGGTGACGATATACAGTGACTGGCCGTCCGCCGCCGGCGTGGAACGGGTGTCGCTTCCGAGACCGGTACGCCACATGACCCGCCCGTTCATGCTGATTCCCGCGAGCTGGCCGTTCTGCGTGGCGACGATGATCATGTTGTTCTGGTAGAGAGGCTTCGACATAACCGTCGAGGCGAGCCTGGTGCGCCAGCGAAGCCTCCTGCCAGGTTTCTTTTCCCGGTAATACGGGACGGTGGAGGCCAGCCTGGCGTCTATACGTCTTTTTTCACCGGCAGACAGCGTGACGGTCTCGCTGAAATCAACATATCTCTCCGCTTTCACCTCGACAAGGAGACGCGTGCCCGGCGCGGGGCTGAGTGTCAGGGATCCGTATCCCTTCAGCTTCGAATTGATATATATCCTGCCTCCCCTGACGGAAGAGACGATTTCAAGTACGGGAGTTCCCTCCTTGTCGGCCTGCTTCCGCACGGCCTCGGCCTCACGCGTGCGGGCGAGCTCCTTCTCCCGGGCAGCCCTCGCTTCTTCCTCGCGCTTCCGCGCGGCCTCGGCTTCCCGCGTGCGGGCGAGCTCCTTCTCCCGGGCGGCCTTCGCTTCTCCCTCGCTCTTCCGCGCGGCCTCGGCCTCCCGCATACGGGCGAGTTCCTCTTCCTTCGCGCGTGCACGTTCCATTTTTCTCAATTCCGCCTTTTCCGCGGCGATTTCGGCGGCCGTTTTCATCGGTATGATTTCATCCGCACTTCCCACGATGGCGCCGGCTGTACTCAGGTAGAGGGGCCGTGCGTCACTCCCTCCCATCGGCGTGCGATCCCTGCCGATCAATCTCACCCGCCAGTAATAGGTGCCCGGAAGCACGTCCCTGACATCGGCGCCGTTTCCGGAGGTTGTCAGCGACGCCGTCATGTCGAGGAAACCCCCGTCCCTTGCCAGCTCAAGACGCCGATCGCCCGAAAATCCCTCGACCGACCAGGAGAACCCCACCACGGCGCGAATCTCCCCATCCTTCGATTCCCTGACCTTCTTCACGGTCGGGAGGCCGGGCGTCACCCTTACAGAGGGAAGGACCGTCAAGAAACGCGGAGGCGAAAAAACAACGTCTCCACCTCCCTTCGGCACCAAACCGACCCGCCAGTGGTAATCGGCCGGGGGCAGTATGTCGCGCATGGCATAGTGATTTTTTTTGAGCGAGGTCTTTTCGACAACATCCCGGAACTCAGTGTCCCGCGCAATCATGAATATATATTCATCCGGCTGATCGTTGGCGCTCCAGCTGAACATGAAATCTTTACCTCCCCCCGGCACGCCCTCCCCCGCACGGTACCTGTCCGGCGGAAAGGTGAGTACCGGCGGTGCCGCCTCGGCGGTACGAATGATTCTGAAGAATGATTCTCCTCCGGTTTTTCCATACGAGGCGAAGGCGGCGTTCAGAGGCGTAACCCGCCAGTAGTAGGTCCCCTCGTCGAGCCGATCAACTGACACTTCCCTCAGGGGGGTGACAAAGGACCTGGCCATGGATTTGAATCCCGGATCCCGGGAAATATCCACCCTGTACTCGTTCGCGAACCTGTTCTCCTGCCAGCGAAACTCGATCACCGGGGGAATGGAACCGTAGGTCACCGCCTCGTTCTTCCCGGGGGAAAGGAGGCGCACAGGAGCGTCCCTCATGACGCTCACTCTCCGCGCGTCGCTGTACTCGACCGATCTGTCCGCCTGGTCGGTACGCCTGATACGCCAGAAATACTCCCCCTCCCCCAGCCTCTCAGTCAGCGAGCCGGATGCCGAGGGCCGCACGCTCATCATCCGGGAGAAATCCCGATCACGTGCTATCTCGAGGTAGACCGGGCCGCGCCCTTCAACAGGCTCCCAGCGGAAATCGACGGGCACCGCTCCTTCGGCGGTGGCGTAATTGGCGAGGGGCTGCGGAGAGAGCGGCTTCAGACTGCGTTTGACAACCCTGGCTTCATCCTCTCCGGTAACGATCAGTCTCTCATCATCGCCGATGGTTCTCGAAGAGCTTCCGGTCTGGATTTCAGCCGTGCCTTCGGTCACCGCCACATCGAGGGTGGCCTCCCCCGACGTGGAGAGCCTTACATCGGCCTTCTCAATGGAAACGACCGAGGTTCCGGATTTGATTGTGATCGTCGTCGCCTCTTCTCCCGCGACGGCGGCGCGGCTGGCGGATATGGTCCCCTGGGTAAAGTCGATGTCTACCCCGTCGCGAGAAATGGAGAGGAGGATGAGGCTGTTTTCATCGAGGCTGATTGCGGTGCCGTCATCCAGGTTGATGACCGCCTCCGAGAGGTCCGATGTCCTGATGGAATCATTGTTGTAGACCGGGGTCTTCTGGTCCAGGTCCTCCCATATCACCTGCGCGGCGTACTTACGCTGCGCCACCCGCCGCTTGAATGTTATGGTGCCGATCTGCTCCCCGCCGGTCGCCTCCCCCTTCATCGTAAAATCGGCGTAGAGGAGTACCGAGCATAGCGTGATGATAAGGGCGGCGACGCCCACCACCAGAAAATCGGGGTTGATCTTACTCGATGATCTCATACTTCACTTCTTCTTCCAGGTCGGCATTCAAGGCGGGTTTCTCTATGCCGAGTTGACGCCTCAGGTCATCGATGTTTTTAGGAGCGGTGGAATCGTCCCTGCGGCCAAGCACCGCGTAAATCTGCTGGGGCTCCTGCTTGCCCTTTACCCTTATCTTCTGCATCGGCTCGAGCAGGTAGATGCCCTTCACCTTCTCTTGCGTGTCCTGTGAAATGAGGATGTCCGTACCGAAGGGCTTGTTGAGAGCCTCTACCCGTGAGGCGAGATTCACCGTATCCCCGATGACCGTATACTCCATCCTCTCATTAGAGCCGATCTGTCCCGCGAGAACGGGCCCCGTATTGATGCCGCAGCCGATTTTGATGACCGGCTTTTTATCGCCCCCGCGGCCCCGGTTGAAATCCTGGAGTTCCTTTCTCATCATCAGGGCTCCGTTCACCGCGTTCTCCGCGTCGTTTCCGTACGACACCGGGGTGCCCCAGACCGCCATAATCGCGTCGCCGATGAACTTGTCGACCACCCCCTTCGTGAGGTTGACGCACTCGACCATTCGCGTCATGTACTGGTTTAAAAATTCCACCACCTCTTCCGGTTCGAGCTTCTCGGAAATCGCGGTGAAGGCGCGAATATCCGAGAAGAATATCGTTGCCGTCTTGCGCTCTCCCCCGAGGCGGATTTCGCCTTTCAGGACCTGCTCGGCGATCTCCTTGTTCACGAACTTCCCGAAGGTCTCTTTCAATTTTTCCCGCTCCTCGAGGCCGCGGCCCATGGCGACGAAGGATCTCGTCAGTTCCCCGATCTCATCGTACGAGGCGGGGACGATATCAACCCGGAAATTTCCCCTCTCGATCTCCTTGGTCGCGTCAAAGAGGCGTACGATGGGGCCGGAAATGGTCTTGCTGAAGAAGTAGAGAATCAGTATGGCGAGGGTGAGGACAATGATCATGATAAGGATGTTCCGCCGCTGGATCTGGTAGACCGCCTTGAAGGCCCTTTCTTCGCTTACGGTGGATATGACGCCCATGCCGCCTATCCCGATCTTCTTGAATGAACCGAGACGGTAGACGCCGTCAGCGTCGCGGTAACGCCTTTGCCCGTTGTCGATCTTGCTCTTCAGCATCTGCATGACGATCGGGTCGTTCAGGTAGCTGACATGGGAAAGGACGATCGCGCTGTCCGGATGTGCGATTACGTCACCCTTGCCGTTCACCATAAAGGTCTCGAAGATGTCACGCGTCTGGAAGGCCTTGAGGAACATGTCCAGCTTGAGATATCCCACAATGACGGACGCTACACGGCCGGCGCCGTCTTTCTGGAAGGGGAGGGCGATCGCGAGGATCGGCGCACCGAAGCTTTTCGAAACGTTCTGCACCGCCGACTCGTTATTGAAGGCCTGCTCGAAAAGGGACACGTTGGCCCCGTGTATCCGGTTGACATCCGCAAGGGTAAGGCGCTGCTCCGTGAAATAGGCCCTGTTGAAAATTGCGTTATCGAAGCGATACCCTCCTCCCCGCTGCGTGCCGATCCCCACGTAGAGCATGTTGGCATCATTCTCGAAGAAAAGGCCGGTGAAGATGGCCTTCTGCGGGAACTCCCGGATCATGGTATTTCCCATCAGGATGAGCTTTTCCGCCAGCGCGGAAAAATCGGTCTCTATCTTCATGGCGGTGATTTCGGCTATTTTGAGGTTCAGCTCGTTGGCGCGAATGCGGTTATCAGACTTGAAAAAAAAGGTCGCCAGGAGGATCATCCCGGTAAGTGAGCTGACGAGGATAAGAGAGATGATCGAGATGAGCTTGGTGCGTATCCTCAAGTGGGAAAAAAACGAACGGATCTCTTCAAACAGGCTGGCTTCTTTTTCCATGGAGCTACTTTCCCCCGCGTCGCCCGTCCCGGGGCCCCTTTTCCGGGCCCTCCCTGGCTGCGCACTTTAAGATATATACGTTCATCCCGGCCCCGGCCGGCCCTCAGTAGAAGAGCCAGTAGAGGATATCCATGAGAATACAGAATAAATAAAGAGCGGAATAGGAAACGATGGCGATATAAAACACCCTGCCCTTCATGGCGATCAGAGCCCCCTCAGGATCATATGGTCGCGCGCCACACCCGCTCGCTCGACCGTCACCGTCACGGTCGTACCCGCCGGCCCCCCGAGAAGGTTCCGTACCTCGTCATAGGGCATGCCGTCTACCTTTTTACCGTTTATTCGGAGTATCCTGTCATTCGGCCGTATGCCGGCACGGTGGGCGGGCCCCTCCCGTTCCGTTCCGGTAATCAGATAGGGCGCGTCACACGTCACCCGTTCCCGTCCCTCCGGCGCCGTTATTCCGAGGCGACCTTCAGGTTGGCCTCCGCCACAGGCGGCGGCCAACGCAACGGCGACAAACGCCATGTTGATGCTTCGTTTCATTGTATCGGCGTCGTGCTGATTCCCGGTGCTGACCTGTTCCGGCCTACGGCCGTCTCCCGGTCGATAGCATATCACTATCGAGCACAGATGCAATATTTGCAACAATTTTTTAACCGATGCTGGAGGGGGGTTGAAGGGAAGAATGGCGCAATCAAAACCTCGCCGCGGGTGAGGGGCGATGGACGAGCCCGGAATGGGATCGCCCCGATCGGCCCCGGAGAACCGGTCCTTTATTCGCTCGCGCTCTTCTCCTCATCGATGCCGGAACCTTCGTCCTTCATGCCGATGTCGTCCTCGACCTTGACTTTGTCTATCATGCCGTCCAGCATGGATGTTTTTGAAAGCCTTGAGTAATTGTCCATCAGGTGAATCTTGAATCCACCGTAATCTACCCTGTCGCCCTCGGGAAGATTGCTTTCGCCGGCGGTTAGCATATCGAAGGTGGCGTTGATCAGTTTGAAATTGAAATCGTCGACATGCTGTCTCATGATATCTTCGGCCTTGTCGTATTCCCCGTCCAGAAGATAGCGGGCCATTTTCGTTTCGTTCCTGAAACGCACCCTTCTCTCCACGCTCTTCTCAAAAGTCTGCTTACCGGCTTCGGGATCCCGTGGCGCTGCCAGACCTTCATCCTGGCGCTCCATGAAGGACTTGCCCATTTCCTTTATGTACTCCTCTTCGCCCAGATCTATGAATCTGCGAAAAAACCGGTTGCCGGCATCTCGCTCGTTCTTGAAGAGCTGATTGTATATCTTGAACTTCTGCTCCGTGACCTGGCTCTCGAAAAGTGCGAGAAAGGCATACCGCTTCGCCCGCCTTGCCATCTTTATGGCATCCTCGAACTTGTAGAGCTTATAGGAGTGCAATTTCGGGTTCGAGGCGTCCCCCACGGTATAGTAGACCCAGCTCACAGTCCGGTCCCTGTATCCGAGGGTGAGGTAAAGGCGCGCGCGCGCGTTTTTCGAGCGTATGATGCGGGGGGCTAACCGGTCGAGAATCGCCTTCGAATCCTCCAGGTAGTGGTCCTTGACCATCTCCCGGTAAATCTTCTCCATATCACCCTGGGAGGAATAGATCCTTTTAAATGCCCGGCGGTAATCCGACTGCAGGTAGGCGACATCGGCGTTAAAATGCTTGCCGTATGCGGTCATAAACTCCGCCTTCTTGTCATCCGCGAAATTGCTGATGGACACGTTTATGAACTCAATGAACCGGTTGTTCTCCCTCAGAATTCTCTCGGTGGTCGTCTGATCTGAATAGGGATGGGCGGCGGTCGATATGGCGATGAAGGCGGCTGCCAGCGATAACCGGAATATGATACTTTTCTGCATAATGGCGGTTCCCCTCACTGAGTGATATATCCCTCTATTATATATATATCGTCCTGCAAGGAAGTAAATCAAATATTTTATTTTTTTGCCATATATTCCGCCTGCGGGGGGGGGTATCACCGATCTTCCTGGAGTCGCCCTCCGGTTGGCAATGGGGCGTCGAACACCGGATATGGTGCCCTTTCACGATATTTTTTTTATATTGACACGCGCGGGTTTTGAACTACAATGAGTTCCGATTCAGTCATCCAAAGAACCATTGAACGATACGGATAATCGCATGAACCAGGACCAAAGGGACTTTCAGGAAATACGGGACAGTTATTTGATTGTCAAGGGACGCTTCAAAGCCACGGCCATCAGCATGTACGGCCAGTTCACACTGGTGTTTAAAAGCGACAAGCAATTCGACACGTTCAACTCTGTCGTTTCCACCTATTCCGATCTCTACAATCTCGAGCCCCATGAAGACTGGATGAAATACCGGGAATATATCGCCAATGTCAAATGGAAGGGCAATTTCAACAGAACCATGACCGCATCGGTCATGGACCAGTTTAAAAAATTCTCCGAGGAGATGAATTCCATCTCCCTCCTCTATGACAACGTGGCTGATTATGACTACAACTCGATGGACATCACCCTCTTTGACCTCGTAAACCGCGTTGTCCACGACAAGAACCTCGTACTGGAGACCGCCATCCAGGAGATAAGCCCGTCCGACTACCGTTCGGCCCTCACCGAGACCGCAACGAAAGCGGAGGACAGCGGGACCTCCGATGAGGTCTTTTCGGTCGATGACGGCGCGGTCATTCTGCCGGTCAAGCCGATCGTCGCGCCGGTCAGGGGCAAGCCGATCTATGAGCTGAGGGTGGGCGACAGGCTCATGGTCTACATCCTCCCCCAATCGGACCGGGCGAACTACTTCATTGATTTGCTGAACCTCCGCCCTGACAACGAGATCATTCCCACGCCGGCCGAGGTCATCGACATCAAGGCCGGTTCCGGAAAAAACAACCCCACCGACATCCTGACGCTTATTGCAAAAGGCATCTATGGGAAATTCACCGAGGCAGAAAAACAGGTCAAGCTCAAACTCTACAATCCCGCAGAGGACGGGCCCTCGGCGAAACAAAAGGGAACCCCGGGCTCCAACAGGGGGCCCGGGGTTCCATCCGAAGAAGAAGAGGGCCTTACTTTCTCGAAGGGGACCATGGTGATGCTCTCACTCCTTCTCATGATCCTTATCTTCTTCATCGTCCTGATTTTTTTAAGCTGGTAGAGCCCCGGATCCAGGCGGGCCTCCCCCCCCATCACAGGAGCGTCAATTGATGGACAACGATCAGAACAAGGAATACATACTCAAGCTCGCGTACGACAATAACGTGAAGTTCATCCGTCTATGGTTTACCGATATCCTCGGTTTCCTGAAAAGCTTCGCCATCACCATCGGCGAGCTCGAGGACGCCATCACGGAGGGAGTACGGTTCGACGGTTCGACCCTGCTTGGTTTTATACGGGCCGATGAGCGCGAAATGATCGCGTTACCCGATGTCTCAACTTTCAAAATCCTGCCCTGGCGACCGAGTGAAGACTCGGTCGCCCGCATGATCTGCGATATTTACCATGTCGACATGACCCCCTACGAGGGGGATTCCCGCTTTATCCTGAAACGAAACCTGGAACGTGCCGCCTCCCTCGGTTATGCCTTTTATACAGGCCCGGAAATCGAGTTCTTCTTCTTCAAAAGCTCCACCCGGCCCGATATACTCGATCGGGGCGGTTATTTCGACCTCACACCCCTCGACGCGGCGACCGACTACCGCCGCCAGACGGTCCTCACCCTGGAAAAAATGGGCATCGACGTGATATCGTCGCACCACGAGGGGTCTCACAGCCAGCATGAGATCGACCTGCGGCATGAAAACGCCCTCACCACCGCCGACAACATAATGACGTTCAAGCTCATCACCAAGGAAATCGCGCTCCTTAACGGCATATACGCGTCATTCATGCCCAAACCGATGTCGGACCAGAATGGTTCCGGGCTCCATATTCACCAGTCCCTTTTCAAGGATGACCGGAACATGTTCTTCGATAAAAAAGGCGAGCACTATCTATCAAAGACCGCCGGACATTATATCGCGGGCCTTCTCCGGCACTGTAACGAATTTTTCGTCGTCACCAATCAATGGATCAATTCCTACAAACGTCTCCACGAAGACTTCGAATCCCCCACGCGCGCGTCCTGGAGCATCACAAGCCATAACGCCATAGTGAGGGTGCCGCAGTGCAAATCGGACAAGCCGAATACCATGCGCATTGAGCTGCAAAACCCGGACCCCGCATGCAATCCCTACCTCGCGTTTTCCGCGATTCTTGCATCAGGCCTGAAGGGAATCGAGGAGCACTACAGCCTGGAAAAACAGCTGGGCGAGAACGAAGACGAGATGAAAAACATGACGGGCTCCCCGCAGCTGCCCGCCCACCTTCACGACGCCCTTTCCTATTTCGAGAAAAGCGCGCTCATGAAGGAAACCCTCGGCGAGCTCGTGTTCGAAAAATTCATTGAAAACAAAAAACTCGAACTAAAAAGATACACCCGCTACATCACCGATTACGAAATCAGGGAGTATCTCCCCATACTCTGACACGGCCTTTTAAGGATCATATCCCATGACGCGCGCAGCCAGCCATAAAGGCGCCTTCAAAAAACCGGCCGTCGCCCTTATCGGATGCGGCAGGATCGGCTTCCTTCTCGAGAACGATCCGCTCCGCTACAAGCCCTGCACCCACTGGGGCGGAATCGTGTCCGCGGGTCTCGCGGTCACCCACGCATGCGATATCGATACGGTTCGCCTGGCGCGATTCGGAGCGGCCGCCGGCCTACCGGGGGAAAACCTTGATAGTGACTACCGACGCCTCCTTGCGCGCGCGCGGCCCGACATCGTCGTCATCGCAACATGGACCGAAAGCCATGCCGGGATCGCCGTCGACGCTGCTCGCAACGGCGCGAAGGTGATCGTGCTGGAAAAACCGATGGCGTCGGACCTCGCGCAATGCCGCTTTATTATGGATGAGTGCCGCGCCGGCGGCGCCACGATAATAATCAACCATGAGCGGCGCTATGACGGGCGCTATCGAAAAGTCAGGGAGATCCTCTCTCACAACGCCATCGGCGAGGTCAAAACCGTCCACGCTTCCGTTCTCACGGGGGGATACGCCGGGCCGTCCGAACCCGGTGAAGGCGGCGGTCCGCTCCTCCACGATGGGACTCACCTGGTGGATTTGATACGCTATCTTTTCGGTGAGATATCGTCCGTGAGGGGAGAGTTCAGCCGCGCCCGTAGAAAACACGGCTTCGAGGACCGCGCCTGCGCGTGGATCAGAACCTCGGGAGGAGTTGATGTCTTCCTCGAGGCGGGAGGATCGAGGGAATATTTTATTTTCGAACTCGATATCTCGGGAACCCGTGGCAGGATCATCATCGGCAATGGGTATGAAAAACTCTATCTTCACCGAAAATCTCGCCTCTATTCCGGTTTCATGGATCTTCGGGAAATGCCCTTCCCCGCCTACAAAAGGATCAACTGCTTCCACGAAATGTATCGCGAGGCGCGGGCCCTTGCCGTAAAAAAAACTCCCGCCGTATCCGGTGGTCTTGACGGTTACAAGGCGATGGAAGTCATTCATGCGGCCTATCTCTCGTCGCATCTCGACGGGAAGGCGGTGCGGCTCCCCGTGAATCCCTCGGCGATCGACCTGAAAAAAATATTCAACCTGAAATAAAAATATTTTGACATTCGAAACGAACCCTGTAATGTCACAGGGTATGCGAAACATGATCACGGCCATCAGGTCGCCCCTGATAGACAACTATACCAGGATTATTCAGAGCCTGGCGAAGCGTGGCAGAAACATCTATCACCACCATCTGATTGAGCCCCTTTCCCGGTGGTCTCCTTCAATCCCGGCCGAATCCATGGAAAAGCTCCATGTCGATGCTCGAAGAGGCCCGGGCCGGTGGCGTGAAGAAGATACCCCTCCTCTACAAAATGTCCCTGATAAAATCCGTCTCACCCGAACAGTTCGACCTTTCGCTGCCCGGTAATATTTCCCTCGCCTTCCTCAAATCGATGAAGGAAGAAGAGCGCGTATCACGTTCTGACGAAGCACTCGAATTCATCAACATCCTGAAAGACGGATTCAAGGAGTACTCAGACTCAGAATTCATGCGGATGAACAGAAAGTTCGAGGAGACGATTGCGGGCGCCGGGGAAATCGAAGTCGAGAAACTGATCAAGGCACGCGAGGGAATGGAGGCCAAGGAAAACGCGCGGGATGAAGAGTCTCGGGCCGCTCTTGAAAAGATCAGTCTGATGATACGGTCAGCCGACATCGCGGAAATCAAGCGCGCCGTCATTGTCCATCTCCTGAAATTCTCCGATCCCTCGTCCCCCAGCCGACACCTGGCGGTCGCCCATACAACGGCCCCCCTCGAGAAGAAACACCCGGGCTTTTTCAAGGAAGTAATGGAATCGGCGGCGGTGATAATTTACCACGAGATACTGAAGGCCATAAAGGAAAACAATCTTCTCCTTGCTGTCCGGCATATAGGAAAATTCGCGATACTCTTTCGCGGTGACCCCGCGACACCCTATTTCCACGAAGTGGATTCATTCGAGAAAAAGTTTTTCCGGATTATCGAGGAAAGAAACCTCTGGGACAGATTGGGCTGAGCCATGGAAATAACGGTCACCATTCCCGCGGAAGAGGTCGCCATCGTGCGGCTCAAGGGCAAGTTCACCATTGAAAGCGTTCAGCGTTTCAGGGAACTCACCGCCCCACTGATCACGCCCCCGGTGAAGGCCATCCTGATCGATTTCGGCATGGTCCGATATATCGATTCGTCCGGCATTGGCTCGCTGATACTCCTCATGAACAGGGCGAACAACATCTCCATCGACCTCGTACTCTACGACCTCCAAGTGGAAACCGAGATGATGTTCGGCACCGCCCATCTCGGAAATTTCTTCCGCACATCCACTTCGGCGGAACTGAAAAAGACATTCCCCGGGATCGGCATCGAGGACGCCCGCTGACTAGGCGTAGCCCTCTTCCATCAGTTTTCTCATCAGGTCCGTATCGCCGTCTGCCGTTCCCCCCTCCCTCGAATGCAGCAGCATTCTTTCGACATACTTCGCCAGTATGTCCACCTCGATATTAACCTCGTCCCCGGCTTTCCACTCCGACAGGATCGTTTTCCCGAGTGTTTCCGGTATGAAATAGAGGTTAAAACCGACAGAAGTGAGCGACACCACCGTCAGGGACACGCCGTCCACCGCAACGGAACCCTTCTCTGCACAATACCGTCGCAGATCTTCGGCCGCGGCCACGCCCACGCGCATGCCCCGGGAATCGCGTTCAATTTTTTCGACCCTGCCACGGCCGTCAATGTGCCCCTGCACGATATGTCCGCCGAACCGAGACGCCGCGGACATTGCTCGCTCCAGGTTGACCTTCCTCCCCCTGGCGAAGGACCCGAGGGTGGTTACCGAGGCCGTAACGGGTGAAACGAAAATGGTGAATCCCCTGCCATCGATCGCTGTGACGGTCTGGCACGCGCCATTGACGTTTATGGAGTCGCCGACACGCGTCCCTTCGAGAACCTTTACCGCGGCGATCGTCATAGACAGGCCCTCCCCTGCACCGGAGACCTCCGTGACCTTTCCTGTTTCCTCGACCAAGCCTGTAAACATTCGGTCAACCTCACAACATTTCGAAATGATAGGGTTCCCGGTACCCGTTGTAGATCAGGTCGTCATTCACCGGCATCCACGACACGTCTTTCAGCGTCAGCGCGCCGCCGATGGAGTCGGCCCCTGCCCCGGAAAGGGAGGGCAGTCCGTTGCCGATGATTTTCGGCGTGATGATATAAAAATACTGGTCGATCTCATTCGCGTCAAGGAAAGAACCGGCAAGCCGCCCTCCTCCCTCGAGAAGTGCCATCATGACGCCCCTTTCTGAAAGATAGTCAAGAATCGCATGAATCTCTTCCCGCGGCCCGGGGGCGTCCACCAGTCTGCAGTTGATCCTGCCCAGGGTTTCGCTGAAACCGGGATTCGACCTGATCATCCGGTCCGCGATCTCCCTGCGCTCGAAAAAAAGATAGTTGTCATCGGCGAAAATGGCGCGTGTCGGGTCGATGTCCGGGGGGATGCCGATGACCACACGAAGGGGTTGCCGAACATCATCAACCTGTTCCGACGCGAGGGACCTGAGAAAATAGTTGTTCCTGCCGATGAGCCGGGGAGCCTCCCGGTCGAAAAATCCGCTGGCGTTATCGCTGAAGGATTCAAGGCGCACGGTAAGCGACGGGTTGTCGTGGAGGAAGGTATTTTTCCCGATGATCACGGCGTCCACTCTTGCGCGAAGCCGGTGGGTGAGATAGCGCGAATACTCGGACGATATCCACCGTGAGTCGCCGCTCAGTGCGGCGATGCGTCCGTCGAGTGTCACGGCGCTTTTGGAAATGATGAAGGGGTGTTTCCGTAGAATGTACTTTTTAAACGGGCGTATCATGTCAATGGCGTATTCGGCCATATCCCCGGTGAAGATGACCTCGATACCCGCATCCTTCAGCTCCGCCACCCCCCTCCCTGACACCCTGGGATTCGGGTCAAGGATCGGGATGTAGACCCTCGCAATTCCTGACCTGATGATGGCCGCCGTACATGGCGGCGTCTTGCCGTAATGACTGCACGGTTCCAGCGTCACGTACATATCAGCCCCGGCGCAGCCCACCCCGGCCGCCTCCAGTGCTGCCGTTTCCGCATGGTAGGTGCCCCATGGACCGGTCGCTCCCGTGGCAAGGATGGCGCCGTTCTTTACGATCACCGCTCCGACGGGGGGATTCGGTGACGTTGCCCCCATGCGACTGAAGGCAATTTTGAGCGCCATTTCCATGTAGGTACGGTGCGACAAAGCCTTCACCTGTAGCAAGATTGGCGATGTTCCGAAACAAGTGCCCCGGGCAGGGCGTCTCGCCGCCCTCCCATCAGGCTCGAGTCAGGCCCGCGCTCCCCTGGAGGGGGAAGGGGTCCGCTATCTCGTCCTGATCCGCGTGACGAGCTTTTCCCATGAGAGGACCACGGGAGACGCGATGTAGAGAGTGGAGTAGGTCCCCACCACAAGTCCGAAAAGCAACACGAGCGCGAAATCATTGAGACCCTCGCCTCCGATCAGATACAGGGCGAGCACCGAGAACAAGGTCAAAAGCGACGTGAGTATCGTCCGTGAGAGTGTCTGTGTGATGGAACGGTTCATGATGTCCATGAAGCTCATCTTCGTCTCAATATTCGTATTTTCCCTGATCCGGTCGAATATGACGATGGTGTCGTTGACTGAATAGCCGAAGGTGGTAAGGATCGCCGCCACGACGGGGATGTTAATTTCCACTCCCGCCGCCGCGCAGAAGGCCACGGAGAGGATCACGTCATGAAGAAGGGCCACCATGGCGCCCACGGCGTAACGCACCTCGAACCGGTACGCCAGATAGATCATCATCAGGATGATCGCCACGGAAAAAAGCTTGATGGCCGACCTGCGGAGATAGCTGCCGATTGCGGGACCGACATTCTCGGTACTCAGCACCTCCACTTTCTTGAATTCCCTCGTCAGTATCACGGAGATTCTGTCGGCTTCGTCGACGACCATCCTGTATACCAGATACACGGGCTTCGTCCTGTGGTCGGCACGCACCACATCTGCCCCATACTCCTTCAGAAACTCACGGAGGGCTTTCTCGTCTGTAGTGGCGGGAATAACCGCTGCGATCGCGACCCCGGTACGCATCTCCAGATTTTTAAACTGGCCCCTTAGCGCCGATTCGACCGCTTCCACGTTATAGGTGGTCTTCTGCACCCCCACGGGCTCTTTCCCGTACACAATATACTCATTCGACCGGGCGTCGCCAATTTTCTGCATAACGGCGTCAAGGAGGGCCAGACTGGCCCGAAACGCGCCCTCGTTGACGGCGCCGTTAAAGGAAACGAGCAGCATGACGTCTTTTTGAATTACCACACCCGGGAATCGTCCCTCCATACCACCGGTTATCCTGTCTTCGATAATGTAGACCGATTCCCCCGAAAGCTTGGTGGAAATGATATATTCATTGTTCTCCGACTCACCGATCTGCTGTACGAGGGGTTTGTAGTCCTTCAGGACCTGCCGTATACCATTCTCGTCAACGCCCTTCTCGAATTTGGCGATTATCTTCAATCCGCCCATAAAATCAACACCGAGCACCAGCCCGCCCTTGAATACCGACAGGGCGATAAAAACAATAAACATCGTAAGGGACGCTATGTACGCGATGTACCGATATTTCAAAAATGGAATAATCCGCTCTTTCAACCCTTCGTCCCCCTAAATGCTGAGCTTCTTGATTTTTTTATTCAATGATAACACTTCAAACATGAACCGGGTAATATAAAGGACAACGAACATACTGCAGAGCAGGCCGATGGCGAGCGTCACGGCGAACCCCTTGATGGGTCCGGTCCCGAACTGTGCGAGTATGAAGGCCGATATGAGCGTCGTGATATTGGTGTCGAATATCGTCCAGAAGGCACGTTCGTAGCCCATGGTAATGGCCATGCGGACCGATTTCCCGCTTCGCAGCTCCTCCTTGATCCTCTCATAAATGATGACGTTGGCGTCCACGGCCATACCTATCGTGAGAATGATACCGGCTATGCCCGGCAGGGTGAGGGTAAAACCGAGCCATGACAGGAGGGCCAGCATAAAAATCGTGTTGAGGATCAGCCCCACGTTCGCGATTAGTCCGGCTAACTTGTAATAAAATAGGATAAAGAGCATGATGCCGCCCAGGCCGACAATCGCCGCCTTGACCCCGCCCTCGATGGCGTCCTGCCCGAGGGATGGGCCCACGGTCCGCTCCTCGATGATGTTGAGATCGACAGGCAGTGCGCCCTCCTTGATGATTCTGGTGAGGGTATTCACCTCCTCGATGGTGAAATTGCCGCTGATCATCGCCTGGCCGCTGGTAATCTGGACATTGAGCCTCGGGGCGCTCCGGACCTTGTCGTCGATCACGATGGCAAGCCTCTTCGTCCAGTTCTTTTTAGAAGTGACGTCCGCAAACTTGGTGGCCCCTTCCGCGGTGGTGGTGAAATGAACGGCGAGACTGCCGTATTCATCCTGCCCTATCCATGCCTTGCTGATGTCACTACCCGCAAGGGCGACCTCGCGCACGAGGGCCACGGGATACGCGGGAATGATCTTGTTGGTGTCCTTTTTCCTGTCCCAGTTGAAAAGGAGTTCCAGCCTGGCGGGAAGCTCTATCCCGACGCTCATATCGGCAAGGAGTTTGTTCTGAGACGCGGCGTCTTCGGGCAGGCTTTGGTCCCGATAGTTCCGGCTGAGCCATTCCGCGGCTTTGCCGGAATACTCATCGTCCACCAGGCGATACTCGACCTGTCCCGTTGTACCGATGGCCCGCTTGACCGCCCGGGGGTCCTTGACGCCGGGAAGCTGTATCTCGATCGCCTCGTTACCCCGCGGCCTGATCGAAGGCTCGGCCACGCCGAATTTGTCAATGCGGTTCCGGATCAGCTCCAGGGCCTGCTGGGTGAGTTCCGTCTTTTCCTTCTCTGTGAGTTTCTTCTTGTCAGGGGATTTGCTCTCGATCTTTTTGAAGTCGGCCTGCAGCACAAGGTGCATGCCGCCCTGGAGATCAAGGCCGAGGTTGATCTTCTTGGCCATGAAGGCCCCTTCGGCCCAGTGCTGGAGTATGACGGCATTGCTCACGCCCGGATGGTTGCGGATGTCGTTCATTACCGCGTCGGTGATGTTCCTCCCGACAACCGTGATGGCGGTCTCTTTTGATTCAATATCGTACTCGCCCGCGGGGAATCTCTTTTTAAGTTCGTCGATCTGCCCGGCGGTGGCGTCCGCTGCCAAATCAATCCGCATGCGTTTTTCGCCTATCGTAGGCAAAATCAGCATTACGGAAAAAGCTATCAGCAGCAGGATAAAAATGAGTTTATATATCATTCCCCTGGTCATGCGAGTCCCCTGAATCAGATTATCGTTTCGTTATGGTCCGGACGACCTTCCGCCGCGTGCTTTTCGATCTCGTTTTGTAGATTATGAAGACGACGAAAACGAAGATCAGGAGCCCCCATTTGGCGATGGTGTCGGTATGGGAGCCGAATATCCCGCCCTTCGGCTTTTTTTTCTCGTTGTCGGTAACGGAATCGTCGGGAATTTTCACGATATCAAGGCCCGGCTCTTCCGCTTTGATGGTAATCCCGGGAATCCTGTTATATTTGATGGATTCATGATCGACCAGGAGAAGGGCGTCTCCGACTTTCGAAGCATCCCCGCCCTCGACCTGCTTCTGCTCTGTCCGTTCGGGCTCTTGCTTTTTCTGCTCAGCCGCCCTTCTCTCTTCGGCCTTTTTTTCAGCCAGTCTTCTGGCCTGTCTCGCTTTCGCCTCGGCTTTTCTCTTTTCCTCCAGACCCTTTTCATTGCCCACATCCAGGGTCGTTCCATCCCGTTCAACGGGTGTCACGGCACCATCGGGGGATGTGTCCGCAGTCGTCTCATCCCCCTTATCGGCCGATAATGAATCACCGGCCTTTATGCGCGTGTCACCGTCGGCGGTCTGCCCGGCTGCGCCGGAATGCACGACCGCGAAAAGCGCAAGGATCAGGAAAAGATGCAGCAGGGATCTTTTCATCTCCGTATCATGACACCCTGGCCTGGATGGCACTCTTGTTGAATTCGACCTTCGTATTGCTTGATATCTTCACGACGACGATGTCGCCTTCCTTGAAACTATCGATCACCCCGTACATCCCGCCGGCCGTCACCACCCGGTCGCCCTGTTTGAGGGAGGAGATCATGTCAATCCGCTCCTTTTCTTTCTTCTTTTGCGGCCGTATCAAAAGAAAATAAAATATGGCGATGGTGACCGCCATTAAAATCAGGAAGCTGTAATTCCCGAGCCCCGATAATCCCGCGGGTCCCGCGGCGCCTTCGGAAGCGGCGTATGCGATGCCTGTAAATAGTAACACTGTGCTCCTCCGTTAAGAAAAATCGTCGACAGTATCCCTCCGCTGCGGAAATTATGTCAACATAAAAAAAAGCGCTCTACCGCCGTCAATCAGCCGATATCACAACCGGCGTTCCGATACGCATGTATCGTTCGAAATCCACGATGTCCCGGTTGTACATGCGGATACAACCGCTCGATGAAAGATTCCCCATCGAGTTCTCGTCGTTATTTCCATGGATGGCGATGCCATATCCGATTCCGGGTACCCCGTCAGGAACAGTGCCGATCGTTCCCTCCCGAACTGCTTCACGGTACCTTTTCCTGTCGTAGTCATTGGGATAATCGAGGGCGAAAAAACGGGGGCCGTAGGCGTTGTCCCCCAGATCGACTCCTGGCATTCCGAATTTACTGTGCCCCCGGCTGGCACGGAAGTAGACCCTGTTTAAATCCCGCAGCTTCAGGTATGCGGGGGATTTCCTGTCAGCATCCATGCTCAAGATTTCGGCAACGAAATAGACCCCTTCCGGGGTCCTGTTATCGCCTTCATGGAGCTTCGGCCCCATGTCCGGGTTCGATCCGTAGGCGATCAGATAACTCGCAACACGCTCAAGCCGACGGCTGTAGACTTCCAGGCGGAAGTCCCGCTTGCTTACATATATGACATGGGGGCCATCGTAATTTTCGAAGGCCCCTGCGATCCTGTCCCGCTTCCCGGCGCAGGCCGGCAGGGCCATCAGTGCGGCGATTATAGAAACCGCGATCGCTGCCCCGATCCTTCCGGAAATTCCCGTCACATTACCTCGACTCCGGTGTGTTTCTGCCTTCAAGACGCACGATCTCCCGAATGATTTCTTCGCTGACATCAAATTCCTTTTTCGCATATAACAGTTCGTCGCCGATATTGTGGATAAAATCCAATTTTTTCTTTTGCGCAACATTCTTCACGGCACGGTCTATCAGGCTCAATATCCTGATCTTGTGCCCTCTGCTCTGCTTCTTCAAAGCGTACAGATCACCGCGTAATCGGCGATATTCGTCCAGCAACGCGATATGATCGCGCCCCGGATCGTCCAGCTCGCGCTCTATCTCCCGTATCCTGGCCGCCGCGACATCCGCCTTTTTTTTGACATCCAGGGCATCGCGGTTCCTGTTCAGGACAAAATCGTAAACCGCCTTGAGATTCATGTACCTGATTACCGGAGGAGGGGCCGGGGCGTCTTTCCTGCCAAAATACGAGCATGATGCCGTCGCCGCCGCGAGTAGCACTATGGCCGCACACCAGCGCATCAGAACCTCATGTCGCCGATGCCGAACTGGAAGGTCAAACCGCCTACGCTCTTGAACCTTCCATTGTATATGAGCTTCCTTCCGAACCAGAATCGGAGCGGCATCATCGGTATCTGGATCCTGAAACCGAAACCGTATGAATATTTAAAATACGAAAGAATATTCGTCTTTCCCATATTCTGAAGGCGCTGGAGACGCCCGAGCGCCAGGTCCTTATATACGATGCCGAGATTTTCCTTGGAAAGGTGCTGTTCCCAGAAGGGATCGGACCAGAGGGAACCGGCATCGAAAAAGAGGGCCAGCCAGAGCATCTGGGGATGGATCGGCACCCTGAATTCGGCGCCATAAAGAATGCGGTGGAAGAGCCCCACATTCTGCCACGATTCCGGAAACTTTTTGTCATAGTAGTCCCACCCGCGGAGGGTCTCCGGGCCGCCGAGATTCATGCGATCCTCAGGCTCAAGCCACGGGTCCTTGAGGTCCACGGCGCTAAGAAACGTAAAGGGCGACAGATAGGGCTGTTTCCTTTTTATACTTCCCGAATTGAACGGCTTGACGATAAAGGCGCCGCTCGCCCTGAACTCGAAGACGCAGGGATGGCTTTTCAAGAATGGAATGTGAAAGGGAGAAAAGTAGACATATGCCTCGGGCGATATCTTGATATAGTGGTCCGATCCGGAAAGGACCGAGCCGCCGGTAAAATTCGCAGAGAGCTCTATGTTGGCCCCCTTGGTGGGGTTCAGATAGTTGTCCCTTGAATCATGTGACGCAAAGACGGTGATCGACCTCTTTTCCTGGAAACCGAGTCTTTTCAGGTAATAAATCTCCTCAGAACTGTTTCCCGAGGGATCCTTGATCCGGGTGAAAGCATGGGACCAGCTCGTTCCCACGGAATAGTAATCGAGAAACCGGTAACTCAAGCCCAGGGCATATCCGAAAGCCTCGCGTTTGTAGTTAGCCTCGTTGTCGATTGACGGAAACACCGTCTGGTTGGAGGGCACATTGTAAAGGTTATAGAAAACCGAAGTCGAAAGACCGAGGGGCTGGTTGAAAAGCCAGCGCTCGGAGAAGGAAAGGGTAATGGAAGTCCTTGACGGGCCGTACTCGAACCTTACCCCCACCCGCTGGCCGTATCCCAGGAGGTTGTTCTCGGCCACATCGGCGAAAATGGAGAATCCGGACGTAGTCCCGTAGCCCCCGCCGAGTGAAATGGTGCCGGTGGGTTGTTCTTCAACATCGACAACAAGATTCATGAAACCATCGCGGCTGCCGGGCCTCACGTCTATGTTCACCTGTTTGAAGAATCCGAGGTTGTACACCTTTTCCCGTGAAAGTTGGAGCTTCCGCGAATCGAAGAGGTCGCCCTCCCTGAGGAGTATTTCCCTGCGTATGACCTTGTCCTTGGTTTTTTTATTCCCCTTGATGATGATCATGTCGATGTAGGCCTGGTTTCCCTCTTCGATGACGAATTCCACGGCCACGAATTTTCTTTTTTCCGTCGCGCCCTTTACGGCAACCTCCCGCTCGGTCACCGTCCTGTTCGGTATAACCCGGGCGAATATGTATCCCTTCGTCGCATATTTCATGCTGATCATCTGCCGGTCCATCTGGAACTTTCCGTCGTTGAATACCTTTCCCTTCCTTGTCTGTTCGAAATCCTGCGATAGTTCCTCCGGCGTATATACCGTCTCGCCGGGAACGCCCTTTATCTGGACCGAATATCCATCGAAATAATACCGTTCGCCCTCGCTGATCTTCAGTGTGATAAAAATGCCGCGCTTCTCCTTCTTGTCGGGGTTCAGCCATTCGTATTCGAGGCTCTCGTCGGCGATCTGCGCGTCAAGATAGCCAAGCTGCCGGTAATAGGCCAGAACCTTCGCTTTGTCCTGCTCCCACACGTCACGCTTGAATTCCCCGTCCTTGAAAAGCCCCTTCTCGGAGGTATCCATGACGGACTTGACCTCACGCTGGCCCAGTACCTTCGGCCCGAGTATGGATATCTTTTTTACCCTTATAACCTCCCCTTCATCAACGGTGAAGACGACGCGCACGTCTGAATCATCGCCCCCCTTGAGCGGCTTGACCTCGTACCGAACCACCGCGTTGAAAAGGCCCTCTTCTTCATATTTATTCTTGATGATGACTACGCTTCTTTCGAGAAAATCCTTTCTGATGAAGCCGCCGGCCTTAACGGGAATGACGGTTGAAAGATCATTTTCGGAGATCTCGTCCAGTCCCCTGAACGACACCTCCTTTACCACCGGACGTTCCTTGCAGATGAATTTCAGGCGAACCCCATCCATATACTCTTCTACTTCGACGGTGATGCTTTCAAAGTTGCCTTTTTTGTATATTTTCTTGATGTCTTCCCGCACCTCGAGTGCCTTGAGAGGATACCCGGCCGAGGTCTTCATGACGTAGAGGATGTCGTCTTCGTTGACGTTTTTCAGGCCTTCGAAGAGAATTTTCTTGACCGGTTTCCCTTCATATTTTGAAGGCTGCGAATGGATCATCGGGATCGCGCAGAGGACGATGAGCAACGCGGCGGATAGGGATAATTTTCTCATGCAGCACCTGTTTTTTTTCTTCCCGTTACAGACGGGTATGGCCGGTTCGGCATTGATAGTACGCCGCCCCTTTCGTGTCAAGAATATATGAATCAGGGGGATCACTTTACCGTCGAGAGGATAAACTTCGGGATGCCGGCCCTATTCAGGTCGTCCATCACCTTGATGATCATTTCGTAGTCAGCCTTACGGTCGCCCCTGATGATGACGGTTCCCCCCCCGATCTCCTTCCTGCGCTTCCTGAACTCGTCCGCGATGACATCCTTCCCATATTTCATGTCATTGATAAAAACCTCGTTTTCCCCGGTCACTGACACCACAAGAGGGCCGGAACGCTCCGCCCCGCTCTGCACGGCCTTGGGAAGGTGGACCGTAATGGACGACTGGGCCCCCAGAGAAAAGCTGACCATGAAAAATATGATCATATTAAAGGTCAGATCTATCAACGGCGTGATGTCTATGACCGCCTTATGCGTGAAATGACCCCTGAACTTGAATTCCATCGTATACGATCCTCTTTTCTTCGCCCGATCCCCGAACTCCTTTTCAAAATTCCCTCGGACCCGGCCCCTGCCCTCAGTGAGGACGCCCTATTTCTTCATGATATCATTGAGGCTGTTGGCTATGAACTCGACTTCCTTGACGTAATAATCAATGCGAGACACCAGGTAGTTGTAAAACATAATCGCAGGTATGGCCACGGTGAGTCCCAGTGCCGTGGTAATGAGGGCCTCGGCGATGCCCCTGGCCAGAAGCTCCTGCGCACCCTGGCCGAATTGCGAAAGGCTGCTGAAGGACTTCATCATTCCCGTGATCGTGCCGAAGAGGCCGAGCATCGTTGACACGGTGGCTATGGTGGCGACAATACCGGCGTATCTCTCGATCTGTATGATCGTCCGCTCTGAAATGTCGCGTATAACGAGCTCACGGTTCTCCATCGAATTCCTGGTGTCGATAATGCCGCGCATCATGTCGACAAGGGGACCCGAATAGGGCGCAAGTACCGAGGATGCCTCGTCATGCTTGCCCTTCCTGGAGCCAGGGAGGAACGCGATGTTCCGTATAAGGAGCCTGTAATCCAGGTTGATCTTTCGAAAAAAAACGAGCCGCTCGATCACCACCGCGAGCAGCACAATAGAGCATACGAATATGGGAACAAGTACGGCCCACGTGGGGACCCTGTCGAACAATGAAAGGAAAAAACCGCTGCTTAATGAATTCATGGCCTCATCCGATTTCGATTCCATACCGCCGCGCGCCGGCAAAGGGGCTTGCAACACGCACATCCATTACGGATATGCCATCCCAGTATGTGTCAATCATGATTTATAGGTTACAAAAAGAAAGATCAGGGCCTGACACAACTCCTGCCCCGCGAAATCTTCTATATTATAATACGCAATCCCATAACGACCGTCCTGCCCGCCTCAGGATACCCGTACGTGGATGAATACCGCGCGTTGAGCAGATTGTCGATTCGTCCGTAAATGTAGAGCGGCTCTCTCACCCTGAACTGCAGGGAAACGAAACCGATGAAGGCCGGATCCATCGTCAACCTCACGAAGGGAGAGGAATGCATCCTTCCGCGGTAGAGGACGGCGAATTCGCTTTCAACTCGCCATATCGCAAAGCGCGCATATGTCCGGGCACGGTGCTCGGGGCGGTAGGTCACGTAGCCGTCGGCGAAAAAATAGGAATACTCGTACTCCCCCCCGATTTCAAGACTGCCGGAATAGACCCCAAAGACAAGCACTGCCTCGCCGGCGGCCTCCGTCCAGGCGACCTTCATCCGATAGGGGAAGAGCACCTGTTCCGGGAGGGAAAAAAAGGAATAGTGCCGGTCCCTGGTCGCAAAGGAAGCCGATGCATTCAATTTTACGCTCCGAAAATGGAACTTCCCGCTCCCGCTTCGTGTGAAATCGACGCCGATGTTCGCATCGGCGCGGTGTCCCCTTCCGGGCGACAGGCGGTACACAGGCAGCACGTAACGCATGTCGGAATAAAACTCCTCCGGTCTGAAAGACTCGAGTTCATAACAATAGGATGCCCCGGCTGAAAAATACCTGATGCCGGTGATGGAGACACCCGCTTTACCCGAACCGAAATGCCCGGCGTCCCGGTTGTAAGAATAAAGCGGCCCTATGCCGATTTTGAAATACTCGGTGAAGTTGAAATTCCATATAAGCTCATTATCGACGGCAGTGTCGTCATCGGCGCCGGTGGAATAGTGGTAATGGGAAAATTTCGATTTGAAGGCGAGCCTGTTCGACGCGGACCAGACATATTCCCATCCAAGCCCGATACCCGCCCCGTAGAAATCGCTCGATCGGTAGGGTTTGATCGTCAGGGCGTTCTGGTAGGGCGAGGAATCAAGCCGGTGGTGGAAATAGATGCCGGCGACATCGAGAGTCCAGCGCATAGGCATCGGGGTGTACTCGGTTTTGAATTTCACATCGGCCCCGTCCTTCTCCTCCCTTCCGTAAAAAGGGTTTCTGAACATGCCGTATGAATCGTTCCTGACCTCCAGATCAGGCGAGAACCTCCATTTTTCGGACGGTGTAAAGTCGCCCGCGAATCCCAGCTTATGGTTGTAGAAAAGTGAATTTCGGTACCCGAAATCGTTCGATCGGCTGAAATCTGATTGCAGGCGATACGAGAAATCATCCAGTCCCTGGGCGAGACTGCCAGACCAGATCAGCCTGTTATACTGCCCATAGAGGGCGGTGGCGTCGATACTCAGGTCACGCTTCTCTTCTGCCTCCCCTTCCGGAAGCCCTGCGGCGGGAAGGGATTCGCCCCCCTTTCCGTCGAGGGAAACAAGGCGGCACGGGATTGCCATGCAGAGGCAGCATGTAATGACAACAAGCAGTCTCATGGGGAGCATCGACGTGTGCCGCGCGGGGACTGGCGCGGGCCTTCAGTTTTCATGCCGCTGCAGTGAAGAGCCGCATGTTCTGCAACGGCAGTTTTCCTGGGGAATGCCCGAATCGAGGAAGACCTTCAATTCATATCCGCAGGTGCAGCGATACGAATAGGTCCTGAGCCTGATTTCCTTCATGGTGAACGCTCCATGCCGTAATGGTCTGTCTATAGTATCGGCATTCCCGGTCATTGTTACAAGCGTTCCCGGTATGTCCATGGGAAGATCCCACTGCCCGGACGATACCCCCTTGCGCTGCATCACGAAGAGGGAAAAAGCCGAATGGAACCCGCTTGCGCCGATAGGGGTATCCGGATTGTTACGAACGAGGCGTACCGCCACGCGATACGCCCCCTGTCGCCACATCATGATATACGGCCCTATCAGCCTTTCAGGGCATCCGCCTTATCTGTCTTTTCCCACACGAAACCGGCGTCTTCCCTGCCGAAATGCCCGTAATTGGACGTCGCCCTGAAAATCGGATTGTAGAGATCCAGCGCCTGGATGATGCCGGCAGGCTTCATGTTGAAGTTCTCACGCACCAACACGGATATCTTCTCCTCCGGGACGGTACCGGTGCCGAAGGTGTTGACAAGGACCGAAACGGGCTCGGCCACGCCGATCGCGTAGGCAAGCTGTACTTCACAGCGATGCGCAAGGCCTGCCGCGACGATGTTTTTGGCGATATAACGCGCCATGTACGCGGCGGAACGGTCTACCTTGGAGGGGTCTTTCCCTGAGAAGGCGCCGCCGCCGTGGCGACCCATCCCGCCGTAGGTATCGACGATGATCTTCCGGCCGGTGAGCCCCGTATCACCGTGGGGTCCGCCGACGACGAAACGGCCTGTCGGGTTGACGTAAATCTTGGTGTTCTTGTCGATGAATCCCGCAGGAATGACATGCTTGATGGTGGTCTCGATCACGCCTTCGCTGATTTCCTTGTGGCTGACGTCGGGTGTATGCTGTGTCGACACCACGATTGCCTCGGCGCGCTTCGGTACTCCATCCACGTACTCGATGGTGACCTGGGATTTCGAATCAGGCCTGAGAAACTTCAGGTCTCCCGAGCGGCGAACGTCCGCGAGGCGCTTGACCAGCCTGTGCGCGAGGGAAATCGGCATCGGCATGAGCTCTTTCGTCTCCGCCACGGCGTATCCGAACATCATCCCCTGATCGCCGGCCCCCTGCTCGGAGTAAAGGCCCTGCCCCTCGGTGACGCCCTGGGATATGTCGGGGGACTGCTTGTCCACATACATCTGCACCTCGCAGGTATCGGCGTCGAAACCTATTTCGGCATCAGTGTAGCCTATGTCCCTTACCACCTGACGAGCCACCTTTTCATAATCGACAAGCCCTGTTGAGGTGATTTCACCCGACATGATGATGCGGCCCGTGGTGACCAGGGTCTCCATCGCCACGCGCGATTTTTTATCGCCTTTTATATGCTCGTCAAGGGCGGCGTCGGAAATCTGATCGGCCACCTTGTCGGGATGCCCTTCGGATACCGATTCGGAAGTGAATATGTAGTTCTTGCTAAACATCGACATGCTCCTTTTAGTTTTTTCGGCCCGTATCCGCGGTTGAGTCCGGAGCGAAACGCGGCCGTTGGTGACATTCATGAAAGCCTATTCACGCGGTCCGCTAAGGCCCGCGAGGCGCCCCTGTGCGATTCAAATCATTCCCGGTGGATGCGCCCGGCCGGGCAATTATCTATGACATCCTGCATCCTTTCTTCGAGGGTGCCGGCAGGATCATTGATGTCGTTCACGCATACATCGTAATCGGGGAGAAATCAGGAAGAAAATCGACGCTCTACACGCATCCCCTGCACCCGGGGTAATCCACCCGGACCGAGTGCGCATTGACGTTCTTTCTTATTTCCCGCGCGAATTGTCGTCCGCACCCGGTCTGTCAGCGGGCCCCGGTTTTTTGCTTTCAGAAAGGCTTTTCGATTTCGTTTCAGTCTTGAGAAGGTCCTTCTTGATCGAGTCCTGGCGGCTCGATTCAAGAGCGGAAAGCGTCATCGATCCGATCATGAAAAGGCCTATCATGACCCCGGTCGCCTTGGTGATGACATCGGCGGTCGATGAGCCGAAGGCCGACTGGCTCGACCCGCCCAGAATACCCATTCCCGCGCTCTTGTCCGACTGCAGAAGAATGAGGATGACCAGCAGTATGCAGAGTATCAGAAAAAAAGCCGTCATTACCGTAATAATAATTCCCATGTCACCTCACTCCTGGTTATTTCACCCGTATAATATCGAGAAAAGAGTCCGCTTTCAGGCTTGCCCCGCCCACCAGGACCCCATCTATTTGCTCCATCGCATAGAGGCCGGCGATGTTGTCCGGCTTGACGGAACCGCCGTAGAGAACCGGAAGGGACCCGGCGGTATCACTGTCATAAAGCTCTTCGACCAGGCTGCGGATGACGCGGTGGGCCCTGTCCGCTATCTCCGGCGTGGCCACCTTGCCGGTGCCGATAGCCCACACCGGCTCATAGGCGATGACGATTCCCTTCATCTGGTCGGCGCGCACACCGCTCAGGGCGGCCTTCACCTGCCTGGCGAGGACCTCGTCGGTCAGGTTTTTTTCACGCTCGCCGAGCAATTCCCCGACGCAGAGCATCACTTCGATATCGTGGGCCAGCGCCGCCGTTATCTTCCTGTTCACTTCCTCATCGGTCTCCCCGAAAACATGCCGCCTCTCCGAATGGCCGACAAGCACGTACCTGCAACCGGCGTCTTTCACCATTGATGGAGAGACCTCGCCGGTGAAGGCGCCTTCCTTCTCGTAATACATGTTCTGCATCCCGACGGAAATCGCCGTTTCAGCGCACCGGTCCGCCACCGATCGTACCCAGGGCGACGGGGGAAAGACAACCACCTCGCGTCCCTTCAGGTCGGACAGTCCCGCGAGGATCCCCTCGACAAGCACCATGGCTTCTCGATGGCTCGTATACATCTTCCAGTTTCCGGCGAATATCTGTCGTGGTGACATCTACGCTCCCTCTGTTTCTGCGGCCGACGGGGTTACGCCGGTGCCGCGAATTGCCCTCCCCCGCACAATCGATCGATCACCCGGGCGGATGGGCGCGCCTACTTCATTATATATATGGCCAGATCCGCGACCCTGTGAGAGTAGGCCCATTCGTTATCATACCAGCTCAGCACCTTGATCATGTTTCCTTCGATCACCTTCGTCGAGAGGGAATCGACTATCGACGAGTGCGGATTGCCGACGAAATCGATCGACACCAGCTCTTCCTCGCAGAACTGGAGAATTCCCTTCATCTTGCCGTTGGCGGCTTCCTTGAGCGCGGCATTGACCTTCTCCTCCGTGACCTTTTCCTTGACGATACAGACAAAATCCACCACCGACACGTTGGGTGTGGGAACGCGGATAGCGTTGCCGTCGAGCTTCCCTTTCAGTTCCGGCAGCACCAGCGACACGGCCTTCGCCGCGCCGGTCGTGGTGGGAATTATCGAGAGGGCGGCCGCGCGGGCGCGGCGGAGATCTTCGTGGGGAAGGTCAAGGATCCGCTGATCGTTGGTATAGGAATGGATAGTGGTCATGTGGCCCTTCTCCACGCCGAACCTGTCATGTATGACCTTCGCCACCGGCGCGAGACAGTTGGTGGTGCAGGACGCGTTGGAAATGATATGGTGGCTGTTTTTATCGTATTTGTCCTCGTTGACCCCCAGGACTATGGTGATGTCTTCCTCTTTCGCCGGGGCGGTGATGATCACCTTCTTCGCACCGGCGTTGATATGGGCCATGCATTTTGACTTGTCCCTGAACGCACCGGTGGCCTCAATCACCACGTCGACCCCTTCAGCCTTCCAGGGAAGCGCCCCGGGGTCTTTCTGGGAATGGACCTTTATGTTTTTTCCGTTCACAACGATTGAATCAGGAGTGTGGGAAACCTCCCCTTTGAATATTCCGAATACGGAGTCATACTTGAAGAGATGCGCAAGTGTCTTCGAATCAGTAAGATCATTAATGCTTACTACTTCAAGGTCATGGTACGTCCCTGATTCGCCTGCGATGGCACGCAGAACATTACGGCCGATCCTTCCGAAACCATTAATGGACAATTTTATTGACATGTTTTCCCCCATTCAGAAAAAAATTGAGCGGTAAAAATGACGATTATTGCGAAATGACACGCTCTTGGTAAAATGCGAGAGGTCCCGCAATTTGTCAAGTATTTCATTATATATGGGATACGGGCTTCTCTGGCGGAGCGATTCACTCCGACGGTTCGAAACCACCCCCTCCGGCGGGATCGATTGCATACATGAACGCGTCAACGACCTCGTTGAACTGATGGGGGTTCTCAAAGAAGGGAACGTGTCCGTCATGGTCGAAAAGGACAAGCCTCGCACCCGGGATACCGGCGCCGATTTCGGCGGTCAGATCGGGGGATATCACCTGGTCGCCCCTGTTCGCAACCGCCAGGACCGGCAGGTCAATGCCGCCGAGGTCGCGCGAATAATCCATCCCCCTGCAGATCTCGACGTCACGCCTGATAATTGCACGATTCATCTCGTAAAGCCCCTTCCTTGCGAAGCCGATCAGGAGGTCCGCCTTCTTGCTGAATACCGCACCGACGATAAGCCCGGCAAGGGCGTCCATGTCATCACGCTCGAGTATATCCATGAGGGCCGGTGAAACAGGGAGCACCGGGGAAGTCGATACGAGCACCAGCCCCGCCAGGCCGCGCATACCCCGCCGCGCCGCTTCAAGGCACACGCCCCCACCCATGGAGTGGCCGACCAGCACGAAGGAGCCGATCCCCTCCCCGTCACGCACATCCTCTATGGCGTGGATAAAATCGTCGAGGGTCGGTGCGTAGTCCGACCGCGAATGACCGTGCCCCGGAAGATCGAGAGCGATAGTCGTGCGCCGCGCACCCATGTGCCGGAGCTGATAGCGAAAAAGGCGCGAATCCCCCACTGCTCCATGGATCAGGATTATGGCGGTACCGGGGCCATCACCATTCTTTCGATACGCGAGTGTCCCCCACCGCGCCGATTCGGTAAAGAGGTGTTTTCTCATTAATATATCCGTTATTAGATCAGGAGGCCTCACCGCAATGCATGCCCCCCCTGGAAGGGTTCATTATCTGCATGCAGAGAGATCCTCACGGACAGGGTGGGAAGGGATGATCAACCGTCAACATAAAAAACCGCAACGGGCAAGGCCCGCGGCAACCTGTTGTTCGCCGCGCGCCCACGGGGGAAGTAGATGGCAGAAGCGGATATCAGGGCGATATCAATGATCTTCCATCTGGCTTGTTGCAGGGGGATAAATCCCTCTGTACCGCCTCCATACCGCGATGCCGAACCTGATGCACCCCGCCAGGGCGACGAATCCTGCAATCAGGATGCCGATCCAGATCGTGTGATGCACGAATGTGGGGTATGACCTGATGAAATTCTGTATGATGGTGTCCATATGCGCGCTCCTTGTAAGGAATACGGAATAATGCCGTCAGGAATAAAATGTAAACCGGAAGCATAATCTGTCAATACTAAAAATTTCCCGCCGGCTAATATCTTCCCGCATTACGGACGGCAGGCCACACCATAAATGGATTCGCCACCCGAAAAGTTTTCAGTATTCCAGACATAACCGGTGCCGGAAAAGGCATATTGATCGGTACCAGAGACTGCGATGAAGGTCCCGTTGCAGGCCGTCACCCTCGTCAGGGACGGTCCGCCCATCGGGTTGAGGTTTGGTGTCCAGACGAGGCCTTCCAGAGAGGCATGAATCGTTGCCATTCCGAACTGATCACCCACGGCAATGAATTTTCCGGAATCGTAAGTAATCCCGCTCATCTGGCATCCTCCACCGTTGCATGCATTATCAATGTAAAATGGGATCGACCAGACCAGACCATCCACTGAGACATTCGCCATACCCCCTGCCCCGACCACGACGAATACCCCACTGCCATACGCCACATCTTCAAGAAAGTACGACCCCGAAGGCCTCAGATTGGGGGACCAGACGAGGCCATCGATCGAAACGGTAATAATCTCATCCCCCACGGCCACGAACTTCCCGTTACCGTAGGCAATCCCCCGTAATGGTTGATTGATGGCCGGAGCCAGGGCCCTGGCCCAGATCAATCCATCCTCGGAAACCCAGATCGCGGATTCCCCCGGGGGCATCCTCATACCCACAGCGACAAACAATCCGTTATGGCAGATCACATCATTGATCCGTATAATAGGATCAATCATCGCGTTCCACCAGAGCAGACCATCGTGGGAAACATGGAACGTGCCACCATCGCTAAAAGAGACGAATCGTCCATTGCCGTAGACCGTGACGCCGAGCGTCACACCTCCCATGCCATTCAGAAGGTTGCCCGTCCAGTCCCGGCCATACTGCGACGCGAGGACCACACCTTCGCCGCCACCACCCCCCATGGCCACGAAGAGGGGAGACCCGCTCTCGGAAAAAAGCGAGCTGAGCGCGTCCTCGTCGCCGAACGCGCAGGAGAGAATGATGGCGCAGGGAACGATCATACTGATTCGCCGAAGGGCGATCGTTACGATGTGAAGTGCTTTCCCCAATTTACTTGTCATGCCTCCTTCAAGGGAAATTATCCCCCCTCAATAACGCGCCCGGCTATCATATGCGCGGCGCGATCCGTCCATGGACCCTCCAGGTGAGCCCCACGTAGACCTGATGTCCCTCAACGTTGTTGTGGGAAGCGCCCACGGGGGTATATCCGACATTGTACTCCGCGAAGAAGCCCATCATCGCGACAGGCGTCACTTCGATACCGGCGCCGCCTGTGATACCGATCGACACCAGGTTGATCCGCCTATCGGGATCGCCGAGCCTGTTGTCTTTCAACACCGAATGGTAATGGAGGAGCCTGGGCGCAGCAATGGCGTAAAACTGCCAGAGTACGCGGAGGAAATGGACACCAATTACCCCACGAACGCCCAGGTCCCACGACATCATGTGGAGTCGGTTGCTCTCATAGAGGAGATCACTCGCTTTTTTCAGGACGTCTTTCCCGATCGTGAAATCACGGTAGGTGAAGCGGGCACCGACGTCGAAGCCGTTGCCAAGCCGGTTTCTTCTCCGATAGAAAAAGCAGTCCGCCATAAGAGCCCACGACTCGTTGTAGTAGCGCTTCAGATCCCTGTCCGCCATATATATCATCGAAGGCGCCGCAAATCCGATGCGGATAAAAGGCGCCGCGGCTCTCGTCATTCGCTCCGACTCCACCTGCCCGGTGCTGTCGGAGGGGCTGTAGAGAACGACGTTCGTCAGAGCGGCGTGAAGGCCCGCAGCCGGCAGTGCGAAGGCGCTCCGAGCGATCGCCGCCGGCAGGACAAGGGCGGCAAGCGCTGAGACCATAACACGGACGAAAAGGCGCTTCATCATCATGGTTACATCGACCTGATCAAGAGTCCCGGCCGCCAGCGGCGGTGCGCGGCAAACCGGTCAATGTAGAGAAGCCCCGCTTGCCGATCCCGTCAAGAAATAAATTCGGGACAAGGCGCCGCAACAAAAGGGCATCGTACCATCCCCCGGGCATGGAGGGACATCTTCCGCCATCAGAAACATGAAACGAGGCGGACGTTGCTAAAAAAAATATTTTCTGATCAGCCTGAAATTTCCGCGCATGATGAGGCGCATGCCGGAATATCGCATCACTTCGCGAACCTTTTCCCGGTAGCCTGGCCCATAACAGTGGGTTTCGCACTTCTTGCATGACGGTTTCGGGTCATAGGGACAGACGAGGCGTTTCGAAGAGGCGTGAAGGAGAAGCCCGCGGCAATCGTCGCAGTAGGGGAAATGCAGGTTCCGGATATACCCCCCCACGGCACCACGCGCGGTGGGGGGTGTTTTTTTGATTCCATGATGAGCATCCTTGCAATATAAATGGATAAATTCCGCGAGAATCTCAATATCTTTTTGTACATTATTGTCATTTCTGTTCATCTGTTTTTACTCTGACCCCCATAAACACCGATAACTATCGACTCCGATCGAGAATTCTCCCATCAGAATTACCAAAACTTTCATCTCGGGGCATTCCCCCCCATTAAAGTACCTTCGCCCTGGTTTTGACAGCCTCTCCAACCAGGTCTCCCCTCGCGGAAATAACGAACTCCACCACGGGGATATCCTTCCCCGCCTTCTGCATGGCACGTTGCAAGATTACATGCACACCGCCACAGCAGGGTACTTCCATCCGAGCCACGGTAATCGACCGTATTTCATGCAGCGACAGGATAGCGGAGAGCTTATCGACATATTCCTCCACATAGGGATCGAGTTTCGGGCAGAACATGATTACGATTTTACCAGAAAGAAAATCGCGGTGAAAATCGCCGTAGGCGAAGGGGACGCAATCCGCTGCGAGGAGGAGATCGGCCCGGTTGAAATAGGGGGCGTTCGGGTTGAGGAGCTTCAGCTGGACCGGCCACTGACGGAGCTCCGACTCCACCCGGGGGCCGTCTCCGCTGTCGCCATGCCCTTCGTGGCACCTGCCGCGCATGTCCATTGCCGCGGAACCGGGACACCCGCACACCTCCACCGCGGGGGCGGGCTCATAATCGGGCATGGGAATATTCTTTTCCTCCAGAAACTCCACCGCTTCCCTCAGGAATTTCATCTCACCATGCTCGCTCAGATGATTGAGGTGTGCCCTTATGACACCCGGGCCCTGCTTCACCACCTTTGCCATGACCTTTCTTTCATCATACGGCTCCGCCTCGCGCGTTTCCACCAGGAGGGCCCCCTCCGGGCACGTACCGATGCAGGCGCCCAGTCCGTCGCAGAAAAGATCACTTACCAGGCGTGCTTTCCCGTCGATTATCTGGAGCGCCCCCTCGGGGCAGTCGGGCACGCAGAGCCCGCAGCCATTGCACTTCGCCTCGTCTATGGTTATAATGTTTCTTTTCATTCCAATTCACCCCTTTCATTAAGATGACGTTCAACGAAGGCGTGATCACGCACTCCCTGCCGAGCCGTTGCCATCAATCTATCTGAAAATACGATGCCGGTCATTGACCCAGGTCAAGAGTGGCACTCTCCCGCACATTATTCGCGCACCGTTCTTTTTGGGAATTTCCCGGAAAAACAGTCTTTTCCGAAATCATTAACGTATTATGGTATTTCGTTCATTAGCCTTTCTGAATTGAAACGATTCAGGGCGATGATGCGCCGCACAGTGTCATGGCTGATTGGCGGCGGCCGTGGGAGCAAGCCAAGCTCTTCGAGATGACGCACGCCCGCAGGGACGGTGGCGCGTCTATTGACGCTACCCTGTACAACAGGGGAGAACACAGGCTTTTTTTCAGGCGAGAGCAGGAGCTCCCGGACCCCTTCGGACTCCAGCGTTTTTTCACATCGGAGGCGTCAAGGGGCTACTGACAGGGGTGCGTCGGAGCGTCATCCCTTGATCATCACCAGCATCATCTTGAACCTCTCCACGGCCCTTACGGCGTGGGGCTTCCCCGCGGGCATGACGATCATCCCCCCCTTTTTCAGGAGATGGGCGTTACCTGATATGAGTATTTCTGCCTCGCCGTCGATGACATTGACCAGCGCATCGAAGGGGGCGGTGTGTTCCGAAAGGCTTTCCCCCCTGTCGAAGGCAAAGAGGGTGACCGATCCGGCAGGCCTGTTCATCACCATGCGGCTCACCACCGAGCCCTCCTGATATTCGATGAGACCCTCGAGAAAAAGCCCGTCTCCCGTAAATTCATTTTTCGTTTGTTCAGAATCCTTCATGCGCTCCTCCTGTGTGTTAACGCTGCCGGAACCCCTGTGCGGGGACCGTGGAATACATATAGTTTAATAGCATCCGCTCTCCACCATGCTGCTTCCTGTCAGCAAGGTCCTGCATTACCTCGATGGCCAACGGGTATTCACCGGCATGTGACAGCCGATTGGGAATCGGGGGTGATACGCAATTCCCGGTATTTCATGATGGCAGACGGGTTTCCTCACCATTTTCAGAATTACCTGCCGCTACGGACAAGTCTAATCATTTACATGAAAAAGTCATTGACGCAGGTCAATTAATGCCGATTCCTTTCAACACGTCACCCCTGAAACGATACAAGGGGAAACCGGCGTGAAAAATCGGCCGGGCTGGCTTCCGCGAAACATGGAACTCGAAAAAATACTCAAACGCTCCGAACTCTTCAGCGGGCTCAGCGACACGGCCGCCGGGCAGCTTGCCGGACGCGGGAAGGTCGTCACCGTGCCCCAGAACAAGATGATTTTCCTCGAAGGGGAGCGGGGCACTTCCTTCTACATTTTAACCACGGGAAGCGTGCGGCTTTTTAAGAGCGCCCCGGATGGCCGCGAGATCACCGTGAAACTCCTCGCCCCCGGTGAAATATTCGCCGAGGTAGTTCTCTACGAAAAGGACCGCTACCCGGTGAGCGCCACGGCGCTGACGGATTCCACACTCTTTTCCATGGACCGCGCCACCTTCCATTCGCTCCTTGACGCCAATTCATTCCGAAGCGAGTTCATATCGGTGCTTATGAAAAAACAGCGCTACCTGGCGGGAAGGATTCTCTACCTTACGGCCTACGATGTCGAGGAGCGTTTCTTCCGATTCCTCGCAGAACATTACGGCAGGAATAACAGCTACGAATTGACGATCCCGAAGAAGGACCTCGCCTCCGCCATCGGCACCATCCCCGAGACCTTTTCACGTCTCATCCAGAGGCTCACGCACAGGGGTATCATCCGATGGGAGGGGACGAAGCTGGAATTGGCCGACGGCTTCTGGGAACACCAGGACTACGACTGAGACCCAGCTCCCTCCCGAAACGGGGCACCTCGCCCCGTTCATTCAGGCGGACGATCACATGAAGCTCCTCACGTGCCCTCGTACATGCGACATAGAGGAGCCGGCGTTCCTCCTCGATATCATTATCCGGGTCCGGGATTATCGAATCGGAGATGCCGGCGACCACCACGACATCGAATTCGAGACCCTTTGAAGCGTGCATGGTCATGAACTGTACTGCCGGGCCAGGGCCGATCTGGCGGCACCGACTGTCGAGATGCCTGCCCTGCCAGTTGTTCCTGTAGAGCACGGCGAGTCTTCGCTCCGGGGCCGTGCCCGAAATGATTTCATCGACGATTTCCGCTTCGTCATCGAGGGTCCGGGCCGCGTGAAATCGAACCCGCCCCCCCCTTCCGCGGTCTGACCGGAGGCGCTTCCTTGTGCGGAAGCGGTTTTTCCTGATAAACCTGCTGGTCAGAACGACGATCTCCCTCCGGGAGCGGTAATTCACCGCAAGGCGAAAGACCGTCACCCCGGGAAAATAACGACGCATCCGGACGATATAGTCGACGCAGGAACCCCTGAAACCGTATATCGACTGCCAGTCGTCCCCCACGACGAAGAGATTCGTGTCTCTTTCATGTAGAAGAAGCCGCAACAGCCGCACGTTATCGGGCGCCACGTCCTGGAATTCATCGACGAAAATATATCGATACCTGGCATTAATCGCGGCCCGCACGCCCGGATATTCTTCAAGCAGCGCAATGGCCAGGTTCATCATGTCCCCGTAATCGATCATATTCTTATCCCTCTTCACCTCCCTGAATTCGTCGCCAAGGCGGGCCAGTTCCGCAAGGATACCCGCTTCCCGGAGCGCTCCCTTCTCCCGGGCTTCAAGGGAATCGATCCTGCCAAGGAAATCGCACACCATACCGGCAGGGAGCCCCTTGAACCGCGACAGGTCGGCGCCGGCCAGATCGAGAATGATCGACCTTATCATTTCATCGTCCGCCACCGAGGGAAACCCCGACACGCCGCGAAGGCGCGCAAGGATCCCTGCGTTTTCGCGCAACAATCCAAGGCAGAAGGAGTGGAAGGTCCCGGCCGTTATCCTTTCCCCGCCCCGCTCCGTTCCGCCACCGATCCGTTCGCGGAGTTCTTCGGCCGCCTTGCGACTGAAGGTAAGGACAAGGAGACCCGCCCCTGCCATGGAAGGGTCATCGATGACGCTTCGCACCTTCTCCACGAGGGTTTTCGTCTTGCCGGTACCGGCGCCAGCAACAACCAGGCTTACACCCCCGCCGGCCCTGGATGCGCGATATTGTTCTCGATTGAGGCCTTCCATACCCGCGTATACGAACCGGAGTGACAGGGAATGAATTTTTTTCGGTCGACCATCCTGCGGCCCCATGTGTCTCCCGTAAAATCTATTTGACTTTTTCTTTCATCGCACGAAAATTGATGTCGGTTCATCGATTATGGGCCGTACCGTGTCGGTCGGCGACTGGATTGATATTCTGGAAGGTCCGATTCGGCGCGTGCATGTGCGGATACACAGGGGGATATCTCCGATGGGCAGGGTCGCAAAGGCAGGCTGGTGCGCATTTCTCATCCTTTTCGCATGTTCGAAGAAAGCGGAGCTGAACAGTGATCTGATGGCAGCCGTGAAAACGGGCAACGCGACCGTCGTGAACGAACTTCTCGGCCGCGGCGCGGACGCGAATGCTCGGGAGGAAACGGATCTGGGGAGATCGGCACTCGGTATCGCAGCCGAGGAGGACTATGGTGAAATAGTCTCCCTCCTTATCGCAAACGGTGCGGACGTGAACGCGAAAAGCCTGGACGGCCTTACGGCTCTCATGTATGCGGCGGGTGAAGGCAACACCGGAATAGTGAACCTTCTTCTCTCCAGCGGCGCCATGATAAACACGGTCGACAACACCGGTCAGACGCCCCTCATAAAGGCCGCCGGTGACGGGCATGACATCGTCGTCACCGCCCTTATTTCCCGCGGAGCGGACATACACACAAGGGACGGCGCGGGACACACGGCCGTCATGAAGGCTATGATCAACGGGCACACGGAGATGGCCCGCCTCCTTCAGGGGAAGGGAGCGCGTCTCACCGAAGATGACAGGACAATAATAATGGAGTCGGCGCGCTTGAACGCCCAGGGGGAGGAAATCGATGACATCGATGAAAAATAATCTCAGGCCAGTATGTTATACCGCCGGCCGGAAAACCGCGGCACGATCAATGGTGGCGTCGGCTTCCGCAGTCTTCATGGCGGCGATCTTCCTGCACGCCTGCATGGGCGACTCGCAGAAAAGAAAAACCGACTACAACCACGCAATGAGCGGCGAAGCGGAACTCAGCAACGCGTCTCTGCGGGGAACGAATCTCTCCAACGCCAAACTCGAGGAGACAAACCTCGGCAACGCCGACCTGAGGGGCGCCGTGCTTCGTAACGCCAATCTCGTGGGGGCCAATCTCAGCGGGGCCCACCTCGAAGGCGCCAACCTTGAGGGAGCCCGCCTTAACGGCGCCAATCTCAACTGGTCGGACCTCAGAAGGGCGAATCTGCGCAACGCGAACCTTTCAAAGGCACGCCTCATCCGGGCTGACATTACCGGAGCGAAACTTGTCGACACCATTCTCAAGGGGGCAGTCATGAGCGGCGCCGAAATGTCAGGCCTTCGCCTCAAGGGAATAAATCTGAACGGCGCCGAGCTCATAGGCACGCGCCTCCGGGGCACTGATCTCCGGGACGCAGACCTTGGCGGTGCGGAGCTTTCCTGGGCCCTCATGCAGATGGCAGACATGAAAAAGGCGAACATGGAAGGGGCACGGCTCTTGAACACCGACCTGACCGGCGCCGATCTGAGCTGGGCAAACCTCGAAGGGGCCGACCTGAAGGACGCCCGGCTGAGCAGGGTGCGGTTTGAAGGCACAAGGCTCAAGGGAGCGGACCTGTCTTCCGCCGATATGAGAGATTCGGTTCTCATTCAAGCGGGACTTCCCGGCGCGAAACTGCAGGGCGCGAATCTGATCGGTGCGGTGCTGCATAACGCGAACCTCGAGAGGGCGAATCTCCAGGGCGCGATACTTAACAGCGCCGACCTTGCCGGAGTGAACCTCGAGGGAGCGATGCTTGAAAAAGCGGACCTTACAGACGCAAATCTGTTCAATACCAGGATAGACAAAAAGTGGAAAAGCACCCTCGACAGGCAGAGGGTGAAAAATTACGATGGCGTCGTCTGGGTGGATTGAACCGCTTTTCCCGGCCAGGCTGAATCACTGTTTCTCTCCAGCTTCGAATATACGCAGCCGCAATAATTCTGCCGGTAGAAACCGTACTCCCGGGACAGCGCAACGCTTTTCCGGTACCCGCCGTTCTTCTTGAAGTCCCCTTCGACGAACCGCACCCCATATTCCCCCTGCAATGCCGCGCCGATACGGTTTATCAGCTCCGCATCCTTGTGCGGACTGACCGAGAGGGTGGTGGTGACCGCCGCAATCCCCACATCGGCGGCCCTTCGGAACGTCGCCTCGAGCCTGATCCGAAAGCACTCCTCGCAGCGGCGGGAACCTTCACCGAGAAAGCGGAAATCCCTCACCCGCACGGTCCATTCCCGCGCGTCATACACGCCGGTGTAAAGCGGGTAACCCTTCATCATCGCGAATCGCTCCACTTCCCCATGCCGAACCGCATATTCCGACGGGGGGGTAATGTTGGGATTGTAGAAGAAGAGGGTTACATCGAAAGTCCGAGAGAGCAATTCGCATACATACCCCGCGCAGGGAGCACAACAGGCATGTATGAGTAAAGACTTGTGATTCATGATCTGAGTGTACCGAGGGCGGACCGGTATCACGCACACCCCCCGGCGAATAGTCACTTGAGATATTTCGCGATAAACCTTGAAAGCTTCTTCGCGTTGGCGGGATTGATACTGCTGTCCAGCCATATCAGCAGTTGCGAACAGATGCTGTTCTGCCGGCAGTATTCATGATGAAGGACATACCTGGTCATTTCGAATTTCAGGTCCTCGAAGATCTGCTCGGCGAGGCAAAGATTCGATGGATCAGGTCCGAGGATGTCGCATATTTTTACGACAATTTCATGCTTGTCGATCGCCTGCAGTTCGCGGCAGTAATTCTCTCCGAAAATGGAATTCGAAAGAAAGACGTCATCGCTGTCGGCGACATAGGCACAATTTATGGTATCGCCCGATTTGTTCATGAAGTCATCCCCCTGTTCTACGGCTCTCATCGAGGTAGAGAATATGAAATTCGTCACTCACGCAAAAAAACACCGGTATATCAACAACCCGCTCGATCCCTTCATGCTGATGGGATGCATGCAAACGGTGATTCAGGAACAGTAGCCACATATACTGCGCGATTATGATGACACCTATATCATATACAATTTTTCATAAAACGTCAATGTTTATCAGTAAATTTTCGCCTGTGGAGGGAAAAATCTATTCTTTTTTGCAGTGAGCCTATACAATCTTGAAGAGAACGACGACAAGGTCGGAGCCTGGCGAGGCGAGTCCCATAAATGATTCAAAAGAAATCTTAATTTGAGCGGCGATTTCTGCCGCCCCTCGTGTTCTGTTCTCCATAACGATATTCCGGAGCCGGAGAAGACCGTATTCATCCCCTTTCTGGTTTTTTGAGGTTGTCAGGGTCTTCGAGTAGAGGATCCCGATGTCTCCGCGAACAAGGTTGGTCCTGCCCATTCCGTATCCGCCTCCCGGTTCGTAGCCGAGGGGTATGCCTTCCGTATCGAGGGTATCGAAATTGTTTTTCTCGATCCTGAACAATTCGAGGGGGGGATAGCCCGCGTTGGAATACATGAGACGCATCGACCTGATATCGTAGTAGAGATAAAAGGCCGTCACCATCACCCCTTTCCCGCGACCATATTCGCAGAGCAGGGAGTTCAGGTTCTGCATAATGGTGGAGGTGGCGGGCGCGTCGTTCACGCTCGCATGAAATGCGGAACGCAATACCACGGAATAGAGGGCGCTGTGCATGCCGATTCCAGATATGTCGGTAACGAGAAGACCCACCCCCTGCTCACCGGGCCGGATGAAATCAAAATAATCGCTCCCCCGGTCGTATTTCGGTATTACGAAAGCCCCGAACTTGACTGTGCCAATGCTGGGCAGCGTGGCCGGCACGGCCTCCTCGATGATTCGTGCTGACAGGCTGATGGTCCGCGATACCATCTGCTCGTTCATCACCTTCTGGTAGGTCAGTGCGGTGGAGATAAAATCGTTGCTTTTTATCTGGAGTTGTTTCAGCTTTTCAATCTCATCGGTGTGATAGCCGGCCAGGGTCTCCTTGACGCCCAGGCAGAGAAGCCCGACCACCCGGCGCTCATGATAAAGGGGAAGGACCACCTGTATTCCGTTGTCGTTATAAAACGATGCGATCTCCTCCCTGACCTCGGCGAATGACCTGTCGTCCGTGTAGACGCGTGATAGCTGCAGGATATCCTGGTTCCGGACGAACCATCTGATGATAGATGCGTTCCGCTCCACCGGAGTGACCGTGAAGTCCTCCCGGTCGCCTTTATAATAAAAAAGCTCGAACCTGCGGGTCTCGTCGTCGAAGAGAATAAAAAAAGCGTGGCGGAGCGAAAGCCCCTCACGAAGGAGGTCGACGGTGCGGCGGACTATGTCGCGCAGGTTCCTCTCCTCGGAGATATCGCGCACGAAATTGTCGACGACGGAGCCGAAGGCGTACTGCTTCCGCTTGAAGGCCCTGTCGATGATCGGTTGAATATAGATTGAAAAAATAATAAACACAAGGACCACCCCACCTGCCACGAGATAATGAGGCAGCGATCCGAGCCCCCAGAAACCGTTTCCCCACACCCATAGTATCCCGAGGATGGGAAGGGAGATCACCATGGAAATAACCACATAGACGAACGTCTTGTGTACAACCGTGCGTATATCCAGCATGTTGTAGGCAATAATCGAGTAAAAAAGAGAAACGATAGTGAAAGAAGCCGCCGCCGCCGGCCCTATGACATAGAGCTCTGTGTAATTTAAAAAGCCGGGCATGATGATGGAAAAGACCGAGGCCAGGGTGATTGAGATCGTCGAGCCGACGAAAAGGTAGCGCATCTGAAGCCGGTAGATGTATATCTTCGTGGTGATGTACTTACGCACGAAATTTCCCAGGGCGGAAAGCACATAGATGAACGCAATGATTCCATAAATGGTATAGCCGGGAAACTCCTGGTTGAAGTCCCGTATGAATTTGCCGTTTTCGAAGTAGGCCCTGGTAATGGTTATGTCGGTCGTCACGACGGCCGCGCCCACTGTCATCGCCGGAGCAAGGATAAGTAAGGCGATGTAAAAGGGAAACGGCCGGTCCCGTTTCGGGAACACGAAAGACAGGCAGAGAAGACTGGAGAAGGTCATGAGGGTCGAAACCTGGGTGATCTTGTTCATCAGCGTCAGGTCGAAATCATTGGGAAAGGCATAGGTCAGGAACATGGTGAAAAGTATGCCGAGACCTGACAGGGCGAATCCCGCAAAATACCGCATTACCTGGTCCTGCCAGTCCTTGACCAGCACAAAGACGGCGGCGAAGAGAATCATGGCGGAGGCGATGAGGGAGATGATGACACTCAGATTATTCATAATGGCACAATGTCCTGTGAAGCCCGTGCGAAAACCGTCGGCGGTGCCATCCGGCCATGGCCGTCGATGAACACCCTCCGCAAAAAAATCCTGCAACGACCTCACGGGCGACAAAAGTCATTGACTAATATCGCGCGTGTTCATACTATTCAGGCGTGGGGAGCGGCGTTCCCCTTGTCCCATACCTGCCTAACTATCGAGGTTAAACATGGCTTTGACAAGAAAAAAATACGTTCTCGATAAAAAATTTCAGTTCAGGATTTCCTTTCGCGCCGTTATACTCCCACTCCTTACCACGCTGGCGATTTGCGCGGCCCTTCTCTACTTCGCCGCGGGTACGAACCGCCTGATTGTCAATAACAACCTGAACATCGATGCCATCATCGACACCCAGCAAAGCATGCTCGACATGTTCCTGGCCATTCCGGCCCTGCAGGACCCCGCGAGTCCCACGGTAAAAAAATGCAACGCGGCATTCAAGGAAAACCTGAAGCTCACCAATGAGATCAACAGCAACCATGAAGGGATTAAAACCAACAACCGTATCGTACTCTACATCCTTATCTTCATGACGGTCGTCCAGACGTTGATCATCTTCTCGCAGTTCATTTTTCTTTCCCACAAGATATCAGGTCCCATCCACGTGATGAGCAACTACCTTGCGGAAATACGGAAGGGGAACCGGCCCGAATTCAGGCCCCTGAGGAAAAACGACGAGCTGAAGCGGTTCTATGACGAATTCCGCGAAACCGTCGAGTATCTCTCGAAAAAGTGACACGGGACTATGTCCGGGAGAATAGAGCATTCAGTGCCCGCCCTCATGGTCGTCGACATGCAGAACTATTACCTGAAGCGCGAATCGTCATACGCCCGCTATTTCGGCACGCTCAAGCCTGGATGTCTTGATTACATCAGCACCCGCTGCGAGAGGACCGTCATACCCAACATATGCCGCCTGCTTGATCATTTCCGTGGAGAGGCCCTTCCCGTGGTGTACCTGCGGCTTTGCGGCAAGGAGCCCGACAGGTCCGACCTTCATCCCTTTTTCGCAGACACGTACAGGAACGGGCTCCGCGCGGGATTTGAAGATGTGTACCCCCTGGAGAATGATACATGGGCCGATGTCATTCAGGAAATCGCTCCGGACCCCGGAGAGACCGTAATCCAGAAGACCACATTCAGCCCTTTCACCGCCACTGATATACACGCTTTTCTTCACGACATGGGCGTAACGGAGCTCGTGATTACGGGGCTTGCCACGAGCCAGTGCGTCGAAACAACGGCCCGTGACGCCTCGGATCGCGGTTATCATGTCATTCATGTGGAGGACGCCCAGGCCGACTACGACGAAATGATTCATGCCTATTCGCTCATCAGTTCGCAGGGGGTATGCGGGGGGTTCATCACAACCGCCGCGGGGTATATCAATGCCTCCCGGCCGGTGCTTCGGGGGTAGGTCCGCCCCGATCGGCTATCGGTATACCCTGAAACGGATATACTTTTCAGGGGATTCATAATCATGAAGAGGCGCCAGCACCCTCCCGGGCTGGCCGTTCCCCAGGCCCACCTCCTCGATTGCGTCGCCCCAGTGGATGCCGAAACCCGGATCTGATTCCTCCGCCGGCATATAGGCCACTCGCCGGTATCCCAGATTGCGCCGTAATGCGCTAAAGGACGCGACCGGTACCGTTCCCTCCACGTACTGGTCGGTCACCTGGGAGATGGAGGCCTTGTGTTTCCGGATGATGTCAAGAACAAGCTCCGAATCATGCCGTGATGTATGCAAATCGTCGTCAGCGAGAAACACCCGGTCATTGAAGGGGGCGATCCCGGCGTTGAAGAAACCGACGCCCGCGATGACAAGAAGCGACGCGGCTATAGCCGGAAGGGACTTAATGAAGGTCTTTTTTACCCTGGCGGCCTGTATCTTCAGCATGGTGTCAGGGGAAAAAGACGCGGGTGCAAGGGGCCTTTCGCCCGCCTGGCGGCAGAGCCGCAGCATCTTTTCAAGGCGGCCGTATTCCAGTGAACACCCCGGACAGGAGTGTATATGCTTTGCAAGGAGATCGCGCTCTCCCTGATCCAGGACCAGGCCGTCAAGGAGATCTGACATCGTAGTGAAGGAAACATGGTTGCCGGTCATATCAATCCTCGCGCAAGAAGTTTGTTTTTGAGAAACTCTCTGCCCCTGTGGATCCTTACCTTTACGTTTGACAGCGATATGTCCAGTATCTCGGCAATCTCATTGTATGTGAGCCCCTGTATATCCCGCAGGAGCAGGATTTCACGGTAATCGTTCGGGAGCTGGTCGATCTCCTCTCTCACGATTCGGAGGGAGTCGTTCATTATCACTTCTTCCTCGGGGTTTTCCCTCTCGTCGGGGATCTGGAGGTCATATTCCGTGTCCCCCCGGGTTACTGCTATGGGAACGAGATGAAACCGGCTGTTCTTTTTGCGGTAATTCTTGCAGTAATTGACCATGATACTGTAGAACCATGTCGAAAACTTCGATTCACGCCGGAATGAACGCAAGGCTTCGATCGTCATTATGAAAATCTCCTGCGTTATATCATGGGCCTCGTCGTAATCCTTGATCTGAGAATAGACATAGTTGAAGGTTTTGTCCTTGTACTTGTCGATTATCTGAGAAAAGGACTCGATGTCGCCCCCGAGTACCCTATCAATGACCTGAATGTCTTCGCTATCTGAATTGGACATGGATTTTCCGAAGGAGTTACGAATTTGTTTTGCAACCGGGAAAAAAATGGCCGGCCCTTTCCCGCATCAACGGGTTCCAATCATCAGGTCCCGGGATGCGTGGATGATTTCGGGATATGCTAATCCATGGGCCGTTTGGGTGCAAGCGGTAATCGAGGGTCCTGAATAAAAAAGCGCGCCCGTGCGGCTTCCCGAGAGTCATCCCGCGATCTTTACGAACTTCCTTTTCCCGACTTTCAGGACGCCCTCGGCGGGAAAAGTGATCTCGAAGTCCTCATCAGTTATTTTCTCACCGTTGAACGAGACCCCCCCTCCCCTCACGAGCCTGCGGGCCTCGCCGTTGGAGGATGCGGTGCCGGCGAGGACCATCAGCCTGACGATCCATACCCTGCCCCCGCTTTTCTCCTCCTCCGGCACCAGAAACTCCGGGACCTCGTCGGGAAGTTCCCTGTTGGCGAACACGCGATCGAATTCCTCCGCCGCCCGCGCGGCCGTTTCCCCGTCGTAGAACTGGGCGCATATGTTCCGCGCCAGCCCGACCTTGACGTCGCGGGGATGGAGCGAGCCGTCCCGGATACCCTCCCGGTAGCCCTCGATCTCGGCCTCGGGCACATCGGTGACAAGTTCGTAATACAGGAACATCAACTCATCCGATATGGACATCACCTTGCCGAAAATGTCCTTCGGCGCCTCGTTGATGCCGATATAGTTGTTCAGGGACTTGCTCATTTTCTGTGTGCCGTCAAGGCCCACCAGGAGGGGTACCGTCATGATAACCTGGGGCTCCTGGCCGTATTCGCGCTGGAGATCGCGCCCCACGAGGAGGTTGAATTTCTGGTCCGTGCCGCCCAGCTCGATATCCGCCTTCAGGACCACTGAATCATATCCCTGAACAAGCGGGTACATGAACTCGAGGATGGTGATCGGAACACCGCTTTTATGACGCTTGTCGAAATCGTCCCGTTCCAGCATCCGCGCCACGTTATATTTGGCGGTGAGCTCCAACACATCGGAAAAGCCCATGGGGGAGCACCATTCCGAATTGAATACAATCTTCGTTTTTTCCCTGTCCAGGACCTTGAAGACCTGGCGCTTGTAGGTCTCGGCGTTTTCCAGTACCTGCTCTCTTGTGAGGGGCTTGCGGGTGACCGATCGTCCGGACGGGTCGCCGATCATCCCCGTAAAGTCGCCGATCAGAAAGACCACGCTGTGTCCCATATCCTGGAAATGCTTCATTTTCCTGAGGAGCACCGTATGCCCGAGATGGATGTCAGGGGCCGTGGGATCGAAGCCGGCCTTGATGACGAGTGGTTTCTGTTCGCGCTCCGAGCGCTCCAGCTTCTTCTTGAAATCCTCCAGGGGGAGGATTTCCTCCGTTCCCCGGCATAAAAGCTCAAAATCGTTCCGTATCATCCTCATCATCCATGGTTCGCGGATATGGTTCTTTCGTCGTCCGATGGGACCGTCCCGGCAGACCACTCGGGCCCGCCCCTGTCGGCCGTTGTCGGGACTCCCTAATGCTTTTCGCTCTTCGTGGAATCGTCTATTTCGGGGCCTTCCTCGTCGGCCATGTCGTCGATATCATATTCCGGGCCCATTTCTCTCACGTAATGAAACTGGGCGATGATTCCTATCAATTCGCTTCTTGAATCGGAGGCTTCCTTCGCATTGTCAAACCCAATAACCAGGGGTTCGTTCATGCCGGAAAGATATACCTCAAATCCGAACCTGCCGTTGTCCTCGATAATGTTCCCCACCGCGGCCACTTTCGGGATCACGATGGCGATTCCGCCGTAATCGACTATTGGTAGCATCTGCGTCTCCCTGAACTGGTATATCGAGACAGGTTGCTCCCATGCCCCCGGGACGTCAAGATTAAAAAAATATACCCAATCAACGGCAGGTATCAAAATCTTCTTTACACAATTCTCGCGATCGGTATCTAATTAATAAAGGATTTGAGCCAGCTGGCAAGGTTATGATTGTCCATGATGTTCAACGGATACCCCTATTCCGAGTGGCGCCATGAACCTTTTAACCGCAATAAAAAAACTAAAAAACCGGATCTCCTTAAAACTTCTCACGGTCTTTTTCCTTACCGTGGGCATCGCCACAAGCATTTTCTTTACCACAAATTATCTACTCATACGTTCGAATTTAAAGAAAATGGTCGTCTCCGATCTCCTGATCTCCGTCGAGAACCTCCACGGGATTACCGCCCGTCATTTCGCCGGCGTTGACCGGATAAAAAAGCCCGGAGACGCCGCGAACCAGGCGATGGACGAGAGACGCTACAAAGACCTGAAAACCTTCATAAGAAACACAAAGAACGGCGCCAATGGTTACGCGTATGTGGTCAACGAAGACGGAGAGATCATCCAGATCATCTCCGACATCTCGGAACAGGTGAACCTGCTTTCCCTGAACGCCGCCATAGAGGCGGCGCGGGCGGGCGACCAGGGCCAGGGGCTTTGCCGTCGTCGCCGACGAGATATCGAAACTCGCCGAAGAAACGGCACAGAGCGCGAAAAACATAACCCGGCTTGTAAGGGAGGGGAGCGCCCAGGTCGATGCAGGGACGAGCATCGTCAACAGGACGGCACTGACCTTCCATAAAATCATCGAATCGATCGAATCGGTGCGATCGATCATCTCCGGCTTCTCCGGGATTCTGAAGCTTATGTCGGACACAGCATCCGAGGCAAGGGGCAGGACGGACGGAATCAAGAATATATCAAACGAAATCTCGATATCGACCAAAGAACAGATGGCCACGAACAAGGAGATGTCATCGGCCGTTGAAAAGGTAAACGCCGATTCGCAGGAACTGGTGAATTACGCGGAGGATATCCTGATAACGTCGCAGGAGATAGGCGAACTCTCTGCGGAGATCAAATTGCAGATAGAGAAATTCAAGATCCAGTAAAGGACCGCCCGGGCCGCGGCCTTCCCGGCCGTCAGCGCGGATTCTGGTAAAACTCCCTGCCCTCCGATCCCACATTCTCCCCGTCAAGCATAGAGAACTCTTTCAACAGTTCCTTCTGCCTCGGGGTGAGCTTCTTGGGCACGCTGATATTGATCTTCACGAGCTGATCCCCCCTTCCGTATGAGCCGAGATAGGGGATGCCGTTTCCCTTCAGCCTGAAAACCTGGCCGTTTTCCGTTCCCGGAGGAATCTTCATCTTCGCCTTGCTCCCGTTGATGGTGGGAACCTCAATCTCGCCGCCCAGGCAGGCCATGGGGAACGACAGGTCGATCAGGGAAATGATGTCGTTGCCATGCCGCTCGAAAACCTGATGTTTCTTCACGTGCACGACCACATAGAGATCGCCGCGGGTTCCGCCGTGGGGGCCCTGTTCTCCCTCGCCGGAGATCTTCAGCCTCGAGCCCGATTCGACTCCCGCAGGAATCTTTACCGTAATGGTTCTTTTATGGAGCTTGAGCCCGCTACCCTGGCACGATCCGCAGGGCGACGAAATGATCTTGCCCTCCCCCTTGCACTTGTAACAGGTCTGAGTGATCGAGAAAAAACCCTGGGTCTGCCGTATCTGTCCGGAACCGGCGCATACGGGGCACACTGCCGGCTTGGTGCCGGCCTTTGAACCGGTCCCCTCGCACACCTCGCACATCTCGTGCCTGGGTATCTTGATCTGGACCTCCTTGGAGGAGGCCGCCTCCTCCAGGGAGATGGAAAGATCATACTGGATGTCCGATCCGCGCCGGGCCCGCCGGGGCTTTCCCCTGGCGCCGAAACCGGCCCCGAAGAAACCCTCGAAAATCTCGCCGAAATCAAAATCACCGAAGATGTCGGAAAAGTCGGAATAGGCGCCCCGCCCGAAGCCCTCCATACCGGCAACGCCCTCATGGCCGAACTTGTCGTAGGAGGCACGCTTCTTCGGGTCCCTCAGCACCTCGTATGCCTCGGTGGCCTCCTTGAACTTCTCTTCGGATTCCTTGTTCCCCTTGTTCCGGTCAGGATGAAATTGCAGCGCCAGTTTCCTGTACGCCTGCTTGACATCCTGTTCCGAAGCGTTTTTGGACACCCCGAGCACTTCATAATAATCTCGTTTAGCCAATGGTTGTTTCCTTACATTTGTGATGCGGCACACTGGCGCTCCGGGCCCAGTGGTGGTATAGTATGTAATTAAATATACACATCCACCGCCGCCATGTCAATGACTCTTGAACGGCGATCACTTTTTATCATCGTCGACAACTTCGTAGTCGGCGTCATAGACCTTCTCTCCGCCTCCGGAACCGCCATCTTCCCCACCGGATCCCGCTCCTTCCTCCCGGGCCTCCGGCTGCGGGCCCGGTTGCTGGGCCTGTTGCTGGGCCTGCTGCTGGTAGATGCGCTCCGCGAACTTGTGGGACGCCTGCTCCAGTTTCGACTTTGCCTCCCGTATCCCCTCGACGCTGTCCGATTCCATGGCTTTTTTGAGATTGGCGATCTCGGACTCGATTGCTTCCTTTTCCGATGGCTCGACCTTATCGGCACTATCACGCAGGAGCTTCTCAAGGGAGTAGATAAGGGTGTCCGCCTCGTTGCGCGACTCGATGATCTCCCGCGCCCGCTTGTCCTCGGCGGAATGCTCTTCCGCGTCCCGTACCATCTTCTTGATCTCATCTTCATTGATACCGCTTGACGCTTCGATCCGTATCTTCTGTTCGGTGCCGGTGCCCAGGTCCTTCGCTGAAACATGGACGATGCCGTTCGCGTCGATGTCAAAGGTCACTTCGATCTGCGGCACGCCCCGGGGCGCCGGCGGGATCCCGACCAGGTCGAATCGTCCCAGGGTACGGTTCTGGGCCGCAAGCTCCCGCTCGCCCTGCAGGACGTGTATCGACACCGCGGGCTGGCTGTCCGACGCGGTGGAAAATATCTGGCTCTTCTTGGTGGGGATAGTGGTATTTCGCTCGATAAGCCTGGTCATGACGCCGCCCAGGGTTTCGATGCCGAGTGAAAGGGGCGTCACGTCGAGCAGGAGCACATCATGTACGTCTCCCGCGAGCACGCCGCCCTGAATCGCCGCGCCGACCGCGACCACTTCGTCCGGGTTAACGCCCCTGTGCGGGTCTTTCCCGAAAATCCGTTTCACCAGTTCCTGGACCGCCGGCATCCTGGTGGAACCGCCGACAAGAATCACCTCGTCTATGTCACCCGGGGTAAGGCCCGCGTCCTCAAGAGCGCTCAGGCAGGGCCCTTTGGTCGACTCCACCAGGTCCTCGACCAGCTGCTCGAGCTTCGAGCGGGAAAGGGTCATCACCAGGTGCTTTGCGCCCGATTGGTCGGCCGTCAGGAAGGGGATGTTGATCTCGGTCTGCATCTTGCTGGAAAGCTCCATCTTGGCCTTTTCAGCCCCTTCCTTGAGGCGCTGGAGGGCCATCTTGTCACCGGACACGTCAATCCCGGTCTGCTTCTTGAATTCCTGCATCAGCCATTCCATGACCCGCTGGTCGAAATCATCGCCCCCGAGGTGGGTATTTCCGTTTGTCGATTTCACCTCGAAGACGCCGTCGCCCAGCTCGAGGATCGATATATCGAAGGTGCCTCCCCCGAGGTCGAAAACCGCAATTTTTTCGTTGGTTTTCGCCTTGTCGAGGCCGTAGGCCAGCGCGGCGGCGGTTGGTTCGTTGATGATCCGCTCCACTTCGAGACCCGCGATCCGTCCCGCGTCCTTTGTCGCCTGGCGCTGGGAGTCGTTAAAATAGGCGGGAACGGTAATGACCGCACGGCTTACCTTTTCGCCAAGGTAATCCTCCGCCGTCTGCTTCATCTTCTGCAGCACGCGGGCCGATATCTCCTGCGGTGTAAATTCGCCGGCTATGGTTTTCACGCGAACTCCGTCCTTGCCGTCGTCCATCACCTTGAATGACACCATTTTGATTTCATTGGCGATTTCGTTGAACCGGCGCCCCATGAAGCGCTTTATCGAGCGTATCGTGCTCTCGGGGTTGGTGATTATCTGGTTCTTCGCCACCTGCCCGACAAGTCGTTCCCCCTTGTCGGTGAAGGCCACGATCGAGGGAGTAGTGCGCTGTCCCTCTGAATTCTGAATGACCACCGGCTCTCCCCCCACCATGACCGCCACGCACGAGTTCGTAGTTCCAAGATCGATTCCGATAATTTTGCTCATGTTCGTTCTCCTTTTGAAATTATAGATTTAATGATATCCCGCATAGAGATGCGCCTCGGGGGAATGTTCCTCCATTCAATGGGCCGACGCCCCCCCCTCTTCATTGCCCGTAGAGCCGTTTCCGTCCGATTCCTCCCGGTTCGGTTTCGCCACCCTCACCCGCGCGCTCCGCACCACGAGGTCGTCGATCCTGAACCCCTTCTGGTAGACCTTGGTGACGGTATCGAACTCGACATCATTGCTGGTCTCTATCTCGACAGCTTCATGAAAATTGGGATCAAAGGGCCGGTCCTGGGCCTCGATCTCGGTCACGCCATAGTTTCGCATCGCTTCCTCGATGCGCCTTGAAATCATCGACACCCCTTCGACGAAGGAACGGTGGGCTTCTTCGGCCGGGATTTCTCCGGAAATACTTTCCGACGCCTCTACGGCCCTGATAAGATCGTCGTTGATGGCGATAATGTCTCCGGCGAAATCCCGTATCGTCATCACGCGATTCTCGGTGTACTGCTTGGAGACCCGTTTCTTGTAGTTCTCGAAATCGGCCTGGCGCCGGAGCATTGTGTCCTTCTGAGTGTTCATCTCCTCCCTGAGCCTGGCGCATTCCTGCTCCGCATTATTTTTTTCCTCTTCGAGAAGCCTGTCGGACTCCCTCCTGTAGGTCTTTCTCCGCTCTTCGGCGGCCTTTTCTTTTCCCATTTTTTCCTCGAGGGCCTCATCAGAGATGTCGAGCTTCTCCTCGGGGCTGGCTTCCCTGGGCCTTGTTTTCTGTGAGTCTTTCCGTCGCTCCATCTATTATTCCCGCTCCCTTTTGATTCTTATGGTCCTATCGCCCCGTCCTTCAGGGCAGGATACGTCATTTGGATACTTCAGTTAAAAGCTCGGTGACCACCCTCCCGGTGTAGTCTACGAGAGGCACCACCTTTTCATAGTCCATCCTGGTCGGCCCGATCACGCCGATGGCGCCCACCAGCTTGTTGCCAATTTTATAGGATGTCGACACCATGCTGCACCCGGTCACCCTCTCCTCATCGATTTCCTCCCCGATGAGGGTCCACACACCCTCGTTCTCAAGGGCGCGCTCAAGTATGCGCCGGAGGATGTTTTTCTCCTCAATGATGCTGAGCAGGCTCTGAAGGCGTCCCTCCTCGACCATTTCGGGTATTTTCAAAAGGTTTTCGATTCCGTCGACATGAAGGTTGGGCTCCTCGTAATCGGCTATGGCAAGCTGCGCGATATCCAGGGCCATCTCCTTGTTCATGCCCTCGGCCTTTTCCTTCCGGAGCCGGTTGAATACGGTGTCCCGTATTTCGTTGATCGAGTAACCGCTCAACTCACCGGTCAGATACTTCGAATAGTCGTAGAGTTCGTCCTGGGTTACGGTGGAGGATATCATCACCTTCCGTGTAAGGACCATCCCCGTTCTCGTAACCAGTATGAAAAGGACCTCGTTGTTGTCCATCGGCACAAGCACGATACGTTTCACGACGGTGAAATCAAACCGGGGGGTGAGCATGATGGCTGCGTAGCGTGACTCGCTCGAGAGCATTCTCGTGATGAGTGAAAATATTTTATCGAGCTGCACTTCTCTCCTCACCGCCTCTTCCTTCACCGAAATCACGCGGTCTTTAAGGGAAAAATGATATGAGTCCAGGAGAGAATTGACATAAAAGCGGTACCCCTTGTCCGTGGGGATCCTTCCGGCCGAGGTGTGCGGCTGTTTCACAAACTCCATGCTCTCAAGGTCGAACATGACATTTCTCATTGTGGCCGGTGATATCGAGAAGGAGTATTTTTGCACAAAGGAACGGGAGCCCACTGGCCGGCCAGTGGAAATATGTTCGTATACCACGGCTTGCAGTATAGAAGCTTCTCTTTCATCAAGTGGTCTGGTATTGATAATTTCGCGTGCCATAGTTACACCGTATTATTAGCACTCGATTATAATGAGTGCTAATAATACATTAATAAAGAATGATCCTACAGTCAAGCCTAAAAAATAAAAAAAGAGACAAAGGGGGAAAAAAATCCGTGGGGATATTTCTCGCGCCAAACACGGGAAGTCAACGGAGCCCTATCGAAGCGACTCCCTGTCCTTCTCTTTTTTATTTTTGACCTTCTCCCTGTCTTCCGCTTCAAGGGTCATTTTACCGGCATCGAGAATGTTCTTCAATTTGGACGCTTCCGCTTCCTCCCCGAAAAGAACATGGATCTTTCGCAGGGCCGAGAGGTAGTCTATCGATTTTTTCAAATCGTCACGCGCCTTTCCCGCCATTTCATATTTCGTCCGGTACTGCCGGGCCGCCTCGGTAAGGGTGTCTTTACAAAGCTGCATCAGGTCCCGCCGTTCGTAGAAATATGGCGAACGGGGGTCCCGCAGCCTGGCAATCTCCGAGAAGCTGGTGATATTCTTGATGATGACCGCAGTCCTGGCCTGCAGGTCGACGAAAGACCATTTCCACTTCGAATCCTGGCCGAACCTGTTCTTGAGGGTTTCGAGGATGCGGTGCATCCTCTTGACAAAGGCCAGTATATGGGCCGTGGACAACCGGTTTACGGTGGCCAGATGCTCGTCGTTTTCCTTGAGGGAACGGTCGACCTGCTGGCCCACCACGTCCTCCATGTCCTGGAGGACCCGGTAGTACTCCTTCCGCGCGTTTTCAAGGGGGCCGCTGTTCTTGAGACCGAGCATCTCGACGGAGAGGTCGTTCATCTTGATAAATCCCTCGATGGAATCCATCCGGAGGGAGGCCATTTCGAAATTATAGTAATTCGCGAGGGAGGGGCTCTTCTTTTTTTTCGTGGCGACTTCATTCAGGGTCTTCCTGATCTGGTCGACTTCCCGCTTGATGTCCTTGATCTCATCGTTATAGGCGGCCCTTTCGGCCTTGCTCACTGCCATGTCGTCTTCCTATGCGTAGGTGTCTACGGTTGTCCCTCTTGTATCTTCGGCAGTTCCGCTGTTTTGATTAACAGGGGCCGTCTCATTTTCCGGCGGGGGGTTCTCCCGCGGGCCCTGGGGTGAAAAACCGCTGGGCACGATATCGGGTCCGCTTATGTTCGATATTTCCATAATCTCCTCCCTGTCTTATGGAATAAAGACGACGCCCTCTCATCTCGTACAGACAATATAGCCCTTGCGCGCGTCATATTCAAGAAAAATTTCAATCCGGATACGAAACCCGCCTCAAAGGACGATCACGAGCCCCTCGTTCTCCACGCGGTACTGGGCCGTTTTGACAATCATAACCGCCTGGCCGTCATCTCCCCCCTCTTCCTGTCCGGCGAGAAATCGCACAACATCGTCGATACGGAGGGCGTCCTCCGTGCCCACGTATAACCGGAGTAGAAATGAACCCATGCCGCCGTCTTCAAAGGAATGCACCACGGCGTCCCGGCTGACCCCTCGCTCACCCTTCTTCGTCCGTTTGATGAAATCCGTCCCCGATGCCAGTGCAGCCGCCATCTGATGCTGCAGCCCTGCCCCTCGCGGGGTGACGCGGTATTCGATCACCTTCACCGTCGCCATGATCGAACCGCCATCCTCCAGGGTCCGTGCCGCGGATGCCCTGATTCCATCGGGAAGGAATGCATTGAGGCGGCCGGCGAAGCCCTCATCGACTTCGTCAAAAAGGTCGATATCGACCAGTTCCGCCTCGCTCTCAATTCCCAGAGGGAGGGGATAGCCCGCCGCGATGCGCTCCCGCTTGTTAAACCCCTGGGACATGGCCACCGGCGCATCCGCCATCCTGAGGGCCCGCTTGATTATTTCCATGAAGTCGTTGTGGGGCACGAATCTCATCAAGCCCCTCTTTTCGAAAACTGCCCTGACATGGGCCTTTACCACGAACCTCCGGGCGAAGGCGCGGGCCGCCCCGTCAATACGCGCCGCGTCGATGGAACCGCGGAGTTGCCGAATCCTGTCCCGACAGGGGACGGGGCTCCCGCCCTCCCGCTCCCTCTTCATGGCAATCTGTTCGAAGCCGGTGACGATCCGTGACCAGGGGAGGTCCCCCTCCTCGCGCCGGCCCAGTTCCCGCTCCCAATCGGGAAGGACCCCGTCAAGTTGCCTTTTCCAGGTATCGAACCGGAAATGCTCATCCCATGAATCGAAGCGACTCCCCTCCTGGTAGGCCCGCAGAATCACCCCCCCGAGGCGGGCATCGCCCCGCGACAGGATCCCCTCGATAATCGATGCGGATATGTCATGGTTCTTGATCCTGACAGTCCGGGGAAGACCCCGTTTGATCCTGGCGACCGTTGTCTTGAAATAGTCCCCGCCCATCTGGGGCTCCCGCTGGAAGGGCGTGTGAGGCTTTGGTACGAAGGGCGATACGGTCACGTTGATGTCGAGCCCCTTCCCGCCGGCCCGGTAAAGACCGGCAAGGAGGTTTATCATCTCCCCCGCCTCGTCGTGGTCCATGCATCCCGGAAGGCCTATCATGAAATAGAACTTGATCACCTTCCACCCCCTTCCGCGCACGTACCGGATAATCTCAAGGAGATCATCGAGGAAAAGCCTCTTGTTCGCCCGCGCCCGGATCGCCTCGGAGGCGGATTCCACCGCGAAGGTGAGCGAAGCGCGCCGGATTCCCGATATCTGTTCTATGATCGGAAGGGTGGCCCTGTCGACCCGGAGCGAGGGAAAGGAAACCGATACCCCCATCTCGGTGAGACCCGGAAGGATCTCGTTTATCATGTCGATCAGGCGCGGATAATCACCGATGGAAAGGGAAGAGAGGGTGACTTCATTGTATCCGGTGTTCCTGATGATCTCGAAGACACGGGACGCCGCCGCGCGGTGATCGTAAAATCGATAGGGGAGATCGAAAAAACCCGCATGACAGTAATTGCAGAAATTGCCGCACCCCCGGGTGACCTCGACAACCGCCCTTTCCTGGGCGATCCGGATGTTGGGAACGATAGGCCGCTCCGGGTCCATCAGGTCCGCGCCGCGATAGATCCGCTTCCGAACGACGGCCCCCTCCCCTTCACCCCCCCCCATCGGCGAGCCGGGGATAAAGACACCTTCGATCGATCCGAGGAGTCGGATCGCTTCCCCCCGGGGAAGCCCCCGTTCGCACGCGGCTCCGAGGGTGGCGATTATATCGACGATCCCCTCCTCCCCGTCACCGATGAAAAAGGCGTCGATGAAGTCGTTTAACGGCATCGGGTTCGACACCGCCGCGCCTCCCGCCAGCACGATGGGGCACCCCTCCCCCCGGTCGGCGCGAAGAAGGGGTATACCGCCCAGGTCGAGCACCTGAAGGATATTCGTGCAGAGAAGTTCATGGGAAACATTGAAACCGAGGAGGGAAAGCTCGCGAAGCGGGGTAAAGGTTTCAAGCGTATAAAGGGGCACCCCGCTCTCCCGGAGGACCGCCTCGAAATCCGCCTCCACGGCAAATACCCGCTCGCAGGCAACGCCGGAAATCCGGTTTGCAATGTCGTAGAGGATCCGGATGCCGTTGTTCGACATGCCGATTTCGTAGAGATCGGGGTAACAGAGGGCCATGCGGAAATGGGCCTCATCCCGGACGATGCTATGTATCTCGCCGCCGATATAGCGCCCCGGCTTCTGTACGCGTGCGAGAAGCCCCTCCAGCGCGCCCTGGTCAATTCGCGTCATCTCACCTTCCGTTCCCGTTTATTTCGCGCTTCAGGATGCGTCAAACGGCACCCCTCACGCGAGCACTCTCGCGTGAGGGCGACAAAGTGATCGAGTCCAAGCTCCTCCCCGCGCACTCCCTGTTCGATCCCGGCCCTCTCGAGAATGCGGATCGCGCACTCCCTGTCGAGGTCGAGATGAGGGGAGCCCGAAAGTGCCCGCAGCATGGTCTTTCTCCTTCCCCAGAAAGCGGAACTGACCACCCGGTGAAAGAGCTCACAATCGCTGCCATCGAGGGGAGGCGCCGCCCTTCGGCGGAGCGACATGAAGGACGAGTCCACCTCGGGCCTCGGGTAAAAAGACTCCCGCGACACATTGAAGAGGACCTCCGGCTCATAGTAGAATCGCAGGGTCACCGAGAGGGCGCCGTAATTTTTATCCCCGGGCACGGCGACGATCCGCCAGGCAAGCTCCTTCTGGATCATCACGTATGCCGCCGGTGCGCTCAACCGGGCCATCCTGAAAAGAATCTCCGACGCACAGTAGTATGGCAGGTTCGAGACAATCTTCGTGTATGTATCCTCAATCGCGGTTTTCAGGATATCGGCATGGACCAATGTTACATTGGCGGCCCCGGCGAAGATTTCCTTCAGGAAGCGATAGAAACCGGAATCAATTTCGACGGCTGTCACATGCCCGGCCTTCTCTATAAGCTCGTTCGTCAGCGCGCCGAGGCCGGGGCCAATTTCCAGGATCCGGTCATCGCGGGAGGGCGCGACGGCCCCTATGATTTTGTCCCGGATCGGACCGGACACAAGGAAGTTCTGCCCCCGTCGCTTTGCGGGACGGAGGCCCTCTTCCTCGATGATTCTCATGACATCAGATTTTTTCATCCTGAATCGGCCGGCCCCGTAAAGCCGAAGTGCGGTCCGGGCCCTCTTCCAACAGGCTGTCCGCCACCCTCGACATCGCCCCATCCTTGGCCGTCCGCCATTATTTTCAATAATAATTTCCAGGCACCGATTTATTCTTGCTTTTTGCCGGGGAAGGCCCCCATAACTAATGAACACCCGGCTGGGGGCTGGGTGCCTGATGGGTAATAATCAACAATGACGATCCAGTCATGACGAATTACGCGAAAAAAACCGCGCCTGATAGCCGATTATCCAATTGAAGGGGCCGATGTATTACACCGGTGTTAATTTTCGCCCTTTAGGCGCCCCTTTCCCCCGTCATGTATTGACAGGAAAAGCGGACATACATATATTCACATGCAATGAGTCGGGAGGAACCCGTTCCGGACTTTCGGATGGTTCCTTTCGGGCGGTAGCCCCGCGAAGCGGTATACACCCGGGCCATGGGTAGCGGCCCAACACAGGGGATGCCCGTACCGAAGACTCGCACAATACTGGAGGCAGAGATGAAAAACACGAAACCGATTATCGCCACCGAGAGGACCTACCAGGCCGAAAAGGAAAAAAACGTTCCGATATCCTTCTATTTTGGCGAGGACACCTTCAATCACGAGGTCATTCAGGAAAAACTCCCTAAGAGCATTTACAACAAACTCGTCGAGAACATTGACAAGGGTAAGAAACTCGACCTTGACACCGCAAACGCCATCGCCCACGCCATGAAGGAATGGGCCCTCGACAACGGCGCAACCCATTTCGCCCACTGGTTCCAGCCGATGACCGGCGCCACCGCGGAAAAGCATGACGCTTTCATAGAATTTTCGGGGCCCGGGACCGTGATCGAGCGCTTCTCCGGGGAACAGCTCGTGCAGGGAGAGCCTGACGCCTCCAGTTTCCCGAGCGGCGGCCTGCGCGCCACCTTCGAGGCCCGCGGTTACACGGCATGGGACATGTCGAGTCCCGCCTTCCTCAGGAAAAACGGGATCGGCACCACGCTCTGCATCCCTTCGGTATTTATCTCGTACAACGGCGAGGCCCTCGACAAGAAGACCCCGCTCCTTCGTTCGATTCGCGCCGTCAATGACAGCGCCCTGCGGATCCTCAAGCTCCTGGGCAACCGCAAATCGAAGCGGATCACCTCGAACCTCGGCCCCGAACAGGAATACTTCTGCATCGACATGGACTATTTCTACAAGCGCCAGGACCTGGTCCTCACGGGACGCACGATCCTGGGAGCGCCACCGGCAAAGGGACAGGAACTGGAGGACCAGTACTTCGGAAGCATCAATCCGCGCATGCAGTCATTCATGCACGAAGTGGAGGAAGAGCTCTACAAGCTGGGGATCCCGGCAAAAACACGGCACAATGAAGTGGCGCCCTCCCAGTTCGAGATCGCGCCCATATTCGAGGAAGCCAACATCGCGGTCGATCACAACCTCCTCATCATGGACAAGCTTCAGCAGGTTGCGCGCCAGCACAGCATGGCCGTCCTTCTTCATGAAAAGCCCTTCGCGGGCATCAATGGCTCAGGCAAGCACGTGAACTGGTCGCTCTCTACCGATGACGGCATTAACCTCTTCAACCCCGGCAGAACACCCCACGACAATATCCAGTTCCTGGTGTTCCTCCTCGCCATTATGAAAGCGGTGCACCGGCATGCCGACATTCTACGGGCCTCCATCGCGTCCGCGGGCAACGACCACCGCCTCGGCGCCAATGAGGCCCCGCCGGCGATCATTTCCATATTCCTGGGAGCCCAGCTTACCTCCATACTCAACAGCATTGAGAAGGGGGTTGCCTCCGACGCAACGGACAAGAGCATCATTGACCTCGGGCTCTCTGCCCTGCCCGTGGTGAGCAGGGACAACACCGACCGCAACCGGACCTCCCCCTTCGCCTTCACCGGCAATAAGTTTGAATTCAGGGCCGTGGGATCGTCCCACAACATATCGTTCCCCGCGACCGTGCTCAACACCATTGTCGCCGAAAGCCTCGACGAAATCGCCTTGATGATAGAAGCGCGTGAAACGGGCAACATCAGGCAGACGGTCCTTGACATCATGAAAGAAGAGATACCCTTTGTGAAGCAGGTCCTCTTCATGGGGGACAACTATTCCGAGGAATGGCACAGGGAGGCGGCGCGAAGGGGACTTCCCAACCTGAAAACCACACCGGAAGCGACGAAAGCCCTTTGTGACGACAAGGCAATCAAACTCTTCGAGAAATACGGGGTCCTTTCCCCGTTGGAGCTGAAGTCACGCTACACCATCAGGCTTGAGAAATACTGCAAGGTCATCGAAATCGAGGCGCGGACCCTCTGCACCCTTTCCGTGGGCCAGGTGGTCCCCGCCGCCGTCGACTACCAGGACCGCCTCGCCTCCTCCATAGCGAACACGGAGAGGGTCCTCGGGGCGGCCGCGGACCTCACACAGCAGAAAGAGATGCTGAAGCGCCTCACGGAGCTCATCAACGGCGCCTCGACGTCCGTGGGCGTGTTGAAATCGAAGCTGGCGAGACGAAACGGCTTTGCCAATCACCAGGAGGAGGCGGATTACTTCTGCGAGGAAATCAAGGTCGTCATGGACGAGGTCAGAAAACAGGTGGACGAGCTCGAGCTTTATATCGCCGACGAGCTATGGCCCATGCCGAAGTTCTGGGAGATGCTCTTCGTGAAGTAGAAACGAAACGCCCGTGTCCTGAAGCTCATCCAGGGCTTCCGGATACGGGGCGGGCCCGCTCGCTACGAGCAAAGCCTCCGGACGACATCGGCGTATATGTCGCAGCCCCTGGCAAGCCCCTCAGCCGATATCTTTTCGTCATTACCATGAATCATCTTCAGGTGGTCCATGGGGATCAGCAGCGGACAAAAGCCGTAGGCGGGCACGCCGCGCTCCCTGAAGAAACGGGAGTCCGAAATTCCCGGAAGAATGGAAGGGGGCATGAGCGCGTCGGGGAAATGAACGGCCACCGCCTCACGAAGACGAAGATATTCCCCGCCGTCCGTTTCAGAGACGTTTCCCGGCGAGGCCAGTATCGGTTCGATCCGGATCATCTCATCGTCCAGTGTCTCCCGGACAAAAGCGATAAATTCATCGACGTCCTGCCCCGGAAGCAGCCGTATGTCCAGCTGCGCTTCGACATTGTCGGGTATCACGTTGAGCTTCACACCCGCGCGCAGGAAGTTGAGGCTGATGGTATTGCGCACCATGGCATTCAGCTGGGGCACCTCCAGGAGGCCGCTTTGCATGAGAAGGCGCGCCAGGGTCTCCCGCCTGCCGTCTTCACGGTACGGACCAAGGAAGGACCAGTACGGCGCGATTTGCCGGAAATATTCCTCAGTGATGTCAGTGATTATGACCGGGAGGTCCGCATCGATGAGGCGATTCAGCGCCTGGATCATCTTAACAAGGGCGTTGTTCCCGTGCGGCGACGACCCGTGTCCCGACTCACCCCGCCGTATCAGCCTCAGCCAGCACGGCCCCTTTTCCCCGGGGGATATCATCATCACGGTTTTATTCGGCAGCATGTTAGCGATGCCGAAGGCGCCCTCGTTCAGAACGAGGCCGGCCCTGAAGTCCCCGGGGTGGTTATCCAGAAGATGGCGCACCCCTTCGGCCCCTCCCTCCTCTTCATCGGCCACGGCAAGGAAGACCAGGTCGCGGTCGAGGACGGCGCCCGTGCGCTTCATGGCGAGAAAAGCCATGAGCTGCATGACGCCGATTCCCTTCATGTCGAGGGCGCCACGCCCGCAGACGTACCCATCGCGTATTTCACCGCCAAAGGGATCGAAGCTGAATTCAGCCGGATCGGCCGGCACCACGTCCATGTGATTGAGCAGGATGAGGGGATCTTTCTTCCCCGTGCCGGGCAGGAGCGCCTTCAGGGAAACCCTCCCCGGTGCGGCTTCATAGGTGCGTGATGCGATCCCTTCCCTGTCGAGAATACCTGCAAGGAATTCCGCCGCAGGCGCCTCGTTTCCGGGCGGATTAGTCGTATTGATTTGAATATACTTCGAGAGGATTTCCACCGCTTCATGGGCCATAGTGCCACCTCAAGTACGGAAGTCTATGCCTGCATCGGGGTCTCCACCCTGCTCACCACCGGATATGAGCAGGAATAATTCATGAGGACACGGCGCCCGATTTCCCCATGTAACAGCGGATCCTTCCGCTCTGGGCTCTCATCAGGCAAAAGCCGCAGTTTACACACCGCGACGAATCGCTTGTACCCTCCATAAATTTTTTCACAATATCTGGCTCGCATATGAAAGGTCGTGCCATGGCGATGAAATCCGCACTCTTCGACGAGAGTATACCCTCCATGTCCCGCATTGCCCGAATTCCACCCACGACAATCACCGGTATATCGACACCGGCCTTAATTTTTTTAGCTGCCTCGACGTTGTAATTCAGCAGTGGCCTGTGGGCCTTGTAAATCACTGGCAGCATGAGAGACATGAGCCTTTTCTTGTACCATGGCAAACCCTGCAACATATCGATAAAGGCAAAAGCCGCCTCGCGGGGAAATCTCTCGACCCGTACCGAACTCATCCCGTCATCTACTCCGCCGCAGGATACCTCGATTGCGTCACAACCGGCCTCCTGCAGGAGCCGGGCGTTCTCCACCGCATCGTCAACGGAGAGACCGCCCTTCCTCAACTCGTACCCGCTAATTTTCGCCAGGATGGGGTATGCACCGACTTTTTCCCTTGCCCCCTTTATGATATCCGTTACAATCCTCGCCCTCTTCTCTCTTGACCCCCCCCATGCGTCGGTGCGCCTGTTGCTGTAGGGTGAGAGGAATTCGGCCAGCAGGTAACCGTGCGCCGCATGGATCTGTACGCCGTCAAAGCCTGCATTGCGCGATCTTTCAATCGCTTTAATAAAATTTGAGATAACGCCCGTTATCTCATCGGCTGACAGCTCGCGCGGCGCCCGGGGCGTAGTTTTGTACTTGACGCTAGAGGGGGCCGCTTCCTTTTCACCCATGATCTTCCTGCTTGACAGGCCGCCGCCATGGGCCAGTTGCATTATGAGGGGCGTGCCGGTTCTTTTCATGGAAGAGGCAATGTCCCTGTAATCGTCGATAAACTCGTCGCTGTCGAACATCCGCATGAGCGGGACCGCTTTACCGTTCTTCTGCGTGCCCGTGAAACCGGTGATGATCCCCCCGACACCCCCTTCGGCGAGTCGAAGGTAGTACTTCCCCAGTTCGGCCAGGGGATGCCCACTGGAGTCGGCCATCCCCTCATGCGTTGCCGAGCGAATTATCCTGTTTTTAAACTTCAATGCTTGTATCTGTCCGGAACTGAAGATATTCATGATGTTCGTCCTCCAATGATCGGCAATACATTATCGACAATGTAACCGCTCCCTCACCGTCACTTCCCCGGCATGCGAATCACCACCTCGCAGCATTCGTCGCCGCGATTGAGATTTTTCGTGTGCTCCACCACGGGCTCGACATCCTTTCCAAAAAGCCCGCGGATCATGCCCTTGTAAGTCTCCACCGTGGCGATGCCGCAGTCGGCGATGCCCGCCTTCGCGATCGCCTTCTGTATTTCGCACTCTCTGACCCTCACCACGATCGAATCGTTTTCCATGGTGATGGTCCTTCCCCGCATATCCAGGACCCTCATGAAAATTTCCATGGCATCAAGAAGGCTGTCGGGCCACACAGGCTCGGGAATCAGCGCCTTTTTCAGGTTTTTCCCCATCACATAGGAAAACTGCTTCCATGCCTCCACGTCCAGCTCCCAGGCCGCCTGGAGCCCCAGGGTCCTCGCCGCGGCCATAAACCATGCCCCGTCCATGCGCACGAAGGATTTCTGCGAAAGCTCAAGTAGCTGATCATCGGTCACGTGTATCATTTGAGTACCTCCCGCAATGATAATCGTGCCATGGCTGCCCGTCCAGCGCGGGCCAGGTGGAACAACTCGCCTCCTCTCAGCCGACATGGAGACGCCGTTATTGAATCGATGGGATGCTCGTAACATTCCATACTTAGGCTGTTATGTCAAATATTAATCATCCGGTTCCGCAATATTTGAGTCAGCGGGAGCGACGGCAGTTCAGGCGGCCGAAAAGCCCCTGGTAGGGCACAGATTATCCGTTCCGGTATTGCACCCTTCCCCAGGTTCGACCCAACCGGCCTATTTTACCTTGACCTTCAACCCGCGATCCGGTATAACCGGAACTGTTCGAAACAGGAACCACTCCGTCCGCCGGAGGCGCAATGGCACGCATCGATTGTGAACTTCGAGTCCCACGGGACATCCCCGATGCGGAGCTCGACGGCGAAGAGCCCGCCATCCGGGAGCGGTGCACCGCCGGCGCGGCGAGGACCGTAGTGTACCTCCTCATCTCTGTCTTCAGAAGGCTTGCA
>CAVSZF010000005.1:0-13175 GCA_963732395.1 uncultured Spirochaetota bacterium | reverse complement strand
CTATGGAGTGTTATGTGCTGAAGAGTTCCCGGATCCCCAGTTCACTGAGCTTCATCTCCGTGGGCCCGCCGGTCTGATGGTCCCAGCCCATGGCATCGAAAAGGGCCGACTGCAGCGCATCGATCTCAATGGTAACACCCTTCAACGGGCCCGCAGTCAAGGGCGGATTGCCCCGCGCCCTGTCATGAAGCCGCTGGTCTGAAGGAGTAATTCCCTCGCGAACATTGAAAGCCTTTCTCATGGAGAGTATCCGCTCGCCGATTTTGAAATACTCATCTGCGCTCATGTCCCAGCCCGTTGCGGCATTCAGCCACTCCACGATGGGAAGGTTCGATGTCATTGCGCCGAAGATACACATCCCGGAGCCGTTCATGATCTGGGTGTAGATGCTCGATGCCGCGTAGGCCCGCGCACGTTTTTCTATTTTACTCCGCGCCCCGCCGATAAGGCGTTTCGCCTGTGGGAACTTCTTCTTTGTCCGGTAGAGTCCGACATAGAGATTGCTGGCAATGGTGTGCCGGCCCGGGGTTGGCTCACACTGGTAGGACAGTCCGTAGCCGTCATCGAGGCGCGAGTCGTGCATCGGAAGCTCTTGCCCCCCGGCGTGAACGGCGTACTTCTCCGGAGCCGTTTCCGATTTTTTTCGCCGCCAGCCTTACTCCATCGGCAAGTATGTCGCCGATGCCCTTGCGCTGAATTATCAGTTCGGTGAGAGCGATGATAGCCTCGCTCCTTCCCCAGTCCAGCTCTATCCCGCCGGTCTTCTTCCTGTCAATGATGCCGTTCTTGTAGCATTCAATGGCAAAAGCTACCACACCGCCGGTGGAGATAGTGTCGATGCCGGCTCTGTTGCACATCTCGTTGAGCTCGATGATGGCATCGGGGTCCTCCTGCAGGAGAAGCCCACCGAAGGCCGCCAGGGTCTCATACTCCGGTTTATGGCCCTCGGTGCCGGCGTATTTCCCCTTCCTGATGTCGATGATGCCGCCGCAGCCCAGGGGGCAGGACTGGCAGGCGTAGCGCTTCTTCTGGTTTGCGATAACACTCTCGTCGGAGTTTTTCGCGGCGCTCTCAATGGTATAGTCTGTATATCCCACGCCGTCCCAGTTCTTAATGGGGGTATCCCCAACCATGGCAGCGAAGGCCGTGGTTCCCGATGTGCCATAGGTGCGGAAGATATCCTTGACCAGGGAGGGCTGGGCGGGAACATTCACACCGGTCCTTGCCGTGAGCTGACTCATGGTATTCATTATTTTCATGGTGAAGCGGTCGTGCGGGTAGGACTTCTTGAAATCCTTCAAAAACTTTGTGTTGATCTCACGAACTTTCTCGCTGTCATGGATCTGGACCTTTGCCGTTCCCCGGACAGCCAGTGCCTTCAGCTTCTTGCTGCCCATAACCGCCCCCAGGCCGGAACGTGCCGCGATCCTGGCGCCGTCTGTCGAGATGCCTGAAATCAGCGAGAGTTTCTCACCGCTTATCCCGATAGATGCCACCTGCACCCTGGTGTCCTTCAACTTTTTCCTGATTGCCTCTTCCGTGTCGTTGATGTCCTTTCCCCACAGGGATTTCGCGCTCTGTATAGTAACCTCTCCATCTGAGATGAGGACCCATACGGGCGCCTTTGCTTTCCCGGTAAAGAATACGGCATCGAATCCCGCCTTCTTCAGTTCGACGGAAAAAGACCCGCCGGCGTTGGCGTCTCCCCAGCCCCCGGTGAGGGGTGATTTGCCCACCACCATGAAGCGGCCGGAAAAGTAGGCCCCCGTGCCGGTAAGGAGGCCGGAGCAGAATCCCAGGTGGCTTGCAGCGGAGAGCGGATCTATTCCCGGTTTTTGCAGTGAAGTGATGACTGCCGCGCCGAGCCCATATCCGGAAAGAAACTTTTTATAGAAATCATCTCCGGGTTCAACGATTTTGGTCTTCCTGGTTGACAGGTTTATGATGCAATACTTTCCAATATAGCCTCTGCTCATGACATCCCTCCTGAAACGGATTGATGGTATTGTAGTGGTCAATTGGTGTACATTATACTGCCGGGTGTGAAAAAGGCAAGTCGTTTTTGGCGATATGCCGTTGTATCAGCTGGTATCTGATGTGTGCAGGGTTGGAGAAACAGGAATGGTCGTGATACATTGTAAGCGGCCCCTGTTCTAAGGGGCTTTTTCCCGGGGGGAGAGGGGACTTTCCTTCTTTTTCATCGGACACGCATTCGATATCTTCATAACGACAACAACCCCTCCTTCGGAGGCGACGCTTTCATACGCCTGCTTCATCGCGTCAAAGAGGACGGAGCTGTCCGCCGTCACCAGGGTGCTCATGGGGCCTGTTTCAACATGACAGCCGCGATCTTCAAGAATTGAAATGAACCGGCTGATGGAAGGGCCGAGGTCGTCTGTCCCCAGCGGATAGAGGCTTACTTCCATCGAGCTTTTCATACTGTTACACTCCCCGCGATGAAATTTCCCAGGCACGGGCAGAGCGCGCCTCCGACGGTTTCCAGGACTCCGGCAGCCGGGAGAAGGGCGCGATAGGGCAGGGCGAAGGTGGAGCCGATAACGCGCGGTTTTCCGTAAGTGCCGAGCAGTTTTCTGACTTCGCCCGTGGTAAAGAACCGGGCGCTGGAAAATACCGGGTCTTTCGAACCCTTGATTTTGCGCGCCAGACCCAGCCAGGAACGGCTGTTGAGGGCCCCGACTATCAGCAGACCTCCGGGGCGAAGGAGGGAACGCATCTTCTCTATGGCGCCCGTGTAATCAGGAATGAACTCCAGGGAGGTGATGGCGGCGACAACGTCGAAGGTTTCCTCTATCGGCGTTGCCAGGAAATCGCCCGCCATGAAGCGGGAGCCGGCGATCCCCTTGTTCTCCGCGCGGCGCGTCATTTCCGGGGAGATGTCGATGCCCGTTACGCGATATCCCTGTTCCGTGAACCAGGCGCTCCAGTGGCCCGTGCCCGAACCCACTTCCAGCAGTGCTGCCCCCGGGGAAGCCGTCGGGAGAATCTTTGCCATGGCGCTTTTCTCCTGGCTGTCGTAAACCTTTCCGACGGGGTCGTCGTACCATGCGTCGTAGTACTCCGCGATGGCGTCAAAATTAAATGATGATCCGCTCATGGCGTTATCCCTCCCGAGTAAGATGCATGATGAGGACTGTCCCGGAGGAGACGGTTACCTCGAAAGTATTCCCCTCCATGATATTGCTGAGCCCGCGGCTTCCCCGTTCCAGAATTTCATCATTGAGCGGGTAGCGGAGTCCTTTCGTGGAGCAGCGTGCCGTGTCTGCCAGGGAAGTCAGCGTGATGATATCGCCCTCCCTTCCGTTGCGGCGGGTTTCCTGTCCTGCGCCAATGGACATGATGACGCAGTATCTGTCAATGATGCGCACGCGGCCCGGGTGACGCGCGCAGACCATGATGTTGCAGAGCTGATGGTCAATCCTTCCTCCCAGCGCCCCGTAAACATCAACCTCGTCGAACCCGTGCTGAATGGCATGGTCCACCGCCAGTTCCATGTCGGAAGCGTCCTTATCGGCAGGGAACGTCATTTTTTTTACGCTCGTCTCCCCGGAGAGGGAATCCATGTCGCCGAGGACCAGCTCCGGTATTACGCCGGCCTTTCGGCAGTGGGCCAGCCCCCCATCGGCGGCCAGGACCGTATCGTATTCCCCGAGCTTGTCGGCGAGCCAGGAGTGATCGTCCACATCGCCGTTGCATACTATCGCGCATCTTTTCATAGCTTATAATGCAGGGAGGGGGCCGGAACGCAACATATTATTTTACCCCGCCGGAATTTGGGGCCGGACCCCGGATTTCAGCACTATCCGTTGATTTTGTTATGTAATCATGTTTATTCCGATTGGAGGGGAGTTCTTTCGAGATTAATTGCTTGAAATAATTGTTCGCCCGGCAATACTTTCCAGTTGAGTCATATTTCGGCTGGAAACAGTAAATAAAGGCCGGCGTCGTTTCTGACCAATTACAGCATGAAGGAGGCCGTACATGAAGATACATCTCCCCTGGGGGCCGCGGACCCTCGCTATTACGGTTCCCGATACCTGGGAAGTCCTGCATCCGGAACGGAGTATCAGTGAACAGAAAGGAGCCCGGAAAAAAGGTTCCGAAGAGCTTTCACCGGTGAGGGAGTCACTTAAAAAACCAATCGGCGCGAAACCCCTTTCGGGGCTCCGGCTGAAGGGGAAGAACATTGTCATCATCGTGGATGACAACACCAGGCCCACGCCCGTGTACAAGTTCTTTCACCTCATTCTTGAAGGGCTGAAAAAATCCGGGGTGAACCTTAAAAACGTTACGGTTATTCCGGCCCTCGGCATCCACACGGTGATGACAGAAGGGGAGATGGCGGAAAAAATTGGACCGAAAAACCTCAAGGCGATTCACTGGGAAAATCATGACGCCTTCGATCTGAAAAAGAATTACTTTTTCGGGAACACGAGCAGAAATACGCCGGTGTATCTGAACCGGCGGCTGAAAGACGCGGACATGGTAGTGCTGGTGGGGGTGATGGAGCCCCATCTCTGGGCCGGTTTCGGCGGCGGAATGAAAAATATCCTGCCCGGCCTGGCCTACTCCGAGACCATCGGAATCCATCACGGCATTCTCGCGGAACCGCCGTACCGCTTCAACCGCGTGGGAATGATGCCGGAAGATAACTCTTTTCGCCGGGACCTCGAAGAGGTCCGGGGAATGATACCCGCGGATATTTTCTGTCTTAACGTGGCAATTGATCACGAACGTAAAATCATCGCCTCCTTCGCAGGCGACCCCATCGAAGCACACCGCAAGGGGGTCGAGTATATCGCCAAAGAGCAGGGGCTTCGCCTGGACCGCCAGGTTGACGGCATCATCTGCAACTCGCATCCGTTCGACATCAACTTCAAGCAGGGGATGCGGTGCGTGGGAAACTCCCTTCCGGCGCTGGCCCCTGGCGGTGCGGTCATGTCCTTTATGCGTGCCGAACGCGGCCTCGATGACATCGTACCCCCGACGGGGGCGAAGCCACTCTGGCTTTCGAAAGCCATACTCAGAATGGCGGGAGCGGCCCGCGTCATGAAGGTCCTGGAAAAGACCAGGAAGGGACTGAATCCGGAAGAGAAGTTTTTAATCTATTATTCGATGCAGATGATGCGCGAATACGACCTGTTCATTCACGTGCCGACACTCACCGCCGCGGAAGCGAAACAGCTGGGGTTTTTCGTTTACTGCCCGACCCCCGATGACGTGATCAGGCGGGCCGAGAAAAAAATTGGGAAGCATGCCAGGGTCGCGGTTTTCACCGAGCCGGGGGTGACGTTCCCGATCGTGGGATGATGTCTGTAGTGTTCAGTTAAGGGGGCCGATGTAAGAAACTCTATTTAGAAAAATTTTGCAAGAAAACTATTGACGATTATGCAATATTATTGTATTTTATACAATAATAAGCAATTAACATCCATACTCGCTGATTGAGGTATACGTGCATGTTCGTCAAAATAGAGGAAATTAAGGGAGCCATAGTTCCACGGCCCTTCGAAAGGGAACTGAAAATCATCATGTCGCCGGACATTCATCCTCAAGTAGAGGGATTTACCTTTATAATGTCCACTCTTGCCCCCCGGGGCGGCTGTACCGATTTTCATGCCCACAACACTTCAGGAGAATTGATGATATTCATCTCCGGCACCGGCAGGGCATTGCTCGGCGACGAGGTGATTGAGATAGGGCCCGGCACGGCAATGTACGCTCCCCCGGGGGTGATGCACAGGACCGAGAATACCGGCGCGGAACCCCTCCAGATCGCCTGCGTCTTTGTTCCCGCGGTATCGACGGCCTATATCCGGGAGAACATCGAAGCGGCACGCAGGGCCTCGGGGGATGAGCGATGAAAAGTTCGGGATCAAACGGAACTGCTGCGCTACTCTCCCGCATACGTGAGAGCGGGCGGACTGTGATCGGAGAACATGAAGCGAAAAAACTGCTGGCCGGCTATGGCATCACGGTTCCCGAGGGCGGGATCGCGGCCACCCCGGAGGAAGCGGTTCGCATTGCCGGAAGATTAAACTTTCCCCTGGTGCTCAAGGTCCATGCCGGGGAGATCCTTCACAAAACCGATATCGGTGGAGTCAGGACCGGAATACGCTCAATGGAGGAGCTGTCGGAAACCTTCATCGCCATGGACGCAGCCATGAAGGGGAAAGGAATCGCCGGTTACGGTGGAATCCTTGTTGAGGAGCAGTGCCCCCCGGGAGTTGAGATCATTGCCGGCATCACCGATGACCCCGTTTTCGGGCCGCTTCTCATGGCAGGAACGGGGGGCGTCTTCACGGACATCCTGGGTGATGTAACCTTCAGAATGCTTCCCGTTGCGGAAGATGAAGTGCGATCCATGCTGTTCGGACTAAAGGGATGGCCCCTCCTGCGCGGATTCAGAGGGGCCCCCGCATCCGACATGGACTCCCTCGTCAAAACCTTCATGGCCATCGGCAGAATGGGAACGGACGCCTCCGGGATCATCTCTTCCATGGATTGCAATCCCGTCATCGCCGGCCCCGGAGGATGCGTTGTCGTTGACGCCGTAATTACGTTACGCGAAACAGTGGCCGGAGCCCACCAGTCTGACTGGGAGCCGCGTACTGAACACATGGAAAACTTCTTCAACCCCGAAAGCGTGGCTGTCGTCGGAGCTTCCACCACGCCCGGAAAAATCGGCAACGTCATCGTGGACACGCTTATTAACATGGAATACAGGGGGAAGGTATATCCCGTCAATCCCAACTATGATGAAATCATGGGCATGCGCTCCTATCCCGACATCAGATCGCTGCCAGAGGCGCCGGGACTGACCGTCATCGTGGTTGACCTGGAACGCACGCCTGAAATTCTCGGCGAGATGTCCGCCATCGGTGCCAGGAACGCCCTCATCGTTTCCGGGGGCGGCAAGGAGCTTGGCGGGGACCGCGAGCGCCTCGAGGCCGGGATATCCGAGCTTGCCCGTACGCTCGGCATCCGTGTTATCGGTCCCAACTGCATCGGCTCCTTCGACGGCCACAGCCGTTTCGATTCGTTCTTCTACCACCGGGAGCGGTTCAAGCGCCCCCCCGCGGGTTCCATGAGCTTCATCACCCAGAGCGGCACCTGGGGCTGTTCCTTCATGGAGCGCGCGTCGTCATCCGGCGTGCGCCGAATGGTAAGCTACGGAAACCGGGTGGACGTCGATGAGGGAGATCTCATCGCTTTTCTCGCCGGGGATGAACGCACCTCGGTGATAGGAAGCTATATCGAGGGCCTCGGGACGGGGAGAAAATTCACACGTGCCGTCGGCCTTGCCAGATCGAAGGGGAAACCGGTGGTTGTGTTCAAAACAGGGCGCACCGCACAGGCGGCGCATGCCTCGGTATCACACACCGGGGCCTACGGGGGGAGTTACCGGGTTTACCACGACACCCTCACCCAGGCGGGGGCCATTCTCACCGACAGCTTCCACGAATGCTTCGCCGCCTGCGAAGCTCTTTCGCTCCAGCCGCCGGCGCGCGGGAACCGCGTGGCGCTTCTCTCAAACGGCGCTGGCCCCATGGTAAACGCCCTCGATCTATTCCCCGGCAAGGGCCTTGAACTTGCGGTCCTATCCGATGCTTCGAAGAATTCCATGCGGGAACGGTTCAGTTTTTTCTACATCGTGGACAATCCCGTCGACGTCACCGGGTCCGCGTCATCAGTCGACTACGAGTATGTTATCGAAAGGCTCATGGAGGACGATGGTGTAGACATCATCATGCCTTTCCTCGTCTTTCAGAACACTCCCCTTGACGAGGCAATCGCCGGGAGGCTGGGCACACTCAACGAGGGAAGGAAAAAACCCATCATATGCTGTGCCACTGACGGCGACTATTCCGGGAAGATGTCCGCACGATTGAAGGAAAAGGGCATACCAGTTTTACCCGATGTCATCCAATGGGTGACCGCGGCATCGGCTTTGGCAAGATGGGGAGAACTGCTGAGAGAGGAGCACTGAAGGGAAAGGCGGATAATAACCGCAGTCCTCATCGGGGGCATCCGCGGAAAGGAAACGGACCCCGCCTTCCCCGAACAGCAGGATGAGATAATCATACCTCCGGAAGCAGAATCCGAAATCCGGCCGCCCCGTAGGGGTTCCCCGCCGGGGCACTTTCTCCCGAGAAGGGCATGAGGCGTAACAGCTCCTTTGACGCTTCTTCCGGCGTTAGCCCCTGTTCCAGTATGAGATCCAGGTACGTAAATTCGATGATGGCGCTGGCGGCCCAGTTGACGGAAGTGGTGTACCCGGATACCGGAAAACGATTGAGCGAGTGGAGGCGTTCAGCCGTACCGCCGCTGCCGCCGTGGTTCATGAGGAGGCACGATGAAAAGTGCGCCAGGCGCACCGTGTCGGCATGGCGGAGCCCTTCTGCCAGGACACCGTGGTCTATTACCTTCCCCAGTACCGTCAGGCCTTCCTCGGTGGCATGGGAGGCGATTACCAGGTGCACGGGCTCGGGGAGGTACATGAGGCTACGGCACCACTGGAGGAGGCCTTCCGCATCGGTGAAAAATCTGTGGCTTACGTTCACATGGGGAAGCCGGGCGAAGAACTCATCCAGCATGGCGCCGAAGGAATATTCGCGTTCATTGAGGTATCTCTGCCAGTGGGCCTCCAGGACCACCAGCCATGAAATTCCGGGGACCGGGAGTATGCGCCGCCCCTCCCAGGGCTGGGACAGTATGGTTCCGTCCTGGCGCCAGCTGCCCGTGAAAGACATCGCGTCATCGCCCAGCGTGAAGCTTCCCTTGCCGGAGGCATTGGGTTCACGGTAGCTGAACTCCATGGAACTGCCGGAAACACCGCCCTCGATAGAGGAGGGGCCTCCGATTTCGTAAAATCCCTTTATCGATCCATCATCGTCCTGCGAGAGCTTCAGCAGGCCGAAGGTGCTGTTCCAGATACCGTCAAAGCCGCTCTCCCCAATCCAGTCGAACCAGCGGTCGCTCCCTTCGGGCCGCCACCGGCCGGCGAAACGGCAGGGGCCAAGAAGGTCAAACCAGCCCTCGCCGGACACGCCGGGTTCGCGGTAGCGAAAGGTGAGCCTTCGTCCTTTGACGCGGCCCTCGAGCCCGCCTTCGATTGCGCCGAAGCGGTACGTGCCGCTCACCGTATCGCCCTCCCTTTCCATGCTCAGTGGCCCGAAGGTGGAATGCCAGAGGCCGGTGAAACCGGCGGAGTTGTGCGCGTTGTTTTTTCCGGGCCGGGATTTACTGAAAAACATACGGTGTACTCTCCTTGCTGGTATCGCTTCCGGATGAGCACGCCACGCTATGCGCGAGACGCCAGTTTCGCAACAAGTCTAAATATTATGGAACACATGATGCGGTTCCGGAAGGAAAAAATCAAGCGAATTGCGGATATTTTCAATCAGTCATATTCATAGGCCCCGATGGACCAGTTGACAGTCCTCGGGTTGCTATTCCGGTCCGTGCTGAAAGCCCATCCTGCGACGACGCCGTCGATTCCGCTTGTGTCGAAATCCACGATGCTGATGTCGCCGGTAAACCGATAGTGGTCGGCGCCGTTAAGATCGGGATAAATATTTTCGTTTATGTTGTCCTTTGCGGGAGTAACTCCATCGGGAACAAAAGCATTCAAAACCAAGATATTCGTAATGTACTGGTCTGCTGTGCCATCGATATAATCAAAATAGAGAGTGTCGCAATTGAATATATTGTTGTTTGAAACGATATTAGGGAAGGAATTCGCATCGTCTTCATGGATGCCGAAGCTTGTTGCTGAAGTAAGGTCGGTAAAAATGTTATTGTTTGCGATATTGACACGAGTATCGACCCCCGAAACACCGGCTCTTCTTAGGTTGATTGCAATGGCGTCATTGCCGACTCCCCCTCCGTTTATTGTATTGTTGCAAATATTTACGCGCGTATTGATTGAAAAAATAAATATTCCCGTCGTTGTCGTTCCGATCCCGGCGTTTATGACATTGTTGTAGATTTCCGTAAAGAACACGGCTCCCCCGTCCTCATTATTGACCAGTATCCCCACCGTTGTTGGGTTGTTCCCGGCGTCAATGTAATTTGAAACAATTGAAGGCCTCGATAGAGATGAGACCATGACGCATCTGACACTGTTGGCGGTAAAGCCGCTGATAACATTATTCTCAAGCGTCGCATGGGACTGGCTTTCCATCCGCACGCCGAAAGCGTATTTTCCAGCGGTCCCGGTGGTGGAGGATGTAATCAGATCGTTATTCCGGATTATCGTTGTCGAGTTTATAAGGTGAATGCCGTTGGCCGCTTCCTCGCCAATTCCGCCGTTGATGACCGTGTTATCATGGACATTGCCGGTACAACCGCTAAGAAATATCCCGGTGCCTGTTCCGCCGGTGCCGGTGCTTCCCCCTGCGTGTATCGTATTGTTGTGAATGATCGGGTTTACTCCGGTAAAAAAATACATGCCGTAATTTGAACTGTTGACGGCAGTTCCGCCCCGCGTTCCCAGGGTGATGGTGTTGTGATGAATCTCGGGGCTTCCACCATTGATGTGGGAAATACCTATGGTGTTTGAAACGGAACCGACGGAAAGATCGGGAGAGATGATAACATTGTTGCTGATTATTGGCGATGCGTTATTAATAAAGACTGCCGCTGCGCTGGGCTGAGATGGTCCGGAATCAAAAGGGGCGATGCTGATGGTGAAACCGTCCACCACCGTGGCGGCGGTAAGGCCGGCCGGAATGTCAATAACTCTGATCGGATCAGTTGGAGTGGTGCTTCCCCCGATAGTTGCCCTCGTATCTTCAAGTCTCGTTACGTGGGTCAATGGATCGCGCTCGTCCCAATCCGTCGCTGAATACCCGCCGAAGAGGGAAATGCCATCGGCCATTGTCACCAGCGTGGCGGCCGTTGTAAACGTTCCGGCCGCCACGAGCACCACGCCCGGGGTCCCGACGGCGACCGCGGAATTAATTGCGTTCTGTATATTGTCCATCGGCTCGTCCCTCGTACCGTCCCAGGGTCCGCCTGAATTGTTGATGTCCACGTAATATACGGACTCCGCAATGTTGTAGGTCCGGTTGAGGGTGATGCTTACCCCTTCCAGGGAATCGCAGGCAATAGTGAGGGTTGCTCCCTGTCCGGGCGGGCAAGGTGACGGGTCGATGATCAGCGTATCATCAGGAAGGGTTGTTGTGCTCCAGACCGCGGAAGCCGATGCCATGGTCCCGGATAGGGCGAGACTTGCCGTATCCATGGAAGCGTCAAAAACGATGGTTATGCTGTTGTTGACGGAACCGGATCTGGCGACCCAGGCATTGTCGTCCGGTGATACAACGGCGGTTATGGGTGGAGAGGTGTTGGTGTTGGTTGCGTTCACCAGAGCGTTGCGGTCACATGCCGCTGTAAACAGCAGTAACAGTGAAAGGAAAAGCGGAAATGCTTTATATATATCAATTACGGGTTTAACGTTGCCTTCATGCATTGGAATGTACATTCTTCCTTTCGGTATCGTTGGTTCATTGTTTCAGGGTTTTATAATCCTGGTGACTTTACAAAAGTATACCACTCATTTTAAAAAACAGTGCAAAATGATCGATGCAAAGTCAATTTTTTTCAAAAAATATTCATTGAATATCAGGATAGGGCACACCCTTTTCCTTCTCATTTCGACTGATTTCCACTACTTCTTTCACGAATTGTCAACCGGCGGGACGTTTTTTCATTGCGCGGAATGAATCCATGAAGTAGAATGCACGATGCGGCACCCGATGAAAAACTTAATCAAAGTGCGGGATGGTGACATGGCTACAAAAAAAGTAATAATCCGTAAATGCGATGACTATGATCAGGGAAAAATCAGCACCATAATACGCGAGGCCATGGAGGAGCTGGGGGAGCGGCCCCGGGGGCGGATCCTCATCAAGCCTAATGTGGTGACAGCCAATAAGGAGTATATCCACCACTCCTACACCGACCTGGCGATAATCGAATCCATGGTGGGGGTCCTTCGTGAATCGTATGAGGCCGATGGAAACATTACTATCGGTGAGTCGGGGGGGATTGGCCTGCCCACGAGGATGTTCTTCGCAGAGTCAGATTACGACAAGCTTGCCAAAAGGCTGAATGTTCCATTGAGGGACTTTAACGAGGAAGGGACGCGTGAGGTTGTTTTAAAAAAAGCCAAGTTGCACAAGACCATGCTCATGGCAAAATCCCTTTACGAGGCCGAATATAAAATCTGGATGCCCAAGCTGAAGTTTCACATTGTCGTGGACATCACCAACGCGCTCAAGCTCAACATCGGCATACTGACGCATAAGGAGCGATTTCTGTATCATGATGACCGCCTCCACGAAAAAATTGTGGACCTCCTGGAGCCGGGCTACCCGGACCTGGTGGTGACCGACGCGATTACCGTGGGACGCGGGTTCGAGTCCAGTCCCTTCCCGCACCACCTGGGTGCGCTCATCATCTCCAACGATCCGCTTGCCTGCGACGTGGTGGCCGCGAAGATAATGAACTACGATCCGGAGAAGATCATCTACCTCGCCGAGGCGCGGGACAGGGGTTACGGATCCCTCGATATCAAAGACATCGAGATAAGCGGTGACGTCTCCTGGGAGGAGCTTGCCGCGAAGATGCGGGGCGTCGATTCCCCCTTTCAGGATCTGCAGAAGATCGATACCCCGATCAGCTTCTACGAAGGGACCAATAAAAACTCGGGAAACATCTGCTACGGCGGGTGCATCTGTTCGATAAAAGGGGGGATGGGCACCGCCGACAGGAAGTTCGAGGGTAATTTGAAACAGGCAAAGAAAAGCGCCGTGGTGATGGGCTACTATCACGGTGATGTGATCCATCCGGAAGACACCGTGGTGCTCGTGGGGACCTGTGCCGGGGTTTCGGGAAAGCTCGAGGCGAAGAAGATTGTCCGCCTCAAGGGCTGTCCCGTGAAGGTGGCCGACCTCATGATCTTCGGCCTGCGACACCTGGGAGTGAAGAGCCCGGCGTGGGATATGCGAAACATGGCCCTGTTGATTTACCATTCCATAATCAAGCTGCTGATGCAGATAACGGTGCCCTTCAGGAGGAAGGCGAGGATACGGCATCACCGTTTGGAGTGATGGTCGGAACCGTCAGGGTGAAGGTAGCCTGAAAGGCAA